>CAWJUT010000024.1:0-333869 GCA_963846105.1 uncultured delta proteobacterium
GCACCAGAGTGCTCTCGCCCGACCCGCGCATCAGCTCCGGCAAGCACATCTCGCGACCGCGTGCGACGAGAGCGACACGGTTGCCTACCAGAGACCGGGAGATCACGATCGGAATGGAAGGACTGGCCATGAACATCGAGGCTGAGCAGGACACCCCTGGCAGTACTCGCCTTCGTGGCCGCCATCGCAGCCGAAGCCTGTGGATAGCCCAGGTGGGGATGCAGGTCCTCGAAGTCGTCTTCGACCGACGGGCGGACCTATATGGGAAAGGAGAGACGAATGACCACCGCGAAGCGCACCTACCTGGTTCTCGCTTTGGCAGCGCTGATCGCCCTTGGCGGCAGCGCCGTGACCCTGACCTCGGCGCCCGCCTCGGCCGCCGGTCACGAGGACGACGACGTCTCTCTCTACGTCAGCAGCGGCGACACGGACAGCGTCCTGGCGTACGACGGCGAGACCGGCGCCTTTGAGCGCAAGTTCGCCCGCCGTGGCGGCCTCATCGAGCCCGAGGGCATCGCCTTCGGTCCCGACGGCAACCTGTACGTCAGCAGCCGCAGCGATGAAGTGCTTCGTTACGACGGAGAGACCGGCAAGTTCATCGATGTCTTCGCCAGCGGCCACGGCCTGGTCGACCCGGCCGGCATCGCCTTCGGCGGGCCCGGCAACGATCTGTTCGTCGGCTCGGGCCTCACCGACGACGGCGGCGGCAACCAGATCCTCCGCTTCGACGGCGCCACCGGCGCCTTCGAGGCCGTTGTCGATCCTGCCAACGCGGCCGGGCTCGACGACCCCGAAGCGCATGGCCTTCGGACCGGATGGCCTGCTCTATGTCGCCAGCACTCCGGAACAAGGACCCGGCGAGGTCCTTCGCTACAACCCAGCGAACAACTCGTTCGTCGACAAGTTCGTCCCGGCAGCGAGCAGCAACATCCTGGATCCGACCGGCCTGGTCTTCGGCCCCGACGGCGACCTGTTCCTCAGCAGCGCAGCGACGAGCGAGGTCAAGCGCTACGACGGCACGACCGGCGCCTTCGAAGGCGTCTTCATCACCGCCGGCCTCGGCGGCCTCAATGAGGCCGAGGGCATGGCGTTCGGCCCGAACGGCAACCTCTTCGTCGCAAGCGAGCTGGGCAACGCGGTGCTGGAGTACGACGGCACCACCGGCGCATTCGTCGGCGAGTTCGTCGCCGCGGGCAGCGGCGGCCTTTCGGAGCCGACGTTCATCGTCTTCGGACCCTCTGCAAGGAAGGAATCAAGGAAGGACTGACATCCCCGACAAAAAAACAGGCGGCTGGATCGGACGCTTCGCTGGGGTGATGGACGATTGCATCAGGCTCCGGCCGTTGCCTGCATCGGCGTGATCCCGGCGCTTGCTGTTTCGCGATCCACAATCGATCGGTCGCCGGACAGGGCTCGCTTCTTGGCGAGCCGCGCTGCGGAAACCGGCGTGCTTTTCAATTGCCGGCGCGAATGAGCTCGGCGATCGAGAACTGCTCTGCGGTCGTCCCCATCTCGTCTCCAAAGTTGTAGTACCATCCCTCCTCGCCGGGAAAGCGGTGGCTCGGCAACGCGACACGCGTCGCGTGTCCGAGCTGGATGTCGACCATCGTGATCGCGGACGCGAACGCCATGTTGTAGGGGTAGGAGGCTTTCGTCGCCGTCGGAATCGTTTTCGTCCCAACCTTGGCGGAATGGATGATGACTTTCCAAAGCTCACCGGCCCGGTCGTACATGTCCGCGTACGGAATCCCGTAGAGCTCCTTGTCGATCATAAGGACCCGTTTGGAGTACGCGTACTGCGGAAGCTTCGATACTCCCTCGACCACGTAGACGGGGCGTTTCTCCCACACCTCGTCGAACGCCCAGTCAGCCGGGGGCGGCGCCCATTGCGTCGGGAAGTTCTGGGCCTGCCAAACCGCGAGCATCTCCTTCTCGCCGAGGAATCGCCAGTCCGTCCAGGCCGGCTGTCCACTGTACCCGTAGTAGCTGTCCTGATCGAACTCCTGGCCGAAGAGTGCGTCGGAACGCTGGGCGGTTGATAGCCGACGCACCCGCCGTAGCGTTGGCAAGTAGAGCCAGCTGTCGTCCTGCCGCTCCGGATCGAGGTAACGGTAGTAGGTAAAGCCGACGCCCTTCAGGTCGAACGGCTCGATCAGTGGGTGGAGCGTCTCTTTATACGCTATCTCTTCCGTGTTCGGGACTAGGTTAGGCTTCGGGTCGACGTAGAGCCGGTTGACGTGCCAAAGCCGCCGGAAGTGCGCGATCAGGAAGTGACGCTCGATGGCGAGCTCGCGGTCGGCTGTAATGGATCCAGTATCAGCGTCGAAGTTGCGGAGGTCGAAATCGTCGCCATTGTAGAACTTGTAGTTGAAATTCCAGATCAGCTTATTGGCGATTTGCGGATCATTGGCATCGATGTGCGGAAACGGGCGCCCGCGACGTAGCCCTCGAGATGAAGCCCATCGGTGGCGAGTCGCACTTGGGACGAGTATTTCTCTGTGGCTTCCTTGTATGCGGGCGGCCACTCGAACGATCGCGACGCAATCACTCTCATCGGGAGACCACGCTCCACACACCAAAACACACCCGATGATACGAGGTCCCTCACTCGCTCCGCGCTCGATGGCTGGATGACGTCGCCGGGTTGGACGTCAGCCGAGACCTCGGTTGCGCCCAGCCACAATAGCAACAGAAGACATATCGCGAGCGGCTGCGGCCGGCAGTGCATCGTGAAGGCCGGACCAGCCCACGACACCTCGGCCTCGACGTGGGTCGCCGCCTCCCAGCGGGAGCGACCACCAGCTGCTTCCACGAACAGATCGAGGAGCGCCGCGACACTTCGGCTCGGCTCCATCATTTCACGACTCGTCAAGCACTTCGTCTACGAGACGCATCATCAGCCGGTGCCACGGTCCCAACGGGGTGTCCTTGCGCTCCCTAAGGATCGCGAGGCGCGCGTCTAGATCTCCGGCGGTCCCAGCGAGGGGATCACCGCGGTTCGCGTCGAAGAACCCATCGAGTTCGACACACTGATAGCAGACACCTTTCTGTGCAACGAGCGCGCAGGTCTGCGCATATTTTGCTTCGAGCGTGGCGCGCGCCGTTTGAATCCAGTTCTTCACCTGCCCGAACGTCGCCCCCATCAGCTCGCCGGTCTCCGCGACGGTGAAGCCGTAGACTTCCTTCAGCAGCAAAGCGGCCGACTGCTCCGGCCGCAGATTGCGCAGCGTACACGCGAAGCAAATCACCAGGTGCTCACGCGCGATCGACTTCACCTCCGGCGAGCCACGCAGCAGTCGACTCTCCGCGACGAATGCTTCGTCTCGAGACGCACGTTCCTTGGTGTCGAGGAGCAACGATTCCTTGAACGTCGAATGACGGCGTAGATGGTCGATCGCGAGATTGGTGGCGATACGAAAGAGCCAGGCGCGGAGCTCCCGGGGATCGTCGGGCAACCGCGAGGCCTCGAGCGCGCGCACCGCGGTCTCCTGCACAAGCTCTTGCGCCACATCTTCGCGCACGACCATTCGGGTCAGATACGTTGTAGCTCTCGCCGGTGGGTTCCATACTGGAGTTTCCCAGGATTTAGTGGACACTCCGCTTTGAGCACTTGTGAGCCGCTTCGAACTGCTCCGGGCTGACTCCACCAAGATGACTGTGTCGACGGATTCGATTGTAGAACGAATCGATGTAGTCAGAGACGTCTGCGAGCGCGTGCTCTCGGGTGTGGTAGATGTGTTTCTTGATTCGCTCCTTCTTCAAACTGCTGAAGAAAGATTCGGCGACGGCATTGTCCCAGCAGTTGCCTTTGCGGCTCATGCTTGGCTCGAGGTGACTCGATCGGCAGAAGCGCCGCCACGCATCGCTGCCGTACTGCGTGCCTTGATCCGAATGAATCAACGTCCCTCGCGGCCGTCGTCGCCGTACGGCCATCATCACGGCGTTCAAGACGAGCTCGCGATGGATCGTGGGACCGGCAGACCAGCCGACGACCTTGCGCGAGAACAGATCCATGACGACAGCCAGATACAACCACCCTTGCCACGTCCGAATATAGGTAATGTCCGTGACCCAGGCCTTGTTGGGACGCGTCACCGTGAACTGCCGTTGCAGGGTGTTTGGGATCAGTACCGAGGGCTTACCCACCGACCAGCGACGCGTTCGGTAACCGTGCAGCGCACGCAGCCCGTTCAGCCGCATGAGACGCTCGACGCGATGCTTGCTGCAGGTCTCGCCCGCCTCTCGCAGATCGAGAAAGACCCGCGGCGCACCGTAGATGCCCTGACTCGCGACGAACGAGGCTCGAATGAGTCGCAGGAGTCGAGCATCTTCTTTGCCCCGGTTCGAGATCGGCTGCTTGAGCCAGTCGTAGTAGCCGCTCGGGAGAGGACACGCATGCACGCCGTACTGCTTGCGATTGGCCTTGATGAACTCGTAGGTCTTGCGGACTCGCCCAGCACTCAGTCGCGTGGTCATTGGCTCGGCCCTCCGTTGCTAAGGGCCGATACTACCTGTCCACTAAATCCTGGGAACTCCAGGTCACCGCCATCGTATCGGTGGCGCGCACGTAGCGAGCGTGACGGACGATCTCACGCGATAGCGTCGACAACGCTCTACGGGTTCCAACCTCACGCGGTAGTAGGAGGGCCGGCGGTGCGTTGATTCAAGGCGGGATTGCCTTTTGAGGCGGTCGATCACGCGGCCTCAGCGTTCCCGAGCAAGTCTATCTCGCGCAGTCACAGGACTGGCTCCACTGGCAACCGTTGGGAACGCTCGAATCCGCCGATACAGGCTGCTCCAATAGCCGACCCGGATCATTCGCAGGACGAGGAATCACGCGAGACCCGGGCTGACGGTGGACGATGCTACCCGGTAACGCGGATAGCGTCTGCTACGGTTACGCTCCGGGTAGTAAGGGGAACGGAATGTGGTGAACGCTGGTCGCACTGGAAGCGCTCGAGAAGGCCGCCTCGCCCCGCCTGAGCAAACTCCAATATCCCGGAGCACGTGAGGGGCTGCATTTGCCCAGAGTCTGCGAGGCTCGAAGACGCGACCACCGGAGGAGATCTCGGTGATTCGACGGGCGATACGAGTATACGGTACTGTCTGGGATACGTCGCCGGAGTCCCGCAGCGCCTCAAGGCGATGGTGGCGACGCCTGCGGCAACTGCGCCGGACGCCGATGCTGGCGATCGAGCGGCAAGGCGAAGGGTTCACATTTCGCGAGCTCGGTCTCATACCCGACGGTCTCAAGAAGGTGACGCTACGATCCGGGCCGCTCGGAGGATCTCGAGGAGCGGATCAAGGGGCGCGGGCACGAACTGCCCGATCCCCGGTGATGCCGATCGCGCAGGATCGACAGATCGCGGTGCAGCTCGTCAATATCTCGGCCCCTGCTCCCCGCCGCGGACGACGTCATTCCCCCGCAGGTGAACCACCGAAACGCGTCTCAGGGCGACGGAGAAGACGAAATACAGACGCTCTGGTGCCAACGCTGCGCGGTAGTAGGTCGGGCGATCCCTGGTTGGAGTCGGCGTTTGCTTGTCACGCCGCCTCAGCCTTCCTGGAGCAAGTCCCTAGCGTTCAACCATGCGAGCAGTGGTCCAGGTGGGCCGTGAGAGAGGATCAACATACGACAGTCGCCGCGGCGCGAATCCTGCCGAACGTCACTTGGCTTAGAGGCGGTACGTTCCTACTCCGCGGGGTATCAGGGACGCAGCACGCTTGAGACCGCTTCTTGCCGAGGGTGCGAGCTATCGGGCTGCCGCAAAGCAGCTCGGGGTCTCAGAAGGCGCAGTGAGACTTGCTCTCCAGCGTGATCGGTAGCACGAGGCGGTCGCAGGGTAGGGTGTCCGTAGTGGGGATTCTGTTCCACAATGGAGCGAATTGTGGGACCCGCACGACGAGTTGCATCCCAGGATCATCCCATTCCCGACCTCACGAAGCGTGAACCGCCCCGGGTTCTCCGGAGACTCGTTACATGAGTCCGGCCCCCATGGCTGGAGTCTCTTGCTGCGTGTTCGGTAGTAGGCTTCCTCGAACTCGGCCGGCGGCACGTAGCCGAGCGGCTCGAGCAGCCGCCGGTTGTTGAACCAGTCGACCCACGCGAGCGTCGCGAACTCGACGGCCTCGACGTGGCGCCACGGGCCTGCCGGCGGATCACCTCGGTCTTGTACAGGCCGATCACCGATCTCGGCGAGGGCATTGTCGTAGGAGTCGCCGACGCTTGCCGACGGACGGCTCGATGCCGGCGTCGGCCAGGCGCTCGGTGTAGCGAATCGAGAGGTATTGCACGCCGCGATCGCTGTGATGCACGAGGCCGTCGCGATCCGGGCCGGGCGTGGAGCGCCTGCTCCAGCGCATCGAGCGCGAGGTCGCGTGCGCAGCGACGTCGACACGCGCCAGCCGACGATCCGTGCGCGCGAACACGTCGATGACGAAGGCGACGTAGACGAAGCCGCGCCAGGTCGCGACGTAGGTGAGGTCGGCGACCCAGAGCTCGATTCGGGCGCGTCGGCCGTGAACGCGCGCTGCACGAGATCGGCCGGCCGCGCCGTCGCGTCGTCGCGCGATCGTCGTGATCTTGAACGCCCGGCCGCGCGATCGCGCCCCGCAGGCCCATGGCGCGCATCAGGCGCTCGACCGTGCAGCGCGCGACGCGATCGCCTTCGCGGCCGAGCTGCCGCCAGACCTTCTCGGCGCCGTAGACGCGGAAGTTCTCGTCCCAGACGCGCTGGATCTCCACGCGCAGCGTCGCATCGCGCTGCGCGCGGGCCGGACCGCCGCGCCGGATCGCTGCTCCTGGGCCTTGCGCGCGTAGTACGTCGACGGGGCGATCGGCAGCTGCGCGCAGATCGGCTCGACCCCGTACGCGTCCCGGTGCTCGTCGATGAACGCCACCATCACTTCGGTCGGCGGTCGAGCTCCGCCTGGGCGAAATACGCCGACGCCTTGCGCAGGATCTCGTTCGCGCGCCTCAGCTCCCGATTCTCGCGCTCCAGCTCCTGCAGCCGCTCGCGCTCGCTCCGTCGTCAGCCCCGGCCGCTTGCCGTCGTCACGCTCGGCCTGCCGCACCCACTTCCGCAGCGTCTCCGCCGTGCAGCCGATCTTCCCCGCGATCGACTCGATCGCCGCCCACTGCGAGTCGTGCTCGTCCTGCTGCTCGCCAGCACCAGCCGCACCGCCCGCTCCCGCACCTCCGGTGAGAACCTGCTCGCGTCGTCCCATGGCTCCATCCTCTCAAGGATTGGAGCCTCCGGGAAAGCCGGCGCGGGGCGCAAGAGATGGGGATTTCTTTGACGCCAACGCAGGGGTAGAATCAGGCTGCTGCGGCGCCACAAACCGGTTCTGGACCCAAGGAGGAGCCGCCAATGGAACTACTTCGTTTTGTCACGGCTTCCGTCTCGCGTCTGGCAGCGCTGTCGATCACTCTTGCCGGTGGAACTATCATGAGCGCCACTGCTGTTGGTGCAGACTGCGTTGCTGAGTACCCTGTCAACGTAACCTCAGGCATCACCACTGGTCCCGACGGCAACCTCTGGTTCACGGAAGCCGAACGGATCGGGAGGATGACGCCGACCGGTATCGTCACCAGGTACGGCATCCCCACCGCCGACAGCGACCCCTTCGGCATCACCACCGGTCCGGACGGCAATCTCTGGTTCACAGCGCGCGGCGCCAACAAAATCGGAAAGGTGACACCCACCGGCACCTTCACCGAGTATGTCGTCCCGACCGCCAATAGTGGGCCGACTGGCATTACCAGCGGACCCGACGGCAACCTCTGGTTCACGGAACTTGGTGCCAACCAGATCGGGAAGGTGACGACCAGCGGCACCTTCACGGAGTACCCCATCCCCACCGCCAACAGTTACTCCTATGACATCACCACCGGCCCGGACGGCAACCTCTGGTTCACGCAGTTCTTTTCCGGTGAAATCGGGAAGGTGACGACCAGCGGCACCTTCACGGAGTACCCCATCCCCACCGCCAACAGTGGGCCCTTAAGCATCACCGCCGGCCCGGACGGCAGCCTCTGGTTCACGGAACTTGGTGCCAACCAGATCGGGAAGGTGACGACCAGCGGCACCTTCACGGAGTACCCCATCCCCACCGCCAACAGTCGGCCCGCTGGCATCACCGCCGGCCCGGACGGCAACCTCTGGTTCACGGAGCAATTCGCCGGTCAGATCGGGAAGGTGTCGACCAGCGGCGTGTTCACGGAGTACGGCATCCCCACCGCCTTCAGCGGACCCATCAGCATCACCGCCGGCCCGGACGGCAACCTCTGGTTCACGGAGCAGACCGCCCGCCAGATCGGAAGAATCGACCCGACGGCGGCTACACCGAGCTGTGCGGTCGCGCCTGTAGCTGGTTGTCGCACACCGGCAATCCGAGAGCAGGCCCTGCTGATCCTGGAGGAGCAGACGGGCGATCCTCAAAAGAACAAGCTGCTCTGGAAGTGGAGGAAAGGCTCGGCGACCTTGAAGGCGGACTACAGCTCGCCGCTGACGACTACCGACTACTTGCTTTGTATCTACGACGGAGCCTCCACGTTGATCGGCCATGCACTAGCGCCGTCGGGGCCCACGTGCGGGTGGTCCGAAATAGCGACGGGCTTCAAGTACAAGAACAACCGCACGCCCGAGGGCCTGGCGCAGATTCTCTTGAAAGAGGGATTGACCGGCAAGGCGAAGATCATCGTCAAGGGCAAGGGCGCCAATTTGGTGATGCCCTCGATCCCCGTCTCGCAGCCGATCACGGTCCAGCTAGTGAACAGCGATGGTGAGTGTTGGGAGGCCACCTACAGCGCGCCCGCTATCAAGAACACAGCCGGTCCCCCTGGGCAGTTCAAGGACAAGGCTGACTGATATGGAACGACCGGCGTCAAGGCTCGTCGTAGGTGATCGTCATTGTCACGTCCACGGTGGAGGTGATGAAGGCGACGGACGAGCCTTGATCGTCGACGACGCGTCACTCTGATATCCGCGGGTTGCCCCAGTCGCCCGGGGCCGCGTGAACCGGTGGAAGGCATAGAGTTCGGTGACCAGCGGGAGCGCCGTGACGGTATCGATACCGCGGAAACAGCGCAGTCAGCCGACGGGTTCGCGATAGGGTGGGCGCTCGGCGAGCACGGCGAGCTGGGTCTCGACCGTCGCGATTTGACCTTCCAGGTGCTCCATCACGAGCAGGCAGTGGTCGAAGACCTCCCCTTCGAGTCCCCCGACGTCAGTCGTTCTTCAACGCCGCAACGTGAGCCGCACCGGCAGATGCTTGATGCCGCTGATGAAGCTCGATTGGAGACGTTCGGGGGGGCCGGCAAGCTCGAGGTGATCGAGCCGTTCGACGAGCGCGCGAAAGAGCGATTGGAGCTCCAGACGCGCGAGGTGTGCTCCCAGGCACACATGCTCACCAATGCCAAAGCCGATATGCCAATTGGGATCGCGGTCGACGCGAAACGAGAAGGGATCCTCGAAGACCGCCTCGTCACGATTGGCCGACCCGTAGAAGAGGCACAGATACTCGCCGGCGCCGATCCGCTGCCCGTGTAGCTCCACGTCCACAACCGGTGTCCGGCAGAACTGGTTCACCGGTGTGACCCAGCGCACGACCTCCTCGGTCGTGACCGCTACCAGCGTGGGGTCGCGGCGGAGTTTCGCCAGCTCGTCGGGGTTCTCGATCAACGCCAGGAGCCCGCCGCTCGCGGCGTTTCGTGTCGTCTCGTTGCCCGCCACCACGAGCAGAATCAGGTACGAGAGCAGCTCGAACTCCGGGATCCATTTGCCGTCGAGCTTGGCGTTGGCGAGAATCCCGATGAAGTCGTCAGTGGGCGTCCGGCGCCGCCGCTCAA
Source organism: uncultured delta proteobacterium (assembly GCA_963846105.1). Lineage (GTDB taxonomy): Bacteria > Desulfobacterota > Binatia > UTPRO1 > UTPRO1 > CAWJUT01. The sequence continues at coordinate 9,851 of CAWJUT010000024.1, forward strand.
CCATGCGCGCGAAGTACTGCTGCTGCGCACGGATCGCCCGTTCGGTGGTCGCGTGAACGCTCTCCCCTTCCTGATACTCGGGGTCCGTCGCGCCGAGCGTCTCGTTGGTCCAGCGGAAGAAGAGGGGACGATCCTCGTGCGGGAGGCCCAGCATCTCGGCGATCACGGCGATCGGCATCACGGCGGCGACGTCAGTGACGAAGTCGATCTCGTCGCGCCCGCGCACGCCGTCGAGGATCTCATCGACCAGTCGCTCGACGGTCGTGCGCTTGCATTCGAGAACGCGCGGCGTGAAGTGGCCGGAAAGCACCCGACGGTAGTCGCGGTGCTCGGGCGGATCCATGTTGAGCAGATGGCGCACCGGGAAGTTCTCAGTCTCGAATTGCTCCTCGGGAAAGACGGCGAGTCGCGGCGCGTTGCGGAACCGCTCCGGGTCGCGAGAGATCCGCACGATATCCTCGTGGCGCGTGATGGCCCAGAACGGCAACATGCCGGGCGGCTCGCAGTAGGCCACGGGCGCTTCCCGCCGCAACCGCGCCCAGACCGCGTGGGGCGGGCCGTGCGTCCCGTACCAGGCAGGGTCGATGATCTCGAGCGGCGCGCGTGGCGCACGGGCGTCGGGCATTTGACCTCCGTAAAGGGGGTGGACGAAGGGTGTTGCTCCAAACCCGCTGACGGGCGGAGCCTAGCGCTTCAACCGCGCGCCGGCAATGTCAAAGTGGCGGCGCACGGCATCACCGTCGTCCCAAGTCCGGCTACCGGACGATGCTCAAGATGTTCGTGCGCGAGCACCTCGACGAATAGTGATATTCAGACGGTGGCCGATTGTTCGTGTAGGCGCCTCAGGCCGTCTGCTTCACCGTCAGAACCATGCGGATCGGCTGCTGTGGTAAGGCACAAACCCCGTCGGGGACGCTTCCAATGCCCCAGCGCCGGCCGTTCGGCAGATTTCGCGGCTCCGTTTCAGATCACGAGAGGCGCCAGGCGGGCGAGGACTTCACGAACCACTGAAACTGGAGCCCGTTCCACCAACCTTGACTTGCGTGCCCGCCAGTCAAGCGATCGGATCTGATCAGCAAGAACGGCGCCGGACACGACCAGGCCCGCAGGCAGAGCCACCTCGAAGGGATACCCCTTTGCACGAGACGTGATGGGGCAGAGCAGGGCAAGACTGCTCGCCCGATTGTAGAGGGCCGGCGAGATGACGAGCGCCGGTCTCCAGCCCGCTTGCTCGTGTCCCGATTGCGGATCGAAGCTCATCTTCACGATGTCTCCGCGCTCGGGAACATACCGTCCTCGGGAGGTCACCAGATCTCTCGGCCGACGGGACGACCGAAATCTATCGCTTCGTGTCTGTTACGTCTCGTGATGCGGCTCACCAGATCGACAAGGGCGTACTGGCGCTTCCGTGGCCGGTCGGGAACAAGGACGACGGTCCCCTTCTCGTTTCGGACCTCCAACTCGGTGCCCTCTAACAGATCACAGGCCTTCGCCACGTCGGTCGGGATCCGGACTGCCAAGCTGTTGCCCCATCGTTGCACTCGTCGCCGCATCCCTGGCCTCCAATACGTAGATACTATGTGTCTACAGAAGGGCGCCTTGCGCCGCAACCCTACTTGTAGCGCCGGTTTCCCCGTCTCCGCCGCGACCGATTTGTCCCATGCCCTGTCCGGGCGATCCGACTCAGGCAACCTTCACTGGGCACCGGCGTATCTCATCGTGATGATGCTGGCCGCGTGGGTCGCCTGTCGCAAGCTGGGCTCGCATTCCTGTGTACCGCGTGATTCAACCTCGATTGGATCTGGGCTGGTGCGCTGGCCGTTTTAAGGGCGTTGCGGTGCCGCTTCGATAGTGAACGGGAAGATCCGGTGGCCGGTTGGCCCTCGGACACTAAGCGCCGTCTCGGAGGGACAACGTTACATGAATCCGAACAAGGCACTGTGGGAAAAGGGTGACTTCACGCGCATCGCGGCGAGCATGCGAGAGAGCGGAGAGGCTCTCGTCGCCGGACTCGGCATCACTGCGGGATTGAAGGTGCTGGACCTGGGATGCGGCGACGGGACGACGGCCCTGCCGGCGGCCAGGCTGGGCGCCGACGTCCTCGGCGTCGATATCGCGAGAAATCTTGTCGAAGCCGGGAACAGACGCGCGCAGGAAGAGGGCTTGACGAACTGCCGGTTCCAGGAAGGCGATGCAAGCAATCTGAATGAACTCGCCGATCAGAGCTTCGACCTCGTTGTCAGCATCTTCGGAGCCATGTTCGCGCCCAAACCGTTCGATGTGGCCAAGGAGATGGTTCGCGTGACCCGGCCCGGCGGCCGGATCGTCATGGGGAACTGGATTCCCGGCGATCCGACGCTCGTCGCGCAGATCCTGAAAATCAGCTCCTCCTACTCGCCGCCACCGCCCGAGGGCTTTGTCAGCCCTATGACGTGGGGGATCGAGAGCAACGTGATCGAGCGATTTGCGGCAGCGGGGGTTCCAGGCGAGAAGATTTCGTTCTCCAGAGACACGTATACCTTCAGGTTTCCCGGCGCGGCATCTGCGTTTGTCGCTGACTTCAGAAACTACTACGGGCCCACGATGAATGCGTTCGCCGCTGCAGAACAGACCGGCAAAGGCGCGGATCTTCAGCAGGAGCTCGAGGCTCTCTTCGAGCGCCAGAACAGGAGCGAGGCCAAAGACGCCACGTCGATTCCTGCGACCTTCCTGCGCGTCACAGTCGCCCTTTGAGCAGGCTCACGTCCACCACACACGACGCCAGGGTGACCCCACCATCTCACGACCCCAGCGGGACGAGGTGGTAGATCGCCTGCTGCCCGAAGCTCTTGGGGAGGTCGAGCACGCCGAGGTAGTCCCAGCGGTACCACGGTTTCCACGCGACGTTGCTGAACTTCAGCTCGTGGCGCCACGCGTTCTCCTCGGCAGTGAGCAGGGCCACGTACTCGGTCGACGCGTACACCTCGCCGGGCATCGTGATCGCCTCGACGCGGGCTGCGCGGTTGACCTGGCTGCCAGAATACATCACGCGTCCGCTCATCGGGTGGACGAGCGGGAAGACCGGGCCGGCGTGCAGGCCGATGCGCACGGCGAGGCGCACCGGCAGATCGAACTCGGCGGGGTCGACGTCGAGGAACGCCTGTCGCAGCACGAACGCGCAGCGCAACATCTCGCGGGCCGACGGGATCACGATGTACAGGGCGTCGCCCCAGGCCTCGACGAGCAGGGGTGCCACGCCGGCCGCCTCGAATCGCTCCTGAACACGCTTCAACACGGCGATGAACGCGGGCAGGTGCTCCTCGCCGAGCTTGCTGTACCCCACGACATCGGCGAACAGCATCGCGTTGACCTCGCGCTGCGGTTCGAGCCGATCGATCACCGGGGCTTCGGGCGTGGCGTCGGGGCCCTCTCCCTCGGGGAGATCGTCGAGGTCGACGAGATGGAGGGTCGCGATGTCGGCCCAATGGTCGATGAGGTCGGCCGGCGTGCCCGGGCCCCCGGTGGCCCGATAGTCCCACACCGCGAGCAGATGGGGCTCGGTCAGCAGCAGTTCGGAGCGGATCCAGCCGCGGCCCACGATCATGTCGTTGCCGAACCGAAAGAGCGCGTCGTGGCCGAGGTAGCGCTCGCCCGTGGCGTATCGGACCTCGGCGGCGGACTGCAGAACGGTATGGAATCTGTCGACCCAATCACGTCCGGCGTACGCGACGCGCGCTGCGACGAAGTCCTCGAGTCTGCACGGCAGGAGCACGTGGACCTCGCCGCCGCGTGCGAGCAGCGCCTCGGCGAACAGCAGGTCGGAGCCGCAGGCCGCGCTGCAGTAGCCGATACGGGCGTCGATCCTGTCGAGCACGGCGGCGATCGCGGCGGCGACGGCGTGTTCCTTGCGCGGAGGGAACAGCGGCTCGTCCAGCCCGGGCGGATCGAGCAACTGGCCGCCGAAGATGACGACGGTCGGGGGCGACAGGATCGCGTGGATGTCGCCGGAGACGTCGACGCCGCTGGCGGACAAGGTGCGTACGACGCGGAGAGCCTCGACGATGGTTTGGTAGTCGGAGCGATCGTCGCCGGCACCGGTCCGGTAGTGGTCGACGGCGGCGCCGGTGTCACCGAGGAGCAGGGCGGCGTGGCCGAGGACCATCGCGTACCGGCGGCCTTCGGACTCTTGACGCGGCAGGAGTTCCGAGCGGGCGGTGCGCAGGGAGAGGGCGATGGTCCGGGCCTCGTCGCCGCGCCCGCTGCGGTGGGCGAGTAGCGCGGCCTGGACGCCGTGGAGCGGATCCCGGGTGTCCTCGAACAGCCCTGAATACCGCCGGTACGCCTCCGCGAGGTCGTCGGGGAGGCCTTCGATCTCCCAGCACAGCCGCGTCACCTCGGCGGCGAGCACGCGGGCACGGAGCGAGGCAGTGCGCTCATCGACCGAGAGGCTGGCGCGCGCGACGCGAGCGCTGCGTATGGAGCGACCCTTCACGAGAGCCAGCACCCCCAGCAGCGCGAGCTCCACGTGCCCCGGATACTCCGTCTGCGCCTGCTTCCAGAGGTCGTACGCCTGGAACGGGCGTTCCTGGGCGAGCCGGCTCTCAATCTCGGCCATCCAGTCCTCGGCGGAGGCGTTGCGGCGCGGCTCGGCGGGCGGAGACGTCATTGCACGGGGAGGATCATGATGTCCGCGGCGCCCTGAAACGCACACACACCGGCGAGCGTACCCTCCGAGATGCGGCCGCATTCGTGGGAGCTTACGAAACGCTTCGCAGCAAATCCACGCAACCATCGGAGCAGTGCTCGGCGACCCGACGGACGATCCGCAGTATACGGTATGTTTCTGGGATTATGTCGCAGCCGTTCGCGTTTACAGATTCTTGAAGAACCTCACTCGTGGCGTAGCAAGGTCTCGATCTCGGCCTGCACGTCGCGCGGCAGCAGCAGGAGCGCGTCGAGCACCACCTTGTCGATCTGCCCCGTGAACGGCGCCGGCGGCTGGTAGTCGTCGCACACCGGGAAGCCGCGGTCGCGGCCGACGAGCAGGCCGGCGCCGCCGATCTGCCAGCGGAACGGGCAGGTCGAGGGCACCTGGCGCGGGCGACGACCGTGCCGTCGACGCAGAGCGCGATGCGGTCCGCCGCCGCCCGGCGGTGCGGCGGTAGAGGACCTCGATGCGCTGGCGGCCCGGCGCGAGGGGCTGCGCCGCCGGCGAGCCGGACCGGCGTCGCCGAACAGGTTGATCGCACGGCCGGGCGACCGGCGACGAAGTAGGACGCCCAGCCGTTGTGCCAGTCGCCGAGCGCCGCGATGACGCCGCTCGCGCCGCCGTCCGGTACGTCGATCTCCGCGGCCAGGCGAAAGCCGCCGCCCATCGGCGGCAGCATCGTCTCGCGACACCGGCCCGCCGCCGGGCGCGAGCTCGGCCCGGCCGCGGAAGCCCCACGGCGACGGCTCGAGCGCGACCGCGCGGCCGATGAAGCCGTCCTCGAGCGGCAGCACCTGGTTGCGACCCGCCTCGACCCACCACAGTCGACGAGCCTGCGCAGCACCTCGGGGTGCTCGGCGGCGAGGTCGTGCGCCTCGGCGGGATCGTCGTCGAGCCGGAAGAGCGCCCAGTGGTCCTGCTCGAAGTCGTGGCTGCCGGCGACCGCTCGCGCTCGACGGTGAGCTGCTGGCCGACGTGGTCGGTCGTGGCCTTCCAGCCGTCGTGCCAGAGCGACCGGCTGCCCAGCATCTCGAAGTACTGCGTCCGGCGCGGATCGCGGCGCGCGGCGTCGGCGAAGGTCGCACGCAGCGACGCGCCGTCGATCGGCTGCTGCGCGCACGCCGTCGACCGCCGCCGGCGCCTCGATGCCGACGGCGTCGAGCACGGTCGGCATGAGGTCGATGGCGTGGCAGAACTGGCCGCGCACCTCGCCGCGCGCGGCGATGCCCTTCGGCCAGTGGACGACGAGCGGCGTGCGCACGCCGCCGAGCCAGGCGAAGCGCTTCCACAGCCGGAAGGGCGTGTTGCCGGCCCACGCCCAGCCCCACGCGTAGTGGTTGTAGGCGCGGTGGCCGCCGAGCTCGTCGGCGCGCGCCAGCAGCTCCGCCGGGTCGTCGACCAGGTCGTGCGTGAAGCGGTGCTCGTTGTGCGAGCCGAGCGGACCGCCCTCGGCGCTCGCGCCGTTGTCGGAGAGCAGCAGCACCAGCGTGTCGTCGAGCAGCGCCGCGCGCCCGCAGGAAGTCGAGGAGGCGGCCGATCTGGTCGTCGGTGTGCGCGAGGAAGCCGGCGTACACCTCCATCATGCGCGCGTAGAGCCGGCGCTCGTCCTCGGGGAGATCGCCCCACGTCGCGCGATCCAGGATGGGTGCTCGGGCAGCGTCGCGCCGCGCGCGCACGAGGCCGAGCTCCTGCTGGCGGGCGAAGGTCGCGCGCGCGGAACGCCTCCCAGCCGCCGTCGTAGCGGCCGCGGAAGCGCGTCGATCCACGCGGCGGGCGCCTGGTGCGGCGCGTGCATCGCGCCCGGTCGCGAAGTAGAGGAAGAAGGGCTTGCCGGGCGTCGCCTGCTGCTGATCGAGCACCAGGCGGATGGCGCGGTCGGCGAGGTCCTCGGTGAGGTGGTAGCCCTCGCTCCGGGCGTCGCGGGCGGGTCGACGAAGCCGTTGTCGCTCACCAGCTCGGGCGTCCACTGGTTGGTGTCGCCGTCAGGAACCCGTAGTAGCGCTCGAAGCCGAGGCCGAGCGGCCAGCGGTCGAACGGTCCCGACGCCGACTGCTCCCAGCGCGGCGTCAGGTGCCACTTGCCGACCGCGAAGGTCGAGTAGCCGGCGTCGCGCAGGATGCGCGGCAGGGTCGCCGCCGAGCGCGGGATGCGGCCGTTGTAGCCCGGGAAGCCGATCGGGATGTCGGTCAGGAACCCCATGCCGACGGCGTGGTGGTTGCGACCGGTGAGCACGCAGGCGCGCGTCGGCGAGCACAGCGCGGTCACGTGGAAGCTCCGGTAGCGCAGGCCGCCCGCGGCGAGGCGCGTCGATCGCCGGCGTGTCGACGTCGCCGCCGAAGCAGCCGAGCTGCGCGAAGCCGAGATCGTCGAGCACGATCACGACGACGTTCGGCGCGCCGTCGGGCGGCCGCGGCAGCGGGATCGAAGGCGGGCGTCGACTCGGCGATGGTGCGGCCGATGCGAAGCGTGTCGGGCATCGCCTAAGCTAACGGGCGCGCCCCGATGGCGGTCAATGCTGCTCCTCAAGACCTTTACGTTCAGACGCTGCATTACCTCCTCGTGCGGCTGCGGGAGGGATAGGGCGTCGGAGACAGAACGGGTGTAACGTTCGGCCGACCGCCAGCGTTACATCGCCAGCGACGATGCCGAGCCACGAGCAGATCGAGCAGGCCTTCCACGCCCGCCACCGCATGCTGTGGGGGCTGTGCTACCGCTTGACCGGGGTAGCGGCCGATGCCGACGAGGTTCTGCAAGAAACCTTCGCACGGGCGATCGAGCGACCGCCACGCGCCGTCGACGAGGAGTGGCAGCGCTGGCTCGTGAGGGTCGCGACCAATCTCAGTCTCGACCGCCTCCGCGCCCGGCGCCGTCGCGCCTACGTCGGCTCCTGGCTTCCTTCTCCACTCGAGACGGAACCGCTCGAGGCCATGACCGACCCGAGCGCCGGGGTGGAGGCGAGCTACGAACGGATGGAGAGCGTGTCGTACGCGTTTCTCCTCGCCCTCGAGGCGCTGACACCCAAGGCGCGCGCGGCACTGATCCTGTGTGACGTCTTCGACTATCCGGCAAGCGAAGTGGCGACGTTGCTCGCCACCTCCGAAGCCAACATTCGCGTCCTTCACCATCGTGCGCGTCGCCGTCTCGACGCGTTCCAACTCGACCCTCGGCCGATGCGCGAGGTCGCGCCGGAGACCCGCCGAGCCTTGCGGGCGTTCCTCGACTGCCTGATGCGCCAGGACGTCAAAGGGATCCAGGCCCTCCTGACCGAGGGAGTACGGACCGTGACCGACGGAGCCGGGGTATACACGGCGCTCCACGCCCCGCTCGTGGGAAAGAGTCGCGTCGCACGCTTCCATCTCGAGACGGCGCGCCGACGAAGACCGATCTCGCGCTTCGAGATTCGCGACGTGAACGGCCTGCCAGCGCTTGTAATCGAAACCGCGCCGATCCGCGCGACCATGGCGCCGCGGGTGGTGCTGCGTTTCGAGATCGACCCCGATGGTCGCATCCGCGAGCTGCATTCCATTCTGGCGCCGCGCAAGCTCACGGCAGTCCGCTTCACCGCACCGTCCCCCGCTGCAAAAGAGATGTAACGTCCGCGCCGGCTCGGGCGTTCTCCCAGCAAAGAGGAGAACCGCCATGAACCCGACCGAACTGCTGCCGACCGCGATGATCGTCTTCGTGATGGTCGCCCTGGTGTCGTTGATCGAACTGGCCGTACCGCTGTTCGAACGGCCGACGGCTTACCGAGGACGTCGCAGCGTCAACCTCGGCATGACGGTGCTGACGGTCGTCTTCAACTGGGTGCTGACATCGGCCGCGGCCGTGGGCGCGCTCATGCTCTCCGGGCAGTCGCCCGGCCTCATGACGCGCATCGGGGTTCCGCATCTCGCGCAGATCATCCTCGGTTTCGTGATGGTCGACTTCGCCTTCGGCTATTTCGCCCACCGAGCCATGCACTGGTCGCCGACCCTCTGGCGAGTGCACCGGGTCCATCACAGCGACCCGTTCGTGGACGTGACGACGACCCTGCGCAACCATCCCCTGGAGGGTCTCTGGCGTTTCGTGTGTTTGATGGCGCCGGTGTGGGCCTTCGGCATCCCGGCCGAGGCGGTTGTCCTGCATCGGCTGCTCACGGTGTTCAATGGAACCCTGGAGCACGCCAACATCCGTCTCTGGCAGCCGCTCGACCGGGCGTTGTCGCTGTTGTGGGTCACCCCCAACATGCACAAGGTCCACCACTCCCGCGCACAACGCGAGACCGATTCGAACTACGGCGCGATCCTGGCGATCCATGACCGTCTGTTCCGCACGTTCACGCCGACCGATGCCGCGTTCGGGGTCAAGTACGGGCTCGACGATGTCGACCCGGGCCACGCGACGTCGCTCCGAGGACTGCTCGGGATGCCATTCCGAGAGGTCCGGTCGGCCACGGGCAGGCCCTGTCCTGCAAGAGATCAGATGAGGCGCGCCGCGAAGGTGGCGCTGGGCCTGCTGGTCCTCGGCGTGGGCGGGTGTCTCTATCTGAACCGCAGCGAGATCGCCGTCGCGCTCATGCGGCGAACCGCGGTCAACACGATTCTTCGCGACAGTCTCGCGACGCTTCCGGACGGTCTGCACGTCGGATTCTGCGGCACGGGCTCGCCATTTCCCTCGCCGACCCGGTCAGGTCCCTGTACCGCGATCATCGCCGGCCCGCGGCTCTTCGTCGTGGACGCCGGGCGCGGCGCCGCCTCGATCATCGCCCGGATGGGTCTGCCGTCCGAACGGATCGTGGCGGTGCTCCTCACCCATTTCCACGCCGATCACATCGACGGACTCGGCCAGCTGAGCGAGATGTACTGGCTCGCCGGGAGCGCGAAAAAGCCGCTCCTGGTGATCGGACCGACCGGGGTCGATCGCGTGGTCGACGGGTTCAACGAGTCGTACGCGCTGAATGGGAGCTATCGCATCGCCTTCGACGGACCATTGACTGCCGCGCCAACGGGCTATGGGTTGGCGGCACAGTCCTACGAGCTCGCCGCCGGGGAGGCTTCGACCGTCGTCCTGGATGATGATGGCCTACGCATCACCGCCTTCACCGTGAATCACAAGCTCGTTGGACCGGCGGTCGGGTATCGCTTCGACTACAAGGGACGCAGCGTCGTCGTGAGCGGCGACACGGCGAAGTCGAGCAACTTGATACGGGTCGCAGCCGGCGCCGACATACTCGTGCACGAAGGAATGTCACCGCGTCTGGTCGGCGTGCTTGAAGAGGAATCGCGTGCCTCTGGTCGGAAGGGCCCCTCGGAGCTCTTCCACAATCTCCAGTCGTACCACACGCCTCCGTCCGAGGCTGCCGATGCGGCCGCGGAAGCCGGAGTGGGCGCGTTGGTTTTCACGCACCTCATTCCACCGGTGCCCGCGGGCATCATGGAAGGACCATTTCTGGATGGCGCGCGGGACCACTTCGCCGGGCCGCTCACCATCGCCGAAGACGGAGACCTCATCAGCCTGCCGTCCGGTGGAGGCGAGCTTCACAATCGAAACCTTCTCTAGGGCCTACGACCGCGAACGATCGAGCGGGACGACGATCGCGAAGCGGTCTTGTTTGCCGAAGCTCATAGCGTCGTCCTCGGTGGCGGTCAGGACGTCGATGCGGAACCCTTTGATCGCCGAACCGCAATCCTGGGCGCGGTACCAGCCGAGGTCCTCGATCCACACCCACGAGCCGTAGGGGATCAACTTTGGATCGACGGCGATGATGCGCGCCTCGGGGTCGGCCTTCATGAGGGTCGCGGTGAGTCCATCATTGAACTTCCCGTAGCTCGCGCTTCGCGGCAGGTACTTGGTGACGGTGAAGCGTCGACCCCACGACTTGCTCCCGACCGAGGGCGCGCGCTCGGTGGCCGAGAGGATCTGCTGGTGACTACGGGCGAGTGCGGTCAACGCCGTGTTGGCGCGCGCCGACGTCTCCCGGTATTGCCGCGCCTCTTCGGATTTGTGCGACAGACGCGTGCACTGAAGGCACAGAGCGGCCGAAGCCGCCACGCAAAGCGCGGCAACCACGCGTAGCGCGAGCCGCTGCCGTGTGCTGACGCCGTGAAGGCGGGTGATCTCGCCCTTGAGGTGCCTCAGCTCACGCGGATCGACGACGACTGCACTTGCCCAATCATTGCTCAATGCTTCACCTCGCGAAGAACATGCACTCACTGGTTCAAGAGCCGTGCCGGAAAGCACTCGTCGGGCCGGGGTCTGCGCTCGGGTGAAAATGCACGGTGGGCAGGGCCGCACGGAAAATCATCCAGTTGATGGGAGGAAGGGGCCAGCACATGCGTGGGCGATCGCTTCTGCGGGCACCCTTTCCATCGCACCGCCCGCCGGGCTAGAGACCATCGTGCGCTACGACAAACGCGTGATCCTCGGTGCGCTCGCAGCGGTCGCCATGCTCGTCGAAGCGGCTGCGGCGCAAGAGATCGCCGGAACCTGGGTCCCGCAGGATGTGAATGCGGAGATCCTCGCGAGCCAGCCCCAGAACGTGCGCGTGTTGGTCGTTCGAGAGGCGGGCGGTACGCTGATCGGGAGACTCATCATTCCGACGCTCGCAGGTGTTCCGGTGGCCGTGACGCAACACGGCGACCGCGTCCGGCTGGGCATCCAGCAGGCGCGCGGCATGGAAACGCCGCTCGAGGGTACGCTGACGGCCGATCATCTGCGCCTCAGGTTGCCGGGCAGTACCGATCAGCCGATGACGATGCGCAGACCCTCCGCGGAGGAGCTCCAGGTGCTCGAGCGCCTCGCGCCCAAGAAGCTCCCGATCCCGTCCATGAAGGCGCTTCCCCCCAATGGTCTCGCCCGCACTCCGCCCATGGGTTTCAGCACCTGGAACCACTTCCAGACCGAGATCGACGATCGCACCATCCGTGAGATCGGCGACGCCCTGGTGCGAACCGGCATGCGCGATGCCGGCTACGTGTACGTCAACATCGACGACGGCTGGCAGGGCGAACGTGACGCGCGCGGCACTCTTCACCCCAACGACAAGTTTCCAGACATGAACGGGCTGGTCGAGTATCTGCACGCGCGCGGCTTGAAGATGGGCATCTACACGTCGCCAGGACCGAAGAGCTGCGCGGGATTCGAAGGCAGCTACGGCCACGAGGAGCAGGATGCGCGGACGTTTGCACAATGGGGCGTCGACTACCTCAAGTACGATTGGTGCAGCGCCGGGCTGATCTACGACGATACCGAGATGCCGGCGGTGTATCTGAAAATGGCCGAGGCGATCCGCGCCACCGGCAGACCCATGGTGTTCAGCATCTGTCAGTACGGGCGCGCCGACGTCTGGAAATGGGGTGCGGAAGCGGGCGGGAACCTGTGGCGCACGACGGGGGACATCGCCGACCGCTGGGAGATCATGTCGGCAATCGGCTTCGCGCAGGAAGAGCTCGCGCCGTTTGCCAGGCCCGGCCATTGGAACGATCCGGACATGCTCGAGGTGGGAAACGGGCATATGACCGCGGCCGAATACCGAACGCACATGAGTCTATGGGCTCTGCTCGCGGCGCCGCTCGTCGCCGGCCACGACGTGCGAAGATCCTCGCCGGAGACGCTGTCGCTCTTGACCAACCGCGATGTGATCGCGATCGATCAGGATCCGCTCGGGCGACAGGGAAGACGCGTGGTGCAGCGTGGGCCGCTCGAGGTCTGGACGCGGCCCCTCCAAGACAAGAGAACCGCGGTGGGGCTGTTCAACCGGGGCGCGGTGCCGGCTCAGATCGAGGTGAGCTTCGCCGAGCTCGGGATCGATGGACGAGCCGGCGGACTCGATGTGTGGGCACAGCGTTCGCTCGAGGTCCTGGAGCGAAAGGTCTCGGCGGAAGTCGAGCCGCACGGAGTGGTGCTCCTGGTGCTCGAGCCGTCGAAAGAAGACGAGCCGCGTAAGTCGCCTGGAAAACCCGGACGATAGGGAGAGGGGCGGCCGCGGTGCGCACCGGTGACCCTGTGCCACGGACTCGCATCGACGACTGGTTTCATGGGGCCCCCAGGACACTCCCGATGGTTTGCCCGCGGACGAGCGCGTCTTTCTGGGCGCGGCGCAGCGCTTTGATCCGACGCTCGCTCCGGAGCGCGGCACTCCAGCTCCGCACCCGGTGCGACCAGACGAGGACCACGGGCAGGCGCGCGCGGGTGTAGCGCGAGGCACGGCCGGCTACGTGGGCGGCCAGTCGGCGCGGCAGATCCTTGGCGGCGCCGGCGTAGAGCGAGCCGTCGCTGCAGCGAAGGAGGTAGACGAAGGGCACGCTCAGACTCTCAGTCACGTGCCGCGCACATCGAGGGTGCGCACTCGTCGTTCATGCTCTCGAGCTGGAGCGTCCCGCCTACGAGCCTTGCAGCAGCACCCTCGGCCTGTCGGCGAACAGCACGTCTATCTTGGTACCGTCGCGCTCGCCGGTGATCGCGCCGAGTCCGAAGGTGGCATGGGAAATGAGCTCGCCCACTTTGAAACGCTCCGAGGTGGAGTAGCGTCGTGCGTTGGCAGCCGTACGACCGCGCAGCAGGGCTTCGTAGCTGTTGGTGACGCCGGCCTGCTCCTTGCTCGTGCGTTTCCCGTCGCGACTGCTGCGCGCGCTACGACCGCTCGCGGCGCGGGGAGTCGGCGGGGCGGCACGAAAGGCGTGCTGTCCACTGCACGTATTGCAATGCACGCGGGTGATCTTCGTGTCCGACATGGCTTCGATGGTGTGCACGAGAACCAGCTTGCATTTGGTGCACCAGGCATCGATGCGGCTGCCGATCTTTCTGGTCACGAGGGCCTCCTTCACCGCACCCTTCGACTTCGCGGCGTCGTGCCAGCGAGACACTCGAGGTCCGGGGAAAGGGCACCTTGCCACAAAAAGCGCGCGGATTCGAGCGGCCGAAAGGCCGCCCCCCTGGCGAGCAATCAGCTCACGCGGGGCGGTCGTGCCTTCCGAGCGATGGGCGGGGCGGGACGCGAGTGATCGGCCATGAGCAGCGTGGCGCGGGAGACCGGAACGATCGCGCGGCAGGAGGGGCACTTGGGGTTGATCTGACTGCCTGTCACGCCCTGCAAATAGGCAAGCGGGGTGCCACACTCAGGGCACGGTGCGAACGATGCTGACGACATTGCGATCTCCTTCAAAAGAAGTCTTGGACGAACGAAAAGCCGCTACGAACGCGTCGTTCGCTCTCGTTTGTGCTGAGCGTCTGGTGCAGGAATCTGGGCTCTCGCCCACGGAGTCAGTGTGGGCATCATCATATCAACGACGGCTCGGACCGCCAACGGAAATCCCACGATCGATCGACGATTCGAGCGACGATTGTAGCCTTCGCTGAGGCCTGATACCCTGCATGGACTGGCTGTTCGGCGGATCCCACCGCAGATCGTCCGCGACGGTTACCCGGTCGCGGCACGCAGGCCCACACGAGGACGATCGTACTGAAAGAGCAACCGTAACCGCATGGACGATTCCCCGCAGCGTCTGCATCTGCGGCACGCACTCGAGCGGCACGTCACGCAACTCGGCTACTCGTGCGTCCGCACGGTAGGGAGTGAAACGCCCATCCCAGAGATCGTCCGGATGAGCCCAACGCGGGGCCGGATCGCGTATGGGGAGACGGTGCTGCGCGCCGACCTGACCCGCAAGCGCTGCCATGAACGCTTGCTCTTCTTCTCGCAACGGCGCACCCGCCATCGCAGCAGCATTCTCTTCTTCATCGGCGTCGCCGCACGTGACGAGCAGGCGCTCCTCGACCTGCTGGCGCAACTCGAGATTCGCAGCGGCATCCGCGGCGGGCACGTCCACATCGTGCCGATCGCCGACCCGGTCAGGGTCCGATCCCGGACAACCGCGCGCGCTTCGCTGAGGGTCCCGACACGCCGCCGAATGTGACGGGCCGCGCGTTCCGAGCGGCAACGCAGTGAAAAGTCAGGCTTTCCCGTCTCTTTATCAGGGTTCTCCCTGACTTTTTGATGGTGGCTGCGGCGGAATCCTGATACACGGGCTCCCTAGCGGATCGGATCGATACTCTGGAGCCGAGCTCGCGGCGGGCACCGCCGTCTAGCAGTCGCCTGATCCGCGGGGTGCGCAACGTCGCGGCCGCGGACGGAGGGTGAGGGATGCGCATCTTTTTGGTTCACGTACGCGATCCGCAATTCTACGCGCTACCGGCCGCGACGCGCGCCAAGAACGGAAACATCCGCGTCATGGGCTTCCCGCCGATCGGCATCATGTCGCTCTCGGCCGTACTGAAGCGCGCCGGGCACGAGTGCGTGATGTTCGACCAGGCCAATCCCGAGACGCCCAACGAGGTCATCATCGAAGCGATCCGGAAGCAGCAGCCCGATCTCGTTGGCCTGAGCTTCTTGAGCACCACCAGCTATCCGTATGCCAAGGTCCTCGCCCGCCAGATCCGCGCCGCGGTTCCACACGTGCGACTCGCGTTCGGGGGTGTCTTCGCCACGCTCAACGCCCAGCTGGTCGCGCTGCAGTGCCCCGAGGTCGACTTCGTGTGCCGCGGTGATGGTGAGCAGCTCATCCTCGACCTCGTCGAGCGTCTGGAGGATCCATCGGACATCGCCGGGCTCACGTGGACCCGCGACGGGAAGCTCATGCACAATCCCAACCGCGCCCTGGATCGCGATCTCGATCAGTGGCCGTTCCCGGACCGTGAGAGCCTCGCTCTCGATTTCGTCGAGTCGATGCCGCTCGACGTGCCGGCGGTGCTCTCGATGGATCGCTTCACGACCATGCAGACTTCGCGCGGCTGCCCGTGGCCGTGCGTCTTCTGCGACATCCCGATCTTCAATGAAGGCAAGTGGCGCTCGCGGAGTCCGCAGCACGTGGTGAGCGAATTCGAGTACTTGCAGCAACTCGGATACGGCTCGGTCTATTTCGTCGATGACCACTTTCTGCTCCAGCCGAAGCGGATCGACGCGATCTGCAAGGGCATCAACGACAGCGGCGTCACGATCGAATGGGGTTGCGAGGGCCGCGTCGATTCCACGGCCCAGCATCTCTTCCCCGCCATGGCGAAGGCCCACTGCCGGACGCTCATGTTCGGGATCGAGAGCGGCAGCCAGCAGGTGCTCGATCGCTTGAAGAAGGAGCAGACGCTGGAGGAGGTCGAGACGGCGGTGACGAATGCCAAGCAAGCGGGCATCGAGCTCGTGCACGGCTTCTTCGTCGTCGGCAGCCCTGACGAGACGGTGGAGGACCTGCGCGCCACGTTCGACTTCGCGTCGAGGCTCCGGTTGGATACGTTCGGCTTCAACCGCTTGTGCGTCTACCGGGGCACGCCGCTCTGGCACGAGTACGTGCAGCGCGGCTTGGTGAACGACGCGACCGATTGGTACAAGTACTTCAAGTGCTCCGAGATCGATCCCACCTGCCTGCCCGGTGAGGTCATCAACGCGGAGCGCACGGCGGGATTCCGGCGGCTGTTTCGCTACAAGCTCAGACACTACCCGCTCCAGACTTTGCGTGTCCTGCGTCGCTTCATGCGTCACATGAAGGTGCGCGACGTGGTCTACCTGATCGTCAAGCCCTTCCTCGGAACCTCCCGCGGACCCACCACGACGGAGGTCCTTTCGCGCGCCGTCGAGCACGCGGCGGTGAAGGACGCGGCCGCGGATCTGACGCACCTCGACGACGGCCTGCTCGAACGGGTCATCAACGAGAGCAGAAACGAGCGGCTGCGGATTCAAGCGGAGGCGGCAACACCCGTCGTCCCGTAGAGGCCAACCCGCTAGACGGTCTTCAAGTAGCCATGCTCCTCCAGCTCGAGGAGCAAGAGCTGCTGCAGGATCAACTCTTTGGGTGTGTTGGGGTGGTCCAGTCCGATGCGCTCGAGGTAGGGCGCTGCCTGCGTCTCGTCGGCGTCATGGATGAAGGCGCGAATCAGCGAGCGGATCAGCGTGCGTGGCTCGGCCATCGACGCCTTGATCTCCCTGAGGCTCGCCGCCAGGGCGATTTCCTCATCGCTGAAATCACTGCCGAAAGGAAAGGGGGCGAAGTGGCCCTGACTCTGCCAGCGCGCGATCTCCCCCTGCACACGTTCGGGTCGATTGTCGCGGTACGGCTCGGGAACGACGTAGTCGGCGTCGATCTTCCCGGCCCGCTTCGCGGCCTCGAGCAGCTCGTCCTGGAACCGCGAGTCGGCGACATTGAGGAGCGCCTTGACGATCTCCTCGTCGCTGCGCCCGCGGAGATCGGCGACCCCGTACTCGGTGACGACGACGTCGCGCAGATGCCGCGGGATGGTGACGTGACCGTAGCTGAACACGATGTTGGAGGAGGCGCGGGAGCCGCTGCCGCGCGTCGCCCGCAGGCAGATGATGGAGCGCGCGTCTTCCAGCTCGTGCGCCTGCGCGACGAAGTTGTATTGGCCGCCCACACCGCTCACCACCTGACCGTCCTCGAGGCCGTCGGACACCACCGCGCCGCCGAGGGTTACCATCATCGCGGTGTTGACGAAGCGGGCGGCGCGGCGCTGCATCGCCTGCAGCTCCGGGTCGGAAAGCCGGTTGATCCGGCGGACGCTCTCCATCGCGATCCTCTCGGATTCCTCGCGCGTCATGTCGCGCAGCGCCTGGTAGAAGTCGGCCGGTCCGAGGAAGAAGCCGCCGTGCATCAGGATCCCGTGCGCGAGCCGTTCACCGAGCAGGTGGCGACACACCTCCTGGTAGTGCTCGGGCTCGTCGAGCGCGGCGCGGACGCGGTGTCCGCCGGCGACCAGGAAGCCGTCCTCGAGACGCACGGACCCGTCGAGAAGGCCCCAGGTGCGCAGGAAGTCGACGTCGGCCGCGGTGAGGTGTGCGTGGACGATGCCTTCGGCGACCAGCGTGCCGAGCGTACGGTCGTCCACGTTGCTCGACAGGCGCCGCTCGTTCAGCAAGCGTTGCAGCCGCGGCTCATCGAAGACCTCGCGCTTCAGGATGCCGCCGCGTAGCAGGTGCATGAACCCGTTGACGAACATCTCGCTGCAGCCATAGAGGCCTTCCTCGAACGACCCCATCCCGCCGACCGACGCGGCCAGGCGCTCGTCGATACGAAGACCGGCGGCGATCGCGCGATATGCCGGGTTGCTACGGTGGCGAAGCTGGCACGCGTACACGATCGCGTCGCCGAGCGCCCCGATGCCGATCTGCAAGGTGCCGCCATCCTTGATGAGCGAACTCACGTGGAAGCCGATCGCGAAGTCGAGGTTGCCGACCGGTAGGTTGGGGGGCGCGAACAGCCTGGTGTCGTACGCGGGATTGCGGACGATCAAGTCGAAGTAGCCCGGCTCGACCATCGCGCGGTTGTACATGAAAGGGAGATCCGCGTGGGTCTGAGCGATGGCGAGGACGGTGCGTCCGCGGGCGCGTTCGCGCCTGAGCATCGGTACCAGATCGAGCGTCACGTCGGTGTTGCACGAGAGGCTGAGCATGCGCCGGCCGTCCACGTCCTTCTCCGCGACGAGCTGGACGAGCACGTTCACTCCGCGTGCGAGCAGGTCGCGGGCGACGAACGTATAGTTGGTGGAGATGTAGCTGCGCTGCGCCGGCGCCACGTTCTTCATGGCGCCCGCCCGGAAGTAGAACTCGTGCACGGTGACGTTGGGCGGAAGCTCGCCCACGCGGAGCGCACGCATGTAGTCGAGCTCGACGTAGTCGCCGAAATGCCGGGCGATGAAAGGATCGAGGAATCGGGCTTCCAGATCGCTCTCCGCGCGCGGTTTCTCGAGGGAGAGGGCTGTGTAGATCGTCAAGGTGACCGAGGGGTCATCCTTGGCGCGGCGGAAGAACGCGTTGATGAGCTGGTTCGGCTTGCCGAGTCCGAGTGGGGCCGCGAGCACGATCTGTCCGCCGAGCGTAGCGATCACCTCGTCGACGCACGCTTCGACGGTCGGGATCTCTCGCGGCGTGTCGGGCATGGTTCCCGAATAGACGATCGGGCGCGCTCGAGTCCACTGGGGTCGCGCCCAGGGATGACGCTGCATACGCGATCACAACCGACCCCCGCGGTAGCCTATGGTCGGGCGCCCTGCTGTACTGAGTCATGCGTCGTTCTCGTTTCTGGTCGCTCCTGGTGCTTCTCGCCCTCGTCGATATCGCTGCGCGATCGCCGATGTGCGCGCACGCTTCGGGACCGATCACTACTGCCACACCAGCGCCAACCGTCATCGACCCTGCGCAGATCGATCAGCCGTCGCGCGCGGACGTCGTGGTCATGGAGAGCAGCGACCCGGCGGCGATCCTGCGGGCGCAGGTCCACCTCGACCGGGCGGGGTTCACCGTCGGCGAGATCGACGGACGTTATGGCGACAATACATGGCGCGCAGTCGTGGCACTCCAGCGGGCGAAGGATCTCGACCCGAACGGCACCGTCGACGCGCCTACGTGGGCAGCGCTCGCGGTGACGGTGCCGACGCTCGTTCCGTACACGATCACGACGGACGACGTCGCCGGTCCGTTCCTCGCCATCCCCGGCGACATGATGGCGAAGTCGAAGATGCCGGCGATGACGTACGTATCGGCGCTCGAAGCCATGGCCGAGCGCGCGCATTCGGGCGCGACGCTGCTCACCACGCTCAATCCCGGAAAGCGTTTCGACACCGCCGGCGAAACCGTTCTGCTGCCGAACGTCAGCCGCGGGTCACCGTCGGCCGCAGCCAGCATCGAGGTCGATGCAAACGATCTATCGGTGCGCGTACTCGACGGCGACGAGCGAGTCGTTGCCCGCTATCCTGCCAGCGTCGGCAGCGAGCACGATCCTTTGCCGGTCGGGCGCTGGACCATCAAGGGCGTCGCGCGGAATCCACCGTTTCACTACAACCCGCGGCTCTTCTGGGACGCCAAGCCATCGCATGACGCCGCGACCATACCGCCCGGACCGAACAACCCGGTTGGCGTCGTGTGGGTCGATCTCTCGAAGGAGCACTACGGAATCCATGGAACGCCGGAGCCGTCGCGGATCGCGCGCTCGGAGTCCCACGGCTGCATCCGTCTCACCAACTGGGATGCCGCCATGCTGGCCGAGCAAGTCCGGCCGGGAACGCCGGCTATCCTCACGCGATGACGCTCGGACTCCTGATGATGATGATGGCGCTGCTCGGACGCGCGTCCCCTGTTCCATCGCCCGAGTCGTCGCCAATGGCGCCAGGACCCGTCGTCACGGCGGCCGACCTGGACGAGCTGCGCATGCGCAAGCTGCTCTTTCCGGTGCCTTCCGTCGATCCGGTCGGAGTCGCCGATACGTTCGGCGACCAGCGGCGCGCCGGTGCGCACGAGGCGCTCGACATCGCGGCTCCGCGCGGCGCCCATGTGCTCGCTGTCGACGATGGCGTCGTCGCGAAGCTCTTCGAGAGCGTCCCCGGCGGTCACACCGTCTACCTTTTCGATCGCGAGCAACGCTTCGCGTACTATTACGCGCACCTCGAAGACTACGCCGCCGACCTGCGCGAGCATGACACCGTGCGACGAGGCGACGTCATCGGCTTCGTCGGCACGAGCGGCAACGCGGCCCCCGACGATCCACACCTGCACTTCGCGATCTTCAAGCTCGAGTCCGTGCCCCGCTGGTGGCGTGGAACCCCGATCAACCCCCACCCCTTCCTGGTGGCGCCGCACCCGGTTCACTGACCCACCAGATGCGTCTGGGCCGACGTGCGATTCCGATCGGTCGCCCACCCCTTAGTTGCAAGCCGCATGTAAAAAGAGGCTGCGAAAAGGCTCGCGGGGCCCGTTCGAGCCTCTTATCTCGATAGTTCTCCTAGGGTCGTCGATCGGCACACAAGCTGCTTCTGCTTACCAATCGCGCCGAGCAATACGTTCCAGAATACGGCGCCGGAGGTTCTGACATGGCCGATGGAGATAGCTCTTCGAGCGTAGCGATCGTTGCGATTGTCATTCTGGTTCTCGCCGTCGGGGCGTTCTTTTTCGTGAACTACGGCGGAGTGGTTGGCGGCGGGAACGAAAACCGTCAACGTCGATCTGAACGTGCCGAAGCCGGCGCCACCGGCGCCGCAGGGCTGATCGAACGTCGCGTCGCTTCGTCGAGCAAGGTCTCGGCGAAGCAAACAACGCGTGCGCGTTGACGCCTCGGACCTTTTGGGGTCCGGGGCGTCTCACGCGACCCGCTCGGTTACGTCGTGCCGAGCAGCTTCTTGATCTGCTCTTCGCTCAACCCGATGCGCGACCAGCTCTCGATCGCGGCAGACTCCTCCCAGGCCGCGCGCGGGCCGACGGTGATGCCGCCGTCGACGGCGAGGAACTGGCCGGTGACGAAGCGGCTGAGATCGCTCGCGAAGTACGCCACCGCGTAGCCGATGTCCTCCGGCGAGCCGGCGATGCGCAGCGGCTGCCAGCCGTGCGCGCGCTCGCCGATGTCGCGGGCACGGAGGTCTGCGTCGGCGATGGACTCACCCAGCGCACGCCCGAAGATCGACGTCGGGATGAGTCCGGGACAGATCGCGTTCACCCGGATCGCGTCCTTGGCGAGCGCCGCCGCGGCGACGCGTGAGAGGTGGACGACGGCGCCCTTGGCGACCGAGTAGGCGAAAGGCCCGTACCCGGCCTGGAGGCCGGCGATGCTCGCCGTGTTCACGATCGACCCGCCGCCGCGCGCGGCCATCGAGGGCACCGCGTACTTCATGCCGAGCACGACGCTGTGTACGAGCAGCTTCTGCACGCCTTCGAAGATCGAGAGATCGAAGGGATCGGAACCCAACGGCTCGGCGGCGCCGGCGTTGTTGAAGAGCGTGTCGATCCCGCCGAAGCGCTTCACCACGCGTTCGAAGGCCTCCGCGACCTCGTGCTCCGAGGTGACGTCGGCGTGGACGTAGAGGCCGTCGTCGCCGAGCTCCTCGGCCAGGGCATGGCCCTTCTCGTCCTGAACGTCGACACAGGCGACCTTCGCGCCGGCGCGACGGAGCACGTTCACCGTGCCGCGCCCGATGCCGCTGCAGCCGCCGGTGACGATCGCGACTTTTCCCTTGAGATCGATCATGCGCGAACCTCCTCGCCAGACCGCTTCGGCAGCGACCCTACAACCGCAGTTTGCTACGAGCAACGCGTGAGAGTATTCCGCTACCGAGGTCATGAACGGCAAGTGAGCGTCGACGTACCTCTGGAGCGTTTGCGAGGCGCCGTCGAGGAGCGCGGCGCGGGCGCCTATCTGCTCACGGTCTCCGACGAGGGCTCGCCGCGTGCGGTTCACGTCTCCGTAGGCTGGGAGGGCGAATCACTGGTCGCGGAGATCGGCAAGCGTAGTGCGGCCAATGCCGCGGCGCGCCCGGCGGTGTCGCTCTTGTACTCGGTCCGCACCTCCGACGACTACAGCTTGATCGTGGACGGTATCGCCGCGGTGACGTTGCTCGGTGACAAGCACCGCGTGTCGATCACCCCGACCAGGGCGGTGCTTCACCGGCCGGCGGCCGTGCCGAACCCGGCGTCGCCGTGCGCTGACGATTGCGTCCCGCTCCTGCCGTCGACGAGTCGCGGCGGAAGTTGAGCGACACTCGCGTGGAAGAGCTGAAAGACCGGGTTGCCGTCGTCACCGGCGCCGCCAGCGGGATCGGGCGCGGCATCGCGCGAGCCTTCGCCGCCAAGGGATGCCACGTCGTCGCCGCCGACGTCGACGTGGCGGGCGCCGAGCAGCTCGCGACCGAGCTCGCGGCGGGCGGTGTCCAAAGCCTCGCGGTGCGCTGTGACGTGACCGACCGAGCGGCCCTCGACGGGCTCGCGGAGCGTGCCTGGACGCATTTCGGCCGCGTCGACGTGCTCTGCAACAACGCCGGGGTCGGCAGCATGAGCCTGGTGTCGGAGGCGAGCCCGACCGACGTGCAATGGATCTTCTCCGTGAACGTCTTCGGTGTGCTGCACGGGTGCGCCGCCTTCGTGCCGCGCTTTCGTGCCGCCGGTCGCCCGGCGCACATCCTGAACACCGGCTCCGAGCACAGCCTCGGGGTGCCGTTTCCCGGTATGGGGATCTACACCGCGAGCAAGCATGCGGTGCTCGGTCTGAGCGACGTGATGCGCCGCGAGCTCGCGGCCTTCGACATCGGAGTCAGCGTCCTCTGCCCGGCGGTCGTGCGCACCGAGATCTGGAACGCGGGGCGTACGCGTGGCGAGCGCTTCGGCGGGCCCGTTCAGTCTCCGGAGCAGTTCCGGCAGTTCATGGAGGCGGGCATGGATCCCGACGAGGTCGGGCGCATTGCCGTCGCCGGCGTCGAGCGCAACGACTTCCTGATCCTCACGCACCCGGAAGTCCGCGCCCTTGCCGAGGAGCGCTCGCAGACGGTGCTCGGCGCGTTCGACAAGTATTTCCCGCGTTGACTCCGGACGAGGGTCCGCCGCCGCGCGGCGAGATGTGGCGGCGAGGGTGAATGAGGAAACGCGCCCCGGTTCCCCCTTTTTGAACCGGAGCGCGCTTCCGCATTCGAAGCGGTCACGTTGATGACCGTGGTAACAGAGTCGCAGAGTAGCCGGGCATCGGTCGGCGCCATAGATCGAATCGTACTGGATCCGCAGAAAAGCTTTTGGTTCACCAAAGAGAGTTTACTCCGGAGCGAAACTGCACCAAAATGGCGCAGTCTGGCGGCGTGTCGAGATGTTGGTCTCTGCACCGCCGCACCTGATCCACAACGGCGCAATACAATGGTCTAGCTATGTGATGATTTGTCTTGACGAGCGGAGTGTGCGAATGGAAAGTCCACACCTAGCTACTCGATCGGACCACCGATTGTACTGTCGCAAGCTGACCATGACCCGCTCGCGTGACTGATGTGATGGCGATTCTCAAATGACGAAGAGTTCATGAAGTCTTCGTTCATTGTTCACGAGTACCGTAGTCGCCACGCTGGCAGTGTTGCTGGCTCTCTGGCACGGCCGAAGCCCAGAACAAGTGCACGGCGAAGAAGCACGGCTGCGTCGGCAAGAAGACGGCGTGCAAGCTCAAGTGCCACAACAAGGCCGAGAAGACCGGCGTAGCGGTCGATCCGACGTGCATCTCGAAGTGCGAGGACAAGTTCGACGGCGGCGCCGACCCGACCAAGGGCTGCTTCGAGAAGCTCGAGACCAAGAACCGAAGCGGTCCGTGCCTCACGTTCGATGACACCGCGGCGATGGAAGCCAAGGTCGATGCCTTCGTGGTCGACGTCGTGCAGGAGCTCGATCCTGGCTATCCGGTGCCAATCCTGAACGCGTGCTCCGCGGGCAAGAAGAAGTGCGTCAGCAAGAAGGCGAAGGCGCTTCTCAAGTGCCATGAGAAGGCGGTGAAGAAGGGCCTCCTTGCTCGATCCGGCGTGCATCCAGAAGGCGCAGGACAAGTTCGACGGCGGCGCCGATCCGACGCAAGGGCTGCTTCGAGAAGCTCGAAGACAATCAGCCGCCGTGCCTCACCACCGACGATACGGCGGCGCTCGAGGCCAAGGTCGATGCGTTCGTGGACGACGTGGTCTGCGAGCTGCAGTCGCCGACATGCCCGTGCGCGCCGCCGGCCGGTACGTGTCCGACGACGCTACAGGTCGACATCACCGGCACGCAGGCCGACATCGACATCGGGTGGACCGGCATCCTCCAGGATCAGCCGAAGACCTTCTTCGATCGCCTCACGGTGGGGGTCGGCGGCTGTGCGAATGCGAATCATCCCTGCGGGCAGTGCACGTTGTCGGGACCGCTCCCGAACGCGGGCGGTGTGACCTTCAACAACCACCGCTGCGTCGGCGACACCTCGATCCAGTGCAACGTCGACGCCGACTGTGGAGTAGACGGACCCTGCCATTTCTTCCTCGGGGCGCCGCTGCCGCTCTCCGCGGGTGGCGTCTCCTTGTGTCTCACCAACGACATAAACGGACCCGTCACCGGAACCGCCGATCCGGACGGGGGAACGTCGGCGATCGCCGTGCCTCTCGTGTGGCGCTTCCACGCTGGTATCACGATCGATCAGGGTTGCCCGGTATGCGTGTCAGGAACCTGCAATGGCGGGGACCGACACGGACTCGGCTGCACCGTCAACGGTTTCAACACGTTCGGCGCGGTCAGCTTCGACTGCCCTCCGCTGACGGGTGGGCTCTTCGGCATCTTACGGGCGCCGCTCGACCTACGTACCGGCACCCAGACGAGAGTGTTGAGTGCGGCGAATCCGAACTGTACCGCTCCGGGCTTCACGGGCTCCGAGTGCTTGTGCGACACCTGCAACAACAACAATGAGGAGCCTTGCGGCAGCAACGCCGAGTGTCCGGATCCGCCCGGCCCGATCGGGCCGATCTGCGGTGGACGGCGCTGTCTCGGCGGCACGAACGATGGGGCGGCGTGCAGCACGACCAACTCGGAGTGTCCGGGCGGCGGCGTCTGTGGTCGGCCGGGCGCGGCTACGGCCCCAAACCCCTGCGACGATGGCGTCTGCTCGCCCAACGGGGCGGACACCGACTCGTGCGACGAGGGTCAATGCGCGGCCGGACCCTTCGATAATTTGTGCGCGATCGAGACCTTCCGCGGTTGCATTTCGAACGCGGACTGTCCGGCACCGGGAGACACCTGCACGGGTGGCAAGTTCCGAGACTGCTATACCGACAACGGCGGGATCGGCGACGACGTGCAGTCGTGCGGCTCACCCGGCACTGTTTGCGGCGAGGTCGCTAGTGATACCGTGGTGTCGTCGCTCACGTGTGTACCGCCCACGAGCGCGGGCGCGATCAACATTGGCGCCGGCTTGCCAGGGCTCGGTCGCGTCACGCTGCCGACCGTAATGACGTTCAACTGAGGAGCGTGGAGCCGATCGCCGCGGCAAAGCGCTCGCGATCGGCCGGCAAAAGCACACCGAGGCGGCACGCGGGAAGCGTGCCGCCTCGGGTGCGAGCGCCAGGCAGGGAGAGGAATCGACTAGCGGATGATCCTGGCGACCGTCGCGTTGATCTCTTTGACGTCGTCGAGTGAGACGACGACGAACTCGGGGTTCGCCGCGGTGAGATCGGCGAACGTGATCTGCCCGCCTGCCTGACTCGTGCAGTAGACCTGCTCGACGTTGACGGTGCGGACGGTGACCGCGAGGTTGCCGGTGGCGCGGACGAAGAAGCGCACCAGGAATTCGTAGCCAGCATCGGGATCCTGCACCGCTTCGATCGTGCAGAAGCCGCCCTGTCCGGTGACGTCCGCGGTGGGGATGCCGGTCTTGGCGTGACGCCCGGTCGTCGGGCTGATGACCGGAATGTTGGCGGCGTCACGGTCGATGCTGCCGAAGATGAGGGCATCCGCGTCGCCGCGTCCGCCGACGAACGCCTCGCTGCCGTCGCCGGCGCGCCAGAGCGCGATGTCGTTGCCGTCGCCGCCGACCATCGCATCGCTGTTCGGCGCCGCGCCTTGCTCGGTGCCGCCGACGAGGATGTCGTTGCCCTTGCCGCCGAGCATCGCGTCGCTGCCGCCGAGGCCGACCATCACGTCGTCGCCGTTGCCGCCCTCCATGATGTCGGCCTTGTCGAGGCTCTGGTTGACGGCGCCGGCGGGCTGGATCTGCGGGTTCGCCTGGTTGTCGTCGTCGAGGCCGAAGAGCAGATCGTCGCCGCTCGTGCCCTGGACGAACGCGGCGTGCGCCGTGCCCGCGCATCCGACGAGCCCGCAGAAAGCCGCTGCAAGAAGGTGACCTTTGATGCCCATGTACCCGATTGTGTTTTTCATCGCTCTCTCCTTTCGAGTTGCTGGTGATGCTACGCTCCGGCGTTGCGACCGGATGCGGCAATGCGAGTGAACGTTGGGATCGTCGTGGCGATTCTCGTGAGCGCCGGCCTTCGTGCCGCGGACGCTCGGGGTTTCGAGCTGATCGCGCTCAACGAGTCGAATACGCTCGTGCGGTTCGATTCCGCACGACCGGGTGACGTGACGGTCACGAAGGTGACCGGCGTCAATGGGACGCTCGTCGGCATCGACCATCGGCCGACGAACGGACTGCTCTATGGAGTGAGCAGTGCGAACGACGTCTACAGGATCGATCGCGCATCGGGCGTCGCGAGCCTGGTCAGCACGCTCACCGTCGCGTTCGACGCCGGCCCGCGCTCAGGGGTGGACTTCAACCCGCAAACGGATCGCTTCAAGCTGGTGGGCGGCAACGGCCAGAATCTCCGGGTCCACGTCGATCTCGGGGCCGCGGCGGCCGACACCCCGCTGCGCTATGCGGCGCAAGACGCGAACGCCGGTAGACGGCCGGCCATCGCCGCCGCCGCGTATACCAACTCGGTCGCCAACGCCCCCGCGACCAAGCTCTTCGACATCGATAGCGCTCTCGACGTCCTGGTGTTGCAGGACCCGCCCAACGATGGCGTTCTCGCGACGATCGGGCCCCTCGGCGCCGACTTCGGCCCGCTTGCGGGGTTCGACATCGTGAGCGAGGGCGGAGTCGACCGGGCATTTGCCGTATCGGAATCGGTTCTCTATGAGATCGACCTTGCGACCGGTGCGGCGCGCGTCCTCGGTAGCATCGGAGCCTCTGTGGGCGGGAGTCTCGTCGGCCTCACCGTCGTTCCGGCCAAGGAAGTCGAGCGTCACTGAGGCCAATGGTCCAATCGAGGCGCCGCGCATCCGATCCGTCCCGGCCGTCGTACCTTGGTCGAACGGCGATAGAGCCGTGACGGCATGGCAGTGACGCCACTCGAGCCCGGTGTTGCTCAGGAGAAGACGGACGCGGCGCTGCTCGCGGCGCTCGCCGTCGATCGATCGAGCGCACTCGGGGCATTGTACGATCGATACGCGGGACTGGTGTATGGACTGGCAATGAAGATTCTCGGCGCACCGGCGGAGGCGGAGGACCTGACACAGGAAATCTTTCTGATGCTCTGTACGAAGTGCGACTACGATCCCGCCCGCGGCTCCCTCCAGGCGTTCCTCGTGACGCTCACGCGCTCACGTGCGATCGACAGGATTCGCGCTCGCACCCGGAAGACCAGGTTCCAGGAGAACTGGGGCGAGGCGCTGATCCCCGAAGGCGCCCACGTGTCGCCGTTCGAGGAGCTTTCGATTGCGGAGTGCTCCGAGCGGGTGAGCGCAGCCCTCGCCGACCTCCCGCCGGACCAGCGTCGCGTCCTCGAGATGGCGTACTTCCGGGATCTCAGCCAGACGGAGATCGCGGCCGAGCTCGGCGCCCCGCTCGGAACGGTGAAGAGCTGGGCACGCAAAGGTCTCTTTCGCCTGCGCGAGTCGCTCGCGCCGCTCGCCGGATGATCCCATGCTTGACCTCGAAGACTTGATGACGCGCTACGTCCTCGGTGACCTCCGGGGAGACGAGGCGCGGGAGATGGAACGCCTCCTTCAGGAGCGGCCCGAGATCCGCGTCGAGATCGGCCGCCTGCAGCGGACGCTCAGCTTGCTGCCGTATTCGTCCGTGACCACGCCGCCGCCCTCGCTCCGCGCCCGCGTCATCGAAGCGGCGGACCGCGCCGAGACGGCGCGGCCTGTACCGCCGCCGCCGTCGATCGGCGAGCGGCGCACCTCGGCGGCGCCACTTCCGCGACGGCCGCCACGCCTCCTCTCGATCGCGCGCGTGGTCGGATCGATCGCGGCGCTGCTGATCGTCGCGCTCGCGTGGGACGGCTATCGGTTGCGACAGGCGCTGCAGCTCCAGCAGGACGTCGCGACCACGCTGCAGCAGCCGAACGTCGTGCACCAGTTCGCGCTGCGCGGCACCGGCATCTCGCTGGCGGCGGGCACCGCCGTTCTCGACCTCGACGCGAAGCGCGCGGCGGTCGCCATCCGCGGCTTGCCGAAGCTGCCCCCAGGTCAGGTGTATCGCTTGTGGGCACGGGTCGGTGATGGGACGGTGCCATGCGGCCAATTCAACGCTGACGTGGGTGGCACGGTGATGAGCCAGTTCACGATCCCGGTCGACGCCTATACCTCGCCGGTGCGGCAGCTCTTCCTGAACGTCGAGCCTGCGGAGCAGGGTCCACAACCCGTCGGCCGCACGGTGATGGTCAGCGCGTGAGGCGGGCCGTGGCCGCGACGAGTCGCGGCGGCGCGTCAGATCCGACGAGGCGTGGGGGAATGCCCCAGGGCGAATTCCGTTGAGCCCAGGGGCGTTTCCCCACGCCTCGCGTGACGCCGCTCAGTAGCGAAACGTCAGCTCGAGGTAGCCGTAGCTCGCGTCGTTACCACTGAACGTCGCGCCGACGACACCCTGGCCGAAGGCGTGCGCGTAGTAGGCGCTCGCGGACAGGCGCGTGTGAAGCTTCACGTCGAGCGCGATCTCGACCAGGTGGGCAAGCTCACGGCGTCCGCCCGCCGGCGTGCCGGAGAAGCCGAAGACGTGGTCGTTGGTCGCGCCGCCGCCGGCGTACCAGAGGTCGCGCGGCTCGGTGAGGCGAAGCCAGTGGTAGTCGGCACGGACGCTCACGCGCGTGAAGGGGTTCGCGATCAGCTGCACGAAGACGTCCTCGTTGTTCATCAGATTGTAGAAGGGAAACTGCGCGTAGATGCGCGCCGTCGGCATGACCTGGAAGAACGTGCGATGCTCGCCGTCGCCGGGATCGTCGTCGCCGGACGAGCGGTTGTACCCGGCACGAAACCAGGGCGCGCCGGGGACGCGCGGGAGCTGATAGCCGGCTTCGAGCGCGTACGCCCACGCGCCGTGGTCGAGTGCTCCCCAGTCGCCGTGCTGGAAGGCGGCCCATACGAGTCCATCGATCGCGCCGGGACCGGCCTCGATGACCGTCATGGCGTGGCCGCCCCACGAGTGTACGGCGATCGGTTGCTTGTCCGCCGCTCGCACCGCGGGTGCACGGCTATCGACCTTGGCCGCGGCGCTGCGGTCGTCTTCATAGTAGAGGTAGAAGAGTCGCGCGTCGGCGGGTGGCGCATGCGGGAGCTGCTTCGCCGTCACCGCCAGGCCGGCGAGGCTCACCTGGTCGATCTCACGATTCGCGCTCACCTCGAAACCTCCCGCCGTCGGGCGGCTCGCAAACGCCGTCGCGTTCCAGGCGGAGCGATCGAAGGCGAGTCGCGCTCCATCGAAGCTCCGCGTCACGTGCGTGTAGCCGAACGGGCCGATGAGACGCTCGGCGATCCGGGTGCGTTTCAACGCCAGTAACGTCGGATCTCCGGGAAGCGTCTCCAGGCCGTCGCGGTATTCGAGACGTCCGACCGTCGCCGAGAGACCGCTGCGGCGGAGCGTCAGATGGGCCTGCTTGAGGAACGGCTCGCCCTGGTCGCGATCGCGCGTGTGCGCGAAGTAGTTGGCCCCCGGCCCGAGATTGCCGAAGGGCGCGGCAAGGCTCGCATCGTCCGGCAAGTGCACGATCCGGGTGTCCTGCACCTCGACGGCGAGGTCGGCATGCGGAAAGAGCGCGCGTAGCCCGGCCCGCAGTTGATTGCCAAAGAACGTGTAGCGATGCGCGCCCGCCGGCGCCGACCCGTCCGGCGGACGGAAATAGTCGACGACCTCGCCGCGCGCGCGATCGCTCGCCGTCAACGTGACGTGCTCGCGCCAGTCGGCGTGCGCGGGCGCGGCGCTGCTCACGACGATCGCCACGACGATGGGGATGCGACGACGATCCATGGGGGCCCGCAGCGGCTGAATACCAACCGCGCGAACCGACCGCGAGCCTGATCGAGAGCCTGGCTCTAGAATGGTGGTTCGGGTACGGTCCTGCGAGCGGAGGTGATCCCATGACCGACGTCGATCGCGCCACCTGGCACAAGACGGCATGCATCCTGTGCAGCTTGAACTGCGGCCTCGAGGTGCAGGTCGGCGGCGAGGGCAACCGCCACATCGCCAAGCTCAGGGGCGACAAGGACCACCCGATCTCGCAGGGCTATCTCTGCGAGAAGGCGCAGCGGCTCGACTTCTACCAGACGGCCGGCGACCGGCTTGAACGCGCCGCTGCGACGCCGAGCCGACGGCAGCTTCGAGGTGATCGACTGGGACACCGCCATCCGCGAGGTAGCGGCGAAGCTCGCTGACGTGAAAGCTCGCTACGGCGGCGACAAGATTCTGTACTACGGCGGGGGCGGGCAGGGGAATCATCTCGGCGGCTCCTACGGTCAGGCGACACTGGCCGCGGTCGGCAACCGCTACCGCTCGAACGCGCTCGCCCAGGAGAAGACGGGCGAGTTCTGGGTGAACGGCCGCATGCTCGGCGCCGGATCGCACGGCGACTACGATCACTGCGAGGTCGCCGTGTTCATCGGCAAGAACCCGTGGCAGTCGCATGGCTTCGCGCGCGCACGCGGCGTGTCTGCGCGAGATGGCGAAGGACCCAAAGCGCTCGATCGTGGTCATCGATCCGCGCCGCAGCGAGACGGCGGAGATGGCGGACTTCCATCTGGCGATCAAGCCCGGGACCGATGCCTGGTGCCTGGCGGCGCTGGTCGCGATCATCGTGCAAGAGGGCCTCGTCAAACGCGACTGGGTGGCCGAGCACACCCGCGGCTTCGAGGAGGTCGAGCCGCGCTTTCGGACGATCGACGTCGCCGCGTACGCGGCGGCCTGCGGCATCGACGAGGACCTGCTCCGGCGCGTCGCGCGACGCATCGCGGGAGCCGAGAGCGTCTCGGTCTACGAGGACCTCGGCATGCAGATGTCGGTGCACTCGACGCTCGGCAGCTATCTGCAGCGGCTGATCTGGCTGCTCACCGGCAACTTCGGTCGCAAGGGCACCAACTACGCGCATCTCCCGCTGGTCTCGCTGACGGGCGCGAGCAAGGCCGAGCGCGCCGGCACGTCCGAGGAACGCCCCAAGGTGAGCCCGGTGGTCGGCGCCAAGATCATCACCGGGCTGATTCCGTGCAACGTGATGTCGGAGGAGATCCTCGCCGACCACCCCGATCGCTATCGCGCGATGATCATCGAGAGCGGCAACCCGCTGCATTCGGTCGCCGACAGCCAGCGCATGCGCGAGGCGATGCGCACGCTCGAGCTGCTGGTCGTCATCGACGTGGCGTTCACCGAGAGCGCGCGCGAGGCCCACTACATCCTGCCGGCGTCGAGCCAGTTCGAGAAGCCCGAGGCGACCTACTTCAACCTCGAGTTTCCGCGCAACGCCTTCCATCTGCGGCGCCCGGTCTTCGCGCCGCTCGACGGCACGCTCGCCGAGCCGGAGATCCACGCCCGCCTCGTCGAGGCGATGGGCGAGCTCTCGGACGACGACTACGCGCCGCTCCGGGCGGCGGCGGCCGAAGGCCGCGCCGCCTTCGCGATGGCGTTCCTCGGTGCCATGAGCAGCAATCCGCGCGTCGCCAAGTACGCGCCGGTCGTCCTCTATCGCACGCTCGGCGAAACGCTCCCCGACGGGGATGGCGGCGGCGGCGATCTACTGGGCGTTCGCCCATCAGTTCGTGCAGAAGAACCGCGACGCCGCGGCGCGCGCCGGCTTCGACGGCGATCCGTTCACGGCCGGCGAGAAGCTCTTCGAGGCGATCCTCTCGGGCAACGGCCGTCGTCTACTCCGAAGAGGACTACGACGCGAGCTGGTCGCGCATCCGCAATCCCGAGCACCGGATCAATCTCGCCATTCCCGAGCTCTTCGAGCGAGCTCGACAAGCTCGCCGACGGGCCGCGCGCGCGCGACCGCGACTTTCCGTTCATTCTTTCCGCCGGCGAGCGCCGCTCCGACACGACCAACACGATCATCCGCAATCCGCGCGTCGCTCACGAAGGGGCGCGCCGGGGACGCTCCGCATCAGCGCCGACGACGCCCAACGCCTCGGGTGCGCCG
The DNA here is from genome assembly GCA_963846105.1 of uncultured delta proteobacterium. Lineage (GTDB taxonomy): Bacteria > Desulfobacterota > Binatia > UTPRO1 > UTPRO1 > CAWJUT01. The sequence continues at coordinate 42,219 of CAWJUT010000024.1, forward strand.
ACGGCGACCTCGTGCGGCTGAGCACGCGTCGAGGAACCGTCGAGGTGCCGGTCGAAGTGAGCGACGATGATGCAGCCCGGCCACGTGTCGCTGCCGAACGGTCAGGGTATGGACTACGCGCCGCGTGACGGCGGCGTGTCGCAACTCGGCGTCGCGCCGAACGAGCTCACCGGAACGTCGGAGTGCGACTTCCTGGCGCGCACGCCCTGGCACAAGCACGTGCCGGCGCGGGTCGAGCGCGTTTGACGGTCAGGGCGAATCCTGCTGAAGGATCGCGCCGGCTCTACCGGTTGGCGGGCTAGCTAGAGATCTATTCCGAAGTACTCGAAGAAGCGCTGGTTGTATTCCTGATCCGACAGGTCGTCGCCCATGGCGACCCAGTCCTCGTCGCAGATTTTCGGACGACCGCGGGCGAAGCCGACCGCGTCCTTCCCGACCGGCCAGCGCAGCCGATACTCCTTGCTGGTGATGGCTTGACGGATGGTCTCGGCGATGGTGTCCGGCTGGGGTGGGGTCGCGGAAGCCGGCGGCGAAGACCTTGCCGTTGCGGCGCATGATCGGGCTGATAGGGCGACGTCTTGTCGTAGCGCGTCGCCTCGTTCGAGTTCTCGAAGATGTTGGTCATGACGACGCCGGGCTCGATGTTGACGACGCGAATGCCGAAACGTCGCACCTCGTGGGCGAGCGCCTCGCCGGCGCATTCGAGCGCCCATTTCGACGCCGAGTAGGCGATCTGGTTGGGGGTCGCGAAGAGGCCGGCGATCGGACGTCACGTTGACGATCGCGCCGTGTCGCCGCTCGCGCATCGCCGGGCAGCACCGCCTGGATGCAGCGGATGGCGCCGAAGTAGTTGGTGTCGAACATGCGCCGGTGCTCGTCCTCCGGCGTCAGCTCGAGCGGCGACGCGCCGCCGATGCCGGCGTTGTTCACCAGCACGTCCACGGGACCGCGAGCGAGGATCGTCGCGAACGCCGCCTGGACCGATGCGGACGACGTGACGTCGACCTCGACCACCTCGATGGGCAGACGCGCCTCCGCCGGCGGCCGCCTGCAGGGGCCCCGCCTTGGCGAGATTGCGCATGCCCGCGAAGACGCGGTAGCCGTGGCGGGCGAGGTGCACGCTGGTGGCGAAGCCGATGCCGGTGCTGGTGCCGGTGACGACGGCATTCTCCATGGTGACGTCCTTTGCGTGGGATTTCGCTGCGCACGGATTTGAGCAGGCTGGGCTCCGCCTGGCAAACGCAATCAATCCGGCAACACATCCGTAACGTTCGTGCAATGGATGGGTGCTATGCGTCGCGACGGCGAGACGATCGTGGCTCGAGCGCACCGCCGAGACCGCCCTGGGGAGGAGACGCCATGGCAGAGGCACGAGGGAAGCGGATCGTTGCTGCTGGGTGCGCGATCGGCATCGCGCTGAGCGGCTGTACGGCGATGCGGAGCAATCCCGGCAACTGCCAGGCCGCGGCAGGCTTGATGGGTGGTGCGCTCGGTGCGGTCGCCGGAGGGGTCGGCGTGAACGAGATCGACTCCGACCCTGACAACATGGCCCGCGCCATGGGGGCGGTGGTCGGCTTCCTCGTCGGCGGCGCCGCCGGTCTCACGGTCGGACACTTCGCGTGCAAGCCTGAAGTCGAGGTGGCGGCTGCGCCTCCGCCTCCAGCGCCAGCTCCGACACCCGTGCCGCGACGCGCGCTCGTCCTGCGTGGGGTCCATTTCGACTTCGACCGGGCCACACTCCGGGCCGATGCGCGCCCGGTTCTGGATGAAGCGATCCGCGCGCTCGATGAGGCACCCGACGTCCGTGTCTCTGTCGAGGGTCACACCGATGCCGTCGGGACCGACGCATACAACCAGGCGCTCTCGGAGCGCCGTGCGCGTGCCGTGGTCGACTATCTCGCTGCGGGAGGCATCAATGCCGCTCGCCTTGCCGTCGTGGGCCACGGTGAAGAAAAGCCGGTGGCCAGCAACGACGACGCTGACGGGCGCGCTCAGAACCGTCGGGTCGAGCTGCGAGTCGTCGGCGAGCCGGGTAGCTGAGCAACGGGCCGCTCGCCGTTTCAATCGGGGCACCTTCGCTTCGCCGCCGCCTCACCTGCCTTGTCGGACGCGCACTCGTTCGCCTGCTTGCGCGATGCGGCACACGTTCGGTCTATTGCGACTCGCTGAACCCGATGGGTATGCTCGGAGTGGTGATGCTGCGTTGCTGTGCCGTGGTGATGCTCGTCCTGTTCTCGTCGATCGCGCACGCGACCACGTACGAGGTCGGCCCCGGGAAGCCCTGGCCAACGTCGGCGACGTGCCCGTGGGAGTCGCTCGCGCGCCGGCGATACCGTCCTGATCCACGCGCGCCCGACGCCGTACCGCGAGAAGTGGGTGATCAGCCGCGCCGGGACGGCGGGCGCGCCGATCACCGTGCGCGGCATCCCCGACGGCGGCGGCAACCTGCCGGTCATCAGCGGCGACGAACGCCACCACGCGGCTCGCAGCTCAACTACTGCAACGAGAACCGCGGCGTCATCAAGATCGGCAGGCGCGAACTCCGGACGTCCTGCCGCAATACATCGTGATCGAGGACCTCGACATCCGCGAGCGCGCGGCCCGGGTACACGTTCACCGACGACGCCGGCACGCCGGGCGTCGCTACGCCAACAACGCCGCGGCGATCTACGTCGAGCACGGGCAGAACCTCGACGATCCGCGGATGCACTCTGCACGACGCCGGCAACGGCCTCTTCATCGGCATCTTCAACGGCGACACCCAGGACATCCTCGTCGAGGGCAACTACATCTACGACAACGGCAACGTCGGGCAGCGATCTTCGAGCACAACAACTACACGGAGGCGATCGGGCATCGTCTTCCAGTACAACCGCTTCGGGCCGCTGCGCGCGGGCTGCAAGCGGCAACAACCTGAAGGATCGCTCGATCGGGACCGTCGTCCGCTACAACTGGATCGAGAGCGGCAACCGCCAGCTCGACCTCGTCGACGCCGAGGACGATCGCCGCGCTCGATCACCGACCCGCGCTACCGCGAGACGTTCGTCTACGGCAACGTCCTGATCGAGCCCGACGGCGCGGGCAACAGCCAGATCTGCCACTACGGCGGCGACAGCGGCGACGAGACGCATCTACCGGAAGGGCACGCTCCATTTCTACAACAACACGCGTCGTCTCGACGCGCAGCGGGAACACGACGCTGCTCCGGCTCTCGACCAACGACGAGACGGCGGACGTGCGCAACAACATCGTCTACGTGACGGCGACCGGCAACCGGCTGGCGATGCTGGACAGCGCCGGCACGCTCGACGCTGCGCAGCAACTGGTTCAAGACCGGCTTCGTTCCGAGCCACAGCGGGTTGACCGGCACGATCACCACGCCGGTGCCGAACGTCACCGGGACCTCACCGGGTTTCGTCGACGAGGGCGGGCAGGATTTCCACCTGCTGAGTGGATCGGCGTGTCGGGACGCGGCGACGAGCTTGAACGCGGCCGTGCTGCCGACGCACGACGTCGTCCGCCAGTACGTGAAGCACCAGCTCGACGAAGCGCGCCCGGTGGACGTGACGCGCGACATCGGCGGCTTCGAGTTCGCGTCGGGAGGCCCCACCCCGACGTCTGGTGGCACACCGACGGCCACGAGGACGCCCACCCGTACGCCGACGCCGTCGGTCAGCAGGACGCCCACGCCGACGAGAACGCCCACCCCGACCACGACGCTGACGGCAACCAGGACGCCCACGCCCACGACAACGCGTACACCGACCGCGACGCCGACGACGAGCAGGACGCCGACGCCCACCTCCACTCCAACGGCGACCACCGCGGGACCAACGTCGACCGCCGAGACGCCCACGCCGACCGCGACGCCTGCGGAGAGCGTGTCCCCCACGCCGAGCGCATCACCATTGTGCGCGGCGATCCCGGTGGCCGGCTGCCGCACGCCAGCGGTGGCTCAGAAGGCGACCTTCCAGCTCAAGGACAAGACCCCCGACGATCGAGACACGCTCGTCTGGAAGTGGATGAGAGGCTCGGTGACGGTAAAGGCCGACTTCGGCTCACCGACGACGACGACCGACTATCAGCTCTGCGTCTACGACGGCTCGTCCAACACGATCGTCGATGCCGCTATTCCGGCCGGCGGCCTCTGCCACGCCGCGAGCCCGCGCGAGTGCTGGCGCGAGAAGTCGACCGGCTTCAGCTACAAGGACAAGGACAGGACGCCCGACGGTGTCTTGACGCTCACGCTCCGGGAAGGTCTCGTGCCGGGAAAGGCGAAGATCATCCTGAAGGCCAAGGGCGGACTCCTCGACGACCCGGCGCTCCCGCTCGCCCAGCCATTGACCGTACAGCTCGTGAACAGCGACGGAGTGTGCTGGGAGGCCGTCTACAGCGCGCCGGCGACCAAGAACACCGCCGGCCCGCCGGGTCAGTTCAAAGACAAGGCGGACTGATATGGAAGGCGTCAAGGCTTGTCTGAGTCGATCGTCGATCGTCGACATTCACGGTGGAGGTGATGAAGGCGACGGACGAGCCTTGACCGGCGACGACGCGTCACTCTGATATCCGCGGGTTGCCTCAGTCGCCCGGAGCAGAGCCGCATGACCGTGCTGCGTCGGGAGGAGTCGCGGTCTAGTGACGCGCGTCGGGCCCAGTGCCTTGGCCCTGCGCCTAATCGGCTCGCGGATCCTCCACAGCGTCGGGGCATCATCCGTCGCCTTCATCACCTCGGAGCATGCGCGGCGCGGGATCAGGCGGGAGCGGGGCCACGCAGGTAGAGTGCCGCCCACACAAAACCGACGAGCTCACGGGCGACGGCACCAATCACTTTGGTAGAAGGCTTGCCGCGCGCGAGCAGGCGCACGTAGCGGCGGCAGAGCCGCTGCTGGGCCTGGTCCGCAAGGGCAATCGCCCACCGAGGCTGTGCCGTCCGGCGACGGCGGAGCTGTGCGCTCACGCTGGGACGGTGCCGGTAGTGCCACGCCGCCTCGATGAGGAGGCGACGGACGTGGGAGTTGCCCGCCTTCGTGAGCGCCCCACGGTGGCGCGTCGGGCCACTCGAGTGCTCACTCGGGACGAGGCCGAGATACGCCATGAGCTGCCGGGGCCGCGTGAAGCGGTGGAAGGCATAGAGTTCGGTGACGAGCGTGAGCGCCGTGACGGTATCGATCCCGCGGAAACAGCGCAGCCAGCCGACCGGATCGCGATACGGTGGGCGCTCGGCGAGCGCGGCGAGCTGGGTCTCGACCGTCGCGATTTGCCCTTCGAGGTGCTCCATCATGAGCAGGTAGTGGTCGAAGACCTGTTGCTCGCTCGCGTCGGCGAAGGTGAGGCCGTGCAGCCACTGGCGATGCGCCGATCCCCACAGCCGACTGCGCTGCCACCCGAGCCCGCGACGGAGCAGGAAGGTGCCGAGGCGTTGCCGGGCGCGTTTGAGGTCGACTTTCAGGTCTTCGCGACAGCGGCAGAGATCACGGGCGGCTTCCTCCGCGGGCGTGGGCGGTGTCACGGCGGTGAGCAAGTGGGCCCGGAAGAGCTCGGCCAGCTTGCGGGCATCCCGGCGATCGGTCTTGATCCGCTCGCCCGGCTTCACGGGGATCAAGGACGGCGCGACGACGGTGCAGCTGACTCCAGCCGCCGCCAAGGTGCGCTGCGGGGTGAACCCACAGGGACCCGCTTCGTAGCAGCAGGCGATCGGCCCGGGGCTGGCGCGGCGGAGCTTCTTGGTCAGCCGCAGGAGGGCACTCGTATCATGGGCCATCTGCCATTCGACGGCCCGTTGCGCTCCCGGTAGCAGCATGGCGATCGCGATCGACTCCTTGTGGACATCCAGTCCCACGTACGTGCTACGCTCTTCCATGACCGGCTCCTTTCGTATGCGGCGCTGACGCCGCCTGGCGTTAATCCGCGATGTCGGGCGTCTGCAAAGACACCACGACCTTACGAATTGGAGCCGGTCGTTCCATATGGTCTAGCCTTCGCCTACCGGTCAGCGCGCGGGGCCACGGCGCGGTCAGCGGACGCCGTCAGTGAACGCCGGCGGCGACGAGCACGGACGCGATCACCGACGCAAGCGAGGCTACCGACAGCCAGGCCCTGGACCGCTTGCCAGCGCTCCCAGCGTTGCCGCTTGATGTTCCAGTCGGGCGGCGGCTCGCTCGGTTTCCAGCGCTCCACCTCGACGTTGATGGGGAGCTCGTACTTGACGGTGATGGCGAGGAACGCGAGCAAGAAGACCAGGGCGGCCACTGTGAAGTCGAACTCGTGGTGAGGGGCGGTTGCTTCGGGCCCGGCGGTATGGCTGACGTAGCAGGACGCTTGCGCCCGCCGCGGAGGGCGCCGGCGCAATCCGGAAGGAGGCAACCATGAAAGTCGAAGGCGGATGCTATTGCGGCGCGGTGCGCTACTGCGCCGAGGGTGACCCGGCGTTCAAGGTGCAGTGTCACTGTCGTGAATGCCAGTACATCACCGGTGGCTCTCCCAACGTCGCGATGGCGATGGCGGAGGGGGGATTCTCGTACACGAAGGGCAAGCCGAAGCCGTTCAGCCGCAAGGATCTGCCGACGCCGGTGACGCGCGAGTTCTGCGCCGAATGCGGCACGCATCTCCTGGCGAAGTCGCCGGCTCTGCCGGGCATGCTGATCTTGAAGGTCGGCACCTTCGACACGCCGAGCCAGTTCGAAGGGCCCCAGATGGCGATCTTCCTCTGCGACAAGCAGAGCTTCCACAGCGTGCCGGAAGGTATCCTGACTTTCGATCGCGTCCCAGGCTGATCGATCGATGACGATTCTCCTCGGACCCGCGGTGGTGATCTCGGGGTTCGCGTTCTACATGATCACCAACGTCTGGCTCGGACGATTCCGTCGTATACCGTGGGAGTTCATCGGACTCTCCACGCTCGGCGCGGTCGTTTCCGTCGCGCTCGCGTTCCTCGAGCCTTCGACCTCGTCCGTGCTGGCGGCGCTCGTCGGCACGGCGTTGCTCGCTTTTCTCTTCTGGTTCTTCTTTGCGTTCTCGATGTACGCGCCGCGCGAGGACCGCCCACGAGTCGGCGATCCGTTTCCCGCGTTCCGGCTCCCGGCGTCCGACGGATCGCTCTACGACTCGGCGTCCGCGCGCGGCACGCGCCACCTCCTGATCTTCTACCGCGGCAGTTGGTGACCATTCTGCACCACGGAGCTCGGTGAGCTCCGCAAGCGATACCGGGAGATCATCGATCGCGGAGTGGAGGTCGTCGCGGTGAGCGTCGATCCGCCGGAGATCAGCGAGCCGCTGCGGCGGAGACTCGATCTTCCCATGCGCATCCTTTCCGACGTCGACGGGACGCTGATGGATCCGCTGCAGATCCGCCATGACGGCGGCATGCCCTTCGATCTGATCGCGGGAGAGGTGGCGAAGGTCAATCCGAGCCGCGACCTCTTCCTGGCGACGAACTACCTGCTCGACGAGCAGGGCGTGATCCGTTGGATCTACCGTCCCGACACCTACCGGATGCGAGCCTCGATCGACGACGTGCTGGCGGCCATCGACGCGCTGCCGCCGGTGCCGCGCGCCGCACATTGACCGTGGGAGCCGGCGGCCGGGACGTGGCCGCGTTGCTCAGTGGACCGGCGGACCAGGAATGATCGGCTGAGAGGGGTTGGGCGTGACCGGCGGCTGCTCGAGGGCAGGGCCTTCGCTGCGGCAGGGACCCATACCCGCGAGCAAGACCACCATCAGAACGAGGGCGAATGCTCTCGACGCGCGCGCCATGGAGTGGCTCTACGCGTGCGCGCCGAGGAATTCAAACGCCGATGCTCACTTTGCTCCCGGCATCTGCTCGGGGATCGTCCCGGGAACTTCTTCCTTCGGGACGCCGCCGATCGATACCGAAATCTGATTGTGGACCTTGCTCACCCCTGACACGCCGGCGGCAAGCTTCTCGGCGCGCTCTTTCGCGTCCTCGTCGGGAACACGACCTGTGAGCGTCGCGACGCCGCCGCGCACGTCGATCTTGATCGTCTGTGCGTTGACCTTCGGGTCGTCGGCGAGTCGATGCTCGATCTCGGTGGCGAGCGCGGTATCCGCCTCGCTCGGCGCGGCGGGCGTCTGCGCATGACTGGGTGGAACGACGACGCAAAGGAGGGCGACGAGACTGACCACTGCGGTCTTTGTGCTCATGTGCGCGAGCGTAACACATCGCCATGGGCGGGGTCGCGTGGCAGGGGCCATTGTGCGAGGATCGCCGCTCGTGCGTGCGACTTCACTCGCATCGACGGCGCAAGCGATCGCGCTGGTGGCGACGGCGGCGTGCTGCGAGAGCGCGACGCTCGAGCAGGTCCGCTTGCCGCCTGGGTTCAAGATCGCGCACTATGCCGAGGACGTCTCCGGTGCGCGCGCGATGACACTCGCCTCCGGGGGCGTCGTCTTCGTCGGCACACGCGACGCCGGAACGGTGTACGCGGTGCTCGACGGCGACGGCGATCAGCGCGCCGAGCGCGTCGTGGTCGTCGCCAAGGGACTCGACGGACCCAATGGCGTCGCGTTTCGCGAGGGCTCCCTCTACGTGGCGGAGGTCAGCCGTGTGCTGCGCTACGACGGCATCCTCGACTGGCTGAAGCAGCCGGGCGAGCTTCTGAAACCACACGTCGTCAACGACACCTTCCCGAATGACCACCATCACGGGTGGAAGTTCATCGCCTTCGGCCCGGATGAGCTTCTGTACGTGCCGGTCGGTGCGCCCTGCAACGTCTGCAAGAAGGACGATCCGCGCTACGCGTCGATCACCAGGATGAAGGCCGACGGCACCGGCTTCGAGATCTTTGCGAACGGGGTGCGCAACACCGTCGGGTTCGATTGGCACCCGACCACGAAGCAGCTATGGTTCACCGACAACGGCCGCGACCGGCTGGGCGACGACATACCGCCCGACGAGCTGAACCACGCACCGCGCCCCGGCATGCACTTCGGCTTTCCGCATTGCCACGGCGGCGACCTCGCCGATCCCGAGCACGGAGCAGGGCGGCAGTGCCGGGATTTCACGCCGCCGGCGGCAAAGCTCGGCCCGCACGTCGCCGCGCTCGGCATGCGCTTCTACACCGGGCGGATGTTTCCGGAGAAGTATCGCCACCAGATCTTCATCGCCGAGCATGGCTCGTGGAACCGGAGCAAGAAGATCGGGTACCGCGTCATGCTCGTGCGTCTCGACGGCGCCCGCGTCGCGAGCTACGAGCCTTTCGCCGAGGGCTGGCTCCAGGGAGAGCGCGTGTCGGGTAGACCAGTCGACGTCCTCGTCATGCCCGACGGCGCGTTGCTCGTCTCCGACGACATGAACGGTGTCGTCTATCGCATCAGTTACGGCGACTGACCGGCGCTTGGGACAGCGCCATGACGGCGCAGCCGGCCGCTTGACTCGGACGCCGCCGCCGTCGAAGGTCGTCCTCCATGCCTGAGGAACGACGCTACGCGCTCGGCGCTCTGTTCGGGCCGGCGAAATTCCAGGTCGCGGAGTACACGCCGCATGCCGGGCGGCTCAGGATGCGCGTCGTCGAGGCCGGTGCCGGCACGGCGACGCTGTCGCTGCCGTTCCACGAGGAGCTGATCGGGGATCCGTCGCGCCGCGTCGTCTTCGGCGGCGTCATCACGACGTTGATCGACCAGGCGTCGGGGCTCGCGGTTGCGTGCTCGATGGAGGAGCTCACGGCGATCGCCACCATCGACCTCCGCGTCGACTACCTGCGGGCCGCCGATTCGGGATGCGACCTCTATGCCCGCGCCGATTGCTACAAGCTCACCCGCAACGTCGCCTTCGTGCGCGCGACGGCGTGGGATCACGACGCGGGCAATCCATTCGCGAGCTGTCTCGGGACTTTCATGATCGGCTCCAATCCCGGCGGCAGCCCGCTCAGCGCCATTCGCGAAATTCAAAAGGCCAACCCGTGAAGGAGTTGCTCACCGCCATTCCCTATGGGCGCCTTCTGGGCGTCGAGATCGAGCGCGTCGATGCCGGCCTCGAGTGCGTGCTGCCCTTCCGGCAGGATCTCGTCGGCAATACGCGACTGCCGGCCATCCACGGCGGCGTCATCGGCGCCTTCCTCGAGTTGACGGCGATGCTGCGGCTCATCGACGAAAGCGGCGTCGCCAGCGCGCCGCGCCCGATCAACTTCAGCATCGACTACCTGCGCTCCGCCGGCCCACGGACCACCCGCGCGCGCGCCGATATCTTCAAGCTCGGACGCCGGATCGCGCACGTGCACGTCGTCGCCTGGCAGGACGACCACGACCGTCCGGTGGCCGCCGGAAACGGCAAGTTCTTGATGGCGCAAGCCGTTGCCACCTGAGGTGCCCGCATGATGCTGCGAGGAAAGACCGTCATCGTCACCGGCGTCGGCGGTCGGGCTGGGTCGCGAATGCGTGGCGAGCGCGCTCCGCGAGGGCGCCAACGTCGTGCTGGCGGCGCGCACGCAGGCGAACCTCGACAGCGCCGTGCACGACCTCGATCCGTCGGGGGCGCGCGTCGCGGCGCGCGCTACCGACATCACCGATGCCGGCGCCTGTGCGGCGCTGGTGCAACTCGCGAAGGAACGGTTCGGTGGCGTGGATGCCCTGATCCAGGTGGCGGCGTACGAGCACGCGTGGGGCGGGCTCTACGAGACCGACCCCGCGACGTGGCGCGCCGCGTTCGAGACCAACGTGCTCGGCGTGCTCACGCTGCTGCGCCCGGTCGTCGAGGCGATGAAAGAGCGGGGCGGCGGCTCGGTGGTGCTCATCGGGTCGCAATCGATGTTCAAGCCGCCAGCTGCCGCAGGCTGGCTACGCCGCGTCCAAGGGGGCGCTGCTCTCCGCCATGTACTACCTCGCCGACGAGCTCGGTCCCCACAACATCCGCTGCAACATGGTGGTGCCGTCGTGGATGTGGGGACCACCGGTCGAGATGCACGTGAAGGGCCAGGCCAAGTACAAGCGCATCTCCAAGGAGGAGGCCTTGCAGGAGATCGTCGGTCGCTTTCCGCTCCGTCGCATGACCGAGGACGGGGAGGTCGCGGACGTGGTGATGTTCTTCGCCTCCGACTACGCCAAGGCCGTCACCGGGCAGCACCTGCTGGTGAACGCCGGCGAGATGATGCGGTGACCGACATGAGGAAGCGCATCGTCGTCTGGGGCACCGGCTTCGTGGGCAAGATGGTGATCCCCGAGATCGTCCGCCATCCGCTGTTCGAGCTGGTTGGCGTCGGCGTCAGCAACCCGGAGAAGATCGGCAAGGACGCCGGCACGATCTGCGGCATCGACCCGATCGGAATCACCGCCACCGACGACGTCGACGCGCTGATCGCGCTCGCGCCCGATGCGCTCGTGCACTACGGGCCGACCGCCGCCTACGCGCGCGACAACATCCGGCTGATGGGCAAGTTCCTGCGCGCCGGCATCGACGTCTGCTCGACGGCGATGACGCCCTGGGTGTGGCCCGCGATGACCCGCAACCCGCCGCAGTGGATCGAGCCGATCACCGAGGCGTGCGAGGCCGGCCGCGCGTCGTGCTTCACGACCGGAATCGATCCCGGCTTCGCCAACGACCTCTTTCCGATGACGCTTCTCGGGCTCTGCTCCGACGTGCGGGTCGTGCGCGCGCTCGAGATCCTCGACTACACCAACTACGAGGGCGACTACGAGAACGAGATGGGTATCGGGCGGCCAGCCGAGTTCCAGGCGATGCTCGAGCACCCCGACATCCTCATCATGGCCTGGGGCGCGACGGTGCCGATGATGGCGCACGCCGTCGGCGTCGAGCTCGACGAGATCACCACCACCTGGGAGAAGTGGGTGACGAGCAAGCCGATCACGACGTTCAAGGGCGTGATCAACGCGGGCGAGGTCGCCGCCATCCATTTCACGATCAATGGCGTCTACAAGGGCGAGACCAGAATCCAGCTCGAGCACGTGAACCGGGTCGGCGCGGACTCCGCGCCCGACTGGCCGCGCGGCACCCAGAACGACGTGTACCGCGTCGTCATCGAAGGGACGCCGTCGATCACGCAGGAGACGGCATTCCGCATGAACGACGGCCGCGACGCCGCGACCGCCGGCTGCCTGGCGACCGGTCTCCGCGCCCTCAACGCCGTGCCCGCCGTCAACGATCTGCCGCCCGGATGGGTGACCGCGCTCGACCTTCCGCTCATTCCCGGTCGCGGCACGATTCGCTGAGCCCGCGGGCCGCGGAGCATCGGCGGCGCCGTTTTCCCTTGCGGTAGGCATCGGCGTCTGGTAGCACCGCCGCGTCGCTGAAAGGGCTGACAAGGGAAGCCGGTGAGAATCCGGCGCGGCTCCCGCCACTGTGAGTCGGAACGAACGCGCGCATGCGCCACTGCTCTCCATGGGAGGGTGGGAAGGCAGCGCTAGTAGGCCGCCGACGAGCCAGGAGACCTAGCCCTCGACGCTTCGCTCAACGTCCCTCGGGATCGTGGGGACGCGGGGGCAATGGAACAAGGACGAGACGAAAGGTGGATCGGCGCAGCGCCCTCGGCGCAGTCGCCGTCGTGTGCGAGCGAGCGCGGAGAGCCGAACGGCTGTCCGTCGTGGACTCGTCACGCCGCCGAAACGTCACGCCTCGACCCGTCGGCCGCCGCTCCCGCCACGACATACCGAGGGCCCAGCACGACGCCGCGGTGAGCGGTGTCGAGGAGGGCAACGATGCACACAGTTCGTTCGTTCGCCGCCGGCTTCGCCGGCGCCATCGCTCCAATGTTCGTGGCCGCCGCCGCGGCGGCCGTCACCGCCGATCCGGCGTACATCGTCGGCGCGATCCCGCTTCCCGGCGTCAACTCGGCCGACGTCGCGGTCGTCGGCACGTCGCTCGCGGTCGGTCAGGGCAGCTTCGGGGCAGGCGCTCAATCAGTGATCCGTCTCGAGCCTGACGGCACGTCGACTACGCTCGTGACTGGACTGAACTCGCTCGGCGGCATCGCCTACGACGCCGAAGGCGACCGGCTGCTCTTCACCGACAACGCCGGCGAGCTCGGTGGCGCGACGACGGGCGATACCGTCTACGCGCTCGCGAGCCCACGGACAGCCGTCGGCCCGGTCGCGGCGTCGACGCTCGAGCTCTTGCCCGACGGCACGATTCCTTTTGCACAGGCCGTGTTGCCGCTTGCGGGCGGCGACATCTTGATCGGCGACGCCGCCGGTCCCGGGGCGGGGCGCGTCGTCCGGCTCTCCGGCGGCGTGCCGACGAACCTCATCACGGGACTCGACTATACCGCCGGCGTGGCGCTCGGCGCGGGCGAGCTGCGCATCGGCAACGTCGACGGCAGCTTCGTCGGCTCCGTCAGGCGCTACACCCTCGCCGGCGGGTCGCTCGGCACACTCGCGGGCGGGCTCAGCGGCGCGCTCGATCACGCCGTCGATGGCGCACAGAGCGTGCTCGTGACCGGCGGCTTCGCCATGGATTTCAGCTCGACGGTCGTGCGCATCGGCCCGACCGGCGACGTCGACGAGATCGCATCGGGCTTCGGGTTCTCATCGGGCATCACGATCGACGAGCCGAGCGGTCAGGTTCTGGTCCTCGATTTCGGTCTTACCCGGATCGACACGCTGACGCCTGTCGACGGTCTCACGCCCGGTGGCTCCGGTGCCAAGGAGTGTCAGGTCGAGGCGTGGGGCGGCGCGCCCGAGCGCAGTCGGACCGGCAAGCCGAAACGACGCTGGTCGTGCAGCGACGGCGACGATACCTGCGACCGCGACGGCGCCCAGAACGGCGAGTGCACGTTCCTGGTCGGTGCGTGCTTCAGCGTAAGCGATCCGCGCACGCCGTCGTGCGTTCCGGGAACCGTCGACGGGGTGCTGGTGTCGAGCACGAAATTGCCGGCCGAGGCCGCCACGCTCACCAGCGCCCTTGCGGAGGTGCTGCCGGCCAGCCAGTCGGTATGCAGCCGCGGCGTTCCGGTGACCGTCCTCGCCGACAAGAAGTCGCGCCGCCTTCTCTTTGACGCGAGCAACGCCGGAAGCCGCGTCGACAAGGACTCGCTGAAGCTCCGATGTCTGCCCGCCGTATGAGCGGGGCTGGTGTGCGACGTGTAGGTAAGACGCGCGGGGCTGCCCGTTGGGCGGCCCCCGCGCTCGCTGGGGTATTCGCGGCCGCCCCGGCCATAGCTGCGGCTGCCCTCGCCTGCGTCGCTTTGCTCATGGCGGGCCCGGCTGCCGCCGATCCCTGCATCGACAGCGTGGTCTCGTTTACGGCCGGTGCCAACGGCGGCTTCCAGGCCGATCTTCTGCCCGACGTCGTCCTCGGACCGCCGCGCGGTGCCGGCGCCGGCTCCGGCTCGCTCGACGTCGTGTCGCTCGGCAACAACGGCACGACGACGGTCGCCTTCGACGACAACGAGATCGTCGACGGGCCGGGAGTAGATTTCGTCGTGTTCGAGAACGCGTTCATTGTCGCGGGCGGAGGCGGCGGCACCGTCTTCACGGAAGTCGGCATCGTCTCGGCCAGCGAGGACGGTGCGAGCTTCGTGCCGTTTGCCTACAACCCGACGACGCTCGCCGGCCTGGCGGGTGTCACCCCGGTGTACAGCCATCCCGACAACGGCATCGACCCGCGCGATCCCGCGGCGGGCGGTGACCGGTTCGACCTGGCGACGATCGGGCTCGCGAGCGCCCGCTACCTCCGCATCGTGGATCCCGGGGCGACGATCGCCGACTACGGCAACCAGATTCCGGTGCAGGGTGTGGGCAAGTCCGGCTTCGACCTCGACGCCGTCGTCGCCGTACACTCGCGCGACCTCTGCGCCGGCTGCTGCGACGTCGACGGCGACGGCACGACGACTCCGGCCGACGTGCTGCTTCTCGTGCGTCTCGCCGCCGGCTCTCCGGTCGCGGTCGACCCGTGCGGTGCGCCGTCGTGCGGAAGTCTCCGCTGCGCTGACGCCGACGACGACGGCGGCCTCGCGACCGACGACGCGCTCGCGTGTCTCGACCTCGCGTCCGAGTTGGCGGCCGAGACGAACTGCCCGGCGGCGAGCGGGGCGTGTGACTTGCCGCCGTGATTCTGGATTGGCGGCGGGCGGTCACCGTGGCGCCCCGCGCATCGTTGCTGGTCCTCTTGGTCGCGATCGCGACACTCGTGCGCGTCGCGCCTGTCGCGGCCGACGAGAGCCAAGAGGGAGCCGAGGCCGAGGGCCTCCTCGGCGCGATCGAGGTGCGAGCAGCGCCCGAGCCGGAGTCCGGCGTGCGCGACGAGAGCGCGTTCGCGACCACCATCCCGGTGCGCGAGCAACCGGCGGAGATGAAGACGCTGACCGACGTCCTCAGCGAGGCGCCCGGTGTTCAGGTGCGCCGGTTCGGTGGACTCGGCGACTTTGCGACCGTCTCGATTCGCGGCAGCAGCCCGGCGCAGGTAGGCGTCTTTCTCGACGGTGTGCCGCTCAGCCGCGCTCGCAGCGAGATCGTCAATCTCGCGGACCTGCCTCTCGATCAGCTCGACCGCGTCGAGATCTATCGCGGGTTCTCGCCGCTCGCGCTCTCGTCGTCCGCGCTCGCCGGGGCGGTCAACCTCGTCACCCGCGATCCCGGTCCCGAGCCGCGGGTCGGAGTCCTGGCCGGTGGCGGCTCCTTCGGGACCCGCAAGGCGTCGGCGGCCGCCTCCGGTGGCCGCGGCGCGCTCTCCGGCCTGCTGTCGTTCAGCTATCTCGGCAGCGACGGCGACTTCGAGTTCCTCGACGACAACGGCACGCTGCAGAACCCGAACGACGACCGCGAGACCGAACGTCGCAACAACGCCTTCGACTCGGGCGAGATGCTCGGCAAGCTGCGGTGGGTTCGCGACGACCACACCACGCTCACGTTTCTCTCCGACCTCTATCTGAATCGCCAGGGCGTCCCGGGGATCGGCGCCTTCCAGTCGGACGACGCGTCGCTGCGCGATCTCCGCAGCGTGAGCTATCTCAGGCTCGAGCGCCAGGGCATCGCCGGGGTGCCACTCCACCTCACGAGCACCGGCTCGTTCGTGTTCCAGCGCGAGCGCTTCCGCGACGTCGAGGGCGAGATCGGCGTCGGCAACGTCGCCACCGACAATCGAACCTACAGCGGCCTGCTCGAGAACCTCGTCACCGGCGTCTGGGGCCGCCACGCCTTCGACCTGCGGCTCGACCTCGGCGGCGAGGTCTTCACCCCCGAGGACACGCTCGCCACCGACCCGACCGGGCCCGACCAGACACGCCTGCGCTTCGATCTCGCCGCCGGTGACACCATCGGGTTGCTCGGCGACCGCGTGCTCGTCCAGCCGTCGCTGCGCTGGGAGCACCTGCACGACGACATCGGCGGCCCGATGGGGCGCGGCACATTGGCAGCGAGCGATCCGGAGACCCGTGACCACGACCTGGTGACGCCACGGCTCGGCCTGCGCTGGGACGCGCGCCCGTGGCTTGCGGTCAAGGCGAACGTCGGTCGCAACGAGCGCGCTCCGAGCTTCAGCGAGCTCTTCGGGAATCGAGGGTCGATCCGCGGCAACCCCGAGCTCGTTCCCGAGCGTGCGCTCAACGCCGATCTCGGTATCGACGTGCGCCGTGAGCGCATCGGGCCGCTGGCGGCGCTCCGTTTCGAAGCGGTCGGCTTCGCGAGCACGGTCGACGATCTGATCGTGCTCGTCCAGAACTCACAGCGGACCGCCATCTTCCGGAACGTCGACCGCGCCCGCAGCTACGGCGTCGAGACCTCGCTGGCGACACGCGTCGGCGAGTACGTGCGGGCGCGGGCGACGTACACCTACGAGGTCGCGCACGACGAGAGCGGGCTCGCCGGGCGCGACGGCAACGTGCTTCCGGGACGACCCAAGCACGACCTCTACGCGCGCACCGAGCTGGGCGGCGACGGCGGTCGCCTTTTCTACGAGCTGGCATTCATCGCCGAGAACTTCCTCGACCAGGCAAACTTCCTGCTCGTCAACTCGCGCGCCGTGCACACCATCGGCGTCGACGCGAACGTGGCCGCTCTCGGGCGCCGCTTCGGCAGCCCACGTCTTGCCGGGGTGCCCCTGGCGTTGACGGTGGAGGTGCGCAACGTCACTGACAACCAGGTGGAGGACGTGGCGGGCTTTCCGCTGCCAGGCCGTTCGTTCTTCGCTACCGTGCGCTGGCAGTTCGCTGGCGCCAAGCGGGAGAGCGGCTGATGCGCTGGCCGCTTGTCATGTTGGTCCTCGCGATGGCGTGCAGCTCGGGTGGCGTCGAGAGTCTGAGCGGCGATACCGCGCCGCCCGTCGAGGAGACGACCGCTTTCGTCGTCACCACCGACTTCCAGACCGGGTCCTTCGCGGTCTTTCCGGTGGCGCGCCCCGAGACGATTGCGCGCGACATCGAGCGCATCCACAGCGACGCGATCGCCCGCACGCACGGCGAGCTGATCTACGTCGTCAACCGGCTCGGCGGCGACAACGTCCAGGCGATCGACCCGGCACAGGGCTTCGAGACGCGCTGGCAGTGCTCGGTCGGCAACGGCTCGAATCCGCACGACATCGCCTTCGCCGCTCCCGACAAGGCGTACGTCACGCTCTATGAGCGCGCCGAGCTTCTCGTCGTCGATCCGCGGGTCGGGCCGGATTGCGCCGGGTTCATCCGCGGCAGCGTCGATCTCACGAGCCTCGCGGATGCCGACGGCATCCCCGAGATGGACCAGGCGCTCGTGATCGGCGACCGGCTCCTGGTCACGGTGCAACGGCTCGACCGGCGGAACTTCTTCCGGCCGACCGATCGCAGCCTGATCGCGGTCGTCGACATCGCCACCGATCAGCTCGTCGGCTCGATCCCGCTCACCGGTACCAATCCGTTCGCGGAGTTCGCGGGGCTCGCGGCCGACCCGGGGACCGGCCGTGTGGCGCTGAGCGAGGTCGGCGACTTCGGGCGCGCCGATGACGGCGGGATCGAGTTTCTCGATCCGGTCGCTCAGCGCGCCGAGGGCTTCGTGGTCGGCGAGGCCGATCTCGGCGGCAACATCACCGATTTCGTTTTGATCGACGCGCAGCACGCATACGCCATCGTGCTGGATACCTCGGCGCGGAGCCGTGTGGTCCGTTTCGACCCGTCGACGCGGCAGGTGATCCGCACGCTCGTCACCGCTGACGAGTTCCTGGTCGACATCGAGCTCGGGCCCGACGGGGGCACGCTCTACTTGACCGACCGCACACCGCGACGGCCTGGCATCCGGGTGTTCGCCATCGAGGATGACCGGGAGCTCACCGCCGAGCCCATCGACACCGGCCTGCCGCCATTCGACATCGTATTCGTGGAGGACGACTCATGAACGAGCAACGACATGGAAACGCACGCATGTACGCGAAGGACTGTGCTTGTGGGAGTTCGCCTTCGCGCCGCGGCACGACGCGCGCTCGTCGAGTGGCACGCCTCCTCCCCCGGATCGCGGGCGTGCTGGCATTGGCGATGCCGCTTGGGGTCCGCGCGGCGGACGTGTGTGGCGACGCCGACGGCGTCGGAGGCGTGACCGTCGCCGACGGCATCCAGACCCTCCGTGCCGCGGCTGCGCTTCCGAGCGCGTGCGTGCCCGCCCGATGCGACATCGACGGCAGCGGAACCGTGTCGGTGGCGGATGGCGTGAGCGTGCTGCGTGCCTCCGCCGGTCTGAGCGTCGTTCTCGCGTGCCCCGGTACGGGTCCGGGTCCGACACCGACTTCCGGGACGAGCCCCGGTGCTACCCCGAGTCCCGTCCCGAGCGGCGGAGCGTGCACGGCGGTCACGGTGACGGTGACGATCGTCGCGTCGTCTCCACTCGGCGCCGCGCGTCTCGTGCTCGACTATCCCGAGTCGGCGTTGACCTTGCCCGGAAGCGGGGCGGCGGCCGCACAGCGACTCACGGTGCTCGGTGGCGCCAGTCTGCTGGGCAATGGGCGACCGAACGATCGCGACGACCGTGTGCTCCTGAGCCTGGTTGCGCCCGCCGGTCTGGCGAACGGCGACGTACTCGCGTTCCGCTTCGATTGCAGCGGCGCACCGCCGACGGCCGCGGCGTTCGCCTGTACGCTCGAGGGCGTCGTCGGCACCGACGGCGTCACGCCGATCGGTCAGGCACAGTGCGCCGTCCGCGTGACGAGCGAGCCGTGAAGACCGCAGGCTGCGCCTGACTACAGGCGGCGCTCAGTCGAGCGTGCAGACGTTCCAGTCTTCGCCGGGAAAGCCCGAGTTCGGCACGTAGCTCGTTCCGCACGTCGAGCCGTCCTTGACGCTGGGCTGGCGGCAGGACGCGACGTCGGCGCACGTTTCCGTCACACCACAATCCGGCGCGGTGCCGTTGCCAGTGACGATCGCGTTTCTCAGCTTGACCGTCCCGGACTTCGAACAGTCGGAAAGTCCCGCTGATAGCCCGTGTTCGGCGTTGCCGGTGACCGTGCTGTCGTAGACGGCGATCTTCCGTTCGGCGGTGACGCCTTCGTCTCCGTTGTTGGAAACCGTCGACCCATCGCGGAGGATCAACGAGGCCGTGCCGCGACCATTGGCGACGCGCGCCCCGTAGCCGGCATTCCCGACGATCGTGACACCGCTCAACTGTGCGTTGGCGCCGCCGACCACACCGTCGCCGTTGCCGCTGATCGTTCCACCAGAGATCTTGCAACTCTTGAAACACTCGAGTCCGTACGCCACGTGGTTCGTCAGGTCGACGTTCGAGGTGCGGAGGGATCCGAAAGCAACGATCCCCGCGAACGCGCTGCCCGTGATGGTTCCGGGTCCGACCACGTTGCACTTGTGCGGGCACTGCACGCCGCCGAAGTCGCCACCGGTGAGGGTGAAGCCCCCGAGGTCGAGCGTGCCGCGGTCGATGGTGACGGCGTAGCCCGGGAAGCTCGTGCAGTCGAGATCGGCGGGGAGGAACGCGTCACCGGCGATCGACTGACCGCAGACGGTGAGGGCGGTCTGGGCAGCGACGCGACCAGGGGCCGCGCTGACGCCTACGACCAGGAAGAGGATCGTCACGGCACGAGCGAAGAAATGCATGAGGGGGACCTCCATTCGAGAGTGGTTCCGTGTGTACCTCGCCTCTTGGTCGTGGGTCAAAGACGATCGCCGCGGTCAGGCGGCGATGCCAGCGCGTTCAGCGCCGGTGCTGTGGGGGAACTGGATCGTGAAGACCGATCCCCGGCCCGGCTCGCTCTCGACGGTGATCGTGCCGCCCAACTGGCTTGACCGCTCGCCGTCGAAGCGAGTCGACACGTGCCTCGTGGGCGCGCTCCGAACCGTCTCCTTCCTCGGCAAGTCAATGGGTAGTCGGCGGTGTCAGGCGTAATCTGCGCGATGTCGTCGCGAACCATCCGAGCAAGAGCGGCGTCGAGGGCTCGAAGGCAGTCGGACCACGCGGAGCACTTCCCAGTCCTCCGGCGGCATACCGTAGCTCGCGATCGGCGTAAAAGCCGCCATCGGGCTTCCAGATCCACGTCTGGCTGAAATCGCTGCCGAGGGCCTCGCTGGTGAGACGGCACAGGCGCTCGAGCACGACCGGCGTCTCGAGTGACGAGATCAGCTCACGGCCCACGCGTGCGAGCGCGGCGGACGTCGCCGCTTCCTGGGCGCGCACCTCCTCCGCCTTGGCGCGCTCGGTCACGTCCGAGACGAAGCCCACGAAGCGTACGATCACACCCTCGTGGTCGAGGATGAAGCGACCATTGTCCTCGACGACGATGTAGGTTCCGTCCTTGCGGCGGACGCGATACTGCAGCCGCGAGCGCGTCTTTTCGCTGACGCTGCGACGGACCTCGACACTGAACGCCTCGCGGTCGTCGGGGTGGACCAGATCGATCCAGCGTGCGACGCCACCCGCGAGCTCCCCGACGGCGTAGCCGAGCATACGCTCATAGGCGCCGCCGTAGCTCACCTCGTCCGTCCGCGACTCCCAATCGTACAGGATCTGCCCGCTCGCCATGCTCGCCGCTTCGTAGCGGTTCTTCCACTGCCGCGCTCACCCCCAGCGCGTGCTCCAACTGCACGAGACTCTCGGTCCAGCGCGCGCGAAAGATCAGCGATTGCAGGCACGCAATGGTCCCGGTCGCGATCGCGCTACCGAGCAGGATGGCGACCGCGGAGATCGGAATGGCGGGCGTCGGAGAGACCGCAAGCACGGTGGCATTGCCGATCGCCAGACCGACCGCGACGATGACGAGATCCCAACCGGTCTGAACGAACACCAGAGGCACGAAGGTGGCGAGCGTCGTCAAAGCGACCTCTCCCACGTGGTTGCCGAGCGCCCCGTTGATGTAGGCGGCGTGCAGCGGCAGCAGGAGTGCCAGTCCGATCGTATAGGCGCGGGCGCGGCTCCACGTCACGTGTCGGGCGAGCCACATGCCGACCGCGGCATAGAGGCATACGGAGAGTCGTAGCCAGAAGAACGCGTGATGCGACTCCTCGTAGCGGACCACCGCGATGATGGCGTAGACGACGAGAAAGACGGCGCACGCGACTCGCATGACGTCGCCGTCGATCGGTTTGGGCGTGTTGAGCAGCCGCCACAGGTCACCGTCGCGGCCGCGCGAGCCGGGGGCTTCGCACTTGACGTGCGCTCCGACGTAGGAGGTTGGTTGAGCGTCCATCTGGACGATTTCCGTCGCCGCCTACAGTGTGCATGCCGCGTGCCACAGCGCTGGAGACATGAGACGCGCTAGACGATGGACGGCTCGCCCTCGAAGCCCTCCCGGCCGCGCCCGGCCCGCGATGGAGTGTCATGCGCGCGTCGGCATGCGTACGCGAATGGCGCTTCGCGCTGAGTTGACCTGTCGCGGGCGGTCTGGTGAGACGCGTTCATGAGGGTGGGAGTGAGGGCGGGGAATCGTCGACTCGTCGGGTTCGCTCTCGCGTTCATCATGGGCTTGCGTATCGGCGCGGTCGCGCGGGCCGAGCCGCCCCCGCCACCGCCGTCCGTGAGCGAAGAGCCACCGGAGCTTCGCTTCGAGCCCATCGTCGTCACCGCGACGCGACTCCGACAGCCGCTCGCCGACGTGCCCGCGGCCTTCAGCCTGCTCGAGAGCGCCGACATCCACGAGGGTCGTCCGGCGCTCGGACTCGACGAGTCGTTGGCCCGCGTGCCGGGCGTCTTCGTGCAGAACACCCGGAACTTCGCCCAGGATCTCCGCATGCAGATACGCGGCTTCGGCACGCGCGCGGCGTTCGGCATCCGTGAGATCAAGGTCCTGGTCGATGGGTTGCCCGAGACGTTGCCCGACGGCCAGACCGAGCTCGACGCCCTCGACCTCGGCGCCGCCGAGCACATCGAGGTCCTGCGCGCGCCGGCGTCGTCGCTCTACGGCAATGCCTCCGGCGGCGTGATCCAGATCTTCACCGAGGATGCGCCGGACGTGCCGACGGCACGCGTGCGCGTCATGGGCGGCTCGTACGGTCTCGGCAAGTACGAGGTCGGTGGCGGAGGGCGCGCCGGTCGTGCCGGCCTTTCTCTTCATTCATCCTTTCTTCATCTCGACGGCTATCGCGATCACAGCGCCGTCCGCCGCGGGACGCTGACCAGCAAGCTGCGCTACGCGCTCGACGACGCCACCGAGCTGACCTTGCTCCTGAACGGCCTCGACACGCCGCGCGCCAAGGACCCCGGAGCGCTGACGCGCGACGAAGTGCGCGCCGATCCGCGTCAGGCGCGCGACGTGAGCCGTCGCCTCGACGCCGGAGAGCAGGTGCAACAGGGGCGTCTCGGCATGACGCTGCGGCATCGCAGCACGCGCGGCGAGCTCGCGGCATACGGCTACGCGCTCTATCGAGATTTCGAAGGCAAGCTGCCGATCGTTCCCGAGGCCGGGGACGGCATCACCACCCTGCAACGTTTCAGTCCCGGCGGAGGCCTTCTCTATCAGGTCGATGCGCGGCTCGGCGGGTTCGCCGAGCGCTTCATGCTCGGCGTCGATGCGCAGCACCAGGACGATGCGCGCCGGCGCTTCGCCAATCTCGAAGGCGATCGCGGTACGCGCGGGCTCGAGCAACGCGAGCGGGTCACCGGCGTCGGCCCGTTCGTGCGGGCGGCGTGGCTCATCCGGGACGATCTCGAGCTGAGCGCCGGCGTGCGCTACGACCGCGTGCGCTTCGAGGTCGACGTCGACGTGCCGAGCGACGCGACGGGCTCGGGAACGCGAACCATGGAGGCCTGGAGCCCGGCTGGCGGCATCCGCTGGTCGGCGCGGCCCTGGCTCTCCGTGTTTGCCAACGTCGGGACCGCCTTCCAGGTTCCGACGACGACCGAGCTCGCGAATCCACAGGGCGCGGGATTCAACCCCGACCTCGAGCCGCAGAAGGCGACGAGCTACGAGATCGGTGGCCGCGCTGCAGTGGCGCGACCGGGCGCGCGCCGGCGTCGCGGCGTTCTACCTCGACGTCGACGACGAGCTGGTCATCTTCGAGTCCGTCTCGGGCCGCAACTTCTTTCGCAACGCCGGACGATCGGAGCGCTACGGGCTCGAGCTCGACTGGCAGGTGGAGCTCCCGTGGAGCCTGCGCTGGTCATCGGCAGTGACCCTGATGCACGCCCGGTACCGCGACTACCGTACCGTCGAAGGTGATTTCGACGGCAACGAGGAGCCGGGGATTCCGTCGTGGCAGGTCTACCAGGAGCTTGCCTATCATCATCCAAAAGGCGTGTTCGCGGCCGTCGATCTGCTGGCGGTCGACGGTTTCCACGTCGATGACGCCAACACGGCAAGCGCGCACGGCTACGAGCTGCTGACCATCCGCGGCGGCTACGACGGCACGATTGCCGGCGTCAGCGTCGAGCCCTTCGTGACGGTGCAGAACGTCGCCGATGAGAGCTACAGCGGGATCGTGCGACTGAATGCTGCCGGCGGCCGATTCTTCGAGCCAGCCGCGGGCGTCAACGTCGTCGGGGGCCTCAGGATCACGGCTACTCTCTAGGTCCAGGCGTGCCGTCGATGCACCGCGCCGGCGGTCTTCGCGATGTTGCTTGCGAGTCACTCGAGATTTCCACCCGGTTCTCGGACTTCGCGGACTTCTGGAACCGGTTCCTCGGTGGCACCGGTCCCGCACCCTCCTACGTCGCAGGTCTCGAAGCCGGCCAACGCCAGGCGTTGGCGGAACATGTGGAGCGCTCGCTGCTCCGGCAGCCGGACCGCTCCATCAACTTGGTTGCCCGTGCCTGGGCGGTGCGCGGAGTGGCGGAGTGAAGCGCCGACGCTCGACTGGGAGCGAGAGGTCAGCGGCAGTGGGCGAAAACTCGCCTGGATTGACACAATCGTGCGATGGGGCCACTCAGGAAGCCAGTTCTTCTCGACGCGAGGTGACGACCATGGCGACGGCACACGCGCGACCCAAAGACTACGTTCCTGCCTTCGGCTACGACTTCCTGCTGCCGCTCTACGACCCGCTGCAACGCTGGGTGTTGCGCGAGGAGACCTTCAAGAAGCGTCTCATCAGCGACGCGGCCATCGCCGAAGGTCATCGCGTGCTCGACCTCGGGTGCGGCACCGGGACGTTGACCCTGTTCATCAAGCAGTTGCATCCGCGCGCGTCGGTCGTCGGTCTCGACGGGGATGCGAAGGCGTTGGCACGTGCCGAGCGCAAAGCGCGCGCGGCGGGAGTGGACATCCACTTCGATGAAGGGCTCTCCTACGCCTTGCCCTATGCGGACGGATCGTTCGAGCGCGTCCTCTCGTCACTCATGATCCACCACCTCTCGCATGAGCAGAAGCTGATGACCCTTCGTGAGGTACGGCGCGTGCTCGTTCCGGGAGGGAGCTTGCACGTCGTCGACATCGGCCCGCCGGCTTCACGGCTCGGCCGTCTGCTGGCCCACGTCGCCCATCACGGGGAGCGTCGGCGTGACAGTGTCGAAGGCCGGCTCGGGGAGATCTGCCGCGAGGCCGGGTTCGTCGAAGCGGAAGAGGGCGGGCAGCATCGCACGCTGCTGGCGACGCTTGTGTTCCATCGCGCGCGAAAGTGATCTGCGCGGGATACAGCAAGACCTGCTGACGTGGGGAGCCGCCGCGAGTCCTAGGACTCGTACACCCAGCGACCGCCCACCATCGTCTGCTCGACGGGGATCGTGATCAGAGAGGAAGGATTCTCCTTCAGGGGATCCCTGCCGAGCACCACCAGATCGGCCAGCTTGCCGGGCGCGATGGAGCCCTTGAGGTTCTCCTCGAACGAGGCGTAGGCGCCGTGCAACGTCCCGACGCGGATCGCTTCCTCGACCGTCACGCGCTGATCCGCTCCCCAGACGTTTCCCCGACTGTCCGTGCGCGTGACACTCGACTGGAGTGCCATCATCGGCTCGAACGGCCCGGGAGGATAGTCGGATGCCTGCGTCACCTTGATGCCGGCATCGAGGAAATCGCGCACCGCGAACATGTGGTTCAATCTCCGTTCGCCGTACTCGCGCATCTTCTCGCCATGGAAGTAGACGTAGGAGGAGAAGGGCGTCGGGATCACTCCGAGCGCCCGGATTCGTCGGACCAGATCGTCGTTGACGACCGTGCAGTGCTCGATCCTGAAGCGCGGATCCGGTCGGGGCGCCTCGCGTTGCAGCCGCTCGTAGAGGCGAAGCACGATGTCGATGGCCACGTCGCCGTTGGCGTGGATTCCGATCTGCCAGCCGGCGGTGTGCGCCTTCTTGGCGATCGGATACAGCTCCTCTTCGGTTGCCACGAGGATGCCGCGGTCGTCTGGGCGGCCGAGGTAGGGCTCTGAAAGACGGGCGGTGCGCTCGGAGATCGACCCGTCGCAGATCGCCTTCATGGCGCCGACCCGGACCCACTCGTCGCCGAGACCGGTTTTGACGCCTGCCGCGATCATCCGGTCGATCGCCTGGTAGCCGATCAGGCAATAGATCCTGGTGACGAGATCCCCGGCGTCGCGCGCTTCCTCGTAGGCTTTCAGATCCTCGGGCGTGCCCATCGCGTCGTGCGCCGACGTGATCCCCGCTTTAGCCATGAGATGCGAGATCAGCTTGACGCCTTCGCGGCGTTGCTCCGAGGTGAAGCGAGGAGGGAATCGCGGCGTCGATATCGAACTTCGCGCGTTCGGCGACCCGACCGGTCAGCTTGCCGTTCTGGGGATCGCGATCGAAATGTCCCCCGTGAGGATCGGGAGTCCTCTCGGTCACGCCGGCTTTCTCGAGGCCCCGCGAGTTCAGATAGCCGGTGTGGCCGCCGCGGTGCTCGATGAAGACCGGGTGTTTGGAAACCACTGCGTCGAGGTCCGCGCGCGTGATCGGACGCCCCTCGCGCGTCTTGGTGTCGTCGTACTTGAACCCGAGGACCCACTCACCCGGCGAGGTCGACGCCGCGCGCTGCCGCAGCGCATCCACAATGTCGGCGATCGAGCGCAGATCGCAATCGACGCGCGTCAGATGTCGAATGCCCGCGTAGGCTGGGTGCGAGTGTGCATCGATGAATCCCGGCACGATCGTCCTGCCTCCGAGATCGACCCGCCTAGTCTCCCGGGAGGCGAGGGCGAGGATGGCGTCATCGGAGCCCACGTCCAGGAAGCGGTCGCCCCAGATGGCGGCCGCGCGTGCGCGCGGGCGCTCCGGATCGACCGTGAGGATGTTCGCGTTGTGCAGAACGAGGGTCGGGTGCCGATCAACCGCCGCGTGCCGCGCGACCTTGGCGTATCGGCCGGCGCAACCGACCAGGGCGAGGCCGCTCAGTTTGATCAGGAACTCCCGCCGCGACGATCGCACCCGGAGGCTCCTAGCGGCCGAAGCCGCGTCCTCGCAAGCGACGGCGTCGCGCCGCGGCAAGGGGGTGCCTGCGGGCGAGATGTGGTGCAACGGTCCAGCGCTTCCTGTCAGAGCGCCCCGTCGTGTTGTCACGCGAATTCGTTGCCGTCGGCTGCAATCGGGTGGAATCGCGCCAGGTACGAGAGTGATCCGCCGAGCTTGCGTTCGAACGCGAAGCCGGCCTCGCGCGCTCGGCGTTCGAGCGCGCCGAAGCGGATGAAGTCGGGATCGAAGAAGACCTCGCCGATCACCAGCCGCCCGCCCGGCTTGAGCACCCGGTGCAGCTCGCGAAGCGTCGCGTGTCCGTCGGGGATCTCGCCGAGGACGCCGACGAGATAGGCGGCGTCGAAGGTGCCCGCCGCGTAGGGAAGCTTCCGTGCGTCGCCGAGCCGCGCGGTGATGTTGGTGATGTCCGCCGCGCGGGCGCGCGCCATCACGTCGTCGAGCATCTTCTGCTGGATGTCGAAGACGTCGAGGCTCCCGTCGGGCGCGAGCCACGACGCGACCGGCAGCGCATGGATACCCACCCCCGGCCCGATCTCGAGCATGCGCTCGCCGCTCCGGGGCTCGAGCGCTCGCCGCAAGTGCTCGGGCGAGTGGTTGCCGCGCGGCACCGCCAACGTCCACCGCAGGAGATGCGGCATCGGTGCCGGACGCGTGACGCTCCAGTATCGCGTGAGAAAGCCGGTGACGATGACGGCGACGAGCCACCAGCCGGCGGCTGCCATGTCGCCGCGCGCCAGCGCCACGACCATCATGATCGCCGCTCCGAGCGCCGCGAAACCCGACCAGTCGTGCAGTCGCATCGTCGTAGCCTCTTGCCTCGCGGTCGTCTAGTGTTCCGCGGCGTTTTCGGCAACCCAACCGCGCGCGGCGAGAAGACGGCGCAGGCGCGGGTCGTCGCTCGTGAGCGGCGGCAGCCAGTCGCCGAGCAGTGTGCGCGTCCACCACGCGCCGCTCGGGTCGCCCGGGGGCGCGAACGTGTAGCGATAGAGCCGTGCCCGGACGTAGCGCGGCGGCGCGTCCGCGAAAGGGATTCTCCGCCAGAAGGCCGAGCACCGCGGGATCGCCGTGGAGCAGCTTCCAGACCAGGTGCAAGGTCCACGGGTAGCGATCCGCCGTCGACATGGCGGCGAACCAGATCTGCCAATCGAGCCGGTAGTGGTAGGGCGAGATGACGCACGGACGGCGCATGGGATCGCCCGGCTTGCACTTGAACTCGTAGGCTTGCCAGCGCGTCGCGGGCCCGAGGACGTCGTCGGCGGTGCCCTCGAAGACGATCTCGTGGCGCTCGCGGCCGACGCTGCCGAAGGCGCCGTAGGTGTTGACCAGCTCCAGACGCGTGAACGAGGTGTTCATCGCCTGTCGCGTCGAAAGCAGATTCGAGACCGGCCCGATGCTGAGCACCGCGACGCCGACCACCAGCACGGGCGACCGCAACACGCTGGGCGCGTGATGGCTCGGCGGTCGCGGCGGCGTTTCTGGCGCGCGCCACCAGGGCGCGCGGCAGCACCCGACTCAGGAGATCGTCGTCGAAGCACGCCAGGATGGGAACGATCGTCAGCCAGTTCAGGAACGACAGGTTGCCGCTGAGGATGAGGACGACCTGAAAGAGCAGCATCAGGAGGCCGGCGGCGTGCCGCGCGCGCCGCGGACCGGCGAGGAACCACGGCGCGATCAGCTCGCTCGCGTGGTTGAGGAGAACGCCGCCGGTGTGCACCCAGCGCGGCATGAAATGGAGCGCCCAGCTGAGCGGATTGGGGATCGGTTGGGTCTCGTAGTGGTAGACGAGACACGTGAGGTCGCGCCAGCACGGGTCGCCGCGCAGCTTGATGAGTCCGGCGCCGAGCATGATGCGAAAGATCAACCAGCGGAACAGCCAGATCACGGCGAGCGGCGGTGGCCGCCGCGGGAAGGGACGTCCGTCGACGAGCGGGCAGAGGAAGATCGCGAGAAAGCCGGTCTCGACGAGCTGGATCTCCCAGCCGTAGCCGTACCAGTCCTGTCCGATGTGGACGAACGAGAGATAGAGCACCCACAAGACCGCCATCAGGATCGCGTTTGCGAAGCCGAGGAGCAGCGGCAACGAGAGCGCGACGCCGAGCCAGGCGCCCGCGACCAGCACGGGATCGGAGACGTCGAGCCAGAAGATGCTCGGCTCGGCGAGGAACGCCGCCCAGCGTGATCCGAAATGCGTCTCGAGGCGCGCCAGCCAGAGCGCCACGGGCGTGAGTCCGTGGGCGCCGATCAAGGGCAGAACCTGGTTGGCCAACGAAAGGAACGCGACGAGATAGACCAGGCCGAGAAGCCTGAGGATGAGCCAGCGCGCGAGCCAGTAGGATGCCGACATGGCGACCGGAGTGATCGAGAGCCTAGCGCAGGCGGCGCATGACCGGCCAGGGCGGAGAGAGCGGCTGGCGAACGACGCGCATCGCGGGCGGCCGTTCGAATGGACCTGCTATACGAGGGGACCCGCGGGTCGAGACTGCGGGTCGTCATGCGCCCCACCCCGTCCGTTCCGTTCGCCGGCCAACTCCACGGCGCCGCAGAGTGACCGTTACGGCCTCGGACTCGTCGCGGTCGCGGCGACCGTCGTGATCTGGGCGTACGGCGGCATCGCCATCAAGAGCGCGTCGGTGCCGGGAATCATCTCGGCGTTCTACCGGTTGTGGATCGCGATTCCGCTGCTGTGGCTCATCACCGCGATGCTGCCGGCGGAGCGCCGGCGCTTCGACCCTGGTTGGGCGCTCGCCTGTCTCGTCGGCGGGACGGTCTTCGCGGCGCACCAGCTCCTGTATTTCACCGCGCTCAAGCTCACGAGCGTCGCCAACGTTGCCATCATCGGCGCGCTGCAACCGACACTCGTCCTGCTCGTCGCCGGGCGTCTCTTCGGCGAGCGTGTCACCGGAGCGGCGCTCGGGTGGTCGGCGGTCGCGGTGGTGGGTACGGCGATGGTCGTGCTCGGTGCCGTCGGTGCGCCGACCTGGAGTCCGATGGGAGACCTGCTGGCCTCGTTGAACCTCTTCGCCTTCACCGCCTACTTTCTCTGGTCGAAGCGCATCCGGGCTCGGATCGGGACCTGGGTGTACGTCGTCGGAATGACGACGGTCGCCGGCGTGATCATGCTCGGCGCGTGTCTGGTGAGCGCGCAGGACCTGGCATCGCCGCGCGGCCCCGACTGGCTGATCTTCGCGTTTCTCGCCGTGCTGCCGGGAACGATCGGCCACATGCTCACCAACTGGGCGCACGCCCACGTGTCGGCGTTCGTCTCGTCGATGTTGCTGCTCGCGGTTCCGGTCCTCGCTTCGCTCGCCGCCGTCGTGCACCTCGGCGAGCACCTGAGCGGCCTGCAGATCGCCGGCGGGACGATCGCGCTCGGCGCGATCGCGGTCATCGTCGGGTCGCTGCGCGCGGAAGTCGGCGAGGAGCTCGCCGAGAGCGCTGCGGAGACCGACGCCCCGTAGCGGCCTGCGCTGCGCGCACGCGCATGCGGGCTACACCCTTCGGTGCTGGAGGCGCGCCGTCAAACGGACCGCGACGTCGATGCAGTAGACGCTGGCGGGCGACGGCGACGCGCGCTCGCCCGCAAGGTCGAGATCGGCCCCGGAACGACCGCCGCTGATTGCCGTCAACGAGAGCCCGCGCCGAGCGCGGCGCGCACCGTGGAGGCGATCAACTCGACGTCGTCCCTGGTCAGCGCGGCGTGCAATGGAAGGCTCAAGACGGTAGCGGCCGCTCGCTCGGCGTGCGGGCAGGGGGTCGCGGGAACGCGTCCCACATAGGCCGGTTGCTGGTAGACGGGCAGCGGCCAGCAGATGCGCGTCTCGACGCCGGCGCGTGTGAGCATCCCTTCGGCGCGGTCGCGGGTCTCGCGATCCGGGAACCGCACGGAGAAGATGAACCAGGCATGCTCGGTGCCGGGCTCCTCGCGCGGCAGCAGCAGACCCGGCGCGCCGTCGAGGAGCGCATGGTACAGACGCACGACCTCACGACGCGCTTCGATCTGCCGGTCGAGCTTGGCGAGTTGCGCCACGCCGATCGCAGCCTGCAGGTCGGTCATGCGATAGTTGGCGCCGATCGACTCGAAGCGGTACTTCGTTCCCGCCGCCTCGCCCTGGTTGCGAAGCGAGCGCGCGCGCGCGGCGAGCCCGGGGTCGGCGGTCACGAAAGCGCCGCCCTCGATGGTGGTGAAGGTCTTCGCGATGTGGAAGCTCAGGGTCGCGCCGACCCCGAACGCCCCCGGCCGCCGACCACGGAACGACCCGCCGAAGCTGTGCGCGGCATCCTGGAGGAGCGCGATGCCGCTCTCGGCGGCGATGCGCTCGAGCTCGTCGTACCCGGCCATCGTTCCCGCGTAGTCGATGGGGATGACGCAGCGGGTGCGCGAGGTCAGCGCGGCGCGCACCGCCGCGGGGTCGAGATTGAGCGTGCGCGGCTCGACGTCGACCAGCACCGGTGTCGCTCCCTGGTACGTGACCGCGTTCGCCGGTCGCGATGTAGGTGAAGGCCGGTACGATGACCTCGTCGCCGGGGCCGATCCCGAGTGCCTTGAGCGCGACGTCGAGCGCCGCGGTTCCGGAGGAGACGACCACGATGTGATCGGCGCCGAGGTGGCGCGCCAGACGCTCCTCGAGCGTTCGCACTTCCGGCCCCATCGAGACCTGCCCGGAGCGCAGGACCGCGAGCACCTCGCGCTCCTCCTCGATGCCGAGCGTCGGCGAAGCCCAACGGATGCGCATCGTTCTCGCGCGCCTCAGCGGTTGGACGCCGCCGGCGCGCAGTCGAAAAGGTAGGCGGCGCCGTGCCCCGTGGCGGTACGGGCACGCTCGGCGCCGACGAGCGGCCGATCGTTCAGGCTGGCGACCGCGATGCCGAATCCGCTGCGCTCGGTCGGCGTGGGCTCGCGCAGCGCTCCGACCACCTGACCGGTCGTCGCCTCGAAGAGATAGGCCAGTCCCGCGAGCCATCGACCGTCGGGGCTCGCGTGCGGGGCACCGACGAGCAGGTGCCCGCAGGCGGCTGCGAGCGCGAAGCCGAACAGGCGATCGTTGCGATCCGTGACCGGCTCCCGCAGCGTGTGCAGCAGCGTTCCGCTCTCCCGATCATAGACGTAGACCGCGCCCGAGCGTTCGGCTTCGCCGTCTGGGGCGTACGGCGCGCCGATCGCGATCACCGAACGGGTGCTGACGATCGCGGCGCCGAAGAGGCTCTCGGCGACGGCCGTCGGCGCGGTATAGCGCCGGACGAGCGCACCACTCTCCGCGTCGAGGAGATACGCCGCGCCGGCGCGGGGCTCGCCGGCCACGGTCGCGTGGGGCGCACCGAAGAGGACGGCGCCGCCCACCTGGGTGGCGGTGAGGGCGAAAATCTCGTGCGCGACAGGGGCGGGTTGTGCTGAAAAGGTCCGCAGCAGCCGGCCGCTGCTGACGTCGAAGAGATACGCACATCCCGCGGCCGGCGCGCCGCCGACCGTGGCGGCAGGGGATGCGATCAACGGCTGACCGTCCACGAACGCAACCGTCGACCCGAACTCGGCGTTGGCCGAGGGGGTCGGCTCGTAGAACGCACGGAGCAGCCTCCCCGTGCTGGCGTCGAACAGATACGCGGCTCCGGCCATCGGAAGGCCGTACACCGCGGTGCGGGGTGCTCCGATCAGGACCCGATCGCCGGTGCCCGCGACCGCATGGCCGAAGAGGTCATCGATGCGTCGTGCCGGATCGAGGAAGGTGCGGAGGATCGCACCGCTCGTGCCGTCGAGGAGATAGGCAGCGCCGGCCTGCATCCGCCCGTCGACGGGGGTGTGTGGGGCGCCGACCAGGGCGTTCGGCCCGGCGGCGGCGACGGCGTATCCGAAGATGGCCTCGTGTTGCGGTCCGGGAGGATGCATCGCCAGCTTGATGGTGGGGTCGGGGCGCGCGGTCGGGGCGGCGTCGGGCGCGGTCGCGGCGGCCAGCACGCAAAGGATGGGGAGGATGCTAGGGAACCTCTGGAGCGCGGCGCATCGTGCCGCCGAGCCGTAGCGCACTGCCGTCGGCGGTGTCCATCAGGAAGGGGCTGGCCCCAAATAGTGCCATCATGATATTCCCGCTGGAGCCGAACCACTCCACAGACGAGCCGGACAACCGAAAATGACCAATGATGGGAGTCAATCAGTGGTGAAAGATCTCGCTCTGTCGTGTTCCCGGACCTTCGTCGCCGCGCTGATCGCGTTCGCGGCGATCGTCAGTGGTCTCGTTTCGGAGGTGGACGCGCAGCTCTGTCCGGTGACGCCGCAGGCCGGATGCGTGGGACCGTCGTTGCCCCTCAAGGCGGTGTTCCGGCTCCGCGACAACGCGCTCGACGACCACCCCGACCGACTCATCTGGAAGTGGCTCCGCGGCTCAGCCACGGCGAAGATCGCCTTCGGCGATCCGACGACGACCACGGAGTACGAGCTGTGCGTCTACGACTCGACGCTCACCCTGATCTCGACCGAACACGTGCCGGCGGGTCAGATCTGTGGCAGCCGCCCGTGCTGGACCGAGACCTCGAGCGGCTTCAAGTATCGTGACGGGCAGCTCGCATCCGACGGCGTCGGCAAGTTGCTGCTGAAAGAGGGCCTCGACGGGAAGGCGCGGATCACGCTGAAGGGTCAGCGCGGGAACCTGAACATGCCCGCGCTCCCGCTCGCGCAGCCGGTGACGGTGCAGCTCGTCAACAGCATCGGCAACTGCTGGGACGCCGTCTACAGCGCGCCGGCGGATCACAACGAAGTCGGTCTTTTCAAAGATCGCGCCGAGTGACCCGCAACGGAGGCGGAAGATGCCTCCGTCATCGCCGCCGCCGCCGATCACGACGCCAGGCGCACCCCCAGAAGGTGCGAGACGAAGCGCGGAAAGTCGCCGTTGTTGGTGAGCGGCGGTAGGCCGCCCTCGCGCGCGCGCTTTCCGAGAACGAGCGCGAATCCATCGGGCCGGTGCTCGCCGGTGCGTCCCGAGTCCGGCGCCGCCTCGATCGTCCCAAGCGCCGCCGAGTACACCTGACTCGCTGGAGACTCGTGCGTCCAGCGCAGGATGAGATCGGGTAGGAGCTCTCGCCGCGCTCCCGAGAAGAGCGCGTGCGCAGGGACGACGTCGCGGACGATGGGCGCGTCCGTGCCGACGGCGCGCAGCTCGAGGAAGCTCCGCGTGACGTGCTCGACGTAGCGGGTGTACGCGCTCGCTCCCCGGCTCGAGAAGCCCCTGACGCTCGCGCCCGGCGACGTTCAGACGCACGAAGCTGAACAGATCGGATCGCAACGCGAAGCCCGGCGTCCGCTGCCAGTCGAGTCCACCGGTGACCTCGCGGCTCACGACCCAGTCCCGCACCTCGACCGGCACCGCCCGTGCCACCGCGTGCTGGACCGGGGCCGGGATCGACTCGCGCAGCGTCCGCATCAAGCCGCGCTGCGCCGCCGGCGGGCGCTCGCGCGCCGCGGTCTCGTGGCGAAAGCCGGCGTTGATCCGGTCCATGGCGCGGCGGACGAAATGCTCCTGCGACACGTTCGCGCCCATGCCGTGGAGCGCGGACACGATGACCGTGGTCGTCTCGGTGTCGACTCCCTCGAGCACGGCGCCCAGGCCGGCGTCGACTGAACGGTAGACGTCGAGAAGCGCGCCCGGCGGCACGTGCGCGTGCACCGTGTCGTGATCGCGCCACAGGATGTGGCCGCCGCGATGCGTTTCGCCGAACACGGCGAGGTAGAAGTCCCAGTCCGTGGTGTCACGCAGCCAGCGGGCGAGGCGGCCCTTGATCGCGGCGCCCTCGACGAGCTCGCGCTGCATGGCGGTGAGCTGGCGCGTGTCCTTGCTGACCGGAATCTCGTAGCCCATCGGATGGTGGCCGAACTGGCGGATGATCTCCCGGCGCAGCCCGGGCGGATTGGTCGCGAGCCGCCCCAAGAGGTCGTGCGAGCCCCAGTTGGTCACCTCGACGGCCTGCGGCAGGCGGTTCTCGAACGCGAACGGCACGTCGAGGACGGTGACGCCGAGGCCCGCGCGCGCGAGCGTGTACCAGAACGGCTCGCAGTACAGCCAGTCGGCGCTGATCCGCCGCATGCGCATGGCGGCGGGATCCCACTGGATGTGCTGGCTGATCCCGTGCTCGCCCACCGACCCGCCGGTGTACATGGTGGGCCACACGGATGCGCTCACGTACTCGGCGCTCGAGCGCAGCGGGAAGAACACCGCCTCGTCGAACAAGCGCCGCAACACCGGCAGGCGGGGAAGAGACGCGCGGACGAACGACAGCTCTGCCGCGTCGAGTGCGACCATCAGGACGCGGCCCCGATCGGCGCGGGTGCCAGGCGAAGACATCGGCGCCTGCTTATCAGAGACGGCAGACGGAACCCAGGCAGCGTACGACGAACTGGCGCCGACGGGAGGTGTGGGTGTGCCGCGGGCTCAACGGAATTCGCCCGCCGGCACACCACCTCCCGTCGGTCGTCGCGTGTTCGCAAGGGTGCTTGCGTTTGTCGTGCGGCG
Organism: uncultured delta proteobacterium; assembly: GCA_963846105.1. Lineage (GTDB taxonomy): Bacteria > Desulfobacterota > Binatia > UTPRO1 > UTPRO1 > CAWJUT01. The sequence continues at coordinate 77,414 of CAWJUT010000024.1, forward strand.
GAGGATCATCGAGCGCATCGTGTTGCGACCTGCCTTTGCCGATCCGAATGGTGCTGCTCGCGCTCGCGAGTCTCTCGCTGCTCGGCGCCGCGTCCGATCGCGCAGGCCGGCGCGCCGCGCGACGGCGATCGCTTCGTCAATCTCGCCGGGCCACGATCGCGCCCCGGCGCCGCATGTCACCGTACCGTTCCTGCTCCGCAAGGCGTGGACGTCGCTCGTCGGGCGTGCGGGTGGCGCCGCGCCTGGTGCCCGTACGATGCCGACGGCTATCGCGCACAACCCGAGCGTCACCTGGATCGGTCACGCGACCCTGCTGGTGCGCATGGACGGTGTCGCGTTCCTCACCGATCCGATGTTCTCGGAGCGCGCCAGTCCGATGTCGTTCGCGGGTCCCAAGCGGCTCGCGCCGCCGGGTGTGCCACTCGACGCGCTGCCGCCGATCGACTTCGCGGTGCTGTCGCACGATCACTACGATCATACCGATCTGCCGTCGATCGCGGCGCTCGCGGCGCGCGGGACGCGGTTCATCGCCGGGCTCGGCATGGGCGATCTCGTGCGCGAGGTTGGTGGCGAGGTGATCGAGTTGGACTGGTGGCAGAGCACCTCGATCGGCTCGGTTCGCGTGCACTGCGTGCCGGCGCAGCACTTCTCGGGCCGTTCGGTCACCGGCGACGATCGGCGGCTCTGGGCGGGGTGGGTCGTCGAAGGACCGAGCCGGCGCTTCTACCACGCCGGCGACACCGGCTACTTCGCCGGCTTCGGCGACGTGCGTGCGCGTCTCGGCCCGATCGACCTCGCGGCGCTGCCGATCGGCGCCTACGAGCCGACGGCGATCATGCAATTCGTGCACCTCAATCCGGAGGAGGCGGTGCGCGCCGCCGTCGATCTCGGGGCGCGCCGCGTGGTCGGCATGCACTGGGGGACGTTCGATCTCACGGACGAGCCGCTCGACGAGCCGCCGCGCCGCTTTCGCGTCGCTGCGGCGGCCGCGGGCTACGACGCCGACCACGCATGGACGCTCGACGTCGGGGAGACGCGACGCTGGTGAAGCGCCGCGCCGTCGAATGATGCGCGCGGCGCTTCGGGAGGAAAGGATGATCAAGCTCTATTTCGCGCCGCGCACACGTTCGGTGCGCGTCCGCTGGCTGCTCGAAGAGCTCGGGCTGCCGTACGACCTCGAGATGGTGACGTTCAACGTGCCCCAGAAGGCGTTCTCGCAGAACACACCGCTCGGCAAGCTGCCGGTGATCGAGGACGGTGCGGTCACGATCGGCGAGTCCGGCGCGATCATCGAGTACATCCTCGAACGCTACGGGAACGGACGGCTCGCGCCCGCGATCGGCTCGCCGGAGCGAGGTGAGTTCTTGCAGTGGATGCACTTCGCGGAAGGAACGGCCTTTCCGCCGCTCGGTGTGATCATCTGGCACACGCTCTACAAAGGTGACGCGGCGGAGATTCCCGGTGTCATCGAGAGCGCACGCGAGCGCGGGCGCGCCGCGCTCGACGTCGTCGAAAGAACGCTTGCCGGAAAGAGCTATCTCCTCGGAGCCGGGTTTTCCGCCGCCGACATCATGATGGCGTTCACGCTCCTGGCCGCCCGTTTGCTCGGCGTGCTCGACGACCGCTATCAGAACCTGGCGCGATATCCGCCCGGCTCGAAGCCCGCCCGGCGTTTCAGAAGGCCAGCGAAGCATAGTGAACGGTGAAGGACCGCAAGATCGTACGCGAAGAGTTTCACTTCGCGACCGGCGGCTAGGAATTTCCGTCGTGCGAGGCGGCCCCGAGTGCCGCCTCGACCCTGGGGGCGCGGGTTGCCGTGTGGTGCCGGCAAATGCGCTGCTTGCAGCGCACGCCGCCGCCCGCACCCCCCGTAGCGGACCTCCTTGCACCCCCTGATTGAGGTCGTCCGCACCCCCCGCCCATACCCAGCTCTCCTACGTGGATTCCCCATTTGTTTCGTCTCTCTGTTGGTCCCGCATCCTACCTATCAATGTTGGACGTCTCCCAACGTCAGAGGATTGTCGAGTCTCGTGCGCGGCGACTAGGCTCATCGTCGACGGATCAACGAACGTCGAGCCGCATGGGCGTACAACAAAAGGAGCAGCCATGAGAACACACCCCCTTTTCTCGTCCTTCGGAAGGTTCCTGCTGAGTGCCGCCACGGCCGCAGTCCTCCTCCTCGCCGCGACAGCCGATGCGCAGACGCTGAACAAGTGCTCGTCGAAGAAGAAGCTGTGCGTCGCGAAGAAGATGGCGTGCCTGCTGAAATGCCACGCCAAGGCAGAGAAGACCGGCCTTCCCGTCGACGCCAACTGCACGCAGAAGTGCATGACGAAATTCGATGGCGGTGTGACGCCCGCGAAGGGATGCTTCGAGAAGCTCGAGGACAAGAACCCACCCTTGAGCGCCACCGCCTGCCTGACCTTCGACGATACCGCGGCGCTCGAGGCCAAGATCGATGCCTTCGTGCTCGACGTCGTCCAGGAAGTCGACCCTGCCTTCCCGGCGCCGGTCCTGAACAAGTGCTCCTCCGGAAAGAAGAAGTGCGTCAGCAAGAAGACCAAGGCGCTCCTCAAGTGTCACGCCAAGGCCGAGAAGAAGGGCCTCGTGGTCGATCCGGTCTGCATCCAGAAGGCGCACGATAAGTTCGACGGCGGAGCCGACCCGACCAAGGGGTGCTTCGAGAAGCTCGAAAACAAGGTGCCCAACGATTGTGTGACGTTCGACGACACCGCCGCGGCGGAGGCCAAGGTGGACGCGTTCGTGTTCGACGTCGTCTCGGAGGTCGACCCGAACTTCGCGACGCCGACGCCGACGCTGACCGCGCCCGTGCCGACGGCCACGCCGACGACGACACCGACTGCGACGCAGACTCCACCGCCGGTGCTGACCACGACGCCGACGCCGACCTTCACCGTCGCGCCGACCGTCACGGCGACGCAGACGCCCGGTCCCGGAGCCACGGTGACGCCGACGGCGACATCGACGCCTCTCGGTTGCGACCTGACGGGTCAGCCCTGTCCTACGCTCGTACAATCCGACGCCAACGGCGACTTGATCGACCTCGATACCGGCTGGACCGGTCAGTCGCACGATTCGCACGCGCCCTCCAACGGACGTCTCACGCTCAATTCGAGCTGCCCGGGTAGCACGCATCCGACCTGCGGCGTCTGTACGCTTTCGGGCCCTGCTACCAACGCTGGCGGCATGGCCTTCAACAACCGGCGGTGCATCACCGACACCGCCATCACGTGCACGACCAACGCCGATTGCCCGGGCGCGTCTCCGTGCCGTTTCCACTTCGGCGCGCCGCTGCCGCTCTCCGCGGGCGGCGTCTCGGTCTGCGTCACCAACGAGATCACACAGGCGGTGACCGGCACGATGGACGTCAATGCCGGAACGTCGCAGGCGAACGTGATTCTCCTCTCGCGAGTGCACAACGGTCCGACGGTCGACCGTCCGTGTCCAACCTGCGAGGCGGGTCTCTGCACGGCGGGCCCGCACATGGGTGACCCGTGTACGATCAACGGCTCGAGTCCGAGCTACGGTGACCTCAGCTACGATTGCCCGCCCGACGTCGCGGCCAACATCGGCAACCTCCCGGTCCCGCTCGATCTCCGCACCGGCACGCAGACGAAGACGCTGAGCGCTGCCGGCCCGAACTGCACGCAGACGGGTTTCACGGGCCTCGAGTGCTTCTGTGGAACGTGCAACAGCGCCAGCGCCGAGCCGTGCGACGAAAACGCCGACTGTCCGGATCCGGCGGGCCCGGTCGGTCCGATCTGCGCCGGCAGGCGCTGTGTCGGCGGCGCCAACATCGGTGCCGCCTGCAGCGTGAACAGCGAATGTCCGGGCGCCACCTGTTCGCCGAACGCGGTGAACTCGAAAGCGACCAGGCCGAACGAGTGCGACGACACCGTGTGTGCTGCGAACCCACCCGACACCGACTCGATCGACGAGGGCGTGTGCTCGGGAGGGCCGTTCGAGCTGTTCTGCGCGCCAGCCGAGACGTTCCGCGGCTGCAGCACGGACGGTGATTGCCCGGTACCCGGCGACACCTGCACGGGCGGTCGGTTCCGCGAGTGCTTCACGGACGACAACGGCGCCATCGGCGGCGACGTGTCCGTGGGCGGCGTGGCCGATCCCTTCACCGGCAACACCTCGAACCCGACGCTCGGCGCGCTCTTCTGCATCGCGCCCACGTCGAGCTCGTCGGTCAATTCGGTTACTGGTCTTCCCGGCCTCGGCCGCGTGACCATTCCGAGCACGGCCCAGATCAACAACGTCGTCTGTGCGACGAGCACTCCGGGGGCCGGGACGCCGACGCCCACGGTGACGCGCACGCCCACCAAGACGCCGACGCCGGGGTTGACGGTGACCGCCACGCCGACCCCGACGGCAACCGCGACGCCGCTCGGCAATTGCGGCAACGGTATGCTCGATGTCGGCGAGACCTGTGATCCCACTGCCCCACCGCCGGGCGTCACCTGCGACCCGACGCAGTGCGTGCCGCCGAGCGAGGGTGCTCCGTTCGCGTGCACGTGCGCAACCGGCCAGATGCGCACGCTTTTCGACCCGGGGAGCGAGCTCGACAGCGGTTGGACGGGCGTCTCGCACAACGCCTCGACGGCCGCACCCACCGACGCCGACACGCTGCTCTACGACTGCGACGGGGTGACCGATACGCTCTGCCGTCAGACCGGGCCGCGGGCAGGCGTGCGGGGCTACCGGTGCGAGCTGAATCCCCGCATGAGCTGCTCCACGAACGCCGACTGTGCTCCTTTGAACGGGCGCTGCGGCGTCTTCCTCGGCCCGCCGTTGCCCCTCTCATCGGGCGGCGTGCCGGTCTGCGTCACGACGTTCTTCGTGGAGCCGATCACCGGCACAGTCAACGTGACCGACGGCTCGAGCGCGACCTTCCAGCGCCTGGCCTCGCGCGTCCACGTCACGCCCGCGATCGACGCCCCCTGTCCGCGCTGCAATTGTATCGGCGTCGGCTGCTCGAACACCGTCGGCACCACGGGTCTCTGCAACTCCGGACCGGGTCTCGGCATGGCGTGCACGATCGAGGGCGTGAGCCCGTTCGGGCCGATGTCGCGCGATTGTCCGCCCGAGAATGGCGCCAACGTGACGGGTGCCGGGCTCGACGTCCGTTTCGCGCCCAACACGACCGGCACCAGCACCAAGACGGCAACGCTCCCCTGCACGGCGGCGGGCTTCACGCAGTTCAACACCTGCGCGTGCGACACGTGCAACGACGCCGCCGCGGGGCCGTGCGCTTCGAACGCTGACTGCACCGATGGGCCCGACGCACCCGGAGCGCCGGTCATCGGCGCGGTCTGCGGCGGCCTGCGCTGCATCGGCGGTCCCGACGCCGGGGACGCTTGCACGACGGCAGCCCAGTGCGGCGTCGGGAATACATGCAGCCGACCGGGGCTTCTGACGCAGCCGAACCAGTGCGAGCTCGGCTGCCTGGGCGGCGCGAACGCCAACGCGCCGTGCACCGTCGACTCCGAGTGTCCGGGCGGGAGCTGTATCCCACTGTGCGCGCAGATTCCCGGGAGTCAGTGCGTCGGCGGGGCGAACGATGACGCGACGTGTACCGTCGCCTCTCAATGCCCGGGCGGCTCGTGTCTACCGGTGCAGACCGGCATGGGCGAGTGCGTCGTCGGTCCCAGTGACGCCAAGTGCGAGAACGAGGAGTTCCGCGGCTGCACCACCGACGCCGATTGCAACGCTCCGCCGCCGACGTGCACCGGACTCGGAGCCGGGACGTGCTTGGGATGCACCATGTGCAACCAGGCCTGCGTCACCACGCCGCGCCCGTGCCACGTGTTCCCGATGAGCCTCGTCGGCGACCCGAACGCTTTCACGGGTACGCCCGCCACCGGAACCTCGAGCGGGAACTCGGTGACGACGTTCTGCATTCCTCCCACCTCGGCGGCAGCCGTGAACTCGTCGGCGGGACTGCCGGGCGAGGGCTCGCTGCTCAACACGCACAACTACACGAAGACGTTCCCGTCGGTCGCTTGCCCGGTGTCACCTGGCATCCTGGGGTTGGGCAACAAGTGTCCGTAGCGGGGGGGCGGGGGGCACGAGCCAACCTCGTGCGATGAGAAGCGGGCCGCCGCGCCACACCGACGCGGCGGCCCGTTGACTTTTGGGCAGCCTCGCATGCAACCTAGGCGGGCGGCGGCGGAGCGGTGGTGGACCCCATTCGTGCGAGGCGAACCATGAAGCTCGTCGACAAGATCAGCGAGGTCTTGCAGCGCAAGGGCGGCGACATCTGGTGGGTGAGTCCCGATGCCACCGTCTACGAGGCGATCGAGATGATGGCCGACAGAGGAGTGGGGGCGCTCCTCGTGATGTCGGAAGGAAGGCTGGTCGGCATCGTCTCCGAGCGCGACTACGCCCGCAAGGTCATCCTCAAGGGCAAGCACTCGAAGGAGACCCGGATCAGCGAGATCATGACCAATGACGTGATCTCGGTGACGCCCGACGAGAGCGTCGACGATTGCATGACGCTCATGACAGCAACCGTGTTCGGCATCTGCCCGTCATCGAGGACGACAGCGTCGTCGGTATGGTCTCGATCGGCGATCTCGTGAAGTGGATCATCTCCGGGCAGCAGGAAGCGATCCGGCAGCTCGAGGACTACATCACCGGCAAGTATCCCGGCTGAGCGTGACGGACGAGCCGGGCTCCCGCTGCGCTCAACGGAATTCGCGCTGCGGGAGCCCCGGCCTCGTCCCGTCGGGCGCACGCCCGCCGAGCTCGACGATTCACGCCGCGGGAGGCCTCGGCTCCTTCCCGTCAGTCACGCCTTGACGGCTTCGATCACGCTCGAGTTCGCCATCGTGGGAACGATGCGCGCGAGCTCGAAGCGCGCCGCCTCGAAGAGCGCGCGGAACTCGGCTTCCGAGCGCTGCCGTCCGCCCGTGCACACCATCATGTTGCAATCGTTCGCGGCCGCACCTCGGCTGTCGATCGATTGATCGATGCGCGGCGGGTAGATCGCCTCGACGATCAGCAGCTTGCCGCGCGCTCCCATCGCCCGGTGACAGCTCGCGAGGATGCGCACCGCGCGCTCGTCGTCCCAGTCGTGGATGACGTGCTTGATGAGGTAGGCGTCGCCGCCGCTCGGCACCGCGTGAAAGAAATCTCCGCCGGCGAACTCGCAGCGATCGGCAAGGCCGGCCGCGGCGATGCGTTTGCGTGCCCCGTCGGCGAGTCGCGGCAGATCGAAGACGATTCCGCGGAGCGCCGGGTTTTCCTTGAGAATGCCCGCGAGCAGCGCGCCTTCGCCGCCGCCCACGTCGACGACGGTGCGGAACGGGGAGAAGTCGTAGGCCGCGGCGACGGCGACCGCGACCATCGCCGTGAATGCCCCCATCGCCTCGTCGAAGACCGCGCCCTCCTCGGGATGAGCGGAGAAGTACTCGAACGGATCCGTGCCGAAGACGCGGGGGAGCGCCGCTTCACCGGTGCGAACCGTTTCCAGCAGGTCGCCCCAGGACGACCACACCGCCGGGCCCCCGAAGAGCTGCACCACGGCGCGAAACGAGCCCGGCCCGCTCCGCAGGCACGACCCGAGCTCGGTGAGCGCGAATCTCCCGTCGTCCGTCTCGGCGAGCACGCCGGCGCTGGCGAGCAGGCGCAGCACGCGCCGGAGCGATGGTGCGTGGGTTCCGGTCGCGGCGGCGAGATCCTCGTGCCCTCGCGGTCCTTGGCCGAGCAGGTCGGCGACGCCGAGCTTGGCGGCGACGTAGAGGGCTTGCGAGACGTAGTGTCCGATCGCGAGCTGATACAGCACGACCGGCGGTGGCAGTTGTGTGTCCATGGGACTTCCTCCTGGCGAACGCTCCTAGCGAAAGGCGCGTGCCCGGGTCTTGGAAAAAAGTACGGGCGGCTCAGCGCGTCTGCGCGATCAGGTTGCCGAGCTGCTCGAGCCCCTGCGTGATGCCGTCGGGGTCGAAGGCCGGCGGCGGCACCATGAAGCGCGACACGCCGAGGTCGCGGAGCCGCTTCACGCCGTCGAGCGTCGGGGACGGCGCGCCCGGACGTGACCTCGATCGTCGCGGGATCGCGACCGAGCTTCTTGCACTCCTCGCGCATGATGCCGAGCAGCCAGGTGAGCTTCTCCTCGTCGGCGACGCCGGGGAAGAAGCCGTCGCCGTAGCGCGCGGCGCGGCGCGCCGCCAGCTCGGTGTGGCCGCCGACCACGATCGGCACGCCCGGCTTCTGCACCGGCTTCGGGTGCGACTCGAGCTTCCCCCAGCGGAAGAACTTGCCGTGGAACGGCTCGGGCCTCGTCCTTCCAGAGCGAGCGCATGGCGCGCACCATCTCCGCCGTGCGCGCCGCGCGCTCGCTGAACGGGATGCCGAGCGCCTGGAACTCCTCCTCGAGCCAGCCGACGCCGATGCCGAGGATGAGCCGCCCGTTGCGAGAGCACGTCGAGGGTCGCGACCTCCTTGGCGACGTAGAGCGGGTGGCGCTGCGGCAGGATCAGGATGCCGGTCGCGAGCTGAGCGTCTTCGTCACCGCCGCGGCGTAGGCCAGCGCGATCAGCGGGTCCGGGATCGGCAACTGATCGGGCGCCGGGAATCTTGCCCGACGGGTCGTACGGGTAGGTGGACTCGTAGCCGACCGGGATGACGACGTGCTCGACCGTCCACGATCGACTCGACGCCGACCCGCTCGGCGGTGGTGGCGAGGTGGGTCAGCATCTCCGGGAACGCGAACGGTCCGGCGTTGGCGTACATGAGTCCGAATTTCATGGCGCCCTGGTACTACGCCCGCCATCCGGAAGCCAGGGAGCCCGTGCAGCGGGTTCCTCGTAGCCTCGGGGAGGAAAAGGTCGCCCGGCGGCCTCCCGCGTGCGACGCCGTGCTGCTAGGCGCCGCGCGGGCTTTCGACGGCGACGCTCAGGCGCACCTCGGCGCCGCGCCCCGGACGGGAGCGCACCTCGAGCGCACCGCCAAGCAAGGCCGCCCGCTCGCGCATCGTCACCAGCCCGAAGCCCCCGGGGCGCGCGCTCCCGGGATCGAATCCAACGCCGTCGTCGCGCACCGTCGCCGTGACTCGCGACCCCTGCCGCGCCAGGCGCACGGTGACGCGACGCGCGCCGGCGTGGCGAGCGACGTTCGCGAGCGCCTCCTGCACGATCCGGTAGACGTGGAGCGCGTGCTCATCCGAGAGCAGCCCTGCGACCGGGATGGTGGCGAGGCGCAGCACCAACCCGTGCCGTTGGGCGAAATGGCGCGCGTGCGTGCGCAGCGAGTCCTCGAGACCGAGACCGAGCAGCTCGGCGGGATGGTAGTCACGGACGATGCGCGCCACCGACTCGGTGATCTGGCGGATCGTGCCCTGGGTGGCGGCAAGCCCGGAGCGGAGATCCTCCGGAATCGCGCCGGCGGCGTTCTCGAACGTGTGCAGCAGGACGCCGACGGTCGCGACCGCCTGTCCCACCTCGTCGTGCAGCTCGCGGGCGACGCGCTGTCGCTCGGCTTCGAGCATGTGCAGGAGACGGCGCGTGAAGCTCTTCTGGCTGGCCTCGATCTCCTTGCGGTCGGTGATGTCGCGGATGACGGCGAAGAAGTAGGACTCGCCGTGCGATTCGATGCGGGTGATGCTCGCCTCGACGGGCATGACCGTGCCGTCCTTGCAGCGGTTGCGGGTCTCGAACGTCCGGATCGGACCCTGCACGGTCGTCACCCACCGGCGCCACACGTCCGGGGGGAAGTCCGGGGAGATGTCGGAGACCCGCATGGAGCACATCTCCTCCCGACTGTAGCCGGAGAGCACGCCGCTACGATCGTTCACGTAGAGGAACCGTCCGTCGCGATCGGCGAGCCGGAAGGCCTCGCTCGACATGTCCGCCATCTGCCGGAAGACCTCGAGGTTGAGGGGCGCGGGGAGCGGCGGGGCAACCGGAGGGCGCGGAGGTCGGGAGGTGACGCGCGCGCTATCGACGGCTTCGATCGGGTGCGGCGCCGGTCGCGGGTCGGGCGTGGACGCTTGCTCGGCTCCGAGCGGCAGCGTGAGCCGAACAGAGGTGCCCTGGCCGGGGCGGCTCTCGATCGTGAGCTCGCCGCGCAACAACATCGCGCGCTCGCCGCATGGTGAGGAGGCCGATGCCGTGTCCAGGTTGCGCGAGCAGGATCGAAACCCGCGCCGTCGTCCTCGACGCTCACCGTGAGCTGCTCCGGGGCGCGTGTCATGCCGACACGGACGCGGCTCGCTTGCGCGTGGCGCGCGGCGTTCGCGAGCGCCTCCTGCACGACGCGATACACGTGCAGCTCCTGCTCGGGCGTGAGGAGCCCTTCGACCGGTACCGTCGTCAGCTCGAGCGCGAGCTCGTGGCGTTCGGCAAACTGACGCAGATGAGCGCGCAGCGTATCCGCGAGACCGAGGCCGAGCAGCTCGGCGGGATGGTACTCGCGGACGATGCGCGCCAGCGACTCGGTGATGCGCGTGATCGTCGCGCGTGTGGCGGCGAGCGCGGGCTTGACGGCTTCCGGCACCGCGCCCGGGCTCAGGTCGAGCGCGTCGATCAGGACGCCGACGGTGGCGAGCGCCTGGCCGACGTCGTCGTGGAGCTCGCGCGCGACCCGGCGGCGCTCGCTCTCGAGCGTCTGCAGGAGCTGGGCGGCGAGGTTCGTGCGCACCGCCTCGTCCGCCTTGCGCTGCGTGATGTCGCGCGCCACGCCGAAGAAGTACGCCTCGCCCTTGAACTCGAGCGCGCGCCATGCTGACCTCGGCGAGGAACATCGAGCCGTCTTTGCGTCGCGTCCAGCTCTCGACCGCCGGCAGCTCGCCGCTCTCGAGCGCCCTCACCTGCTCGGCGAAACTCTCCGGCGTGACGTCCGGGCAGATGTCGGAGACCGTGAGCGACAGCAGCTCCTCCATGGTGTACCCGCCCATCTGCGCGTGTGCCTGGGCGTTCACGTAGAGAAAACGGCCGTGGCGGTTCAGGAGATAGAAGCCTTCGCTCGACAGGTCCGCCATCTGGCGGAAGACCGCGAGATCGATCGCCGGTGGAAGGAAGGAGCGACCCGCGGGTTTTGAGAGCCCCTGGACCACGCGCCACGACGCTACTGCCGCATGGCGAACGGGGTCAAGCGTCGCCGGCAACCTCGTCCGGACCGTGGGCGCCGGCGGCGCCGGCCGCACGGGCAGTGCGCGGCACGAGTGCATGGGCCCGTGGAAGATCTCGCCGCCTATCGTTCTTCGGCCGCGTGCGCAGGAATACCGGTGCGTTCGAGGAGATGAAGTGCGGCTTCTGAGCCCGCCGGCGGGGCAGTCCGTCAGTGATTCGTTGCGTCGGCGAGCGCCGCGAACGGCAGGAACACGAGGTCGAGGATGAAGGCGACCGGCCAGACGGGAAGCTTGAACGCGGGGTGCATGTCGAGCTCGTTCAGGCCGCGCGTGGTCGCGAACACGTAGCGATCGTCATCCTGCCGATGTCCATAGCCGTCGTGCGCGTACCCATCCTCGTGGGTCGCGTACGCGGAGGGCTGGGGAACGGCGGTCACGAGCGCGCACACGAGCGCGAGCACGAGGCCGATACGGCGATTGGTGGTGGTCTGGCGCATGGCGGCTTCTGTAGCACCGACCGTCCCTGCCGTGAACCCCGTGGCGGTGTCGGCCCGAGCGCCGTCTCCGCCGCTTGTCTGCGAGGCCGACTGGCTCTATAGAGTGCGCGCCACGTCGGTGGGGCGGGCGAAGGAAGCATGTACGAGCAGTTCTTCGGGCTCGAGGAAGAGCCATTTCGGCTGACGCCGGATCCGCGCTACCTCTTTCTTTCCCCCAAGCACGCCGAGGCGCTCGCCCATTTGCGGCTCGGCCTCACCGAGTCGAGCGGCTTCGTCTGCATCACCGGTGAGGTCGGCGCCGGCAAGACCACGCTGCTGCGCGCGTTTCTCTCCGAGCTCGGTCCCAACGTCTCGGCCGCCTACAGCTACGTTCCGCCGCTCACGGCGCTCGAGCTGCTGCGCAGGATCTGCCGCGAGTACGGTCTTCCCGGTTCGGCCGCGACCCAGGGCGAGCTCGTCGACGAGCTGCACGCGTACCTGGTCGCGCAGCACGCAGGCGGGCAATCTGCGTGCTGGTCCTCGACGAGGCCCAGGCGCTCTCGATCGAGCTGCTGGAGCAGATCCGCCTGCTCCTGAACCTCGAGACCGAGACCCAGAAACTGTTGCGGATCGTCCTCGTCGGCCAGCCGCAATTGCGCAAGCTGCTGCTCGATCCCGACCTGGCGCAGTTGAACCAGCGGATCACGCTCCGGTGGCATCTCGGGCCGCTCTCGTACCGCGAGACGGCCGCGTACGTCAGTCACCGCCTCGCGGTCGCGAGCGGCGGCCGCGTCACGCGTCTCTTTTCGGGTCCGGCGCTGCGCTTGTTGCACAGCGTTTCGAACGGTGTGCCACGGCTCATCAACATGGTGGCCCATCGCGCGCTCCTCGCCGCCTGCCTCGCCCGCCAGCCGAGAGTGAACCGACGTCTCCTGGCGCGCGCCTTCCACGAGATCCAGGCGGTGCCCTTGCCGGGTACGCTCACGCCGCAACGGAAAGCCGCGCTCACGGCCGCCGGACTCGCGATCGGCATCCTGCTCGTGGTGGCCGGCAGCCCGCAGCTCGATTGGCTGCTCGGCGTGCCGGCGCCGGCCGCGCCCCCGGAGGTTCCCCCGGTCGTCGCTGCGCCCGCTCGCCGCGGCGCCGGTGCGAGCGCCGGCGGGCATCGAGGCGCGTCCCATCGAGCACATCGCCGCCGCGCAGATTCCGCCGCCCGTCAAAGCCCCGGCTTCGCTGTCGGCGGTGGAGTTGGCGCGACGGCTCACGGACGCGGACGAGAAGGTGAACGCGCACGCGGCGACGCAAGCCGTGCTCGCCGCGTGGGGAGAGCGCCCGCTGGCGACCGATGAGACCCGTCTGCCGGACGACATCGCGGCGGTCGCGTGGCGTCGCGGCCTGCAGGAGCTGTCGCTGACGAGCAACCCGAGCATGCTTCGCCTGCTCGACCTTCCGGCGGTGGTCGCGCTCCGCGTCCCCGGTTTCACGACGCCGCGTTACGTGGCGGTCATCGGCATGGACGATTCGCGCGCCGTCGTCTCCATCGATGGCGTCGCGGCAACCGTCGAGAGCAAACTGCTCGATCCGTTCTGGTCCGGGCGGGTGCACGTGCTGTGGCGGGACTTCGATGGCTTCGGCCCGGTGTTGACTCGTGGTGCGCAGGGCGTGGGAGTGATGCGTCTGCAACGCCTCCTTCGCCAGGTCGGCACGTACGACGGCGAGCCGACAGGCGTCTTCGACGTCACCACCGAGACCGCGGTGCAAGGGTTTCAGCGCGAGCACCAGCTCGAGCCCGACGGATTGGTGGGGCCGCTCACCCGGATCGTGTTGTACGCCGCCGCGGGCGGCTACAAGCGACCGACGCTCGGTGCATCATGAGCACCGTTCTCGATGCCGATCGCGAGCTTCGCCGGCGCAGCGCGGCGGCGAGATCGCCCGAAGTCGCGCCGATCGAACAGGGTCCGAGATTTCTCTGGTTGCGGCCGGTGCTCGTCGTGGTTGCGCTGGCGGTCGGCGGAACGGCCCTCGTCGTGTTTCGACCGGCGCGTGACACGGCGCTCGTCCCGGGCGTGCAGACGGCGCCGGTCGGCGAGCCGCCCGCCGCCTCTGAAAAGCTCGCGCGCGTTCCGGCGCTCGGCGCAGAGCGCGGAGAACGGGACGCGCCCTGGGGGCGCATGGAGAAAGGATCGGCCGCACCACCAGCCGCGCGTCCGGTGCCGCCGCCTGTCGTCCGGCCGGCCCCTCCGCCAGCGCGCGTTGCCGCCAAGCCGCCGCCGGCTCGTCGCGAGAAACCCGCCGTGGTGGATCGGGCTCCGCAGGCCCGCACGCGGGCCGTCGCACGGGAACGAGCGGGGCGTGAACCGGCGGTCGTGTCCGAAAGGCCGCTGCTGACGGAGCCGGCCGTCGCGCCTGAAAGGCCCGTCGTGTCTCCGGAGACCGTTCCCGACGAGCCAGCGAGACCCGCCGAACGAGCGGCGCCGGACGAGCCGGCGGTCGCGCCCGCGCCCCCGCCGCCTCGTGAAGCGGTGTCCTCGGGGACGATGGGTGGTACGCCGCGGGTGCGAGTGTCGTCGATCAGCTACCCATCACAGATCAACGCTCGGAGCGCGACGGTCCGGATCAACGGCGGGCCAGCGGTGACGTTGCGTGAGGGTGAGTCCGAGGCCGGGGTCGAGGTGCAGCTCATCCTCAAGGACGCCGTCTACCTCCGCCACGGCGGCAACGTGTTCGCGGTCGGCTTGTCGCGCTGAGCGGTCGGCTCAGGCGTTGACGGCGACGCGCTGAGCGCCCGCCACCGGTCTGGCGTCGCGGACGTCGCAGGGCCCGCGACGTCTTTGTGACACGATTTGCGATCGGTCGGAAGGTCGCCGAGCAGGCGGTTCGGGCGCGCGCGTCCGCGCTTCGATCGCCGGTCTCCAGGACTTGCAAGTGTCCGCGATCTTCGGCATGGTCCGAGAAGCATGAAGCAGTTTACGAAACAGCACATCACGCGAGTTTGGCGCGCCCGTCTATGGGCAGCTGCGCTCCGGGAGCTGTGCGAGGCCGTTCCAGTGTGAGCATCACCGACTGACGACGTCCCAACCCCTCCCGCCGAGGCCGGCCGGAGGGGTTTTTCGTTTGTACGCTCCCCTCCGGCGCCTTCGGCGGCCGGAGACGACCATGAGCGTACGACAGATCCGACGACCCTTTTCGAGCGCCTTCCGGAACGCCGGCGCGCGTCAGCGCGCCGCGCGCCATACCGGCTTGCGCCCGACACCGGCGGCCGAGCATCGCCAGCGCTGGTTCAACGCCGACTTCGGCCGCTGTCTGGCGGCTGCGAGCGCTTGGGGATTCGCGTTCTCGACCTTCTATCTGCTGCCGAAGTTCCTCACCCAGGAGCTCGGCGCCGGACCCGCCGAGGTCGGCGTCGTGGTCGGCACGTTCGGGCTCGCCACCGTGGCGGCAACGCCGCTCGCCGGGCGGATGGTCGACCGGCTGCCGCGTCGCTACGCGATGGCGATCGGGGCTCTGCTCATGGCGGTGTCATCGGCTGGATTCGCGGTGGTACGGGACATCGGGATCGGGCTCGAGACGCTGCGCGTGCTGCAGGGGGTGTCCTACGCTTTCGTCCTCACGGCGGTGGGAACGCTGGTGGCGGAGATCGTCCCGCGCACGCATCTGAACCAGGCGCTCGGACTCTCCGGCGCGAGCATGCTGGTGATGAACGCGCTCGCGCCCGCGGTCGCGGAGCCGTTGGCTGTGGCCGCAGGGTGGGAAGCCGTCTTCCTCCTTGCCGCGGCGGCGGCGCTCTCGTCGGCGGCGATCGCGGCGCGCGTCCGAGAGCCGGTCGCGAGCCTCGTCGAGACCGACGGGTCGGCTGCGAGCCTGTGGGCGCTCCTCACCCAGCCGGTGGCCCGCGACTACGCCGTGGTGATCACGCTCGCCGGAGCGACGTTCGGCGCCGTCTTCACGTTCGAGCCGCCGTACGCTCTGGCGCTCGGACGGACACGTGTGGGCGGCTTCTTCGTCGCCTACGCCGTGGCCGCGATTCTCGTGCGCGTGGTCTTCGGGAGCGTGCCGGCGCGTCTCGGGTCGTACCGTGTGGCCCGTGCCTCGCTCTGGCTGTACGCGCTCGTCGTGTTCGCGATGGCCCTGGTCGGCCCCGCGCTGCTCGAGATGCTCGGCGCCCTCTTCGGGGTGGCGCACGGTCTTTTCTATCCGGCGGTGAACGCTATCGCGGTGACGGCCGTACGGCGCCACGAGCGCGGGCGGATGATGGCGATCTTCACCGGTGCGTTCAGCCTCGGTCTGTTCGTGGGAACGACGCTGCTCGGACCGCTCGCCGAGGTGGCGGGCTATCCGGCCGTCTTCGTGGTGGCGGCGGGCGGCACGCTGGCGGCGGTTCAGGTGCTGAACCGTTCGTCGGCGCTAAAGGCTGCGGGCAATCAACTGTAGAGGCTCGCTCGCGCGGATGTCGATGGACGCCGCTCGTGCCAGCGTGACGAGGTGGCGGCGAATCGTGTCCTGGGCGTTTTCCTGGATGGAAACGTCGCGTACCCAGACCGTGAGCGTGAAGGCGAGCCCGCGGTCGACGAAGCCGGGAATGAGTTGCACCTTGGGAGGCGGCTCGCTGAGCACGTCGGGAAGATCGGCGCTGGTACGGGTCGCCGCTTCGACCAGGACGCGCTCGACCACGGCCACGTCGGAGCCGTAGGGCACGGTTACGCGCAGGCTCAGCGAGGTCTGCGGATCGGGGAAGTCGAAGTTGGTGATGATGCTCTTCAAGAGACGCTCGTTCGGCACCACCACGGTGGTGTTGGCCACGGTGCGCAGCCGGGTGGAGCGCCAGCCGATGTCGACGACGGTGCCCTCGTGTCCGGAGTCGAGGCGCACGAAGTCCCCGAGGCGAAAGGGACGATCGGCCTGCAGGTAGACGCCGGCGAAGAAGTTGCTGAGCGTGTCCTGGAGCGCGAGCGCGACCGCGAGGCTGCTGACGCCGAGCGTGGTCACGAGCGCCGTCACCCTGACGCCCAAGTTGTCGAGGAGGATGGCACCGGCGATCACCAGCATCGCGACGCGCGCCATCGTCAGGACCTGCGGGCCGGCTCGCCGTCCCGCGTCGCTGCGACGTACGAACCGCCCGAGCAGCGCCAGCACGACCTGCGAGGCCAGATAGAGGCTGAGCGCGAGCGTGGTCGCCGACAGCAGGCGCGTCGTCACCCCACGCAAGTTGCGCGGCAAGTCGAGCGCGCTCAGGGTCAAATGCAACGCGGCCACCAGCAGCACGGGCAGCAGGTAGCGGCGCACCGTCGGCAGGGCGGTGTCCTCGGGGGGGATGCCCCGGCGGCGCGCCCACGCCGACAACGCGCGCTGGAGCAGCCACGCCACGACCGCCGAGATGGCGATGACGCCGAGCACCGCGAGGGCGAGCTCGAGGACGACCGGCCACGTCATCGGAACGCGCATCGAACGCATGATGTATACGAGAGTCCCGGCGCCGGCCATCCCGGCGCGCGCTGATGGCAGAGTCTGGACCATCCGATCGCTCGCGCGCAGCGGGCGGCTCTGTTAGCGTGCGCGCCGATGGCGATCTTCGTGATCCGGCACGGCGAGACGGTGTGGAACGCGGCGCGCATCGTGCAGCTCCCCACGACGCCGCTGTCACCGCGCGGCATGGCGCAAGCGGAGCGCGTCGCCGAGCGTCTCGCGCGAGCCGGCGTCGCGCGCATCGTCACCAGCGATCTCGCGCGTGCGGCGATGACCGCCGAGGCGGTGCGGGTGCGGACGGGCGCGCCGGTCGAGGTCGAGCCGGCGCTCGCGGAGCGCGACTTCGGGGACCTGCGGGGAACGCCGTACGCCGATCTCTCGATGGATCCCTTCGCCGCCGACTACGTACCGCCGGGCGGGGAGAGCTGGCCCACGTTTCACGTTCGTGTCGCGCGTGCGTGGGAGAGCGTGGTACGGGTCGCGACGGCCACCCGCGGGAACGTCGTGGTCGTGACCCACGGGCTCGTCTGTCGAGTACTCGCCGAGCGCCACCTCCAGGTGCCTGGGAGCCAGAGCCTCCCACCACGCTGGGAGAACGCCGCGCTCACCGAGATCGACGGCGCGCCTCCGTGGACGGCGCGGGTGATCAACTGCACGGCGCATCTCACGATCCCGCCCGCGCTCGTCGAGTCCGCGCTCGACGAAGCCGGCGGTGATGCGGACGAAGCGCTCGAAGCGGAGGGTCCGTGAAGGCGGTGCTGTGCAAGCAGTTCGGTCCGCCCGAGAGCCTCGTCGTCGAGGAGATCGAGCCACCCGTGCCGGGATCGGGCGAGGTCGTGGTCGCCGTGGAGGCTTGCGGCGTGAATTTCCCCGACGTCCTGATCATTCAGAACAAGTACCAGTTCAAGCCGCCGCTGCCGTTCTCGCCGGGCGGTGAGGTGGCGGGTGTGGTGAGCAAGGTAGGGCAGGGCGTGACGCAGTTCCGGCCCGGCGACCGGGTGATCGGATCCGCGGCGTTCGGCGGCTTCGCGGAGCAGCTCGCGCTTCCCGTCGAGCGCCTGACGCCGATTCCCGACCGCATGGACTTCGTCACCGCCGCGGCTTTTCTCATGACCTACGGGACGTCGTACTACGCGCTCAAGGATCGTGGCCATTTGCAGGCAGCGGAGTCGCTGCTCGTCCTCGGAGCCGCCGGCGGCGTCGGCCTCGCGGCGGTGGAGCTCGGGAAGCTGATGGGCGCGCGAGTCATCGCGGCGGCATCGAGCGAGGAGAAGCTCGCGGTCTGCCAGGAGTACGGCGCCGACGCCTGTATCAACTACGCGACCGACGACCTGAAGGAGCGCGTCAAAGCGCTCACCAAGGGTGAGGGAGCGGACGTCGTCTACGATCCCGTCGGCGGCGCCTTTGCGGAGGCGGCGCTCAGAGCGACGGCGTGGCAGGGGCGGTATCTCGTCATCGGCTTCGCCGCCGGCGACATTCCGCGCATCCCGCTCAACCTGGTGCTCCTGAAGGGCTGCGAGATCGTCGGCGTCTTCTGGGGCGCGTTCACGGTGCGCGACGCGAGCGCCAACCGCGCCAATATCGAGACCCTGCTGCAATGGTACGTCGAGGGGAAGCTGCGCCCGCACGTATCGGCGACCTATCCCTTCGAGCGCGCCGCCGAGGCGTTGAACGCGCTCGCTGAGCGGCGCGTCAAGGGTAAGGTGGTGCTCGTGCCGCATCAGGCGCGGCCGTAGATCGAATCGTGATGTGGTGGACGCCGAAGTCCGCCGGCCAGCGCTACGCCGTGGCGGTGCCGAATCCCTGCGCCCGCAGGTAGTCGACCATCGGTCCGACCACCTGCCGCACCGCGGGACGCTCGCGGACGCGTGCCCGCCAGGCGTCGAGGTGATGGTGTCCGGCGCCCGGGGCCTCGCCGATGAAGCGGGCGAAGGTCTGCGCCATGAAGAACGCGATGTCGGCGTAGGTGTACGGCCCGGCCAGAAACTCCCGGTCCGTGAGCAACCGCTCGATGTCGTCGTAGTACGCGCGGATCGCCGCGCTGGCAGCGGCGGCGCGCTGCTCGCCGGCCTGGGCCCGGTTCTGCGGCATGAGCGAGACCACGTTCGGAAAGAACACCTCGTCGGACTTGAGCTCGAGCAGTCGCGCGCGCGCACGCGCACGCGGATCGCGCGGCCACAACGGCGGATCGGGAACGCGATCCTCGAGGTACTCGAAGATCTGCGTCGAGTCGAACAGCTCGACGTCGCCGTCGATCAGGACCGGGACCTGGAGCTTCGGGTTGATGCGCTGCACCGCGGGATGCGGCGGTTGATAGAGGGTCGCGAGCGAGAACGGTACGAATTCCCGCTCGCACGCGACGCCTTTCTCGAGCACGGCGATCTCCGCCTTGGCGCCGAACATGCTGAGCGGTCCGGAGTAGAGCTTCATCGTCACGGTCATTCCTCTATGGCGAATGCCCGCGTCGCTGGGCTCATGCAAGAGGTGGGCGTGTTGACGACCGCCGGCCGGGTTCACTATTCGAGACGCCATGTACATCGCCTACAGCGAAGAGCAGGAGGCGCTCTGTCGCGACCTCCGCGCCTACTACGACAAGCTTCTCACGCCGAAGATCCGCGAAGAGCTGCATCACGGGCACGGCGTCGGCCCGACCATGCGCGCGGTGGTGCGTCAGATGGGGGCCGACGGCTGGCTCGGGATCGGCTGGCCGAAGGAGTACGGCGGCCAGGGACGCTCGCAGATCGAGCAGTTCATCTTCTTCGACGAGTCGATGCGCGCCGGCGCGCCCGTGCCGATGCTCACGATCAACACCGTCGGCCCGACGCTCATGCGCCACGGCAGCGACGAGCAGAAGCGTTTCTTCCTCCCCAAGATCCTGAAAGGCGAGATCCATTTCTGCATCGGCTACACCGAGCCCAGCGCCGGCACCGATCTCGCGTCGCTCACCACCCGGGCGGTGCGCGACGGCGACGAGCTACGTCATCAACGGCCAGAAGATCTTCACCAGCCTGGCCGGCGACGCCGACTACGTGTGGCTGGCGACCCGCACCAATCCCGACGCGCCCAAGCACGAAGGGATCTCGATCTTCGCCGTCGATCTGAAGACGCCGGGCATCCGTGTCGACCCGATGCAGCTGCTCTCCGAGCACGACATCAACGCGGTGTTCTTCGACGACGTGCGCGTGCCGGCGACGAGTCTCGTCGGACGGGAAAACCAGGGGTGGCGACTCATCACCAGCCAGCTGAATCACGAGCGCGTGACACTGTGCTCCGCCGGGCTGCTCGAGCAGGCGTACGAGGAGACCCTGACCTGGGCGCGTGACACTCGCCTTGCCGACGGCCGTCGTGCGATCGATCAGGAATGGGTGCAGATCAACCTGGCGCGCGTCCAGGCCGGCCTCGAGTTCCTGCGCCTCATCAACTGGAAGGTGGCGTGGACCGGGACCCAGGGACGGCTCGACGTCGCCGACGCCTCGACCATCAAGGTGTTCGGCACCGAGTTCTACTTGCAGTCGTTCCGCCTCCTCATGGAGATCATCGGTCCGCGCGCCTACCTGAAGCGCGAATCGCCGGGCGCGGTGTACAAGGGACGCCTCGAGATCCTCTACCGCGCGCTCACCATTCTCACGTTCGGCGGCGGCACCAACGAGGTGCAGCGTGAGCTGATCGGCATGTTCGGTCTCGGACTGCCGCGCATGCCGCGCTTCTGAAGGGAAGGGCCGACGCCATGGACTTCGCACTCAGCGACGAGCAGCAGGGCATCGTCGATCTCGCCAAGACGCTCTTCACCGACAAGGCCACGCACGAACGCGTGAAGCAGATCGAGCGCGGCGGTGGTCCGCGCTTCGACCGTGCGCTCTGGTCGGAAGTCGCCAAGGTCGGTCTGCTCGGCACGGCGGTGCCGACGGAGCACGGCGGCGCCGGTCTCGGTTTCCTCGAGGTCGCGCTCATCGTCGAGCAGGTTGGGCGCGCTGCGGCGCCGATCCCGCTGCTCGAGACGCTGGTGCTGGGCGCGCTCCCGCTCGCCGAGTTCGGGAGCGCGGAGCAGCGCACGACGTGGCTGCCGCGCGTCGTCGCCGGCGACGCCGTCATCACCGCCGCCCTCATGGAGGACGCGGACGGCGGCGCGCCGTTGCTTGCGGCCGGGCGCGGCCCGGTGCCGACGACCACGGCGCGTGCCGACGGCGCCGGCTGGCGGTTGTCGGGTACCAAGAGCTGCGTGCCCGCCGCGGAGATCGCCGATCTGCTGCTCGTTCCCGCCGCCACCGGCCCGGACACGATCGGCGTCTTTCTCGTCGACCCCCGGACCCCGGGCGTGCGCATCGAGCCGCTTGCCACGACCAGCGGCCAGCCCGAGGCGCAGGTGACGCTCGACGACGTACGACTCGGCGCCGCCGCCGTGCTCGGCTCGGCGAAGGCTGGCGCACCCCTCGTCAGCTGGATCACCGAGCGCGGCACCGCGGCGCTGGCGTGTCTCGCGCTCGGCGTGTGCGAGCAGGCCCTGGCGCTCACGTCGGACTACACCAAGACGCGCAAGCAGTTCGATCAGCCGATCGCGATGTTCCAGGCGGTCGGTCAGCGTCTTGCCGACGCCTACGTCGACACCGAGGCGATCCGTCTCACGGCGTGGCAAGCGGCATGGCGCATCTCCGCCGGACTCCCCGCCGCCGCGCAGGTCGCGATCGCCAAGTTCTGGGCGGCCGATGCCGGGCAGCGCGTCGTGCACACCGCGCAGCACCTGCACGGCGGGATCGGTGTCGACCGGGACTATCCGCTGCACCGCTACTTTCTCTACGCGAAGCAGCTCGAGCTCGCGCTCGGCGGGGCGACGTCGCAGCTCCGGACCCTGGGGAAGATGCTCGCGGACGCCTCCGTCTGACGCGCGCTGCATCGGTTTCGCGACGGGAAATCCTTGACGCGTGGGAGGTGAACCATCTATCGCTGACGCGAAAGGGGGAGCCTCGTGAGAATACCGGCTGTGTCACTCGCTCCCGCCGTGTTCCTCATCCTGCTCAGTGCAGCCGGAACGGCACACTCCGCCGACCGTCCCATCGAGGGCCAGCGCCTGGTGCTGAAGCGGACAGCGACGAAGGCAAAGCTGGTCTTCGTCTCGCGCGACCCGAACTTCCTCTTTCCGGCGATCGGTAGCGCAGACGATCCCACGACTGCCGGCGCGCTCGTCGAGTTGTTTTCCGCGAGCGAGGGCCAAGCGTCGCTGGCGGCACCAGCGGGGGCCGGCAACCCGGGGTGGACGTCCGAGCAGGGAACGGCTCCACGCTACAAGTTCCGCAACCGACTCGCCGAGCCGGGCCTGTACTCGGTGCGGCTGGCGGTGATCAAGCAGGGAAAGGTTCTTCGGCTCGCGGCCAAGGACGCGGGCCTAGCGCTCGCCGTCCCGCAGGGGGCGGTCGGCATCCGGATCACCACCGGCGGGCTGCGCAACTGTGCCCGCTTCGACGCGCTGACGATCCGCAAGGACGAGGCCGGCGCATTCGTCGCCGCCCACGCGACCGCAGCGAGGCTCGTCGATTGCTCGGACGCGAGCCTGAACGGTCTGACGCCGAGCTGCGAGACCAGCTCGTTCCCGGGCTGCGGGGGAACGTGTTCCGGCGACGACGTATGCATTGCGGGATCCACTTCTTGCGCGTGCATGCCGGCCAGCAGCTCGCCGTGCGGTGACACCCACCCGGCGTGCAACGGTACGTGTCCGGCTGGAGAAGAGTGCGCCGGCGGCGGACCGCCACGGGCCTGCTTCTGCCTCCCGGTTGGCAGTACTCCGTGCGGCAACCCGGGTGCACCGGTCTGCGGCGGCGCGTGCCCGAGCGGCAACGAGTGCAACCCAGTCCTCTCGCCTCCGGCCGCGGGCGGCCATCTCGGGTGTGCATGTGCGCCTCCGGGCCCGTGCGAGCAAGGCGGAGGCAGTACCGATTGCCCAAGCGGTTTCGCGTGCGGCCAGATCCCACAAGGGCCGAACATTTGCTTGCCCATGACCTGCGGCGGCAGCCCGGAGTATCCGATCTGTGGCGGCACGTGTGCCTCGGGCGCGGTGTGCCAGCCAGCCAAGGTCCCCCAATTCTTCACGGAGTGCGTGTGCGCGGTTCCGGGGCCCTGCGACGCCGGTTGCGGTGGCCTGACGTGCGCGGCTGGCGAAGTCTGTAGCGTCGGGCCGGAGCCCCCGGGCTGCGGATGCGGAGCGCCGTAGCGGCGAGCTGCTACGAGCGTCGAGCCGTCAACGCCTTCGCGCATCAATCGTCCGCGCGAAATTCCTCACGTCCGAGCGCGTAGCGCACGAGCGCCCCGGGATCGGCGGATCCCTGCCGCTCGGGCCGCATGCCGGCTTTCTCCATGACGCGGATCGAACCGGCGTTGGGGGGGTCGGCCATCGCCACGATGCGCTCGAGCTCGAGAACCTCGAAGCCGTAGCGGAGCACGGCGCGCGCCGCCTCGGTCGCGAGTCCTTCGCCCCAGCGCGACGGCGTGATCGCGTACAGCAGCTCGATCGCGGGCGGCTCGCCGCTCTCGCGCAGACCGCAGAAGCCGACCACCGCACCGCTCGCGCGGTCATGCGTCAACCAGTAGCCGAAGCCACGGGTGGCGAACTGCGCGATGCCGCGTTCGACCTCGGCCTGCGCGCGGGCGCGCGTGATGATGACGTCGTCCCACAGGTAGCGCCGCACGTCGGCGTCGGTCCACAGCGCGTGCAGCGTGTCGAGGTCGCCGGCGACGAACGGGCGCAGCCGCAAGCGCGCTGTCTCGAGGCGTAGGGTGGTCGTCTCGGCGGGCGCGCCTCGCGTTCCGGCGAGCGTCTTCCCGGTTTCGGGATGTGTCGGTCGTGTCATGGAGTGGCGTCCTCGATCGCGGCTTGCGATTCTCACATCCACGGCGCCGAGCGCAACCCGCGACGGATTCGCCTTGCGAGGCGCGGCTGCTATGGTCCGCGCCGGAAAGGGATGCCATGAGCGAGAAGACCGGAATCGTTCCCTTCTGGAAGAACTACGATCGCAAAGCGGTGCTGCGCTTCGCCCAGCTCGCCGAGGACCTCGGCTACGATTCGATCTGGGTTCCCGAGGCGTGGGCCTACGAGCAGTTCCAGCTGCTCGCCGAGATCGCGCTCGCCACGCGCACCCTCAAGGTGGCGACCGGCATCGCCAACGTGTTCAGCCGCTCCGCCGGGCTGCTCGCGATGAGCGCCGCCACGCTCGACGAGATCTCCGAGGGGCGGGTCATCCTCGGTCTCGGCACCAGCGGCCGGGTGGTGGTGGAGAATTTCCATGGCGTGCCGTACCGGAAGCCGCTCACGCACCTGCGCGAGACCGTGGGGATCCTGCGCGCGCTCTGGCGCGGCGAGCGTCTCAGTCCGGAGATGAGCACGCTCTTCGAAGCGCGGCACTTCAAGCTCGAGATGACACCGCGACGCCCGGACATCCCGGTCTACATCGCCTCGCTCCAGGAGAAGGCGGTCCACGACGTGGGACGGGTCGCCGACGGGTGGGTTCCGACCTTCTGGCCCTACCGTCATTTGAAGGACGGCATCGCCTGGTTGGCGGAAGGCGCGCGTGCGGCGGGACGCGCGGCGTGCGCCGATCGAGGTGGCGCCGTTCGTCGCCGTGATACCGCTCGACGACGTCGCGATGGCGCGATCGCTGGTGAAGCCGCTCGTCGCCTTCTACATCGGCGGCATGGGTGTCTACTATCACGCCCTCTTCTGCCGCTACGGCTTCCAGGAGAACGCCGACCTGGTGCGCGACCTCTATCAGGCGGGCGATCGCAAGCAGGCCGCGGCCGCGCTCGCCGACGAGCTCATCGACGCCATCGCCATCTGCGGGCCACCGGCGTTCTGTCGCGAGAAGCTCGCCGAGTGGCGCGCGCACGGCGTCGGCACGCCGCTCTTGAACCTGCCGACCGGCACGCCGCCGGAGCTCAC
This sequence comes from uncultured delta proteobacterium, assembly GCA_963846105.1. Lineage (GTDB taxonomy): Bacteria > Desulfobacterota > Binatia > UTPRO1 > UTPRO1 > CAWJUT01. The sequence goes on from CAWJUT010000024.1 coordinate 102,375, forward strand.
CGAGCAGTTCCTGCGCGCGATGGCGCCGGCGGGCGCGTCGTAGTCACACGCCGGCGAACGTCGCGGCGACCGGCGCGTGATCGCTGGTGCCGACGTCGCGCAGAACCGGACACGCGACGGCCTGCGCGGCGAGCGTCGTGCTGGCGAGCACGTAGTCGAGTCGCCAGCCGATGTTGCGCGCCCGCATGTTCCGCCACGGCGGCCACCAGGTGAAGAGACCGTCGTTGTCGGGATCGAGCGTGCGTCCGAGATCGACCAGCCCGTGTCCCAGGATGCGCTCGAAGAGCGCGCGCTCCTCGGGGCGTTGCCCGATGGCGTTGGCACGCCGCTCCTTGGGGTGCACGTCGTGCTCGGCGCGCGCGACGTTGAGGTCGCCGCATACCACCAGCGCCTTGCCGCGCTCGTGCGTCGCCGCGACCCAGGATTCCATCGCCGCCAGAAACTCGAGCTTCGCCGCGTAGTCCTTGCCGCCGTTCGGTACGTACACCGACGCCACGATCAGCGACCCGAGATCCGCCTGGACGATGCGCGTTTCGTGGTCGAAGGAGGGATGCGTGAAGGGTGGCGCTGCATCAAAGCGATCCTTCCGCACGTGCAGGCTCACGCCGGAGTAGGCCGAGGCGCCGTGCCAGAAGCACCAATAGCCGGCCGGATTGCAGAGGGTCTCGGGAATCTGGTCCGCGCGCGCTTTGAGCTCCTGCAGACAGATGACGTCGGGCTGGTCGCGGTCGATCCAGTCGCGCACCTGTGCCTCGCGTGCGCGGATGCCGTTGACGTTCCAGGTGGCGATCTTCAACGGGTTCTCCATCGGCTCAGAAAAGCGGTGACAGACCCGTGAAGCCCTTCACCGCCTTCAGCGTCGTCCAGTAGGCTCCGAGCGTGGCCCAGCGCTCGGGCGTGCAATGATCGCGCGGGCCAAACGTCACCCGGACGTGTCCATCGCCATCGCGCACCGCGTTGCCCGCGGAATCACGGGCGATCGTATACTCGTACACACTCGGCGAGCCGGCGGCGATCAGCCGCCGTGGCTCGGCGCCGACCGCGCGCGCGAACTCCGAGGACCACACGGCCGCCACGACCTCGCTGTTCAAGACCATGCTCGTGGGATCGAGGTTGTAGGTGCCGACGAGCGAGACCACGTCATCGAAGACGGCCGCTTTGTCATGCAGGGTGCGCTCCCGGCCGCCGACGAAGATTCTCATCTTTGGAACGCGTGCCAGAATCTCGGGCCATTGCTCCAGGAAGAATGCCTGACTGAGCGCGTTGTCGCTCGAGACCGGGCTGTTGGTGAGCACCGAGATGGCGACGCCGCGGCGACCGGCGCGCGCCAGCACCTCGACGCCTTCTTCGGAGAGCACGAGGTACGGACTCTGGATGACGATCGTCTTGCGCGCGCCCTCCACGAGGCGCACCAGGCCACGCGTGATGGGGTCGTCCGTGGCGGCACCGCCGACCCGTGCCTTGCTGTCGAGCACCCGCGTCTCGACCGTGAACGCCGGCGGCGTGGCGCGGTGGAGGGCGCCGCGCAGACCGCTGAGCTTCTCGAGGTCGGCCTTCCACGCTCCTTGCGGAGTCCCGGCGTCACCCGGCGAGGCGCGCAGCCACGCGTCCATGGCGGTGTACGCATCCAGCAGCTCGGACTCGCGCGAGACCAGATTGAGCATCTCGCCGGCGGCGTTCTTGGCATGCGTGCTGGCGTACTGTGATTCGAAAGCGCGCCGCAACGCGATCGCAACCTGCGCGCTGTCGAGACGCACATCGGTGTCGTGGAATACGTCGGGCTCGGCTCCGGGCTGGGCGAAATACTCGACGCCGATGTTGCGGCCGCCGATCAGGCTGCGCCGGCCGTCCGACACGATGATCTTGTCGTGCTCACTGGCGAGGGCGACCGTCGGATCGAGCGTGAACAGCGCTTCCACGTAGCGCGTCCAGCGCGGGCGGAAGATCTTCACGTTGGCGTGGCCGGTGTTCACGAGCTCGTCGAGGTAGTCGTTGCCGCGCAGGCTGCGCGACATCGTCGTACCGAAGGCGTCGAGCAGCAGCCGGACGTTGACGCCCTCCTTGGCTTTCTTGACGAGATGGCCGAGGAACGCGACGCCGAACACGTCCTCATGGAGGATGAAGTAGGTGACGTCGAGCGAGCGCTGGGTCTCGGCCAGGAGGCGCCAGCGTTCCACCCACGCGTCGGTATTGCTGGTGAGAAGGCGCACGCGTGCCGGGGCGTCTGCCGTCGGGGGAAACGTCTCGAAAGTGCTACGCAAGGTCGCGTCGCTGGCGTACGGGGCGGGCTTCGCCGCAGGCTCCGGGTCCGGATCCGGCGTCCGCGCCGCGCGCAGCACCCCGGCGCAGCCGATCAACACACCCGCGAGCAAGGTCGCGGTGAGGACTACCGTCGCCGGCCGCCGCATCAACGGTGCGCCGTCAAAGCGCGCTCGGTTCCCCGAGGCTGTCGCCGGTGCCGTGGTCCAGGGCGCCGAGACCACTGGTCTCGTCCGGGCCGAGCGGCGATTCGACCCGTACCGTTGCAACTCCAGTATCCAAGACACCGAAGCCGGTCGCGCTCACCAGCCAGTCCCGCCCTTTGTTGGCGCCCGCCGCCAGATCGCACGCGACGATGCGCTCGCGCTGGCGGCGCCGGAGCTGAGCGTGGCGTGCGCGCGCCCGCGACAGGTCGTCGCGACTCACTACGCCTTGCAGGTGCACGACGAGGGCGCGGTGGTCCGAGGCGCCGTCGCCGACGACGTCGACCGCGCCCGGCACCAGATCGAGCGACGCGAACACGCCGTCGAGCGGCCACACGGGCGCCGCGGCCGGGAAGGTCGCCCAGGAGCGCAAGCTCGTCATGCCGCGCGCCAGCGCGTACGTGATCCGTGTGTCGGCGAGCTCGCTGCTGGTCAGGATGTCGTGGGTGCGATCGTGGGCGGAGAAGCGGCGCGTGAGCGTGAGGTCGGTAGGGACCGCGTTGACGTCGCCCAGAAGCACGGTGGTGCGCGCCGGCGTCACGAAGCGCTGCACGAGGTGGACCGCTTGCGCTTCCCGCGTCGAAGGGAAGAAGGCGTCGAGGTGTGTCACCAGGACGTCGACGGGATGGCCGCCGAGATCGAGCGTCACCTTGATCACGCCGCGCGGCTCGCCGAGCAGGCGAGCGATCCATCCCCGCGGCGCAAGCCGCGGCAATGTCGCGAGACCAGGGATGGCCGGACACGATGCCGCGTCGTCGAGCATGCAGCTCGCCTCGGCGATGATCGGATGCCGCACCAGGGCCGCGTTGCCGAAGCGGACCTCGAGTCCCGGAACATCACGCCGCCAGGTCTCCTGGCGGACGACGGTATAGTGCTGGCCGGTTCGGCGAGCGAGAGCGCCGGCCAGGAAATCCGCCTCGTCGATCCAGGCGCTCCGGCGCGACCCGAAGTCGATCTCGTTCAGCGCCACGACGTCCATCGGCGACTCGGGCGGGGCGGCCGAGGCGATGGTCGAGGCGATCGCATCGAGGTTCCGCTCGACGGCGCGCCGGGAGCGCAGCCAGGATGCCCGTGCGCCCAGACCGCTATGGACATTGTAGGTGACGACACGCAGATCGAGCGTGCGCTCGGGAGCGGCGACCTCCTGGTCGGTGGTGCGGGATGGAGTCGCGCGGTTTCGCCCTGGCTCCGTTCCGCCGCCGCCGGGAGCCAGAGCGGATCGCGTCATGGCGCAGCGGTTCCGTTGCCCGGTCGTCATCAGCTCCGCCGGCAAGCTCCGCGGGATGGCAGAACGCGGCAGCCGCAAGCAGAGATACGACGGTGATCACACGCATCATGGAACGATCGGACCTGGGAGCGGATGGAGACGTGAGGGGCATCCTACCGGACGGCCGCGCGCGATTCGACTCGCCCGGGATCCGGACCCCGGAAGGCGAGGGAGGGCGAAAGGCCGAGCGGCAAACGCCATCCAAAAGGGCGAGACGTCGACCACATCATTCGTGCTAAGGGCGCGATCAGGCCTGAGGCCCCGGTCCCGTGTCCGGCCGGTGTCGAAAGATCGGCCCGTCAGGAGGAAAGCCAATGAGCCGACGCCCCTTCGCCGCGCTGATCGCGCTGCTCGTTCTCTCTGCCGCCGCCCCGGCGTACGCCGCCGAGCCCTTCACGCTCTTCGAGACCGGGCAGGTGCGGCCGCTCGCGCAGTCGCCCGACGGGACACGTCTCTTCGCGATCAACACGCCGGACAATCGCCTCGAGGTGTTCAACGTCGGCGTCGGCAGCCTGACCCACGTCGTCTCGATCCCGGTCGGCCTCGAGCCCATCGCCGTCGCCGCCCGCACCAACACCGAGGTATGGGTCGTCAACCACCTCTCCGACAGCGTCAGCATCGTCGACGTGACCGCGCCGGCGACGGCGCGCGTCGTCCGGACACTGCTCGTCGGCGACGAGCCGCGTGACATCGTCTTCGCCGGCGCCGCGCTTCGATCGCGCCTTCATCACCACCGCCCACCGCGGCCAGAACACCGGGCTCCACCCGACGATCGAGAGCGTCTTGTCGACCGACGGGATCGGGCGCGCCGACGTCTGGGTGTTCGACGCCGCGAACCTCGGCGCGACGCTCGGCGGCACGCCCCTCACCGTCATCACGCTCTTCGGCGACACGCCGCGCGCGCTGGCCGTGACGCCGAGCGGCGGCACGGTCTACGCCGCGGCCTTCCACTCCGGCAACCGCACCACTGCCGATCAACGAGGTTCTCCGATCCCGAACGGGGGCGAGGGCGCGGGGGGCTGCCGGAGCCCAACACCAACTTCCAGATGCAGGCGCAACCCGAGACCGGTTTGATCGTCAAGTTCGACGGCGCGGACTGGGTCGACGAGCTCGGGCGGAGCTGGAACAGCGTCGTCAAGTTCGCGCTTCCCGACAAGGACGTGTTCGCGATCGACGCCAACGCCAACCCTCCGATCCAGGTCGCCGGGACCGGCGGGATTCTTCACCGGCGTCGGTACGGTCCTCTTCAACATGGTCGTCAACCCGTCCAACGGGAAGGTCTACGTCTCGAATCTCGAGTCGTTCAACGACGTGCGCTTCGAGGGGCCGGGCATTTTCGCCGCCGGCTTCAAGCCTCCGGGCGAGCCGCCGACCGTGCGCGGACACCTGCGCGGAGAGTCGCATCACCGTGCTCGATGGCGCCTCGGTTCTGCCGCGCCATCTGAACAAGCACGTCGACTACACCACCTGCTGCGCGCCGCTCCCGAACGCCGAGAACGACGACCAGCCTCGGCTTCCCGCTCGGCATGGCGGTGTCGAGCACGGGCGAGCTCTACGTCGCCGGCTTCGGCTCGAGCGAGGTCGCCGTCTTCGACACGACCGAGGTCGAGAACGACACCTTCACCCCCGATGCCGCCGACCAGATCCCGCGTGACCGGCGGCGGCCCGACCGGCCTCGTGCTCGACGAGGCCGCGGACGCAGCTCTACGTGCTGACGCGTTTCGACAACGCCGATCTCGATCGTCAGCACCGCGACCGGGATCGAGACGGCGCACGTGCTGCTCCACAACCCCGAGCCGCCGAGCGTCGTCGCCGGACGGCCGCTGCTCTACGACGCGGCCGTCACCTCGAGCCACGGTGATTCGGCGTGCGCCAGCTGCCACATCTTCGGCGACTTCGATAGCCTGGCGTGGGATCTCGGCGATCCCGACTTCGTGACCCTCGACAACCCCGGTCCGTTCACGGTCGGGCCGCTGGGGCCGCCGCTCTTCCCCGGCGCCTTCTCGACCACGCGCCGATGAAGGGGCCGATGACCACGCAGAGCCTGCGCGGCATGGCGAACCACGGCTCGATGCACTGGCGCGGCGATCGGTCCGAGCCGCCGACAGGTCGGGATCCAGGCGCAACCCGACACCGGCGCGTTCAACGAGGACGTGGCGTTCAAAGAGTTCAACGTCGCGTTTGCCGGTCTCCTCGGGCGGAGCGCAGCAGCTCACCACCGACGACATGGACAAGTTCACGGATTTCATCCTGCAGCGTGACCTATCCGCCGAACCCGATCCGCAACCTCGACAACTCTCTCACGACGGCAGCAGGACCGGGCCAGAACTTCTACTTCGGCGGTGATGTCGGACTCGCTCTTCAATTGCAACGGCTGCCACGTGCTCGATCCGAACGGCAACGCCGGGTTCGGTGTCGCCGCGCCGGGCTTCTTCGGCACCGACGGACGCTTCAGCTTCGAGAACGAGACCCAGCACTTCAAGATCCCGCACCTCCGCAACATGTACCAGAAGGTCGGCATGTTCGGCATGCCGGCGACGTTTCCGGCATCAACCCGGGCGACAACGGCTTCAAGGGCGACCAGGTGCGCGGGTTCGGATTCCTCCACGACGGCAGCTTCGACACGCTCTTCCGCTTCCACAGCGCCACGGTCTTCAACCAGAGTGGCGGCAATCCCGGCGGCTTTCCGATCGGCGCGCCGGGTGATCCGCAGCGGCGCGAGATGGAAGCCTTCATGCTGGCGTTCGACAGCAACCTCGCGCCGGTCGTGGGCCAGCAGATCACGCGCACCAGCACCAACGCCGCGGTCACCGATCCGCGCATCGACACGCTGCTGATCCCGCGCGCCAACGCCGGCGAGTGCGATCTGGTCGTGAAGGGTCACTTCGGCGGCGAGGATCAGGGGTTCGTCTACATCGGCGGCGGCCAGTTCGCGACCGACCGGGTGGCGGAGGCGCCGATCGCCAATCTCGCGCTGCGCACGCTCGCCGACACGGCCGGGCAGGAGCTGACCTACACGTGCGTCCCACCGGGCTCCGGCATCCGCATCGGAACCGACCGCGATGGCGACGGCATGCTCGACGGCGACGAGCGCGATGCCGGCAGCGATCCCGCCGACCCGTCGAGCCCGAACTGCACGGATCCGGGCTGCATCGCCTGCGAGCGCGCGATCGCCAAGGAAGGCTCCAAGTTCGCGCAGGGACGCTCCAAGACGCTGGCGAAGTGCGAGATCCAGAAGGTGCGAGGGACTCTGCCTCCCGCCACCGATTGCGAGGTTCAGGAAGCGACGAAGCTCGGCAAGCTTTCGACCAAGCTCGCCGAGAGGATCGCCAAGGCGTGCGGCGGCGCCGACCAGACGTGCGGCAACGCCGACGACGTCGATCTCGTGCCGACGGGTTGGTCGGGATTCTGCCCCAACTTCGAGCAGGGCGCGTGCAACATGGGCATCGCGGACTGCGGCGACGTCGCGGCGTGTCTCGCGTGCGTCCACACGGCGGCGGTGGATCAGTCGATCGACCTTTCCTTCGACGATCTCGTGCCGAGCGACCCGGTCACGCAGGCGGAGCTCAACAAGTGCCAGTACATCATCGGGAAGGAGGCGCAGAAGTATCTCGCGAAGCAATCGAAGTCGCTGCAGAAGTGTCAGGACCAGCGCATCAAGGGGACACACACCGACGTCTGTCCGAATCCGTTGGCGGCGCCGGGCACGCCCGCGCGGAAGGCGTTCGACGCGATCGACAAGGCCGAGACCAAGATGTTCGTGAAGATCTGCAAGGTCTGCGGCGGCCCCGACGGTACGTGCGACGGTACCGGCGACTTGACGGCGGCGCAGATCGGCTTCAGCGCGAGCTGCCCGGCGGTCACGCCGCCGGCCGGCGCGCCCTGCGCCGGAACGGTCACGACCGTCCAGGACATCTTCGGCTGCGTCGACTGCGTGGCCGACTACAAAGCCCTGTGCATGGACCGCCTGCAGGTGCAGCAGTTCATGACCTATCCAGTGGAATGCAACTAGCGAAAGGTCATTGGGTGCGACAGGAGGTGTCGTCTTTCAGCCGGTAAGAGAGGGAGGACAGCGATGCGCAAATTGTTGGTTGCGGTTTCGATCGCATTCGTCGCGGACTTGGTTCCGGCGACCGCGGAAGCCGATCGTTGCAACCGGAAGCTCGAGCAGACGTTCGCCGGGACGCACGTGAGAGCGGTGGCGACGTTCTTGCCGGCGCCTCCGGGGGAGCCGGAGACGGAGCTCACCAGCGGCGCGATAATCAATGTACTGGCGGAGGGCAAACCGGGGAGAGGTCAGATTCGCGGCGTCGCGCGCCAGACCGAGATGATGGGTCCGCCGGAGCCGCCGGGACCGGAGTGCGCCGGCTTCGACATCAAGAGTCCCATTCCGACGTCGAGCCTGGTCGAGACGTTCCTGCGCGGTAACGATCAACTGTATATGAACCAGGTCGACTCCGGTGACGATTTCGTCTGCATCGCCGCCGATCCGATGAACCCGCTCACTCCCCGGGTGTCCGTGCACGCGACGGGCGACATCGTGGGTGGTACCGGGAAGTACCTGGGCGCGACCGGCACGTTCGAGCTGAACGCGCTGTTGACGGCCGATCAGTCCCGACCAGCAATTCAGCGCACAGACGGGAACCCTCACCGGGAACATCGTCCTCAACAAGCCCGGATGCCCGTGAAGCGCGTCAAGCGCAGATCACGGCAGCGGTAGCTCGGCGGCGGGAACGCGCGCCTAGGAATCCTCGACGGTCACGCCGCGCCAGAACGCGACGTGATTCGTGATCTGCTTGGCGGCTTCCTTGGGCTGCGGGTAGTACCAGGCCGCGTCCTTGTTGGTCTCGCCGTTCACGACCACGTCGTAGTAGCTGGCGGTGCCCTTCCACGGGCAGACCGTGTGCGTCGAGCTCTCCTTGAAGTAGCGCCGGTCGATGGCATCGGGTGGGAAGTACTGGTTCCCCTCCACCACCTCGCAGCGGTCGCTCTGCGCGAGCACCGCGCCGTTCCAGATCGCCTTCGGCATGCGACACCTCCCTCTGTGGTTGCCGCGGAGCTTACGCCCGGCGCGCGATTCCCGGAAGCCCGCGTCTTCGCGGCGGACTCCATTCCACTACGCGTCGGGGTGCGGAACCGAGCGCGAACAGCATGAGCGCAGCGGCTCCGTCAGCGTGCCGTCACGGTTGGCGCCGTCGCGGTCGTCTCTGCTAGTGAGGCCGCCGTGCGCATTCCCAAGAGGCGACCGAGCCTGCTTCTCGTTCTGTGTGTGACACTCGTCGGTTGCGTGCTTGGTGGACGGAGCCGCGCCCTCCGCCCCGACGCTCGACTACGACGCGTCGGCCGGGCGGGCGCGCGATCTGCTCGCCGCGCTGGTTACCGCCGATACCACCAATCCCCCGGGCAACGAGGCGCGCGCCGTCGCCATCGGCGGCGCTCGCTTGAAGGCGGCGGGCGTGAGGTTCGAGGTGACGGAGTTCGCGCCCGGGCGCGAGAATCTGGTGGCGCGACTCGCCGGCGACGGCTCGGCACGTCCGATCCTGCTCCTCGCCCACACGGACGTGGTGGGCGCCGCGGGACAGGTGTGGACGAGCGATCCACACACGGTGGTCGAGCGCGACGGCTATCTCGTCGCGCGCGGCGTCGCCGACGATCTCGGCATGGCCGCGATTGCGCTCGAGGTCTTCCTCATGCTCCGGGACGCCGGCGTGCCCCTCAAGCGCGACGTCATCCTCGCCTGGACGGGCGACGAGGAGTCCGGCGGCGGCGGCGTGCGCTGGTTGCTCGAACACCGCCGATCCTCGCTCGACGCCGAGATCGCGCTCAACGAGGGTGGCGGTCCCATTCTCGGTGAGGACGGCAAAGTGCAGTTCGTGAGTCTGCAGACGGCGGAGAAGACCTACCAGGACTTCACGGTCGTCGCGCGCGGGCCGACCGGGCACTCGTCGGTGCCGCTCGCCGACAACGCCATCCATCGCCTGGGACGGGCGCTCGATCGGCTGGGGCGCCATCGCTTTCCGGCCCGCTTGTTGCCGGTGACGCGCGCGCACTTCGCGGCACGGGCGGTCGTCGAGCCACCGACGGTAGCGGCGGCGATGCGTGCGGTCGCGTCGGCGACGGGCGCGCTACCGAAGCGCGCGGTGCAGACCCTCGATCGTGATCCGGTGGTCGCTGCGAGCCTGCGCACGACCTGCGTCGCGACGCTGGTGAACGGCGGGACCCGGCAGAACGCGCTACCGGCCGAGGCCAGCGCCAACGTCAACTGCCGGATACTGCCCGACGAGACCGTCGAAGACGTGCGCCGGACGCTGCTCGCCATCTTCGACGATCCGGAGCTCGAGGTGCGGGCGAGCGACGACTTCAGCCACGCCGAGCCGTCACCTCTCGACGGACCGGGCCCGGCGGCGATCCGACGGGTGGCGGGCGAGATGTGGCCAGGCGTACCCGTCGTCCCGTTCATGTCGCGCGGCGGCACCGACTCGCGCTTCCTGCGCGCCGCCGGCATCGCGTCATACGGGATGAGTCCGCTCGCCAACAGCGAGGCCGACGCGCGACGCGCGCACGGGGTGGACGAGCGCATTCCGGTCGCGAGCCTGCGCTCGGGGGTCGAGTTCCTGCATCGACTGGTACTCGCCCTCGCGGCTCGCGACGCGTAGTGGTTGGGATCGATCGGGTCCTGGAAGACGTAGGGGGCGCCGCCTTGCGCGTCGGCGCCCCAACGGATCTCGCCACGCTCGCGAATGCGCGCGAGCGAGTCGTCGTTCGCGGCGCTGGCCGCGAAGGACGAGGCGAGCGGCACGACGAAGCCGGCGTCGAGCCCTGCCAGAGCGGCGAGCACGAGCACCAGGAGCGGCAGGCGGCGATTGAACGCCCAGGGCGCACATGCCATAGGCGGAGGAGCCATGACACAAACATCCGCGACGGAGAAGTCCCGCACGCTTGGGCGTGCGCTGGTGACGGGTGCGTCCTCGGGTATCGGCGCGGCGTTCGCCGATCGGCTCGCCCGTGACGGTTACGATCTCGTGATCGTCGCGCGTGATCGCGAGCGTCTCGAGCGGACGGCGAAGCAGCTCCGGGAGCGCGATGCGATCGCCGTGGAGGTGCTGGTCGCCGATCTGAGCCAGCCGGCCGGTGTGCAGGCGGTCGCCGAGCGCATCGCCGCCGACCCGGCGCTGACGATGCTCGTGAACAACGCCGGCTTCGGGTTCATCGGGTCCTTCGCCGAGCTGGACGGCGAGCGCGAGGAGAAGGTGATCCGGGTGAACGTCGCCGCGCTCACCAGGCTCACCCGTGCGGCGCTGCCCGGCATGATCGCGCGCCGCCGCGGCGCGATCATCAACCTGTCGTCGATGGCGGCGTTCCAGCCGGGCCCCTTCAATGCCACCTACAGCGCAACCAAGGCGTACGTGAACAGCTTCACGGAGGCGCTGCACGAGGAGCTGCGCGGCACCGGCGTGCGCGTGCAGGCGCTGTGTCCCGGCTTCACACGCACGGAGTTCCAGACCCGCGCCGGCATCGACGTCTCCAATCTTCCGGCGTTCGTCTGGATGGCGGCCGACGCCGTGGTGGATGCCTCGCTCACCGCGCTCGAACGCGGCGACGTCGTGTGCGTGCCCGGCACCGCCAACTGGCTCACGGCGACGGTGACCGGCATGGTCCCGCGCGGGTGGACGCGGCGGCTTTCCGGTCGTATCGGACGGCGGCTCCGGCCGGTCGCCTGACCCGGCTGGCGCGGCGTCGCCAACCGCAAGCGCAAGAGCTGACACGGCCAGTGCACCGTCACGACGGCCGGAAGCGGCGGTGCTTGGGTCGGCCGGCGGGACCCTCTATGCTCGACGCAGCATGAACCTCTTCGCGCTGCTCGACGAGTTCCGCCCCGAGGAGTTCTACGTCCTGCGCCGCCCGGCGCTCGGTCTGACCGCCTTCCTCGCGCTCGACAGCACGCGTCTCGGCCCCGCCGCCGGAGGTATCCGCTGGCGTGCGTACTCGACGCCGGAGGACGGTGCGCTCGACGTGCTGCGACTGGCGCGCGCGATGACGTACAAGAACGCGTTCGCCGAGATCGACCTGGGCGGTGGCAAGACGGTCGTGCTGCGCGACGCGGCGATGCGCCCCGAAGCGGCGTTCCCGGCGCTCGGCGAGTTGATCGAGTCTCTGGGCGGCCGCTACATCACCGCGTGCGACTACGGCACGACCGCCCACGAGCTCGGCCTCGTGAAGTCACGGACGCGATTCGCGCTCGCCGAGGAAGCCGGAGGCGCGCTCGACCTCGGCACCGCGACCGGGGTGTTGGTGGCGATCCGTGCGGTGTGGCGGCGCGTCGCCGGCACCCCCGATCTCGAAGGCGTGCGCGTGCTCGTCCAGGGCGTCGGCGACGTCGGCCTGGTGCTCGCGCGTCTGCTCGAGGAGGCGGGGGCGCGCGTCAGCTTCTCGGAGATCGATGAGGAGAAGGCCGCGCGTTGCACCGCCGCGCGCGTCCCGGCCGAAGCCGTATTCGACGTCGAGACCGACGTCTTCGCGCCGTGCGCCGTCGGGGAGGTCATCACCGAGGAGGTCGCGCGGCGGCTGCGGGCGCGCGGCATCGCCGGCGCCGCCAACAATCAGCTCGCGAATGAGGTCGCCGGGCAGATCCTGCAGCAGCGGGGAATCTGGTACGCGCCCGACTTCGCCGCCAACGCCGGCGCCGTGATCGTCGGTTTCGAGAGCGGGGTCGGCCGGGCGGCGACGGCGCTCGAGGCCGTCCGGCGGATCGAGGTGCGCGTCGAGCGGGTCTTCGCGTTGGCGGCCGAGCGCGGGATCACGACCACGGCGGCGGCGATCGCGCTCGCCGAGCGCCGACTCAAAGCTCCGAAGACGGGGCGGTGACCGGGCGCACCGCCGTCCACGGCGCGGCGCGACGCGCGGAGAGGCGCAGACCGAGCGCGGCGAGCAGGGCGAGCGCGAACGGACCGTAGAAGAGCGGCGACTCGAGCACCGCGCGCGGGGCGTAGCTGAGGAAGAAGATCCCCCAGAGGTAGTAGGCGCCGACCGTATGGAGACGCTTCCAGCGTCGCGCTCCGAGCCACGCGGCGGTGCGATCGAACGACGTCGCCGTCATCGCGGCGAGGAGAACGTACGCGATGCCGCCACCGATGACGGCGGCGGGACCGGAATCGACGACGAAGCGCACCAGCGACCAGTCGGCGAGCGCGAGAATCGCCAGCAGGTGCGCGCCGTGCGACACTGCGAAGGAGACGCCGAAGTAGCGCCGGTTGGCGAGCAGCCAGGCGCTCGTGGGCGTCGGCCAGCGGCTGCGGATCGCCGAGGCGGCGAAGGCGAGCGTGAAGAGCACGACCGAGGTGCGGGCGGTCGCGCGAATCACGAGACGGATGCCGTCCTCGCCCGTTCCCGCTCGGACGAGGAGAGTCGCGATCATGAGCGCGATCGCGAGCGCGCTCCAGCCGACGATCGGCCAACCGCTGATCGCCGCGCGAACGCCAGGGGCTCGGCGCTGATCCACCGGAGTGCTCATGTCGACCACGGATAGGCCGGGGGCTTGTGAGCGTCAACCGTGCGCGCACGAGCGCGAGCTGCTTGGCACGTTGGTGCTCGGTTGCTACGTGAGGATCATGGAGACCCGAGAGAAGACGTTCACGCTCCGCTTCTCGCTGACGGCGGACGTTCCCGACGCGCTGTGGGACGACGAGGACTTCGAGGAGGATGCCTGGCTCGACGAGTGGGAAGTCGCCGTCAAGCCCGGCCTCATTCGGGCGGTGTTCAGCCACCTGCGGTCGTTCACGGGCTGGGAGGCGCACACGCGCAACCGCGGTATCTCTCCGCTCGACGAGGTGGAGATCGTCGTGACGCGTCGTCTGGCGGACTCCTGACGTTCGACGGTCAGCTACTCGTCTGCATTGACCGGATTCGTGCCGCGACCATAGCGTCGCCGCCATGTGGTCGCTGGCCGCGGAACGTCGAGAAGCCGACGGCGCATGCGTCGGCGCCGGCTCCGCACTCGATGCCCTCGTCGGGACGAGCGCGGCGCTGCAGCGCCTGAAAGACCGGGTCGCGCGTCTCATCCCGACCAGCGCGGCGGTGCTCATTCAGGGTGAGACCGGAACCGGCAAAGAGTTGCTGGCGCGCGCCATCCATCGCGATGGTCCGCGCCGTCGCATGCCGTTCGTGCCGGTCAATTGCGGTGCGCTCGCCGCCGAGCTGGTGGATGCCGAGCTGTTCGGTCACGAGCGCGGCGCGTTCACCAACGCAGTCGCCCGCCGGTGTCGGACGGGTCGGCGGAGGCCGACGGTGGCACGCTCTTTCTCGACGAGATCGGCGAGCTCAGCCCGGCGTTGCAGTGCAAGCTGCTTCGCCTGCTGCAGGAAGGCGAGGTGCAGCGGGTCGGCACCGACCGGCCGCTCACCGTCGACGTGCGGGTGGTGGCCGCGACCAACCGCGACCTGCGCGCGCTGGTCGCCGCCGGAACGTTTCGTGCCGATTGCTACTATCGCCTCGCGGGCTTCGTCGTGCAGGTTCCGCCGCTGCGCGAGCGCGGCTCCGACGTCGTGGTGCTTGCCGAGCGACTGATCGCGTGCTGCGCGGGCGAGCTGGGACGCCCGGCGCCGCGCCTCGGCGACGACGCGGGCGCGCTGCTGCGCCGCCACTCCTGGCCCGGGAACGTCCGCGAGCTCGAGAACGTCGTGCGTGAGGCGGTGCTCTACTGCGACGGGCCCGTGCTGACCGCGGGCGACGTCCAGGCGGCACTCGACATGTCGCTGGGCGCCGGGACGGCGATGGGCATGCATGCCGCGGCGAGCCCGGTCGCGGTTTCGCTCGGAGAGCTGCTGCGCCACCATGCCGGCAACGTCACGCGCACGGCGCGGGCGCTCGGCGTGAGTCGCCCGACGCTCTACAAACGGATGCGGGCGCTCGGCCTCGACTACGCCGCCTTGCGTCCACGGCCCGCCGGGGTCGACTGACGGATCGCCTCGCGGTCTGCCGCCGGTGGCGCATGCCATCTCGCGTTGCGTCGCGCGGTACGAATCCGCCGCTGCTCGCCGGATCGTCGCTGTGGGCCGGGCGATGTCGAGGAAGTCGGCACGGTCGGCGGGCCTGCTGGCATGGCGGTTGCGGGACCATGGCGATGCCCGCGCACGGGCCGGCGGCGACACACGCCGCGGCCGGCAGGGTGGCGGTCGCGAAAGCCCGCGCCGCCGGGAGCGTTCGCGGTCGGTGTGATCGTGGGTCTCGCCGCCGTGCTGGTGAATGGCGCGGCGCGCTGCCTGGAGCTCGCACTCGTCGGCGCGGGCGCTCTACAGCACCATGCCCTTCGGAATCGACCACGACGCCGCCCTCGCTCACGTGAAGCGGCGGCGATCGTCCTCGAGGTCGTAGCCGATCGCCATGCCCGGACGGGACACGCACGCCCTTGTCGACGATCGCGCGCCGGATGCGCGCGTGCCGTCCGACCTCGACGCCGTCGAAGAGGATCGACTCGGTGACGTCGCGAGAAGCTGTTGACGCGCACGCGCGGGCCCAGGATCGAACGGTCGACGTGGCCGCCGCTGATGATGCAGCCCTCCGACACCATCGAGTCGGTCGCGACGCCGACGCGCTTCGTGCTCGCGATCGGCGAACACGAACTTCGCCGGCGGGTTCGGGTAGTAGGCGGAGAGGATCGGCCAGGCGGGTTGTAGAGGTTGAAGCGCCGGCGTGATCGAGATCAGGTCCTCGGACGCCTGCCAGTAGGCGTCGATCGTGCCGACGTCGCGCCAGTAGCCGCGCTCGCTCCTCGTTCATCTCGGGGATGGTGTTGGTCGAGAAGTCGTAGGCGAAGACGCGCGCGCCTTCCGACCATGCGCGGCAGGATGTCGCGGCCGAAGTCGTGCGTCGAGTCGGCGCGCGTCGGCGTCCTCGGTGACGGCGCGGATCGAGCACCTCGGTGCGTGAAGACGTAGAGGCCCATCGACGCGAGACGCGTCCCGGTCGCGCCGGGCTCGGCGCGCCGGCTTCTCGCGGAAGCCCGTCACCCGCCGCTCGCGTCGCACTCGACGATGCCGTAGCTGGTCCGTCTCCGCGGCCGGCACCGGGATGACGGCGACGGTGGCGTCGGCGCCGCGCGTCGCGGTGGAAGTCGCAGCATCTGGCGCACGTCCATCTTGTAGATGTGGTCGGCGCCGAACACGCAGACGTACGTCGGGCTGCTCGTTCTCGATGCACGTCGAGGTTCTGGAAGACGGCGTCGGCGCTGCCGCTGGAACCATTGCGGGCCGAGGTTCATGGTGGCCGGAACCGGCGCGACGTAGTGGCCCGAGCTGCGGCGCGAGCTGCCAGCCGCGCGCCAGGTGCTGCATGAGCGAGCCGGCCTTGTACTGGGTGAGCACACTGATCTTGAAGATGCCGGAGTTGACGAAGTTCGAGAGGACGAAGTCGATGATGCGATAGCGGCCGCCGAACGGCACGGCCGGCTTGGCGCGGTCGCGCGTCAGCGGGATACAGGCGCTTGCCCTCGCCGCCGGCGAGGACCATCGCCAACGTGTCGCTGGCGTGCGGTCTAGGCATGGACGGCTCGTGTCATCGGGCTCCGGACTCTACCAGAAGCCGCGCAGCATGCAGAGCACCGGCGCACCAGTGGCAGGGCGGCCTCCGAGGCGCTAAAAGGGATGGCGCGATGAGCCGTCTCGATTTCGTCACCCGAGCCAACGCGGACTACGTCGAGGAGCAGTATCGGCGCTACCTGCGCGGATCCGGCATCGGTCGACGAGAGCTGGGCGCTCTTCTTCGCCGGCTTCGAGTTCGCCGCCGACGGCGACGGCGCTGCGGCCGTCCGGCACCGCCGGCGCACCGCGGCCGGCAGCGGAGCCGGTGCATCGGCGTCTTCGACCTGGTCCACTCCTACCGCGAGCTCGGCCACCTGGTCGCGCACCTCAACCCGCTCGGGCCACAAGCCCGACCGGCCATCCGCTGCTCGAGCCCGTCGGAGTTCGGCTTCGGCGAGGCCGACCTCGACCGCGTCGTCGAGTGCCGGCAGCTTCCAGGGCTGCGACGCGGCGACGCTCGCGCGAGCTGATCGAGCGGCTGCAGCGCGACCTACTGCGGCACGATCGGCGTCGAGTACATGCACATCCACGACGCGCGAGCAGCGGCTCTGGCTGCCAGGAGCGCATGGAGCCGACGCTCAACCGGCCCGAGCTGACGCGCCGAGGACCGCCTGCGCATCCTCGACGCAGCTCGTCGCTCGCCGAGGGCTTCGAGCAGTTCCTGCAGATGCGCTATCCGACCGGCGAAGCGCTTCTCGCTCGAAGGCGGCGAGTCGCTGATCCCGATGCTCGACACGCTGATCGAGGAGGGCGGCGCGGCCGGCGTCGAGGAGATCGTCATCGGCATGCCGCACCGCGGGCGGCTGAACGTGCTCGCCAACGTGCTGCGCAAGCCGTACGAGATGATCCTCGCCGAGTTCGAGGGCAGCTTGCTCGCCAGCGAGGCGACGGGCGACGGCGACGTGAAGTACCACCTCGGCTACTCGCGCGACCACACGACGCGCGCCGGCCGCACGGTGCACCTCTCGCTCAGTCGCCAACCCGAGCCACCTCGAGGCGGTCGAACCCGGTCGATCGAGGGCATCGTGCGCGCCAAGCAGGACCACCTGCGGCGACGCCGAGCGCGGCGCGGGTCGTGCCGGTGCTGATCCACGGCGACGCCGCGTTCACCGGCCAGGGCGTCGTGGCCGAGACGCTCGTGGCTCTCCGAGCTGCGACGGCTACCGCACCGGCGGCACGATCCACATCATCGTCAACAACCAGATCGGCTTCACCACGCCGCCCGAGGACTACCGCTTCACGCCGCTACCCGACCGACGTCGCCAAGATCATCCAGGCGCCGGTCTTCCACGTGAACGGCGACGACCCGAGGCGGCGGTGCAGGCGGCGCGGCTGGCGATCGGCGTTCCGCCAGCAGTTCAAGAAGGACGTGATCATCGACCTGGTCTGCTACCGCCGCCACGGCCACAACGAGCTCGACGAGCCGACGTTCACGCAGCCGGTGATGTACCAGCAAGATCGCCGCAGCACCCGACGCCGCTCGACGCTCTACGCGCGAGCGGCTGGTCGACGGAGGGCGTGCTCGACGCCGAGGACGAGCCGAGCGGCGCGTCGCCGAGTTCCGCGAGCTGCTCGACGACGCGCACGACTACGCGCGCGACTTCATGCCGCGCCAGCAGGTGTTCGCGTTCGGCGGCGCTGTGGAAGGGGCTCGGCTGGGCGGGCGACGACTGGAGCGCGCGACACCGCCGTGCCGGCGCGACGGTCCTGCAGCGAGGTCGCCGACGCGTTCACGCGCGTCCCGGAGGGCTTCCACGCCGCATCCGAAGGTGCTGACGCTCCTGGAGGCAGCGCGCCGCGATGGTGCGCGAGGGCAGCGGCATCGACTGGGGCTGCGCCGAGATGCTCGCGTTCGGCTCGCTGCTGCTCGAGGGCACCACGGTGCGCCTCACCGGGCAGGACACGCGGCGCGGCACGTTCAGCCACCGCCACGCCGTGCTGCACGACGTGCAAGACCGGCGCGCGCTACGTGCCGCTCGACAACATCCGCGCCGAGCCAGGCGCGGTTCCTCGTCCTCGACAGCATGCTCTCCGAGGCCGCCGTGCTCGGCTTCGAGTACGGCTTCAGCTCGGCCGACCCGCGCAACGCTGGTGCATCTGGGAGGCGCAGTTCGGCGACTTCGCCAACGGCGCGCAGGTCGATCATCGACCAGTTCATCGCTCAGCCGGAGTCGAAGTGGCAGCGCATGAGCGGCCTCGTGCTGCTGCTGCCGCACGGCTACGAGGGGCAGGGCCCGAGCACTCGAGCGCGCGCCTCGAGCGCTTCCTGCAGCTGTGCGCCGAGGACAACATGCAGGTCTGCAACCTGACGACGCCGGCGCAGTACTTCCACGCGCTGCGCCGCCAGATGCACCGCAGCTTCCGCAAGCCGCTCGTCGTCATGAGCCCGAAGAGCCTGCTGCGCCACAAGCTCGCGGTCTCGACGCTCGCGCGAGTTCACCGACGGACGCGTTCCAGCCGTGCTCGACGACGTCGCGGCGACGGCGCGCCGGACGCGGGCGTCACGCTCGAGCGCGAGCAGGTGACGCGCGTGCTGCTGTGCAGCGGCAAGGTCTACTACGACGCTGCTCGCCGGCGCGACGCGAGCGCGAGCATCGACGACGTCGCGATCGTGCGCGTCGAGCAGCTCTACCCGTTCCCGCACGCAGGAGCTGGCGGCCGTGCTCGCGCGCTACCCGCGACGCGCGGCAGGTGTACTGGGTGCAGGAGGAGCCGCGGAACATGGGCGCCTGGCACTTCATCGAGCCGCGGCTGCGGCGCATGCTGCCCGACGAGCGCGACGCTCGCGCTACGTCGGCCGCGACGGAGGCCGCGAGCCCGGCGACCGGCTCGTACAAGATCCACCAGGCCGAGGAAGCCGAGATCGTGGTGAATCGCGCGTTCGCGCGCTGAGCGCGCCGGCGAGCGGAGGAGGGACGATGGCGTTCGAGGTGCGCATCCCGCCGCTCGGCGAGTCGGTCACCGAGGGCGTCGA
This sequence comes from uncultured delta proteobacterium, assembly GCA_963846105.1. GTDB lineage: Bacteria > Desulfobacterota > Binatia > UTPRO1 > UTPRO1 > CAWJUT01. Next base: position 121,653 of record CAWJUT010000024.1, read on the forward strand.
TCGTCCGCTGGGTCAAGCAGCGACGGCGAGACGCGTCGCGCGCCGACGAGCGTGCTGCTCGAGCTCGAGACCGACAAGGCGAGCGTCGAGATCCCGCGCCGAGCGCGCCGGCGTGCTCGCGCATCGCTGAAGCAGGAGGGCGCGACGGTGCAGGTCGGCGACGTCGTGGCGCGCATCGAGCGACGGCGCGGGCGCGCGCCGCCGCGCAGCCGGCGCCGGCCGCGCAGCCGCGCCGGCCGCGCCGCGCGACCCGCCGCCGCGCCGCGCGCCGCGGCGCGCGCCCGCAGCGCCGCGCGCCGCCGCCGGCGCCGACGCCGCCCGCGGCCGACGCCGGCCGCGGCGCCGCGACGCGCCGGTCGGCCGCTCAGCCCCGCCGTGCGCCGCCTGATCGAGGAGCACGCAGCTCGACCCGGCGGCGATCGCGGCGACCGGCAAGGGCGGCCGGCTCACCAAGGAGCGACGTGCTCGCCCACCTCGAGCGCAAGGCGACCAGCCGCTCCGGCGTCCAGCGGCTGAGCGCCGCGCCAGCTCCGGCGGCGCCGCGAGCGCGGCACCGTCGCGGCGCTCCGCGCCGAGCGCGCCGTCGCGCCCGCAGCTCCAGCGGCGCCGCAGCCGCGCGCGCGAGGGCGAGGAGCGCGTGCCGATGAGCCGCATCCGCAAGCGCATCGCCGAGCGCCTGGTCGCAGGCGCAGCACACCGCCGCGATCCTCACCACCTTCAACGAGATCGACATGAGCGCGGTGATGGCGCTGCGCGCGCGCTACAAGGAGCGCTTCCAGAAGGCGCACGGCGTCGGCGCTCGGCTTCATGTCGTTCTTCGCGCGCGCCTGCATCGCGGCGCTGCAGGAGATGCCGGTCGTCAACGCCGAGATCGACGGCGACGACATCGTCTACAACGCACTACGTCCACCTCGGCGTCGCCGTCGGCACCGAGCGCGGCCTGGTCGTGCCGGTGGTGCGCGACGCCGACCGCATGTCGTTCGCCGAGATCGAGCGCGAGATCGCGCGCCTCGCCGGGCTGGCGCGCGACGAACAAGCTCGCGCATCGACGACCTCGCGGGCGGCACCTTCACGATCTCGAACGGCGGCGTCTACGGCTCGCTGCTCTCGACGCCGATCCTGAACCCGCCGCAGAGCGGCATCCTCGGCATGCACAAGATCGAGAAGCGGCCGGTCGTGGTCGACGACCAGATCGTCGATCCGGCCGATGATGTACCTGGCGCTCTCCTACGACCACCGCCTGGTCGACGGCGAGCAGGCGGTGACGTTCCTGGTGCGCGTGAAGGAGCGCCTCGAGGACCCGACGCGGCTGCTGCTCGAGGTCTGATGGCGGCCGAGCGCGTTCGACCTGGTCGTCATCGGCGCCGGCCCCGGCGGCTACGTCGCCGCGATCCGCGCCGCGCAGCTCGGCATGCGGGTCGCCTGCGTCGAGAAGGACGCCGACGCTCGGCGGCACCTGCCTGAACGTCGGCTGCATCCCGAGCAAGGCGCTGCTCGACTCGAGCGAGCACTACCACCAGGCGCGCGCACGGCCTCGCCGCGCACGGCATCAAGGTCGGCGGCGTCGACGCTCGACCTCGCCGCGATGATGGCGCGCAAGGACAAGGTCGTGCAGCGGGCTCACGCACGGCGTCGCGGCGCTGTTCAAGAAGAACAAGATCGACTGGGTGCGGGCACGGCGCGCCTCGCCGGCGCCGGGCCGCGTCGAGGTGCGCGACGGCGACGAGCGAGCAGGCGCTCGACGCCGACGCGCATCCTGATCGCCACCGGCAGCGAGCCGATCGCGCTGCCCGGGCTCGCCGTTCGACGGCAAGCGCATCGTCAGCTCGACCGAGGCGCTGGCGCTGCCGCGCGGTGCCCGAGCGGCTGCTCGTGGTCGGCGCCGGCGCGATCGGCCTCGAGCTCGGCTCGGTGTGGCGCCGGCTCGGCGCCGAGGTGACGGTCGTCGAGTTCCTCGACCGCATCGTGCCCGGCATGGACCGGCAGATGGGCGAAGCGCCTGCAGCGCGCGCTCGAGAAGCAGGGCATGACGTTCCGGCTCGAGACCTCGGCGGCCGGCGGTCGAGCGCACCGACGAACGGCGTGCGCGTCACGCTCGACTCGAAGGGCGAGCGCGTCGCAGGAGCGAGGCCGACGTCGTGCTGGTCGCGGTCGGCCGCCGGCCGTACACCGAGGGGCTCGGGCGCGCGCGAGGTCGGCGTCGCGCTTCGACGAGCGCGGCCGCATCGCCGTGAACGAGCACTTCGAGACCAACGTCGCCGGGCATCTACGCGATCGGCGACGTGATCGCCGGGCCGATGCTGGCGCACAAGGCCGAGGAGGAAGGCGTCGCCGCCGTCGAGCTGATGGCCGGGCAGGCCGGGCACGTCGAACTACGACGCCATCCCGAACGTCGTCTACACCTGGCCCGAGCTGGCGAGCGTCGGGCTCACGCGAGGAGGACGCCGCGCAGCGCGGCCTCGACGGTCGCGATCGGCACGCTTCCCGTTCATGGCCAACGGCCGCGCCAGCTGCATGGGCGAGACCGAGGGCAGCGTGAAGATCATCGCCGACGCGAAGACCGACCGCATCCTCGGCGTCCACATCCTCGGCCCGCGCGCGTCCGACCTGATCGCCGAGGCCGCGCTGGCGATGGAGTTCGGCGCCAGCGCCGAGGACATCGCGCGCACCGTCCACGCCCACCCGACCCTGCCCGAGGCGGTGAAGGAAGCCGCGCTCGCGGTCGCCAAGCGCGCGCTCAACGTTTGAACCCCTTCGGGGCGATCCTCCAAGCACCTGATAAGACTATGGAAACGTCGCACTTCCGAGTAGCGCAGCGAATCGCTATTGAAAATGATTCTCAAAGTCGGTAGAGACGACGTCCATGATCGTGTGCGTGTGCGCCAACGTGACGGAGCGGAAGCTCCGCGCCACCATCGCCGATGGCGCCACGACCATGCGTGAGATCGAGCGCCGTTGCGGTGCGGGAGCCGGTTGCGGTGAATGCCGGCCACTGGTGCGCGAGTGCTTGCGGCAGTGCAAAGCCGAGGCCGCGTGTGCAGCAAGCTCGTCGACCGCACCCGAGATCGCACCCGCGCTCGCACCTGCCTGAGCTTCACGTCGTTTCCCCGCGCTTCCTTTCCCGTCATCCGCGCACCGTGGTAGCGTTCGAGCATCGCTCGAAGGGGAGGGCGTGTCATGAAGGCCAACAAGAAAGTCCTGGAGCTGCTGAACGACGTCCTCACCGGCGAGCTCACCTCGGTGAACCAGTACTTCCTGCATGCCAAGATGTGCTCGAACTGGGGTTACCTCCGCCTCGCCGAGATCATCCACAAAGAATCGATCGACGAGATGAAGCACGCCGACACGTTGATCGAGCGCATCCTGTTTCTCGAGGGCCTGCCCAACCTGCAACGCCTCTACAAGGTGAACGTGGGCGAGTCCGTGCCGGAGCAGTTGAAGCTCGACCGGAGCACCGAGATGGAGGCGATCGCGCGACTCAACAAGGGCATCGCGCTCTGCAACGACGTCGGCGACCACGGCAGTCGCGAGCTGCTCGAGCACATCCTCACCAGCGAGGAGGAGCATCTCGACTGGCTGGAGACCCAGCTCAACCTGATCGCCACGATCGGCGAGGAGCACTACCTGGCGCAGCAGGTCCGCAAGCCCGAGGAGTAACCGCGGACCGCGAGGTCGGTCTGTCGTGTGGTCGCGCCGGCGGCGACGCCCACGTCAATTCAGGCAGCAGGTCACCTCGAGGATCGCCGTCCACAACGAATCGGGGTTGGTGCAGGCGAGCGCGCCGCCGCCTTCCGATGTCGCCGGCCGCGTCTCTGCTGGCTTGCACGTGCCGCTGAAGATCTGCCGGGTGTCGAACGGGTTCAGCAGCCGGTAGGCGACCACGCTGTTGCGCACCGCCCGCAGCCCCGAGTCCTGCGGGCAGGTGAGGACGACGGTCTCGCGCGGACCCACCGGGGCGTTCAGCGTTCCACACGCCGATCGGAGCGGAGGCCGCGCGGGCCCGGATCGACCAGCGGCGACAGGGCGGGCAGCGTCACGCCGTCACCGCGCTCGAAGACGTTGAGCGTGAACGCGTTGTCGTTGCCGGCATCGACGATGTCGTGCGACCGCTGGTCGAGCACGACGTTGCGCTCGATCTCGTTGCCGTGTGACTCGACGTCGAGGCGCAGGCCGACGCCCTGATTCGCCACGATGCGGTTCTGCACCAGGCGGCAGCGCTCGCAGCTGCGGAGATCGACGGCCGCGCCGCGCTCGTCGCTGGCGTTCAAGAAGAGCGTGCTCTGCTCGAGCGCGAACCGCGTCGACTCCTCGACGCGACGCCCGCCGCCGCTGCTCGGCGGCGTCCCGTTGCGATCGAGTAAGAGATTGCGCGCGCGCACGAGCTCGCCGCCGCGCACCACGACGGCATAGCCGCAGCTGTCGCTGACCCGCAGGTCGCCGAGATGGACGCGTGTCGGCGCCCGACGACCGCGATGCCGACGGCGAAGCCGCGGAGGTTCCCGGGCCGAGGATCTGCGCGCCCTCGGCGGTCGCTTCCACGAGGATCCCCGCCGTCAGGGCGTCCTCGCCGCACGGTCGCGCTGCGACTCGATGGTGTGCCCGTTCAGCTGGACGACGGTGCGGGGGTTGCGCACCACGATCGCGGTGCCCTTGCAGCGCAGGTCGCGGTCGAGGACGGCCTGCTCCGCGTCGATCACGGAGCCGCAGCGGACGCGGGTCGCGGCGACGGCGATCCCATCCCCGGCGAGCAGCGCGAGGGCGAGGAGGGCCGCGGCGAATCTCGGCGAGCGCCACACGCGCGGCATGTTCACCCGGATTCGAGGGCGCGCGCAACGGGGTATCTGCCCGCGAGGGCGCGACCCGGCCGCCGCGGGCCTCGGCGGACGGTTACAGCTCCGGGCTCGCCGGCAGCGACGTCTCGCCCATGAGGTACGCGTCGACGCCGCGCGCCGCCTCGCGGCCTTCCCAGATCGCCCACACCACCAGCGACTGGCCGCGCCGCACGTCGCCGCAGGCGAACACGCCGGGCACGCTCGTCTGGTAGTCGGCGTCCGACCTGCGACGTTGCCGCGCTCGTCGAGCTCGCACGCCGAGGTCGGCGATCACGCCGTGTCGCTTCTCCGGGCCGAGGAAGCCGAGCGCCAGCAGCACCAGGTCGCAGTCGAGCTCGAACTCGCTGCCCGGGATCTCCTTCATCTGCGGGCGGCCGTTGTCGCCCTGCTCCCACTCGAGGCGCACGCCGTGCAGCTTCGCGCACGTTGCCCTTCGTCGCCGAGAAGCGCTTGGTGTTGATGCTCCAGTCGCGGATGACGCCTTCCTCGTGCGAGCGACGAGGTGCGCAGGATCATCGGCCAGTACGGCCACGGCGCGACGTCGTCGGTGCGCGTCCTCGGGCGGCTGCGGCAGCAGCTCGAACTGGTGCACCGACGTCGGCGCCCTGGCGGTTCGAGGTGCCGAGGCAGTCGGAGCCGGTGTCGCCGCCGCCGAGGATGACGACGCGCTTGCCGGTCGCGAGGATCTGGTCCGCGACCGTGTCGCCGGCGACGACCTTGTTCTGCTGCGGCAGGAACTCCATCGCGAAGTGGATGCCGCTCGAGCTCGCGGCCCGGGAACCGGCAGGTCGCGCGGCTTGGTGGCGCCGCCCGACGAGCACGACGGCGTCGAACTCGCGCGCGCAGCTCGTCGGCCGGTGACGTCGACGCCGACGTTGACGCTCGGCGCGGAACGTCACGCCCTCGGCCTCCATCTGCTCCATGCGCCGGTCGATCGAGCTGCTTCTCCATCTTGAAGTCGGGGATGCCGTAGCGAGCAGGCCGCCGATGCGGTCGTCGCGCTCGAAGACGCGTCGACGGCGTGGCCGGCGCGCGCGAGCTGCTGCGCGCAGGCCATGCCCGGCCGGGCCCGGAGCCGACGACGGCGACCGTCTTGCCCGCTGCGCGCTCGGCGGCGGCTGCGGCGTCGACCCAGCCCTCCTTGAAGGCGTGGTCGATGATCTGCTTCTCGATCTGCTTGATGGTGACCGGGTCGTCGTTGATGTTGAGGACGCACGCCTCCTCGCACGGCGCCGGGCAGATGCGGCCGGTGAACTCGGGGAAGTTGTTGGTCGAGTGCAGGCGCTCGATCGCCTCCTGCCAGCGGCCGCGGTACACGAGGTCGTTCCAGTCGGGGATGATGTTCCCGAGCGGGCAGCCCTTGTGACAGAAGGGGATGCCGCAGTCCATGCAGCGCGCGCCCTGCTGCCTGCAGCTCGTCCTCGGCGAGCTTGCCCTCGAGCTCGCGCCAGTCGCTGCAGGCGCTCGGCGACCGGCCGCCGCGTGCGGCAGCTCGCGCTCGATACTCGAGGAATCCGGTGATCTTACCCATGATCGTCGTCCTCTCGACTCAGACGCTGCGCGCCAGCTCGCGCCGGCGTCGCGTGTCGAGGTGCTGCTCGCGCGAGCACCTGGCGGTACTCGATCGGCATGACCTTCACGAAGCTGCGCGCGCGTGCTCGCTTCCAGCCGCGAGAGCACGCGCCACGGCGACCGCGCTCTCGGTGTAGCTCGTAGTGGCGCTGCGATCGAGCGTCGCTGCAGCGGTCTGCGTCGTCGCTCGCGTCGAGCGGCTCGAGCTCGACCATGCCCATGTTGCAGCGGCCGGCGAAGTCGCCGTCGGCGTCGAGCACGTAGGCGACGCCGCCGCTCATGCCGGCGGCGAAGTTGCGGCCGGTCGGGCCGAGCACGACGACCAGGCCCTCGGTCATGTACTCGCAGCCGTGGTCGCCGACGCCCTCGACGACCGCGGTCGCGCCGCTGTTGCGCACGCAGAAGCGCTCGCCGGCCAGGCCGCGGAGGAACACCTCGCCGCCGGTCGCGCCGTAGAGCGAGACGTTGCCGACGATGATGTTGTCCTCGGGCACGAAGGTCGCGCTCGCGCGGCGGGTACGACGACGATGCGGCCGCCCGAGAGGCCCTTGCCGAAGTAGTCGTTGGCGTCGCCCTCGAGCGTCGACGGCGATGCCGTGGCGCGAGGAAGGCGCCGAAGCTCTGGCCGGCCGAGCCGGTGAAGTTGATGCTGGATGGTGTCGGGCGGCAGGCCCGTCGTCGCCGTAGCGGCGCGAGATCTCGGCCGACAGCATCGTGCACGACGGTGCGGTTGACGTTGCGGATCGGCAGCGCGACCTCGACCGGCTGCGCGCTGCTCGAGCGCGGGCTGCAGCGCTCGATGAGCTCGTTGTCGAGCGCCTTGTCGAGGCCGTGGTCCTGCGTCGTCGACGCAGCGCGATCGCGACGCTCGGCCGGCACGTCGGGCTTGTGCAGGATCTGCGGAGAGGTCGAGGCCCTTGCGCCTTCCAGTGGTCGATGGCGTCGCGCGACGTCGAGCAGGTCGACGCGGCCGACCATCTCGTCGACGGTGCGGAAGCCGAGCTCGGCCATGATCTCGCGCAGCTCCTCGGCGACGAACATCATGAAGTTGACGACGTGCTCGGGCTTGCCCTCGAACTTCTTGCGCAGCTCCGGGTCCTGCGTCGCGATGCCGACCGGGCAGGTGTTGAGGTGGCAGACGCGCATCATGATGCAGCCCGACGCGACCAGCGCCGACGGTGGCGAAGCCGAACTCCTCGGCGCCGAGCAGCGCGGCGATCGCGACGTCGCGGCCGGTCTTGAGCTGGCCGTCGGTCTCGACCCGGATGCGGCCGCGCAGGTCGTTCATCACCAGCACCTGCTGCGTCTCGGCGAGGCCGAGCTCCCACGGGATGCCGGCGTGCTTGATCGAGGTGAGCGGCGAGGCGCCGGTGCCGCCGTCGTCGCCGCTGATCAGCACGACGTCGGCCTTGGCCTTGGACGACGCCGGCGGCGACCGTGCCGACGCCGACCTCGGCGACCAGCTTCACGCTGATGCGCGCGCGGTTGTTGGAGTTCTTCAGGTCGTGGATGAGCTGCGCCAGGTCCTCGATCGAGTAGATGTCGTGGTGCGGCGGCGGCGAGATCAGGCCGACGCCCGGCGTCGAGTAGCGGATCTTGGCGATGTACTCGTCGACCTTGTGGCCGGGGAGCTGGCCGCCCTCGCCGGGCTTGGCGCCCTGCGCCATCTTGATCTGCAGCTCGTCGGCGTTGACGAGGTAGTAGCTGGTGACGCCGAAGCGGCCCGAGGCGACCTGCTTGATCGCGCTGCGGCGCAGATCGCCGTTCGCGATCGGGCATGTAGCGCGCCGGGTCCTCGCCGCCCTCGCCGGTGTTCGACTTGCCGCCGATGCGGTTCATCGCGATGGCGAGGTTCTCGTGCGCCTCGCGGCTGATCGAGCCGAGCGACATGGCGCCGGTCTTGAAGCGCTTGACGATCTCGCGTCGCCGGCTCGACCTCGTCGAGCGGGATCGGCGTCGCCGGCTTGAACTCGAGCAGGCCGCGGAGCGTGCACGAGCTGCGCGGCTCTCGTCGTTCGACGAGCGCGCGTGTACTCCTTGAACATGCTCGTAGTTGCCCGCGCGCACCGCGTGCTGCAGCTTGGCGACGGTCTCCGGGTTGTACATGTGGTACTCGCCGCGCCGCCGCCACTGGTACTGGCCGCCGGGGTCGAGGTCGCCGTCGAGCGTCGGGCGACACCTCGTACGCGTGGTGCGTGGCGCGCCGCGCGTCTCGCGCGCGATCACGTCGAGGCCGACGCCCTCGATGCGCGACGCCGTCCAGGTGAAGTAGCGGTCGATCAGCTCGCGGTTGAGCCCGATCGCCTCGAAGATCTGCGCGCCGCGGTAGCTCTGCAGCGTCGAGATGCCCATCTTGGACATGACCTTGAGGAGGCCCTTGTTGACCGCCTTGATGTAGTGCTCGACCGCCTCGTCGGCGGTCGACGTCCTTGAGGACGCCCTCGCGCGACCATGTCGCGCGAGCGTCTCGAAGGCGAGGTACGGGATTGACCGCGCCGGCGCCGTAGCCGAGGAGCAGGCAGAAGTGCATGCACCTCGCGCGGCTCGCCCGATCTCGACGACGAGGCCGCAGCGCGTGCGCGTGCCCTCGCGGATCAGGTGATGGTGCACGGCCGCGGTCGCGAGCAGGCTCGGGATCGGCGCGTGCTCGCTCGTCGACGCCGCGGTCGGAGAGGACGAGGATCGTGGCGCCGCTCGGCGATCGCCGCCGGCGCGCGCCGCGCAGAGCTCGTCGAGCGCCTGCTCGAGGCCCGTCGCCGCCCGTCCGGCACGGGAAGAGCGTCGGCAGCGTGACGGCGCGCGAGCTCGGCCTGGTCGAGCGTCCTTGATCTGCGCGAGCTCGTCGTTGGTCGAGGATCGGCGTCTTCGAGCTCGAGCTGGCGGCAGTGCTCGGGCGTCTCGTCGAAGAGGTTCTGCTCGGCGCCGATGGTCGTCTTCGAGCGACATCACCAGCTCTTCGCGGATCGGGTCGATCGGCGGGTTCGTGACCTGCGCGAAGAGCTGCTTGAAGTAGTTGAAGAGCAGCTGCGGCTGGTCGGAGAGCACGGCGAGCGGCGTGTCGGTGCCCATCGAGCCGACCGCCTCCTGGCCGTTGATCGCCATCGGCGCCATCAGGATGCGCAGGTCTTCGATGCGTGTAGCCGAAGGCCTGCTGGCGCGTCGAGCAGCGTCGTCCGGCGTCGACGCGGCCGGCACGTCCGCGCGGCGCGCGGCAGGTCGGCTCGAGGCGCGACCAGGTTCTCGTCGAGCCACTGCGCGGTACGGCTGGCGCGCCGCCATCGCCTCCTTGATCTCCTCGTCGTCGACGATGCGGCCCTGCTCGGTGTCGACCAGGAACATGCGGCCCGGCTGCAGGCGGTCCTTGTGCAGCGACGTTCTCGGGCGCGATGTCGAGCACGCCGACCTCGGACGCCATGACGACGAGGCCGTCCTTGGTGACGACGTAGCGCGACGGGCGCAGGCCGTTGCGGTCGAGCACCGCGCCGATCACCGTGCCGTCGGTGAAGGCGATCGAGGCCGGGCCGTCCCACGGCTCCATCAGGCAGGCGTGGTACTCGTAGAACGCGCGCTTCGTCGTCGCTCATCGTCTCGTGCTTCTGCCACGCCTCGGGGATCATCATCATGACCGCGTGCGGCAGCGAGCGGCCGGTGTGCACGCAGCAGCTCGAGCGCGTTGTCGAACATCGCCGAGTCGCTGCCGTTCGGCGTCGATGATCGGCAAGAGCTTCTCGATGTCGTCGCCGAACAGCGGCGACGCGAACATCGCTCTCGCGCGCGTGCATCCAGTTGACGTTGCCGCGCAGCGTGTTGATCTCGCCGTTGTGGGCGATGAAGCGGTACGGGATGGGCGCGGTCCCAGGACGGGAACGTGTTGGTGCTGAAGCGCTGGTGCACGAGCGCCAGCGCGCTCGCGAAGTCGCGGGTCGGCGAGGTCGTGGTAGAACGCCGGGATCTGCTCGGGCAGCAGCAGGCCCTTGTAGACGATCGTGCGCGACGAGAGGCTCGGCACGTAGAAGCGCTCCGAGTCGCGCAGGCCCGACTCGCGCACCAGCGCGCTCGACGCGCTTGCGGATGACGTAGAGCTTGCGCTCGAGCGCCGCCTGGTCGGCGTCGTCGCGTGCCGCGCGCCGATGAAGATCTGGCGGATCTCCGGCATGACGCGTGCGCGCCAGCGTCGCCGCACGTGCGTCGTCGTCGACCGGCACGCGCGCCAGCCGAGCAGCTTCTGGCCCTCCTCGCGGATCGACCTTCTCGAAGATGCGCTCGCAGTCGTTGCGCTCGTCGACGTCGCGCGGCAGGAAGACCATGCCGACGCCGTACTCGCCCGGCGCGGGCAGCGCGATGCCGAGCGGCTCGCAGACCTTGCGCGAGGAACGCGTCGCGGGATCTGCATCAGGATGCCGGCGCCGTCGCCGGTCAGCGGATCGCAGCCGCAGGCGCCGCGGTGCGTCAGGTTCTGCGAGGACCTCCAGGCCCTTCTCGACGATGTCGTGCGAGCGCTCGCCCTTGATGTTGGCGACGAAGCCGACGCCGCAGGCGTCGTGCTCGATGCGCGGGATCGTAGAGGCCTTGCCGCTTGCGGCAGTCGTGTCGGTCGCATGGTGCGCGTCTCCCTACGATGCCCTTCAGGTGCGCGTCGCCGTTGCGTCGCGCGCGCTTCGGCGCCGGCGCGCCGTCGCGCGGCCGTCGAGCGCGAGCTGCGATGCGCTCGGTGTGGGTCGACAGCACCACCATCGTCTCGGTGCGCGCCACGCCCTCGATCGAGCGGATGCGGCTGATCAGCTCCTCGAGCGACGACGTGTTCGCCGTCTTCACCTTGAGCAGCAGCGTGTAGCCGCCGGTGACGTGGTGGCACTCGAGCACGTCGTCGAGCGCGCTCGATCTGCTGCTCGAAGCTCGTCGATCGCCTTGCGGATGCGCGATCGACACGCCGATGAACGCGGTGATGTCGAGCCCGAGCCTGCGCGCGTCGAGCAGCGCCGTGGTAGCCGGTGATCGACGCCGCTGTCCTCGAGCTTCTTGATGCGCTCGATCACCGACGGCGCCGACAAGCCCGACCTGCTCGCCGATCTTGGCCAGCGGCAGCGGCAGTGGTCCTGCAGCAGCTCGAGGATGCTGGCGGTCGATGTCGTCGAGATCGAGCTCTTGATCGCCTAATTTCATAAGGTGTGACCCCCGGATCGCCGAACGGAATTACTTCCATTGCCGCTCGGTGTCAAGGTTTATTAGGTAAAAGACCCTTCCAGGCAGGCCAAAGCACGGTTCCGGACTGCCCAAATCCTAGGCAGCGCCCTTGCTTTACGCACCCGGGGCCAACTCCTAGAATCCCCGGCCCCGAAACGGAGGTGGAGCGTGCGTGAAGTCGTGCCCGGGATTCTCGTCTGGTCGTGGTTGTCCGAGCCGCACGGCTACGACTTCAATGGCCATCTCGTACGCCAACCGGCCGGCAACGTCTGCGTCGACCCGGTGAGCGCTCCCGACGAGGTGATGGACGCCCTCGGGCGCGAGGGCGTCGCGACGATCGTCCTCACCAACCGCAACCACGTGCGCGCCGCGGGCGCGGTGCGGGCACGGACCGGCGCGCGGGTGCTGATCCATGCCGCGGACGCCGCCTACGCCAAAAGCCAGGGCGCCGAGATCGACGGCGCGATCGCGGCCGGCGATCGCGTCGGGCCGTTCACGGTGGTCGGGGTCCCCGGCAAGTCGCCGGGCGAGGTGGCGCTCCACTGGCCGGAGCGCGGGATCGTGGTGGTCGGTGACGCGGTGATCGGCAATCCACCCGGGCGCTGCGCGCTCCTGCGTGACAAGGTCATGGACGACCCGGCGCGCTTGCGCGCCAGTGTGCGCGCGCTGCTCGCCCTCGACTTCGATACTCTGCTCGTCGGCGACGGCGCTTCGATCGTCGGCGGCGCCAAGGAGCGCTTGCGCGAGCTCTGCGCCGGCTTCGACGCGTGATCCTCACCCGCGACGTGATCCTCCGCGAGATCGCCGACGGACGGCTCGCACTCGATCCGTTCACACCGGATCAAGTCGGTCCGGCCTCGATCGATCTGCATCTCGGTGACGAGATCCGGGTCATGGAGGGCGGTCCGCCCGTGATCGAGATCGACGAAGCGGCGGACTTTCGCGCCGTGACGGTCGTGCGGCCCCTCGACGGTCGCTACGTGCTGCGGCCGGGCGAGACCATCCACGGCATCACCCGCGAACGCATCCGGCTGCCGCCCGACATCGGCGGATGGCTCGAGGGGCGCAGCCGCTACGCCCGCCTCGGGCTCATGATCCACGTCACCTCCGGCTTCGTCGCGCCCGGTGTCGACAACCGTCAGGTGCTCGAGATGTCGAACGTGGCCGGGCGGCCACTCGCCATCCGCGCCGGGATCCGGCTCTGCCAGATCGTTCTGCAGCGCACCGAAGGGCAGGCGACGTACGGCGGTCGCTTCGCGGACCAGCTGAAGATCTAGTTCAGCGGGGCGCGAAGTGGATTCGCGCCCCTCCGCGCGCCGGTTGGCGCGCGCCGCTCGCTACGCTCGCGGCCGTCTGCGGCGGAACCTGGTCGGTCCTCAGCGCGGGCCCATGCGCAGCGCGCCGTCGAGACGGATCGTCTCGCCGTTCAACATCGCGTTCTCGACGATGTGGCGCGCCAACGCCGCGAACTCCGCCGGTTGCCCGAGCCGCGACGGGAATGGAATCGCGGCGCCGAGGGCGTCCCGCTGATCCTTCGGAAGGAGCGCCAGCATCGGGGTGTCGAACGTGCCCGGCGCAATGGTGACCACACGGATGCCGACCGACGCCAGATCGCGTGCGATCGGCAGCGTCATGCCGACCACACCGCCTTTCGAGGCGGAGTACGCGGCTTGCCCGATCTGGCCGTCGAAGGCGGCGATCGAAGCGGTATTGATGACGACGCCGCGCTCGCCATCCTGGTTCGGCGCGTTCTTCGCCATCTCGGCGGCGGCCAGACGGATGACGTTGAACGTCCCGATCAAGTTGATCTCGATGACCTTGGTGAACATCTCGAGCGGCATCGGACCCTGCTTGCTCACGGTCTTCATCGCCACGCCGACGCCCGCGCAGTTGACGGCGATGTGCACGGCGCCGAACGTTTCCTTGGTGCGTGCGATCGCCGCCGCGACCTCGTCGCCGCTGGTGACGTCCGCGGGCGCGAAGATCGCTTTGGACGCGCCGAGCTCCTGAGCGAGCTGCGCGCCGGGCGACTGCGGGCGATCGAGAATCGCGGCACGGGCGCCGCCGGCGAGCAGAGTCCGTACGGTCGCTTCGCCGAGACCGGACGCGCCGCCGGTGACGATTGCCACAGTGCCTTCGAGCTTCATGAACGACCCTCCTTGCGGGCGCGGAGCCTACACCAATTCGGAAAAAATCCCATCCCCGCGAGGCAGGCTAGCGGAAGACGAGCGCGAACTGGCGTTGGAGGTCCTGGCGCTCGGACTGCGCGAAGCCCGCTGCGTGGGCTTGCTCGACGACGCGCGCTTCCGGAATCGCGTGCGCCGCCGGCCGGTACTCGGCGGCGCCGCGGTCGACGATGACCAGGCGCCCACCCGGACGCAGGGCGCGGCGGATGGCGGTCAGCACCGCCGCCGGCTCGGTGAGCTCGTGATAGGTGTCGACCAACAGCACGGCGTCGAGCGAGCCCGGCTCGAGTTGCGGATCGGTCGGCGTGGCGCGTCGGAGATCGACTTGCGGAAAGCGCGGGCGCGGAAAACGCGTGCGCAGCATCGCCAGCGCTTCCTCGTCGATGTCGATCGCGACCACGCGTCCTGTTGGACCGACGCGCGCCGCCAAGCGCTCCGCGAAGTAGCCGCTGCCGGCCCCGAGGTCGGCGACCGCGGCTCCGGCCCCGACCGCGAGCAGATCGAGCACCCGCTCGGGCTCCTGCCACGGGTCGCGGTCGCTTTCGAGAAGCTCGTAGAGGTCCGGCGGACGGGCCGCGAGGGTGACGTCCAACGATCGCAGCGCGCCGGCGCGTTCGATCGTCAATGTGCAGCGGGTGCCGGGTGCGCTGCCGCGCACGGTCCGCACGAGGTCACGCGGCACGCCGACGCGCCGCCCGCAGGCGGCGTGGACGAGATCGCCGGCAACGAGGCCGATCTGCACCGCCGGGCTCTCGGGAAGAACCCTGGCGAGGCGCGCCGCGGGTCGGCCGTCCCGGGTGACCTCGTCGAGCGTGACGCCGAGCCAACCCGGCTCGGGCGCGGGGCGCAGTCCCCAGGCGGCGACGCTCGCCGCGCACAGCGCCACGGCGATCGCTCGACCCGGCGCCATTCGCAACCCGCGCGTTCGAGCGCGGTCGGCGACCATCACGCCGGTGGAGCTACGGTTGCGAGTCTATGACGCCGGCCCGCCAGTCTTCGCCTCGAACCACTTGAGGATCGCCGGATTCTCGCTGCGCGGGTAGGTGTGCGACAGATCCGGCAGCTCGCGATAGGTGAGGTCGGCGCCGGCATCGCTCAGCATGCTGTTGGTCATGCGCGCGTAGTCGATCGGGAAGAGGAAGTCGAGGACGCCGTGCACGAGGTAGATCGGGACGCCGCGCGCGCGCTCGATGTTGCCGTTCGCGAGATTGACGGGATGGAAGACTCCGCAGCACGGCGCCAGGGCGCGGAACACGTCGGGATGCGCGAGCCCGTAGACGAGCGTGAAGGTCCCGCCGTCGGAGAGGCCGGTCAAAAGGACGCGGTCGGCCGCGACGTTGTAGCGCCCGCGGATCCAGGCGACGATCGCGAGCAGCCCCTGATCGTCGAGCTCGCTCCAGGTCCCGCCGATCGCCGTTGGCGCCACCAGCAGATACCCACGACTGCGGGCGTCGCGCACCCACGTCCACAGGAAGTCGCGGCCATTGCCCGATCCGCCGTGCAACGCGACGATGAGCGGCCACGCGCGGCTCTGGTCGTAGCGCTCGGGGACGTAGAGCGCGAAACCGCCTTGCGGGCCACCCGCGGCCACGCGGACGAGCGGCTTGTGTGCCGCCGCCGCGCCGTCGGGGCGCTCGAGGGAGCCGGAATCGGGCAGATCCCAGTAGGTGTGGAAGGGGGGAAGGAGTCGGCGGACGACGTAGAAGCGCTCCTGTGCCTGCGCGTGGTGATGGAGCGCGGCGAGGATGCGCGGGATGCGCTCGGGTCCCGGCGCACTCGGAAAGCCGCCGAAGTAGGCGGCGCACTGGGCGGCGTGATCGAAGGCGGGCGCGAAGATCTCATCGAAGGGGCGAAACTCCTCGGGCGCCGGGGCGGCGGCAAGCGCGCCGCGGGTCTCGGCGAGCGCCGAGGCGAAGCGGGACTCGATCGCGTCGGCGAGCGCGGCCGAGCGCTCCGGCGCGAGCTGCTCGGCGACGCGTTCCATCTCGGCCAGGAGCTCGGCCGCGAGCGTGCTGGCGCCGGCGACGGCTCGAAGGTACGCAACTTCCTCAGGCGAGCGTTCCACAACAAGCTCTTGGTGCCCGCGACGCCGGGCTCACGCAAGCGGGGCGGGGTTCATCGATCGGCGGGCACCGGGAGTCGCCGGCGCCGGTGTTGCCGTGCAACCGGCGATCTGTCACATGCGCGCGTATGGCGAGCGGACCGCATCTGTTGCTCCTCTTGCGCCACGCGATCGCGGAGGATGTGAGCCGCACCGGGGAGGACGAGGACCGCCGGCTGACCGGTGAGGGCAAGAGCAAGCTGCGTGAGGTGGTCGCCGGCATGCGCGCCCTCGCGCTTCCGGTCGAAGCGATTCTCACGAGTCCGCTGCGCCGCGCGCGCGAGACGGCCGAGATCGTCGCGGCCGGCTACGACATCGAGGATCGTGTCGTGGTGACGGCGGCGCTGGCTCCCGGCGGCGGTGCAACCGAGCTGTTCAAAGCGCTCGGTGCGTGCGGTGGCGCGCAGGGAGTCGTGCTCGTGGGTCACCAGCCCGATCTCGGGGAGCTCGCCTCGACGCTGTTGGTCGGAACGCCGGGACTGGTGCCGCTCCCGTTCAAGAAGGCGGGCCTCGCCGGCATCGCCGTGGAGTCGCTGCCGCCGCGTGCCGCGGGTCTGCTCGAGTTCTTCCTGACTCCGGGACAGCTCCGCAAGATCGGACGCGCCGGCTGACGCGAACGCCCGGGACGTCCGGCGCGTGCGCCCGCGATCGACGACCGAGCCTGGGCGTGAAGCCGGCGCGTGTCGCGCTTGCTCCGACGCGTAGCGCACGCTAGACCGCTCGCGTGGCACGCACGGTCGGGCGCGTCGAGGCGCTCTGGCGCTATCCGGTAAAGTCGCTTCGCGGCGAGCAGATTCAGGACGCCGACGTGACCGCGACGGGATTCGCCGGCGATCGTGCCTATGCGTTCCGCGATCGCGCCACCGGCCGGGTGATGAGCGCCAAGCGTTGGGCGCGTCTTTTCGAGCTGAGCGCGCGCTACCCCGATGGCCCGGCCGGGCCGGTCGAGATCACGCTTCCCGATGGGAGCAGGGTGGGCAGCGAAGGCGCGGCGGGGGCGGTGTCGGCGTGGCTCGGACACGACGTCGAGCTGATCCAGGCCGCGCCGGATGCGATGAGCCAGTACGAGATCGCGATCCAGACCGTCGAGGACATCGAAGCGGGCGTCGATCAGCTCGCCGTCGACGCCGGGGACTTCCCATGTCCGCCGGGAAGCTTCTTCGATGCCGCATCGCTCCACGTCATCACCGACGCGACACTCGCGGCGCTCCGGGCGGCGTATCCCACCGGGCAGTTCGACGTCCGTCGCTTCCGGCCGAATGTCCTCATCGAGACCGGTGCGCCGCCGGGTCCGCTCGAGGAGGACTGGACCGGGCGGACGATCGCGCTCGGCGGCCAGGTGCGTGCGGCCGTGCTGATGACGACGATCCGATGCGTGATGACGACGCTGCCGCAGACCGACCTGCCGCGCGATCCGAAGATCCTGCGAACGCTGGCGCAAGGGTTCGGGGGCAACGCCGGCGTGTATGCGAACGTCGAGCTGCGCGGCAGGGTGCGCGTCGGCGATCCGGTGGCGGTGGTGTGAGGGGCCTCGGCGGTCGCGACGGCGGGCGACCAGGTCATCTCTTGCCGGCAATCGCCGAGTGAGGGTAGTCACGTCAGAGCGCATGCCGTGGAATTCGGCATCGCGGGGTGGGGGGCGGTCGCGTATGATGAAGCGCTCGAGTGTATCGGGTCCACGTCGCGGTCGCATCGGAGAGGTCGCATCATGAGCAACGCTGCTCTGCTCGTCGAGGACAATAGCTCGCACGTCGAGCTCATTCGTGACGAGCTCGAGCCCGTGCTCGCCGGTTGGGCGCTCGACGTCGTGGCGACGATCGCGGAGGCGCGCCGGCAGATCGGCGCCCGCCACTACGATCTCTTCGTTCTCGACTACCGGCTTCCGGACGGGGACGGGATCCAGCTGCTGCGTGAGATTCGATCCGGCGGGCTCGACACGCCGACCCTGTTCGTGACCACCGCGGCCTCGGCCAAGCTCGCGGTCGAGGCGATGAAGCTCGACGCCGACGACTACATCGTGAAGGAAGAGGGCTATCTGTCGGTGCTGCCTTTCCTGGTGCGCGAGGTGCTCGATCGCTACCGACTGAAGGCCGAGCGCAAGGTGCTCGAGGAACGGCTGCAACGCGCCGAACGCGCCGCGACGCTCGGCTATCTCGCCTCGGGCCTCGCCCACCACATCAACAACCCCCTCGCCACGATCCGGACCTTTCTCCAGTTGTTGCCGACCCACCGCGACGATCCGGAGTTCGGCACCAAGTATCTCGACATGGCGCTCACGGAGAGCGAGCGCATTCGCGACCTGGTCAAGGACATCATGCGTGCCGCGACCGTGCCCGCCGAAGGACACGAGGTGCAGCGGCTCGAGGACATCCTGGCGCGTGCCGAAGAGGGTATCGCGAGCGACCTGCGCGCGAAGGGCCTCACCTGCCGCAAGGAGCTGCCCGGTGGGGTGCCGCTGGTGCGCGTGCATGGCGAGGCGGCGACCTGTCTCTTCCTCACGCTGCTCCAGAACGCGGTGCGCTTCTCACCCGAGGGCGGCGAGATCGAGGTGCGCGCGCGCGTCGACGCGGAAGCGGGGCGTCTGGTCACGGTGGTTCGTGATCACGGACCGGGCATTCCGGTCGAGCACCGCGAGAAGATCTTCGAGCCGTTCTTCACCACCGCCGTCGACGGGCTCGGCATGGGGCTGTTCGTCGCCTCGCGCATCGCCGACCTGCAAAACATCGAGCTCACGGTCGAGAACTGCCAGCCCACCGGCGCCGCCTTTCGCGTCGCGCTGCCACTCGCCGAGCAGGCGAAAAGCGGGCGCGCGGCCGCGACCGGCTCGGCGAGCACCTGAGCCGGGGGCGCGCGCGTCGATCGCTCGGCAGCGCGCGTGACGCGTTGCCGCCGGCGCGTATCACGAGTTGCCGCGCCGACTGCCGCTCGGCTATCGTGTGCGGCGAGCCGCTACCATGCCCGTGAGTGGAGCTCCGATCTTCTCCTACCATGACTTCGTCGACGACCCGGAGCAGCCGGCGCCGCCTTCCAAGGTCTACGTCCTGAGCCAGCGGCAGTTCACCGCGCACCTCGGCGCCCTCGACGCCCCGACCCTGCGCGCCGCTCGGCTCGGCGACGTGATCGCCGACCCGACGCCGGGGAGGTTCGTTCTCACCTTCGACGACGGCCACATCAGCAACCATCGGGTCGCCTTCCCGATGCTCGCGGAGCGCGGGTGGTCGGGATGCTTCTTCATCATCGCCAATCGGGTCGGCGCTTCCGATGCGCTCGGGTGGAAGGAGCTGCGCGAGATGGCCGCCGCGGGCATGGAGATCGGCAGCCACTCCCTGACGCATACGTTCCTGCATCACGCCACCGCGGCCGACATTCGTCGCGAGTTCGGCGAGTCGAAGCGCATGCTCGAGGATGGTCTCGGCCAGACGGTCGAGTTCGCCGCGCTCCCGTACGGCAGCGGCTTCCCTGGATTGGGAGCGTTGATCGCGGAGCTCGGCTATCGCGGTTTCTGCACCAGCCAGCCGGGTTTGGTGTCCGCGCACAGCGATCCCTTCGCGCTGCCGCGGATCGCGGTGAAGCAACGGACCTCGGCGGATTTCGTCCGCAAGGTGGCGCTCGGGCACGCGCTGACGTTGGCGACCTTGCGCTCGACGCACGTCGTCAAGGAGATCGGCAAGCAATTGGTGGGGATGGAGCGCTGGCGGCGCGTCCGCGTGGCGCTCGCGACGGCGGCTGGGCGGCTGCGTGAATGACGCGCTCGTGCTGACCGCCGGCGAGCCGCGACCGCGCCGCTGCTCACCCGGCTCGCGAGCGGCGCTCGGTCGCAACCACGCCCATGGTCTTTAGCGCGTATCTCGGTCCCGAGGCGCAGCTTCCGACCTGGCTCGACGCCGTCGAGCGCCACGCCCTCTGGCTCGGACTCGCGTCGCATCACGGACGGCGTCGCGTCGCCGACGGTCACGTGTTCGCGTTCTGCCATCTGACCGCCGGCCCGGCGCCGCAGGCGACGGCGGTGCGCGCCGACGCCGAGCATCTGACGATGACCGTGTCGGCGGCTCCGCCACGGGTGGCCGACTGGGACGGGCTGACCGCAATCGACGACAACCGGATCGCGCTCGGCGTCGATCTGCGCTCCGGGGAGATTCGCGTCGTCCTTCCGCCGACGACGCCCGACCAGTTCTACCACCGCCATCATGGCGGCGCGCTCGCGCTCGCCAATGACCTTCGCCTGCTCATGCGCTGGGCGCCGAGCAGTCTCGACGAGCGCGGCGTGTATGCGCTGCTCCAGTACGGCGCGATTCCGGCGCCTTATACTCCATCGCGCGACGTCGGCCGGGTGCCGAACGGCCATCTCGCCAGTTTCTCGATGCGCTCGCCCGCGCCGGTCCTGCGATGTTGTTACGACCTCGCCGAGCAGTCGCGTCCACTGCGTGAGGCGGATGCGGTCGGCGAGCTGTGGCGCTCTCTCGATCGCACGCTCGGCGCGCTCCCGCCGTCGACCGTGGTCTATTTCAGCGGCGGCGTGGATTCGGGGTTGATGGCGGCGCGCCTGGCGGCGCTCGGCCGCACCGACGTGACCCTGTTCAACTACTCGTTCGGACCGCACGATGGCGAAGCCGACCTCGCGTTGCGCATGGCGGCGCACCTCGGCTTGCGCTGCGAGCAGGTCACCTACAGTCCCGGGGACCTCCCAGGGTTGATGGCGCGTCTCGCGCGCGACTACGCGTTTCCGTTCTCCGACATCTCGACGATCCCCACCAACCTGCTGGTGCACGCTTCGCTGCCGCTGGTGCAGGGCGCGGGAACCGCTCTCGAAGGAACCGGCGCGGACGGAACGTTCGGCCTGGGTCTCAAGCAACCGCAATGGGCATGGGTCTATCGTGTCCCGAGGTGGATCCGGCGCGCCACCGGTGCGGGCTACGCGGCGTTGGGGTTGTGGCGCTCGGACGGCCTGGCAGGGCAGGTGAGTAACATCGCCCGCCGCAGCGTGCAGATGCCGCTCGCCGAAGCGGCGGTGGCCGCGCACAATGCGCTCGACGGCATCGCCTACACCATGCCGCCGGGCATGCCCGAGGCGTTCGACGAGGCCTTCCGCTCCGGGATCCACGTGATCAGTCGGGGTCTCGAGCCCCGCGATCGCTTCAGCTTCCTCGACATGGTCCACGTCTGCTGCGGCATGTACGCGGTGAAGGCATTCGAGCCGCTGCGCAGCCGCGGGATGGAGACGGTCTTTCCCTTCCTCGAGCCAACGCTCTTGCGGGCCGGCTTCGCGATCGGCTGGGAGCAGAAGTGTGCCGGGGGCGTCGCCAAGCGTCTCTTGAAAGACATGCTCGTGCGCAGCGTGCCGCACGAGATGGTCTTTCGGCCGAAGCGCGGATTTCGCCCGCCGCTCACGGCGATCTTTGCGACCCCCGCCATGCAGGAGTTCGTCGCCGAGGTGGTGACGGCGCGGCTCGAATCCGTTGCTCGCCTTTTGTGATCGGGCGGTGCTCACGGCGATCGTCGACCGTACGCGGAAATCGGTGCCGCTGAGCACCGGCGTCTACCAGTTTCTCTGGAGCATGATCTTCCTCTCGGGATGGCTCCAGCAGTTGAAGCTCGCCAGCCGCTGAGCCGCTGCGCGTCATTTTCCGCGACGTCGCGCCGGCTTGCCCTTCAGAGACGATCCGGTCTATGACGGGCCACCCCCCGGGGAAAGAGCTCGTGCGGCGTGCGTCGCGTGATGATCACGGGTGCAGGCTGTGTCACCCCCTGCGGAATCGGTGCCGAGCAGCTGTGGTCTTCGATCGTCGCTGGTCGATCGGGCATCAAGCCGATCAGCTCGTTCGACGCCACCGGTTGCGGGAGTCAGGTCGCCGGCGAGATCCTCGATTTTCAAGCGGCTGACTTTCTCGCCCGGAGGGAGATTCAAGCGTTCTCCCGTTACGTGCATTTCGGGGTCGCGGCTGCGCGTATGGCATGGGAGGACGCCGGGACGCCCGTCCGGAGAGTCGACAGCGATCGTGTCGGGGTCTTCGTCGGCAGCTCGGTCGCGGCCACGGGGCGCATCGTGGCCGACGCCGGCGTCTTCTTCGAGAAGGGACTGGAACGGGTGCACCCGATGTTTCCGATCCAATATCCGGGAAGCCTGCCGTCGGAGATCTCGATCGCGCTCGGACTTCGCGGCCCGACCTACACGCATCTCGACGGCGTGCACGGCGGGTGCGGACGCCGCGGGTCTCGCGCTCTCGCAGATCGCAACCGGAGCGCTCGACGCCGCGCTCGTCGGCGGCAGTGACGCGCCGATCTTTCCGATGTTCTTCAGCGCGTTCGATCGTCTGCAAGTGCTGTCGCGCTTGAACGATCCACCCGAGCGCGCTTCACGCCCGTTCTCGGCCGATCGTGCCGGCTTCGTGCTTTCCGAAGGGGCCGGGATGGTACTGCTCGAGGCCGAGGAGGTTGCACGGGCGCGCGGTGCGCGCATCTACGCCGAGCTCGCGGGCTTCGGAGCGACCTCCGACGCATTTCACCACCTGCAGCCCTCGGAGGACGGTGAGCAAGGCGCACGTGCCGTGACGCTGGCGCTCGAATCGGCGCGACTCGCCCCCGCGGACGTCGACTATGTGAACGCTCATGGTAACGAGCACGCCGAAGAACGACGCGGCCGAGACCGTCATCATGAAGAAGGTATTCGGCGAGCGGGCGTACCACATACCGATCAGCGCCTCGAAGTCCATGCTGGGGCACTTGATTGGTGCTGCTGGGGCCGTAGAGCTGATCATCACGGCTCTTGCGGTGAAGCGTGGTGTAGTGCCGCCCACCATCAATCTCGCCGTCCCCGATCCCGCATGTGACCTCGACTACGTGACCGAGGGCAGCCGGCGCGCCCCGCTGCGAGCGGCGCTCTCGACGTCGTTCGGCTTTGGGTCGCGCAACGCCGCGCTGGTCGTGAAAGAGTCGCACCTGAAGGAGGTCCATGATGGGACCGAGCGAGAAAGTGCAGAAAGATCATTGGCGTCGAGCTCCAGGTCGATGCCCAACGCGTACGACCCGATGTCGCACTCGCGGAGCTCGGCATGGATTCTGTGTCGGCGCTCAACATCATCTTTGCGATTCAAGAGGAGTTCGGCATCGACGACATCGATGTGGAGAAGGTGGCCAGGATCAAGACGGTCGCGGACGTCGAGCGCCTGGTGGATGTGCATCTCCGCAAGGCCGGATAGTGCTCGTGGGCCAGCCGCGCGTGCGGATCGATGACGGGGAGCTTGCGACTGCGGAGCCAGGGGTGGCTATTGCCCGTCCGCGTGGCGCTGACTTCGGTCTCGCCGCTCTCGCCGACCTCGGGTGCTCTACGTGCGCTGGGTGGGGAAGGCGCACGCGACGACGTCGGTCGACCGTCACGGTCGCCTCCTCGAGCCTCAGGATGTGATCCGAACCATCGATCCTGCCAGTCGCGGTGGCCGTCCGCTGGTGGTCGTCTATTGGATATCGGACACGCTCGCCCTCGCGACGCTGCTCTTCGCAGGTCGCATCGCGCAGGAATTGCTCGCCATGGTGACCGTCCTGATCGACGCAACCATACCCGGTCGCCTGACGGGCCACTTCCTCGATCGCGTTGGTGGTCGGTGCCGAATCCTGCAGCCTCCGGGCCACCGGCGCGACTGCGACAGCTGCTCGAGATGATGACGCGCCGCGAGTCGTGTGCGCTTGCTGTCGACGGCGGTGGCCCGTATCGGACGGTGAGCACTGCCCTTCCGTCGCTCGCGATGACACTGGACGCGGTCGTCGTTCCGGTCGCCGCTCATGCGTCGAGGACGATGACGTTCACGCACCGTTCGCGGGTCAGAGTACGCCACTACCCGGATGCCGGGTCGTGGTCGCAATCGGTGAACGCCAGTCCGTCCCGCGCCCGGTGTCACGCCGGGACAGCGCGGATCGTCTGCGCAGAACGCTCAACGAGCTCAGCCAGACGGCCGAACGGGTCGCACGTCGGGGGGTCGCAGGGAGTACGAGGGGCGCGTGAACGAGCGCGTCGTGATCACAGGCCTCGGGTGCGTGACTTCGCTGGGGACACGCGAAGGCCTGTGGTCGAATCTCGTTGCAGGACGTTCCGGAGTCGGGTCGCTCGACGCCTTCGATGCCAGTCCGTTCCGGACACGCGTCGCCGGCCAAGTGCGCGACTTCGATCCGCTCGCCTATCTGCCGCAACGCGAGGCTCACGCCACGTCTCGCTGCGCGCAGTTGGCCGTGGCGGCTGCCAGCATGGCCGTGTCCGATGCTCGATGGGAAGCGCGCCGAGCGGACCTGACCCGGACGGGGATCTATCTCGGAACGTCGATAGGGCCGCTCGCGCTCGCGCTGGAGCATCACGCCATCTTCACGGACAAAGGCATCGCGCGTGTCCATCCATGACCCAGCACAAAATTATCCCGGATCGATCGCGGCAGAGATCGCGATCCTCCTCGGCATCAGGGGTCCGGTGATGACGGTCTCGACGGCGTGCACCTCGGGTGCCGATGCCATCGGTCTTGCGCTGGCGCAGATCCGGGCTGGGACGGTCGACGCGGCGCTCGCGGGTGCGAGCGAGGCGCCACTGTTCCCGCTGCTGTTCGCGTCGTTCGATCGCTTGAATGTGATGTCGCGGTGGAGCGGTCCTCCGGCGGCTGCCAGTCGCCCATTCTCGGCGGATCGCGATGGCTTCGTCCTCTCCGAAGGTGCGGCCGTGTGCATGCTGGAGTCGGAAAAGTCGGCGAGGAAGCGCGGCGCGACGATCCTCGCCGAGCTCGCGGGGTTCGCGGCCACCTGCGACGGCTACCACCACCTGTTGCAGCTTCCGAGCGGCGAGGAGGCGGCGCGCGCGATCCGGCTCGCGCTCGCGGACGCCGGCGCCGCGGTGTCGGACGTCGACTACGTGAGCGCACATGGCACCGGTACGCGACCCAACGACCCGCTCGAAACGGCAGTCGTGAAAGAGGTATTCGGCGAGCGCGCCGGGCGCATTCCGGTGACCTCGATCAAGTCGATGACGGGTCATCTCATGGGTGCGTGTGGCGCCCTCGAGTTGATCGCTGGCGTGGAAACGCTGCTGCACCAGACTGTTCCGCCGACCATCAACCTCGACGTTGCCGATCCCGCATGCGATCTCGACTACGTGCCCAACTCGGCGCGTCGTATGCCGGTCCGGACACTGGTCTCGAACACCTTCGGGTTCGGGTCGCGGAACGCCGTGCTGGTGTTACGCGCGGCGAACCAGCCGTAAGCCGGCTTGCCGCCGCGCGATTGATGCAGATTCCGCCTTGAGAACCCGGCAAAGGCCGGTATAGCCTTACACGCGGGGGCGCAGCACTTGGTCGTGGTGCGCGCTGTAGGGGAGATGGCACTCGACGATTCTACAGAAGCCCTGAGTCGCCGACGGCGATTCATCGAGGGACTGCTCTTCAGGGCGGTTCCGGCGCTGCTTTTCGCGCTCATCTTTTCGCTGAGCGACAAGCTCGGTATCGGCCTGAGCTGGCACCAGGTTGCGCCGGTCGTGGCGCTGCTCCTCCTGCTGGTGTTCATCAACGTGCCATTCTGGATCGCTGGCCGGGCATGGCATTTCCCGCTCGGGCAGTTCTACGTGCATTGGGCGTTCGATCTCATCATCATCACATGGATCGTCAATCTGCTCGGTGGCATCGACGTGCCCATGGTGCAGTTCGGGTACATGTTCATGATTCTCACTGCGGCGATCGTCGTATCGCCGCGCACCGCGTACTTTCTCGCCACGGGCGCGACGCTGATGTACGCGCTGCTCGGCATTGCGGAGACGGGAGGGTGGGTGCCGCCGCACGCTGGGATCTGGGCACACCACTATGGTCTTTCGACTCGCATCTTCATCGTCATCAGCTCGGCACTCTTCTTCTATTTGATGGCGTATCTGGCAAGCACGATGTCCGAGATGTTGCGTCGTGCGAACGAAGAGCTCGCGAGCACCAAGGCGTTGGTCGAGGATCAGAACCGCTTGCTCGAGATACGCGTCCGCGAGCGCACGCGCGAGCTCGAGGCCAGCACGCTCGAGTTGCGGGATCGGACCAACTGGCTGGAGGAGATGGTGCGCATCATGACCCACGATCTGCAGAACGTCGCCGTCGCCACCATGGAGACGGCACGCAAGCTCGTCGAGGGTGACGGGTCGCAGTTTTCAGCGCGCGGCCAACGCTATGCCGATCGACTGGTGCGGGACTGCCGGGTCATGACCACGATGTTGCGCAACCTGCTCGAGGTCCAGAGCCAGACGGAGATCGCGGACCACCGCGAGCTGGTCGACGTCGCGAGGGTGGTCCGTGACGCCGTGGCGCGCGCCCAAACGACGATCGAGAGCAAGGCCATCGAGGTTGCGATCGGCGATCTGCCGCCGGTGCACGCCGAGCAGCAGAAGATCGGTCACGTCTTCGAGAATCTGGTCAGCAACGCCTGCAAGTACGTGGGCGACAAGCCCAACCCCCGTATCGAGGTCGAGGGCTGCGTCAACAATGGCAGCGTCGAGTACATCGTACGCGACAACGGCGTCGGGATCGACGCGAGTCAGATGAGCCGCATCTTTCAGCTCTATCACCGCGCGCCGGACCAGATGGTCGCGGGCGTCGTCCAGGAAGGGTACGGCATCGGACTCTCGGTCGTGAAGCGCATCGTGCAACGCTACGGTGGAATGATCTGGGTGGAATCCGTTCCCGGTGAGGGGTCGACGTTCCATCTCAGCTTTCCTCGCGGGGAGGAGAACGACTCATGAGCAGCGCCGCGCTTCTGGTGGAGGACAATCAATCGCACGCCGAGCTCATCTTCGACGAGCTCGAGGCGGCGTTGCCGGGCTGGACGCTCGACGTCGCGCCGACGCTCGCCGACGCGCGCCGTCTTTTGGCGGAGCGGCGGTACGATCTCCTCATGCTCGACTTTCGTTTGCCCGACGGCGACGGCATCGAGCTGCTGCGCGAGGTGCGCGCCGCGGGTGTCGACGCGCCGACACTCGTCGTCACCACCGCCTCGTCCGCGAAGATCGCCGTCGAGGCGATGAAGCTGGGCGCCGACGACTACGTGGTGAAGGAGGAGGGCTATCTGCAAGTGTTGCCGTACCTCGTGCAGGAGATCCTGCAGCGCCGGCAGTTGGCGGCGGAGCGGCGTGTGCTCGAGGAACGACTGCATCGAGCGGAGCGCGCCGCGACGCTCGGGTATCTCGCGTCGGGGCTCGCGCACCACATCAACAACCCGCTGGCGACGATTCGAACCTTTCTGCAGCTGCTGCCGACGCGCTACGAAGACCAGGAGTTCCGCACCAAGTACCTCGAGCTGGCGCTGAAGGAGAGTGAGCGCATTCGGGATCTCGTGAAGGACATCATGCGGGCGACGACCGTGCCGGTCGAAGGGCAGGAGATCCAGCACCTGGAGGAGATCCTGGCGCGCGCCGAGGAAGGCGTGGCGGCCGATCTGCAAGCGAAGGGGATCGAGTGGCGTCTGGATCTGCCCGCCGTCCTGCCGCCGGTACGCGTCCATGGGGAGGCGGCGACGTGTCTCTTCCTGACGCTGCTGCAGAACGCCGTGCGGTTCTCCCCGGAGGGCGGGGTGATCGCGGTGCAGGCGCGCGTCGACCAGGAGACGGGGCGGGTCGTCGTCACCGTCCGTGACCAGGGCCCTGGAGTCCCCGCCGAGCATCGCGAGAAGATCTTCGAGCCGTTCTTCACGACGGCGGTGGACGGGCTCGGTATGGGACTCTTCGTGGCCGCACGCATCGCCGACCTCCAGAACGTCACGCTGTCGCTGGCCGATGGAGCGGCGCCCGGGGCCGTGTTCGTCGCCGGCGTACCGCTGGCGGAGACCGCCGCCCGCTCGAGCGAGCGTGCCGCCAGTGCGCAGGCGACGCACAACGGCGCTCCGCGCTCCGCGGCGTAGATCGAGCGCCCGTCGTCGGCCGCCCATTGGCGGCACCCCCGCACACGTCGCCGGCCGCCCACTATGATCGTCAAGCCGTCTTGCGCAGCGAGCCATCGCCCGGCCGGGCGCGCGCGCTCAGGAACTTCGGTTCGACGAGCAGCAACAGGGCGGGGAGCAGGGTGATCGCCGCAAGGCTCGAGACCAGCATCGCGAACGCAACCATGACGGCCAGCTCGATCTGGTAGACGAAACCAGAGATGCACAGTACGAGGTACCCGCCTGCAACCGCAGACGACACATACACGATTGCCTTGCCGGAGGTGCGCAACGTGCTGGCGAGCGCCAGGGCGCGCGTACCACTCGCGGCGATCTCCTCTCGAAATCGGGAGACGAAGTAGATGGCGTAGTCGGCGCCGATACCGACTGACATCGCGGCGGTCGGTGAGGTGCCGATGTCGAGCGGAATGCCGAAAAGCCCCATGATGGCAAAGTTTGCGATCACAGCCATCGCGAGGGGGGCGGCAATCAGGACACCGGCGATGATCGAGCGCATGACGAGGCCGGCGACGACGATGATGATGGCGGTGATCTGAAGCATGTTGAGGACCTTGCCACGGACCATGACCTCGGTGAGCGCAGCATTAGACGCTATGGTCCCGGAGTAGCGTACGACGACGCCCGGCGGGAAGTTCTGGGCGATGTGTGCGCGCGCGCGCGCAATCAGGCCTTCGCCGTAGTGGGTCGAATCCTGGCGAAGGAAGGTACGAACGGCCGCGCGACGGTGATCGGGGTCGATCTGGCTGTTCAGATCTTCGGGCCCGCCCGACATCGAGTACAGAAACAGATACTGACTCACGAGATCGGCTGACGGCGGGATGACCGCGTAGGCGGGATTGCCGCCGTGCAGCGCGCGGTGCATCTCGCGGAGGAAATCGACGATCGACGAGGTCTTGCCAACAGCGGGATCTGACTCCAGAAAGCGTTGCAGTTTGTCGATGGCGGTGAGGAGACCGGGATCGTGAAGGCCCCCCTCGCTCGGCGACTCGATCAGGAAGATGAGCGTGTTGGTACCACCGAATCGTGCGTTCAAAGTGTCGTCGGCGATCCGCATCGGATGGCTGACGCCGAACTGACGCTTGAAGCTGGTGTCCACCCGAAGCCGAGTTGCCGCCAGCATCGCCAGCGCCGCTAGGATGAACGTGACGATGACGACGGCGCTCGGATTGGTCGATACGATGCGTGCGATCCGGCCGAGAACACGTTCGAGGAACCGTCCCGAACGCGCCTCGGAGGCGACCTCGCTCGATCGCGGCGCGCGCAGGCGCACGCGCATGGCCGGGATGAGCGTCAGCTCGATGACCAGTGCCGCGACGATGCCGAAGCCGGTGAGCAGGCCGAAGTTGCGGATCGTTGCCGTGGCGAAGACGCTGAGTGAAAAGAACGAGAGCGCGGCGACCGAGCCGGCCGTGATCATGACGCCACCGACGCGGGTCAGCGCGATGCGGACGGCCGTCGCGTTGTCTCGGTGGCGATCGTATTCCTCGTAGTACCGTTTCAGAATCTGAACCGCATGGCCGGCAGCCACCGCCAGGACGAGGACGGGTGTCGTCGTGTTGAATGGGTCGAGCGGAATACGTAGGAACCCCATCAGTCCCAGACTCCAGACCACTGCCAAGATCGCAGTCAGGAGCGGCAAGAACGTCCCTTGCAGGGTGCGGAACGCTTCGTAGTGAATGAGGCCGACGACCAGGACGGCGATCGGAAAGAGCAAGACCGTTCGCGCCACGACGTCGGCGAGCGCCGCGAGTATCGCCACCGGTCCCCCGAGGTGGACCATGAACGTGCCATCGTTCTCTTCGGCCAGGATGGCCTCGATGCGTTGTGCAACCTGTGGATAGCCGGGTAGCTCCGAGGTGAGGCGGAAGTTGGCGACGATGGCTGTCGCTGAGGCGTCGGCAGAGACGATCGAGCCGACGTAGATGGGATTCAGGAAGGCACGCCGCCGCACCTCGGCAACCTCTGCGTCCGACGTCGGAGCGCCCTGCAGGATCCGCCGTACCGACAAGGTGTCGCCTTCACCCTCGATCGCCTTCGCGAGCGGTGAGGCGAGGCCCAGGTAGGTCGAGTGAATGAGACCAGGCAGCTCGCCGATCCGAAGTGTGATGCGCGCGAGCTTGGCGAGGAACTGCGGCGTGAAGACGTTGCCGTCGTTGGGAAACAAACCGATGACGATCAGATTCTTTTCACCAAAGCTGTTCTCGAGCGTGTGGAGCGCCTGGATGTACGGATGGTCCTGGGGCAGGTTGGCGTCGGGATCGATCTCGACGCGCAGCCGGGGCAGTTGGGACGCCCAGAAGACGGTGACCACCAGCAGCGCGACGACGACTGCGCGCGCATGACGGCAGACCCAATCCACGTAGCGTTCGAAGAAGCCGCCCCCATCGCCGCCCATCGCGACTTTTATGGGCAGGGCGACGGTCCATGGTCAAGCGCCGCACGATTGACCGCCTGCGCGCCGCGGTGCTACTCGGGCACCGTGAGCAGGGAGTCGCCACTTCGCTTCTCGTTTCGTGAGCGCATGGCTGGCCCGATGGCGCGCGGAACCGAGAACCCGCTCGTCGGCGCCGAACGCGGACGGGTCGAGGCCACGCATTTCGTCGGCGACTTCGTGGTCACGATCGACGATCTCGCCGCGTGCATCGCGACACCAGATCACCCCGCACGTCTCGGCGGCACGGTGTCGTTTCCCGGTCTCGCTGACGCCACGCCGGTCAGCGACGGAAGCCTCGAGCTCTATGCAGCGGATCCCGAGACCGGCACCAAGCAGATGCGCTATCGCGTCGGCTTCACCGGCAGCGACGGAGCGCTCTATCGACTGGAGGCGATCAAGTCCATTCGCCCGCGGCGTGCGACCATCAAGGAGCAAGTGACGGCGTACTCGCGACTGTACGCGTGCACGGCGGCCGGGACCCCCACGGTGGTGGCGGCCGGCGTCATCGTGTTCCGGCTGCGCGATCTGCCCGGCTTTCTCTGGTCAATGCGTGTGGAGGGCGGCTCGCGGGCCCTCGGTCTCAGACGCTTTCTCGCCTTCTCGCGGCGCGAATTGCTGACACCGGTTGCCGCTCGCGCGACGTGACGGCCAACGATCAGCGAGGGAGGAGGGTGGTCAGGATGTCGACGCTCGCGCTGTTGTGTGGAGTCGCCGCGCTGCTCGCCGTGACGGTTGCCAGTGCCGGTTTCGCCCCCGACGTCACGAATGCGCTGCGGACCTCCAAGCAGATCTACGTCGCCACCAAACGCGCCGACGGTACCCGCAGCAAGGTCGTGCCGGTGTGGTTCATGTTCGACGGCGACGCCCTCTACTTCGCCACCGGTCCCGACAGCTACAAGGTGAAGCGCATCCGACGCGGGAGCCCGCTGCTGGTCTGGGTCGGCAGCGCCGATGGCCCGCACTTCGAGGGTCGCGCCGAGCTGTCGAGCGATCCCGCGCTCGCCGAGCGCATGGCGCCGGTCTACAGCGAGAAGTACTGGATCGCCTGGGTCGGTCTGTTCCGTCCGGATCCCGAGCGGGTGCGCAGTGGCAAGACCGTGATCGTGAAGGTCACCCCGCCGGCCTAGCTCTCCTGCTCTCGCCTGCTCCGTGAAGCGGTTGGTTGGGTCGCGCGGCGGTTCTGCGGCAGCGCCGTCGTCGCGGGCGCGCTCCTCGCTCGGCCTCTTCGCAGCGCTCGCGCTCGGCGGGTTGATCGCCGGGTGGTGGTTCGTCCTCTGTCTCTCGCTCCCGGCGGGCGACCGCTACCAGGGGGACGCGTACGACTACTTCAGCCTCATGATGCAATGGGACGGGATTGTCGACGCGTTCCATCAGGTGAAGCATCGCAGCCTCGGCTTCCCATTGATCCTGTACGCCATCCGCACCGGACTCGAGTCGGTCGGCGTGCCGGTCGATCCCAATACGTCCCTGAACACGTTTCTCACCGTGGCCGCGGCGATCATGTTCACGTTCCATCTCGCGGCGACGCTGGTGTTCTTCGTGACGGCGCGGTCGGTGCTCGAGGAAGCGTGCGGCATCCGGTTGCATCCCGCCGCGCTGGTGCTGCTCCTCGTCCATCCCGGGCTGGTGGCGTACACGACCGTGCTCCTCACCGACACGCTGACCGCTGACCTCTTCATGCTCGCCTGGGCGGCGCTCGTACTCGGGATGCGCGCCCGCTCGCTCGCCGGCCGGACCGTGGGGGGGCTCGCCTTCGGCCTCGGCCTCGGTCTCGCGG
This sequence comes from uncultured delta proteobacterium, assembly GCA_963846105.1. Taxonomy (GTDB): domain Bacteria; phylum Desulfobacterota; class Binatia; order UTPRO1; family UTPRO1; genus CAWJUT01. Next base: position 153,673 of record CAWJUT010000024.1, read on the forward strand.
TGCTGGTGCGCCCGAGCTCGCTCGTGGTGCTGGTGGTGTTCCTGATCGTGGCTGGTGCCTTGGCTCTGCGCGACCGCACGCGCGTCGTCTTCGCGGTCGCGACGCTGGCGTGCGCGGCGACCGTCAGCGTTCAGGTGATCGCCTGCAGCGCGCGTTTCGGCCGGACGTGTCTCGTCGATCCGGCCGTCGTCGGCCCGGTCTCCAGGAAGAGCATCGGTCTCGGCAGCCGCTCGGCTCGGCTCTACTGGTCACGCTACTCCGCCGACCCCGCCGAGCTGGTCGTCGTCGAGGACCCGCTCTTCATGCGTACCGTCGCACCCTGCAAGTCCGTGGCGCTCACCGGGGACGACGCGGAACACACGGGCTTTCCGCCTCTCCTCAGGTGTCTGGGGCGCCAACCGGCGATCGTCCCGGCCTTCGTCGCCAAAAAGGTCGTCGGGCTCTTCGATACCTACCACATGCCGCAGATGGCCGCCGACCGCACGACACGCTGGCAACGGCTGTACAATCGCTTCTTCGCCGCGCTGGCGTTCGCCGGTTTCGCGTCTCTGTGCGGATGGCTCGTGCCGCTGCTCGTGCGCTGGTGGCGCGCGCGCGAGCGCGGGCACGCGCTCCTCGCGCTCGCGGCGATGCTGGCGATCGGGCACATCGCCTCGCATACGCTGCTCGCGGTCGAGCCGCGCTACGGGCTTCCGGCGGTGGCGTTCGCGCTCGTCGCGTTGGTCGCGACCCTGCAGACGCTGCCGCATCGGCGACGCGCCGTCCGCGCCATCGTGCTCTCAGGCATGCTGGTCGCCGCCGGCGCGTTCCTCGTGCAGACCCACTGGTGGGACGAGGCGGACCCGCTGCTACGAAAGATCGAGGGCTGCGCACCCGAGATGTGCGCGGATCGCGCGAGCTAGTATCACGGGGTCGGTGGCAGGCTCGCGTCCGAGCGGATAGATAGTGCGTCGTGCTGACGATCTCGAATCTCAGCAAATCCTTCCGCGGCCAACGCATCCTCGACGCCGTCAACTGGTTTGCCGGCGATCGGACGCGTGTCGGGCTGACCGGCATGAATGGCGCCGGCAAGTCGACGCTCTTGAAGCTGATCGCCGGCGAGATCGAGGCCGATGGCGGCGACATCGTGCTGCCGAAAGGCACGACGGTCGGCTATCTGCCGCAGGAGGTCGTGGGTGCGGCCGGTCGCACCGTATTCGCGGAGGCGCAGAGTGCCTTCGCCGAGTTGCACGCCCTCGAAGCCGAATGCCGGCGTCTCGAGGATGCCCTCGCCGCCGCCCCGACCGAGGGGCCGGAGCACGACCGGCTGATGGCGGAGTACCACGACGCGCGCGAGCTCTTCGACGGCAGCGCGCGCTACGACCTCGAAGCCGAGACCGAGCGCGTGCTCGTCGGCCTCGGCTTCCGGAGCGACGATTTCACCCGCGACGTCGGCACCTTCAGCGGCGGCTGGCAGATGCGGGTGGCGCTCGCCAAGCTCTTGCTGCGGCGTCCGCGTGTGCTGCTCCTCGACGAGCCGACCAATCACCTCGACCTCGAGGCGCGCACCTGGCTCGAGGAGTTCCTGGTCGCGAGCGAGTCGCTGGTGATCCTGGTCGCGCATGACCGCTACTTCCTCGACGTCTGCGTGCAGCGCATCACCGAGGTGTCACGCGGACGGCTGACCGACTACGAGTGCAACTACACCGCCTACCTCGCGGCGCGCGAAGAGCGCCGTACGCAGGAGGCGACAGCCTACGAGGCGCAGCAGGAGGAGATCGCGCGCATCGAGGCGTTCGTGCGGCGCTTTCGCTACCAGGCGTCGAAGGCGGCGCTGGTGCAGAGCCGCGTCAAGTTGCTCGAGCGGATGGAGCACCTCGCGCCTCCCGACGGGCACGAGCGTCGCGTCAAGATCCGGCTGCCCGAGCCGCCACGCAGCGGCCGCATCGTCGTCGGACTCGAGCAGGCGGCCAAGCGCTACGACACCCTCACCGTCTACGAGGGCCTCGACGTCGGCATCGAGCGGGGATCGAAGGTGGCGCTGGTCGGCCCGAACGGCGCGGGCAAGTCGACGCTGCTCAAGCTGCTGGCAGGAGTCGAGCCGCTCACCGCGGGTCGTCGGATCGCCGGGCACAACGTCCGTCTCGCCTACTTCGCGCAGGATCAATCGGCGGTCCTCGATCCGGAGAAAACCGTGCTCGAGGAGTTGACCGCGGTCACACCGACCGAGCTCGTCCCGCGCGTGCGCGATCTTCTCGGGGCGTTTCTGTTCAGCGGCGACGCCGTCGACAAGCGTGTCCGGGTGCTATCGGGCGGTGAGCGCAACCGTCTTGCGCTCGCCAAGCTCCTGATCGAGCCGGCCAACTGTCTCCTGCTCGACGAGCCGACGAACCATCTCGATCTCACCGCCAAGGAGGTCCTGCTCGACGCGCTGCTCGACTATCCAGGCACGGTCGTCCTGGTGGCGCACGACCGCTACATCCTCGATCGCCTTCCCGCCGAGATCCTCGAGGTGGGGCACGGTACGGCGGTGCGCTATCTCGGGAACTACGAGGACTATCTCGCCAGGAAGGCGGCGCTTGCGGAAGGCGCGGCGCCCGCCGCGCGACCCGCTGGGGGCCGCGTGGCGACGGTATCCGCCGCGGTGACGGCCGCGAGCGCCGAGCCGACGAAGTCAACGGCGCCTTCCGCGGACAAGCAGGACGCGCGCGAGGCCGAGCGTCAGGCGGCGCGGCGACAGGCGCGCCAGGAAGAGAAGCGTCAACGCGAGGCGGCGACGCTCGAAGCGACGATCGCCACTAAGGAAGCCGAGCTGGCGGAGATGGCTGCGGTCATGAACGACCCCGACTTCTACCAGACGCATCCCGCTCCGCAGCAGCTCTTCTCGACCTACGCCAGATTGAAACGCGAGATCGAGTCCCTCTACGAGAGACTCGAACGCGCGGGCGCCTGAAGGGCCTTACGCTTCGTCGCGGTCAGGAGCCGTCGACGGGAGCGTGGGTGGGTCCGCAGGCGAATTCCGTTGAGCCGGCGGGCCCACCCACGTCCCGTCGACGCAGCCGATAGTGATCAGGCGTCGTGGACCGGCATCGAGCCGATGTAGTCCATCTTGCCGAGCTCGAGGCCGTTGTGGCGCAGGATCGCGTACGCCATGTTCACGTGGAAGTAGAAGTTGGGCACGGCGACCTGCGCGAGGTAGTCGGCGCCGCGAAACCACTTCCCCTGGAGCCACGCCGGGGCGACCCGCTTGTCTGCCGCTCCGGCATACTCACCGGGCTTCACGCTCTCGAGATACTGGACACAGGTCCGGATGCGCGCCCGGAGCTCGTCGATCGTCTTCTCGGTGTCGGGATGCGACGGCGCCTTCTGGCCCGAGAGATAGGCGGCGGCGTACTTTGCGGCATCGCACGCCGACTGAATCTGCCCAACCAATGCGTACTGGTCCGGCGCCAGGCGCGACTTCGGAAGCACGTCGGGGTCGAGCTTCTTCTTCTCCGCGAAAGCGCCGGCAGCCTCGAGCCAACGGTCGAGGTTGGTGAGCATCTTCGCGAACTGCGTGATGATTTCTGAAGTCTCCATGCGCGGAGGTTGCCCGATCGGCGACGCCGATGGAAGGTCGTTCCAGTCACCAAATCAGTGTTGCACGATCGCACGACGGAGGTGGTGCTCTGGGAGCGCCGTGACCCGAGCCGACCAGCCGCCTCACGCGACCCGAGGCGGGCATGCCGATTGGGCGTGCGTTCACGTGTGCACATGTGGTAGTCGGGACGGCGTACGATCTCATACGATCTCACCGTGAACATAGGAGGATCGGTCATGAAAGTGATGAGCAGGAGTGCCGTGCTCGGGGTAGCAACGCTCGTCTCCGCGTTGCTGGTATTCGGAAGCTCTGGAAACGCGCAGGGGCCGAACAAGTGTCTTGCGGGAAAGGCGAAGTGCGCGACCAAGAAGATGAAGGGCCTCCTCAAGTGTCACGAGAAGGCCGAGAAGCTCGGACTCGCTGTCGATCCCGTCTGCACGCAGAAGGTGATCGCCAAGTTCGACGGCGGCGCGACCCCGGCCAATGGCTGCTTCGCGAAGCTCGAAGCGAAGAACAACGGCCCGTGTCTCACCGCCGGCGACACGGCGGCGATCGAGGCCAAGGTCGACGCCTTCGTCCTCGACGTCGTGCAGGAGCTCGACCCGGGCTTTCCGACGCCGCTCTTGAACAAATGCTCGGCGGGCAAGAAGAAGTGCGTGGCGAAGAAAGCCGCCGCGCTCAGCAAGTGCCACGAGAAAGCGGTGAAGGCCGGTGCTCCGCCGCTCGCCGATCCCGTGTGTCTCGGCAAGGCGATGGACAAATTCGACGGTGGCATCAATCCGGCCAAGGGCTGTTTCGCGAAGCTCGAGGCGAAGTTTCCCGGCAACTGCCAGACCACCGGTGACGTCGTCGCGCTCGAGGCCAAGGTCGACGCCTTCGTGACCGACCTGCTCTGCGAGCTCGGCTACACCACACTCAATTGCGGGCCGCCGCCGACGCCGACGTTGACGCCGACGCCGACGCCGACGCCGACGGCCACGTGTCAACCGGGGCCGGTGTTCCAGGGCGCGCTGACGCAGACCGACGGTCGCTTCAACTACAACCTGACGCTCGGACTCCCCGGAGCAAACGCGGCGTGCAACAGCAGCTTCGCCGGCACTCATGCCTGCACCTTGTTCGAGTTGCAGTGCGCCGAGGCGGCTGGGTGAGCTCGACGGCGCCGACGGACACCGCTGCCATGACCGTCACGTCCTTCTGGGCGATCGACCCGACGGCCGATCCGCTCACGACGCAGTGCCACGACGACGTCGGCTTCCCATGCCCGGGAGGGATATGCCCGCCCAATCACACATGGGAATACGGCGACGGCGCACACTCCCTCGCGCGGCCAGCGGGTGCCACTCAACAACGTGACCGGGGACTCTCGGGGCGCTCCAGACCGGACTGCAGTGCAACTTCTCCGGAAACAGCTGGGTAGGATGCTGTCTCTGAGGAACGGGATAGACTGCTGATAGCAACGCACTCGACGTCGCCGGCACCCGCGTGCCGGCGACGTCGTCTTTCTGCCCTCGCTCTTCTCCTCTGCTGCTCGGCGATTCTCGCCTCTGACCTTCCGAGCTTCGCAGCGCCTGTCATCCTGTAGCGCTCGCGGTACCGGCTGGTGCGTGGCGCGGCGCTTCCCCGGCAACGTCCCGACGGGCGAGCTCGGGTTTCCGCTTCGGCGAGCCGCTCGACGTCGACGGCGACGGCCACGCGGACGTCGCCGCCGGCGCCCGCTTCAAGCTGCAGCAGAAGGTGCTGCAGAACGGCAGCGCCGCGGTGTGGTCGGGCGCGACCGGTGCCAGGATCCGCGCCTGGGACGGCGAGTGGCCGGACGGACTCTTCGGCCACTGGGTGATGCCGGTGCCCGACCTCTCGGGCGACGGGCTCGCGGACGTGATCATCGCGGCGCCGCACGCGCCGGTCGACGGACGCCATGCGCGGCATCCTGGTGGCGCGTTCTCCCAAGACCGGCGAGGAGATCTGGAAGCGCGACGGAGACCGAGAGCGAGAACCTCGGCTGGGACCTGACGCTCGCCGGCGACCAGGACGGCGACGGGCGCACCGACCTCTTCGTCGGCGCGCCCGCGCAGGACAGCGGGCGCGTCTATCTCCTGAGCGGCAAGGACGGCACGGTGCTGCGGACCTACGCGCCGCGCAGAGACGGCGGGGTCCTTCGGATGGTACGTCGCCCGGCTCGACGATCTCGACGGCGACGGGCGCGCCGATCTCGCCGTCGGAGCGCCCCTACGCGCAGGGACGCCGACGGCGCGATGGCCGGTCGGCGCCTGGGTCCTCTCGTCGGCGAGCGGCAAGGAGCTGCACCACTGGAAGGGAACGGATCGCCGCGGCGGCTTCGGCGGCGTCGTGGCGGCGGTCGCGGATCTCGACGGCGACGGCAAGGGCGAGATCGCGGTGGCGGCGCCCGCAACCGAGGACCAGACGCGGACGCATCCCGGGCGAGCTGCGCATCTACTCCGGCGCCACCGGGAAGGAGCTGCGGCACTGGTCGGGGAGCCAGCCGGGCGAGCTGTTCGGACGCATGGTCGTCGCCGCCGGCGATCTCGACGGCGACGGCGTCGACGACGTCGCCATCAGCGCGCCCTGGCATCGCCGCGAGGCCGCCGACCGGGTCGGCCGCGTCGAGCTCCGCTCCGGACGGAGCGGCGCGGTCCTGAGCGAGCTGTTCGGCGACGAGGCGGACTGCTGGTTCGGCTGGCACATCCGCCGCGCTCCCGATCCCGACGGGCGCGGTCGCCCGGCGTTGCTGATCGGCTCGCTCCGCCATCCGGTCGACGGCAAGCGCGGCGTCGGCGTGCTCGACTCTCGTGCTGCGCGGGCGCGAAGCCCCAGCCGATCAGGGCACGATCACCCGCGACGCGCGCCGCAGCGACATCAAGTAGACGCGCAGCGGGCCGCGCTCTTCCCATGCGGACAGCGCCGCGAACGCCGCGCGCGCGGCGGCGCCCTCGCCGTCGTGGCCGGCGATCGCGTAGTCGAAGCTCGGCGCGCGGCCGTCGTGCAGGTAGGGCGCCGAATCGGCGACGCCCCAGAGTCGCGGCGTGAGATACTCCTCGAGCGCGACGCCGCGCTGCACGTGCCGGGCGGCGTTGGCCGTCCCCATGTCGTGGCGCTTGAGATCGCTGAACAGCCACACCGGATAGCCGCCGAGCGTCGGGTCGTAGCGCAGCGCCGGCTGCCGCATGCTCGCGCGACAGGTCGATCGGCGGCAGCCCGTCGACGGCGAGGACCGGGCTCTCCAGGACCATCATCGGCACGTGGCAGCCCGCGCAGCCGAGCTCGTGGAACTGCTGGCGGCCGCGCTGGAAGTCGTCGGCGAAGCTCGTCGTCGTCGGCGGCAGCAGCGCCTCGCGCGGCGGGCGGCGAGCTGGCGGTCCTGGATCAGCGGCTCGACGATCGGCAGCTCGAGCAGCGCCAGGTGCGCCATCATCGCCGCGAACGGGCCGCGGCCGAGCTCGCCGCGCACGCCGTCGCCGTCCGGGTCGGCGGGATCGCTCCCGTCGCCGACCAGCTCGCGGGAGCCGCTCGCGAGCAGCCCGTCGCTCTGGATGCCCATGTGCACCTGCAGCGCCTCGGCGGCGAAGTCCGCGAACGTCGGCGAGCGTGCCCTTCCAGCCGAACGGCTTGACCACCAGGTCCGCGTCGACGCCGCGGATGCCGGACGCGTCGACCTCGCCCTTCGCGGTCGCGCGCAGGACGCCGAAGTCGACGCCCTTGGCGGTCAGGCGCGCTTCGCGAGTCGGCGCCGGCGCGCGCCGCCTCGCGCACGAGGTCGGCGCGCTGCTTCTGCAGATCGCGGCTCATCTCGCGCGCCAGCGCCTGGACGACGCCGAGCGCCACCAGCGCCGGCGGGTTGCGCTCGTCGCCGCTCGCCGTGCGCTCGCCGTCGCCCGGCGAGGAACGCGTTGTCGGTCTCGGCGCCGGCGCCGTTCGGACCGCCGACCCAGTGGCACGAGGGACAGGAGATGGTCTCCGGACCGCCGAAGAGTCCGTCGTGCACGCGGCGGAACGGTCCGGCCGGGAGCCTTCGCCGACTCACCGCCGCCGAGCCCGTCGGCGAAGCCGTACTCGTGCTCGAAGAGCAGCTGCCCGCGGTCGGCCAGCTCGGCCAGGCAGATCTCGCCCGGCGGCCACGCGCTCCGGGTCGAGCGCGGCGTGCATCTCGCGCAGGAAGGAGCCCGGCGCCGCCGCCTCGCGCAGGCGCAGCTCGTGCCGGCGCGCGGCCAGCGCGGTGCGCCTCGCGCGCCGCTTCCAGGCTGAGCGGCGCCGGGCGGTCGAGCGGACGGACAATCGGCGCGCCAGGTGGCGGCCTCTCGCTGCGTCGCGCGTCTCGCACGCCGGCGAGCGCGAGGCCGAGCGCCAGCACGAGCGCTGCGCGATCGTCCGCTGGCGAGTCGTCATGGCACGAAGAGCTTCGGCTGGCGCGACAGCGACGCCAGGAAGACGCGCACGCTCGGCCCGCGCCGTTCTCGTCGAGCGCCAGGTAGGCGTCGCGCGCCGCGGCCGCCTCGCCGCCGTGCAGCACGATGGCGTCGTGCACGGTCGGCGCGCGGCCGTCGTGCAGGTAGGGCGCCGTCTCGGCGAGGCCCCAGAGCGGACGGGTGAGGAACACCCGCGCGGGGATCGTCCCCTGCGGCGGCGGGCGTCGCCAGCGCCGGTGCCCATGTCGTGGCGCTTCAGATCGCTGAACAGATGCACGAGGTAGGGCGTCTGGTCGCGCCGGCGTACTTGGGCTCGATCTTCGGACCGTCGCCGTCCTTGGCGACGTCGATGACGAACGCCGGGTCGATCCGGCGTCGGCGCGGCTGCGCGCGCGTCGAGCTTGGGGTCCGTCGAGCTCCAGGGTGGGGACGTGACACCCGGCGCAGCCGATCGTCGTCGAAGTGCGCCCGGCCGGCGGCGCACGCGTCGAGCAGGCCGGGATCGCGCGGCGGACGCATGACCGGCGCCTCGAGCTGCGCCAGGTAGCCCACGACGGTCGTCAGCATCCCGGAGTCGATCTCGAGCGAGACGCCGTCCTGGTCGACGTCGTACCACGTGCCCTTCCCGTACGGACGCCGCGTCGAGGGTGCCGTCGCGGACCGCGAGCTGGATGCGGTTCGAGAGCAGGCCCTGATGGATGTGGAGCGACTCCTCGGCCATGTCGCGCAGCGTGGCCTGGTGGCCCTTCCAGCCGAACGGACGGACCGTGAGATCCGCGATCGACGCCTTCCACGCCCGCGTAGTCGAGCGTGCCGTCGGGCTCGGCGGCGATGCGGCCGAACGAGACGCCCTTGGCGGTCGAGCGCCTGCTCGACCCGCCGGCCTTCCGCCTTCGCGCGCTCGCGCGCGGCTCGCCGCCTGGGCGCTGCAGCTCGGCGCTCATCTCGCGCGCCAGGAGCGCGACCGGACCGAGGCCGAGGAGATGCGGCGGATTGCGCTGATCGGCGCCGCCGATCCGCTCGCCGTCGCCGCGCAGGAACGCGTTCTGCGTCTGCGTGCCGGCGCCGTCGGGGCCGCCCTTCGAGTGGCAGCTGAAGCAGCCGAACGCGTCGGGCCCGCCGGCCGCGCCCGTGATGGATGCGGCGCAGCCGCGGCGTGTAGTCGATCGCCTTGCGGTCCGCGCCGCCGCTGCCCCAGCCGTTCTCCGGGCGGAACGAGGTAGCCGAACAGCTCGTCGCCGACGACGAAGAGCGTGTCGATGCCGACGGCGCGGTGGTCGAACGCCGACTCGGTGAGGGTGGCGTGCTCGATCAGCTCGCCCGGGATCGCGCGCGTCGAGCATGCGGTCGAAGTCCTCGCGGCGGCGGAGGTCGACGGCGTCCTCGAGCTGCTCGAGCAGCACCGTGTCGTCGGGGATGCCCGCGTCGTAGGCGACCAGGATGGCGGTCGACGCGTACTGCTCGTTCTCGGCGTGCGGGGCCTCTTCGAGCAGCAGGATCGCGAGGGCAACTGCCAGCGAGCAACCGACGGCCGCGATTGCCAACGCTCGCGTCCGTCGCGGTCGCCGCCCGTGGCCGGCAACGCCTGGCATAAAGGGGGCTATAACAGGAACGGCAGAGCGAGGACACCGAGAACGGCCGCGCTGCCACGAACGCCAACCGTCGGGTGCGCGCGTCTCCGTGCCCGCTGGGTGGCCGGGGTGTCGTTCGCGGCGCTGATCGCTCGGGCCACCGCGGTCACGCGATGTCGCGCGGCTCAGGACAGAGTGGGGCGGTCCCACTCATGGCCGCCGAGCGGCATCTTCACGGTGAACGTCGATCCACGCCCGAGCTCGCTCTGCACGTCGATCGTACCGCCGAGCTGGTGGCACAGGCGCTTGACGATGTGCAGGCCGAGACCCACGCCGCCGAAGCGACGGCGGTCGGAGTTGTCGATCTGGCGGAACATGTCGAAGATGTGCGGCAAGTGCTCCGGCGCGATGCCGACGCCGGTGTCGCGCACCGTGAACACGCACGCGACATCCTCGACCTCGCAGCCGACGATGACCTCGCCGCCGGCGCTGAACTTGAGCGCGTTTCCGACCAGGTTCTTGAGAATCATCTTGAGCTTGCGCCGGTCGGTCCGGAACCGCAGGCCGTTCACGGGAAGCCAGCGCAACGCGAGGTGCGGGTGCCGCGGCACGCCGGTGAACTCGCCCTCGAGCTCTCGCCACACCTCGTCGAGGCGTACGTCACGGACCTCGGGCACGTCTTTCCCCGACTCCAGACGGTTGAGATCGAGCGTCGCCTCGATGAGGTCGAGGAGCTCCCGCTGGGCGCGCCGGATGCGCTCGAACGCCGACGACTTCTCGGCGCACGCCGGGTCCTCGAGCATGTCGACGTACCCGGCGATGACGTTGAGCGGCGTGCGCAGCTCGTGGGACATGGTCGAGACGAACTCGGATTTGAGACGATTGGCGCGCTCCAGCTCGGCGACGACTTGCGCCCGCGCGACCTCCATGCGGTGGCGATCGATGGTAATGGCGAGCGCGTCCGCAACCGAGGCGAGCGCGGTGAGCGTCGTCTCGCTCAGCCGTTCGCGTGCGAACATCGCGAGCACGCCGACCAAGCGATCCTCGAACAACAGGGGATAACCGGCGAACGCGACCATGTCCTCGCGGGCGGCCCACGCGCGGTCGCCGACGCGTGGGTCGTCGAGCACGTCATTGGTGAGGTGCGGCTTGCGCTCCTCCGCTATGAGGCCGATCTTGAACTGTCCCACGGGCACGCGCGCGTGCCCGCCGTCGACGTGCGTGTACATGCCGGCGCTCGCCTGCAACTCGAGCATGCGGCCGTCGGCGGAGAGCGTCCAGATGCGCGCGAATGCCGCCGGCAAGTGACGGACGACAGCCTCGGTGCAGAACTGGAGACTGTCGCGCAGCGTCGGCTGATCGAGAACACCGCCGCGCACGTCGGCGCGCAGCGCTTCGAGCTGCACGCGCTCGGCGAGGTCGGCTTGCGCCTGCTGATGACCGCGACGGGCACGCTCGAGCTCGTAGGCGACGTAGACCGAGACGCCGAGCGTCGCGGTCACCGACGCCGCGGGATCGACCAGCATCTCGAACGGACGGCCGCTGAGCGTGAGCGCCATGAGATTGCCCACGCCGATCAGTCCGGCGGTGGCCGCCTGGGGACGAAGTCCCCACGGCAAGAGCGCCGCCGCCGTCATGCCGCACACCGCCGCCAGCAGCAACGTGGTGTCGAAGTGTCCTTTGAGGACGTCGCCCGCGGCCATGAGCACGTACGTCGCGTTGACCGTCGTGAACGCCAGGAGCGTCGCCTTCTCCGCGGAGCCCACGTTGCGGAGCGCGAGCAGCACGGCGATCGCGACGAGTAGCTGGAGCGCCTTCAAGCCGTAGACCGGCGCGAACACGGCCGGGTCGGTGTTGAAGTCGGAAAGCGCGAAGACGCCGACACAGGCGAGGATCACCCATTGCCCGGCGCGGGTGCGCTGGACGAGGAGCTGCCACGGCGCCGCAGGGTGCGCCTGATCAGGCTGCCGCATCACCGACCTCGAGCGTCATTTTGATGGCGCAGCGCCACTCGCAATGCCGTGCGCGATCATGTGGCGTCACGGGCGGGGCCTCGCACCCGCGATGCCAGCAATCGGCGTGCCTGCGAGGCGGGTGTTGGGGAGCGAAAAAGGGGGGTGCTGCGCCCCCCGATCGAGCGCCACGCCCTACGAGCGCGGGCGGGATTCCTGCGGCCGCGTGCCGCGGACCGCGTACCGGTCGCCCTTGGCGGCGCCGACCGGAATGGCGCGATCGAGGCGCGTGAGATCATCGGGAGTGAGCGTCACCGCCAGGGAGGCGAGGTTCTCTTCCAGGTACTTGCGGCGCTTGGTTCCCGGGATCGGCACCACGAAATCACCCTGCGCCAGCAGCCACGCGAGCGCGAGTTGCGCCGGCGTGATCCGCTTCTCGCGCGCGAGCGCCTCCACGTGCTCGACGAGCTTCACGTTCTCGCGCAGGTTCTCCTCGCTGAAGCGATCGTTGAAAGCGCGGAAGTCGCCGGGCTCGAGATCGGCCGGGCTGCGAAAGCGACCGGTGAGGGCGCCGCGCCCGAGCGGGCTGTAGGCGAGAAAGCCGACGTGATGCGCGCGACAGAGCGGCAGGATCTCGTCCTCGACATGACGCTCCCAGAGCGAGTACTCGGTCTGCAAACTGGCGATCGTGGCGGTGGCGAGCGCGCGCCGGAGATCGTTCGGCTGGGCTTCGGAGAGCCCGATGTGGCGCACCTTGCCAGCGCGTTGCAGATCGAGCATGGCGCCGACGGTATCTTCGATCGGCGTCTCCGGATCGACGCGGTGGAGTTGGTAGAGATCAACGGTGTCGACGCCGAGGCGTTGGAGGCTCTCGTCGCAAGCGCTGCGCACGTATTCCGGCCGTCCGTTCAAGCCGCGAAAGCTCGCGTCGGGTCCGCGTACGATGCCGCACTTGGTGGCGAGCACGACCTGAGGGCGCCGGTCCTTGATGGCGCGGCCGACCAGGCGCTCGTTCTCGCCGCTGCCGTACATGTCGGCGGTGTCGAGGAGCGTGACGCCGAGGTCGAGGGCGCGGTGAATGGTCGCGATCGACTCGGCGTCGTTGGTCGCGCCGTAGAACTCCGACATTCCCATGCAACCGAGGCCGAGCGCCGAAACCGCGAGGCCCTGCGATCCGAGGCGGCGTGTTTCCATCACGGGTTTCCCTTCGAGCGCGCCGGGTAGAGCGCGAGTGGCGTCACGTCCATGTCGAGCGCTTCGAGCCGGCCGCTTCCCGAGAGTGTCACATAGAGCCGGCCGTCACCCAGGCAGCAATTGGTCGGCTCACTGCCCGCGCCCATGGCGATCTCCTGCTGCAGTCGACCGTCGGGCTCGAAGACCGCGAGCACGTCTCCCAGGCTACCGGCGACGTAGAGGCGGCCCTCGGCGTCGAAGCAGAAACCGTCCGGGTATCCATTGGGGAGGGTGCAGTGGGTGGTGAAGCTGGCGCCGGGCGCGGGATCCATGACGAGAATCTGCTGCGTCATGCTCTGCGCGACGTATAATCGATCGTCGGGCCCGAAGGCGATGCCGTTCGGAAAGCGCGGCACCTCGGTGATCAGCTCGACCCGTCCGTCGAGGGTCGTGCGCGCGACGAGTCCCGTCCCGACTTCGGGAAGGTGTTCCCAGTCGCGCGGATCGGAATAGTAGAGCAAGCCATCGGGGCCGAAGCAGAGGTCGTTCGGCCGATGCGGGGGTGGACCTGGAAGCTCGACGGCGACGTCGCGTACCTCGCCTGCCAGCGTCACGTGTTGGATGCGCCCGGTGATCGGATCCGGCGCCGACCATAGCCCTTCGTGCCCGAAGCTGATGCCGCCGTTGTTGGCGACGTAGAGCGCACCATCGGGGCCGAGGGTCGCGCCGTTGGCGCCCCCACCGGTCGAGGCGACGGTGGTGACGCGCCCATCGTTCCAGACCGAGACACACTGGCCGCGAATCTGCGTGAACGCGACCCGCGACGGCCCGAGCCACACCGGCCCTTCGGGAAACGCGAGTCCCTCGGCGAGAACGGCGCGTGCGCTCATCGTTCCGGCGCTATGCGACGCGACGCGGTCAGTCAAGCGCCGAGCCTTGCGGCCGCACGCCGGTCTCGGATAGGACCGACGGAACGCGAAGCGCCGCGCGCAGGTGAACGTGCCGCGCGGCGCGCCAACGGAGGTTTCGATGCGCACCCCTTTTGCGCTCGTGGCGACGCTTCTGCTCTCGGTCATGCCGGTTGGCGCCGGAGCCGCGTGCTTTCTCGATCGGGATTGCTCCGACGGCGACTTCTGCAACGGCGTCGAACGTTGCGTGTCCAGCGCGTGCCAGAGCACGCCCGACCTCCCGTGCGACGATGCCGATCCGTGCACGAGCGATTTCTGTGTGCCGGCGGCGGGGTGCGCGCATGCGGAGGATCAGTGTCCGACGAGTTGCGTCGGCCTAGCCGACGGAACCCGCTGCGCCGACGCGACGGTCTGTACGCGCGGCGATGCGTGTCTCGGCGAGGCGTGCGTGCCCGGGCCGGCGGTGAGTTGTGACGACGGCGACACCTGCACACGCGACACCTGTGACCCGGTGCACGGCTGCGTCTACAGCGAAGAAGCGGTCCAGTTTCCGTGCGTCCCCGACTGCAACGGTGGCGTCGCCGACTACACGCCGTGCCCCGGCGATGGCGACCCGTGCACGCTCGACGCCTGCCTGCCTTCGGTCGATCTGATCAGCGATCCGCATCGCTGCATCATCGGTTTGCGCGGCCTCGAGCGGCAATGCCAGGACGGCGACCTCTGCAACGGACAGGAGTTCTGCAGCCCGACGCTCGGATGCGAGTCGGGACCGCCGCTCGTGTGCGACGACGGCGCGTCCTGCAACGGCGCCGAGGGCTGCGATCCGACGCTCGGGTGCCAGCCCGGCACTCCGGATCCCGACGGTACGTCGTGCGACGACGCGCGCCAGTGCACGACCGGCGACGTCTGCGCGAGCGGCACCTGCGTCGGAACCCCGCTGCCGCCGGCGGCGTGCGACGACGGCGATGCCGACACCACCGACGTCTGCGAGGAGGGGTTCGGGTGTGTGCACTGCGTCGCCGCTTCGCTCGGTCGCCTCGGCATGCACATCGGTGCTCCCGGACGGGATACGCTCCGCGCACGCGGGACGCTTCCGGAAGGCGCTGCGGCGACGATCGCTCCGGCTGCGGAGCGGGTGGGACTGTTGATCGAGGACGGCGCGACGGAGGTGTTTCGCGCCGAACTCGCGCCCGGCGCGACGACCGCCAACGCGGCCGGCACCCGGTTCACGTATCGCGCTCCGTCCGGCGCCGCCGGGTTGCGCAAGCTGCGCCTGCAGGCGCGCGGTCCGATCGTCAAGTGGAACGCGCTGGCGCGTGATCAGAGCCTGTCGGCGGTGCCGCCGGCGAGTGTGACGGTGCGTTTGCTGATCGGCGACGCGTGCTTCAGCGCGAGCGCGCCGTGTGTCGCCGGCGGACGCAGCGTCGTCTGTCGCTGAGCGATCGCGCGCGTCTCGGCGGCGCTCGTCCGCGCTCGCCCCTCGATCTCGGCCGGCGGCGCGACGCCGGAGCCGGCTATTCCGAGAGTGGGGCGGGTATGACCGGCGCCGGCGCCCGGGCGGCGGCCAGCGCCGCGCCGCTGGCGCCGCGCGCGAGGATCTCGTCGATCAAGTCGGCGATGGCGCGTGCGGCGCGGGCCGGAGGAACGCCGCCGTCGTGGATGCTCGAGATGACACTGCGATCAGGCTCGGCCGACTGCCGGTTCGGCCGAAAGATGACGTAGGCCGAGAGACTCTCCGCCGTCGCCAGGCCGGGACGTTCGCCGACGATCAGGCAGAAGACCTCGGGGCGGACGAGCGCGCCGATCTCGTCCTGGATGCGTACCCGCCCGTTGCGGATGAAGAGCGGCGTGCCGAGGCGCAGACGGCGGGCGCGCAGCAAGCGCGTCAGTGCCCGCAGGAGCGCGCCGCCGCCGGCGATGACGGCGGCCGCCGAGAGCCCATCCGCGAGCGCCAACTGCACGTCCGGCCGCTTGCGGCAACGGCGCAAGCGGGTGACGCCGGCAGGCGCGAGCGCGCGCCCGAGCGCCGGCTGGCGTACGTACTCGGCACGCGTCGCGGCGCGCGTCGGAATCTCGATCAGGCCGAGTCTGCGTACGAGAGCCGGCGGCACTTCGGTGGTGACGGCGTCACGAGCGCGGGCGTGATCGGCGGCGTAGGCGAGCGCGGCGGCGGTGCGCAGGCGCGGACCGCTCCGGCCGATCGCGAGTCGCGCCGGCGTCGCGGCGAGCAGCGCGCGCAATCCGGGGACCGGAGGAGGGGGCTTCGACTTGGCAGTGCGGCGCCGCGCGCTCATCCGCGGAGGAAGAAGGCGGGATCGCCGGCACGCGGTGTGAGACGGCCGTCGGTCATCAAGCCGCGCTCGACCAACCACTCCTCGAACTCGGGTGCGGGCCGCAAGCCGAGCAGCTGCCGCAGCGTCGCGGTGTCGTGGTAGCTGGTGCACTGATAGCTCAGCATCACGTCGTCTCCCGCCGGCACGCCCATGAAGTAGTTGCAGCCGGCGGTGGCGAGCAGGGTGGCGAGCGTGTCGCAGTCGTTCTGGTCGGCCTCGGCGTGATTGGTGTAGCAGGCGTCGGCGCCGAGCGGCACGCCGAGCAGCTTCCCCATGAAATGATCCTCGAGGCCGGCGCGAACGATCTGACGGCCGTCGGCGAGGTACTCGGGGCCGATGAAGCCGACCACGGTGTTGACGAGAAAAGGATTGTAGCGGCGCGCCAGCCCGTAGCACCGTGCTTCGAGCGTCAGCTGATCCGCGCCCGCGTGCGCGTTGGCCGACAGCTCCGAGCCTTGACCGGTCTCGAAATACATGAGCTGGCGGCCGCGCAACGTGCCGCGCTCGTGGATCAGGACGCGTGCCTCGTCGAGCAGGGCGACGTCGATGCCGAAGCTGCGATTGCCCGCCTCGGTACCGGCGAGACTCTGAAAGATGATGTCCATCGGAGCGCCGGCCTCGAGCGCGCGCATCTGGGTCGTCACGTGCGCGAGGACGCAATTCTGGGTCGGGATGTGCAAGCGCGTGATGAGATCGTGCGTGAGGTGCAGGAGTCCGGTCACGTTCTCGACGGTGTCGATGCAGGGATTGATGCCGATGAGCGCGTCACCGGCGCCGTAGGCGAGGCCCTCGTAGATCGCCGCGGTGATGCCGCCGTGGTCGTCGGCCGGATGATTCGGCTGCAAGCGCGAGCTCAGCCGTCCTGGAAGGCCGATCGTGGTGCGTGCGTGCGTGGTCACCGGCATCTTGCGGCCGCAGTAGACGAGATCGAGATTGGTGCACAGCTTGGCGACGGCCGCTGCCATCTCGGCGGTGAGTCCCCGGCTCACACGTCGGATCATCTCGCTGGAGGTGGTGTCGGCGAGCAGCCAGTCGCGAAACTCGGCCACGCTCCACGCCTGGATCTCGCGATAGACCGCCTCCTCGACGCCGGCGTCGATCACGCGGCTCACCTCGTCCTCGTCGAGCGATACCACCGGGTTGGCACGCAGATCCTCGAGGGTGAGCGCCGCGAGGACGTGCTTGGCGGCGGCGCGCTCGTGGTGCGAACGGGCGCCGATGCCGGCGAGCGTGTCGCCGGCTTTGGGCTCGTTGGCGCGCGCCAGGACCTCGCGCACCGAGCCGAAGCGGTACGAGCGACCGTGCAGCCGGATGGAGAGTCGCATCGCGTTGCGCCGCTCAGCGGGTGCCGAGCAGGGCCCGGGCGATCGTCTGCAACTGCATGTTGGACGTTCCCTCGTAGATCGTCCCGATCTTCGCGTCGCGGTAGTACTTCTCGATCGGGAAGTCCTTGGTGAACCCGGCGCCGCCGAAGATCTCGAGCGCACGCGAAGCGACGCGCTCGGCGACCTGCGAGCTCCAGTACTTCGCCATCGCCGCCGGCAGCAGGTAGGGCTGCCCGGCGTCGCGCAGGCGGGCGGCGTTGTAGACCATCAGGCGCGCCGACTCGGCCAGCGGTGGCGAGCTCGGCGAGCTGAAACTGCACGCCCTGAAACGCCGCGATCGGCTGGCCGAACTGACGGCGCTCCTGCGCATAGGCGAGCGCGTGCTCGAGGGCGCCCGCTGCGAGGCCGACGAGCTGTGCGCCGATGCCGATGCGGCCCTCGTTCAGGGTCTCGATGGCGACCTTGTATCCCTCGCCGACCGGGCCGAGCACGTTGGCGATCGGGACGACGCAGTCGTCGAGAATCAACTCGCAGGTCGAGCTCGCACGGATGCCGAGCTTGTCCTCTTTTCTGCCGATGGTGAGCCCGGGCGCGGCGCGCTCGACGAGGAACGCGGTGATGCCGCGGTGGGCGCGCGTGGGATCGACGGTGGCGAAGACGAGAAAGAGCCCGGCCTCGAGGGCGTTGGTGATCCAGAGCTTGCGTCCGGAGAGGCGCCAGACGTCGCCGTCGCGCACCGCGCGCGTGGCGAGCGCGAACGCGTCGCTGCCCGAGCCCGCTTCCGAGAGCGCGTAGGCGCCCACGGTCGAGCGGCAGAGCTCCGGAAGGAAGCGCTCGCGTTGCGTGCTGTCGCCCCAGCGCATGAGGGCCTTGGTGATGAGCGTGTTCTGCACGTCGACGCACACCGCGACCGCCGGGTCGACGCGCGCCAGCTCCTCGATGGCGAGCACCGACATGAAGAACGACGCGCCGGCGCCGCCGTACGTCGCCGGCACCTCGATTCCCATGAGGCCGAGCGGAAACAGCTCCTCGATCAAGCCGGGGGCGAAGCGCGCTTCGCGGTCCATGCTGGCGACGAGCGGCCGTATGCGACGCTCGGCGAAGTCGCGCACGGTCTGCCGGAAGAGCTCCTCGTCGGCGGAGAGAACCGTGAGCGCGCGGACGTCGTGGGGGGGATCGGCGGTCATACGGTCGGGGTGCTGTTAACCGATCGGCTCATGCCTGACAAACGCCGTCGCGTCAGCCGCCGCGCGGCGGCGCGATCGCGGCGAGCATGACCTCGGGCGCGAGCCAGAGGCGCGGATCGCGACGTACCTCCCGCAGCAGGACCTTGCCCTCCGGATCGAGGACGAAGGTCGCCGGCAGGGTGGTCCGCGTCTTGTCGGGTGCGTCAGTGCCGAGGCCCAGACGCTCGGTCAAGCCCTGGCTGTCGACGAGCACGTAGAACGGCATGTCGTGCTCGCGGACGAACGTGAGACTCCGCGGCGTCGCCTGCGCCTCGGGGAGAATGAGCGCGACCACCAGGTCGCGACGTCCGCCGACCAGGCGTGCTCAGGTCGAGGATCCGCGCTTTGGTCGGCGGCGACCAGTCGAGGCTCGGAACGAAGAGGACGACGGCGGCGCGCCCGGCGAGGTCCGCGTTGCGGATGCGAGCTCCCTGCACGTCGGGGAGCTCGAAGGCGGGGAACGCCTCGCCGATCTGCGGTCCGGCGGCCGCAAGCGCGTCGCGCAGGCGGGCATCGGGCTGGTAACAGCTGCCCAGGCGAAGCGCCACGGCCAGCAGGTAGCCGCAGAGCATCGTCACCCCGACCTTGCCGGTGACCAGCTCGCGCGCGAGCGGGCGCGCGCGACGCGTCGTCACGCATTGCCGCCTCGCGGCGGACGAAGCCACACGAAGGCGAGCGCGACGAGGACGAGGGCCGCGGACTCGAGCTGGAGCTGCGCGCCCGCGAGCCGGTACTCGCCGGAGTACCAGGCGAGCAATCGCACGATGGTGCCGACGATCAACCCGGCAGCGGTCGCAGCGCCGATGCCGCTCGAATGCTCGGGTGTGCGTGCGGCCACGAGCAGACAGCCGGCCCACGCCACCAGCGCCGAGCCCGCGAAGCCGAGCATGTAGTAGCCCCAGTAGTTGGTATCGAAGAGCGGACGCGCGAAGACCTGGAAGAGGGCGCGATCGCAGAAGGCGACGATGAAGAGCAGGCCGATCAGCAGGCAGAAAGCCGCCGTGATCGCCGCAAGCATGCGATACGCCCAGTAGCCGCGCACGACGCCTCCTCGCAAAGCCGGCGAGGACTGTCAAACTCCGTCGTTGATAGCAGCGTTGCGTGCGGTGTATGGGAGGCGCGCCATGCACACGGGCCGATGCGAACACGGATGTCTCGCCGGCGAGAGCTTGATCGAGACCGTCGACGGACCGGTCGCGATCGCCACGCTGGTCGGCAAGTCGATGCCGGTGCTGACGCGTCTCCCGAGCGGGCTCGTCGGCTTTCGACTCATGACCAAGGTCGCCTGCACCGGCCAAGGCGTCGCGGTCCTGCGCGTCAGCTTCGACAACGGCCAATCGGTGCTGGTGAGCCGCGCGCACGTCTTCTACGCGCCCGGGCTGGTCGAGTGTCCGGTGACGTCGCTCGCCGCCGATCAAGTGCTCGACACGAGCTTTCACTTCCCCGCCGGCTACGAGTTCCGTCACCAGGACGGCCGTGTCGAGGTGTCGGTCGGAGGCGTGCGCGTCCGCGCCGTCGAGGATGGCGGCACCGCCGACGTCTTCGGCGGGACCATCAAAGAAACCCACAGCTACTTCACGACCGCCGGCGTGCTCTGCAAGGAGTGAGCGATGACGACGGACGAAACCCACAGCTACTCCCCAACCGCCGGCGTGCTCTGCAAGGAGTGAGCGATGACGACCGTCGTGGCACTCGCCGCGTTGTGGACCGCCTTCGCGGGCACGCACGTGTGGATGTCCTCGGCCGGGTTGCGCGCGCGCTTGATCGATCGCCTGGGACCGACGGGTTTCCAGGGCGTGTACTCGCTGGTCGCGCTCGCGACCTTCATTCCGCTGGTGTGGATCTTCTGGGGGCACAGGCACGCGGGCCCGCTTCTCTGGACCACCATCGGACCGCCGGAGATCGCGCGCTACGCCAACTACGTGCTGATGGCGACCGCGCTCGCGCTCTTCGTCTGCTCGCTCGTCCCGAGCGCAGCGGCGCCGAGCGCGATGCAAGCGACCGGTCCCGCCGAGGTGCGTGGGGTGACGCGCATCACCCGCCATCCGATGCTGGCGGCGTTCGGGACGTTCGGGATCGCGCACCTACTGATGAACGGCAACCTCGGCGACGTCGTCTTCTTCGGAGGCTTCCCGCTGTTCACCTGGATCGGCGGACGGCATCAGGACGATCGCAAGACGCGTCAGGTCCCGGGCTACGATCGCGTCGTCGCGACGACCTCGATCATGCCGTTCGCGGCGATTCTCACGGGACGTCAGCAGATGGTGACGCGCGAGCTTCCGCTGGTTCCGCTCGCCGTCGGCCTCGCGCTGACGGTGGTGATCCGCCAGTATCACGACGTGCTCTTCGGTCCGTAGCGCCCAGCGGGAACCGGTGGTTCCGGTCAGAGGAACAGCGAGCGGCGCTTGGCGAGCATGTCCGCGAGCGCGGAGGCTATGGCGACCCGCAACTGCCGCGTCACCTCGTCGACCGCCTCCTCCTCGGAGCGCGCGTCGGCTGGAGGCACGATCGGCTCGCAGAACCGGATGTGCCAACGGGAGGGTAACGGGAGCGCGCCCGCCACGCCGCAGACGGGAAAGAGCGGTGTGATGGGAATCCACGGGAGGCCGACCAGGTTGCCGATGCGGTAGAGGCGCGCCACCACCGGATACGCTTCCTCGGCTCCGACGATGGCGACCGGTACGATGGGACTCCCGCAGCGCACGCTCAAACGGGCCGTGCCGCTCTTGAAGGGTTGCAGGCGGTAGCGTTCGGTGAAGCGCTTCTCGACGCCGGCGATTCCCTCGGGAAAGAGACCGACCAGCTCACCACGCCGCAGCAGCTCCTCGGCGTTCGTGAACGAGGCGCGAACGGCACCCAGGCGCGAATAGATCGGCCCGATGAACGGCAGCGCGTCGACGAACTTGTCGTACAGCACTCGCAGCACGCGCCGTTCGCGATGCTGCAGCTCGAGCGCGACCGAGAGCATGAAGGCGTCTGCCGGCACCGCGCCCGAATGGTTGGCCGCGATCAACGCCGCGCCTCGGTCCGGTACGTGCTCGAGGCCCGAGACCTCGATGCGCCAGTAGCGCTCGAAGAGGAAACGCAGCGGCGGGAGCCAGCGGGCACGGTACGAGCGGTCGAGGCCGAACGGGTCGGGTGTGGGTACGGCCTTCGGCCGGATTGGGGTCGAGCCGTGGCCATGGCCGCCATCGCGGGCCGCGGCGGCAGCGGGTTCTCGCCAGCGGGCATCGCGGGCTCGACGACTGGCGTCGCGGAGCTCTCGACGTCCACCACCGGCGCGGCCGTCGCCTTCAGCGATGCAATGTCCGGGTGTCCGGTGCCGTTGCTTTGGTCGGCGACGGCTGCAGGTCGGGTACGCTCGGCGAGCTGGATCGCGATCGACCTGAACGTCCTCTGCCGCGAGCTCCTCGATACGTCGGATCGCCGCCGCAGCCACTGGATCGGCGACGTAGCGCAGCTCGATCAGGATCGGCGGCCGGCGGGCACGCATCGCCAGCGCCTGCGCGCGCACCTGTTCGATGGTCGCGGGATCGAGCTCCGCCACCATCGTCCAGCTGGTGAAGAGATTGGCGCGCGACGAGATGCGGACCGTCAAGAGGCCCGCGGCCCGCGGTGCCGGTTGCTCCTCTCGCGACGCAGTAGACGAGACCGGGGCCGCGAGATTATCTGGCCAGTGGGCGAGCATGGGGCGTGTGAGCGCTGCGCGAGTCGACCTGGCACTACTCTCGTCGCGCATGACGGTGTTGTCAACGCCGGTTCGCGCGCCGCGCGTGAAAAGTCGTTGAACCAGGTGTGACCGTCGAGCGCTTGCGCTCTCGTCCGAGCGCCGATATTCGAGGCGAGTCAACAAGATGACCGGTACGTCGCGCCGTTCGATCATGTTCGTGCTGCCGAATCTGGGCGGCGGTGCGGCACGCGTCATCGTGACCCTGCTGCAGCACCTCGACCGCGAGCGGTTCCGTCTCCATCTGGTCGTCATCGACACGTTCTACGGCTGGTATCTGCGCGAGGTGCCGAGTGACGTGACGGTGCACGTCCTCGGTAAGCGTCGCGCCAGCCGGGCGGTCTTCAAGATGCTCGCCACGATCTGGCGTGTCCGGCCGGCGATCGTCGTCTCGACGCAGGGCTACATCAACTTCATGCTGCTGGTCACCCGTCCGTTCTTTCCACGCTGCAAGCTGGTGGTGCGCGAGGTGGTGGGCGAGCGCTACCTCGGAGACAACCGCTATCGGGATCTCTTCTACCGGTGGTATCTTCGCCTGGTGCGGCGGGCCGATCGCATCGTCACGCAATCGGATCCGGTGGCGCGCGAGATGCGCGAGCGCGTGCAGGCGCGCCCGGGCCAAGTGGTGCGGATCCACAATCCCGTCGATACCGAGCGGCTGGCGCGCGAGCGCTGCCAGGAGCCGTCGCCGTACCGTGGGCCGGGACCGCACGTGCTCGGTGTCGGGCGCCTCACCTATCAGAAGGGATTCGATCTCCTCCTCGACGCGTTCGCGGGAGCGCGCGCGCACGCGCGCGCCGGGACGCTCACGATCCTGGGGGTGGGCGAGGATCGGGAAGCGCTGGAAGCACAAGCGGCGCGCCTCGGCATCGCCGACGTCGTTCATCTCGCTGGGTTCCAGGAGCATCCCTACGCGTACTTCGCGCACGCCGACGTGTTCGTGCTGTCGTCGCGCTACGAAGGATTGCCGAACGTCCTGCTCGAGGCGCTCGCGAGCGGCTGCCCGGCGATCGCGTTCGACTGCCCGCACGGCGTCAACGAGATCGTGCGCGATGGCGTCAACGGGATCCTGCTGCCGCCCCAGGACGTCGCCGGACTGACGACCGCTCTCGCTCGGCTCCTCATCTCGGCGCCGGAGCGCGAACGCCTGCGTGCGCAGAGCGTCTCCACCATCACGCGGTTTTCCGCCACGGCGATCGCCGCCGAGTGGGGTGCGCTCCTCGACGACCTGGCGTCGACTCCACACTAGGACGGCATGCTTCGACCGTATGGCCGGTGAGTGCCACTGACACGGGACGCATGCGCATCTGCTACGTCGTGCACTCGCGCAGCCATTTCGCCGCGCCTTACGTCGATTTCTTCGCCCGTCAAGGCCACGAGGTCCACGTCATCAGCTTCACGCACGAGCCGGTCGCGAACGCGACCACGCACTACCCGGTGGCGCGCGAGTACGATCCCACCGCAAACAAGCTCGACTACGTGCGCGCGATCCCGGCGGTCCGACGCCTGGTGCGACGCATCGCCCCCGATCTGCTGCACGCGCATTACCTGACCAGCAACGGTCTGGTGGCGGCCGCAACCGGCTTTCATCCGCTGGTGGTGAGCGCGCGCGGGAGTGACGTGCACCAGTCGATGGGAAATCTGGCGCGCCGCGCCCTGATTCGCCTGGTGATGGCGCGCGCCGATCTGGTGAATCCGGTGTCGGCCGAGCTCGCGGGCCTCGTCGGCTCCCTCGGTGTGCCCGCGGCGAAGACGCTGTGCCTGACGCAGGGGATCGAGCGCACGCCCTTCGCCGGCGTGGAGCGCGTGCCGGCGGCTGACGGCGTGCTACGGATGATCTGCACACGCAAACTGCACGCGCCGTATCAGCCGGAAACGATCGTGGCGGCTCTGGCGCTGCTCGCGGCCCGCGGCGTCGATTTCCGGTTCACCTTTGCGGCCGGCGGGCGGAACGAAGCGGCGGTGCGTGACCTCGTCAAGACGCAAGGACTCGATGAGCGGGTGCGCTTCCTGGGAGGGTACCAGCCGGAGGCGCTGCCGGCGCTGCTCGCCGGCGCCGACGTCTACGTGTCCGCGTCGCTCTGGGACGGCACCAGCCCGGCGCTGCTCGAAGCGATGGCGGCGGGGATCTATCCGGTGGTGACCGATTGCCCCGCCAATCGCGAATGGTTGTCGGGTGACGGCGACGGCAGGTTGTTCGCGGCGACCGATCCGGAGCAGCTCGCCGCGTGTCTCGCGGATGCGGCCGAGCGCCGCGACCGTTGGCCGGCGGCGGCACGTCGCAATCGTCGAATCGTCGCCGAACGCGGCGATCGCGAGACCAACCTGCGTCTCATCGGTACGCACTATGATCGTCTGGTGAAGGAGCACCGGCGTCGCTGAGCGCCCGCTTGACTGCGGAGGTGGCGGTGGTACTCAAGATCTCGTGCTCGACCGCATGCGCCGCCAGACCGAAGACATCGTTCGATACTACGGCGAGCTGAGCCGGCGGGTCAGCGGCGCCGGCATGGACGGCATCCCGCAGCTGCTGGAGCTTTCGACACAGCTCGAGCGCGCGGTCGCCGAGGTCGCGCCGCAGGAGCTCGAATGGGTCGCCGCCGAGATCAAGCGGCTGCTCGATCAGCTCGTGCAGATGGATTCGCAGTTGCAGCGTCTGCGTGAGCTGAAGCTGCAGCTCGACGGCTCCGAGTCGGAAGACCCCAGCCGCAAGCGCAGCTTCGCGTAGATCGGTCGCGCCACCGAGGATTGGTCGTCCATGGTGATCGGCACGCGTGCGCGATGGGCAGCGTTGGCTGATCGTGCGACTTTGCATGGTCGCCGGCCGGCCGGCGTCGCCGTTAGGCATTGATATTGCTACTGTTTTTGTCGATTTTCAGACGGGCAATGGCATTGGAATTGCTTTAGCGCAAGCCGTCCGTGTCGAGCCCATTCGAGCTACAGACCCGAGGAGACTCAGGCGTGACCCAGGAGATCCGGGAACTCATCGACCGCATCCTGTCCTCGTACGACGAGATCGACGCGCGCTTCATGGCCGCGGGAGGTCTTGGAAGTATCCTGAGCCTGTACGAGCAGATTCGTCGCGAGCTCGAACGGGTGTCGTTTCAGGAGCTCGATCGTATGACAGGCGAGATCAAGAACGTGATCGAAGCGCTCCTCACCATCGACTACGAGCTGCGCAAGGTGCAGAACCTGAAGCTCGTCTTCGAATCGCGCAGTGGGCAGGGGACGCAGTAAGCACGTCCGTCCGGTCGCCGGAGAGCGCCGGATCCCGGCGTGCAGCGCTGCCCGGTCTTTCCCGCAACGTTGCCTCATGCAGGGATCCGGCGGGGCCCCGGCGCGCGAGTGCGTACGATTTCAAGTGCTTACCGCGTGAAAATAGCGGGTTGAACGCGCACATGCGCACGAGTAGACTCCGTGGTGTCCCGCTGGTTGCCGTTGCACCCCGGCGAGACGAGCAACGCGCCATCGCTCCAGATTGGCGCAACTCATCGTATGACCGCCCATCGCGAACGGCCCGTGAGCCGCCCCGATCAAACCGCCTCCGCGGCACCAGTCCCGGAGGAGCGGCACGAGCAGGGGAGTCTCGTACTGGTGCAAGAGCGCGTGCTGGCGGAGATCTCGCACGAGCTCGGGAAACTTCTTCCACAAGCTCTACTACTGGTCCGACTACATCAAGAGCGACGCCGACGGGGCGCGGAAGAGCGACTCGACGGCCGGCCAGATGCTCGAGCGCACGATCACCAACCTCGAGGACTTCCTCAAGGTCGCGCTCGAGTACTTCTACCCGATCCGGCTGAACTTCACGCGCATCGCCGTGAGCGAGTTGCTCGACGGCCTTCATGACCCACCTCCGCACCCACTTGAACGGCAACCAGGTGCGCGGTCACGCGCGACGAGATCGGCGATCCGGCGACCATCCTGGTCGACCCGGCGCGCATCTCGCAGGCGTTCCGTATCGCGCTCCACAAGGTGCACGAGGATCTCAAGTCGGGGAGCGCGCTGAACGTCAGCATCGGTACCGGCATTCGGCGGGATTTTCCCGGCCTCGAGATCCGGCTCGAGCTCGAGCCCAAGGCTCGGCGTCGCCGCTGTTCCGGACCGCCGAGGCGGGCGTCGAGTGGGCGGTGGCGCAGAAGCTCATCGAGATGCACGGTGGCGAGATCTCCGAGCATCTCGGTGCGACACGGACGAGAAGAGCGGTCGTGATCTTCCTGCCGTTGTCACTGATCGATGAGGAGCCGATATGGAAACGCGCATTCTCATCGTCGACGACGATCCCTTCATCTGCCGCCAGCTCGAGGAGCTCTACACGTCGCAGCAGTACGCGCGTGGCGAGCGCCGGCGAACGCGCCCGAGGCGCTGCGCCTGCTCGGCGAGCACGAGTTCTCGCTCGCGGTCGTCGATCTCAAGATCCCCGGCACCGACGGCATCGGGCTCACGCGCGAGATCCGCGAGCGCTGGCCCGACCTCGACGTGATCATGATCACCGGCTACGCCAGCATCAAGGGCGCGGTCGAGGCGATCAAGCAGGGCGCCAGCGACTACATCACCAAGCCGTTCCAGAAGGAGGAGATCCTCCTCGCCACCGAGAAGGTGCTCGAGAAGCGCCGCCTGCTCGACGAGATCAACTACCTCCGCAGCCAGCTCTCCGACCGCTACTCGTTCGCCAACATGGTGAGCCGCAACCGCGTCATGCACGAGATCTTCGAGACCATCGAGGTGCTGGCGCAGAACGACGCGACGGTGCTGATCACCGGCGAGTCGGGCACCGGCAAGGAGCTGGCGGCGCGCGCGATCCACTATCCAGGGCAAGCGCAAGGCGGGCCGCTTCGTCGCCATCAACTGCGCCGCGTTTCCCGACACGCTGCTCGAGAGCGAGCTCTTCGGCTACGAGCGCGGCGCCTTCACCGGCGCGGTCCACGACCGCGTCGGCAAGATCGAGCTGTCGAGCGGCGGCACGCTGTTCCTCGACGAGATCGAGAGCATCTCGCTCAACATGCAGCTGAAGCTGCTGCGCGTGCTCGAGGAGCGCGAGGTCGAGCGGCTCGGCGGCAACCGCCGCGTCAAGGTCAACATGCGCGTCATCGCCGCGACCAACGTGGACCTCGGCGCAGCTGGTGCGCGACGGGCGGATGCGCGAGGACTTCTACTACCGCATCAACGTCGTGCCCGATGCGCATTCCGCCGCTGCGCGAGCGCATCGAGGACATCCCGCTGCTGGTCGGCGAGTTCCTGCGCAACAGCGAGATGGCGCGCGAGCAAGGGCATCAACCGCGTCTCGAACAAGGCGCTGTCGCAGCTCATGAGCTACGGCTGGCCGGGCAACGTGCGCGAGCTCGGCAACGTGCATCGAGCGCGCCATCCTGCGCACGAGCGGCCCGGTCATCCGCGAGGTCGACCTGCCGGGCACGCGGGCAGCGGCAAGGACGTCGAGCGGCAACGGCCGCAGCCGCAGCTACGACTACGAGGTGCCGCTGAAGGAGTACCTGCGCCGCGCCGAGAAGGACTACCTCGCGCCGCGTGCTGCGCAAGTACCGCGGCGGCATCAACCTGTCAGCGCCAAGCACGCGCTGGTCGACGCGGCGACCCTGCACCGCAAGATGAAGCTGCACGGGCTGCAGCGCGAGGACTTTCGGGGTCGCGGCCGCAACGATCCCGATCAGGCGCTCGTCGGGTAGCGGCGCCTGCGGCTCGCCGGCCGGGCGCGCGTGTGACTGAGCACGGCTCCGCGAGAGGGTTGCGATGTATTGCGCGTTCTTCCGCTTGCGCGAGCAGCCGTTCAACGTCACGGCCGATCCCAAGTTCCTCTACCTGAACGCCCGCTACCGCGAGGCGCTCGCGTCGCTGCACTACGGCATCACCCAGCGCAAGGGCTTCGTCACGCTGATCGGCGAGGCCGGCACCGGCAAGACGACGCTGCTGCGAAGCTGCTCGACGACCTTCCCGAAGGCACGCGCACCGTGTTCGTCTTCAACCCAACGTCAGCTTCGACGAGATCCTGAGTTCATCCTCGCCGAGTTCGGGAAAGCGCCGCTGCCGGGCACGACGAAGCTGGCGCTGCTGCAGGCGCTCAACACCTAGCTGCTCGACAAGCTCGGCAGGGGCCGCAACGTCGCGGTGCTGATCGACGAGGCGCAGGACCTCGACTATTCGGTGCTCGAGGAGCTGCGCCTGCTCTCGAACCTCGAGACCGCGAAGGAGAAGATCCTGCAGATCGTGCTCGCCGGGCAGCCCGAGCTCGGCAGAAGCTGGCGAGCCCGGAGCTGCGCCAGCTCCGCCAGCGCATCGCGGTTCCGGCGCGACTGCGTCCGCTGCGGCGGCCCGAAGTGGCGGCGTACGTCGCGGCCCGCTTGCGCGCGGCCGGCGGCGACCCTGGGCTGTTCACCCGTTTGGCGCTCTACCGTCGTGTGGCGTTTCTCGCGCGGTGTTCCGCGCCTGCTCAACGTCGCGTGTGACAACGCACTGCTGTCGGCATACGCCGCCGGCGCCGAGCGGGTCGGGTGGCGCATCATGGGGGAGGCCGTCCACGATCTGCGCGCGGCGGCGCGGCCGGAGCCCCACGCATGGCGCTGGCGGATGCGATTCGGCACCGTGCTGGCGGCAGCGCTGGTGGGCTCGATCACCGGCATCGTCGGCTCGCGGTTGCTCGGCCTGTCGTTCTCGCGGCCAGCGGCGCCGCCGCCGCTGGCGTCGGTGCCGGCAGCTCCGACCGAAGCGTCTCGCGACCCGGCTGGCAGCCGAGCTCTCCAGGAGCCGCCGCCTGTCGAGGCGAAGGCGACCGCTCGAGCAAGCATGAGCCGAGACGAAGGCAGCTGAAACGAAACCACCCCCGGAGGAGAGGCGCCGCTCGAAGCGAAGGCGCCGCCTTCCGCGGTGAAAGCCCCCACCGCCGTCAAGCCTGCCGAGGTCGCGGCGGCGCGTGACGTGACGGGGGCGCCGCCTCCGCCGGTGCCGGTCGCGACGGCGGGTGTATCCGTGTCGGCGCCGAGCGCAGAGGCGACACCGGCCGCCGCCGCGCTTGCCGTCGTTGCGGCGCCGCGCAAGCAGCCGGAGGCCGCACCCGAAGCGCGCCAGCAACCGATCCTCGCGCCCGAGCCGCGCAATCAGGCGGGCCTGCCGCCCGAGGAAGCGGAAGGACCCGGAGCTCGCTCTCGGGACGGGGACAGAGCCGAGCGTCGAACCCGAGGCCCGCAAGCAGCGGGAGACGCGCACCCGATGTGCGCCAGGACCCGGAAGCCGCACTGCAGGTACAGGCGGACGGAGGGCGACGTGTGCGCGTCGAAGCAGGGGACACGCTCACCCAGATTGCGCACCGCTACTACGGGTACGAAGGTGCGCAGGTGCTCGCGGGCATCAAGCGCGCCAATCCGAGCCTGGTCGATATCGACGTGATCGAGGTCGGCCAGACGATCGTGCTCCCGGTCGATCCGTTCCGTATCGTGGTGTCGACGGAGCCGCCGGCGCCACCCGCCGCCCCGGCGGCGGAATAGCGCCGGAGCGGCGAAATCGCGCACCGCCGCGCGTCTCCTCTTGGGCTCGTACCCGGATAGGCGGTGGGCTCGGCCCGAGGGAGCAAGCCGAGGACCGAGCGACCTCCTCGCAGGCGCTTTGCGAGGTTCCGTGGCTAACCTGCGAGCCCGCTTTGGCTTCCTCTGCACCCGAGGCGTGCCCCTGTGACTCGACTGCACGATACCGCGGAAACGCAACGGTCTGACGGTCGCGGGAGCAGCGTCGCCGCACTGCGACACTGCGCATCTGCGGGGTCGGCGTGCCCGCAGATGCTTGAGAGCCGTGGGAAAACAAGACACTCGCCTGTGGACAAGAAGTTGAGGCAACTCGCGGGCGTATGGCCGGAAATGGCACCGAACTTGCTCCAATCGGGGCAGCTTCAGGACCCCTCACCCATGAGTGCCGAACAGCTCGAAGAGTGGTACGTCGTCCGCTCCAAACCGCGCAAGGAAGACTGTGCGGTTTTCCACCTGGAGCGGAGAGGTATCCATGTGTTTTGTCCACGCATTCGCGAACCTGTCGGCTGGACCAATGACTGGACGACCGTGCCGCTTTTCCCGGGCTACGTCTTCGTCCAGGTGGAGCTCGGCCGGGACTACTACTGTGTCACTTGGACCCCAGGTGTGAAGGGTTTCGTAGCGTTTGGTGAGACACCGACGGCGGTCAGGCCGGAAATCATCGAGTTTCTCCAGCGTCAAGCTGATGGTAGCGGAGTCATCGACCCCGCGAAGCGCTTGCGTGTCGGTGAGCGCGTTCGTGTGCGACGCGGGCCGTTCGCAGGCCTGATCGGCATCATCGAGAAGCCTTGCCCGGAACGCGGACGCATCCGCGTCCTGATGGATTTCCTCCGTCACGGGACGGCGGTGGAGTTGCCGATCGGTGCGGTTGGTCGCTACTGAGGTTTCGCGCTCGTCGGGCGTCGATCGGCGGCGTCCTGGTGCGTCGAGATGAGGGGTTATCAAGACATTTCAAGAACTTGCCGAGAGTTCAACGGCGGAGCTACACCCCAAGGAACGGAGCAGGAATGACACACGACGAAACGAAAATGACCCACACGGCACGGGCGAGCCTGACGCTCGCGGCGGTGCTCTGTGGCTTCGCGCTCGCAATCGCGGCCTGCAGCAGCGTCGGGCGCGACCTTCCTCCGCCCGAGCAGGTCTACGCGCCGCTGACGGGTCCGATCGATCGCCAGGAGTACCGGATCCAGGCCGGCGACCGCCTCAACATCAAGTTCCCCTACCACAAGCGTTCCAATCAGGAGCTACCGGTCAGGCCCGACGGCAAGATCACCCTCGAGGTCACCGGAGAGCTCGTCGTCGAAGGCTTGACGGCGCGCGAGCTCGAGGGGCTGATCAAGCAGCACTCGGCGCATCGCCTGCGCGATCCGGAAGTGGTCGTCATGGTGACGGCGTTCGGCGACCGCCGAGTGTACGTCGGCGGTGAAGTCGGCCGTCCGGGTTTCATCGTGATCCAGGAGGGCATGACCCCGCTGCAAGCGGTGCTCGCGGCTGGGGGCTTCAAGGACACGGCGCAAAGGGACAGCGTGCTCTACGTCTCGCGGGCATCCTCGGGCGATTACAAAGCAACTCGGGTCGATCTCGACGACGCCGTGAAGAACGGGACTCCGGAACAGGTACGTCTGGCGGGCAACGATGTGGTCTTCGTACCTGCGACGCGCATCGCCAACGCTGCCATCTTCGTCCGGCAGTACTTCCGCGACATACTACCGGTCGACTCGCGTATGGGCGCCACCGCTGCGCTACCGGGCTTCTAAGCGATACGCCTGCGAAGGGAGAACAGGTGAATCCAGAAATCCTCAAAGGAACCAACGGGCCGACGTCGATGCCGTACTTCGTCGACGGCGGGTCCCAGCAGGACGGCGCCATCAGCGCCCGTCTGATGCTGTACGCCATCTTCAAGCGCAAGTGGCAGGTGCTCGGGATCATCGGGGTGGTGGTGCTCTCCATCCTGATCGCCGGGTTGATCCGTCCAAGCATCTACAAGCTGAACTCCAAGGTGATGATCCGACCGGGACGCGCCGAGATCCAGGTCAGCGCCGGTGACCAGCGTGAGATCACGTTGCCGGTCTCGGCGAGCACGGAAATGGTGAACTCCGAGATGGAGATCCTGCGCAGCGGCGAGCTCATGCGTCAGGTCCTGGCGCGCCTCGAGCGGGCCGGCACGCCGGTCTTCGGGGCCGACACGACGATCGCGCCGGCCGATCAGGTGACGACGATGCAGCGCATGATCTCGGTAGCGCCCGCACCGCAATCGAACGTGATCTCGATCGATCTGTACGCGCGCGATCCCGAGAAGGGCCAGGTGATCCTGAACACGATCACCGACACCTACCTGGAGCGCCACGCGCAGGTGCACGGGAACAGCGGCGCGCTGGCGTTCTTCGAAGCCGAGAAGGACACGCTGCGCCAGCGCGTGCATGATGCCGAGACGCGACTCGCGATCGTTCGTCGATCGCGAGTCGATGGTGATGCCCGAGGAGCAGATTCGCTCGGCGCTCAAAGACTCGACGCGCGGCCGTGACGCGATCAGCACCCAGGTGGCGAAGATCCGCGGGCTCGAGCGGCGCGTCGCCACCTTGCGCAAGCAGATCGCCTCGACGCCGCCGATGATCGACCGCGACGTGGAGATCGAGCACCCGACCGCTCAGGGATTGGCGCTGGAGCTTTCCCGCAAAGAGGCGGAGCGGGCGGAATTGACCCAGGGGTATCAGCCCGGGGACCGATTGTTGCGTGACAAGGACGCCGAGATCGCGCACTTGCGGGAGCGCATCGCCGTCGCCCAGACGCAGCCCATCATCGGGACGCAGCGGTCGAGCATCAACCCGGTGCATCAAGACCTGGAGCGCCGGCTCCTCAACTCGCAGATGAACCTCGAGGATCTGCAGGCGCGCGTCGCGGGCCTGCAGGACACCATCGAGCGGCAGTCGAGCGCGTCGGCGCGCCAGGCGATCGATCTCCGCCAGAAGAGCATCGAGTTCTCGCGCCTGCAGCAAGAGGTCTCGGCCGCGCGCGACGCGTTCCAGCTCTACGACAAGAAGCAGCAAGAGGCGCGCATCTCCGCGGCGCTCGACCGCGAGGGCATCCTCAACGTCAGCGTGCTCGACACGCCGAGCGTGCCGACGCGGCCGTTCAATCGCATGAACCCGCTGATGCTGATCGCGGCGCTGGTCGTCGGGACCGGGCTCGGCGTCGGCACGGCGGTCAGCCTCGAGTTTCTCGGTCGCAACTTCAAGTTCGAGGAGCAAGTCGAACAGTATCTCGAGCTACCGGTCTTCGCCGTCATTCCGGATCTCAGCGACGTCGCGGAGCTGCAGCAGGTGGAGCGCGCATGAGCAAGATCTACGAAGCATTGCAGAAGGCCCAGGAGGAGCGCGACGGAGCGACGGGCGTCGAGCGCCGTGAGGAGCCACCGCGTCCGCGGCGTTCGTGGTGGCGGTCCGCGCGGCCCAAGACCGAGGGCCGCCGGCGAACCAACGGCTCGCTCCGGATCGACTTCGATCTCGCGCCCGACATCGAGGAGGCGTATCAACGTCTCGGTACCCATCTGCTCATGCCGAGCCACGAACCGACGGTGCTTCGCGACCTCATGGTGGTCGCGGCGCAGCACGGCGAGGGCACGACGACCACGGCGGCGCTGTTCGCGTCCACCCTCGCCAAGCGCAAGAAGCTCGACGTGCTGCTGGTCGAGGCGAACTTCCGCACCCCGGCCCTCGAGCAGGTCTTCCCGATTCAGCGCAACGGTGGGTTCGCGGAGTTGGTTGACGGCCGCAAGACCATCGAGCAAGTGGTGCAAGCGACGCCGCAGCCACAACTCTTCGTGGTGACCAGCGGTCACTACGAGGCGTCGGTGACCAACGTGCTCGAGTCGCCGAGCTTGTCGGAGGTGATGGCGCGGCTGCACGAGCGGTTTCAATTCATCGTCTTCGACTCCGCGCCGGTGAACGTCTACACCGACGCGCTGATTCTCGGGCCGCGTGTCGATGCCTCGGTGTTCGTGATCGAGGCCGATCGCACCCGCATCGACGAGGTGCAGCGAGCGAAGCGTCAGCTCGAGCGTGCCGGCACGAAGATGCTCGGCGCGTTGCTGAATCGGCGCAAGAGCTACGTTCCGGCGTTCCTCGAGGGTCTGGTCTGAGCCCGACATGAACTCTGCCGCCGACCAGGTGTTGGGCGGATACCTGCCCAACCGGCGCGCGGCCGCGGCGCCGGCCCTCTCGACACGGTGGTGGCTGGGTCTCGTGGCCGTCGGCGCGAGTCTGACCGCCGCCGCCTACGCCAACGTCGAGGCGAGCGTCCTCGGCTTGTTGGTCGTCGCGTTGGTCCTCGTGATCGTGCTCAACAAGCCCGAGGTCGGCATCTTCCTGCTCATGACCAACTTCCTGATCGCGAGCTACCCGACGCCGATTCGTGGCGACGGGCTGCTCACGATCAACAACATTCTCGGCATCATCCTGTCGGTGTTGCTGGTCGCGCAGCTCGCGCAGCGTCCGGATTTCTGGTTCCTGCGCGTGCGACAGGTGCACGTCTTCCTGGCGATCGGCGTGATCTTCATCCTCTCGACGGTCGCCGCCAGCTACCAGTTCCCCGAGCTGCGCGCGACACGCGGAAAGTTCAAAGCCCTCGATCAGACCTGGCCGATGGCGCAGGACTTCATCACCCGTCTGGCGTTTCTCGTTCTGACGCTGAACTTTCTCCGCCGCCAGCGCGACCTGAAACGAGCGGTCGCCGTGATGATGCTCTGCCTGGTCATGGTCGTACCGTCGGCGCTGCTCGGGTACGCCACGGGTCACGCGCAAGCCGGGTACGCGCCACGCCGAGTTTTCCGTCGGCACCAATCCGAATCGCCTGGCGTTCATCTGCCTGATGCAGATCGCGTTCTGGTGGTACTTCTCGCGCACGCAGAAGGGCGGCGGTACGCCTGGTGTGCATGGGAGTGATCGCGAGCCTGGTCTACACGGTGCTTCTCACCGCCTCGCGTAGCGGCGTGCTCGGACTCGGCATCCTCGTGTACATGCTCACGCGTTCGCGCGGCACCGTGCGAGGCAGTCGACTGCAGGTCGCCGCGCTCGCGCTCATCAGCGTCGGTGTGCTGGTGACCGTGATCCCGCAGGAGAACCTCGAGCGCTTGCAGAATTTGAATCCGCTCGCGAGCGAGCGCGCCGGTGGCGGCGAAGGCAGCTCGTCGACCGAGCGGCGGGTGACGACGGTGGAGACCGGCTGGCAGATGGTCGGCGACTATCCGGTGTTCGGCATCGGGCTCGGAAACTTCCGCGAGGTCGCCCGCCAGGTGTACCTCGACCCCTTCTGGCGACCGCCGCACAACTCGTACATCTGGGCGCTGACCGAAGGCGGCATCCCGTGCGCGCTTTTGTACTTGCTTCTGTTTGCGATCACCTATCGAGACGTGCGCTGGTTGCAACGCTCGCCCGCGACACCACCCGATCTGCAATGGGTGGCGGCCGCGCTCGAGCCCGCCCTCGTCCTGGTGATGTTCTACAGCGCGTTCGCGGACATCTGGCTGTCGCCGATCATCTACATACTCATCGGCCT
Source organism: uncultured delta proteobacterium (assembly GCA_963846105.1). GTDB lineage: Bacteria > Desulfobacterota > Binatia > UTPRO1 > UTPRO1 > CAWJUT01. Next base: position 188,947 of record CAWJUT010000024.1, read on the forward strand.
GACGATCGTGTTCAAACACTACGTGAGCTCGACGCCGTGTCGTGGTCGTCTGAGGCGACGCATACCGTCGCGTTCTTCCCGCCGAGGTTGGTCAGTGGGGGAACGCAGCGGCATCTCCTCGAGGTCTTGAGGCTCATCGATCGCACGCGCTTTCGGCCGCTGGTGATCGTCGCCAAAGGCGGTGGCGATCTCGGCCGGCTGGTCGAAGGGTGCGACGTGGAACTGGTGGAGCTCAATCTGGGCGAGCGCATGCTGAGCGGTGACCTGGCACGTTGCGTCTGGCGGACGGCCGCGATCTTTCGCGCCCGCGCCGTCGACGTCGTGCAGTGCTTCGCGTGGCGCCCGGGACTCATCGGGATCGCGGCGGCACGGCTGGCCGGACGGGGCCGCATCGTCGCGGGACGCCGCAGCCGACCGCGCGAGCGCGGAGTGAAAGCGTTGCTCGAGGCCCTGGTCGTGCGACTCGCCGATCGCGTGGTCGTGAATGCGGAGACGCTCCGGCCGCAGGGTCGGGCGGCGAGCCGCACCGAGCTGATTCCGAGCGGCGTCGACACCGAGCGCTTCCGTCCGCTGGACGGCGAGCACGCACGGGCGAAGGCGTTGCTCGGGCTCCGTGAGGATCAGCGGGTGGTCGGTACGGTCGGTCGACTCGAGGGACGGAAGGGAACCGCGACGCTGCTCGAGGCGTTCGCCCGGCTCGAGACGCGCGACGACGCGGTGCTGGTCGTTGCCGGCGACGGGCCGCTGCGTGCCGAGCTCGCCGCGTTGACGGCGCGCCTCGGCATCGTCGAGCGGGTGCGCATGCTCGGCGATCGCGCCGACGTCCGCGACGTGTTGGCGGCGTTCGACGTGTTCGTCCTGCCGTCGCACACCGAGGGCATGTCGAACGCCCTCCTCGAGGCGATGGCGATGGCGCGTCCGATCGTCGCCACCGCGGTCGGCGGTACGCCCGAGGTGCTCGCCGGAGACACCACGGGCGTGCTGGTGCCGGCGGCCGACGCGTCCACGATGGCGGGTGCCATCGCCCGCCTGCTCGACGCGCCGGAGCTGGCGACGCGTCTCGGTGCCGCGGCGCGTCGGCGAGTCGAGGAGCACTACGGGGTCGCGGCGATGGTGCGCCGCCTGGAAGCGGTGTATGCCGCCGTCGCAACCGAGCGTGGATTTTCCGCCCGCGTACGACCGGCCGCCATCAACGGACACGCATGACGACATTCTGCCGAGACACAGCCGAGGTGCGCCACCCATGACCACACGCTCGCGCGTCGTGGTGCTCGGCCTCGACGGCGCCACCTTCAACTTGATCAAACGCTGGGCGGCCGAAGGTCGGCTGCCGACGTTCGCGCGGCTGCTCGCCGAGGGCGCGCACGCCGACCTCACGAGCACGCTCCCCGCGCTCACGCCGCCGGCGTGGACCTCGGCGGCGACCGGCAAGAATCCGGGCAAGCACAACATCTTCAATTTCTACAAGGTGAGCGAGGGCGGGCTCGGACCAGCTGCCGCTCACCCCCGCCGATCTCCGCAGTCGCCGGGTGTGGGACATCGCGCAACGTCTATGGCAAACGCGCCGGCGTGGTGCACATGCCGCTCACCTATCCGCCCGAGGCGCTCGACGGCTTCGTGGTCTCCGGAATCATGACCCCCAAGGGCGTGGAGCGACTACGTCGCACCCCACCGAGCTGCGCGAGGAGCTGGCGCGCAACGTCGACGGCTATCGTTTCGACGTCGACGCCGACGCGCTGAAGGTCGGGGATCTGCGCGCGTTCCGCGACGACGCGTTCGATCTGCAGCGCGTGCAGACCGCCGAGGCCCTGTACCTGCTCGAGCACAAGGAGTGGGACCTCTTGCTGGGTGATGTTCCACACGCTCGACAAGGTGCAGCACTTCTTCTGGCATCTCATGGATCCGCAGCATCCGGCCCACCCGGGTCCGAGCGCACTCGCCGATACCATCCTCGACTTCCACCGCTTGCTCGACGACACGCTGAAAGCGGTGCTGCGAGCGCATCGACGACGGCACCCACGTGCTGCTGCATGTCCGATCATGGCTCGTGTGCGATCGAGTCGTACTTCCTGATCACCAACTGGCTCGAGGAATCCGGCTTCCTCGCCATGCGAGGGGCCGGGGCGCGCTCACCGCTCAAGCGGACGCTCGGGGGCCTGGGCATCGAAGCGCGCGGCGTGGTGCGCGCGCTCAAGCGCAGCGGCCTCGGTTGGCTGCCACGCCTGCTGCCGCGCAATCTCAAAGCGCACGTGCCGGTGAAGCGCGCGTCGTTCGCGCGCATTGCGCCGCACATCGACTGGAGCCGGACGCGCGTCTATTGCCCGTCCGCCCCCGGCAGCGGCTTGCGCGTCAATCTGCGCGGCCGCGAGGCACAGGGCATCGTCGCGCCCGAGGACTACGATCGGGTGTGCGAGGAGGCGCGTGCCGCGCTGCTCGGCATCGTCGATCACGCCACCGGCCGTCGGGTGGTGAGCGCCGTGCACCGGCGCCACGAGATCTACCAGGGCGATCACGTCGAGAACGGGCCTGATCTCCTCGTCGAGACCACCGATCCGTACTGCATGATCGAGGGCGCCGGGACGTCGACGATCGTCCCGACGGGACAGGCCGACGGTGAGCGCACCGGCAACCATCTGCGCGCCGGGATCTTCATGCTCGCCGGTCCGGCGGCGCGCCGCGGCGCGGCACTGGCGCCCCTCGACATCTGCGACGTGGCGCCGACGATCCTGCATCTCCTCGGCTTGCCGGTGCAGGAGGACATGGATGGCCGGGTGGCAACCGCGGCTCTGGCGCCCGGCTACCTGGAGGCGCATCCTATCCGCACCGATCAACTGGCGCCGCTCGCAGTCGCGGCCGCCGTCGACATGAGCGACCAGGATCGCCGCGCGATCGAAGGCATGCTCGAAGGACTCGGATACCTATGAGCGCGACACCGAAGAAGCCGATGCGGATCCTGGTGATCTGCCTCGACGGCATGACCTTCGACGTCGCGCGCCCGCTGATGGCGCGCGGGGAGATGGCGACGCTGGCGCGACTCGAGCGCGAGGGCGTGAGCGCGCCGCTGCTCTCGACCTATCCGCCGATCTCCGCTCCGGCGTGGGTCACCTTCCTCACCGGCAACAATCCGGGGCGACACGGCATCTTCAATTTCCAGAATTTCGATCTGTCGCGCTACAGCAACTTCAGCGCCAGCCTGGTGAACTCGAGCTACATTCGCGGCAAGACGCTGCTCGATCATGCCGGCGCGGCCGGCCGCCGCATCTTGTCGTATCGATTGCCGATCACGTACCCGCCGTGGCCGATGAACGGCTTGATGGTCTCCGGACAGCCGGTTCCCGATCGCACCCGCGGCTACGCGTCGCCGCCCGAGGCGGCGGCCAGCTTGCCGCCGATGAGCACGCTGTCGCACGACGATCTGGCGCGCGCCAAGCGGGAAGGCGACATCGCCGCGATCGATGCCTGCAACGCGCACGAGCTCAAGGTGATGGACGAGGTCACGCGGCGCGCGATCGCCGACGGGACCGACGTGATCGTCACCCTGACCGGCATCCCGGACGGCCTGCACCACTCGTTCTGGCACCTGCACGACCCGGGCTCGCCGCTGCACGATCCGGCGGCGCCGGCCGAGCATCGCAGCCTGATCACGCGCTGGTACGCGGCGATCGACCGCATGGTCGGCGAGTGGCTCACCGCGCTCGACGAGAACTGGGCGGTGATCGTGCTCTCCGACCACGGCGGCGGGCCGGCGGCGACACGCTATCTCAACCTGAACGCGCTGCTCGCCGAGCGCGGCTACCTCACACCGGCGAGCGCTTCGCGGGTGCGGGTGGCAAACCTGGTCTCGCGCCAGGTGAATGCGCTGCGCCGCAAGGTGCGCGGCAAGAAGGTGTGGCTGAAGAACCATCTGCCTGCGGCGCTGCAGACGCAGCTGCGCCAGCTCACCAACGGAACCGGACGCGTGGACTGGGCGGCGACGCGCGCCTACGCGGTGCCGATCTTCTTTCCCGTCTGCGGCGTCAACCTGAACGTGCGCGGCCGCCAACCGCAGGGCACGGTCGCGCCGGGCGCGGAGTACGAGCGCGTGCGGGCGGAGATCATGACGCTGCTCGGCGAGCTGCGTGATCCGGAGAGTGGTGCGCCGCTGCTGCGCCGCGTGCTCCGCAAGGAAGACGTGCATGCCGGCCCGCACCTCGACAACATCCCCGACATCCTGTGCGTCACAACCGAAGGGGTCGACGCCGGCCACGACGTCGAGCGCCTGCTCACGCCGGTGCCGGAGGCGACGCTCCGCACGCTTCCTGGAACGCACACCATGGAAGGCATCTTTTTCGCCGCCGGAGCGCCTTTCCGTGCCGGGATGCGCATCGACTCGGTGGGACTCGGCGACGTGCTGCCGACCGCCCTGCACCTGGCCGGGGTGGCGATTCCCGACGACATCGACGGACGTGTGATGACCGAGACGCTCACGCCGGAGTTCCTCGCCGCGCATCCGGTCGTGACGACCAGCGACCGGGGCGGGGCAGGCGACGACGGCGGCGCACTCTCCGCCGGCGAGGAACAGGAGATGCGCAAGTTCCTCCAGGATCTCGGCTACGTCGAGTGAGACCATGAGCACGAGCGCGACCCTCGAGCGACTGCGCAGCGCGGCGAAGCTGGCGGCCCATCATCTCGGCCTGCTGGCGTTGTTGCGGCGCGCCCGGCGGCGCGAGCGATGTCTCGTGCTGCGCTACCACGCGGTGGCGGCGGGTGACGCTCCAGGGTCGATCTATGCGGGCCCCGACATCACGATTCCGCAGCACTTGTTCGCGGCGCAGATGCGCTTCCTGCAGCGCGCCTACACGCCGATGCCGCTCGGCCCGGTGGTCGAGGCGATCGCTGCCGGCTCGGCGCCCCCCGCTGGCGCCGTGGTGGTGACGCTCGACGACGGGTACGCCGACAACTATCACAACGCGCTGCCGGTGCTGCGCACGCTGGCGATGCCGGCGACCGTCTACGTGGCAACCGAGCCGATCGATGACGGACCGGCGCTCTGGAACTCGGAGCTGCGCGCCGCGGTGCTGGCGAGTCGCGTCCAGACACTCCGCGTCGAGATCGGCGGCGGCTGCACGTTCGCGCTCGGCGACCCGACGTCGCGCCAACACGCCATCAAGGAGCTGACCAACGTCCTGGTGCCGGTGGACGCCACGCTGCGGCGTCGCATCCTGAGCACCATTCGTCACGAACTCGGCATCAACGGCGACCTCGATCTCTCCGGCGTGATGCTCACCTCGGCGCAGATCCGGGAGATGCACCAGGCCGGCGTCACGATCGGCGCCCATACCCAGACCCACAGCAACATGACCCTACTGACACGCGAGCAGGTCCGCGAGGAGTTGGCGGGCTCGCGCCAGCGCCTGGAGGCGATCATCGGCGCGCCCGTGCCGGATTTCGCGTTCCCCAATACCGGCGGGCGCTATCCGCACTACAACGACGCGGCGGCCTCGGTGGTGCGCGAGGTCGGCTTCCGCTCGGGTGTGACCTCCAGCCCCGGCGTGGTCGCGGTGGGGAGCGATCCGTTTCAGCTGCCGCGCGTCGGTGTCTCGCCGCGGTTGTACCAGGAGGCGCCGCTCGCGGCGGCGCTCGAACGCTACCGATTGCTCGGCGAGGCGCGTGTATGAGCGAGCGCGTCGCGGCCACGGGAGCATCGTCATGTGCGGCATAGTCGGGCAGCTGAACCGTCCGGGCGGCGCCCCGGTCGCGGCGGAGACGGTGCGCGCGATGTGCGCGACGATCGTGCACCGCGGGCCCGACGACGAGGGTGTGGTCACCGACGGGACCCTCGGGATGGGCTTTCGCCGCTTGAGCATCAACGACCTCGCGGGCGGGCATCAGCCGCTCGGCAACGAGGACGGTTCGGTGCTGGTGGTGTGCAACGGCGAGATCTACAACTCGCCGGAGCTGCGTCAGCGCCTCGAAGCGCGCGGCCACCGCTTCGCGTCCCATTCCGACATCGCGGTGATCCCGCACCTCTACGAGGAGTACGGCACGGACTTCGTCGAGCATCTCGACGGCATGTTCGCGCTCGCGCTGTGGGATACGCGACGTCGCCGTCTGGTGCTGGCGCGCGATCCGCTCGGGATCAAGCCGCTCTACGTCGCCGAGCGCGACGGTGCGCTCGCCTTCGCGTCCGAAACCGCGCCGCTGGTGGCCACCGGGTGGTGCGACGCGCTCGACTTCACGAGCCTGCATCACTACCTCTCGCTCGGCTACATTCCGGCCCCGGGGAGCATCTTCGCCGGTGTCCGCAAGCTCGAGCCCGGCACGGCGATGATCTGCGACGAGGGCCGCGCGCCGGTCGTACGTCGCTATTGGGAGCTGCGTTTCGATCCCGCGCCCATGACGCGCTCGATCGACGACTACGCCGACGAGGTCCTGACGGCGTTGCGCGCGGCGGTGAAGAGCCACCTGCTGTCGGACGTGCCGGTCGGGGTGTTCCTCTCCGGCGGCGTCGATTCGAGCGGCCTCGTGGCGCTCATGAGCGAGATCGCCGGTCGGCGGATCGCCACGTTCTCCGTGGGCTTCGAGGAGAAGAGCTTCAACGAGCTCGAGCTCGCCCGTCAGGTGGCGCGCCGCTACGACACCGATCATCACGAGATCGTCGTCCGTCCCGACGCGCTCGCGGTGCTGCCGGCGCTGGTGCGGCACTTCGGCGAGCCGTTCGCCGACTCGTCGGCGGTGCCGGTGTACTACGTCTCCGAGCTCGCCCGTCGGAGCGTCACCGTGGTGTTGTCGGGTGAGGGCGGTGACGAGGTCTTCGCCGGCTACGAGACGTATCTCGCCGGCAAGCTCGCGTCGCTCTACCGGCGCTTGCCGGCGTTCCTCGGCCGCGTCGTGGTGCCGAGCCTGGTCGGCCGCATGCCGGTGTCGCACGCCAAGGTCAGCATCGACTTCAAGGCCAAGCGGTTCGTGGCCGGCGCGCACTTGCCGCTCGCCGATGGTCATTTCGCGTGGAAGGTCGTGCTCTCCGAGGCCGCGCAGGCCGAGCTCTGCGTCGGCGCGGCGCGCAACGGCGCGACGGAGACCGCGGCGCTCTTCCGCGATGCCGCGGCGCGAGCAGGCAGCGACGACTGGCTGGCGCGCCTGCAGGCGATCGACGCGCACGTCTACCTCCCGGACAACATCCTCACCAAGGCCGACCGCATGAGCATGGCGCACTCCCTCGAGGCGCGCGTGCCGTACCTCGATCGCACCCTGGTCGAGCTGGCGGCGCGGCTGCCGAGCGCCGCCAAGCTCCACGGCTGGAAGAAGAAGTACGTGCTCAAGCACGCGCTCCGCGACCACGTGCCCGCCGCGATCCTGCACGGCAAGAAACGCGGCTTCAACGTGCCCGTGCCGGCGTGGCTGCGTGGCGATCTGCGCGCCATGGTCGCTGACGTGCTGTCGCCGGCGGCACTCACCCGCGTCGGCCTCTTCGAGCCGTCCTACGTCCAGACGACTGATCGCCGAGCACAACGCCATGAAGGTCGATCACAGCCGGCCGCTCTGGACGTTGCTCGTCTTCATGGCCTGGCACGACGAGTGGCAGCGCGCCCGCACCGCCAAGCCAACGCTCGACTTCGCACCGGAGCCGAGGATCAGAGTCGCGGCCGGGCGGGGCGCGCCGGCGGCGGCGAGTCGATCATGAGCATGCACGGCCAGGTGAGCGCGTCGGTCGACCCGGAAGCGCGCCCGGCACGGGCGGCGGCCGCGACGCTGAAGACGGAGTGGGCGGTCGTCCCCGTCGGGCGTGCGACGCCGATCTGGCAGCGGATCGCCGCCGCCATCGGACTCGTCCTGCTCTCACCGCTCACGCTCCTGATCGCCATCGCCAGCAAGGCGGTGAGCCCCGGCCCCATCCTGTACCGCGGGCAGCGGGTCGGGCGCGGCGGCAAGCTCTTCACGATCTTCAAGTTCCGCACGCTCGAGATCGGCGCCGAGCAGAAGATCGGCGCACGCCTGCTCGAGCACGCCGACGGGCTCTATACGCGCATCGGACGTTTGCTCAAGCGCGGCAAGCTCGATGAGATTCCGCAGCTCTGGAACGTGATGCGGGGCGAGATGAATCTCGTCGGACCGCGGCCCGTCCGGCCGGTCTTTCTCGAGACGTTCTGTCGCGAGATTCCCGGCTACATGGAACGCTTCGCGGTGAACCCGGGAATGACCGGCCTGGCGCAGGTGCGCGGCGGGTATTTCACGCATCCGCGCGACAAGCTGCGCTACGACCTCCTCTACATCGCCAATCAGTCGTGGTGGTTCGACGTGCGGCTGGTGACGCTCACCTTCATCAAGGTGCTGAACCGCTGGCTCACGCTCGGCGTCGTGCTGACGTTGCTCTTCCTCTCCGCCGCTCTGGCTCCGAGCCTCTTCTACTACCCGGTGCAGCTCGATCTCGGCAGCTTCAAGCTCGGGCCCTTCGAGGTTCTGGTCGCCGTGACCGCGATCTGGCTCGTCGTGCAGCGCTCGCCGCGCCACGAGCTGTGCGTGTACGACACGCCGCTCAATCAGCCGATGGGCGTGTTCGTCGGCTTCGCGTTGGCGGCGGCGGCGATCTCGCCGACGCCGGTCGCGGCGCTCCAGGGCGTTGCGTACTACGTCGCCACCGGATTCTTCCTGACGTTCCTGATCGTCAATACCCGTCTCTCGCAGCGCGAGGCCAACCTGATCGCCAACGTCGTCGGGCTCTCGGCGGTGCTGGTCTGCCTGATCGGCTTGATCCAGATCGGATTGGACAATCAGCTCGGCGCCAAGGACGCGCCGCGCATGTCGTCGACGCTCGGCAACCCGGTGCTGCTCGCCACGTACCTGGTCCTCGGGCTGCCGTTCCTGCTCACGCAGATGCTGCACAGCCGGACGCGCGAGCAGCGCGACATCTGGGTGGCATGCTCGACGGTGGCGCTGATCGGCGTGTTCCTCACGCGAGACCCGCATGGGACTCGTGGCGCTGGTGGTGACGGTTGGCGCCTTCCTCTGGAAGACGCGCTACCGCTTCATCGGCATCTTCGCCCTGGTCACCGTCATGCTCTTCACGGTGGTCGTGGCGCGCGACGCAGCTTCGCCTGTCGCTCCCCGAGGTGGCCGCCGAGACGGCGCGCCGCAGCGCCGCGGTAGCAGAGGTCTTCGCGGCGCCGACACGTGAGCTGATCCTCGGCGTCGGCAGCACGCGGCGGGTGGCCATCATGCCTGCGAGCGGGCGCGACGGCGAGTGGATCTCGACCAACATGCACCTGACGCTCATCCGCCAGCACGGTCTGATCGGCTGGGTGCTGATGCTCTGGATCATCGCCGCGGCGTTGGTGGCGCTCTACCGCGGATTCCACCGCATCCACGATCCACACATGCGGCGCATCGTCTGGGCGATCTTCAGCTCGATGCTCGGTTTCGTGTTCTCGATGACCGACGCCAACGTCTTCTTCAACGTGACCATCCAGATCTTCTTCTGGGGTATGGTGGGCGTGGGCATGGGCATCATCACCCATCTGAGCGGTCGCCGCGCCACCTTCCGCGTGCTGTGGCGCTTCGGGGAGCACGGTGACTGAGGCGCGCGACAGAGTGGCGGCGCAGCCCGCGCGCCGCGTCCGGCAGCTTCGCGGGCGCCGTCATGCGGGGCCTGGTCGCGGGGCTCGTGGCGGGCACCGTCTGGTGGTGCGTCGAGACCGCCGCCAACTGGGCGCTCGGCGGCGTCATCCCGGCGCGACGTCGCGCTCGTGATGCTGGGTCTCGACCTGGCGTTCGCGGCCGTGGCTGGCGTCGTCCTGGGCGTGGCGCTGCACGTGGTCGCGGGCGGCGGCAGCGCGGCGTCGATCGCGCTCGGGCTGACGGCCGCCTACGGTCTCATCCGCGTCTTCGAGCCGCCCGGCATGCGCGCCGAGGCCTTGTTCATGGTCGGCGGCGACGCTGGCGACGATCGCCGGCGCGCGACTCGCCGGTCGCGAACGGCGCAGCGGGCTCGATCTCCTGCATCTGCTGGTGCTGACGACCGCCGCCACCGCGCTCGGCAAAGCCGGCATCGGTGAAGCGCAGAGCACGTACTTCGGCAAGAGCGAGCCGAGCGGCGCCGTGCTGCCGCTCTTGATCGCGGCGTTGCCGCTCGCCGCGGTGGCCGCCGACCGGTTGATCGGTTTGCTGGTCAGACGGCACGGCCTTCGGTTCGCGCTCGAGCTCGGCGCGGTGGCGCTCGCGGCCGCGCTCTGGGCCCGTCCGCTCCCGATCGCGCCGCTCGACGTCGCGGCGCGTGCCGCCGCCGGTGCGCCCGCCGGCGCTCCCGACGTCGTCCTGATCTCGCTCGACACCACGCGCGCCGATCACATGTCGACGTACGGCTACGAGCGCGAGCACGTCACCGAACCTGACCGCGCTCGCCGACGACGCGCTCAACTTCACCCAGGCGCGCTCGCCCGCGCAGTGGACCGTTCCCGGGTCACGCGTCGATGTTCACGGGCATGTATCCGAGCCGCCACGGCGCGCACTACGCCGGCGGTTGGGCTGCCGGGCCCGACGATCTACGGACGCCGGCGTGTCTTCCCGCTCGCCGACGACCGGGTGACGCTCGCCGAGATGCTGCGCGATCGCGGCTATGCGACGGCCGGCTTCGTCGCCAACTTCGCCAACCTCTATCGCGGCTTCGGCATGGCGCAGGGCTTCGCGCACTACGAGGATCATCCCGGTCTTCTGCTGCGTCCGGTGCCGCACGTGGTGCGTCTCGCTGCAGCGCTTCTGGCCGGCCTACATGAAGAAGCCCTTCCGCAGCGCCGACGAGATCAACGACGCGGCGCTCGCATGGCTCGACGCGCGTCCCGAAGGGCCGCCCGGCGTTCATCTTCCTCAACTATCTCGAGCCGCATCACTGGCATCGCGGCGCCGCCCTACGATCTCTGGGCGCGCGATCTGCCGAACGCCAGCAAGCTGGCGCGCAAGGGCCTGTTCACGCACGCCGTTCCGGCGGGGTTCAGCGCGGAGGAGCGCGGAGTTCATCACCGCCAACTACGACGGCCAGATCCTCGCCGATGGACGCCGCGCTCGGCGAGCTGCTTCGCAGGCGCTGCAAGCAGCGCGGCGGTTACGAGAACGCGCTCATCGATCGTCACCGCCGACCACGGCGAGCTGCTCGGCGAGCACGACATCATCGGCCACGGCGGCCGCATGATGTACGAAGGCCTGCTGCACATCCCCATGGTGCGTGAAGTTCCCGGGAGCGCAGCGTCCGCGCGGTGTGATCGACGCGCCGGTGCAGCTCGTCGACGTCGTGCCCACCGTGCTCGGCCGCCGTCGGCGCTGCCGCTTCCCGAGGGCGTCCAGGGCGAGCCGCTGCAGCACGTCTCCCACGCGGCGCTCGCCGAGGAGCACATCAACCCGGAGTTCGTGTCGCACTTCGGCGAGGTCTACAACCGCGCGCTCCGCGTCCTCTACGATGGCCCCTACAAGCTGATCACCACCTCGCGCGGCGAGCAGCTCCTGTTCGATCTCGCGCGCGACCCCGGCGAGGAGCGACGACCTGGCGTCGCGCGAGGCCGGCGCGGGTGGCCTGCGATGGAGGAGCGTCTCGGGACGACCATGCGCGCAGATGACGAAGCCGATGCACCAACGGTGGCCGCGGCGCCGCGGGGAAACCCGATGAGCAGCGGCGCGCTCGATGACGACGGCCGGCGAGCGTCCACCGGTCGCACCGCGGACGGGGCCGCGCATCTCGGTCGTGATGCCGGTCTACAACGCCGAGCGCCTGCTCGGGGAGTGTCTGGCGGCGCTCCGTGCCAGCGAGCGGCGCCGACTACGAGATCGTGGTCGTCGACGACAGCTCGACCGACCGCTCGCGCGAGATCGCCGCGGCGCACGGTGCCGCGTCGATCCCGAGCGGCGGCCGGCTCGGTCCCGCGGGCGCGCGCAACCGCGGCGCGGCGGCGGCGACCGGCGACGTGCGTGTTCTTCGTCGACTCCGACGTGATCGTCCGTCCGGACACGCTCGCGCGCCTCGCCGAAGCCTTCGCCGCCGACCCGTCGCTCGACGGGGTGATGGCGGTGCAGGCGCCGGCCATGCGGTTTCGGCAACGTGTGCAGCCACTACAAGAACCTCTGGATGCACTACACCTACGTGCGGCGGGCAGGGGAGGACGTGCCGCTCTTCTATACCACCGCGGCGGCGATCCGGCGGCGAGGCCTTTCTCGACGCGGGCGGCTTCGACCTGAACTACACCGACCCCAACGTCGAGGACACCGACTTCGGCCAGAAGCTCGCGCGCCTGGGGTATCGCGTCCGCATTGTGCCCGATCTCGAGGTCGAGCACGTGAAGGGCTACGATCTCGCGGGGTCTACTGCGCACCGACTTCCTGCGCTCCGTGTCGCTTGCGAGGCTGAAGCTGCGCAAGCGCGACGAGGCGTTCGCGCAACAACGACACCTCGGTGCCCACCGCCTACATCCTGAGCGTGCCGCTGGCCGCGGCTGGCGGCGGTGGTCCTGCTGGCGGCCCTGGCGCTCGGGAGCACGCCGCTCCTGGGTGCGAGCGCGGCTCGCGCTGGGCGCGATCTTCATGCTAAACGTTCCTTTCCTCGGCTGCTTCACACCCACGGTGGGGTGAGACGTGGGCGCTCGGTTGTGCCATTCTCGTCATCGAGCTGCTCGCGGCCGGTGCCGGGAGCGCCGTCGGGATCGCAACCTTCATCGCTGGACGAGAAGTACTAGGAGGACGTTTGTCATGGGCTACCTGGATTACCTGCAGCACGGCACCAAGATGCTGTCCAAGAAGGGCGCGATGCCGGTGTACATGGTCTACTTCATCACCGACGCGTGCAACGCCAAGTGCAAGCACTGCCTGCTCGCCGACGGCGCGCATCCCGGCTGGGAAACGCCGACGATGGAGTTCAAGCAAGCAGGAGCTCTCGCTCGAGGAGATCGACAAGATCACGGCGAGCATGGGCAAGAGCCTGATGTTCCTGCTGCCGACCGGCGGCGAGCCGTTCCTGCGCAAGGACATCGGCGAGATCGTCAAGATCTTCTACAAGAACACCGGCGTCCGGAACGTCGGCATCCCGACCAACGGCAGCACCACGGCGCGCACGCTCAAGATCGTCGAGGACGTGCTGAAGTCGTGTCCCGACCTCGACTTCGGCATCGACGTCTCGCTCGACGGCGTCGGCGCCGCTGCACGACGAGATCCGCGTCTTCCCGGGCCTCTTCAAGCGCTCGATCCAGACCTACAAGGCGAGCTCAAGAAGCTCTCGAAGCACTACCCGAAGCTCAACGTCAACGTCGAGACCACGGTGTCGTCGCACAACGACAAGCACCTGCATCGAGAACTACGCCTGGTTCCGCAAGGAGCTCGACGTCGACAACGTCTTCACGCTGCTCACCCGCGGCAGCCCGAAGGAGTCGGTCGCGAAGTTCTTCGACGTCAAGCTCTACGAGGAGTACGCCGACCAGATGGAGCAGGACATGAAGAGCGGCTCGCTCTCCGGCTACGACACCTTCCCGTTCGCCGACTTCATCAACGCCAAGCGCATCGTGCGCCACCGCCTGATCGCCGAGATCGCCAAGACCAACAACTACCAGATCCCGTGCTACGCCGGCAACCTCGGCGCGTGCATGTTCGCCAACGGCGACATCTATCCGTGCGAGCTGCTCATCGACCGCAAGCTCGGCAACGTGCGCGACGGCGGCTACGACTTCAAGAAGATCTGGTTCGGCAAGCAGGCCGACGACGCTCGCACGCTTCATCCGCGAGACCAAGTGCTTCTGCACCTACGAGTGCTTCCTCACCGTGAACATCCTCTTCAATCCGCGCATGATGCCGAAGATCCTGAAGGAGTGGGGAAGCCTGAAGGTGCAGGCGCGCGCTCCGGAAGCTCACAGGAGGCAAGCCGGTGCCCTCCGCGATCGCCAGCCATCCGACCGGGCACGCTTGCATGAACACGGCGATCGAGGCGCACAACCAGAAGGTCTTGAACGGCGCGGCGCACGGCAACGGCGTCGCGAAACCGTCTTCGGATAGCGAGGTACGACTCTCGTAACGACGCCGGCCGCGCGTCCCCGACCGATCGCGGGCGCGCAGCCGGAGTGACCGAGGCGGCCGATCCGCCGATCCTGCGAATTCCCGCGCCGACCCCGGCGCTCGACTGGAGGCTCCATGTACCGAGGCAAACGCATCTCCATCGTCATCCCGTGCCACAACGAGGAGGAAGGCATCGCGGCCGTCATGCAGCAGATGCCTCCGATCGTCGACGAGGTGGTGGTGGTGGACAACTGCTCGACCGACGGGACCGCCGGGTCGCGACCGAGCACGGCGCGCGCGTCGTACCGGAAACGCGCAAGGGGTACGGCTACGCGCACAAGGCCGGCTACGCGGCGGCGCGCGGCGACATCATCATCACGATGGACGGCGACGGTACCTATCCGCCGGACAGCATCCCACTGCTCTTGTACGTGATGTTCGAGGAGCAGGTCGACTTCATCACCGCGCGGCGCTGGTACTCGCGCAACGGCGAGACGAAGAGTCCCATCCGGCTGCTCGGCAACGCCGTCCTCTCGGGTACGATGATGGCTCTGTACTTCAAGTTCATCATCGACTCGCAGTCCGGGATGTGGATGTTCAAGAAGGACATCCTCGGCGACCTCGATCTCACCAGCAACGGCATGGCGCTCTCCGAGGAGATCAAGATCGAGGCCTTCACGCACCCATCGATCCGCGCCATCGAGATGCCGATCTACTACGGCGAGCGCATCGGCGAGTCGAAGCTGAACATCTGGCGCGACGGGTTCTACAACCTGTTCTTCCTGCTGAAGAAGCGCTTCATGTTGCGCAAGAAGCGTCCGCGGCTGCGCGCGGTCGAGTCGCCGCGCGGCGCGGAGAGCACGATGCCGGAGCGGCGCGCCGGGGGTCTTCGAGCCTCAGCGCTCGCGCGCGCATCGGTCCATGGCTCTTCCCATCGTCCACGCGACCGCGGGCTATCTGATCTATCGGCTGGAGCGGCGCGGCGAGCGGCAGCGCTCGCGGCCGGCGGGCTGGCCGCGCGCCCTCGGCTTCATGGCGCTCGCGAATCTCCCCGACGCCGACTTCCTGCTCGGGTTCGTGCTCGGGTATCCGGGGGATTTCCATCGCGGCTTCAGCCACACCGTGCTGGCGGCGCTGCTGGTCGGCGCGGGTCTCGCCACCGTGATGTGGTGGCGGCGCGGCGACCGTTGGTGGCCGTCGGCGCTCGTTCTCGCGGCGGTCTATGGCTCGCACCTCCTCGTCGACGCGCTCACCATCGATATGCGCGCGCCCGCCGGGGCGCCGTTCTTCTGGCCGCTCTCCGACGCCTACTTCATCTTCCCGTTCACGTTCTTCAGCGAGATCCTGATCGACGGGCACTCGCGTCTCGGCTTTCTCGCCAGCATCCTCCGCTGGGAAACCGTCCCGGTGTTGGCGCGTGAAGCGGTCATCGCCGGCGCGATCCTCGTCACCTTCAACCTGATCGAGGGCCGCGCGCAGGCCGGCAGACCCGGCGGCTTCGAGACCGCGCTCGCGCCCGACTCCGGCGAGGAGGATCTGGCCTGAGCCGCTTCTGGCCGCTCTGCGTGTACGTCGGGCTCGTGCTCGCGCTCTTCGTTCGCTTCGGCCCGCCGCAACACGCGCGCGAGCCGCTGCACCTCGACGCGACGCCGGACGACCTGCGCATGGTACGGCGCCAGCATCGGGTGTTCTACGCGTTGCTGCTCGCGAGTCCGGTCGAGTGGTTGTTGGCGGGACGGCCCGCGCGCCCGACCCAGCTCGGCGCCGCGGCGCTCTTCCTCGTCGGCCTCGTCGGCTACCGCCGGGCCGGTCGCGACCCTCGGACCGAGGCTGACGCCGCTCCTGGCGCCGCGCGAGCCGGCCATGCTGAGCGAGCAGGGGCTCTACCGCCGCGTGCGCCACCCGATGTATCTCGCCGAGCTGGTGATGGCGGGCGCCGCCCCGCTGGTGCTCGGGGCGCGCGTCAGCATGCTGCTGGCGTTGGCGTTCGCGGTCGTGGTCGTGCAGCGCATTGCGCGCGAGGAACGGATTCTGGTCGAACGGATGCCGGGCTATCGCGAGTACGCGGCGCGCACGCATCGCCTGGTGCCGTATGTCTATTGAGCGTGCCGCTGCGGCGAACGGACGCGGCCGTCGCGCCTCGGCGTGACGCTCCTGTTGATCTGGGCGGCCATCGTGTACGGCGCGTACACGCTCGGGTACACCGCGCCATGATCGATCTGGTGATCGTCGCGGTGGTGGTGCTGATCGCGCTCGGTGTGGGGCGCCGTCTGCTGCGCGCGGTACCGTTCGCCTCGTCGCTCGAGGAGGCGCTGTACGCCGTCGCGCTCGCGCTCGGTCTGTTCGCGTACGTGACGCTGGCGCTCGGCGAGGCCGGGCTCCTCTACCGGCCCGTGCTGATCGCCGTGCTGGTGCTGGGCGCAGGCTACGGCTGGCGCGAGATGGTGGCGGCGGCGGCGAAGCTGGCGCGAGGCATGCGGCGTTGGTCCGGGCGCTCGCCCGTCGCCGAACGCGCCGCCGTCGCGCTCGGCGTGCTCCTGATCGCGACCGAGGTGGTGCTGGTGCTGGCGCCGCCGGTCGGCGGCGATCAGACGAAGTACCAGCTGGTGTACCCGCGTCTCTACGCCGAGGCGCACCGCATCGTGGCGACGCCGTGGAGCTTCTGGGGGTACTTCCAGTACCTCGTGAACATGCTCTTCACCGCCGCCTTCGTGCTGCGCGGCGACGTGCTGGCGCGCCTCGTGAACGTCGACCTTCGGCATCCTCACGGCGCTCGCGATCTTCGCCGTCGGACGACGGTTGTTCACGCGCGCGGTGGGCGTGTGGGCGGCGCTCCTCTTCGTCACCATGCCGCTCACCGCGACCCTCATGGCACGGGCCTGGGTCGAGTTCGCGCTCACCCTCTACGCCCTGCTGGCGCTGCGGCGCCGTCGTGGCGTGGCGGGAGAGCGGCGCCCGGAGCTGGCTCGCGCTCGGCGCCGCCATGGCCGGGCTCGCGGCCGCGACCAAGCTCATCGGTCTCCTGGTTCCGGCGCTGCTCGGCGTGGTGGTGATGGTCTCCGCGCTGCGGGCCGCCGCGACCGGCGTACGGCCGGCGCTCGCGGCCACCGTCGGCTTCGGTCTGGTGGCGGCGATCGCGGCCTCCCCCTGCTATCTGCGCAACGCCGCCGAGACCGGCAATCCGATCTTTCCGTTCGGCTACGGCGTCTTCGGCGGTCGCAACTGGAGTGCCGCGGCCGCGCAAGGCCTCGACGACTACTACGCCGCCTATCGCGAGACGCAGGCCCAGCGGCGCGGCGGCCATGCCTACCGGTCGTGGATCGAGGCGCTGCGCTTCCCCTGGGATGCGACGATGGCGCCGTACTCGTTCGAGGAGTCCGGTCGCTCCGCCTACGACGTCGGACCGTTCCTGCTCGCGTTCGCGCCCGGCGTCCTGCTCCTCGGGCGCGACCCGCGCGCCTGGATCCTGGCGGCCATGGCGCTCGCCTACGGAGGAACGGTGGTCGTTCGGCATGTGGGCACATCCGCGCTACGTGCACCCCGTGCTGCCGCTGCTGCTGTTGCTGGCGACTGCCGCGGCCGAGCGCGCCGCGCGGCTCGCGCCGGCGACGCGTCACCTCATCACCGTCGTGCTCGCCGCGACCGTCGTCGGACAGACGGCGCTCTCGCTGCGCGTCGTCGCGCCGCTCTGGCCCGACAGTGCGCGCGTCGCCCTCGGGGCGCTCGACGAGGACGCGTTCCTGCGCCGCAACGAGCCGCGCTATGTCCTCGCCTCGTTGGCGCGGGACGCGGTGCCCGATGACGGAACGTGCTGGTGCTGGGTATGATTCCACATCCGTACTACTACGTGGGACGGCGGTTCGTCCTCGCGAGCCCTCTCGAGCAGGGCGCCATCGACTACCGGCGGATCGCGAGCGTGGACGAGTTCGTGGCTCTGGTGGAGGACGCGGGGGTGACGCACGTGGTACGAGAGCGGGAGCGCGAGAAGCGCGCGGTCAATCCGGTCGGCGCGCACGTGACCCGTCTCTGGGATGGGCTGCTCGCGCGCTGCGAGAAGGTGGCCGAGGTGGAGGCAGGGGCCCTCTACCGGCTGGACCAGCGGAACGCCTCCCAGGGACCAGCATGACGACGACCAAGCCGAAAGGCCACATGATTCTCGACATCCTCGGCCTGATCGGCTCGCGCGCGATGCTGGTCGTCTTCGGGCTGGGAACGGGGATCATCACCGCCCGACTGCTCGGACCGCACGACCGCGGATTGTTCGCGCTGCTCCTTCTGCTGCCGCAAACCCTGGTCACCCTGGCGAAGATGGGGGTGGCGCAGGCCAACGTCTACTACATCCGCAAGCGCGGCGTCGCCGTGAGCACGGTGGCGTCGAACGCGCTCGTGATGGTGTGCGTGCTGTCGGTGATGGTGCTGGTGGTCTGCGTCGCCGGCCGCGAGTGGCTGATCACGCCGTTCACCAAGGACGCCGAGCCCGCCTACATCTTGCTGGCGCTCACCGCGGTGCCGTTCGTGCTGATCGAGAGCTACTTCCTCTCGATCCTGCAGGCGGTCGAGAACTTCCGCGCCTACAACGTCCAGTCGATCTACAAGGCGGTCCTCAGCTTCGCCGCGATCGCGTTCGCGATGCTGGTGCTCGGCGGGCGGCTGTGGGAGGCGCTGATGTCGCAGATGATGGTGACGGCGGGCGTGAACCTCTGGCTGCTCTACCAGGTGCGGCAGGTGGCGCCGTTCGGCTTTCGATGGGACGGCGTCGGTCGGTCGCGGCACGCTCGAGTTCGGCGCCAAGTCGTATCTGCAAACGCTCGCCGCGCACCTCCACTACCGCATCGACATCTACCTGATCGCGTTCTTTCTGAGCCCGACCGAGGTGGCGTTCTACTCGATCGCGGTCAACATGACGCACCCGATTCTGCAGATCCCCGACGCGGTCGGGACGGTGATCTTTCCGAAGCTCGCGGGCTCCTCGGACGCCTCCGCGCACGCGCGCACCGCGGTGACCTGTCGCCACACGCTCTTCGCGACGGTCCTCGCGGCGATCTTCTACGCCGGCGTCGGGAGCCAGGTGCTGACGTTCTTCTACGGAGAGCGCTACGCGCCGGCGATCCGGCCGATGCTCCTCATGCTGCCGGGCATCGTCATGATCTCGCTCTACCAGATCCTCACGCGCAACTTCACCAGCCGCAACCGTCAGCAGGTGAACATCGTGGCGGCGGGGCTCGCGCTGAGCGTGAACTTCGCGCTCGCCATGCTGCTCATCCCGCTGTGGGGCATCGCCGGCGCCGCGGTGTCGACGGCGGTCTCGTACACCCTGGCCGCCACGCTGCTGCTGGTGATGTTCGTGCGCGAGTCGGGGTCGAGCGTGCTCGGCACGGTGATGATCCGCGCCGACGATCTCGCCCGGTACCCGCGCATCCTGATGGCCGCGGGCATGCGCTTGCGCGGGGGAGCCGAAAGATAACGCGTTGCGACGGCGCCCCAAAGCGTTTATCGTTTTGCGGGATGCGTCGCCGACGCCGCCGCGGGCGGACGATGCCCGCCACCAGTATCGAAACTCGCAACGGAGGAGTGACTGACGTCGATGCAGAAGGTTCTCGTGGTCGGACTGGACTCGGCGCCGCCGCGCCTCATGTTCGAGGTGTTTCGCGACGAGATGCCGACGCTCGTCGGCGCTCATCGCGCGCGGCGCGCACGGGCGGCTCGAGAGCACCAATCCGCCGATCACGGTGCCGGCGTGGACGTCGATGATGTCGAGCAAGGACCCGGGACAGCTCGGGTTCTACGGCTTCCGCAATCGCAAGGACCACTCCTACGACGGCTACGCCTTCGCCAACTCGGCGCTGGTGAAGGAGCCGCGGCTGTGGGATCTGCTCGGCGAGGCGGGCAAGCGCTCGATCATCCTCGGCGTGCCGCAGACCTATCCGCCGCGGCCGCTCAACGGCGAGATGGTGACCTGCTTCCTCACGCCCTCGACCAAGGCGCAGTACACCTACCCCGAGAGTCTGAAGGCCGAGGTGGAGCGCGTCGCCGACGGCTACGTGCTCGACGTCGACGATTTCCGCACGCCCGCACAAGACCGAGCTGCTCGAGCGCGTCTACACCAAGACGCGCAAGCACTGGACGGTCGCCAAGCACCTGCATCGCCACCCACCCGTGGGACTACTTCATGATGGTCGAGATGGGGCTCGACCGCATCCATCACGGGTTCTGGAGCTACATGGATCCGGAGCACCACAAGTACGAGCGCGGCAACCCCTTCGAGCAGGCGATCCGCGACTACTACCGCTACCTCGACGGCGAGCTGGCGGCGCTGCTCGGTCTGGTGCCGCGCGATACGCTCGTGCTCGTGGTCTCCGATCACGGCTCGAAGCGCATGGAAGGCGGCATCTGCTTCAACGAGTGGCTGATGCGCGAGGGGTACCTCGCTCTCAAGGATCCGCCGCGCACGCCGACGCCGATCGGCAAGGTGCAGATCGACTGGGCGAACACCAAGGCGTGGGGTGACGGCGGCTACTACGGCCGCTGCTTCATGAACGTGAAGGGCCGCGAGCCCGAGGGCACGATCGATCCCAAGGACTACGAGCGCGTGCGCAGCGACCTGATCGCCGGCATCGAGGCGATCACCGACGAGCAGCGGCCGACCGATCGGGTCGCGCGCCTTCCGCCCCGAGGACATCTACCGCAGCGTGAACGGCGTCGCTCCCGACCTGATCGTCTACTTCGGCGACCTCGCCTGGCGCTCGGTCGGCGCCGTCGGCATGGGCGGCATCTACACCTTCGAGAACGACACCGGTCCGGACGAGGCCAACCACGACTGGTTCGGCATCTTCGTGCTGTCCTCTCCCGAGGGCCCGGTGCCGCTCAAGGGCAACCTCGGCGACGTGTCGATCTACGACGTCGCGCCGACGTTGCTGCGACACTTCGGCTGTCCGGTGCCCGGCGACATGATCGGCCGCTCGCTGCTCGCGGCCTGAGACGAGTCCAGGGTCCAGGATGCGCCACGTCGCCGTCGACATCGTCACCGGCTTTCTCGGCAGCGGCAAGACCACCTTGCTGCGCCACGTCCTCGAGCACGGGCTCAAGGGCAAGCCGGTCGCGGTGATCATGAACGAGATCGGCGAGATCGGCATCGACGGCCGGGTCGTGACCGGCCTCGACTACGTCGAGAAGATGGTGGAGCTGTCGAGCGGGTGCATCTGCTGCTCGATCGACGAGTACCGCTTCGACCTCGCCATCCAGGAGATCGATCGAGACCGTCCAGCCCCATCTCATCATCATCGAGTCGACGGGCCTGGCCGATCCCGAGCCGCTCGCGTATCGCGTCAAGAGCGCCGGGCTCGGTCTCGACGCCGTCATCACCGTGGTCGATGCGCTCAACGTCGAGCGCTTTCTCGACGAGACCGAGGTCGCGGACGGCGCAGATCGCCGCCGCCGACTTCCTGGTCGTGAACAAGGTCGACCTGGTGGACGCGCGCGGAGCTGGCGCGCGTCGAGCGGCGGCTTGACGCGTCTCAACGCACGCGCGCTGCAGTTCGAGAGCGTGCGCGGCGCGATCGACTCCGAGGTGCTCTTCGCGACCGGCGTTGCGAGCTACCGCGAGCGCGCCGACGAGCCGCGCGCCGCCAGCGACCACCTGCATCGCGACGGCTTCGAGTCGTTCCTCTACCGGAGCGCGAACGTCCTCGATCAACCGGCGTTCGAGCGCTTGCTCGAACGCCTGCCCGCCGAGCGTCATTCGCGCCAAGGGCATGGTCCGCTTCGCCGGCCGGGACTGGCACTGTCTCTTCAACGTCACCTGCGGGCGCTCCGAGCTGGCATGGCTCAAGCTTCCCGCCGAGCAGACCGAGAACCAAGCGGTGTTCATCGGCCGCGACATCGCGCGCCATCGCGTTCCGGTGCTGGACGCGCTGCGACGCTGCGAGCGCGAGGCCGAGCAGCGAGAGGGAGGGCAACGATGAGTTCCACGCCGAAGAAGCCCGAGGAGCCCGTGGAGCCGACGCCTCCGAGCAGCCCGAAGGGTATACGCCCGAGGAAGAGGAAGAGGTGCAGAAGCGGCTGGAGGACCTCGGTTACATTTAGTCGCGATCGCTGATCGCGAGCGCGACCGCCGATCACTATGCAATTCGAAGGAGTGTACGCAATGGAAATACTGGACAAGATTCGCGAGCGCAAAGCGCGCACCGGGGTCATCGGCCTCGGCTACGTGGGGCTGCCGCTGGCCGTCGAGTTCGCCCGCGCCGGCTTTCACGCGGTCGGCATCGACGTCGATCAGCGCAAGGTCGATGCCATCAACGCCGGCACGTCGTACATCGTCGACACCAGCTCCGAGGAGATCGCCTCGCTGGTGGCCACCGGGCGCCTGCGCGCGACCACCGACTTCAGCTGTCATCAAGGAGCTCGACACCATCAACATCTGCGTGCCGACGCCGCTGCGGAAGACCAAGGACCCCGACATGACGTTCATCCTGTCGGCGGTGACGGAGATCAAGAAGTACTTGCAGGCGGGACAGCTCGATCATCCTCGAGTCGACGACCTATCCCGGGACGACGGAGGAGGTGTGCTGCCGCCGCTCGAGGAGACGGGCTTGCAGGTCGGGCGCGACTTCTTCCTCGCCTTCTCGCCCGAGCGCATCGATCCGGGCAACAAGCGCTTCAACACCCGCAACATCCCGAAGGTGGTCGGCGGCGTGACCGCGCGCTGCACGCAGGCGGCGCGGACGCTCTACGAGCAGAGCATCGAGACCGTCGTCCCGGTCTCGTCCACCCGGGTCGCCGAGATGGTGAAGCTGCTCGAGAACACCTTCCGCAGCGTCAACATCGGGCTGGTGAACGAGCTCGCGCTGATGTCGGCCAAGCTCAACATCAACGTCTGGGAGGTCATCGACGCCGCCGCGACCAAGCCCTTCGGCTTCATGCCGTTCTATCCCGGCCCGGGACTCGGCGGGCACTGCATCCCGATCGATCCCTTCTATCTCGGCTGGAAGGCCAAGATGAACGGCTTCGAGCCGCGCTTCATCGAGCTTGGCGGGCCAGGTCAACGAGTCGATGCCGAAGTTCGTGGTCGACAAGGTCACCGACGCGCTCAACGACGACGCGCAAGGCGGTCCGCAACGCTCGCGTCCACGTGCTCGGCGTCGCGTACAAGCGCGACGTCAACGACATCCGCGAGTCGCCGTCGTTGCACGTCATCAAGATGCTCATGGACAAGGGCGCGGTCGTCACCTATAGCGACCCGCTGGTGCCGGAAGTGCACGAGGATGGCATGGACATGAAGAACGTCGGCGTCCGCGAAGCGCTCGAAGCGGGTACCGATTGCGTGGTGCTGCTCACCGACCACAGCGCCTTCAACTATTCCGAGATCGTCCACCTGGCGCCGATCATCGTCGATACGCGCAACGCGTTGCGCGACTTCATCGGCGGCAACATCATTCGCCTGTGATGAGCGCCGAGAACGCACTACGTCGCTCGATCCTGCGCGAGTATCGGCAGGCGCATGAGCGCAGCAAGGAGATGCCGTTCTTGCACACGCGCCAGCATCTCGCCGAACGCTTGAGCCTCAGCTACGAGGAGCTGGCGCCGCACGTGCAGTGGCTCGAGCAGAACCGCTACCTGCACTGGAAGGCGGCCGACGTCTTCAAGATTTCCCCCAAAGGCCTGCGGGCGACGCACAACGACGACGACCTGCTGCGCGAGTTTCCGGACTGACCGGCGCGGGTACGCGTGGCACGGGAAACGTCGAGTGCCGGCCGAGAGACCGGCGTGAGCGCGGCACCACGATCGGCGCTCGGTGGGGCGATCGCCGGGGCGACGGCCGCGGCCCTGGTGGTCGGGCTCGCCGAGATGGTCGTCGTGATGCTCGAGCGTCACCTCGCTCTCGACCTGGGCCTGCTCTACTTCACGGTGCTGGCCTACGGGCTGATCGGTGTCGCGGTCGGTGTCGCCATCGGGGTGGGGCTCGGCGTCCTCGGCGCGGTGACCGGCCGCGGTGACGGCCGCTTCGCCTACGCCGTGAGCGGGGCGCTGATCTTCGCGGCGCTGGTGACGATCATCGCGCGCTTCCGCGTCTTTCGTGACCTGTTCAACGAGACCTTCGACGGCGCGCCGATCTCGCCCGCGATGTTCCAGCTCGGGTCGGTGGTGGCGGCCGTGGTGCTGTTCACGGCCGCATTCCTGGTGTTGCGCGCGGTGGCGCGCCGTGCCGCCCTGGCGACCTCGCCCGTGGTGGCGCTCGGCGTCGTGGCACTCGGCCTCGCCGGGAGCGCCGGCGCCATGCGCCTGCAGGGAGCCGCCGTATCGCCTCCGGTGCGTACCGCCGGACCGATCCCGAGCGGCCCGAACGTCATCCTGATCATGGTCGATACGCTGCGCGCCGACCACCTCTCGTCCTACGGCTACAAGGCGATCTCGACCCCGTCGATCGACGCGCTCGCCACCGACGGGACGCGCTTCGCGCGGGCCTACGCGCAGGCATCGTGGACCCGTCCGTCGGTCGCCACCATCCTCACCTCGCTCTACCCGTCCTCGCACGGGGCGGTGCACAAGTCGGACCTGCTCGCCGACGCGGTCGTGACGCTTCCCGAGGTGCTGCAGGGGGCGGGCTACCGCACCATCGGTTTCGCCAACAACGCCAACGTGGCGCCGATCTTCAATTTCCAGCAGGGCTTCGACGAGTACGTGTATCTCGAGCCGGTCCTCTTCTTCGGCGCCAACGAAGCGGCGGCGCAGATGACGCTCTACAATCAGCTGCGCCTGGTGCGGGAGCGGTATCTCTCGCGCGCCAAGTACGTCGAGAACTACTATCAGCCCGCCGAGGTGGTGACGGCGCGCGGTCTCGAATGGATCGCCGCGCACGGGGAGCGCCCGTTCTTCATGTTCCTGCATTACATGGATCCGCACGATCCGTATTTCACCCACCCTTACAACGGCGAGGGACTGGCGCGCGTGGCGAATCCCAACCCCGATCCCGCGCTCGCCGAGCGCTATCGAGCGGCCTACGACGGCGAGATCGTCCATCTCGACGAGCACCTCGGCCGTCTCACCTCCGAGCTGAAGGCGCGCGGCATGTACGACCGCACGCTGATCGTGCTCACGTCCGACCACGGCGAGGAGTTCCAGGATCACGGCGGGTGGTGGCACGGGACGACACTCTACGACGAGCAGATCGCGGTGCCGTTGATCGTGAAGTCGCCGCGCGGCGGCCCGGCGGCGGTGGTCAACGACACGCTGGTATCGAGCCTCGACATCGCGCCGACCATCCTGGCGGCGCTCGGCGTGTCGGCGCCCGCGGCGATGGCGGGCAAGGCGCTCGGTCTCGGCGACGGAGCGCCGGCGCCCCGCGATCACGCCTTCGCCGAGCAGGAGCTCGAGGGCAACGTCTTGCAGGCGTACCGGCGAACCGACTGGAAGCTCATCCAGGCCAACGCCGGCAATCCGCGCGGCTTGCCGACGCGGCAGCTGTTCGACATGACGCGCGATCCGCGCGAGCAGAACGACCGCGCGTCCAGCAACGCCGAGGAGCTGGCGACGCTCGCCGCCGATCTCGAGGCGGTGAAGAGCCGGGCGTTGGCGGTGGCGGTGAGGGGCGGCCAGACCGACATCGATCCCGGGACCGAGGAGCGCTTGCGGCACTCGGTTACGTCCACTGAGCGCGCGCCGGTGATCGCGATCGTCGGGCTCGACGGGGCGACGTGGGACCTCGCCGCGCCCCTCGATGGCCCGTGGCGACATGCCCGTGCTGCGCGGCTCTCGCGGAGCGCGGCAGCAGCGGCGTGCTGCGCTCGACGATGCCGCCGGTGACGTTTCCGGCGTGGTCGTCGTTCATGACCGGCACCAATCCCGGCAAGCACGGCGTCTTCGACTTCACCCGGCGCGTGCCCGGGACGCTACGAGATCGCGTTCGTCAGCAGCCGCGACCGGCGCGTGCCCACGATCTGGACGCTGCTCTCCGATGCGGGCCGGCGCGTCGCCGTGCTCGGCGTGCCCGACGACGTATCCGCCCGAGGCGGTGAACGGCGTCATGGTGGGCGGCTTCGACAGCCCGCTCGCGACCGGGATCGACGGCTCGTTCGTCCACCCGCGCGCGTTCTACGCCGAGATGCGGCGCGCGGTCGGCGCCGTACACGATCGCCGACTTCCAGGAGCTGACGATCGGCCCCGGCTGGCACGCCGACGCGCTGCCGAAGATCCTCGCGGCCATCGATCGCAAGCGCGAGCTCGCCCGCTGCGTTCTCGCGGCGCGAGCGCTGGGACTGCTTCATGGTGCTGTTCGGCGAGGCCGACACCGCGAGCCATCACTTCTGGATGTTCCCCGACCCGGCGTCGCCGCGTTTCGACGTGAGCGGCGCGGCGCGCTTCGGATCGCGTTGCGCGACGTGTACCGACGCTTCGACGACGCGCTCGGCGCCATCGTCGCCGACCTGCCGGCGACGGCGACGGTCCTGGTCGCGTCCGATCACGGCTTCGGCGGTGCCGGGGCGACGGTGCTGCACCTGAACCGCTGGCTCGCCGAGCAGGGATGGCTGGCGTTCCGCGCAGGGCGCCGGCGCGTCGGCCCGGGCGGCTCGCACGCGGCGCCCGCCGACTGGCGCTTGTCGGCCTTGCCGCGCGGCGTGCAGGAACGACTGGTGCGCCGGGCAGGGCGCGACCTCGCCCGACGGCTCGAAGGCTGGGCGCGTTTCGGCGCGATCGACATGCCGCGCACGCGCGCCTTCTCCGAGGAGCTGAACTACGCGCCGAGCATCTGGCTGAACGTGCGCGGCCGCGACCCCGACGGCATCGTCGCGCCTGGCGCCGAGTACGACGACACGCGTGGCGGCGCTCACGCGCCGCGCTCGCTCGCCTGGCGGCATCCGGAGACCGGAGAGCGGATCGTGCACGCGGTGCATCGCCGCGAGGCGCTCTACGCCGGCCCGGCGACGAGCGAGGCCCCCGATCTGGTGCTCGAGCTCGCGCTCGAGAGCGGCTACTCGTACCCGTGCCTGCCGACGGCGCCGAGCGGAGCGGCGCAGCGTGCGCCGGCTCGCGCCCGACGAGCACGCGCGCCGGCAAGGGCGGCGGCATGAACGGCAGCCACCGCGCGCGGGCTGTGGGCGCTCGCCGGGCCGGCGTGTCGGACGCGCGGCCGGCGCCGACGCCGCGATCGTCGACGTGGCGCCGACCGTGCTGCATCTGGCCGGGCTCGCCGGTCCCCGCGTGGATGGACGGGCGCGCTGCTGCCGGGCCTCGACGAGCGCAGCCGGCGAGTCGATGCGCCACGCGGTGCGCCGGCACGGGACGCGATCCTTCCGGCGGCGACGGCGACGCCGAGCTCTCGGCGGCGCCTCGCCGCGCTCGGCTATCTCGGAGACTCGCGCGATGACCGGCGCCGGCATTCGAGCGCCCCTACCGGGTGGCGATCGTCGCGGCGTGCCCGTTTCCGACCCTGCAGGGCTCGCAGCTGCTGGTTCGCCACCTGGCGCAGGGGCTCGGCGCGCGCGGCCACGAGGTGGTCGTCGTGACCTATGCCGAGGGACTCGAGGATGCCCTCGCCGACATCCCGGTGCATCGCATCCCACGCATTCCGGGCTGTCGCGCGCTCGGCTCCGGTCCGCGCGCTCGCGAAGCTCGTCCTCGACGCCGCGCTCTTGCTGCGCCTCTCGGCGTGCTGCGCGCGCCGGAGCCATCGAGGTCGTGCACGCGCACAACTACGAGGCGGCGCTGATCGGCCTCGCCGCGGGCCGCCTGGCCGGCGTGCCGGTCATCTACCACAGCCACAACGCGCTCGCCGAGGAGCTGCCGACCTACTTCCGCGGCGCTCATGCGCGCGTCTGGCACGGGCGTTCGGGCGACGTCGGCCGACCGTGAGGTGCCGCGGCGCGCCGATCACTGCATCGCCATCTGCCGCGAGCTGGTCGGCTTCCTCCGCGCCCGCGGGGTCGGCGAGCGGGTGCATCGACATGATCGCGCCCGGTGGCTCGCTCGAGGAGTTCCCGCCGCGCTCCGCCGCCGAGGTCGCGCGCGATCCGGGCGCGCTTCGGTTTCGGCGAGCGTCCGGTCCTGCTCTACACCGGCAATCTCGACGGCTATCAGAACCTCGAGCTCCTGCTCGCGAGCATCGCGCAGGTGCGCGCGCACGCGTGCCGCGACGCGCTGCTCGTGCTGGCGACGCACGCGACGCCGCGCGAGCTGCCGCCGGCGCTCCGCCGGCTGGCGGACGGCGTCCGCCTGGTCACGCGCGCGCGACTTCGCGACCGTGCGCGACCTGCATGCAGGTCGCCGACGTCGCGCTCTGCCCGCGCCAGCGAATGGTCGGGGTTTCCGATGAAGCTCCTGAACTACATGGCGGCGGCAAAGCCGTCGTGGTGTCGGCCGGCTCGGCGAAAGCGGTGCGGCACGAGCGTGAACGGCTGGATCGTGCGGGACCGGAGCGCGACGGCGTATGCCGACGCGATCGTCGGTCTGCTCGCCGAATCCCGCAGCTGCCGGAGCGAGCTCGGCGCGGCGGCCCGGCGCACCGTCGAGGACGAGTACGGCTGGGAGCGCGTGATCGATCAGGTCGAGGCGACGTATCGCGCGTGTCACTGGCTCGGCGCATCGCGACCGGCGGTGCGTCCGCTCGGTAGCGCTCGAAGTCTGCATCGCAAGGAGCAGGCACATGCGTAACCGACCATCGCGATCACCATGGGCGACGCCGCCGGCATCGGCCCGGAGATCGTCGTCAAGTCGCTCGCCGACGCGCGCGTGCGCGAATGGTGCGAGCCGATCGTGCTCGGCGACCTGCGCGTGCTGCGCGACGCGTCCGAGCGGCCGCGACGCGCGTGCGCTTCACGGCGGTCGAGCACGCGCGGCGAGGCGGCGCGAGCGGCGGAGCGTCGCCGGTCATCGACTACGGCGAACGTCGACCGTCGAGGCGCTGCAGATGGGCGTGATCGCGCCGGCGCTCGGCGCCGCCGCCGTGCACTACACGCGCGAAGCGGCGCGGCTCGCGCTCGACGGCAAGCATCGACGGCATCGTGTCGGCGCCGCTCAACAAGGAGGCGATGCGCGCCGCCGGCTTCCACTACGAGGGCGCGACCGAGATCTTCGCCGAGATGGCGGGCGTGAAGCGCTACGCGATGGTGCTGCTGCTCGGCGACATGCGCCTCATGCTGCTCACCAACCACATGGCGCTGCGCGAGGCGTGCGACAAGGTCACCAAGGCGCGCGTCCACGAGAAGATCATGCTCGGCCACGAGGCGCTGGTGGCGCAGGGTATTGCGGCGCCGCGTATCGCGGTCTCGGCGCTCAATCCCGCACGCCGGCGAGGGCGGTCTCTTCGGACGCGAGGAGATCGAGGAGATCCAGCCGGCGATCGAGGAGGCCCGCGCCGCGGGCGTGAACGCGATCGGCCCGGTGCCGGCCGACACGGTCTTCGTGAAGGCCAAGCAAGGCATGTACGACATGACCATCGCGCTCTACCATGATCAGGGGCTGGGGGCGGTGAAGCTTCTCGGCTTCGGGACGGTCGTCACGTTGCTCGTCGGGTCTGCCGTTCATCCGGACCTCCACCGGCCACGGCACCGCGTTCGACATCGCCGGGACGGGGAAGCGCCGATCACACCAATCTGCTCGAGGCGATTCGCGTCGCGGCCGAGCTCGGCGGGCGACAGGGTCGCGAAAGCAACGCCTGAAGGACGACCACCATGACGACGGACGCACGCGAACGCGAGCTACGCGAGGAGCTGACGCACTACTGTCGCTTCGCCTATCAGCGTCAGCTCGTCTCGGGGACCGGCGGCAATCTGAGCGCACGGCTTCCCGGCGGCGATCGCATTCTCATCACGCCGAGCGCGGTGTCGCTCCGCGAGTGCACCCCCGAGGATTTCATCACCGTCGATCTCGCCGGGCACAAGGTTGCGGGGCGCGATGATCTGGTGCCCTCCAAGGAGGTCTATCTGCACACCGCGGTCTACGCCGCCCGTCCCGACGTGCACGCGATTTCGCACCTCCATCCCCCGCATTGCATCCTGTTCGCGGTTCGTAACCAGTCGATCCCGCTGGTGACGATCACCGCCGAGGTCCGGCTCGGACCGACGCCGGTCGTGCCCGAAGCGCCCTCGGGCTCGGTGCGACTCGCGAATCTGGTGCGCGACGCCGTGGTGGCGTGTCCCGAGGCCAAGCTGATCCTGCTCGAGCGCCATGGCGTGCTGGCGATCGGCGCCAATCTTTGCGAGACCATCGACGTCGCGGACCTCGCCGAGGATACCGCGCGCGTGGCGCACATGCTGTCGCTCTCGACCGAAACCGGCGTGCGCCGGGTGTGGGACATCTCGGTCAAGGACCAGCCCGGAATGCACTTCTACCCAGGCGATCCCGAGCTCACCGTCACCCAGGTTCGATCGATCGCCAAAGGCGATCCCGCGAACCTCACCCATCTGACGCTCGGCGTCCATACCGGCACGCACGTCGACGCGCCGGCGCACTTCATCGATGGCGCCCCGACGCTCGAGCAGGTCGGCCTCGACCGCATGGTCGGCGAGGCGACGGTGCTCGATCTCCGCGGGCGGGCGGCCATCGATGCCGCGGCGCTCGCGCCACACGACCTGAAACCCGGCGCCATCGTGCTCTTCAAGACCGACAACTCTGCGTTGTGGGCGGAGCGCGGAGTTTCAGCGCGGACTTCACCTACGTCACCCGCGACGCCGCCGAGTATCTCGTCGAGCACGGCGTCAAGACGATCGGCATGGACTATCTCTCGATCGAGCAGTTCGGCAGTCCGACCTTCGAGGTCCACAAGATCCTGCTCGGCCACGGCGTGCTCATCATCGAGGGCCTCGATCTCAGCGCGGTCGCGGCGGGTACGTACCTGCTCGCCTGCTTGCCGCTCAAGCCTCCAGGGCGTCGACGGTGCGCCGGCGCGCGCCGTTCTGCTGCGTTGAACTCCATGCTGACAGTGATCGCCGACGATGTGACCGGAGCCTGCGACGTCGGGGCGGAGCTCGCCGCGGCGGGATTCGCCGTGCGGGTGTCGGTCGACGGCGGGACGAGCGCGCGCCCTGCCGGCGTCGAGGCCGACGGCGACGTCCTGCACGTCGTCAACACCCAGAGTCGTACCCTGTCGGCGCGCCACGCCTACGAGCGCGTGCTCGACCTGCTGCGTACGAAACCGGGCGATCTGGTGCTCAAGAAGATCGACACCGCGCTGCGCGGTCACGCTCGGGCGCCGAGCTCGACGCCGCGCTCGACGGCCTGGGAGCGGTGGCCGTCTTCCTGCTCCCGGCGATCCCGGCGGCAGGGCGCGTGACACGCGGCGGTCAGCAGTGGTTCGGTGGGCGCCTGCTCGCGACCACCGAGTTCGCCTCCGATCCCGAGGGCGCAGGGGCGGAATCGTCGATCGCGGCCGTGGTCGCGCGCGAGAGTCGCGGCCGCACCGAAGTGCTCGGCCAGGACGTCGTGCGTACCGGACGGCTCGCCGACCGCGTCGCCACCCTGACGCGTGCGGGCGCGGTCTTCTTCGTGATCGATGCCGAGACCGACGACGATCTCGAGCGCGCCGTCGAGGCGATCCTCGAGCTTCCCCGTCCATTGTGTCTGGCCGGCTCGATCGCGCTCGCGGCGGCGCTGGCGCCGCGGCTCGTTGCCGACGGCGATGCGCGGCTCGCCGCGGGAGGCACGCTTTCTGCCGGCACGCTGCCCGCCGGCCTGGCGGCGCCGGCGCTGGTGGTGTGCGGCAGCCTGCACTCGACGGCGCGGGCGCAGATCGACGCCGCGATCGCGGCGGACCTCGCCGTCGCCGTGGCGGTGCCGGCGGTCGGCGATGCGGTCGGGCGCGACGCGGCGGTCGGCGTGCGCGTGCGAGCATCTCGCGGCGCGCCGCAATGTGGTGTTGGCGGCCCCCGCGCCGACGAGCGCACCAGCCGAAGCCGCACGGCGCGCGACCGAGCACCTGCTCGCCGCGCTCACCGGAGCCATCGTCGGCAGCGGGCGTCCGGGCACGCTGGTGTTGATCGGCGGCGAGACCAGCTATGGGGTGCTTTCGGAGATCGGCGCGCGTACACTTGCGGTACACGGCCGGTTGGCCCCCCTGGTGGCGGTCGGGGAGGTGCAGGCCGGCTCCGCCGCCGGAGCCGAGCTCGTCATCAAGGGAGGATCGGGAGGCGATGCCACCAGCCTTTGCGCGTTCCTCGGCAGGGTCGGAGGTGCGAGCGCCGACCGGGCGGCGGTCTAGCAGGGCGAGTCACGATGCGTGTTGCCAAGGACACCGTGGTCACGATCGAGTACCGGGCCTGCCTCGAGGACGGGAACGTGGTCGACTCGACGGATCACTGCGGACCGGTCAGCTATCTGCAAGGAAACGAGCAGATCTTTCCGGCGCTGGAACGCGCGCTCGAGGGCCTCGAGCCGGGAGCCGAGACCGAGTTCGTGCTGCCCCCGTCCGAGAGCTACGGGGAGCGGCGCGAAGCGCTGGTACGACGCCTCGGGCGCGCGCAGCTTCCGCCGACGCTGGTGCCCGTCCCCGGGGAGCGCTACCAGGTGCGGGGACGCGACGGCAGCACGCTGGTCTTTCGCGTCGTGGCAATCGAAGGAGAGGACATCGTCGCCGACTTCAACAGCCGCGCCGCCGGGCAGGGTCTGCAGGTGCATGCCAAGGTGCTGGCGGTGCGCGCCGCAACGCCTGAGGAGTTGAGGAGGGGGACCCTACGATGAAGCTGTCGATCGTCATGCCGGTCTACAACGAGGCCGCCACCATCCGTGAGATCCTGACGCGCGTGCGGGCCCTGCCGCACGCGAAAGAGATCATCATCGTCGATGACGGGTCGCTCGACGGCACGCGCGACATCCTGCGCGAGCTGGCGGGCGGTGAGGTCCGGGTCTTCTTCCACCGTCAGAACCGCGGCAAGGGCGCGGCGGTGCGTACCGGCGTCGCGCACGTGCGCGGCGACGTGGTGGTGATCCAGGACGCCGACCTCGAGTATCACCCGCGCGACATCCCGGGCCTGCTCGGACCGATCGAGCGGGGCGAAGCGGACGTCGTCTACGGCTCGCGCTTTCTCGGCGGGCCGCACCGGGTCCTGAACTTCTGGCACTACGTCGGCAACCGGTTGCTCACGCTGCTGTCGAACATCTGCACCAATCTCAACCTGACCGACATGGAAACCGGCTACAAGGTGTTTCGCGCCGAGGTGCTGCGTCAGCTCGAGATCGAGTCGGAGCGCTTCGGCTTCGAGCCCGAGATCACCGCCAAGGTGTCGCACCTCGGCTGCCGCATCTACGAACAGCCGATCTCCTACAGCGGCCGCGACTACGACCAGGGCAAGAAGATCACCTGGCGCGACGGCGTGGCGGCGCTGGCGCACATCGTGCGCTTCGCCGTGCTACGGCACTCGAAGGGGCGGGTCGTCGCGGTGGACGTGGAAGAGATCCCGTCGCGCCCGGCGGAGATCGGCGACGCGCGCCCGTCGCGCGGTGCGCCGGGGTCCGAGCGATCGTGAGTCCCGGCCGGAGACGGTAGTTTTGGCGGTGTTAGGTCCGGAAACGACGTGGTATCGTGCCAGCGCCTGGGTGGGCGGGGGCGGGCGAGGAGGAGATGGGTTCCCGGGCCGACTCCAGACCAACACGACCAGTAGGTACCGATCAGCGTAGGCCTTCGTCATGTTTCTGCTGAGCCATTCGACGCATCGCATGATCATCCGCCACCATGAGCGGATCGGGCACCTCTTCGTCCCGAATCTGAACGCGCGCATTCCGAACGAGCTCGGCGGCTACTACGTACGGACCAACTCGCTCGGCTTTCGCTCCGACGTCGAGTTCACGCCCAGGCGGGGGAGCCGCCCGCGCATCCTCTTTTTCGGCGATTCGCTCACCGCCGCCGACGGTGTCAGCAATCACGAGCGCTTTGCCGAGCTCACCGGCGAGGCGCTCGGCGCCGAGGTGTTCAACTACGGACTCTCGGGATCCGGAACCGACCAGCAGCTCCTGATCTTCGAGGAGCTCGCCAAGGGCGTCGAAGCGGACCTGATCGTGCTCGGGGTGTTCGTCGAGAACATCGAGCGCATCAAGGTCGCGTACCGCGAGTCGATCGATCGCGTGAGCGGCCAGCACGTGCTGGTCCCCAAGCCGTATTTCACGCTCGCGGGCGGCGAGCTCGAGCTCCACAACGTGCCCGTTCCCCTCGAGCGGCCGGCTGTCGGCAGCGTCGGGGCGGAGCGCTATCAGGCCAAGGTCCCGTCGCGCTTGCGGCAGGTGTTCCGTCTGCTCGACATCTATCGCAACGATCCGCGCCTCGCCGGCGTACGCCGATTCGCGAGCAAGCGCCTTCCGGGGTTGCGCTCGCAGATCCTGCGCCAGGCAGGGTTTCAACCCTACCCGGACTACAAGACGCCCGAGCGGGGCGGGTGGCCGCTGTTGCGCGCGCTCATCACGCGCTTTCTCTCCGCCGCCCATCCCGTGCCGGTCCTGGTGGTGCCGATCCCGTCCTACTTCCACTTCGGCGACGACGTCGAGCCGATCTACCAGCCGCTTTTCGCGGCACTGGCCGATCCGGCGCGCGGCGTGCACGTGATGGATCTGACGACGCCGCTCAGTGACCGGCCGCGCGAGGAGCGCCGCCAGCTCGTCTTCCAGCGCGACAAGACGCATTTCGCGCCCCCGGGTCATCGGGTGGTCGCCGGGCTGCTCGCGGACGCGATCCGCAGCCGGAAGCTGCTGCCCGAGCGCGCCGCGGCTCACGCAATCTCCGCGCCGGCGCCATCCAACGGCCGCGCGGCGAGCGGCGGCAAGCCCGTCTACATCCTCGGGGTGTCGTGCTTCTACCACGACTCGGCGGCGGCCCTCATCAAGGACGGCGCGATCGTGGCGGCGGCCGAGGAAGAGCGCTTCAGCCGCGTCAAGAACGACAGGCGTTTCCCGCACTTCGCCGCCAACTACTGCCTCGAGGAAGCCGGCATCCAGCAGCACGATCTCGCAGCGGTGGTGTACTACGACAACGCGCCGCTCACCTTCGAGCGTCTCGTCCATACGCTGGCGGCGGTCGGCGCCGAGGGCGAGGAAGCGTGGGCGCGCACCATGCCGTCATGGGTGCAGTACAAGCTGCACCTCCCGCAGCTCATTCGGCGCTACATGAAATACGACGGCCTGGTGCTGCAGGAGGTTCACCACCGCTCGCACGCGGCCTCCGCCTTCTATCCGTCGCCCTTCGACCGCGCCGCCATTCTCACCATCGACGGCGTCGGCGAGTGGGCGACGGCGTCGATCGGCGTCGGACGCGACAGCCGCATCGAGCTGCTCAAGGAGATGCGTTTTCCGCACTCGCTGGGATTGCTGTACTCGGCGTTCACGCAGTTCACCGGCTTCAAGGTGAACTCGGGCGAGTACAAGATGATGGGCCTCGCTCCCTACGGGACGCCCAAGTACGTCGACCTCATCCGGGAGCACCTCGTCGATCTCAAGGACGACGGATCGATCGAGCTGAATCTCGAGTACTTCGCCTATCTCTCGCAGCAGACCATGACCAACGAGCGATTCGCCGGGCTCTTCGGCGGTCCGGCACGGCAACCGGACGCGCGCATCACCCAGCGCGAGATGGACATCGCGCGCTCGGTCCAGGTGGTGACCGAGGAGACGATGTTGCGTATGGCGCGCCACGCCCACACGCTCACCGGCGAACGCGCGCTCTGCCTTTCGGGCGGCGTCGCCCTCAACTGCGTCGCCAACGGGCGCATCCTGCGCGAGGGGCCGTTCGAGCATCTCTGGATCCAGCCGGCGGCCGGCGACGCCGGATCGGCCCTCGGCGCCGCCCTCGACGCCTACCACAACTACTTCGACCGGCCGCGCGTCCGGCGCCCGAACGATCGCTCGCTGCAAGGGGCCTCCACCTGC
Source organism: uncultured delta proteobacterium (assembly GCA_963846105.1). Lineage (GTDB taxonomy): Bacteria > Desulfobacterota > Binatia > UTPRO1 > UTPRO1 > CAWJUT01. The sequence goes on from CAWJUT010000024.1 coordinate 224,782, forward strand.
GGGCCGGCGTTCTCGCCGAGTGAGATCGCCGGCTTCCTCGACACGCACGGGTATCCCTATCGCGTGCTGCCGCGTGGCTGAGCGCGCCGAGACCATCGCCCGCTTGCTCGACGAGGGCAAGGTGGTGGGTCACTTTTGCGGGCCGTACCGAGTTCGGGCCGCGCGCGCTCGGCGCGCGCTCGATTCTCGGTGACGCGCGCAACCGCGAGATGCAGGTCAACCTGAACCTCAAGATCAAATACCGCGAGTCGTTCCGCCCGTTTGCGCCCACGGTCCTCGCCGAGCGCGTCGAGGACTACTTCGAGCTCGACCGCGAGAGTCCCTACATGCTGCTGGTCGCCCCGGTGCGCGAGACCCATCGACTGCCCGGCGAGCCCGGCAACGGCACCGATCTGCTGGCGATCGTACGCCAGGCGCGCAGCGACATCCCGGCGGTCACGCACGTCGACTATTCGGCGCGCATCCAGACGGTGACCCACGAGGAGAGCCCGGAGTACTATGAGCTCATTCGCGCGTTCGAGGCGCGCACCGGCTGCGCGGTGATCGTCAATACCTCGTTCAACGTCCGCGGCGAGCCGATCGTGTGTACGCCCTACGACGCCTATCGGTGCTTCATGCGCACCGAGATGGACGTGCTGATCCTGGACGACTATCTCCTCCTCAAGGAGGAGCAGCCGCCGTGGCCGGAGGGCAAGGGGCAGGTCGAGAGCGACGACGTGGAAGCGCCGCAGCCGACGCTCGAGCGCGAAGGGCCGCTCGTCCGGGCGCTGCGTGAGGTGTACGCACGGGACTTCGCGGCGCTCGCCGAGCGCCTGCGGCGCGGACGAGAGCTGCAGCTCTCGACCGAGCGGCAACGGCGGTCGACCATGTGGGTGGACACTCCTCCCGGCGAGGCGACCCGCGACGTGTTCACCATACCGCCGGCCCTCGATGCCGCCACGCCCGAGCCCGAGCCGATGGCGAAGGCCATCACCAGCTTCTGGGCGCCCGGCGTGGCCACCGAGGCGCTCACGCCCGTAGTGGCGAAGCTGCTCGCGCTCGGCCGACGCTTCCCCGGCGGCGAGACGCTGAACGAAGAGGTTTCCGAGTCGATCTACGTGATGTTCTAGTCGATGCGGGAGCAAGGGGACGCCGGGACGCGCGACGCCGGACCGCTGCGCATCGTCGCGGTGGTGGTGGGGGAAGTGACGGCGCCACAGCTCTGGGCACTCAAGGCGCTGGCGACGTCGGCGTACGACATGCGGGTCGTGCGCGTCGGGCCGGATGCGGTGGGGCGCCGCCTGCGGGCCGGTGGACTCGCTGCCGCGATCGCCGAGCGTGAGCTCCGCCGGCAGGACACGCAGCTCGATCGACTCTTCGACGCGGCGCCGCTGCGCGACTGGCTGGCGCAGTCAGGCATCGTCGTGACCGAGGTCGCGACGCTGGCCGAGTCGGAGATGCGTCACGTGCTTGCGGAAGTGGTCCCCGACGTCATCGTGTCGTTGGCGGGTCTCGAGCCGGTACGGGCGCTGGCGCCGCTCGCCCGGCGTGCGACCCTGGCGCTGGCGCTCGCGACGGCGGCCGCCGATGCCGAGCGTCTGACGATCCTGCGCGGCATCATCGAGGGACACGCCGCCTGGGTCGGCGCCAGCATCCATGCCCTCGATGACGGCGGAGCTACGCCGCGTCTGGTGTGGCGGGCCCGGCCGCAGCTCGCGCCCGGCGACAGCGGCGACGAGGTGGTCTTTCGGGCCCAGGTCGAGGCAGTGACGGGACTGCTCGCGCTCCTCGACGGCTACGCGCAGAACCGGCGGCCGGCGACCGTGGCGCAGAACGGCACGGACGTGGCCGGACCCGGACTCTGGACCTGGACGCGCTACGTCGTCTCGGGACGAGGTCGTACGGCCCTCCCGGCGTGCGAGCGGGCGTTGCAATGATGAGCGCGGTCACCGAACGATTGCTCGCGCTGGCGGCGAGTGGACGTCAGGGAGGCGTGATCATCAACGAGCACACGCCGTCACGCTCCGACTTGCGCGCGCACGTCGGGGTGCTCGCACGGCACTTCGACTTCATCCACCACGACGAGCTGCTGGAGCGCGTGGCGCGGCCGCGCGCCCGGCCGTTCTGCTTGTTGACGTTCGACGACGGCAAGTTGAGCAACGCGACCGAGGCCGGCCCCGAGCTCACGCGTCTCGGAGTGCCGGGGGTGTTCTTCGTCGTCACCCGCTATCTTCGCGATGGGACGCCGCTCTGGTTCGACCGCTACAAGGTGCTGCGCCGGACGCTCGGCCGCGCCCCCGCTGGGCTCGAGGCCGACGTCGTCAAGTCGCTTCCGCATGCCCTCATCGAGGAGCGTCTCGATCGCGCGTGCGCGCGCCATGGCGTCGGCCTCGAGCCCCATCCCGACTTCCAGCCGATGACGTGGGAGCAGGCGCGAGGCTTGGCCCGGGCGGGATTCACGATCGGTGCGCATACACTGCGCCATCCGATCCTGACGTGCGAGAGCGAGGCCGAGGCGCTGCGTCAGGTCGCCGAGAGCATCGCCGACGTGCGCGCGGAGCTGGGTGCGCCGTGCGCAACCTTCGCGTTTCCCAACGGCAACTACACGGCGCAGCTCGCGCGCCATGCGCTCGCCTGCGGCGTCGCGACCGTGCACACCACCGAGCCGCTCTGGGTCGACGCGGGCTTTCCGGCGTGGCGGCTGCCACGCGTCCAACTTCACCCGGGCCAGGGCGAGGCCAAGGTGGCGCTCAAGCTGGCGATTGCCGCGACCGGGCATGTGCTGACGGATCCGAACGGAACCGGGCGAGTCTATCTGCCGGATCGAACGGCTGGCACGCAGGCGGGCCGATGGCTGAGCAAAGGACGGACGCCGCGCCGCACGGCCACGGGCAGTCCCCGGATGCGCCGGAGCCGCGGACGGCGAAGGTGCCGCCGCCGGGGTCGGCGACGTGGCTGGACGCCGTCCGCCGCGTGCACGGCGCGCTGCGCGCGGCGGGTTACGCAGGCATCGAGCGCGTTCCGACCGTACGCAATCCGTTGGCGCTCGCGATCGAGCCGTGGAACCTCTGGGCCTTTGCGACCGGGCAGGGCGGACGCCGTCTGCTGCAAGCGTCGGTTGCGCCCGGCGTCTACCGAACGTTCCTGCGTTGGCGTGATCAGGAGCTCGAACGGCAGTTCGCGCTCTTCTTTCTCGGCGAAGCGCTTCCCAGCGCCGAGGTGGCGCGCGTGCTCGCCGGGCTCCACGCCCCGGACCTCGCGACGCTCGCCGCGGAAGCCGTGCTCGTGCAAGCTGCCGGCGACCGGCTGCGGGCGCGCCTGCGCTTCCTGCCGGCCGCGGGTCTGCTCGTCGTCACCGATCCGCGCGACCGATCGATCCCCGACTTCACCTGGCTCGGACGGGACTCCCTGGTGTTCGCCGAGCGCTTGCGCGCCGCACTCGCCGGCAGGCGCTTCGCGCGCGCGCTCGACCTCTGCTGCGGAACGGGCGTGCAGGGACTCACGGCGGCTGCGTACGCCGAGTCCGTGGACGGGACCGACGTCAACCCGAGGGCGGTGGCGTTCGCCAATCTCAATGCCGACCTCGCGGGGCTCGGAGGGCGCGTGCGCTTCACGAGCGGAGACCTCGCCGCCGGCCTCGACGGTCCCTACGACCTGGTGGTCGCGAATCCACCGTACGTCTGGCTGCCGCAGGAAGAGGCGGCGAGAAACCGTGACGGGTATGGCGGTGAGCTCGGCCTCGAGGTGGTCGGTCGCATCCTCGCCGACCTCGACCGCCTGCTCGCGCCGCGCGGTGAAGCGCACCTGATCTGCGACTCGCCCGTGATCGCGGGAGAGCCGGCGCTGGTCGGCCTCGCGGCGCGGCTGCTCGCGACCAGCCGACTCGGCGTCTCGCTGACGCCGCTGCGCTACACCGTGAACCGTCAACACGCGCGCTTCCACCGCGCCCGCGGCGTCGACTACGTGACCTACTACCACGTGCGCGTCAGTCGCGATCTGCCGCCGGGCGTCCACGAGGAACGCATGTCGCCGCTCCGGCGGCTCGCCAATCGCGCGTTCGTGCGTGTGGCGCGACCGCTCTACGAGCGCCTGCCACCGCCGCGGGAGCAATGAGCGGTCGCGGTTTTCAGCGTTGCCGGCCGGCCCGGCCGCCGGTATGGTGCGGGAGGGTCGGGCGCCGTGATCGCGCGCCGTAGGCGGCACGCCGTACAATCGACCAGGACGCGCGAGGAGGACTCATGTACTTGGTAACCGGAGGAGCGGGATTCATCGGCTCCAATGTCGCGGAAGAGCTCGTGCGCCGTGGCTCGAAAGTGCGAATCTTCGACGACTTCTCGAGCGGCAAGCGGCAGAATTTCGCGGCATTCGCGGACAAGATCGAAGTCGTCGAGGGCGATCTGCGCGACATGGCGGCGGTCGAGCGCGCCGTGCGCGGTGTGACCGGGGTCTTCCACCAGGCGGCGCTCCGTTCGGTGCCGCGCTCGGTGGACAACCCGATGGCCACCAACGACGTCAACATCAGCGGCACGCTCCAGCTCCTGATGGCGTGCCGCGACGCGGGCGTGAAGCGCGTCGTCGCCGCGTCCTCGTCGTCCGTGTACGGGGCCAACGAGGAGCTGCCCAAGCGCGAGGAGCAGGCGCTTGCTGCCGGTCTCGCCGTACGCGGCCTCCAAGCTCGCCGGCGAGCACTACTGCCGGATCTTCACCCAGCTCTACGGTCTCGAAACCGTGAGCTTGCGCTACTTCAACGTCTTCGGTCCGCGCCAGGATCCCGATTCGCAGTACGCCGCGGTGGTGCCGCTGTTCATCCAGGCCGGGCTCGAGGGCGTGCCGCTCACGGTGCACGGCGACGGCTTGCAGTCGCGCGATTTCACGTTCATCGACAACGTCGTGCAGGCCAACCTGCGCGCCATGGAAGCGCCCGCGGCCGCCGGCGAGGCCTTCAACATCGCCTGCGGCTCCCGCTACTCGTTGATGGACATCGTGCACGCCATCGAGCGCGAGCTCGGCCGTACACTCACCTGCAACCACACGCCGCCGCGCGCCGGTGACGTGCGCCACACCCTCGCCGACATCGGCAAGGCCGAGCGCCTGCTCGGCTTCAAGCCGACCATCGGGTTCGAGGAGGGCATGGCGCGCACGGTTGCGCACTTGAAGAAGCAGTACCAGAACGTCCGCTGAGAAGGCCCGCTGAGAAGTGGGGCGGCCGGACGCCGAATCCAACGCCGATTGTCCGGATCCGCCCGGCCCGGTCGGGCCGATCTGCGGGGGCAGGCGCTGTATCGGCGGTGGGAACGAGGGAGTGCCCTGTGCGGTCAACTCGGAGTGTCCAGGCAGCGTGTGCAGCAGACCGGGTGCCGGGACGCAGTCGAATGATTGCAATGACGCGGTCTGCTCACCGAACCCTTCCGACACCGATTCCATCGATGAGGGTACGTGTGCCGCGGGTCCCACTACGTACCACTGCACCATCGAGACGTACCGCCAGTGCACTGTCGACGCCGATTGCTTCGTGGTGGGCGATACCTGCGACCTGGTAGAGAAGGATCGGGAGTGCTTCACCGACGATGGGATGGTCGGCGGCGACGTTTCGGTGGGCGGCGTGGCGAGCCCGACGGCCCCGACGCTCGGCGGCCTCTTCTGCATGCCGCCCACACTCTCGAGCACAGTCAACCTCGTGATCGGATTGCCGGGCCTCGGGCGGGCGACGATCGCCGGCACGTCGACGTTCAACTGAGGAGTGCGGAAATCCGGTCCGCGGTGGTCAGCCGGCCACCGCGACGCCGGCGCCCGAAACGAGGTCCCGGCGTCGCACATGGAGCTGCAAAAACCACTCGGTCAAGGAGGACTCATGCCCCGCCATCGTAACCCTGCTCATCCTTTGCTGCGCCCTCGCCGCGACCTACCGCGAGCGTCGGTCAACCGATCGACGCGACCATGCAGCGTGCGTCGCTGGCCTTTCGTGATGCCCCCGGAGGGAATGACGACCGTTTTCAACTGCGCATTGGGGTTCCGATGCCGCTCGACGCTTTCGACATTGCGAACGAGGCGTTCACGCTGACCCTCAGCGACAGCGACGGCACGATCTACAGCGCCACGGTTCCGGCGGGATCATTCACGTACCACGGTGCGCGACGACGCCGGTACTTCGACCGTACCGGAACGTTGGTTCCCGGTCTCCGGAAAGTGACGGTGCGGGTCGGGAAGGCGGGCGTCACGGTGCGAGCCGTCGGCCACAACCTCGACCTCGGTAACGCCAATCAGGTCGACATCACTGCCACGTTGCACTTCGGCGAGGAAGCATTCCAGACGACGAACCAGTTCCGGGCTCAGCGCAGCGAGCTCAGGTTTCCCTGAAGGGTTCCGATGGCTCGGTGGGGGCAAAGGCGAGCGGGTATCGTTGTCGCCGCCGTGGCGGCGATCATTCTTCGCCTACCAGGTCCTAGTCAGGCGGCTGACCCCACGTCAGAGACGCTGGAACAGCGCATCGAAGCCCTCGAACGGCACGTCGAGCGGGAGAGCTCGCCGTGGAGGCTGTTGTATCTGTTATCGCTGATTCCCCTCAGGTGATCGAGGTCGGCGTCAGCGTCCCTTCCAGTGCGGCTTGCGCTTCTGGACGAACGCCGCCAGGCCCTCGTTGAAGTCCTCGGTCCCGAACATCTTCGCCATGCCCTCGTTCGACAGTCGCCAGCCGACCTCGTCCGGCTGATCGGTCGCGGCGAGCATGATGCGGCGACTCTCGCGCACCGCGAGCGGCGCGTTCTCGCAGATCGCCGCGGCGAGGTGTTGCGCGGTCGCGAGCGCCTGACCCTCCTCGCAGAGCGCGTTCACCAGACCGAAGTGGTGGGCGCGCTCGGCGGGAAAATCGAGGCGCCCGGTGAGGGCCAGCTCCATCGCGACGTTGCGCGGCAGCTTGCGCGGCAGGCGAAAGAGCGCGCCAGCGGCGGCGACGAGATTGCGCTTGACCTCGGGGATTCCGAACACCGCCGTTCGTGAGGCGACGATGAGATCGCAGGCGAGCGCGATCTCGGTGCCGCCCGCCAGCGCCGGCCCGTCGACCGCGGCGATGATCGGTTTGGTGCGCTCGCGCTTGACGAAGCCGGCGAAGCCGCCGCGCTCGGTCATCATGCCGGCGGGATCGACGCTGATCTGCTTCAGGTCGGCGCCGGCGCAGAAGATGTGGCCCTTGTCGGTCCTGGCGCCGGTCAGGATCCCGACCCAGACCTCGTCGTCGCTCTCCAGGCGGTCGACGCTCTCCTCGAGACCCCGCGCGACCGCGGTATTGACGGCGTTCCGCGCCTCGGGGCGGTTGATGGTGATGACGGCGACGTTGCCGTGCTTCTGGTAGTCGATCATCGCGGGGACGACTACTGCAGCTCGCCCATGACCCAGCGCGCGGTGTCGGCGGGCAGGTCGGGCAAGTGCTGCAGGAACTCCTCCACGTTCTCGCCGGCGACGCGCGCTGCCGAAGTTGTCGCGCAGGAAGCCGTGGATAGTGCGCGGCGACGCGCTCGGAGAGCAGCCCGCAGCGGCGCAGCGTCGGGATGACGAACCCCTGCACCGGACCCAGGCGGCGGCCGCGTGGCAGATCGCGCGTCAGCTCTTCGCGCTCGGCGTGGAGGCTCGAGAACAGCGCCGCCGGGTCGATGCCGACCTCCGACCAGATCTGCAGCAGCGTGGTGAAGAGTCCCTGCGCGTTGCGAGTCGATCAAGCTGCGCGCGCCTCGAGGGCGAAGTCCTCGAGCTCGGCGCGCTCCTTGTCGCCGAGGCAGCGGGACGCAGCGCTCGATGTACTGCACGCCGTAGGCGTGGTGGCGCGACTCGTCGCGCGCGACGTAGGTGAGCAGGTCCTTGAGCAGCGGCTCCTCGGTCAGGTTGCGCATCTCGCGGAAGCGTACAGCGCCAGGCCCTCGACGACGATCTGCATGCCGACGAGCTTCTTCATCCAGTCGCTCGGTCTGCAGCGTCGCGTCGAGGATGCGCTTTGAGCGACGGCGCGATCGGCCGGATCTCGTCGAGCTTCTCGATGTAGCGGGCGAACACCTCGACGTGCCGCGCCTCGTCCATGGTCTGCGTGGCGGCGTAGAACTTGGCGTCGGTGTGCGGCACGGCGTTGACGAGCTGCGCCGCCACCATGAGCGCGCCCTGCTCGCCGTGCAGGAACTGCGAGAGGCGGAACGCCGCCGTGCGGCGGGTCAGCTCGGCCTGCGTCTCCTCCGGCAGCGACCGCCAGTACGAGGTCTTCTCGATCGGCACGCCCGCGCCGAGCGGCGTGGTCGAGAACTTGACCGAGGTCGATCGGTCGACTCCCAGTCGAGGTCGCGTGTCGCCGATCCACTGCGCCTCGGCCGCCTTCACGTAGAGGTGGCGCAGCTCCTCGACCTCGGGGTCGTAGTTCCACTGGTAGACGACCTGCATGGCGGTCGCGAGATCGGGCTCCTGGGTCGCGGTCTTCAACGTGAATTCGCTCATCGGTGAGACTCCTCGTCTGCGGTCGAATTGGGTACGGGTAGCTTTGAACGACCTCCGGGCTACATTCAAGGAGAGGCGTTGATCGGCTGTCGGCTGCGCGGCGCCGGGCTCGGGGGCGGAGGCCTGCAGCGCGCCGTGCTCGGCGGCAGAGCTGAGACCGAGTTCGGCGCCCCGACGCGGGATCAAGCCGCCGACAGGAACGGACGCGCCGTTTCGGCCATCGCCTCTCCCAACCGGAGGTGCTGATCGGCGTCGAGGTGGATGCCGTCCACGCGGCTCGTCGAGGTCACGCTCCCGGCGTCGAAGAACGCGCACCCGAGCTCCGAGGCGACGTTGCGGAACGCCTCCGCCAGGCCGGCCGACTTGAGCGCGCTTCCCTCGAACTTCATGGCGAGAGGGCCCCGGGGCGAGGTGATGGGCGGCGGCGCGACGACCAGGACCGGCGGGACGGGCATTCCCGGCTCGATCGGCGCCTGGCGAATCGCGGTCACGAGCGTGGCAATGCCTTGCGCCGAGTGCCAGGCGGTATGCGGATGCATCGACTGAAAGTCGTTGCTTCCGAGCATCAGGATCACCAGCGCCAGCGGCGAGTGGGCTTCGATGCGCTGGCCGAGGCCGACGGCGCCGTTGCGGCCGGGCTTGAAGGGATCGTCCCAGACCGTCCGGCGCCCGTTCAGGCAGTCCTCGATGACGCGCACGCGCTGGCTGGGGGCGTTCAGCCGGCTTTCCATCACGCCAGGCCAGCGCGCATCGAACGCCAGGCGCTCGCGCGTCCCAGGGATGATGCCCCAGGAGAGGGAATCCGCGTAGACGAGGATCTGCTGCGCCGTCACGCGGACGCTACCCGAGCGGCAGGTCGACGGTGAAGCGCGTGCCGTGCCCCGGGGTGCTGTCGACGGCGACACGACCGTGCAGACTGTCGCTGAACTGCTTCACCAGGTAGAGGCCGCATCCCGTGCCACCGCCCGGTCGCGCGCTCGACGCGCCGGGGCGGAAGGCCTCGAAGAGATGCGAGAGATCGCCACTGTCGATACCCGGACCGGTATCGGCGACGGTGAGACGAACGCCGCCCTGGTGAGGAACCGCCGCGATCGAGACCGTGCCGCGCTCGGTGTACCGCAAGGCGTTGTCGACGAGATTCTGCAGGATCTGACGCACGCGGAAGCGATCGCTCCGCATGCGAGGAAGCGACGGGTCGACGTGCCAGGTGAGCGCGACGCCGTCGGCGACCCTGCCGGTGAGCGAGCCGGTGCAGAGCTCGCGCAGCACGTCGGCGAGCGCGAACTCCTCCGGTTCGCTCGGGGTGACCTCCAGACGCGCCAGATCGAGCGCTCCCGAAAGCAGCGACAGGAGCTCGCCCGCATAGCGCTCGACGCTGGCGAGGACCTCGCGCTGCTCCTCGGTGCAGGGTCCGTAGGCCTCCTCGAGCAGCAGGTGGGTGTAGCCGATCACCACGTTCAAGGGCGTGCGGAGATCGTGCGACAGCGTGATCAGCACGTCGGATCTGGTGTGCGCCGTCCGCTCGAGCTGCTCGCGTAGCCCGGCCTGGCGGAGCGCCGCGGTGGCGATGGCGCCCGCCAGTCGCGCCAGCGCGATCTGCTCGACGCCGAAGGACTGACGTTCCGCGGCGGCGAGCTGCAGGACCACCGGCTGCGCGCCCTCTTGCAACGGCACCGTCAGCAGATCGGTGCCATCGGGGAGCGCGGAGCGTGTCGCCGGTCGCTTCTCGGCGAGCGCGTCGCGCAGCGTGGCGGAGCTTTGCGCGTCGAACGCCGCCCGTCCGTACGACGCCAGTGTTTCGAGGTCGCCGCCGGCGGCGAAGCAGGCGAGCCGCGCCGCCCTGGCGCCGGTTACGAGCGTCGTCCCCTGGCAGATGCGGTCGCCGAGCGACTCCGGCGGCACCTCGGCGGCGAGCAGGGATTCCTGCAGGCGAACGATCTGCTCGAGTCTACCGGGCTCGCTCTGGGCGGAGGGCATACGGTCGGTCACCACGGCGGTTCGGGATGCTCGAAGTCTCCGAGTCTAGGAGCGGTCGGCGCAGCGGTCAAGGCGGGTCGGCCGAGGAAGGCGCCGACTCCTAGCCCGCCCGCGTCCGGTGTGGCAGGATACCGCCCCGTCGACCCCGCATGAATGTCCAGCGCATCGCTCACGTATTCGGCCGAGGTCTGCGACTGCGTTGCGTTCGCTGTGGCAACGCACCGCTCTTTCGCGGGCTGTTCACCATGCACGATCGCTGTCGTGCGTGCGGCCTGCTGTTCGAGCGCGAGCAGGGGTACTTCGTGGGTGCGATCTACGTCAACTACGCGGTCACGGTCGCGCTCGTGATGGTCGGCTCCCTCGTGCTCGAGCGCTACGTGACCCTCGACGTCACCACCCAGATCGTGATCTGGAGCGCCTTTGCGATCGCGTTTCCAGTGCTGTTCTTCCGCTACTCGCGCAGCCTCTGGCTGAGCGTCGAGTACCTCGTCAACGACGTCGCGTCGGAGCCGCGGGTCGTCCGGTGATCGCGGTACGCCCCCAGTCATTGGGCGTCGAGCCCTCGGCGATTCGGGTCGCGGGTCTGATGCACCGCTATGGCGACCGCCAAGCACTGAAGGGCATCGACCTCGACGTCCGCCGCGGCGAGATCTTCGGCGTGCTCGGCCCGAACGGCGGCGGGAAGACGACGCTCTTCAAGGTGCTGGCGACGCTCGTCCCGCCGCAGTCGGGGACGGTCACGATTCTCGGCGCCGACGCCGCTGCCGCGCCGTTCGAGGTGCGGCGCCGGTTGGGTGTGGTGTTCCAGCACCCCGCGCTCGATCCGAAGCTCACCGTCGGCGAGAATCTGCGCTGTCACGGCGCGCTCTACGGACTCGGTGGCGGCGCGCTCAGGGAGCGGATGGCGGAGCTCCTGTCGCGCCTCGGTCTCGCCGATCGCGCCGACGACCGCGTCGAGACGCTGTCGGGGGGCCTGGCGCGCCGTGTCGAGCTCGCCAAGGGTCTGCTGCACGCGCCCGAGCTCTTGCTGCTCGACGAGCCGAGCAGCGGGCTCGATCCTGGGGTACGTCGCGAGTTCATCGAGTACCTGGTCCGCCTGCGCGACAGCGACGGCGTCACCGTCGTGCTGACGACGCACACCATGGAGGAAGCCGAGCGCTGCGACCGCGTCGGCTTCGTGCATCACGGCGCGCTGGTGGCGGTCGGGACGCCCGACGCGCTCAAGGGCGAGATCGGCGGCGACGTCGTGGTGGTGCAGGCGGACGACCCGGAGCGCATGCGCGCACGCATCCGCGAGCGATTCGGCCGCGACGCGCGTCTGGTAGATGGCGCGCTCCGCATCGAGCTGCCGCGCGGCCACGAGTTCGTGCGCGAGGTCGTGGAGGCGTTTCCGGGGGACATCCGAGCCGTGACGGTCGGCAAGCCCACCCTCGAGGACGTATTCGTGCACCTGACCGGCGATCGCTTCTGGGGTGAGGCGCCGTCACCCGAGGCGATCCACTGATGGCGGGCGTCACGGCACGTGCCGTCGGCGCCCTCTGGTGGCGCGAGATCATTCGCTTCGTGCGACAACGCAGCCGTCTGGTCGGCGCGTTCGCGCAGCCGCTGGTCTTCTGGATGCTGCTCGGCGGAGGGTTCACGGCATCCTTCCGGCCGTCGGGCACACCGGCCGACATGAACGCGCTCCAGTATTTCTACCCCGGCATCATCGGCCTGGTGCTTCTCTTCACCGCCATCTTCGCGACCATCGCGGTGGTGGAGGATCGCAAATCGGGCTTCCTGCAGGGCGTGCTGGTGGCGCCGATTCCGCGCGCCGGTATCGTGCTCGGACAGGCGCTCGGCGCCACCACGCTCGCCGTCGTCCAGGGCGTGCTGTTCCTGGTGCTGGCGCCGCTGGTGGGGATCGAGCTTTCGCTGGTCTCCGTGCTCGCGGTGCTGGTCGTGCTCACCGCGGTCGCCTTCGCGCTCACCAACCTCGGCCTCATGATCGCCTGGCGGATGGAGTCGACGCAGGGGTTCCACGCGATCATGAACCTGATCCTGATGCCGATCTGGATTCTGTCGGGCGCGTTCTTTCCGGCCGCCGGCGTGCCTGGGTGGCTGGGATGGATCATGCGGCTGAACCCGCTCACCTATGGGATGGCGGCGCTGCGGCGCTGTCTCTACATCGGCGCGCCGTCCGCCATCGGTGTCGTACCGCCGCTCGACGTCTCACTCGCGGTGACGCTCGGGTTCTGCGTGCTGGCGTTCGGCGGCGCTACCGCGGTGGCGCGCCGCAGCTAGGGAACCGCTGCACAAGCTCCGCGATCGACGGCGTCGACGAGCTCGGGTACGAACGCACCGCCCGCGTCACTGGATGTAGCCGAGTGACCGCAAGTGCTCCAGGATGTCGGGGTCCGCCGCGGACTCCACGACTTGAGCCTTCGTGACGTCGATGTCGCCCGACTCGTACGAGGCCAGCTCGCGGATCGGGCGGTCGCGCTTGAACGCGGAGTCGAAGAGATCCGTCAGGACGCGCCCGTCCATGTCCCGCCCCACGGGAAGGCCCATGTAGTAGAGCAGGGTCGGTGTGACGTCGAGGATGGTAGCTTTCTGCACCGGGCCGCCAGCACGCACGCCCGGTCCGTGTGCGATGAGGATGCCCTCATAGCGATGAGCACCCGACAGGTGCGGGTTGTTCACTGGGGCGTATGCTCCGACGGCCGGCCCGAACCCGTGATCGGAGACGACCAGTACCAGTGGCGGCTCGTCGTACTGCGCGAGCACTTCCCCGACGATGTCGTCCATCCATTGCCAGTAGCGCTCGATCGTGGATCCGAACTTCTCGACGTGGGCCGCGGGGACGTCACCGAATGGCGTAGGGTCCATGAACTTCCAGAACCAATGCTGGATGTCATCGGTCCCTCGCAGGTAGAGCGCCAGCAAGTCGGGCCGAGGCTGGCGGCCGAGGATGGTCCGTGCGGCTCGCAGGTAGAACAGATCCCGAGTGTACGCTTGGATGAAATGGTCCGTCAGCTCGGCATCAGGATCGGAATCGCTCGGGTTGGCCCGCGAAGGATCGGACTCGGCGTTGATGAAGCGCGGCATCGCTGCGATCGCGTCCCGCCGGTCGACCGCGGTGACCGTCGCAAGCAAGTCCGTCGGAAAGACGTCCTCTGCGAGCGTTCGGTGATGGGCGCGATCGGACACCATCCAGCCGTTGACCTTCTCGACGGGCCAGGTGACGAACCAACCCACGATCGCCACCGTGTGGTGCATGTCGCTGAGGATATTCCAGAGGGCTTTGCTGACCCGAAGGGTACGCGTGACCGGGAGTGGACCCTCCAGCTTGCCGAGCGGGAAGCGAACGAACTCGGTGATGCCGTGCTTCTTCGGGAGCTTGCCCGTGGCGACCGTCGTCCAGATCACTGGTGACGTGAGTGGGTCGAACGAGTGGAGTACTCCCCATGCTCCACCGTCGCGAAGCTTCTTGAGGTTGGGCAGAAGCCCCCGTTTCATGATCGGGTCGAGGACATCCCAGGTACCGCCGTCGAGCGCGAACACCACGATCTTGGGAGGACGACGTTGTTCGCCACGACTGCACTGGATGAGAATCACGCCTGCGAGGACAACGAGTAGGGCGAGGAGCACCCCGTGTCGGCGAACGGACATTGATGACAGGAATACGGCACGGCGGCCGCGAACGCCAGAACGAGTACGAGCAATTCCTTCGGTAGATGGCCTGCGGCGCTTCCGAAGTGCTCGAAACGGCGTCCGATCAAGCGACTGATTTCCAGGATCTGGAGTATTGGCGCTGCCAGTGGCACAGGTGTATCGCTGTTCCGAACTGGCCCATACGGTAGGCGGGAACCGATCTCCCCTAACGGAGATCAGAAAGGCAGGGAGAGCGATGAAGGCACGGTACGTAGTGGCCTCTCTTTACGTTGCGTCGGTCGTCCTCATGGGTGCGGTGGGTAGCGCCAGCGCTGCTGATGAGTGGTTCGTGCTCAGCGAGCGGGCGCTCAAGTCCGCCGACCCGAGCGCGGAGATCAAGAGCGAAGGGGGTCGATGGGCGAAGGACATCAAACAGGTGAAGCTTTCCGTCGAGGGCGCTGACGTGGAGGTCACGAAGCTCGTCCTCAGCTGGGACAATCGCCCGGACGATACGGTCACGGATGTCGGAGTCCTGAAGTCGGGAGGACAAACGGCTCCGAAGGATGCTCCGGGACGCAAGGGACGCCTCAAGGCGGTGACGGTCCAGTACAAGATCCTCGGGGATGCGCCGACGGCGAACCTCAAGGTCTGGGGATTCGACTGAGCGGGATTTGACGGAGCCAGAGGACGGTTGCCGAAGTGAGCACGGATGCGGGCGTGACGGTCTGACGCGCGTGCAAGCTTCGGCAACCCGACTCGCAGCTCTGAGCAGATTGGCGCAGCGGAAACGGCAATCGTCCAGCCGCCAAGGCCGACGCCGAATCGCGCCTTGTCAGTCGCAGATACCGTTGTTGTTCAGATCGAGGACAATGTCCTCGCCATTGTCCCACGCGTTGTTGATGTTGCCGTCGTAGTATCTGAGCGGTGCCGGCAACGGCGCCATGCACCCCGCGGCGGTCTCGAGATCGCAACTTTCCACCGTGCCATCAACGAGATCGTTGTTGCCGTCGAACACGATGCAATCCGCCCCCGCGTCGTAGGCCCCGTTGTTGATCGCGGTCGGGCAAAATGCCGGCCCCTCGAGAGTCAGATCGTCACCTCCCGGACCGAAGGTCCATGCCTGATTCGAGTCGTTGTCGAACATGCTGAGACCGGAGCCATTCGGAGGGCCCACGGGAAAGGCTGTCAGTGGCGCGCCGAGCGGCACGTCGACCCCTTGCGGGATCCCGTGCCCGGTGGTCATCGTGCCGTCGGTCTCGACGCAGCGATCCGCTGGACCACAGCAACCGAGGCTGACGAGGGATGGAACACAGAGCTCGGTGGGTCGCGTGATGGACACGATCGGCGGGCGGTTGAACTGGTTGGTGACGAAGATGGGATCGGGTCCGATGAAGCGCGGTATGCGCGGATCCTTGCGCACCTGGTAGCACATCAAGTGCGTGTCGGCGTCGAGGATCCCCTCGCCGTTCTTGTCGACGGCAATGCAGAGTCGCGACGGCTTCTTCACGTCGACGAAGAGATTCCCCGGCGGGTTGAACTGATCCTCGACCGGCACGTTCTCGAGACGCGTCTTCACGAAGCGGGAGATCTTGTAGCACTTGAAGTGATCGACCCCGAAGCTCCCCGGCAGCGGCGGTTGGGACGTCGGTGCTCTTGGCCGTCGGGACGAACAGCCAATCGGGCTTGACGAGATCGCCGAGGATGGCGCCGAACTGGTTCTGGACGAGCACGTTGCCGATCCGGGCGGGGCGCGGTGCAAGCTGTTTGATCTTGTAGCCCAACAGATGATCGGGATCTGTTGGCGCCGTCGGGTCTTCACCGTTTTTGCTGGCAGGATTGCAGAGCCTGATCGGTCGCCTGATCTCCGCGGTTGCAGCGCCGAACTGATCGGTGATCGTGGCAGTGGGAAGCGGATCGGGAAAGCCTTGGCGCCCGACCTCGTAGCACATGAAGTGATTGAGCGCTCCGGAGGGCGTAACCGAAGGCAGCGGGGTAGGCGTCAGAGTGACCGTGGCCGTCGGAAAGCACCGTAAGGTCGCGGTCGGCGTCGTGGTTTGCGCCTCGAGGACGTCGACCCGTGCGAGAGAAGCCAGCGTGACCAGCAGCGCCGCAGCCAGATGGAACCGGGCGCTGGACCAGCATCCGTACACGCGAACCATGACCCTGACCTCCTTGTCGCGGGATCTCTGGGGGCTGGTCGCGGAAGTTCTGGCGCTGGTGTCAGACCCGCCGGATCTCAATCTCCGTCGCTTGCGGGAGGGAGTCAAGGGAAAGCGGGCCTGCCGCGAAGGATACCGGTGACCATGAGCGCCGGCTGGTTTAGCGGGAGAATGCGTGCGAGCCGCCGGGGGCGGGCGTACGCGCACCTATGTGCGCTTCTCCGCTCGCTCCACGAGTCGCGCGAGCCCTCCCCCCACCCCCCCTGTGAGGCACGTCGATGCCGCACGAGAGCGCCCTAGCGCCGTTCGTGCGAAGACTGCAAGCGCGGCTGTATCGCCCCCGTCGCGCTATCCGAAGGACGCGCTCGCATCCCCTTCTCACCCGCGCGCCCGACCAGTAGTCTGCGCTTGGTGAGTTGCCGCTTCTGGACCGCCGCCTGGCGCCAGCGCAGCACGGCACGTCGCAGCGGCTCGTGTGCCAAGCCAAGCGCCTCGCACACGTTCACGAAGGAGCACGGCCACGAGCGGTCGCTCGAGCGGATCCATCGCTCGGCTTCCAAGAGCGCGTTGCGAGCCACTCCCGGCGGCGTCGTCGTCAAGCGCTCGACCCGGACGATCGCATCGACGAGGACGGCGAGCAGCAACCGTCGCTCAGGCTCGGCGAGGTGCTGGTGCGAGTCGCCATCACCGGCTCCCAGCGCGAGACGCGAGACGAGCAGCGCAGGATCCATGTCCCAGCTCATCTGCTCGAACCGATTGGACGTCGTTGCCAGCATGCGTGTTCTCCTCTCCTACGAAGGGCGTTCGGCCTTGCGAGGAGCAGAGCACGACGCGTGCCGTGCGGACCGTCATGCAGAGCGGCTGGTGCGCCAGTGCTGGCGCGGTTGTGCTTTTTCGGGGGCTCGCCCCCGGCGTGTCGTTCCGACACGCCGGTCGGAACGACACATTGCGGAAGGCAACCGAACGGCCCGCGGCTTGACGTTGCTCGTCGTCTTGGCTTATCGCGGCGGTGGGGCGCCTCTCGAGCCGACCGCAGCCCGGCCCCGCTACTGTTGGGAGGTCACATCGTGAAGATCGCACGTCGCATCACGCTGAGCATCGCCGCCGCGATCCTGCTGATCATGGCGTTGCACGCCTATCTCCTCGTCCAGCGCGAGGTGGTCCTCTTCGACGCCGACCTCGCTCGGAGCGTCAATCTCAAACGGGCGCTCAAGGCGAGCATCGAAACGGTGTGGCGACAGCATGGGGATGCCGAGGCGCAGCGCCTGGTCGAGCAGGCAATCGCGGGCGCGCTCAAGGGTGTCCGCGTCCGCTGGACCTGGCTCGATGCTCCACCCGGCGATCCCCGGCACCTCGACCTCCCGCCCGAACAGCTGGCGGAGCTCCGCGGTGGCACACGGGTCATCTTCTTCCGCAAAGACGTCGGCGCGGACCCGCGACGCTACACCTACGTTCCAGCCTCGATCGAGGGCGCGCGCCCGGCGGTCTTCGAGTTCGTCGAATCGATTCGCCACGAGCATCGGTTCATCCGCGCGAGCCGCTTGCAAATCGAGTTGGCGACTGTCGGAATGCTGCTGGCGTGCGGCGCGGCTGTGTATGGGCTCGGCCTCTGGTACGTCGGGCGGCCGATCCAGCGGCTGCGCGACAAGGTCCGGCAGGTGGCAGCCGGGAGCTTCGACGGTCCGCTCGCGCTCAAACAGCACGACGAGATCGGGGAGTTGGCGCGGGAGATCGATCTCATGAGTACGCAGCTCGCCGAGGCGCAGCGCCAGCTTGCGGTGCAGACTGAGTCGCGCGAGGCTGCGCTCGAGCAGCTGCGCCACACCGATCGGTTGACGACGATTGGCCAGCTCGCGTCGGGGGTCGCGCACGAGCTCGGGACGCCGCTCAGCGTGATCGCGGGCCGAGCGGAGATGATCGTTTCGGGCGAGTCCACCGGCGAGCGGGCGGTCGCGAGCGCGCGCGCCATCGTCGAGCAGACCGATCAGATGACGCGCCTGATCCGGACGCTCCTCGACTTCTCGCGACGCCAGAAACCTCGATTCGGACCCCTCAGCGTCCGGGCCATCTGCGCGCGTACCGTCGATACGTTGGGCGCGCTCACACGGCGCCGGCGGGTCACGGTCGAGCTCCACGCCAGCAACGATCCGGCGTGGGTATCGGCGGACGAGCACCAGATCGTGCAGGCGCTCGCCAACCTCATCGTCAACGCGATGCAGGCGATGCCAGACGGTGGTCGCATCGTGGTGACGCTCGCATCGCGGCGGGCACGGCCCCCGGGAGAGTCTGCGCGGGAGGGCGAGTTCGTGTGCGTCATGGTCGAGGACAAGGGCGCCGGCATCGCGCGCGAGGATCTGCCGCGCCTCTTCGAGCCCTTCTTCACGACCAAGGATCCCGGAGAGGGGACCGGACTCGGCCTCTCGGTCGCAAACGGCATCGTCCGCGACCACGGCGGATGGATCGAAGTGGAGAGCGAGCTGGGGCAGGGCAGTTGCTTCGCGGTCTTCTTACCTGCGGCCGCTCAGGCCGGAAGCCCGCCGAGGAAGGCCGCATGACGGACGCCCTTCCACGGGCCCGGGTCCTGGTCGTCGACGACGTCCAGAGCATGTGCGAGATGGTCGCCGAGCGGCTTCCGGCCCTCGGGTTCGACGTCGAGTGGCGGATCTCCGGAGCGGAAGCGCTGGCTCGGCTCGCCGTGAACGACGTCGACGCCGTCGTCACCGACCTCAACATGCGTGAGATGAACGGGCTCGAGCTGTGCGACCGCATCCTCGCCGGGCATCCCGACATCCCCGTCGTCGTGATCACGGCGTTCGGCAGCCTCGAGACCGCGATCGCGGCCATTCGCGCCGGCGCCTACGATTTCATCACCAAGCCGTTCGACATCAAGGTGCTGGCGCTCTCGCTCGAGCGGGCCGTCCAGCACCGCCGCTTGCGCGCCGAGGTCAAGCGCCTGCGACAAACCGTCGAGCAGTCGCAACGGTTCGGCGAGCTTCTCGGTACCAGCAGCGCGATCCAGGAGGTCTATGGGCTTCTCGATCGAGTGGCGGACTCCGAGAGCTCGGTGCTGATCACCGGGGAGACTGGTACGGGTAAGGAGCTCGTCGCCCGTGGCCTGCATCAGCGCAGCCGTCGACGCGAGGGGCCGTTCATCGCGATCAACTGCGCCACCGTTCCCGAGACCCTGATCGAAAGCGAGCTCTTCGGCCATGCCCGCGGCGCGTTCACGGATGCGCGCGCGGCCCGTACCGGACTGATGGTGCAGGCCAACGGCGGCACGCTCTTTCTCGATGAGATCGGCGACCTGCCCTTGACGCTGCAACCCAAGCTGTTGCGGGTGCTGCAGGAACGGAGCGTACGGCCCGTCGGCGCGGATACCGAAGTTCCGCTCGACGCACGTCTGGTCTGCGCGACCAATCAGGATCTCGAGTCGGCCGTCGAGGAGCGCCGGTTTCGCGACGATCTGTACTTCCGGATCAACGTGATCACTGTGAAGCTGCCGCCGCTCCGCGCCCGTGGCGGCGATGTGTTGCTCCTCGCCCAGCATTTTCTCGACCGCTGTGCGGCCAGGGCCGGCAAGGCGGTGACGACGATCTCGCCCGAGGCGGCGCAGCACTTGCTCGCGTACCCCTGGCCGGGCAACGTCCGTGAGCTGCAGAATTGCCTCGAGCGTGCCGTCGCGTTGGCATCCTACGATCAGATCACAGTCGCCGATCTTCCCGAGAAGATCCGCGCGCACCGCCCTTCCTACGTCGTGCTCGCTTCCGACGACCCCTCGGAGCTGGTCTCGCTCGAGGAGATGGAGCGCCGTTACATCCTCCGCGTCATGGAGGCGGTCGCCGGAAACAAGACGCTCGCCGCACAGATCCTCAAGGTCGGACGCAAGACCTTGTACCGCAAGCTCGAGAGCTACGCCTCTTCGTAGCTGCAACTTCCGTCCGCCTGCAGCGTACCCGATCGCTGCCCCGTGTCGTTCTGATCCCGGGGGTCGGAACGACACGCGCGCTCGCGCGCGTGTCCCCGCAATGCCGGGGAGAGGCGAGCCGGCACGGCGTGTGCATCGCATCCGGCGAGGTCGTTACACGCATGATCGCCGCAATGCTCATCTTTCTCGTGCTGTTCGTGAGCGCCGTGATCACCCTCGAGTATCTGGAGACGAGGGACGCCGCCCGGCGGCATGACACGGCAGCGCGACAGCGTGCGAGCCACAACGACACTGGCGCATCCACGCCGGATCGCCGACACCGGGAGGGACCATGAGCCCCCAACTATCTGAGGCCAGCACCGATACGCCCTCACTGACGCCGCTCGAGCGGCGTGCACTTCGTGAGTTCACCCTGCGCGGCTACTGCGCGCCGTCCGACCCCATCGCGTGCTGCGAGCATTGCTGGAACCGCTGGGTTCGGGCCCGCCTGATGGAGCATGTGCGCGGGGAGCACTACTGGCACGAGCTCGACCGCGGTGACTTCGGCCTCCTCCGTGGACGGTTCCACCCGAACGTGTCGCTGGCAGCCGACATCGTCGCGCGGCTGGCTGATGGGAGCGAGAACCTTTCCGTGGTCGTGTGGGCGTTTCACTCCGGAGCGCCGCTCGACGACGTCCTCGAGATTCTCGCCACACTCGACGTGAACGGGCACCGCATCCCGCGCTTCACCTGGCTCGCGCGCAGGCCACCCTGCACCCAGTCCGCCTCTCGGCGGAGAGAATCGACTTGAGTGCACCGCGCGCCCAGACGTAGCGTTGTCGCGTGTTGGCGATCACGCTCATCGCCGTCAAGGGAGGACCCCGTGCCGATCAGGGCCCGATGGGTTCCATTTACTGAGGGCATGGCGCGCTTCTGCCGGGAAGAGCCGGGCGTCTACGAGCTCGGCGATACGCTCGGCGCCGTCGTCTACGTCGGGAGCTCGGACCAGTTGAAGCGCCGCGTCAACGAGCATCTGGCGGAGGCGGGTACGTGCATCAAGCGGAACGCGAGTGTGTATCGCGTCGAGTACTCAGGGGACTACGCCAAGCGCGAGCGTCAACTCCTCGATGAGCACCTGCGAGTGAACGGCGCCCTGCCAGTCTGTAACATCGGCACCTAGAGACGCTTCGCTAGTCGGCGATCGCACGGCTCCGTTCTACCGCCTCGATCAGCTCGCGCGCCTCCGCCGCGCTGCAGCGTATCGGCATCCCCCAGCCGTCGTAGAAACCAGCCTTGGTGAAGAAATGCTCGGCGTCCTGCGTCACGAGTCGGTCCAGTTCGTGGCCGTTCACGACGCGGACCTCGCCGCGCAAGGTGATCGTCTCGATCCGGCCGTCTTCGTGCTGGACGCGGAGCATCATGTGCTGGGAGCCATCCTCGTGTCTGGGTATCGGCGCGGGAAACACCGGACTTGAGGGTCCCTGCCAGGTCCGCAAGCTCCGCCAATGGGCTTTGTCTGGCGCTTCCGTATGAGGCCTGGCGTAGGCTCGCGGCTGACCGATGCCGATAGCTGCGGTTCGACTACGTTCCGCCGCGCACCAGCCGCACGAGATCGCGCTCGAGCCGCTCGACCGCGTCCGCCTCGGTGGCGTGGTAGTAGCCGCGGATGTTCAGGTCGGCGTCGACGAGCACGAAGCGATCGCTGTGGGTGATCGGCTCGGGGGAGTTCTCACGCTCGCCGGGCGGCAGCTCGGCGATGCTGAGACGGAAGCCGTCGCGGACGAGTCGCTCGACGGCGTCGCGCTCTCCGGTGAGAAAGAGCCAGCGCGTCGCATCGGCGCCGAAGCGCTCGGCGTAGCGCTGCAATGTCGCGGGGTCGTCGCGCGTCGGATCGACGGTGAACGAGACCGCGGTCGTGTTCGGAAGGCCGGCGGCGTCGAGACGGCGCAGCAGGGCGGCGAGCGTGGTGGTGAGCCCCGGGCACATGCCGCCGCAGCGCGTGAAGATGAAGTCGGCGATCCAGACGCGTCCCGCCAGGTCGGTGGCGGTGACCGTCTTGCCGCTGCGCTCGGTCAGGCTGAAGGCGGGGACGGCGCCGAGAACGGGAAGCGGAGGCTCCGGAGTGCCGCTACGCAGGCGCCAGACGCGCGCCGACGCGCGAGCGTGCCGCGCCGACCGCCGCGAGCGTCGACGCGCGAGGGCGCGCCCAGACCAGTCGCTGTCACCCGGCGCGTCGGCCGATGTGCGGCTGCGTCGTCGGCGCGCCTCGAGCACCGACTCGGCATGCACGAAGGTCAGGACGCGGCGCGCGCGCTAGTGCGCGCCCTCGACGGGCGCCGCGACCTTCGGCGAGGTGTGCAGGACGCCTCCCAGGTCGGGAGTGAGCATGAAGAGCAGAAAGACGCACAGCACCAGCGGAATGACCGCGATCATGCCGAGCGTCGTCTTCTCGAAACGGAGGTGCATGTAGTAGAGCGCGACCAGCGTGGCCTTGGAGAGCGCCATGCCGACCAGGAGGAAGGCGATCGCCATCTTGGCGATCGGCGCGTAGATCACCGCGACCTCCGCGATGGTCAGCACGAGCAACCACCAGAACACACCGATGTAGTTCGGTTCTTCGTGGGTGACGGTCATGAGCGTCCTCTCTCCTAGATCAGATAGACGAAGGTGAAGACCAGGATCCACACCAGATCGACGAAGTGCCAGTAGAGCGCGGCGATCTCGACCTCGTTGTTGTTGTCGGCGCTGTAGATGTTGGTCGGACCGCTCAGCATGTTCGCGATCAGGTAGACCACCCCTGCGACGACCAACGCGGCGACGACCGCGATCGCCAGCGACAGCGTCGACGACGTGATGGCGAGCGTTGCCACGGTGCCGATGATGGCCACCGTTGCCGTCACGAAGGCTCCGAACACGCCGCGCGCGGCCCGTCCCAGGACCGCCGCCAAGTACACGACACCGCCGAAGACGTGGCAGCCGTGGAACCCGGTGAGACAGTAGAAGGTGGTGCTGAAAAGGTTGGCCCCCCACGGATTGCTG
Source organism: uncultured delta proteobacterium (assembly GCA_963846105.1). Lineage (GTDB taxonomy): Bacteria > Desulfobacterota > Binatia > UTPRO1 > UTPRO1 > CAWJUT01. Next base: position 247,945 of record CAWJUT010000024.1, read on the forward strand.
CCGAGCTCGCCCCGCGATGGATCAGATGCGTCCATTCGTACGCTTGCATGCTGAGAAACGTGATCCCGCCGAGAATGGTGAGGAACAGGAACTTGCGGAGCCCTGCCTGATCGCCGTGCTGGATGGCCGACAAGCCCTTCACCATGGTGACGCTGCTGCAGATCAGGAGGAACGTCATGAAGGCGGTCAGCTGGATGCCGAGGACCTGCGGCGGGAACCGGCCAGTCGGTGCTGCCGTAGCGGACCGCGCCGTAGCCGGCGAGCAGGCGCGCCGAACGACATGGCGTCGCCGGCGAGGAACAGCCACATGCCGAGCTTGCCCCAGCTCTCGGGGGTGAGCGGCGATTCGGCGGGTTCGACGCCGAGCGTGTGATCGAGCGTAGCGGTTTGGCTCACAGTGCGGTCTCCTTTTCCGTGGAACTCGATGATCCGTCGCCATATCCGTGATCGAGCGCGTGCGGAGACGACCGGCGCGCCGTCAGGAACAGCCACAGGGCGACGGTCCCGACCACCGTGTACGGCGCCGCCATGAGAAAGAGGGTGCTGGCGTTGAACGCCTGGGTGATCGGATCGGTCGATCCGTCGAGCGCGGTTTTGCACATGGCGCAGCCCTGCGCGAGGACGTCCGCCGGACATCCGATGACGAGCGTGGCGAGGGCCACCAGTGCGCGGGCGATTCTCATAGGAGATAGACCAGCGGGAAGAGCGCGCCCCAGAGCGCGACGACGAAGAACCAGTACATGCCGCAGAGCTCGAGCGGCACGCGGATGCGGCCCGCGAAGCGGCTCTGTTGGGCACGCGCCATCACGAACAGCAGCCACAGCACGGCGACGAGCACGTGCAGGCCGTGGCAGCCGATCAGCGTGTAGAAGGTCGCCCCGTACATGCCCGTGGTCAGCGTCAACCCGTGGCGTATCAAGCGCGCCCACTCGCTCCCCTGCACCACCAGGAACAGGGTGCCGAGGGCCGCGGTCGCCATCAGGAAGCGTTCCAGCTCCTGGCGACGACCGGTGTGGTGCGCCGCACGGGCCCGCGCCATCGTATAGGCGGAGAGCACCAGCACGGCGGTGTTCATCCACGTGATGGCGAGCGGCAGGCTCGGAAGGTCGGCGGGCGGCCAGACCGACGCGCGCAATCGGAAGACCAGGTAGGCGGCGATCAGGGCCGCGAAGAACATGCTCTCGAAACCGAGAAAGATCGCCATCCCGAGGCGGGCGTTGCCGAGCGGAGTCGCCGTGACCACGCCGTCCGCGTGCGTACCGGTCAGCTCGAGAACCGAGCCCCGGCGTGTGACGCGTCGCGCGGTGGCCATCACTCGAACACCACGATGGCGATCAGCGCCATGAAGAACAGCGTCGAGCAGGCGGCGAACAGCAACATCGCGACGCGGTGGTTCTCCATCACCATCACCATGGTGCCGGCACCTTGTCGATCGCCATGGTGACCAGCAGAACCGGGAGGTAGACCAGGGTGGCGAAGAGCAGCCGGCGGGCGTCGGGTAGGGTGGCGGAGCGCGCCAGACGCACCGATGCGGCCAGCAGGCCGATGCCGAGGGCGAGCGACACGAAGAAGTAGACGCCGCCGGCGAGGCCGGTCAGGGTAGGGAGCAACCCCACCACCACCAGCGCCAGCGAATGACTGACGATCTGCCGGCCGGTACTGGCGCCGTCGGGCTCGATCACCGGCAACAATTGGATGCCGGCGCGCGCGTAGTCGTCGCGGTACAGACGCCCGATCGCCAGCGAGTGCGGGATCTGCCACAGGAACATGATCGCGAACAGCACCCACGCGTCCGCGTCGAGCGTGCCGGACGCGGCGGCCCAACCGGTGAGCGGTGGGAGCGCGCCCGGGATCGCCCCGACGACGCTGCAGAGCGAGGTGCGCGGCTTGAGCGGCGTGTAGGCGAAGAGGTAGATGGCGGTCGTCGCCGCCGTGACCAGCGCCGCGACCGCGTCGACGGCGAGCACGAGGTAGACGAGCCCCGCCGCGGTGAGCGCCGCCCCGAACACCAGGGCGTCGGTCGGCGCGAGGCGACCGTCGGGAAGCGGACGCTCGCGGGTGCGCTTCATGCGTGCGTCGAGATCGCGCTCCATGAACTGATTCAGCGCCAGGGTGCCGGCGGCGGCAAGCGCGGTGCCGATGAGCGTGGCGAGCAGGCGGAGGTAGTCGATCGGCGCGGCGGTGGCGCCGAGGTAGAAGCCGACCGCGGTGGTGATCAGCACCATGGCGACGACCCGCGGCTTGCAGAGCGCGAAGAAGTCGGCGGCACGCCGGCCGGCGGCGTGCGTCCGCGCGAGCTCCAGCGCTTCGCTCTCGACCATCATGCGGGCACCCGTCGGTCGGCGAAGAGCATCATGCCGAGATGCGCGCGAGTGGTGAGGCGTCGCGCCCGCAGCGCGAGCGTGAAGGTGGTGGCGAGCACGGCGGCGCCCACTGCCACGTGGGCGGTCGTCGGCAGCACGGCCTTGGACGTCCAGATCGTGAGGGCTCCCAGACCGATCTGAACCGTCACCAGGACGGCGGCGAGCAGGGCGGGGCGGACGAGCTGCGGCTGATAGCGATGACGTGCGAGCACGACCGCTACCGTCCAGGTCACCAGCGACGCGACCACGACGGCGCCGATCCGGTGGGCGAAGTGGATCGCGACGCCGGGGATCTCGAACGGCGGCAGCAGACGGCCGAAGGCGAGCGGGAAATCGGGGATCGCGAGGCCGGCGCCGGTGTGACGCATCACCGCGCCCAGGATGAGCTGAACGTAGACCGCGGCGGCGGTGAGCGGAGCCAGGGTGGCGAGCGCGGGCCGGCTGTCCTCGACGACCGCTTGCCGCGGCATCGACGCCCATCCGGGGGCGGTGGTGAGCGCGAGCGCCACGGTCAGGCAGAGAAACGCCTGCGCCAGGCAGGCGTGCGCGATCGAGATCGCCGGCGGCAGCAGAAGGAGGACGGTGAGACCGCCGAGGAGACCTTGCATCATGACCGTCGCGACGGCGGCTGAGCGCGAGCAGGCGGACCGTGCGACCGGGTTGCGCGAGCCAGGTCCAGAGCGCGAGCGCGACCGTCAGCATCCCGACCGTGGCCGCGACCATGCGGTGGCCGTGCTCATAGAAGACGCCGCCCACCATGCGCGGAAAGAACTGGCCGAACGAAAGTGGCCAGTCGGGCACGGCGAGGCCGGAACCGGTGCTGGTGACGAGACCGCCCACGAAGATCAGGGCCAAGGTTGCGCTCGCGAGCAAGGTCGCGAAGCGGTGCAGCCCGATGGATGCGTGCGCTGACGCCACCGCCGTCCAGTCGTCCTCAGTGTGCCGGCTGAGGAGCCCCGGCGAGGCGGCGGCTTTGCGGCAGGAAGTCCTCGGGGACTTCCGGCGAGCTGTACTCGTAGGGGCCGCGGTAGACGGTCGGCAGCACCGGACCGAAGTTGCCGTGCGGCGGCGGGGAGGGCGCCTCCCACTCGAGCGTGTTGGCGTGCCACGGGTTCGCCTCGGCCTTCTTGCCCGCGAACAGGCTCCAGAAGAAGTTGAAGACGAAGATGAGCTGCGCGGCGCCGAGGCAGATGGCGCTCGACGGTCATGAACACGTTCCAGTGCTGCAGCGGCTGCAGGAACTCGTACTGCATCGGGTTGTAGATGCGCCGCATGTGCCCGCCGACGCCGATGATGTGCATCGGGAAGAAGGTGCCGTTGAAGAAGATGAACGTGAGCCAGAAGTGAGATCTGCCCGAGCGTCTCGTTCATCATGCGGCCGAACATCTTCGGGAACCAGTAGTAGATGGCGGCGAAGATCGCGAAGATGCTGCCGCCGAAGACCACGTAGTGGATGTGGGCGACGATGAAGTAGGTGTCGTGGATGAAGATGTCGACCGGCGTCGACGCCATGAAGATGCCGGACAGCCCGCCGATCACGAACATCGACACGAAGGCGAGGGCGTTCAGCATCGGCGTCGTGAAGTGGATGTTGCCGCCCCACAGCGTGCCGAGCCAGTTGAAGGTCTTGATCGCGGAGGGCACGGCGATGACCATCGTCGTGATCATGAAGGTGATGCCGAGCGCCGGGTTCATGCCGCTCTGGAACATGTGGTGGCCCCACACGATCCAGCTCAGGAACGCGATGGCGATCATCGAGAACGCCATCGCGCGGTAGCCGAAGATGGGCTTGCGCGCGAACACCGGGAGGATCTCCGAGGCGATGCCCATGGCGGGCAGGATCAGGATGTAGACCTCGGGGTGGCCGAAGAACCAGAACAGGTGCTGCCAGAGCAGCGGCTCGCCGCCGCCCGCCGGCAGGAAGAAGCTGCGTGCCCGCCATGCGGTCGAAGAGCAGCATGGCGAGCGCCGCGGTGAGCACCGGCAGCGCGAGCAGCAGGAGGATCGCGGTGATGAACAGCGACCAGATCACCAGCGGCAGCCGGAACTAGGTCATGCCCGGCGCCCGCATGTTGATGAGCGTGGTGATGTAGTTGATCGAGCCCATCAGCGACGAGATGCCGAGGACGATCAGGCTGATGCACCAGAGGTTCTGGCCCCAGTCGACGCCGGTGTAGGCCGGCACCGCGGACAGCGGCGCGTACGAGGTCCAGCCGCCGGCGGCTGCGCCGCCCTCGACGAAGAAGCTCGCCAGCATGATGACGCCCGCGACGGCGCCCACCCAGAACGACAGCATGTTCAGGAGCGGGAAGGCCATGTCGCGCGCGCCGATCATCAGCGGGATGAGGAAGTTGCCGAAGCAGCCCACCAGGATCGGCATGACGACGAAGAAGATCATGATGGTGGCGTGCATGGTGAAGAGCGCGTTGTAGGACTCGGGCGGGATGATGCCGTCGAACATGTAGGGCTCGGGCACCCAGCCGTGTGCCGGGGACCGGCGTCTCGGGCCACGCGAGCTGCCAGCGCACCAGCAGCGCCAAGGAGGCCGCCGATGAGCATCATGAAGAGGCCCATGAACGAGGAACTGCTTGCCGATCATCTTGTGATCGGTCGAGAAGATGTAGGTGCGGATGAAGCCGAGCTCGTGATGCTCGGCGTGCGTGCTCGCGTGCGCGTTTGCTCGGTGCCGGTCGACGTCATGGCGCTCAGTCCTTTCCGGCCTCCGTCAGCGAGGGCCACTGTTCCTTCACCCACGCCTCGTAGTCCGCCGGCGTCTGCACGGTCACGTGCCCGAGCATGCCCGAGTGGCCGAAGCCGCAGAGCTCGGCGCAGGGCAGCTCGTAGCGTCCCGGCTTGGTCGCCTGGAACCAGACCTCGATCGTGCGTCCCGGCACCACGTCCTGCTTCAAGCGGAACTGCGGCACGAAGAAGCTGTGGATGACGTCCTTCGACTTGAGCTGGACGCGCACCACCTTGTCGACCGGCACGTGCAGGTCGTTCTCGATGGTCTTGTCGTCCGCGGTGCTCGAACTTGCCGTCGGGGCCGGGATAGGCGATCTCCCAGTTGAACTGCTTGGCGGTGATCTGCACGACGTGGTTGCTCGGCGGGATAGCGGTCGGGTAGCTTGATCTCCGCCCACGTCGACTGGCTCAAGAAGCCGAGCATCACCAGGATGAGCGCCGGCACGATCGTCCAGATGATCTCGAGCGTCGTGTTGCCGTGCGTGTAGGTCGCGCGCCGGCCCTCGCGATGGCGATAGCGCACCAGGAAGACGATCAGCGTGACCTGCACGAGGAAGAAGGTGACGCCGGTGATCTAGAAGATCAGGTAGAAGAGGCCGTCGATGTCAGCGCCGTAGGTCGAGACGTTCTCCGGAAGCCACCAGCTCAGCATCGCGGTGCACCCATCCTTTGTCCTGACAGCTCGTCGTTGTGAAGGCAGCGTCGGTCGGCCACGTGCCCAGCGCCCGGCCCAATCATCGGCGCGTCCGTGCTCCGCCCTCTCGGCAGGCGAGGTCTCCCCGAATTCTGCTCCGCACCAGTGGACGTGGCTCTGTAGCGAAAAAGGCCGGCGTCCGCAAGCCGCTGTTCTCGTTGACATCCCGGGCCGCGATTGTTACTTCAACGAGCAACATGGAACGCATGGAGCGGGCTGGATCAGTTTCTCGAGATCCTGCTGAAGCCCGACAACATCCCGATCGTCGGGATGCTGTTGCTGGTGTTCTTCTTCACCTGGGTCGGGTTCAAGCAGGCGCTGCGGAACGACCGCCTGATCGAGCAGGGGCGCGAGGACGAGATCCTGAAGGAGATGCAGGAGTAGGCCCCCGGGCCTGCCTGCGAACGCTGATGCCCTTCACGATCGTCGCCGAGAACTGCACGGGCTGCACGGCCTGCGAGAAGCGCTGCCCCACCGCGCGCCATCAGCGGCGACCCGAAGAAGGCGTTCTTCATCGAGCCCACGCTGTGCATCGACTGCGGCGCCTGCGGGGTGATCTGCCCCGACGAGGCGATCCTCGACACCTACGGCAACGTCACCAAGGTGCTGAAGCGCGCAGGAGCGCCCGATCGCCATCGTCCACCCCGACAACTGCAACGGATGCGGCGTCTGCATCGACGTCTGCCCGTTCGACTGCATCTCCCCGCTCGCCCGAGAACCGGCCGCCGAGTACCTCGGCCGGGTCGAGGTCAACGAGAAGACCTGCGTCGGCTGCAAGCTGTGCGAGGAGGTGTGCGGCTGGGAGGGCATCTACATCATGCCGGCCGAGGAGAAGGGCGCCTTCCTCGAGTCGCTCGGGTACGAGACGTCGGCGGAGCGTAGTCGGCCGCCTGAGTGCTCCGGCGGCGGGCGCTCGCACTGTGTTCGCGAGTACTGGATGCGCCGACCGCCCCGCGCGTTCAGGACCTTGTTGAGCGATCTGGATACGCCGACCGCGCCCGCGCGACGATCTTGTTCAGCGGGTACTCGATGATCCCGACCGCGCCCGCGCGCATGAGCTTCGGGATCAGCTCGCGCACCGACGCTCTCGGCGATCACGCTCTCCACCGAGAACCAGTCGCTGCCGATAGAGGTTGGAGACCGTCGGCGCGGTGATGCTGGGCAGCATCGCGACGATCTCGTCGAGGCGATCCTTGGGGACGTTCAGCTTGATGCCGACCTGCGTTTCGGCCTGCAGCGCGCCCAGCAGCAGCAGGCCGATCTGCTCGATCTTCTCGCGCTTCCACGGGTCGGCGAGCGCGGCGCGGTTGGCGATGAGCTGCGGGTTCGATTCGAAGAGCTCGCAGACGATGCGCAGCCCGTTCGCGCGCAGCGTGGAGCCGGTCTCGGTGACCTCGACGATGGCGTCGACCAGGCCCTCGGCGGCCTTGGCCTCGGTCGCGCCCCAGGAGAACTCGACGTCGACGTCGATGTCGCGCTCGCTGAAGTAGCGGCGCGTGTAGTCGACGAGCTCGGTCGCGATCCGCTTGCCGCGCAGATCCTCGGGCGTCTGCACCGGGGAGTTGTCCGGGACGACGAGCACCCAGCGCGTCGGCCGCAGACTCGCCTTGGAGTAGACGAGGTCGCGGATGACGGCGACGTCGGCGCCGTTCTCGAGGATCCAGTCGTGGCCGGTGATGCCGGCGTCGAGCGTCCCGCTCTCGACGTAGCGCGCCATCTCCTGGGCGCGCATCAGGTGGCAGCGCAGGGTCGGATCGTCGACGTCGGGAAAGTAGCTGCGTCCGGCGTGTGAGATCCGCCAGCCCGACTTGCGGAAGAGCTCGATCGTCGCCTCCTCGAGGCTGCCCTTCGGGATGCCGAGTCGAAGCATGCTCATTCGCGTGACTCGTTCCGCAGCGCGCGCATAGGCGTCCGAGTAACACAGGCCTTCCAAGCCGGCAAATTGCGCGGCTTGCGGCTGCGTCGACGTTCCGATTAAAGGACCGCATGAAGCTCGGAGCCCTCGCGGCGCAGCTCGGATGCGAGCTGCGCGGCGACGACGCAATCGAGATCCGGGCGGTGCGGAGCCTCGAAGACGCCGGTCCGGGCGACCTCACGTTTCTCGCCAATCCGAGATATGCGGCGCAGGCGGCGACCACACGGGCGGCGGCGATCATCCTCGGTGACGACGCGCCGGAGGTGGCGATCGCGAGCCTGCGCAGCGCGAATCCCTATCTCGCCTTCGCGCGCGCGCTGGCGTTGTTTCACACGCCGCGCAAGCCGGCGCCCGGCGTGCACCCCACCGCGGTGGTTGCCGCGAGCGCGCGCGTCGCCGAGCCGTGCTCGATCGGCGCCTATGCGGTCATCGGTGAGAGCGTCGAGATCGAGCCGAACGCGACCATCTTCCCGCATGTGACCATCTACCCCGGCGTGCGTATCGGCGCCGATTTCGTCGCGCATGCCGGCGTCGTCGTGCGCGAGGACGTGCAGATCGGCGCACGCGTCGTCCTTCATCCCGGCGTGGTGATCGGCGGCGACGGGTTCGGCTTCGCACCCTCGCCGGAAGGCGCGGTCAAGATTCCGCAGACCGGCACCGTCGTCGTCGAGGACGACGTCGAGATCGGCGCCAACACCACCGTCGATCGCGCGACGCTCGGAGCCACCGTGGTGCGACGCGGCGCCAAGCTCGACAACCTGGTGATGGTCGCCCACAATTGCGAGGTCGGCGCCGGGACGATGCTCGCCGCGCAGGTCGGACTGGCGGGCTCGACCAAAGTCGGCCGTGGCGTACAGATGGGCGGCCAGGCGGGTGTCGCCGGGCACGTGAGCATCGGCGACGGCGTGCAGATCGTGGCGCAGAGCGGGGTGCCGAGCTCGGTGCCCGCCGGTCAGGTGATCGGGGGATATCCCGCCGTCGAGGTGGGCGTGTGGCGTCGCACGTCGGCGGCGCTGCTGCGCCTCCCCGAGTTGCTACGACGCGTGCGGCGTCTCGAGCGCGCAACCGGCATCACGTCCGACGACGCGCCCGCGAGCAGCCCGCCCCGTGCGCGCTCCGCGCGCCGTCGCCCCCGCCCCTAGGGCGGTACCTTGCTTGTGCCCCTGACGTGAGCCCGCATATAAGGAGGGCTCCCGAACGATCGGTTGCACGGCTCGCCGACGATGAAGATTCGCCTCAAAGACATTCTGGCGGTGGCGACGGAGGCTCAGTGCAGCGAGCCCGTCGAGGACCTGAACGCGACGCTGTACGCCGGCGACAGCCGGGACTACGAGTTCACGAGCGCGCTCGCCGTCGAGGTACGCTTCTACCGCGCCGAGATGGATCTGTTCTTCGACGGCAGCTTCCGCGGCGCGGCGACGGCGACCTGCGCGCGGTGCCTCGATACCTTCCCGCTCACCATCTCCAAGGACTTCTCCGTCGTGCTGACTCCGGAGACGCCGCTCAGTCGAGAGATCGAGCTCGGCGCCGGGGATCTCGCCCAATCGTTCTACAGCGGTGACGAGATCGATCTCACACGGCTCGTCTACGAGCAGGTACTTCTCGCCTTGCCGACACGCCCACTCTGTGATGAAAACTGCCGCGGCCTCTGTCCGCGGTGCGGCATCAACCGCAATACCGGCCAGTGCTCATGCACCGTCGAGACCGGCGACCCGCGGCTCGCGGTGCTGCGTACCTTGAAAATCGATCGCGGCGCGTGAGTGCGCGTTGGTGAGGAGGAGTCATGGCAGTCCCGAAGCGACGGACGTCGAAGACAAAACGGAACAAGCGCCGCGCGCACGACGCGCTCCGGCCGGCGAGCTGGATCACCTGCCCGAGCTGTCAGGAGCCGATGCTCAGGCATCGCGCCTGCGCGCACTGTGGTGAGTACCGGGGACGCAAGGTGCTCGAGGTTCGGGAAGCCTGAGGGACGTGCCCGCGGGGCTTCGGCAACGACGGAGGTGAGATGAGCGGTGTGCTCGCCGGGCAGGTGGCGCTCGTGACCGGCGGCTCACGCGGCATCGGCGCGGCGATTGCCGCCGACCTGGCGCACGCTGGCGCGCACGTGGTGGTGAACTATCGGGAGCAGCAGGCCGCCGCCGACGGCGTGGTAGCGGGTATCAGTGCCGCCGGGGGCAGCGCCGAGGCGATCGCGTTCGACGTCGCCGATGGGGTGCAGGTGGACGAGGCGGTGCGTGCGCTCGTGCAGCGCCTCGGCAAAGTCGATGTGCTGGTCAACAACGCCGGCGTCTCGGCGGACGCACTGCTGGTGCGCATCCGCGACGAGGATTGGAGTCGCATCCTCGACGTCAACTTGAAAGGCGTTTTCAACTGCACCAGGGCCGTCGCGCGCCCCATGATGCGGGCGCGCACCGGGCGGATCATCAACATCAGCTCGGTGGTCGGATTCCTGGGCAATACCGGACAGGCCGCCTACGCCGCCGCCAAGGCGGGCGTGGTCGGTTTCACCAAATCCACGGCGCGCGAGCTGGCGGTGAGGGGTATCACGGCGAACGTGATTGCCCCCGGCTTGATCGCTACCGACATGCTCGAGGGCCTGGATTCCGCGGCCCGCGATCAGTATGTTGCTCTGATTCCTTTGGGTCGATTGGGAACAGCCCAGGAAGTGGCCGCGGCGGTGACGTTTCTCGCCGGCGCCGGCGGGGCATACATCACCGGCCAGGTGATCCACATCAACGGCGGATTGTACGTGTGAGGAGGAAGCATGGCGTCTCCGATTGAGGCCAAAGTACGCGAGATCATTTGCGAGCAGCTCGGGGTGAGCGAGGACGAGGTCACCTCCGAGGCGTCCTTCATCGAGGATCTCGGCGCCGATTCCCTCGACATCGTGGAGCTGGTGATGGCGCTCGAGGAAGAATACGAGATGGAGATCTCGGACGAGGACGCCGAGAAGATCCGCACCGTGCAGGACGTGGTGCGCTACATCGAAGGTCACAAATGATTCAGCCCTCGCTCGCTGCGCTCGACCTTCATCAGGCATGAGCGCGCTCTCCCAGGGCGACCCGGAGGTCTTCGCGGCCATCCGCAAGGAGACCGAGCGCCAGCAGTACAATCTCGAGCTCATCGCCTCCGAGAACATCGTGAGCGAGGCGGTCCTGGAGGCGCAGGGCTCGGTGCTCACCAACAAGTACGCCGAGGGCTATCCCGGGCGTCGCTACTACGGCGGCTGCGAGTTCGTCGACGTGGTCGAGACGCTGGCGATCGCGCGCGCTCGCGAGCTGTTCGCCGCCGAGCACGCCAACGTGCAGCCCCATTCGGGCTCGCAGGCCAACATGGCGGTCTACTTCTCGCAACTCACGCCGGGCGACACGATCCTGGCGATGAATCTCAGCCACGGCGGGACATCTCACGCACGGCAGCCCGGTCAACTTCTCGGGCCGCTTCTTCAAGATCGTCCCGTATGGCGTGCGCGAATCCGACCAGCGGCTCGACTACGAGCAACTCACGGCGCTGGCGCGCCAGCACCGGCCGAAGATGATCGTCGCCGGGTACAGCGCCTATCCGCGGACGCTCGATTTCGCCGCGTTCCGCACGGTCGCGGACGAGGTCGGTGCGCTGCTCGTCACCGACATGGCGCACTTCGCCGGGCTGGTCGCGGCGGGGATCCATCCATCACCGGTGCCGCACTCCGACTTCGTCACCACCACCACGCACAAGACCCTGCGCGGTCCGCGCGGCGGCTTGATCCTCTGCCGCGAGCGTCACGCCAAGAGCCTCAACTCGGCGGTCTTTCCCGGCAATCAGGGCGGGCCGCTCATGCACGTCATCGCCGCCAAGGCGGTGGCGCTCAAGGAGGCGCTGACGCCGGAGTTCAAGGCGTACCAGCGCCAGATCGTCGCCAACGCCAAAGCGCTGGCGGCGGCCTTGCTCCAGCGCGGCTTTCGTCTCCTCACCGGCGGTACCGACGTCCATCTCATGATGCTCGACCTGCGCGACACCGAGCTCACGGGCAAGGTGGCCGAGGAGACGCTGGACCGCGCCCGCATCACCGCCAACAAGAACACCGTGCCTTTCGACACGCGCTCGCCGATGGTGACGAGCGGCATTCGCATCGGCACGCCGGCGGTGACCTCGCGCGGCATGCGCGAGTCGGAGATGGATCTCATCGCCGATCTGATCGCGCGCGCGCTCGCGCGCGTCGGCGACGAGAAGGCGCTGGCGGCGATCGGCAGCGAGGTCGCTGATCTCTGCCGCCGTTTTCCGATCTACCCGGCGCGTAGCTGAGACCCTGAAGTCGCGGCGCCGGGCGAACGGCGGCGTCGAGTCAGTCGACCGGGCGACCTCGCGACGCGGCTCGCGTGGTTCGCGCCTGACGCTTGGGATTCGGCGATAGCATCCGCCAGGGCCCGGGCAGTGATTCAGTGGGCCGCGTGTGCGAGGATCGCCGCGATCGGGTTGATGCCGATCCGCAGCGTGCCCGAAACCAGACTCGCGAGGATGGTGACGCCGACGACTCGACCAGTGTGCTGACTCAGCACCGGTGACCCGCTCATGAAGGTCGGGTCGAATACCTCGTCCATCCGCAGCCACACCGCGTTGCCATCCGCCGATTCGACGGTCCCGGGTAGCGTGCGCTGCCGGCCCCGCCCATCGCCGAGGCCGCTGAAGAGCAGCACGCGCTCGCCCAACTGCGGCGCGCCGCGCGGATCGGCCTGCAGCACCAGGGCCGGGTGGGGCGGCGACTCGGGTTTCAACAACGTACAATCCACGGTTACGTTGTCTGCGGTCGGCGGGCGTCCGAGGGGCGCATAGAGCTCGGAGAACGCCGCCACCGGCTCCTGCTCGTCCCCCGCCCTCGCAAAGACTATGTGAGTGAAGCCGATTCCTTCCAAGCTGTGCGCCGTGGTCACGCCGATCACGTCGCCATTCGCCAACCCGAGGAAGAAGCCGCTACCGGCCAGACCGTAGCGGTCGCCCCACTTCACGCGCTCTTCGAAGGCGACGATGCCGGCGGGGAGAGCGTCGCGCGCGGCGGCGATGATCGGCGGCGCCGGTAGGGGCGGCGTCTCGACCCGCAAACGGCCGCCGAGGATGACGGCGCCGCCCAGAGCCACGCCCGCGAGCACGGCGATCAGCGCGCGTCCGATGACCTTACCGTCGCGCTGGATGGAAGGACTCCGTCGAGTACCGCGACCGTTGTCGCGTCGGCATGGGCCAGAGACTAGCGCAGCCGCACGAACGATGGCCAGGGTCCGGCAGCACCCGCACCTCGCCGTCTCGCGGCCGTTCGCCGTGCCACCTTGCACCTCGCGCCCTGATTTGCCACGTTCGATCCGCGATGCGGGCGAGATCGACGGTGGACGGGGGCCGGAGGTGAAGTGCCCGTTCTGTCGCGACCTTGAGAACAAGGTCATCGACTCGCGCCTCTCCAAAGAGGGTGACGTCATCCGGCGCCGGCGCGAGTGCCTGCATTGCTCACGCCGGTTCACCACCTACGAGCGCGCCGAGGAAGCGCTCCCGCTCGTGGTCAAGAAGGACGGACGCCGCGAGACGTTCGATCGACTGAAGATCGTCGCCGGCCTGAAACGCGCGTGCGAGAAGCGTCCGGTCGGCATCGACGCGATCGAGGCGGTGGTCGATCACATCGAGCGTGGCTTGCAGGAGCGTGGCGACAAAGAGGTCGCGAGCTCGGTGATCGGCGAGTCGGTCATGCGCGAGCTGCATGGGCTCGACAAAGTCGCCTACGTGCGTTTCGCATCGGTCTATCGCTCCTTCGAGGACATCGGTGAGTTCATGGAGGAGCTGGAGGCACTCTTGAAAGAGCGCCGTGGCGGCGACCCGCACTCCCGCAAGCCGCGTCCGCGCTGAGCCGCGCATGGCCTCCACGTTGGACGAGCGGTTCATGGCGCGTGCCGTGGCCCTGGCCAAGCGCGGCCTCGGGCGCACCAGTCCCAATCCGCCCGTCGGCGCGGTGGTCGTGAAACGTGGGCGCATCGTCGGCGAGGGTTGGCACCGTCGCGCCGGTGGCCCGCACGCCGAGGTGGTGGCGCTCCGGCGTGCGGGCGCGGCCGCCCGCGGCGCCACGCTCTACGTCACCCTCGAGCCGTGCTCGCACGTCGGCCGGACGCCGCCGTGCGCGCGCGCGGTGATCGCCGCGAGGGTTGGGCGCGTCGTCGTCGGCGCCGGCGATCCCAATCCGCGCGTCCGCGGGCGGGGCCTGCGTGCTCTGCGGGCCGCGGGCATCACGGTCCGGGTGGGGGTGCTCGCCGACGAAGCCGCGGCGGTGTCGGCGTGGTGGCGTCATTTCATCGTGCGACGGCGACCCTACGTCATGCTCAAGCTCGCGGCCTCGCTCGATGGCAGGATCGCGACGGTGGACGGTACGGCGCGCTGGCTCTCCGGAACGGGTGCGCGGCGCTGGGTGCACGAGCTTCGCGACCAGGTCGACGCCGTGATGGTCGGTGCGGGGACGGTGCTCGCTGACGACCCGGCGCTCACCTGCCGGGTACGCGGTGGACGCGACCCGATCCGGATCGTCGTCGATGGTCGTCTGCGGGTGGCGCCGCGCGCACGCGTGGTGCGACAAAGCTCGCGGGCGCCCACCCTGATCGCGACCACGACGGCGGCGCCGCCGGCGCGACGGCGGGCGCTGGCGCGTGCCGGCGCGGAAGTGTTGGTGCTGTCGGGCCGCGGCGGTCGGCTGCGACTCGGGGTGCTGCTGCGCCACCTCGCGGCGCGCGGGATCGTGAGCGTCTTGATCGAAGGCGGCGGCGTACTGGCCGCCGCAGCGCTACGCGAGCGTGTCGTCGATCGCCTGATGCTGGTGGCGACGCCATTGCTGATCGGCGGAGACGGCCGGCCGATGCTCGCCGGCATCGGTGTGAAGCATCCAGCGCGTGCGCCCCGACTGGTGGACGAGCGGACCCATCGGATCGGCCCCGACCTCATCCGCGAGGGAACGGTGCAATACTAGATGGGAGACGCTATAGTCCCCCCCATCGCGATGCTGGCGCCAATCGAACACGTCCTGCCCGACCTGCGAGCCGGGAAGATGGTCATCCTGGTCGACGACGCCGCGGGCGGAGAGGGCGCGATCTGCCTCGCCGCCGAGCGTGTCACCACCGAGAGCGTCAACTTCCTCGCCACCCACGCGCGCGGCCTGGTGTGCGTTGCGCTCACCGAGGGACGCCTGCGCCGTCTCGGCATTCCGCTTCTCGGCAGCCCGACGTCGGACCGCCAGCCGGCGTTCGGGGCCTCGATCGAGGCGCGGCACGGGGTGACCACCGGCATCTCGGCGGCCGACCGGGCTCGCACGATCGCGGTCACGGTGGCGGACGGTGCCGGACCCGGCGACCTCGCCATGCCGGGGCACGTCTTCCCGCTGCAAGTCTGCCACGGCGGCGTGCTCGCCCGCACGCGTCACCCCGAAGGCGCGGTCGACTTGATGCGTCTCGCCGGCCTCCGCCCCGCTGCGGTGCTGTGTACGGTGCTCAACGCCGACGGCTCGGTCGCGACCCGCGCCGATCTCGAAAAGCTCGCCGCCGAGCATGGGCTCAAGATGGCGACCCTCGCCAGCCTGGCCGCGTACCGGCTGCGCAGTGAGCTGCTCGTCGAGCGGACACTCGAAGCCGACTTCGTCGCGACGACCGGGGCGACGTACCACGCGATCGTCTATCGCAACAGCGTCGACCGCCACGAGCACATGGCGCTCGTGAAAGGGGTGCTGCGGGCGGGCGAAACGGCGCTCGTCCGGGTGCACTCGCAGTGCCTGACCGGCGACGTATTCGGGTCCGAGCGCTGCGACTGCGGCGAGCAGCTGTGGCAGGCGATGCGCATGATCGAGGCGCTCGGCCAGGGCGTGATCATCTACATGCACCAGGAGGGACGCGGCATCGGCCTGGCGAACAAGATCCGCGCCTACGCGCTCCAGGATCGCGGCCGGGACACGGTCGAGGCCAATCTCGAGCTGGGATTCGAGGAGGATCAGCGCGACTACGGCATCAGCGCCCAGATCATCCGCGACCTCGGGTTGCGCCGCATTCGTCTGCTCACCAACAACCCGCGCAAGGTCGTCGGGCTGCAGAGCTACGGCGTCGAGGTCGCCGAACGTGTGCCGCTCGAAGTGCCGGCACGGAGCGGCAACATCGCCTATCTGCGAACCAAGCAGCAGAAGCTCGGCCATCTGTTCAGCGGCCTGAAGCTCATCAATTGAGACGCGATGTCGGCGCGCGAGCTCACGGGATCGTCGGATGGCACCGGCCTGCGGTTCGGGGTGGTGGTGGCGCGCTTCAATCGCACCGTCACCGAGCAGTTGCTCGAGGGCGCCCTGGCGGCGCTCACGGGTCATGGCGTCGCTGCCGACGACATCCAGATCGTCCACGTGCCGGGCGCGTTCGAAGTCCCGTTCGCGGCGCGCGCCATGGCGGCCACCGGCAAGTACGATGCGCTCATCTGTCTCGGCGCGGTGATTCGCGGGGAGACGCCCCATTTCGACTACATCGCGGCCGAGGTCACGCGTGGGATCGGCCGCGTGATCGAGGACCATCGCCTCCCGATCGCCTTCGGTGTGCTGACCACCGATACGATGGAGCAAGCGCTGGCGCGGGCAGGTGCGCAGCACGGCAACAAGGGCTATGAGGCGGCCATGACGGCGATCGAGATGGCGCGTCTCGGCCTCGCGCTCGCGTAGGAGGCAGCAGTGGGATCGCGGCGACGTGGGAGGGAGCTGGCGCTGCAGACTCTCTACGGGGTGGAGCTCGGAGGCGACCCGCTCGGTCCCGCCGACGATCTGCTGCACCGATTCGACGAGGCTGAAGACGCACGTACGTTCGCCGCCGAATTGGTGAACGGGGTGGCCGCGGCGCGCGAGCGGATCGACGCGCTCATCGCCGCCAGCTCCGAGCACTGGAAGCTCGGCCGGCTCTCGAGCGTCGACCTGAACATCCTGCGCGTGGCCACCTACGAGCTGCTGCACCATTCCGAGGTGCCGGCACGAGTCGCGATCGACGAGGCGATCGAGATCGCCAAGCGCTTCGGCAGCGACGACTCGCCGGCGTTCGTCAATGGCGTGCTCGATCACGTCGCCGCCAGCGTCGGCGCGAAAGAGGGACGTGACGAGGACTCCTAGCGCTCCGGCCATGGCGGAGCGCTACGACCCTCACGCCGTCGAAGAGCGCTGGCAAGCGCATTGGGCCGCGCGCCGTAGCCACGAGGTGCGCACCGACCCGCACCGTCCGAAGTTCTACTGCCTCGAGATGTTTCCGTACCCCTCGGGCCGGATCCACATGGGGCACGTACGGAACTACACGATCGGCGACGTGATCGCGCGCCAGCGGCGGATGCGCGGCTTCAACGTGCTGCATCCCGATCGGGTGGGACGCCTTCGGCTTGCCAGCCGAGAACGCCGCGATCGAGCGCGGTGTCCATCCCGCAGCCTGGACCGGCCAGAACATCGCGTACATGCGCGGTCAGCTGCGGCGCATGGGCTTCAGCTACGATTGGAGCCGCGAGATCGCGACCTGCGACCCGACCTACTACCGCTGGGAGCAGGAGTTCTTCATCGCCATGCTCGAGCGCGGGCTCGCCTACCGGCGCAAGTCGCAGGTGAACTGGTGCGGAAGCTGCCAGACGGTGCTCGCCAACGAGCAGGTGGAGGACGGTCGGTGCTGGCGCTGCGAGTCGGTGGTGGAGGAGCGCGAGCTCGAGCAGTGGTTCCTGCGCATCACCGCCTACGCCGACGAGCTGCTTGCCGGCTGCGACGCGCTCGCCGGTGGATGGCCGGAGAAGGTCCTCACCATGCAGCGCAACTGGATCGGGAAGAGCGTCGGCGCCGAGCTGGTGTTCCCGATCGAGGGGCAGGACGGAGGCATTTCGGTCTTCACCACCCGTCCCGACACCGTCTTCGGCGCCACCTTCGTGAGCCTGGCGGTCGAGCACCCGCTGGTCGCGTCGCTCGCCGCCGGCCGCCCGGAGGAAGCCGCCGTGACGGCGTTCGTCCGCAAGGTGCGCGCGCAGACGCAGGCGGAGCGTGCCGAGGGCAAGGACGGGGTCTTCGTCGGCGCCTACTGTCGGAATCCGTTCACCGGGGCGCGACTGCCGATCTACGCCGCCAATTTCGTCCTGATGGCCTACGGCGCCGGCGCGGTGATGGCGGTGCCCTGTCACGACCAACGCGACTTCGAGTTCGCGCGCGCGCACGACATTCCCATGCGGGTGGTCGTGCAACCCGAGAACGCGGCGCCGCTCGATCCCGCGACCATGGAGGCCGCCTTCGTGGAGGCGGGGCGGCTGGTGCACTCGGGTGAGTTCGACGGCCTGGCGAGCGAGACGGCGAAGGAGCGCATCACGGCGGCCGCCGAGGCGCGCGGTTTCGGGCGGCCGACCACGCAGTATCGCCTGCGCGACTGGGGCGATCTCCCGCCAGCGCTACTGGGGGGCGCCCATTCCGGTGGTGTACTGCGAGCGCTGCGGCGTCGTAGCGGTGCCGAGCGCAGCGATCTCCCGATCGTGCTCCCCACCGACGTCGAGATCTCCGGCGCCGGCGGCTCGCCGCTCGCCAAGCTCGAGAGCTTCGTGCACACGCGCTGCCCGCGCTGCGGTGGTCCGGCGCGGCGCGAGACCGACACCTTCGACACGTTCGTCGAGTCGTCGTGGTACTTCCTGCGCTACACCGCTCCCCAGGAGAGCACGACGGCGCGTTCGAGCCCGAGCGCGTTGCGCTACTGGCTGCCGGTCGATCAGTACGTCGGCGGCATCGAGCACGCGGTGCTGCACCTCCTGTATGCGCGGTTCTTCACGAAGGTGCTTGCGCGATCTCGGCTACACGAGCGACGTCGAACCTCCGATCCGAGAGCCGTTCACCAAGCTCCTCACGCAGGGCATGGTGATCAAGGACGGCGCCAAGATGAGCAAGTCGAAGGGCAACGTCGTCGACCCCGACTACCTGATCGAGCGCTACGGCGCCGACACCGCGCGACTCTTCTCGCTCTTCGCGGCACCGCCCGAGCGCGACCTCGAGTGGAGCGATCAGGGTGTCGAGGGGGCGGCGCGCTTTCTCCATCGGCTCTGGCGCATCGTGGCGCGCGGGCGGTCGTGGCTCGGAAGTGGTGACGATGGCAGCGCGCCCGACACCGCCGCGGAAGGGCAGGCGCGCGCCCTGCGGCGCCTCACGCATCGGACGATCGCGCGCGTGACCGAGGACGTCGAGCGCCGCCAGCATTTCAATACCGCGGTGGCGGCGGTCATGGAGCTGGTGAACGGGTACGCGGATCTGGTGCAGGATGCCGCCCCTGACGACGCCGGCGTGCGCGCGGCCGTGCGCGAGGCGGTGCGCACCACGCTGCTGCTGCTCGCCCCGTTCGTGCCGCACGTCGCCAGCGAGCTGTGGGCGTCGCTCGACGCTGGCGACCTCGAGGACGCGCCATGGCCGGTGGTGGACGAGGGGGCGCTCGAGGAGGACGAGGTGGAGATGGTGGTGCAGGTGAACGGCAAGGTGCGGGCGCGTTTCACGGTGGCGCCGGGCACCTCGGAAGAAGAGGTCCTGGCGCGCGCGTTGGCGAACGAGCGCGTGCAGGCCCAGATCGCCGGCAAGCCCATCCGCAAGACGCTGGTGGTGCCCGGCCGATTGGTCAGCCTTGTTGTCTAGTACAAGCGCCCCGTGCGGCGCGCGTGCTCCGATGGGCGTCGGCGCGCGAAATGAATTCGCGCGCTTCGACAAGCCGCCCCGTGCGCGCGGCCGCGGTGCGGCGTGCGTGGGATTGCTCGTCGTGCTCGCCGGCTGTGGCTACCAGTTCGCCGGGAGCGCGACACGGTTCGCGCCGGAACTGAAGACGATGGGTGTGCTGACGTTCACCAACGAGACACGCGAGATCGGCATCGAGAAGCGGCTCGCCTTCGCAATCGAGCGCGAATTCGCGATCCGCGGGCGGCTGCGGATCGCCAGCCGCGCCGACCAGGGCGACCTCGTGCTTTCAGGCACCGTGCGGCTCGCCGAGGACCGGCCGGTGTCGTTCAACCGCAACGACGAAGTGCTGATCTACGAGACGCTGCTGGCCCTCGATCTCGAGTTGCGCCGCCGCGATACCAACGAGCTGCTCTGGCAGGCGCGTGGCCTGCGGGGAGCGGGTGACTACGAGAGCGTCGCATCCGTGATCGTCACGACGTCGTCGGAGTTCCGCAGCGCCACCCTCAATGCCGAGGATCTCGGCGGGTTCACCGACATCCAGCTTGCGGAAAGCCGGCGCCGGCAAGCGCTCGAGCAGATCGTCCGCACCCTCGCACGCGACATCTACGACCAGATCATGGAGGATTTCTGAAGGCGGCGGATCCGCTGGCGGCGCTGTATCTGCTCGCCGAGGAGCGGCGCGGCGAGTTCGACGGCTGGCGCGCCGATCAAGCGCTCGCCGAGATCCAGCGTGCGGCGGCTTCCAAGGGCGGCGTGGCGACGTGCACCTACCACGGCGCCGACTGCGATCCGGACGCGGTGGCGGACGCGATCGAAACGCCATCGTTGTTCGGGGCGCGCACGCTGATCGTGCTGCGCGGCGCCGAGGCGCTGCCCGAACGCGCCCACGAACGACTCATCCGCGCGCTCGAGCGGCAAGCCCCGCAGGTGAGCGTCGTTGTCGTGGCGCGCGGTGCCGACATGCGCCGGCGCTTCTTCGCGCGCTGCCGCGAGCTGGCGCGGCGGGTGCCCGTCGATCATCCGCGGGCGGGTGAGATGGGCGCGTGGGCCGACCGGTTCATGCGCGACCGGGAGCGGCGGCTCGAGCCGGGGGCGCGTGATCTGCTGCTGGACTGTGTCGGCCGCGATTTGTTGCTGCTCGCCAGCGAGTGCGACAAGCTCGCCGCCGCGGTGCCGCGCGATCGCGCCATTGCCGCCGCGGACGTTCTGCGTGTCACTGCGGCCGGGCGGGAGCATGGCAGCTTCGAGATGACCGACGCGTTGTGCGCGCGTGACGGGGCGGCGGCGGTGCGTCTGCTGGCGCAGACGCTCGACGAAGGTACGCAGCCGATCGCGGTGGTGGGAGCGATCGCGGCGGTTCTGAGAGGCGTGCTTGCCGGGGCGGAGTTGATGGCGCGCGGCCGGAGCGCTGACGAAGCCGAGCGCGCCCTCGCCATGAGCCCGTACCAGCGACGCGCGTTCCAGGCCGGTGTGCGTGCCTACCGGGCGCCCGAGCTCCGCAGGGCGTTCATGCGCCTCGCGGAGATCGACGTCGCGATCAAGAGTGGGAACGGCGACGCGCGGACGATGCTCGAGAGTTGGGTGCTGGCAGTGTCCCTCGGCAATCGCCGGCCGACCTCGCGTCCGCGCGCGCGCGCGACCGTGCCTGCGTGAGCGTGCGGCGGTGTGAGCCTCTGCGGGAGGCAGCGATCAGGCGGAGGCGGCGAGCTTCTGAACGGCGGTGGTCAGGCGCGAGATCTTGCGGGCGGCGGTGTTGCGGTGGATCACACCCTTGGTGACGGCCTTGTCGATGGTGCGGGTCGCGGTTTGCAGATGCGCCCGTGCCTCGGTCGAATTGCGGGCCGCGATCGATTCGCGCACGCGCCGGACGACTGTCCGGACGCGGGAACGGATCGCCTGATTGCGGGCATGCCGCTTCACGCTCTGACGGTGACGCTTCTGTGCCGACGGATGCTTGGTCATTGCGGCGGCTCTGATAGCAAGCGGACGGGGCGTCGTCAATGAGCGAGCGGCGTCAGATCGCACGCGCGGCCGGCGTCGTCGGTGGTCTGACGGTGGTCTCCCGTGTCACCGGGCTCGTCCGTGACGCGGTGGTCGGCTACCTTTTCGGCGCCGGCACCGCCGCCGACGCGTTCTTCGTCGCGTATCGCATTCCGAACCTTCTCCGCCGGTTGGTTGCGGAAGGGGCGGCGACGGCGGCCTTCATCCCCGTGTTCACCGGCTACCTGACGACGCGCTCGCGCGGCGAGGCCGATCACGTGGCGCGGGTACTGTTCACCGTCATGGCGCTCGTGCTCGCGGGCATCACCGTGCTCGGCGTGCTCTTCGCGGCACCGATCACGACCCTGTTCGCCCCGGGTTTCGCGGCCGTTCCCGGCAAGCTCGAGCTCACCGTCACGCTCACCCGGGTGGTGTTCCCGTACATCTTCTTCATCGGCCTGGTGGCCGCGGCGACGGGCGTGCTCAACTCGCTCCGGGAGTTCGCCGCTCCCGCGCTCTCGCCGGTCGTCATGAACATCGTGATGGTCGTGGTGGCGGTGGCAACGGCGCCGTGGTTGGGCATCTATGGCCTGGCGCTGGGGGCGGTGCTCGGCGGGGTGGCGCAGCTGGTCACGCAGGTTCCAGCGCTGCGGCGGCTCGCGAGTGCCGCTCGCGCCGCGCTGGGAACCGCGCCATCCCGCGGTCGGCCGCCTCGGAGCGCTCATGCTGCCGACGGTGTTCGGGTCGGCGGTCTATCAGATCAACGTGCTCGTCAGCACCATGTTCGCGTCGCTGCTTCCCGCCGGGAGCGTGTCGTACCTCTGGTACGCGGAGCGCTTGTTCGAGTTTCCCCTCGGGGTGTTCGCGGTGGCGCTCAGCACCGCGGCGCTCCCGAGCTTCGCGACCCTCGCCAAGCGCGACATCGGCGAGTTCCGCGACACGGTGAGCTTCGCGCTCCGGACGGTGAACCTGATCGCGCTGCCGGCTGCCATCGGGCTCGCGATCACCGCCGGGCCGCTCACGTCGGTCCTCTTCCTGCGCGGCGAGTTCGGAATGCACGAAGCCGAGCAGACGGCGACGGCGGTACGCTACTTCGCGGTTGGTCTGTGGTCGGTGGCCGCGGTGCGCGTGCTCGTCCCCGCGTTCTACGCGCTCGAGGATACCCGCACGCCGGTCGTCACCGCCGCCGTGGCGTTCGTCGCCAATCTCGTCTTCGCCGTGATCTTCATCGGTCCGCTGGCTGATCCCGCCGAAGGTGGACTCGGGTCGACGCTTGCCGCGGCGAGTGTCACTCTCGGAGTCGTCGATCTCCGCCATGGAGGGCTCGCGCTCGCCACCTCGCTTTCCGCCGCCGTGAATCTCCTCTTGCTCTGCGTCGGTTTCCAGCGCCACGTCGGAACCTTCGCGTGGCGCATCTGGCTGGTCTCGTGGCTTCGCTCCTGTGTGGCGTCCTGCGCGATGGTGCCGGTGGTGCTCCTGATCACCAGCCGGGTCACCTGGTTCGGCGGCGACGTGCCGCTCGCTACGCGTGTGGGCTGGTTGGCGCTCGCCGTGACCGCGGGAACGGCCGTGTTCGCGGTGGCCATTGCCGCGCTCGGCGGACCGGAAGTGGCAGCGATGCGTGCGGCGTTGCGGCGGCGCTTGCGAGCGTGATGCACGAGTACGAAGCCTGGCCGTCGAGTCGGCTCGTGCGACGGCCGACGAGGCGTGTGGGTGTGCCGACGGGCTCAACGGAAATTCGCCCGCTGGCACACCCACACGCCTCGTCGGCGGGCCTAGCTACCCTCGGCCGCCTTGGCCTCGTTCCAGAGCCTCTCGAGCTCCTCCGGTCCCGCCGTGTGGATGTCGCGCCCGCGCTCGTGGAGCCAGGCCTCCATGCGGCGAAAGCGGCGCGCGAAACGGCTGAGCGCGGCGCGCAACGCCATTTCGGGGCTGTGATCGGCGAGCCGGGCAACGCTGGCGACCGCGAACAGCAAATCGCCGAGCTCGTGCTCGATGGCTCGGGGATGCCCCCGACGCGAGCGCCTGCTCGAGCTCGCCGAGCTCCTCCCGCACCTTGCCGAGGGCATCGCGTGCCGAGGGCCAATCGAACCCGACGCGCGCCGCTTTCTCGCCCATGCGTGCCGCGGCATGCAGCGCCGGAAGATCCGGAGGCAAGCCGCTCAGCACCGACCGATCGGCATCGGCCGGTTTGGCGGCGCGCTCGGCGGCTTTGATGCGCGACCAGTTCGCAGCACGTCGGCGCTGTCGGTCACGACCGTGTCGGCGAAGACGTGGGGGTGGCGCCGGATCATCTTGGCGACGATCGCCATCCACGACATCGTCGATCGTGAAGTGTCCGGCCTCGGATGCGATCTCCGCTTGCATGACGATCTGCAGCAGGAGATCGCCGAGCTCGTCCTTGAGGTCGATGGGCTCGGGCGATCCGATGGCGTCGAGGACCTCGTAGGCTTCCTCGAGCAGGCACGGGCGCAGGCTCTGCCGGGGTCTGCTCGCGGTCCCACGGGCAGCCTCCGGGTCCGCGCAGCCGTTTCACGACGGCGATCAGTTCGTCGAACGAGGGCATGCGTGCAGCGTCCACGATCGAGGTGACGCTTGTCAAATCCGAAGCTACTTGCGACGTCGCCACCTGCGCCAGTAGGGTGACCGCATGGCGCGCGTCGAGATCTACACGACCAGCGTATGTCCCTTCTGCGTGCAGGCGAAGCGACTGCTCAAGGAGCTCGGGATCCCGTACGACGAGCTCGACGTCGAAGACGACGCCGAGCGCCGGGCGGAGATGATCCGCCGGGCCGAGGGGCGGCGCACGGTGCCGCAGATCTTCATCGACGGCGAGCCCATCGGTGGCTACGTCGAGCTGCGCGCGCTCCACGATCGCGGCGACCTGGCGCATCTCCACTAGAGTCTGCGACGGCGCGAAAGCGCCGCGTGCGCGTGCGGTCGCACGCCGCCACGAGGATTGCGCGGACTCGGCTACGTGGCGGTGAAGGTCACGTCGACCTGAAGCTGCTCGCCGATCGCCTGCAGTCGTGCGGCGAGCGCCGCCGCGTCCGTCTCCGCGGCACGTCGAGCTGCATCCGCATCGTGTAGATGGGCGTGCCGCTCTCGGGCTGGGGGCGCGACTGGGTGCCCATCTCCGCGATGTTGACGTGATGGTCGGCGAGGCAGCGCACGATCTTCGCGACGATGCCGGCACGATCGACCCCGATCGCCTGCAAACTGTAGCGGCGTGCCCGCACGCGGGCGGCGTAGGGCACCGGCTCGCCTTCGAGCGGGCGGAAGAACACCGTGAGGCGCTTCTCCCACTCCAGGCGCTTGCAGCCGCTCGCCAGGCGTCGCTCGGCGTCGGCACTGCTCGCGGAAAGCAGCAGCAGCACCGCGAACTCGCTCCCGAGGATGGTCATGCTCGAATCCTCGAGGTTGCAGTCGCACTCGTAGATCAGCTCGGCCAGGTCGGCGACGATCCCGGGTCGATCGTGACCGATCGCGGAGAGCGCAAACCAGTGCCTCATGCGCGGCGCATAGCGCGCTGGCCGCGTCCGGGTCAATCGCGCCGGTGCGCGGCGCCGCCGACCTCGATGCCGGCAATGAACGCGAGCACCGCGCTGGTGAACAGCGCCGGCATCTCGAGCGGAAGATTGTGACCGGCCCCGGGAACCATGATCACGCGAGCGTGCGGGATGCCGCGCGAGAGGATGATCGAGCCGCCCGGGGGCGTGAGCTGATCGTCGAGTCCTTGCACGATCAAGCTCGGGGCCGTTGATGCCGCCGAGGGCGGCGGTCCAGTTGTAGTTGCCGAAGGCACGTGCCGTCGCCGCGTACGCGGCCGGATCGTTCTGGCGCGTCTGACGGGCGAGGTCGCGCACGACCTCGGGGTGGGCGGCGGCAAAGGCTGGGCTGAATCCCCTCGGGTCCGGCTCGCGCTCGGGCCCGAAACCGTCGCGCTCCACCGTATCGGCGAGGCGGTTCCACGCCCGGGCGGCCTTTTCGCCGACCTCGCTCGAGGTGCTGGCGAGCGTCAGACTGGCGACGCGCTCGGGGAAATCGAGGGCGAAGCGCTGACTCACCACGCCGCCGCCCGAGTGGCCGACGAGGTGCGCGCGGGTCTCTCCGAGATGGTCGAGCAGGCTCGCGAGATCGTGCGCGAAGAGGGCGGGATCGTACGGACCCGGCGGCTTGGCGGAAGCGCCGGCGCCGCGCAGGTCCCAGCGCAGCACGCGGTGCTGCGCGGCGAGCGCGGCCATGTGCGGCGACCAGAACTCGAGGCGGCCGCCGAGACCGTGCGTGAGGACGAGCAAGCTGCCGCGCTCGCCTTGCAGATCGTGATGCAGCGTGATGCCGTTGACGGTGGCGTCCATCGGTCTTTAGAGTGCCCGAGTCTTACCGGAAACACCGGCAAGGTCGAAAGCGCCGGGCCGTGAGGGGAGGAGGACCCGAGGGCGTGGGTGCGTGGCACGACTGCAGCGCGGGTGTCGAGGAGAGCGGCGCCGACTCGAGAGTCGGAGTGGTCGACGCGTCCCCGTGCGCGTCAGGCGGTCTTCGCCAGAGGCGCGGTTCCGAACCCGGCGAGCAGCCGTCGACGCGCCGCCGTCCGTGCCCGCACGCCCTCAGGACGATGCCGCGCCCGCGTCGAGCTCCCGTCGCAACGGCTCGAAGGCGATGCCCAGCGCGTCGCACACGTTCACGAACGAGCACGGCCAGACGCGGTCATCGGACATGATCCAGCGCTCGGCCTCCTCGAAATCGCGGCGCCGGGCGCGGCCGACGGCCGAAGCGCGCGCCTGGAAGAGCACGATCGCGTCGCTCAGGACCGCCAGCAGCAGCCGGCGTTCCGGCTGTGAGGGCTCGCTCGCCCGCGTCAGGTCGGCATGCTGCGCGGGAAGGAGCGGGAAGGACTCCTCGAGGGAGGTGGAATGAGTGGAATAGGTCATGGCTTTATCCCCTTCGGCGGAGGAACACGCGGACCCGCGGGAAAGTTTCCTCCACCATGGGTACGTCCGGGCGGGCCCGCCCGGATGCTCGTGGCCCTCGCTTTGACGCTCAGCGTTGCAGACGGCACTCGAGCGGGCGAGGTTCCTGAGGTGGGACAGTACGAGGTCGGGCTGCAGACCGCGTACTCGTTCGGCATCACCAACAACGCGCAGATGGTGACGTTCTTTCCGCGCGTCAGCCGCGTCATCAAGGTCATCGACGGTCACACCCCGGGGATTCTGACGTTCGGGATCGAGGGGATGTTCAGCCGTGTCTTCGAGAATCGGCACGCCATGGAGCTCGGCGGCGGGCTGCTGCTGCGGTACCGGTGGGCCGCGTCGCTCGTGCAGCCGTACGCGGAGATCGGCGGTGCGATGCTGTACAGTGATCTGCGACACTTCGACCTGAGCGCGCACGTCCTGTTCGCGGCGATGGGTGCCGTGGGGCTCGAGGTGCCGCTGGGCGACGGTTTCTCCCTGACGGCAGGGTATCGCTTCCGTCACATCTCGAATGCCGGACAGTCGGAGAACAATCCGGGACTGAACAGCTGTCTTCTGGCCGCCGGTTTCGTCTACGGGTTCTGACGATGGCGCGGCGCGATTCTTTCAGCGTCGATCGGTCAGAGAGCCGAGAACGAGCAGGCCAGCGACGAAGACGTAGGTTCCGAAAGCCGCGATCCACAGGAACCATTCGAGACGTCCCATCAGCGTGAGAGCAACCAACAGGTAGGCGAACTCCCGGCTGCCGAACGCGTCGAAGAAGGCGCGCTGCGCCCGGGTCGGCTTCCTACGGACCAGACAGTAGTAGACCGTCGCCATCGCCAGGACGACTCCCACCACCAGCACGATGCCGAGGAGCGCCGCGCGCGGATCCTCCAGGCGCTGGTAGAGTCCCAGGGCGATGCCTCCGAAGAGGAAGAGGTGGACGATGTTGTCGCCGATGAGGTCGAGACGAGCGCCGAGCTCGGACTCCTGGTACGTGAGCCGCGCAAGCTCGCCGTCGCAGCCGTCGACGATGGTCGACAGCAGAAAGAGGAGCGCGGCAGCGATCTCGCCGCGGTGCGAGCCGCTCGCGTAGAGCACGCCGGCGGTGATGCCGATCGTCATCGAGGCGAGCGTGATCTGATTGGGCGTGATGCCGGTCGGAACCAGGAGGCGGGTGAGCGTCCGGGAGATGCGACGGTCTACCAGGCGCGTGAACCAGCCGTCGCCCGGACGTGCGAGCCGCGCGTAGAGCGCGCGCTCGGCGGCGGCGCGCGTGCGAGGATCGTCGGCCCGCAGCGCCAATGCCCCGGCCGGCGGCTGCCAGACGGTAGTGTCGGCAAGGTCGTGACCCGGGACGCCGGCCGCGGCGCCCGTACCCTGGTCGAGGCGCGCTCGCCGCCAGACGTGGCAACGACGCCGGCGAGGCGCGCCAGAGGAGCAGCGTGTCGGTGAGCACGAGTGTGCCGGGCGTGGGGTCGGCGGCGAGCGCCGCGACGGTATCGCGATCGACGACGGCCGTGGCGTCCATGGCGACCACCACCGGAGCGGCCGTTTCGCACCAGGACGCGAGCGCCGGGCGATCGTCTGGGCCGATCCACGTGAGGGCGACCGGAGGGAGGCGCAGGCGCGTCTGCGGGCGGCTTCCGACGCAGAGCAGACGTGCCGCGCCCGCCCGTGTCAAGGTGAAGGCGGCGCGCTCGAGCAACGTCAGGCCGCCGACGCGGCACTCGGCGCCGGCGTGTGTCAGAAGGACGGCGTCGAAGCGCGGTGGATCGGCGGGTGGCGCGGACGTCCCGTCAATCACTACCGGAGTCCGCATCGGTCGCCGCCATCGGGGGCAGCGCCTCGCGGAAGGGCAGGCGTGCGCCGCCCGCGGCGCTCGAGGCGTAGCAGAGCGTGAGCAGGCGACAGCAGGTCTCGGCCTCACGGAAGTTCGTGCCGCGCAGCTTCGGCTCGAGCATCTCCTCGCGGAAATCCTCGAGCATCGCCGCGAACCAATCCGGATGATACGAGCCAGCGGAGAGCGACTGCGCGAACACCGTCTCGGCGGGCTCGCGTCCGTCGGCCTTCACCACCAGCGTACGATCGGTGACCTCGATGGTGCCGTGTTCGCCGGTGAAGCGTACGCTGTTGCGACGCGCGTCCGCGGCCCAGGTGAGAAAGAGCTCGGCGCTCGCATCGGGGAACTCGATCGTGCACGTCGCGGTGTCCTCGACGGCGCTGGACGTGAACTTGCGCTGCGACGTCTGAGCGACCACCGCCGCCGGCTCGGCGTCGAGCGCGTAGAGCGCCAGATAGAACGCGTGCCACCCGTGATCGACGAGGATGCCGCCGCCGGCGAGCGCGGGATCGAGCCGCCAGGGCTCTCCGCCGTCGGCGCTGCCGGGCGGCTCGATGCGCAACGTCTCGAGCGCGACGCGCGTCACCTTGCCGATCTCGCCGCGCCGGAGTGCCCGTTTGGCGGTCCGGAAGATCGGCGCGTACTTCCAGTTGTGGACGGTGAACACCACGACGTGTCCGGCGCTGGCGGCGCTGCGGATCCGGTTGCAGTCCTCCATGCGAATGGCGAGAGGTTTCTCGCACAGCACATGCACGTGACGCGCGGCGACCGCGGCGACGATGTCGGCGTGGGTGGCGGGCGGGCTCGCGATGTCGACGAAGTCGAGGCGCTCGTTGTCGAGCATTTCGTCGAGGCTGGTGTAGCGGTGCGCGTCCGGCAGTGCCTCTGCCGCGACGGCGAGCCTGGCCTCGTCGGGATCGCACACCGCGAGGATGCTGAAGTGCCGATCGGCCTTCCACGCCGGCAGGTGCCCCTGGACGGCCACGTTGCCGAAGCCGACGATGCCGCCGCGCAGCGCTCGATTGCGTCGGATGCTCACCGGGTCGGCACCTCACGCGCGACCTCGGCGAACACCTCGTCGAGAATGTGCAGACCCGCGTCGACCTGCTCGGCGGTGATGGTGAGCGGCGGGTTGATGCGCACGCGCGGAAAGTAGCCCATCAGCAGCAGGCCGCGGCGCAGCGCGTCGAGGAAGATCCCTTCGGTCCATTCGCGCTCGAGCGGCTCCTTGGTCTCGCGATCGCGTACCAGATCGATGCCGATCAGCAGCCCGACGCCGCGCACGTCGCCGATGAACGCGTACTTCTCCTGCATCGAGCGCAGACCGTCGAGCATGCGCCCGCCGACGCGCGCGGCGTTCTCGACCAGCCCGTCGTCGACGATGGTCTCGATGGTCGCGAGCGCCGCGGTCGCGGCGAGCGGGTTGCCGCCGTAGCTCGACGACGACGCGCTCGGCACGCGCGAACGGCGTCGCGGCGACGATCTCGTCGGTGGAGATCAGGCCGCTGATCGGGGAAACCCGAGCCCATGCCCTTGCCGATGGTCATGACGTCGGGCTCGGCGCCGGTATGGTCGCAGCCGAACCATCTGCCGGTGCGGCCGAAGCCGGTGATCATCTCGTCGGCGATGAGCAGCGCGCCGTTCTCGCGGGCGATCGATTGGACGGCGGGCAGGAACTCGGGCGGCGGGATGACGTTGCCGGCGGTGCCCTGCATCGGCTCGACGATGATGGCGGCGACGGCGCCGCTGGTCGTGCGCTTGATGCTCTCGCGCGCGAAGTCGACGCAGGCCATGCCGCAGCTCGGATAGGCGAGCTTCAAGGGACAGCGGTAACAATCGGCGTAGGGCACGAGTAGCGCCCGCCAGGCAGCGGACCCCAGCCCTGCTTCCACTCGTCGCCGATCAGGCCCATGACGCCGCCGGTCTTGCCGTGGAACCCGCCCCAGAAGCCGACGATCTCGTGTTCGTCGGTGTACGACTTGGCGAGACGGAAGGCGGCTTCGACCGCCTCGGCGCCGCCGCTGTAGAGCTGGGTGCGTCCGAGGCTGCCGGGCGCGAGCTCGGCGATCAGGCGCAGAAGACGCAGTCGGTTCTCGGTGGTGAAGCTGCCGACCGAGATGCGCCGAGCTGGCTTTCCATCGCCGCGACGTAGCGCGGATGCGAATGGCCGAGGCTCGCGACGGCGACGCCGGCGAAGAAGTCGAGGTACTTGTTGCCGTCGAGATCGGTCACCGTCGCGCCGCTGCCCGACGCGAGGGCGAGCTCGGAGAGCAGCGCGATGCGCTGTTGTCCCGGCGCGATCACCGCTTGCTCGTCGTGGAAGGCCTGGCGGGACTTCGGACCCGGCTTATCGCGCATGGGATCGCGACTCCTCGAGTCTCGGGGGACGCCCTGGCGAAGGTCGACCGTCGCGGGCCGCCAGACGCGCGTCGACGTAGGCGGCGATCGCCTCGGCCGCCTCGTCGCGGCAGCGCGCGAAGCTCGGCCAGTCGTTCACGTCGACCACGGTCGGCGTGCCGTTCGGCGCGACCACGAGATCGCCGCCGAACACCTCGAGGCCGAGGACTCGGGCGGCCGCACTGGCGGCGTCCCAGAGCAGGGAGATGGGTGCCGAGGGTGCCACGTCTCCACTGTAGCAGCGGAAGAAACTGCCGTCGGCGACGCCGTAGAACTTGATGACCGCTCCTTCCACGTGATCCTGCAGCGCGACGGTGGCGATGCCGCGTGCGGCGAACCGGGCCAGGGCCTCGTCGAGGGCGGCGGCATCGGACGCGAAGACGACGTCCTCCGCCACCATGGCGTGCACGTCCCCACGCTTGACCCAGCACGGAGTCCTGGCCGCGCCGCGCGGCGCTTCGGTGGCGACGAGGCTGGTCCTCGGAAACGGCACGGTGCTGCCGCCGAGCAGGCGCACGGTCTCCGTTCGATAGCAGTTGCGGATCGCGCTCGGCGTATTGATGACGGGCTTGCGCGAGACCTGCGCATCGAGGGCCGCGAGCGCCGCCGGAGACTGACACATGGCGAGGATCGCGCTCGCGTCGGCGAGCGGCACCGTGTCCGGCGTCCCGAGCGCGATCTCATGGCCACGGGCGGCCAGAGCCGCCGCGGTTCGCTCCAGGATGGCGGCGTCAGCCTCCACCTTGCCGGGAGAAAACTCAGCCTCCCGGAACAGCGCGGCGATGACCGGCATCCGGCTCAGAGCGATCGCGTTACGCCGAGGAGCCGCTCCGCCGCGGCGATGTCCTCGGGACGATCGACGTCGACGCTCCGGCCGACGTCGAGTCCGTACAGGGAATGGCCGTGCTCCACGAGCGCGCCCAGCAACGCACGGAACGCGCTCCAGGGCTTCGATCGGGCCGCATCGGCCAGCGCATACACTAGCGGTTTCAGGAAGTAAACGCCGGCCGTCACGTGGTGCGCGCGCCTCGGGTCTCCGAGTGAACGAATGCGGCCGCGTGCGTCGAGCTCGGCCCACAGAGGCTTTTCGTCGTCGACGAACGTGGTGACCGCGAGGACGCCGGCAGCCTCCGGCAGCTCGGCGGCACGCGCCGCCAGCGCCGGGACCGCGCCCGGCGCGCAGTACGGCGTCGACGGTCAGGAGCAGGAACGGGGCGTCCTTCAGATAAGGACGCAGCGCGAGAAAACTCTCGGCCGAGCTCGCGGTCGTCCGTTGAACGATCTCGATCGGCAAACCGAAATCCTGGCTTTCCAGGAACTGGCGGACGCGAGTGCCTTCCGCATTGATGATGCACGCAACGGCGGTGGCGCCAGCGGCGCGCGCGGTCTCGATCGTGCGCTCGATCAGCGGCTGGCCACCGACCTCGATGAGCGGCTTCGGCGTGGTGATGCCGGCGGCGCGGAAGCGCTCGCCGAGGCCGGCGGCGATGATGCCTGCCTTCATCGGAGCAACGTCTCGAGGTCGAGCAGCGAGGAGAGACGCCACACCGGTGTCGGCTCGGGCGGCGTGGCGCGGTCTCGGGGAGCGAGCCACGCGGTTTGCAAACCGGCGCTGGCGGCCGATGTGACGTCGCGCTCCCACGAGTCGCCGACGTGAAGGATGCCCTCGGGGGGGAGGCCGAGCGCGCGCGCGGCGAGCGCGTAGATCGCCGGATCGGGCTTCTGCAACCCCACCAGTGACGAGTCGACGACGACCGAGAACGGGCCGAGATCGCCGTCCTCGAGCAGGATGGGCATGTTGCCGTACGAGTTCGACACCACGCCGAGGCGAAAGCGCCGTGCCAGCCGAGCGAGCAGGGAGCGATTGCGATCCCAGGCGCGGCGGGTGTCAGCGATGAAGGTCTCGCTGAGACGTGCGGCGAGCGACGGATCGGCGATGCCGAGATGGGCGAGCTGCAGCTCGACGTGGGCGCGCACCATGGTCGCGAGGTCGTACGTGCGGACCTTCGGCGCGGCGACGATGGCTTCGTCGGCGGCGTAGAACGCGCCCCGCAGAAGCTCGTGCGGGATCGACGCCCCCGCGGCGGCGTAGAGCGCGACGAAATGGTCGAACCAGTGCAGAGCGTCGCCGTCGAGCGTCCCGCCGTAGTCGATCAGGACCGCGACGATACCCTTGGGGTCGGGGACGAATCCCGACGTCTCCTGCGACGCGGACACGTCGGCAGAGCTACCAGAGACCGCAGGCGATGTCTCTCGAAGCGCCTGACTTGCCGTCTTCGCCATGGGGACGCTATGGTCCGCCCCCCGTGCACGCCGTCATACTGGTTCCGCATCCCGACGTCTGGCGGCGTGCGGGCGCGCCCGGCGGTCTCTCCCTCCTCGAACGCCAGCTGAAGCAGTTGCGAGCGCTCGGTCACGAGCCGCCCGTCTTGCTGGTGCCGAACGGAGATCCGCTCCCGATGGTGCCGCCCGGGCTCGGAGTGTCCGCGGTCATCGAGGTGCCGGCGACGGCGCGCAGCGCGCCGGCGGCTCTCCACTCGGCAGCGCCACGGCTGCCGGCGGATTTCCTTTTCTTGAGCGCGGACCGGGTGGTCGACCGGCGCGTGATCGAAGCGCTCGCGGCGGGTGATGGGCCGCGTCTGGTCGCGAATGAGAACGGGACGGTCGAACCCGTCGGACGCCTCGGCGCGGCCGCGATCCTCGCCGACGGCGACGCGCTTGCTGATCGCGCCGCGCGCCTCCCGCTCACGGCGCTCGATCCGTACTCGCGCGAGCTCCGGGGTGTCGCCACTCCCTACGTGCTGACCGTGCGGACGGACGACGAGCGGCGGGCCGCCTGGCGCATCTTGCTCGACCACGTGCAGAAGCGGTGTCTCGATCTCCCGGGCGAGTATTTCGACTCGCCGTTCGAGAACGCGCTGGTGCGCTGGTTGGCGCCGACGCGCGTCACCCCCAATCAGATCACGCTGGCGACGACGCTGTTGGCGGGCGTAGTGGCGATGATGTTTCTGCAGGGCTGGCTCCGCGTCGGGGTCCTTCTGGCGCTGGTCGTCGGCGTCCTCGACGGCGTCGACGGCAAGCTGGCGCGCTTGAAGCTCGCGACCTCGCGGCTCGGTGAGCTCGAGCACATCGCTGATTTCTTCTACGAAAGCTCCTGGTATCTCGCGCTCGGCGCATTTCTCCAGGCGGCGAGCGGTCTCCCCATCTACTGGTTCGCTGGCCTGACGATGGTCGGAGTGGAGGTTGCCGACGGCCTGCTCTACATGGCGGTGCGTGCCCGCACCGGGCACATGCTCGATGAGCTGTCGCGATTCGACCGCGGCTTCCGCCGTATCGCCGGCCGCCGCAACGTCTACGTCTGGATCCTCGTGCCGGGCGTGGTGAGTCTGCACCCCGGTCCGGCGTTCCTGGCGGCGGCGGCCTGGGCGGTGGTGACGGTGGCCGTGCACGCGGCGCGTGCGCTCGTATGGCTCGGGAGCAGAGAGCGGCCCGCTCAGGTCTCCGAGAGTGATCCGTCGATCGGCGCGCTGGTGAGCGAGAGGTAGCCGAACGCCGCCAGTCCGACGGCGGCGACGATCAACTGGTTCAGCCGGACGATCAGCGCCACGGCCAGACCGGTCGCCGCGCCGAGGCCGAGGGCCGTGAAGATCACGACCCGTCCTCCCTCTTGTACGCCGATGCGGGCGGGGACGAAGAAGAGCGCGGAATCGATGACCAGCGCGAAGGCCTCGATCGCGAGGCACGTACCGAGACTCGCCGGCGTTCCGAGCCACGCGAGGATGAATACGAGCTGGAGGAGACCCATGAGCTGTGCGGCGAAGTGCCAGGCGACCGAGCGCGCGAACGCGCCGGGCCGGTCGCGGTAGAAGGTCGCGAGGCGGGTATCGAGCGCGTCGCCGTGGGCGCGCAGGCGAGCGACGAACGCGGTCCGCACGCCCAGGCGCCAGGCACCGGCGGCGAGCGCCGAGAACATGCCGCGTCGTTGCAGGAGCAAGAACCCGAGGACGCCGATGAGCGTCGCGACGAAACCGAGCACGACGGCGAGCGCGAGCCTCGGCGCGTCGTGAAGGCGGGTGAGGATGCTCGCGAGCCCGAGCAACACGAGCGCGGTCTGCGCGATCGCGAAGCTCACCTTCGCCGCGAGCAGCGACGCCAGCGCGTCGGTCATCGGCAGATGCGGGCGGAGCAGCATCGCCTTCACCACCTCGCCGCCCACCATCGCGGTCGGTGTGAGCTGGTTGACGGCGGTGCCGGCTTGGCGAATCCAATACAGATGCCAGAACCCCAGTCGGGGATTGGCGGCCAGCGTGTGCCGCCAGCCAAGCGTGTTGCAGGCGTCCAGCGCAAGCTCGAACGCCACCACCACGATCAGGCCGGCACCGAAACGACGGAGATCCTCGGCCAGTGGTGCCAGCCCGATGGATCGGATCAGCAGTACCAGCAGCGCCGCGCCGCCGACGACGAGCGCGAGTTGAAAGGCGCGTGCCATCGGCGTCGTTGATAGCGGCACCCCTGGGCCTCCACAAGCGCGTCGCGCGGCGGCCGACGCGGTGAGGCGCGCGTCCACGTCCAGTGGGACGGTGTCGCTCACCACCGAGTGCGCGCGCCTCGGGCGGGCGCGGACGCGCGCGTGACCGGGTGCTCCACGTGTCCCTTTCTCTCCGGCGCGCACTCTTCTAGGCTCGACGGCCGTGCGGCTCTCGGTCGTCGTCCCGACCCTGAACGAAGAGACGGTGCTCGCTCAGACCCTTGCGCGTGCTCGTGACGGCGACGCGCACGAGGTGATCGTCGTCGACGGGGGCAGTCGCGACGCGACGCGCACCGTGGCGGCGAGATTCACCGACCGGGTGCTGGTGACGGAACCGGGTCGCGCCCGGCAGATGAATGCCGGGGCGGCGGTCGCGATCGGCGACGTGCTGTTGTTCCTTCACGCCGACACGCTTCTGCCCGCCGGATTCGCGGATGCGATCGCGCGTGCGCTCGCGGACCAGGCGGTCATCGGCGGGCGCTTCGACGTCCACCTCGACGGGAGGAACCGCTGGCTCCCGCTCATCGCGGCGGCGATCAACTTGCGCTCGCGACTGACCCGGATCGCGACTGGCGATCAGGCGATCTTCGTCCGCCGTGCCGTGTTCGAAGCGCTTGGCGGCTTCCCCCTGGTGCCGTTGCTCGAGGACGTGCGCTTCACGGCAGCCCTCAAGCGCCGCGGCGGGATCGCGTGCCTGCGCGAGCGGGTGGCGACGTCGGCCCGCCGCTGGGAGCAACGCGGCGTGACGCGCACCATCCTTCTCATGTGGGCGCTCCGGCTCGGCCACGCCCTGGGCGTGGCGCCCGAGCGCCTGCAGCGCTTCTACGCCGCCGTGCGCTGACGGTCAGCGCGTCGCCGGGGCGTCGGGATTGGCGAGTGCCGCTTCCGGATCGACGACCGCACCATCGACGAGCACACGTCGACCCTCCACCCGCACGCGCCCTTCGGCGATCAACTGCACGGCGTACGGATAGAGGCGGTGCTCCTGGCGCTGGATGCGGGCGTGCAGGGTGTCCTCGGTATCGCCTGGCAGGATCGGTACCGCCGCCTGCAGCAGGATCGGACCGTGATCCGCCTGTTCGTCGACGAAATGGACCGTCACGCCTGCGAGACGGACGCCATGGTCGAGCGCCTGACGCTCGGCGTGCAGTCCTGGAAAGGCCGGCAGCAAGGCGGGGTGGATGTTCAAGACGCGCGCCGGAAAGGCATCGAGAAGCACCCGGCTCACCAGACGCATGAAGCCGGCCAGCACCACGAGCTCGACGCCGTGAGCGCGCAGCACCTCGACCGAGCGTGCGTCGAACTCCTCGCGAGACCGGAAGGCGCCGTGGGGGACGATCTCGACGGCGAGGCCGCGCGCACGCGCGCGTACCACCCCGTAGGCGTCCGGGTTGTTGCTGATCACCACGGCGATGCGAGCCGCCAAACGCCCGCTCTCGATGGCGTCGATCAACGCCTGGAGATTCGACCCGCTCCCCGAGAGCAGCACGCCGATTGGAAGCGACGTCGCCATCGGATCAGACGAAGGTCAGCGCGCGACGGCCGGCGACGATGGTGCCGATCACCGACGCGCGCTCGCGGCGGGCCTTCAAGTGCGCCAGGACACGCGCCGCCTGACGGCGCGCCACGATCAGGACGAAGCCGACGCCGTTGTTGAACGTGCGGTCCATCTCGGAGCGCGGGACCCGTCCCACACGCTCGATGAGGTCGAAAATCGGGCGGGGTACGCCAGCTGCCGCGCCGCACCACCGCCTGGCAACCGGGCGGAAGGATGCGTGGCACGTTGCCCGGCAAGCCGCCACCGGTGATGTGCGCCATGCCGCGCACGGTGCCGCGCGGCAGGCGCGCGAGCAGCGTGCGTACGGTGCGAACGTAGATGCGTGTCGGGCGCAACAGCTCGGTGCCGAGCGGCACCGAGAGCCCGGACGGGCGCGCGTGCAGCGACAGGCGGCCGCGTTCGAGCAGCACCTTGCGGGCGAGCGCGTAGCCATTGCTGTGCAGGCCGCTCGAAGGAAGACCGATGACGACGTCGCCGGGGCGAATCCGCGAGCCGTCGACGACCGCGTTCTGCTCGACGACGCCGACGGCGAAGCCGGCGAGGTCGTACTCGCCGGCGGCATAGAACGAGGGCAACTCCGCCGTCTCACCGCCGACCAGGCTGCAACCGGCGAGCCGGCAGCCGCGCGCGATGCCGCGCACCACCGCCGTCGCCTGGCGCACGTCGAGCCTGCCGGCGCCGAAGTAGTCGAGAAAGAGCAGCGGCTCGGCGCCGATGGTGAGCAGATCGTTCACGCTCATCGCCACCAGGTCGAGACCGATCGTGTCGTGCCGGCCGAGCGCAAAGGCGATGCGAAGCTTGGTGCCGACCCCATCGGTCGAGGTGACGAGGAGTGGGCGGCGGTAGCGGGAGGGAAGGCGGGCGAGCGCGGCGAACCCGCCCACACCGGCCACGATCTCGGGACGCCTGGTGGCGCGCGCGAGTGGCGCGATACGGCGTACCAGGCGATCACCGGCAGCGATGCCGACGCCCGCTCCCGCATAGGTCATGGCGCCGAGCGCAACGGTCATGCGCCGCATAGACCGCAAAAGCCCGTGAGGTGTCAATCGCGTCGGCATCGTCGGTGTGGATCTACGGGACGCGGGCAAACGTGACGACGTCGACGTGGCGTGCACCGGCCGCCCGCAGGGCGGAAGCCGCGGCACGTGCGGTGGCGCCCGAGGTCCACACGTCGTCGACGAGCAGAAACGCGCGCTCGCGTGCGGCGCTCGGGTCGCGCACCGCGAAGGCGCCGGCGACGTTGGCGGCGCGCGCACGAGCGGAGAGCGCGGTCTGCGACGGCGTGTCGCGTGTGCGGACCAGGAGCCGCAGCGCCAGCGGCCAATCGAGCGTGCGAGCGAGATACCGAGCCAGTACCGCGCTCTGATTGAAGCCGCGACGGCGTAGTCGCGCGACGTGCAGGGGCACCGGAACGACGGTGGCCTCCGTGGTGCCGGGGACGCGCGCGATCATGGCGGCGACCATACGGCGGAGCGAGACGACGCACGCGGCCGTACTTGAAGGATGCAAGCGCCGCGGCGACCGGCCGCTGCGCATGCGTGCCATCGTAGGCCGCCCACGCGCGCGCGTGGCGAATGGTCGGCATGCTCGCGGCGCGACATGCGGCGCACCATCCGACCACCGCCTGCGGCTGGCCGCAGCATTCGCACTCGGGTGGTCCGAGGACGTTGACGCCCGCGAAGCAGGCGTGGCAGAAGAGCACGCCGGCAACGACGATCCGTGCGCAGGAAGCGCAGCGCTCGGGGCAGAGGGCGTCGGCCAGTGCGACGCCAATCCGGTTCGCGATCGGGATCATGCGGGTCGTTTCCGCACGGGCCCCGGGGGAAGTCGCGATGCTATCTGTGGTCGTCGTGGCGGCGCAACATGCGATGCCGAGCGTGTCACGATCGAGCTGGACTCCTGCGACGCCTGTGCGCCGACTGCGCGCGTCTGCTCGCCATCTACGAGGAGCATCGCGAGGAGGGGCTGTCGCAGCTTCTCGATCTCTTCATCGCGACCGGCATCGCGCGCGCGAAGATCGAGGCCGTGCTCGCCAGCGACATGAGCGGCCGGGGCGCACTGCGCGATCGGATCACCGCCGACATGACAAATCGCGTGCTCGCTGACATGGGGGTCACGCCGCGACATACGGCGGCTGACGTGAAGCGCTTGCGAGAGAGCGGCGGTGGAGTCGCGACGTCGAGCCGGCCGCCGGGAGACGCGGCGCCACCCGACAGGTCACGCCGCTGAGCGTTCGCTCTGCGAACGGTTCCACCGCGCACCGATTGCGCGCCGAATCTGCGAAACCCGCTGGACAGTGCGCGCACGCCGCCGCTAGACTTTGACGAGAGTCGAGGGCGGAAAGGGGCGTTATGAAGCGATTTCTGGCCGGTCTCCTGATCGGTGTGGCTTCGATGTACTGGTACGCCTACGAGAAGGAAGGCTTCGTCGACGACGTGAAGGGATGGTTGGCGGCGGCGTCCCACGATCCCGACGCGCCCGAGAAGGTCGACAAGATGCTCTCCAAGAAGCGCTGAGCTCCGGTCTCCGCCTTCGCTGACAGGAACCTCTGTTCTCTGGCGTCGACCGCCGTCTGGTGGTAGCGCGGTACGTCGATGCTCACCGAGGCCCGCCTGCGGCAGGATCTCCAAGCGGCGATGAAGGCCCGAGACATGCCCACGGTCTACGTTCTCCGTGGCGTGCTGGCGGCGGTCGCGAACCTCAAGATCGAGAAGGGGAGCAGCGAGCTCAGCGAAGGCGAGATTCTGGGCCTGGTGCAGCGTGAGGCCAAGAAGCGCGAGGAAGCCGCGGAATTCGCGCGCACCGCGAAGCGGTCCGATCTGGTCGACCAGAACGAGGGCGAGCGGGTCATCTTGGGACGATACCTTCCACGCGGCGCTCGACGAGGCCGAGCTGACCAATCTGCTGAGGAGCTGGCTCGCCGAAGGCGTCACTGGTATCGGGCCGCTCATGGCGCGTCTGAAAGAGCACTATGCCGGCCAGTATGACGGCAAACGCGCCAGCGAGATCGCCCGGCGGTTGATCGCCGGCGACTGACCGGTGTCGTTCGTCGCTCGCCGCCGCGGGTCGAGAGCGGATTCGGGGCTGACGAAGCGTCCGCACAAACTTTGACTTGGTCGCCGGGATGCGGCTAGCATCGCCCGCGCGCGGAGGTTCGCGAATGGAATTGCCGGTCGTGAAACGCCTGAAGAAGGAGCTCCAGGCGCTCGTGCACGAGCTGAACGTCAAGCTTCCGAAGGAGCTCCAAGAGGCCGCGGCGCATGGCGATCTGTCGGAGAACGCCGAGTACGAGGCGGCGAAATCACGCCAGGAGTTCGTCCGTGCTCGCGTCGGCCAGATCCAGGGTCGGATTCGCGAGCTCTCGTTGTACACGTTGGCGTCGATTCCCCATGACGTCGTGGCATACGGCAGTCGTGTCACCGTGGAGGACGCCGACGAGGGAGTGAAGTCGGAATACCGCATCGTCTTTCCCGAAGAGGTCGATGCCGCGAGCGGCGCCATATCACTCAGCTCGCCGATCGGGCGGGCCCTCCTCAACAGGTCGGTCGGCGACGAGGTCGAGGTGCACGCGCCGGGCGGCAAGAAGAGCTACCAGATCGTGGGACTGGTCACGTTGCACGAGATCGGGGTGGGGACGTCCGACGCGGACGCGTGAGCGCGCGGACGAGGGAGGGGTGGCGATGGCGCATCAGAATCTCACCGAGATGTTCTTCGACCGCGCGGCGGCGCTCGGAGAGCGGACGTGCTATCGGGTGAAGCGCGACGGGGCGTGGCAGGAGGTGAGCTGGGAGCAGACCGCGGGTCGCGTCATGGAGACGGCGGCGGGGCTGCTGACGCTCGGCCTCTCGCCAGGTGAGAAGGTCGCGATCCTGTCGGGAACGCGGCCCGAATGGGTCGAAACCGACCTCGCGGTGTACGCCTGCGGCGGGGTGACGGTCCCCATCTATCAATCGAACCTGCCGCACGAGTGCGGATACATCCTCGCCAACTCCGAGTCCCGCTTCTGTTTCGTCGAGAACGCCAAGCAACTCGAGAAGATTCGCGGGGCCGAGCGCGACGGGTTCGAGCTCGACGGCAAACGCTGCGACGTGCGGGTCGAGCGCTGCATCATCATGGAGGGCGACGCCGGACGGATCAGGGAGCGTCGCGCTCGACGAGGTGCGGGCGCGCGGCCGCGCCGAGCTCGCCAGGCACCGCGCAACCCTGGATTCACGCATGAGCGGCGCTCGGGCGCGAGGACGTGGCGACGATCGTCTACACCTCGGGTACGACCGGGCCGCCGAAGGGCGTCGTGCAGACGCACGGCAATCATCTCGCGTCGGTCGAGGCGGTGGAGAAGATCGGCCTCGCGCGCGAGGGCGAGGTCGCGTTTCTGTTCCTCCCGCTCGCGCACTCGTTCGCGCGCATGCTCGAGTACTTCGGGCTTTCGGTCGGGAGCGACACGGCCTTCGCCACCTCGGTCGACACGCTGGCGCAGGAGATCGCCGAGACCAAGCCGCACGTGATTCCCTCGGTGCCGCGCATCTTCGAGAAGATCTACGCGCGCATCCTGGGCGCGCGCGAGACCGGAGGAACGGTCAAGCGCTGGCTCTTCGACTGGGCGGTCGAGATCGGGCGCGCGCGCAGCTTGTGCGAACAGCAGCGCCGGTCCGTGCCGCCGCACATCGCCGCTGCAGGCGGTGGTCGCCGACCGCCTGGTGTTCGCGCGCATCCACGAGGTCCTCGGCGGAACGGGTGCGCCTGATGGTTTCGGGCGGCGCGCCGCTGGCGCGCGAGATCATGGAGTTCTTCCACGCCGTCGGGTCTCCTCATCCTCGAAGGCTACGGACTCACGGAAACCACGCCGATCCTCACCGTGAACCGCCCCGAGCACTACAAGTTCGGAACGGTGGGGCAGGCGATCGATGGTGTCACGCTGCGGATCGCCAGCGACGGGGAGATCCTCGCCAAGGGTCCAAACGTCGCCCAGGGATACTACAAGCGGCCCGAGGCGACGGCGGAGAGCTGGGACCGCGAGGGCTGGTTCCACACCGGCGACATCGGCGAGCTCGACGCCGACGGTTTCCTCCGCATCACCGATCGCAAGAAGGACCTCATCAAGACGTCCGGCGGCAAGTACGTCGCGCCGCAGAACATCGAGAATCTGCTGAAGACCCAGCCGCACATCAGCCAGGCCGTGGTGATCGGCGACAATCGCAAGTACTGCGTCGCGTTGGTGACGCTCGACGTCGAGGAGATCGCAACGCTGGGCGCAGGCGCACCAGGTTGCGCTCGGCGACCCGAGTGCGATCTCCCGCGCACCCGCGCGTGGCCGAGCTGATCGACGCCGAGGTCGCAGGCCGTCAACGAGCACCTCGCCTCGTACGAGAGCATCAAGTACTTCCGCATCCTCGAGCGCGACTTCTCGCAAGAGACCGGCGAGCTGACGCCGAGCCTCAAGGTGAAGCGCAAGGTCGTGACCGAGCGCTTCCGCGGCGTCATCGACGAGATGTACCCCTGACGAGCACGCCCGCCGGCGCAGGCTCGAAACCGGTCGTTGTCGCGGCGGCCGCGTGGGTTGCGCCCCTGTAGACGGCGTGTTATTCGAAGCTCGTTTTGGCCAAAAAAGTGGGCCTGTGCCCGCTTTTTTCGTTTTGGGGCGTCTGTAAGCGCTCGGCCGGTCTTCCCCGCGGGGGGTTTCCTGAACGGAACTGGATCTGTGACTCTCGGCCCCCCGGTCGCGTAGGCCCGGCTCGCGATACCGGCCCCCAAAACGGGGTGAGGAACGTGCAAATCGAGCCGGGAATCGCGCGAATCTGGGAACTGGTGGAGCCGGTCGCCCTCGAGGCCGGGCTGGAGCTCGTCGACGTCGAGCGCCGGCGCGAGGGGCGAGGTGCCGTCGTTCGCCTGTTGATGGATCGCCCCGGAGGGGTGTCCCTGGACGAGCTGACGGCGGTGAGCCGCCAGGTGTCCGACCTGCTCGACGTGCACGTGGATGCGGTCGGGGAGCCTACACCCTCGAGGTCTCCTCGCCGGGGGTGAACCGCCCCCTCACTCGACCGGCGCACTTCGAGGCGTACCGCGGCAAGCGCGTGCACGTGCGCACCCGCGTGCCGCTCGGCGATCGGCATTCGTTCCGCGGCTTGCTCGAGTCCGTCGGCACCCGCCGGGATCGTCGTGGCGACCGACGACGGGCAGACGGCATGTGATTCCCTTCGCGGCGA
This sequence comes from uncultured delta proteobacterium, assembly GCA_963846105.1. Taxonomy (GTDB): domain Bacteria; phylum Desulfobacterota; class Binatia; order UTPRO1; family UTPRO1; genus CAWJUT01. The sequence goes on from CAWJUT010000024.1 coordinate 290,803, forward strand.
TCGCCCGCGCGAACTATCAGCACGACTTCGGCGCGACTGCCGGCGGGCGCTCCTCGGCCCGCCCGCGCGTCGGTCGTGCGGCGCGCCGGTCCTAGGGTCGGCAAGAAGGAGAAGGAAACGCCATGCTACCCGATCTCAATCGAGTCATCGAGCAAGTGAGCAAGGAGAAAGGCATCGACAAGAGCGTCATCATCGCCGCGCTCGAGGATGCGATGCTGTCGGCGGCGCGCCGGACCTTCGGGCTCGAGCACCAGATCGAGGCGAAGTTCAATCCCGACATCGGTGAGGTGGAGCTGTTCGAGATCAAGACGGTCGTGGACGAGGTCACCGACCCCGCCAATCACATCATGGTCAAGGACGCACAAGCGACCCTCGACCCCGACGCCGCGGTCGGTGACGAGCTGCTGTCCAAGCTGTCGCAGGAGAAGTTCGGGCGCATCGCCGCCCAGGCCGCGAAGCAGAACATCATCCAGCGCGTTCGTGAGGCCGAGCGGAGCATCATCTTCAACGAGTTCAAGGACCGAAAAGGCGAGCTCTTCTCGGGGATCGTGCAGCGGTTCGAGCGCAAGAACATCATCGTCAACCTCGGCCGCACCGACGCGATCCTGCCCGAGAAGGAGCAGATTCCCCGCGAGCGCTATCGGCAGGGCGACCGCATCCGCGCCTACATCCTCGACGTCGACCTCACGAGCAAGGGCCCGCAGATCGTGCTGTCGCGGACGCATCCCGGGCTGTTGATCAAGCTCTTCGGGCAGGAAGTGCCGGAGATCTACGAGGGCATCGTCGAGGTGAAGGGCGCGGCGCGGGAGCCCGGCGGTCGCGCCAAGATCGCCGTGTACTCGAACGACTCCGACGTCGATCCCGTCGGCGCGTGCGTCGGCATGCGCGGCACGCGCGTCCAGTCGGTCGTGCAGGAGCTGCGCGGGGAGAAGATCGACATCGTTCCGTGGACCGCCGATCAGGCGGAGTACGTGTGTCGGGCGCTGTCGCCGGCCAAGGTGTCGAAGATCATCATGGACGAGGACGAGCGCGCCATGGAGGTCATCGTCCCCGACGATCAGCTCTCGCTCGCGATCGGCAAGAAGGGCCAGAACGTCCGGCTGGCCTCGCGCCTGACGGGCTGGCGTCTCGACGTGCGCGGCGAGGCGGAGGCCGAGGAAGAGGCGCGCAACGCGCGCGCCTCGCTGATGGCGGTGCCCGGCATCGGCGACGTGACGGCCGAGCTGCTGTACCAGGACGGATTCAAGTCGGCGGAGGAGCTCGCGGCCTCCGACGTCGAGCGCCTCACGCAGGTGGAAGGCGTGAGCGCGGAGAAAGCGGCCGCGATCATCAAGTCGGCGCAGGCGCACGTCGAGGAGAAGCGGCAGCTAGCCGAAGCGCGCGCCGCCGAGGAAGCCGAGGCGGCGGCAGCGGCAGCCGAGGCAGCCGCCGCAGCGGCGGAGGCGGCGGCCGCGGAAGCTGCGGCGGCGGGCGACGCTGCGCCGACCGAGATGGCAGCGGAGGCTGAGACTGAGGTCGACGGCGAGGGCGAGACGCGATCGTGAACGAGCCGATCCGCACCTGCGTCGGATGTCGCGCAGCGCGATCGTCGCGCGGCACTGACACGCGTCGTGGCGCGCGCCGGCGCGCTCGTGGTCGACGCCGACAAGCGCGCTCCCGGACGCGGCGCCTACCTGCACGCGCGTGCGACCTGTCTCGAAGCGTTCGCTCACCAAGGCGGGTTTGTGCGCTCGCTCCGATGCGTGATACCTAAGACGGAGCGCGCGCGCGCTGCGCGCGGGGTTCCCGGAGGTGCGTGTTTGATCGCGAAGAAACGCATTCACGAGCTCGCGAAAGACTGGGACATCCCCGCCAAGGATGTGCTCGCCAAGATCGAGCGTCTCGGGATCCGCAACAAGAAGTCGCAAAGCTCGCTCACCGACGACCAGATCGCGCGCGTGCGCGAGGCCCTCGGGTTGCGCGACAAGGCGGCGGTGACCATCGGCACCGAGCGCGTCGTGTCCGAGCGGGTCGTGACCGAGAAGGACGCCGCCGAGGAGCAGATGGTCACCTCGCGCGAGCAGGTGGTCGAGAATCGCGTCCGGGCCAACGTGATCCGGCGCCGGACGACGCGCGTCGAGGTCTTGAAGCGCGAGGAGATTCCGACCGCGCCGCCGCCGGTCGTCGAGCCGGCGGCCGATGCGCCGCTGCCGACGTTCGAGACCGACGACATGCCGGTCTTTGCGGCCGAATCGCCGCCGGTCGAGAGTGCGCCGCCCGCGCTGCACGGTCAGGCACCGGAGGGCGAGGAGCCGATGACGGCGATGGAGGAGCCCGCGCCGCCGCCGATCGAGGAGCCGCCGCCACCCGAGCAGGTCGTGGAAGCGAGCGCCGCGCCCGAAGTGGTGCCGCCGGCTCCGCCGCGGTTCGACGAGGCGCCGCAGAGCGTGCGGGTGCTCGGGAAGATCGATCTCAGGAAAGCGCCGCCGCCGCCGCCGCGCGGTGAGCCGCGACGGGCCGACAGCGGCGAGCGCCCCGGTGGCGCGGCGCGACCACGCCCCGCAGCGGCGCCGCAGCCGGAGACGGCACCGCGAGCCAAAGAGGCGGTGGACGCCGGCAAGAAGAAGAAGCGCAAGGTCATCAAGAAGCAGGACCAGCTCGAGAATCTCGAGCGGGATCGGCGGCCCGGAAAGCTCAGACGCAAGAAGCGCGCGCTCCCAGGCAAGGAGCAGCACCACACCGAGATCACCACGCCCAAAGCGAGCAAGCGCGTGGTCAAGATCTCCGAGGCCATCACGGTCGGGGATCTGGCGCGCGCCATCGGCGTCAAGTCCGGCGAGGTCATTCGCAAGCTCATGGACATGGGCATGATGGCGACCGTCAACCAGATCCTCGACGTCGATACCGCGACGCTGGTGGCGGCGGAGTTCGACTACAGCGTCGAGAACGTCGCCCTGAACGTCGAGTCGCTGCTCGAGTCGGGTCCGGAGGAGAGCGACGACACCGGCGAGCGGCAGGGTCGGCCGCCGGTCGTCACCATCATGGGTCACGTCGATCACGGCAAGACGTCGCTGCTCGACGCCATCCGGCAGACCAACGTCACCGCCGCCGAGGCAGGGGGCATCACGCAGCACATCGGCGCGTACTCGGTCGAGGTCGGGGAGCGATGCGTGACCTTCCTCGACACCCCTGGCCATGAAGCGTTCACCGCCATGCGCGCCCGGGGCGCGAAGGTGACGGACCTGGTCGTGCTGGTCGTCGCGGCCGACGACGGGATCATGCCGCAGACGCAGGAAGCCATCGATCACGCCCGCGCCGCCGAGGTGCCGATCGTCGTCGCGGTGAACAAGATCGACAAGCCGGAAGCCAACCTCGAGCGCGTCACGCGCGATCTCGCGAGCCATGGCCTGGCGCCCGAAGCGTGGGGCGGCGACACCATCGTCGTGCCGGTGTCCGCGAAGACGCAAAGAGGGCATTCCGCACCTCCTCGAGATGCTGTTGCTGCAGGCCGACGTGCTCGAGGTGTCGGCCAACGCCAATCGGCGCGCCCGCGGGACGATCATCGAGGCGAAGCTCGACCGCGGTCGCGGACCGGTCGCGACCGTGCTGGTGCAGGAGGGCACGCTCAAAGTCGGCGACGCGTTCGTGTGCGGCGTCGAATACGGGCGGGTGCGAGCGATGATCGACGACCGCGGCCGCAAGATCGAGACCGCCGGCCCGGCGACCCCGGTCGAGATTCTCGGACTCACCGGTGTGCCCGGCGCCGGCGACACGTTCGTCGCGGTGTCCGACGAGCCCAAAGCGCGCCAGGTTGCCGAGCATCGGCGCGCCAAGCAGCGCGAGAGTGAGCTCGCGACCACCAGCAAGGTGTCACTCGAGGATCTCTATCAGCAGATCCAGGCCGGCGGCGTGAAAGAGCTGAAGGTGGTGCTGAAGGCCGACGTGCAAGGCTCGGTCGGGAGCGATCCACGACGCGCTCACGCGGCTCTCGACCGACGAGGTCAAGCTCACCGTCATCCACGCCTCGGTCGGCGGCATCAACGAGTCGGACGTCCTGCTGGCGGCCGCCTCGAACGCCATCGTCATCGGGTTCAACGTGCGGCCCGAGTCGAAGGCCGCCGACCTGGCGACGCGTGAGGGCGTCGACATCCGCCTGTACAACATCATCTATGAGGTCGTGAACGAACTGCGGGACGCGCTCGAAGGGTTGCTCGAGCCGACGCTCCGCGAGCGCGTGATCGGCCGGGCCGAGGTGCGCCAGGTCTTCGGCATCCCGAGCATCGGGCGTGTGGCCGGTTGCTTCGTCACCGATGGCAAGATCACCCGGGGCGGGCGGGCACGCGTGGTCCGCGATCACGTGGTGGTTCACGACGGCAAGATCGGCAGCCTGCGCCGTTTCAAGGACGACGCGCGCGAGGTGGTCGCCGGGTACGAGTGTGGTCTCACGCTCGAGAACTTTCCGGACGTCAAGGAAGGCGACGTCGTGGAGAGCTTCGAGATGGAGGAGATCGCCCGCCGTCTGGCGCCTGCTGCACGGCAAGGAGCGGGCGGAGCCCAGGCGCAGGTCGAACGCCGCGTCTGATCCGCGCAGGACGCGACCGTGACGGTCGGAGTGCTGCGACTCACGTTGTACATCCCCGAGAATCACTCGTTGAAGGGGAAGCGCAGCGTGCTGCGCAAGATCAAGGCGCGCGTCCGTGACAAGTTCAACGTCTCGATCGCCGAATGCGAGGACCACGATCTCTGGCAGCGCGCGACGCTCGGGATCAGTCAGGTCGGCACGCGACCAGGCGTTCGTCGACGGGGCGCTGCGGCAAGTGATCACCTTCATCGACGAGCTCCAGGTGGCCGAAGTGGGCGAAGAGCAGATCGAGTTCCTCCACTATTGAGGCCGTGACGCCATGCCCGCCAGACGGACCGACCGAGTCGCGGCGCTTCTGCAAGCCGCGCTCGCGGAGTTGCTGCTCCGTGACGTCAAAGACCCGCGCGTCGGTATGGTCACGGTCACCGGAGTCGAGCTGTCGCCCGACTTGAAGCACGCGCGCGTCTTCGTCTCGGCGCTCGGGGACGACGAGGCACGCGCGCGCACGCTCGCCGGACTCACGAGTGCGCGCCCGTACTTGCAGGCGCAGGCGGGCAAGCGTCTCGGCTTGCGCTTCACGCCGGAGCTCAAGTTTGCGCTCGATCCATCGTTCGCGGCGGCCGACCGCATGGAGCGGTTGCTGCGCGAGCTGCATCCCGACGCGGAGCGCGAGAGCGACGAGGAGACGTCTGGTGAGGACGACGGCTGAGCCGCGCCCGCCGCTGCTGCACGGGATCCTGCTCGTCGACAAGCCGGCGGGTCTCACGTCGGCGGCCGTGGTCGCGCGCGTGAAGCGGACGCTCGGTCAGCCCAAGGTCGGTCACCTCGGGACGCTCGACCCGTTCGCGACCGGACTCTTGCCGATCTGCCTGGGCGAGGGCACCAAGATCGCGCAGTTCCTGGTTGCCGACGAGAAGCGCTACGTCGGCGAGATCGCGCTCGGCGTGACCACCGACACGCTCGACGCCACCGGGGCGGTGGTCGAGACCCGTCCGGTGCCGCCGCTTGCGCCCCGGGCGATCGGTGATGCAGTCGCCACGCTGCGCGGGGACATTCTCCAGACGCCGCCGATGTACTCCGCCCTCAAGCGCGGCGGGGTCCCGCTCTATCGGCTGGCGCGGGCGGGTCACGAGGTGGAGCGCGCCCCGCGTGCCGTGCACGTCGCTCGCTTCGACGTCGCGCTCACGGCTCCCGATCGGCTCGCCTTCGCCGTCACCTGCTCGAAGGGGACCTACGTGCGGTCCCTGGCGCACGATCTCGGGGCGACGCTCGGGGTTGGCGCGCACCTCGTCACGCTGCGACGGACGGGCTTCGGCGCCTTCGCGCTCGACGCGCGCCGTTCCACTCGATCGGCTCGCCGAGGCGGCGGCGGCCGGGACGCTGCCGTTGCGCTCGCCGTCGGCGGCGCTGGCCGGGTTGCGCGCCGTCGTCGCCGACGGGTCGACGATCGCCGCCATCCGCCACGGACGACAGCACGCGCTGCGCGCGCTCGGTGCTCCACATCGCGCCGCCGAGGTGGTGCGCATCGAGAGCTCGAGCGGCGACTTGATCGCGGTGGCGGAAGCGGGTGAGGGTGCCTGCCAGCTGGCGTCTGGCGCGGGTGATCGCGGTCTGACGCGAGGCGGCGTACTTTACATCACTCCAAGTGCGTGTTAAGGCTGCGCGTCGACGAGAAGGACTATGGGAGAAGGACAGAGCAGCGCAGTGGCGCGCACGCAAGAAGTCGTTCAGACGTACCGCCGCCACGAGAGCGACACCGGGTCGCCCGAAGTGCAGATCGCGTTGCTCAGCGAACGCATCGGCCAACTCAGCGGGCACTTCAAGCTCCACGCGAAGGATCATCACTCGCGTCGGGGGCTCCTCAAGCTGGTAGGGCAGAGGCGGCGGCTGCTGGACTACCTGAAGCGCAGTGACGTCGAGCGCTACAAGTCGATCATCGAGCGCCTCGGCATCCGCAAGTAGCTTCTTTCCTTTCCACCATCTCCGTTCTCGTTGCGCAACGCGACAATGACACCGAGGGTCCTCGGGGGGATGGGAGTATTCCAGATGAAGAAAGTCGAGATCGATTTCCACGGTCGGCGCCTGTCGATCGAAACCGGGCGGATGGCGAAGCAGGCCAACGGGTCGGCTCTGGTGCAATACGGAGACACGGTGGTGCTGGTCACGGCCACCGCCGCCAAGGAGCCGCGCGAGTCCCAGGATTTCTTTCCGTTGACGGTCGACTACCAGGAGAAGACCTTCGCGGCCGGCAAGATCCCGGGTGGATTCTTCAAGCGCGAGGGCCGGCCGAGCGAGAAGGAGGTGCTGACCTCGCGGCTGTGCGACCGGCCGCTGCGCCCGCTTTTCCCTGACGGTTTCCGCTGCGAGACGCAGATCATCGCCACCGTGCTCTCGTTCGACAAGGAGAACGACGCGGACGTGCTGGCGTTGATCGGAGCTTCGGCTGCGCTCGAGGTGTCCGACATACCGTTCAACGGCCCGATCGCCGGCGTACGCATGGGGCGCGTCGACGGTACGCTGGTGGTCAACCCGACCACGGAGCAGCTTCCGCAGAGCGATCTCCAGCTCATCCTGGCGGGCTCGCGTGACGCGATCGTGATGGTCGAAGGCGGGGCACGGATGCTGTCCGAGGACGTCATCCTCGACGCGCTCTACACCGGGCATCGTGAGATGCAGACCATTCTCGAGATGCAGGCCGAGTTGCGACGCGCCGTCGGCAAGCCGAAACGGACCGTCGTCGTGCCGCCCGCCGATCAGGTGCTGACGGAACGGGTGCGCAAGGCCGCGGCCAGCAAGATCCGCGAGGCGCTCGCGCTGGCGGGGAAGCAAAACCGCAACGACACGTTGCATCAGGTGCGCGCCGGCGTGCTCACGTCGCTGGCGGCCGAGTTTCCGGAGCGCGAACGCGACGTCAAGAACCTCTTCGAAGACCTGCTGAGCGAGATCGTGCGGACGCGCATCGTCGAGGAGAAGCAGCGCATCGACGGACGCGGTCTGGCCGACATTCGACCGATCACGTGCGAGGTGCAGGTCCTGCCGCGTACGCACGGCTCGGCGCTCTTCACGCGCGGCGAGACCCAGGCGTTGGCGGTGGCGACGCTCGGGACGTCGTCCGACGAGCAGCGCATCGACGCGCTCACCGGCGACACCTACAAGAAGTTCATGCTGCACTACAATTTTCCGCCCTTCAGCGTCGGCGAGGTGAAGTTTCTTCGCAGTCCCGGACGGCGCGAGATCGGCCACGGCGCGCTCGCGGAGCGGGCGGTGTCGGCGGTCCTTCCCGACGAGACGCAGTTCCCGTACACGATCCGTCTGGTCTCCGAGATTCTGGAATCGAACGGGTCATCGTCGATGGCCACGGTGTGCGGCAGCTCGCTGGCGCTCATGGACGCCGGCGTTCCGATCAAGGGCCCGGTGGCCGGCATCGCCATGGGACTCATCCGCGAGGGCAACGAGATTCGCGTGCTCTCCGACATCCTCGGTGACGAGGATCACCTCGGCGACATGGACTTCAAGGTCGCCGGGACGACCGACGGCGTGACCGCCGTGCAGATGGACATCAAGATCGGCGGCGTGACCCGCGAGATCATGCGCGACGCGCTGTATCAGGCGCGCGATGGACGGTTGCACATCCTGAAGGCCATGAAGGAAGCGCTGGCGCAGCCACGCACCGACATGTCGGCCTACGCGCCGCGTATCACCACGCTCAAGATCAAGGTCGACCGCATCCGTGACGTCATCGGCCCAGGAGGCAAGGTGATTCGCGGCATCATCGAGGAGACTGGAGTCAAGATCGACGTCGAGGACGACGGCACGATCTACATCGCGTCGGCGGATGGCACGGCCATGCAGAAAGCCATCGACTGGGTCCATCGCCTCACGGCGGAAGCCGAGGTCGGCAGGATCTACAAAGGCGTGGTGAAGAAGATCATGGACTTCGGCGCCTTCGTCGAGATTCTCCCCGGCACCGACGGACTCGTGCACATCTCGCAGCTCGCGCCTGAGCGGGTGGAGCGCGTGCGGGACGTCCTGAACGAGGGCGACGAGGTGATGGTGAAGGTCCTCGAGGTCGACAAGACCGGCAAGATCCGGCTCTCGCGCAAGGATGCGCTCGGCAAGGAGGCCGGCGCTGCCGGTTGAGCGGCGGCGTCTCGCGCGGCGGCGTGCCGCGTCGCCGGGCCACGGCGGTCCGACGGGTGCACCTGAGAGTCTCTTCAAGAGCGAGCTCCCGAACGGTATCCGGGTGCTGTCGGAGCATATGCCGGACGTCGCCGCGGTCGCCATCGGCCTCTGGGTGGAGAACGGCTCGCGCTACGAGACCGCGGCGCAGCACGGCCTCTCGCATTTCATCGAGCATCTCTTCTTCAAGGGAACGGCGCGGCGCAGCGCCGCCCAGATCGCCGAGGAGATCGACGCCGTAGGCGGCGTGCTCAACGCCGATACCGATCGCGAGTTCACCTGCTACTACGCGAAGGTCCTCGCCGAGCACGTGCCGCTGGCGATCGACATGTTGGCGGACATCTTTCTGGAGTCGCGATTCGACGGCGACGAGATCGCGCGCGAAAAAGAGGTGGTGTTCGAGGAGATCGCGCAGATCGAGGATACGCCCGACGATCTCATCCACGATCTCTTCCACCGCGACTATTGGCGGGATCACCCGCTCGCACGCTCGGTGTGCGGCACGCGCGCGACCATCGAGCGGTTCGATCGCGACGCGTGTCTCGGTCTGTTGCGTGACCGCTATCGACCGAACCGGATCGTCGTCGCCGCCGCCGGCCGCATCGAGCACGCGGCGCTCGCCGACGCGATCGACGCTCGCTTCGGTCATCTCCGCGGCGAAGCGGCGCTCGACGGCGGGTCGGCGCCGCGTCCACACGCGGGGGTGACCGTGTACGAACGACCGCTCGAGCAGGTGCAGCTCTGCCTCGGAACGCGTGGGGTCGCGATCACCGATCCGGAGCGCGACGTCGCCGCCGTGCTGAACGCCGCGCTCGGTGACAGTCCGAGCTCGCGGCTCTTCCAGGAAGTGCGCGAGCGGCGCGGGCGCGCCTATTCGATCGACTCGTTCGTCTCCGCCTATCGTGACGCTGGCTACATCGGTGTCGCCGCCGGGACGCGCGCACGCTGGGTGCGCGAGGTGGTGGAGATCGTGCTCGGGGAGCTCAAGCGCATCCGGCGTGAAGGATTGCCGGCGGCCGAGCTCGCACGCGCGAAAGGCAAGCTCAAGGGCGGTGTGTTGCTCGGGCTCGAGACCACCGACCAACGGATGGAACGGGTGGCGCTGAACGAGATGTACTTCGGGCGCACGGTCACGGCCGACGAGCTCGCGCGCCGCATCGAGGCCGTGACCAACGATCAGATCGTCGCGTTGGCCGAACGGGTGTTCGTGCCCGACGGCTGCGCGTTGGTGTTGCTCGGCAACGTGCGCGGCAGCGCGCCCGACGCCGGCGTGTTCGAAGCCCTGGGGTGACGTCATGATCGCACGGTACACGCGGCCGGCGATGGCGCGTATCTGGACCGACGCCGCGCGCTATGCGCACTGGCTCGAGATCGAAATCCTCGCCTGCGAGGCGCTGGCAGCCCGCGGCCGTGTGCCGCGCGCGGCCGTACGTACGATCCGACGGCGGGCACGCATCGACGTCGACCGCATCACCGCGCTCGAGGCCGAGGTCAAGCACGACGTGATCGCGTTCGTGACGCAGGTCGCGGGAACGGTCGGGCCCGCGGGCCGTTTTCTTCATCTCGGCCTCACGTCGTCGGACGTGCTCGACACGGGCTTCGGCCTGCAACTGCGTGCGGCATCGACGCTGCTGCTCGAAGGCCAGGACCGGTTGATCGCGGCGTTGCGCCGACTCGCGCTCCGCCACGAGCGCACCTTGATGATCGGGCGCACCCACGGGATGCACGCCGAGCCCATCACCTTCGGACTCAAGGTCTTGAGCTGGCACGGCGAGGCGGTGCGCAACCGCGCCCGGCTGGCGGCGGCGGCGCGTGCGGTTGCGGTCGGCAAGATCTCGGGCGCCGTGGGCGTCTTCGGCAACGTTCCCCCGCAGGTGGAAGCGTACGTGCTGAAGCGGTTGCGTCTCGAGCCGGAGCGCAACGCGACCCAGGTCGTGGCACGCGATCGACACGCCGAGTTCTTCACGACGCTGGCGCTCCTCGGGTCGTCGCTCGAGCGCATCGCGGTCGAGGTACGTCACCTGCAGCGCACCGAGGTGGGCGAGGCGGAGGAGCCGTTTTCGGCGGGTCAGAAGGGCTCGTCGGCGATGCCGCACAAACGCAACCCGATCTTGTCCGAGAACGTGACCGGTCTGGCGCGCCTGCTGCGCGCCTACGCCGGCGCGGCGCTCGAGAACGTCGCCCTCTGGCACGAGCGCGACATCAGTCACTCCTCGGTCGAGCGGGTGATCGCGCCGGACGCCACCTGCGTGCTCGACTTCATGCTGAGCCGCATGGCGGGCGTGCTGGAAAAGCTGGTCGTGCGCCCGGAGCGTATGCGGGCCAACCTGGAGCTCAGCGCCGGTGTCGTGCTTTCCGAGGACGTCCTGCTGGCGTTGGTGCGCGCCGGTGCCCGCCGCGAGGATGCGTATCGGTGGGTGCAACGGGCGGCGCACGCCGCACTCGACGGCCAGGGGTCGTTCGCCGACACGCTGGCCGCCGAGCCCGAGGTGCGCAAGCGTCTCTCGCGCACGCAGCTCGCCGGGCTTCTCGATCCCGCGCGTCATCTCACGCATCTGGGCTTGCTCTTTCGTCGAGGCTTGGGTAGCAGTCGATCGAGGCGGCATCGCGCGACGGCTGGTGGCACCCGCAGGGTCGCTGCCGCACAAAGGGGGGCCAAGTGAGCGACGCGGTCGAGGCGCGCGAGTTCCTCTACGAGGGGAAGGCGAAGAAGCTCTTCGCCACCGCCGATCCTGATCTCCTGTTGCAGTACTTCAAGGACGACGCCACGGCGTTCAACGCCAAGAAGCGTGGGACGATCGCGCAGAAAGGTGTCCTCAACAACGCCATTTCCGAGGTGTTCTTCCATCTGCTCGAGCGCGAAGGCGTGCGCACGCACTTCGTGCGTCGGCTGGACGAGCGCTCGATGCTGGTGCGCCGCCTCGAGATCGTGCCGATCGAGATGGTGGTGCGCAACGTCGTCGCCGGCAGCCTCGCCAAGCGGCTCGGGATGGAAGAGGGTAGGGTTTTGCCGGAGCCGATCGTGGAGTTCTACTACAAGAGCGACCCCCTCGATGATCCGATGATCAACGAGTGGCACGCGCGCGTGTTCGGCATGGCGACGCAAGCCGAGATCGACAAGATGGTCGCGCTGACCCTTCGTACCAACGCGATCTTACAGCCTTTTCTCCGCGAGCGCGGCATCGTCCTGGTCGACATGAAGCTCGAGTTTGGACGCCATCACGGCGACATTCTGCTCGGGGACGAGATCTGTCCCGACACCTGCCGATTCTGGGACGCCAGCTCCGGAGAAAAGATGGACAAGGACCGTTTCCGGCGTGATCTTGGAGGGGTCGAGGAGGCCTACCAGGAGATCGCGCGGCGGGTTGGCGCTGGATGAGCTGGCTCGCACGCGTCTACGTCACGCCGAAGGACGGCATCCTCGATCCTCAAGGGAAGGCCGTTCAGCAATCGCTGCACGCACTCGGCTATCCCGAGGTCGGAGAGGTTCGGATCGGAAAGTACCTGGAGGTGCGGCTCGCCGACGTGAGCCGTGAGAGCGCCGAGAGCCGAATGCGGGAGATGTGCGAGCGCCTGCTCGCCAACCACGTCATCGAGGACTCGCGTTTCGAGATCGTAGAAGCGCCACCGGGGTGAGGACGGCCGCGCGCTCACGGCGCGCCGAAGGAACATGCGCTGGGGTGTGATCACGTTTCCGGGGTCGAACGACGACGCGCAAGCTGCGCACGTGCTCGAGCACGTGCTCGGCGAGAGCGTCGCGCGTCTCTGGCACAAGGGCGCCGCGCTCGACGGCCTCGACTGTGTACTGCTGCCCGGCGGTTTCTCGTACGGCGACTATTTGCGCTGCGGAGCGGTGGCGCGTTTTTCGCCGATCATGGCGGCGGTCACCGAGTTCGCGCACGCCGGCGGCCTCGTGGTCGGATTCTGCAACGGGTTCCAGATTCTCTGCGAAGCCGGTCTGCTTCCCGGCGCGCTCGTGCGCAATCGCGGCTTGACCTTTCTCTGCCAGCGCGTCCACGTGCGCGTGGAGGACGCCGACACGGCGTTCACCAACCGCTGCCGGCGCGGCGACGTGCTCGATCTCCCCATCAAGCACGGGGAGGGCTGCTACGTCGCCGATGCCACGACCCTGCGCGGACTCGAGGCCGGACGGCAAATCGTCCTGCGGTACTGCGACTCCGAGGGGCGGGTCACGCCCGAGGCGAACCCGAACGGCTCGATCGGGGCCATCGCCGGTATCCGTAACGCGCGCGGCAACGTGTTCGGCATGATGCCGCACCCGGAGTACGCCTGCGAGCGTCTGGTGGGCGGCGAGGACGGTCGCAAGATCCTGTTGTCGATCGCCGCCACCGCCGGGGTTGCCCCCGAGCCGGTGGTCTCAAGGTGGTTTCCGGTCCGTGACATGGCGGTGACCGTCGAGACGGCGCTGCAGCACGGACTGACGGCCGACGAGTACGCGCGCATCGAAGCGGCGCTCGGACGCTCGCCGACCCTCGAAGAGCTCGGGATCTTCTCGGTCATGTGGTCGGAGCACTGCAGCTACAAGAGCTCGCGCGCGCTACCTGCGTACGCTGCCGACCAGCGGTCCGCGCGTGCTGCAAGGCCCAGGGGAGAACGCCGGTGCGCTCGACGTCGGCGACGGGCTCGCGGTGGTCTTCAAGATCGAGAGCCACAACCATCCGTCCTTCGTCGAGCCGTTCCAGGGCGCGGCGACGGGTGTCGGGGGGATCCTGCGCGACATCTTCACGATGGGCGCGCGCCCGATCGCGAGTCTCGACTCGCTGCGCTTCGGAAGCATCGCCCACCCCCGGACCGCCTACCTGGTGCGCGGAGTGGTGGGAGGCATCGGTCACTACGGCAACTGCATCGGCGTCCCGACCGTGGGCGGCGAGGTCTATTTCGATCCCGGATACGATCACAACATTCTGGTGAACGCCTTCACGCTCGGTGTCGTGCGCGCCGACCGCATCTTCCGTGCCCGCGCCGACGGCATCGGCAATCCGGTGATGTACGTCGGGCTCGCAAGACCGGTCGCGACGGCATCCATGGCGCCAGTCTGCTCGCGTCGGCGGAGTTCGACGCCGAATCGGCGAGCAAGCGTCCGACCGTGCAGGTCGGAGATCCGTTCACCGAGAAGCTTCTGTTGGAAGCGTGTCTCGAGTTGATGTCGCCGGAGCACAGTCACCATCTGGTCGGCATCCAGGACATGGGCGCCGCCGGCCTCACCAGCTCGTCGGTGGAGATGGCAGGTCGGAGCGAAACCGGCATCGACCTCGACCTCTCTCGCGTGCCGCTACGCGAGAAGGGCATGACGCCCTACGAGATCCTGCTTTCGGAATCGCAAGAGCGCATGTTGCTGGTCGTGCACAAGGGGTCGGAAGCGGCGGTGCAGCGAGCTGTTCGCGAAGTGGGACCTCGACGCCGCCGTGATCGGCACGGTCACCGACACGCGCCGGCTGCGCGCCACCTGGCAAGGGCGTGGCGTCGTCGACGTGCCGATCGAGCCGCTCACCAGCGACGCGCCGGTCTACCATCGCCCGGCGACCGAGCCGGCGAGCAGTCGACGACACCCAGCGGCCGGTGCTCAAGGATCTTCCCGAGCCGCGCGACTACCGTCACGTGCTGCTCCAGCTTCTCGAGTCACCCAATCTCTCGTCGCGGGAGTGGATCTACCGCCAGTACGACGCCTACGTCGGGGGCAACACCGTGGTGCGGCCGGGGTCGGATGCTGCGGTGGTTCGCTTGCCCGGCAGCCGCAAGGCGGTGGCGATGACCGTCGACTGCAACAGCCGACTCTGTCTCGTCGACCCGTACGTCGGGACGGTGTGCGCGGCCGCCGAAGCGGCGCGCAATCTCGCCGCCAGCGGGGCGCAACCGATCGGCGTCACCAACTGCCTCAACTTCGGGAACCCGGAGAAGCCGGAGGTGATGTGGCAGTTTCAGCAAGCGGTGGCCGGGCTGCGCGACGCCTGCGTCGCCTTCGGGACGCCGGTGGTCAGCGGCAACGTGAGCTTCTACAACGAGACCGAAGGCCAGAGCATCCCGCCGACGCCGGTGATCGGCATGGTCGGACTGCTGGAAGACGCGGAGCAGGCGATCACCCAGTGGTTCAAGGGCGAGGGAGATGCGGTCGTGCTGCTCGGCCGCAGCCGGGAGGAGCTCGGCTCGAGCGAGTATCTGGCCGTCGTTCACCATCAAGTGCGCGGCGCGCTGCCGTGGATCGACCTCGACGTGGAGCGTCGGCTGATCAACGCTCGTGGTGACGGCCGCGCGTGAGGGTGTGCTGCGATCCGCCCACGACATCGCCGAGGGCGGTCTCGCCGTCGCCCTCGCCGAGTGCTGCATCGCGAGCGATACCGGCGTGGCGTACGGCGCCCGCATCGACCTCGAGGGTGGTCTGCGGCCCGACGCGATGCTGTTCGGGGAGAGCCAGGGTCGGATGCTGGTTTCGGTTCGCCGCCGCAGTCTGGCACGCCTGCGTGAGATCGCGCGTCGTGACGACGTGCCGCTCACAGTGCTCGGCGAGGTGCGCGGGCAGCGACTCGAGATCGGCGATCTCGTCGATCTCCCGATCGCAACCATGCGCGAGCGTTGGCGCACGGGACTCGAGCGCGCGCTCGCTGGGCGGCTCGGGGAATGATAGATTTCGCGTGATGCGATCGGCGGATCGGGCCGGAGCCGAAGGCTTCCGCGAGAAGTGCGGCGTGGTCGGGATCTACGGCCACCCGGAAGCGGCGAACCTCGCCTACCTCGGCCTCTGTGCCTTGCAGCATCGCGGACAGGAGGCCGCCGGCATCGTGTCCTCCGATGGGCAGGTGCTGGTCTCCCACCGCGGCATCGGTCTCGTCGCCGACATCTTCCGCGAGGACATCGTTCGGCGCCTGAAGGGGCATGCCGCGATCGGCCACAATCGCTATTCCACCACCGGCTCCTCGCATCTGAAGAACGCGCAGCCTCTGGTGGTCGAGTACGGACGCGGCGGTCTCGCCGTGGCGCACAACGGCAACCTGGTGAACGCCGAGGAGCTGCGCACCCAGCTCGAGGCGCGCGGCTCCATCTTCCAATCGACGGTCGATACCGAGGTCATCATCCACCTGATTGCCGCGTCACAGGCCGAGACGCTCGAAGACCGGGTGGTGGAGGCGTTGAGGCAGGTGCGGGGCGCCTACTCGCTCGTCTTTCTCTCTCCCGAGAAGTTGATCGCCGCACGCGACCCGTTCGGATTTCGGCCGCTCGTGCTCGGCCAGGTCAAGGGGGTGTGGGTGATCGCGTCGGAGACCTGCGCCCTCGATCTGGTCGACGCGACGTACGAGCGCGAGATCGAGCCGGGCGAGGTCGTCGTGATATCGGAGAGCGGGCTCGAATCGTACCGGCCTTTCGCTCCGACGGCGACGGCCGCCTGCATCTTCGAGTACATCTATTTCGCCCGTCCCGACTCGACGATCTTCGGTCGCAACGTGTACGCCGCCCGCAAGCAGCTGGGACGCCAGCTGGCGCGCGAATCTCCGATTGCGGCCGACATCGTCGTGCCGGTACCCGACTCCGGTGTTCCAGCGGCCATCGGATACGCCGAGGAGTCCGGCATTCCCTTCGAAATGGGCCTCATCCGCAATCACTACGTCGGGCGGACCTTCATCGAGCCGCGCGACGCCATTCGGCACTTCGGCGTCAAGGTGAAGCTCAACGCGCAGCGCGACGTGCTGAGCGGCAAGCGGGTGGTGGTGGTCGACGACTCGATCGTACGCGGCACGACCAGTCGCAAGATCGTGAAGATGATTCGTGACGCCGGCGCGCGCGAGGTGCATGTCCGCATCAGCTGTCCCCCCACCATCGGGCCCTGCTTCTACGGGATCGACACGCCCACACGCGACGAGCTGATCGCCTCCTCGCACTCGGTCGAGGAGATCCGTGCGTTCATCACCGCGGACTCACTCGCGTACTTGAGCGAGGAAGGTATGTACGCGTTCCTCGGCGGCAGGCGGGAGGGGTTCTGCGACGCCTGCTTCACCAACCGCTACCCGGTGCCGGTCGAGGACACCGGCAAGCATCGCCAGCTGGTGCTTTTCGACGCCAAAGAGCAGGCATAGCCTATAGGTCGGCTCAGCGGGTGCCGCGGTGCGTTGAGGGCCTGTGCTCCCCAGGGCGATCGCAACCCGGAGTGCCGGCATGGCCATTCCCGTGCTTTGACGGGTGCCGCCGGTGCCGCGTCGCGCGATTTTCGTTGACGCGCCATGGGCGAGGGCGTTAAGGAATATCTCACCAGTCATACCGTCGACAGTTCCCCGGTTCTGCCGTGCCGTCTCCCTTCAACTGGGGATGTCTCTGGGTCGACATAGGAGGATGTCCATGAGGGCGACAATCAGTCTCTTCTTCGCCGTTGCCGTAGGGGCGATCGCGCTCGGAACCGGGCCGACGCAGGCCGCGCAGAGCGATCCCGACAAGCGCCCATGCCTGGAAGCGGTCGCCAAATCGGGCGGCAAGTTCGTCAAGAAGAAGATGAAGGCGATCCAGAAGTGCAAGGACAAGGATCTCAAGACCCCGGGTGATTGCGACATGCCGGCGCTCGCGCTCACGATCACCAACCTCGAGACCAAGCTCGCCGACGGTATCGAAGCCAAGTGCGGTAGCGCTGATCGACGCTTCCAGCTCCTCGGTCTCGAGTACCCTGGCAAGTGCACCGACCCGACGCCGCTCACCGCGTTCAACCTCGCCGATCTCAAGGACTGCATGCTCACCAGCCACGAGACCGCGGTCGATGATCTGATCGAGATCCAGTACGGAACCACCACCGGTCCGCTCGCGACCGACCCGCTGAACCTCCAGCGTGAGGTGGCGAAGAACGGCGGCAAGTACCTGAGCGCCAAGTTGAAGGCGGTGCAGAAGTGCCGGAACGGCCTCAACAAGGGGACGCTCTCCGGTTTTGTGCCGAAGAATTGCGCCACGGCCGATCTCAAGACGATGGAGAAGATCGCCAAGGCGGACAGCAAGGCGCGCGCGAAGATCCTCGGCAAGTGCACCTCCGACGGTTTGGCCGCCGGTCTCGACGCCTGCAATCCACCCGCGACGACCTGCATGGATCTTGCCGACTGCGTCGTCGACGCGCACGGCGACGCCGCCGACAACCCGATCCTCGCCGCCGCCGGCGGACCTCATCGACTTCGAGTACGCGACGCAGCCGTCCTGCGGCGACCAGTTGATCAATACCCTGGATGAAGAGTGCGACGGCGCGAAGGACGCGGCTTGCCCGGGCATGTGCGGCCTCCCTGGAGGCGACTTCCCGTGTCTCTGCCTCACGAAGAAGCGCGAGCACGTGATCGAGCACGCCAATGCCGACTCGGACAGCGGCTGGACCGGGCAGAGCCACGATCAGCGCGTGGTCGAGGGCGCGGGCTACATCGCGGATCTCTACGATTGCGACAACGTCGGCGACTTCGATTGCATCGTCGGTCCGAACTGCGCCGCTGCCGCCCACGCACGCCGTGCTCGAACGACGCCGACGTGCGGCATCTCCGGGCCCTGCCGGAAGGAGCGCACGGCGGTCGGGCCCGCACTGCAACCTCGACATCCAGGTCGCGTGCGACGACCGATGCTGACTGTCCCGATACCCCGGGGTCCGACGACAACTTCTGCTTGTTCCAATTCCACGGCCCGCCGCTTCCGCTCTCGGCCGGCGGGGTATCGGTGTGTGTGGAGAATGTCTTCCTCGAGGACATCGTCGGCACCGTCAACACCTCGACGGGATCGGGCAGCATCCGACTCCACCAGGTGTCGAACACGCGTCTCGGGCCGACGCAGACCGCCCCGTGTCCCCTCTGCGGCGGTTTCTGCGGGTCCCTGGCTGGTGGTGATCGCCGCCGCTGTGCCACGGACGCCGACTGTTTGGCGGTCATCGGCTCGCCGCCGTGTGTGACCGATCTGATCTGCAGCGCTGGGCCGAACGTCGACCGGGAGTGCCGGACGGAGCCGCCGATCGGCGGAGTCAACGCCCTCTTCGGGACGACGAGCAGTGATTGCCCGTCGGATGCGCAGATCGTCGCCAACGTCGACATCGTCTTCGATCCGTCGACCACCGGCACCGCGACGCTGCTGCCGAGTGTCGCCTGCGACACGGTCACCAATCCGAATCCGCAGTGCCTCGGCGGTACGAACGACGGTGTCGCCTGTAGCGCCGACTCGGCCTGTCCGGGGGGATTCTGCGGCCCAGGGCCGTTTGGTCACCAAGCATGCCGGAGCGGTACCAACGTCGGTCGGCCGTGCCAGAGCGACCTCGACTGCGGTGGCGGAACGTGCAGCCACCAATGCTTCTGTCCGACCGGCGGCGGCGTCCAGCAAAAGCCCAACGACTGCGACGCCGCTTGCGTCTCGACGGGCGGCGACGATGGAACGCAATGTACCGTCGACGCCGATTGCCCGACGGGCTTCTGCCACTACGCGGATTGCCGGGTGAATCCGGGCGATCCAGACGGTGCCAACGAGGGTCTCTGCACCACAGGCCCCCCGCACAGCCTGTGTGCGATCGCGTCCTTCCGCACGTGCAACGTCGACGCCGACTGCCAGCCACCGAGTTGTCCGTTCTGCTCGCCGTCGGACACGTGCGTTCCCGGTTTCCGTCAATGCCAGGTGAACTCGGGGATCACGCGCGTCGGAGTGGCACACCCGACCGACCCGACCGTGGTGGCAGCCTTCTGCATTCCGGCACAGATCAACCCGAGCGTGAACGCCGTCTCCGGCTTTCCGGGACCGGGGTCGCAACGCTGGCACCAAACGCGTGTGCGGACCGGATTCTGAGAGCGACGCCGCGTGCGCATCGGGAGAACAGATGCTCTGCAAACTTGATACTGATGTTTCACGGGTTACGGTCCGATCGATTCACCCTTTTCCCCCGAGGAGGATCCCCTTCATGACGACTCGACGCGCAGTAGCATTGGCAGTGCTGACTCTCTTCCTCGGAGCCATCTCCGGTGTGCCCGACGATGCGCACGCCGGCATCTATGCAGGTACGAAGTGCGTCTCAGACAAGCTCAAGACCTCCGGCAAGCATTGCAAATCTTTGCTCAAGGCCTGGAGCAAGTGGGACAAAGATCAGGACAACATGAAGCGCGACGACGCCATCGCCGCGGCGGTGACGAAGTTCACCGAGCGCTGGGCGTTGTACGAGACCAAGGCGGCCGACAAGGGCGCCGAGTGCGCGGAGACGACGCTCTCCAGCGGTGACATGGAGACGCTCATCGACGGCGCGGTCGACGCCATCGTCGCCGACGTCAACGGCGGCCTCGATCTCGTCGGCAACGACGACCACAAGAAGTGCGGCTCGGCGATCCTCAAGGCCGCGCGCGAACAAGTGCCAGGCTTTCCTCAAAGCGGAAAGCAAGCACCTGAAGATGCTCGCGAAGGATCCGCAAGGCCTCAGTCGCGCCGCGTCGCAGACGGCCGCGAGTCAGAAGTTCAGCGCGAAGTGGGCGTCGGCGACGGCGGTGAGCTGCCCGACGACCGCGACCGAATCCAGCGTCGAGACCGCGGTCGATGACCTCAGCGACGACGTGCTGACGAACAGCATCATCGCGCCCGGTGTCGATGATACGCAATTCACCACCATCTCGCCGACGGGTGGCATTCAGTACGAGGGACGGACGCTGAACCCGATCTGTTCCGACGAGTCGCCGTACCACTTCTTCGTCAGGCGCGGAACGGTGAACAAGCTCCTGATGTTCTACCACGGAGGTGGCGCTTGCTGGAGCCACGCGACCTGCGGTGTGGTGGGCACCTGCGATCCCGACGTCAACCCGGCCGGCTCCGATAACCCGAACAACGTGACCGGCGGGTTTGCCGACCAGACGAACCCCCTCAACCCCTTCAAGGATTGGCACGTCGTCATCGTATCGTACTGCACGTGCGACATTCACTGGGGTGATGCCGACCGGACCTACGCCGGCAACCCACCGGTGAGCATCGAGCACAAGGGCTTCATCAACGCGAAGGTTGCGGAGAAATGGGCGCGCGAGCACTTCGTCAATCCGGACGAGGTGTTCGTGACCGGGGCGAGCGCCGGCGCGTATGGCGCGCTGCTGCACGGCACCTGGCTGCACATGGTCTATCCGGCTTCCAACATCAACGTGCTCGCCGACGCCGAACCGGCGTGATCACGGAGGATTTCCTAACCAACAATTTCCCGCAGTGGAACGTCGAGCCGAACCTGCCGAC
This sequence comes from uncultured delta proteobacterium, assembly GCA_963846105.1. GTDB lineage: Bacteria > Desulfobacterota > Binatia > UTPRO1 > UTPRO1 > CAWJUT01. The sequence goes on from CAWJUT010000024.1 coordinate 311,744, forward strand.
GTATATTCCAAGGGATCGAGCGCGCCCATCGCCGAACTCGGGATCCCCGAGCTCGTCACACGCTGTCGCCGACTTACTACCCGCAGACGAACTGGGCGCATTACACGACTGCTTACGACGGTCCGGGTGGCCAGAGCGGCTTCTACCAAGTCATGCTCCACCCGAACGACATTCTCGAGTGGTTGCGGTGGTGGGATCCGTCCTGCGAATTGAACAGCCTGATGGTGGCCAACGTCACGACGACCTACGCGGCCGTACCGTCGAACTACCGCTACTACATCGGTACGGGGACGCGACATACGATGTTCGGGAGCGACAAGGTGTACACCGATACCACCGGCGGTGTTCCCACGATCGTGGACTGGATCAACGAGATGCGCACCGACGGTGCCGGGATGGGTGAATGTCACGGCGTCCAACTTCGGCCTGCTCTTGCCTGGCGATCCGGTCGCAGGAACGGAATGCGTCGGCGGGAGCAATGCCGAGGCCTCCTGCAGCACCGACTCACAGTGTCCCGGTGGGGCGTGCGAGTTGCCGCCGCCCTTCACGCAGGTGGGACCCGACATCGTCATCGACTGCACTCCGTAGGCCGCGAGATCGACGTGATCGCCGCCGGATGTAGCCATCCGGCGGCGGTCACCGTCCCTTCAGTCTTCAGGCTCGGGGTTTTACGCCCAGGCGGTCGGCCACCATCGACCACACCCGGTCCGCGAGTGTCTCGACCGGATGGAAGGTGGGATCCATGACGGCATGCATCGCCATCCCGTCGACGATCGCAAAGACGGTGCGCCCTTCGAGCTCGGCGTCACAATCGGGTCGGACTGTCGCCTCGGCGATCGCTTCACGGATCTTCTGCGCCGCCAGATCCCAGAGCTGAGCGCGAATGCGCTGCGCCAGCGGGAAAGCCGACGGGTTGCGCATCATCTCGACGCGAAAGTTCATCAGGCAGCGGAAGTAGTCAGGTCGACTCTGCACCCACTCGATCGCCGCGCGTACGCGGTGCTCGAGCCAGGCGACGGCGCTCTCGTCCGCGGCCGTGGCCTCGATCTGTGTCGTCGCCCAATCGCTCGCAACCGCGGCGAAGGCGAGGCCGATGATCTCTTCCTTGGTGCGGAAGTGGTAGGTGAAGTGGCCGCGGGCGAAGCCGGTCTCTTGCTCGAGGGCGCTGACCGTACAGGCGCGGAGCCCATCACGGGCGATCACCTGGATGGCGGCGGCGATGATGTCCGCGCGCCGGTCGACCTGTCGCCTGGGCGGCGAACGACGGAGGGGACGTGGACGGGACCGTGGCGTCCCGTGTTCCCTCCGAAGGGACTGCCGTGTTCCAGGGGGCACTTTTCCCTTGTACAGACATACTAGACCGTGGTAAAGAGGTAGCAGTTCGCGTGCGGATCTGTGAGCCCTTCGTCATGCGTGCCGTCATGGGGTCGCCGAGCCGAACGCCTGCCTGAGGAGGAGACATCCATGATCTCGATCCGGTCGCGCCACACCCTGGTGTGTGCTGCAGCTTTGCTCGCGGTGACTCTCGGCGTCCCTCCGGCGACGTACGCCGCGTCGTCGTACACGCTCTTCGAGAGCGGGCAGGTCCGGCCCTTGGCGCTCTCTCCCGACGGTCTCCACCTCTACGCCTGCAACACGCCCGATAATCGCCTCGAGATCTTCGACGTCGACGGCAGCGGGCTCACCTGGGCCGGCTCGGTGCCGGTGGGGATGGAGCCGGTGGCGGTGGCGGCGCGCAGCAACACCGAGGTCTGGGTCGTGAACCACCTTTCGGACAGCATCAGCATCGTCGACGTGACGACATCGTCGACCGCGCACGTCGTCCGGACGCTGCTCACAGGCGACGAGCCGCGCGACATCGTCTTCGGCGGTCCGCTCAAGGACAAAGCCTTCATCACCACCGCGCACCGTGGCCAGAACACGCCCTTGCAGGGGACCATCCATACCGCGCTGACCAGCGAGGGGATCGGGCGCGCCGACGTGTGGGTGTTCGACGTCAACAACCTCGGCGCGACGCTCGGCGGCACGCCGCTCACGGTGATCACGCACTTCGGCGACACGCCGCGTGCGCTCGCCGTGACGCCGAACGGGAACACCGTCTACGCGGCGGTCTTCAACTCCGGCAACCGTACCACCACGGTTTCCGAGGGGGCGGTGTGCGACGGCGGCTCCGGCGGCCCGGCGTGCGGCAATTGCGTCGGCGGCACCAACGCCGGCGCGATCTGCACCGCCAACGGTCAGTGCAACTCGAACAACTGTTCCATCCAGTATCCCGGCGGCCTCCCGGCCCCGAACGTCAACGGGCCGCCCGAGCTCCTGGCCCAGCCGCAGGTGGGCTTGATCGTGCAGTTCAACGGCACCAACTGGACCGACGAGCTCGGACGCATCTGGAACAACGCCGTGAAGTTCTCGCTGCCCGACCGCGACGTCTTTGCGATCGACGCCACGCTGCCGGTGCCGGCAGAGAGTGCCATCTACACCGGCGTCGGCACGACCATCTTCAACATGGCGGTGAACCCGGTGAGCGGCAAGGTCTACGTCTCGAACACCGAGGCGCTGAACCGCGTACGGTTCGAGGGCCCGGGCACCTTCGCGGCCGGGCAGAAGCCGCCCGGCGAGCCGGACACGGTGCGCGGACACCTCGCCGAGAGCCGCATCACGGTGCTCGATGGCGCGACCGTCACGCCCCGCCACCTGAACAAGCACATCGACTACACGACCTGCTGTGCCGCGAATCCCAGCACGGAGAACGACGATAGCCTGGCGTTCCCGCGCGAGATGGTGGTGTCGAGCGATGGCTTGACCCTGTACGTCGTCGGTTTCGGGTCGAGCGAGGTCGGCGTCTACGACACGTCAGATCTCGAGAACGACACCTTCGTGCCGAGCGCCGCAAACCAGCTTCCGCTCAGCGGGCTCGGCGCCTGTCCCGGAAGCTGCGTCGGCGGTGCGAACGCGGGCAACCATTGCACCCAGGATTCCACCTGCCCGGGTGGTGCGTGCGCGGTGTCGTGCGGCCCGACGGGACTCGTCCTCGACGAGGCCAACTCGCGCTTGTACGTCCTGACGCGATTCGACAACGCGCTCTCGGTCGTCAGCACGGGGACCGGGATGGAAACCGACCATCTCTCGCTGCACAATCCGGAGCCCGCGAGCATCGTGCAGGGCCGCCGCTTCAACTACGACGCCGCCTTCAGCTCCAGCCACGGCGACTCGGCGTGCGCGAGCTGTCACGTGGACGGCGACATGGACCATCTCGCGTGGGACCTCGGCGATCCCGACGGTGCGAAGCTGAACAATCCCGGTCCGTTCGTGGTCGGTCCGTTCATCGATCCCGACTTCCATCCCATGAAGGGTCCGATGACGACGCAGAGTCTGCGCGGGATGGCCAATCACGGTGCCATGCACTGGCGCGGCGATCGCACGGGTGGCAACAGCGAGCCCACCGCGCAGCCCGATGACGGCGCGTTCAGCGAGGATCTCGCCTTCAAGGCGTTCAACCCCGCCTTCGAAGGGCTGCTCGGACGAAACGTCATCCTGACCGCCCCCGAGATGCAGGCGTACACGGACTTCATCCTGCAGGTCACCTATCCGCCCAATCCGATCCGGGCGCTCGACAACTCACTCACGCCCGATGAGAACGCCGGACGGAACATCTACTTCGGCCCGATTACCGACACGTTTCAGGACTGCAACGGGTGCCACAAGCTCGCGCCGGAGGGCAACGTTGGTCTGGTCGAGAAGCCCGGCTTCTTCGGCAGCAGTGGGGAGTTCAGCTTCGAGGCCGAGCCCCAAATCCTCAAGGTCCCGCACCTGCGCAACATGTACCAGAAGGTCGGTATGTTCGGGATGCCGCTGGTTCCGTTCTTCAATCCTGGCGACAACACCAACCAGGGTGATCAGGTCCGCGGGTTCGGCTTCCTGCACGATGGCAGCACCGACACCCTGTTCAGGTTCCACAACGCGCTGGTCTTCAATCAGAGTGGCTTCAACGTGGACGGCTTCCCCGTGAACGCCGCTGGCGACGTGCAGCGGCGGCAGGTCGAAGCGTTCATGATGGCGTTCGACAGCAACATGGCGCCGATCGTCGGCCAGCAGATCACACGGACGAGCAGCAACGGCGGCACCGTCGACCCGCGCATCGACCTCCTCATCCAGCGGGCCGATGCCGGCGAGTGCGATCTCGTCGTCAAGGGTCGCATCGGCGTCGAAGACCGGGGCGCGCTCTATGTCGGCGGCGGCGTGAGCGTCGGGGAGTATCAGTTCGACCGGTCGAACGAGGCGGTCATCACCGACGCGGCCCTGCGTGCGCTCGCCAATACGGCGGGGCAGGAGCTGACCTTCACCTGCGTGCCACCGGGCTCGGGCGTGCGCATCGGCGTCGATCGCGACACCGACGGGTGCGCGGATCGCGACGAGATCGACGCAGCCACGGATCCAGCCGACGCCGGCAGCACGCCGGTGGCGTGCACGGCGGTGTGCGCCAGCGTCACGCCGCACCTCTTCAAGCGTGCGACGATCAAGGACTCGAGAGGGCGGCTTTCGCTCACCGCGAAGGACGTGCCGCTCGGCAGCTACGCTCAGGAGTCGGTGTCGATCGCGATCATCGATGGCGGTGGGGACATCTACAGCGCCACCCAGCCGGGGGCGACCATCGTTCCGAAGGGCAGTCGTTTCAAGTTCTCGGCTCCATCGGGATCGACCGGTATCACGCGTGTGACGGTGAAGGAGAACAACAGAGATCCCGGCCTCTTCAAGCTGACGCTCAAGACGCGTGATGCCTGGACCCTGGGGCTCGCCAACGAGACCGAGGTGACCACCGAGGTGACGCTCAACGTCGGCGGTCAGTGCTTCCGCGGCAACGCCACCAAGGTCAAGCCGTAGCGAGGCGCCGGGCACGTCGATCGACGCGCCCGGGTGACCGGAGACGAGGGTGACGATCGACGCGCCACCGGCGGCGCGCCGGCGGAGCGTCGCGTCGTGCCTTCTCGCAACCGGTTCGTGCTATGGAGGCCGCTCAGATGGCCTTGCACGCTGACATCGTCCGCGAGATCGACGAAGGGCCTGCCGGGCCGTCGGTCGCCGCGTTCTTCGACCTCGATCGTACCCTGCTGGCGGGCTTTTCGGCGACCGCGTTCGTGTGGGACGACCTCGTCAAGGGTCGCATGGGAGCGTGGGAGCTGCTCGACACGCTCACCGTCGCCACCCGCTTTCAGTTGCAGCAGATCGGCTTCTCGGGCTTCGTGTCGAGCGTCGTCGCCCGCCTGGCCGGCATGGCGGAGAGCGAGTATCAAGCGACCGCCGAGCGCGTGTTCACGGAGCAACTGGCGGGGGCCGTCTATCCGGAGGCACGCGCCCTGGTGCACGCGCACCTGCGTAAGGGGCACACCGTCGCGGTCGTGTCCTCGGCGACCCGCTACCAGATCGAGCCGCTGGCGCGCGACTTCGGGATCGAGCACGTGCTCTGCACCAACCTCGAGGTGCAGGACGGACGTCTCACCGGCCGCGTCGTGAGCCCGACGTGCTACGGCGAAGGCAAAGCGGAGGCGGCGCGCGGTTTCGCCGCGCCACGCAGCATCGATCTCGCGCGCAGCTACTTCTATACCGACAGTGACGAGGATCTGCCGCTGCTGGAGATCGTCGGGCACCCGCGTCCGACCAACCCGTCCGCGCGCCTCACGGAGATCGCCGCCAAGCGCGGATGGCCGGTCAAGCGATTTCAGAGCCGCGGCACGCCGGGCGCGCTGCAGATCCTGCGCACGTCGCTCGCCATCGGCAGCGTCGTTCCCTCACTTCTGCTGGGCGTGCCGGCGTTCCTGCTCGGCGGTAGCTGGCGGCGCGTCGTCAACGTCACGATCAGCACCTGGGGCGAGCTCGGTACCGCGCTCGCCGGCGTCGACCTGCGCGTGACCGGCGAGGAACACCTGTGGTCGCAGCGGCCGGCGGTCTTCATCTTCAATCATCAGAGCGGCATCGACGTCCTGCTGCTGTGCCGGCTGCTCCGCCGCGACATCATCGGTATCGCCAAGCAGGAGGTGCGGCGCAATCCCATCTTCGGACCGGTGTTCGCGCTCGCCGGTGCGGTGTTCGTCGATCGCTTCAATCATCAGAAGGCGGTGGCGGCGCTCGGGCCAGCGGTGGAGGCGCTGCGACAGGGTCTCTCGGTCGTGCTCGCGCCGGAAGGCACGCGCAGCGTGACGCCCCGACCGGGGCGCTTCAAAAAGGGGGCGTTCCATCTCGCGATGGCGGCCGGCGTGCCGATCGTTCCGATCGTGTTCCGGAACGCGCTCGACGCTCTTCCAAAGCACGGCTTGGTGGTCCGTCCGACGACCGTCGAGGTGATCGTGCATCCGCCGATTCCGACCGGTGGATGGGCGATCGAGGACCTGGATCGCCACATCGCCGAAATCCACAAGCTCTACACCGAGACGTTGGACACCTGAGCGCCGCCGCACCGGTTCGGGAAGGCAGGCGCGAACGCGATACGCGAGCCTTCGTGTTGCGCTGCGGGTGGGGCCGGCATAGGCTCGCGCGCACATGGCGCCGGCGGGCGAGCGCTGGGACTATCTGGTCATCGGCAGCGGTATCGCGGGGCTGAGCTTCGCCCTCGGGGTCGCCGACCACGGCCGGGTCGCCATCGTCACCAAGGACCGCAGCGACGAGAGCAACTCCTCCTACGCCCAGGGCGGCGTCGCGACCGTGTGGAGCGCCGAGGACTCGTTCGAGTCGCACAGCACGGATACGCTGGCGGCCGGCGCCGGGCTCTGCAACGAGGCCGTCGTCGAGATGGTGGTGCGCGAGGGGCCGGAGCGCATCCGCGAGCTGATCGCGCTCGGGACGCGTTTCGACTCACACCTGCACGGCGACGCCGTCGAGTACGACCTCGGGCGCGAGGGCGGTCACTCACGGCGGCGCGTCCTGCATGCCGGCGACTTGACGGGCCAGGAGATCGTGCGGGCGTTGACCGAGGCGGTGCGTCGCCACCCGAACGTGTCGGTGATCGAGAACGCCCTGGCGGTCGACCTACTCATCGGGCGCCCCGAAAGCGGCACGGCGCGCTCCTGCTGGGGTGCGTACGTCATGGACTGCCCGAGCGGCACCATCCGAACGATGGCGGCGCGCGCGACGGTCCTGTGCACGGGCGGCGCCGGCAAGGTGTACCTGTACACCACCAATCCCGACGTCGCGACCGGGGATGGCGTCGCCATCGCGTGGCGCGCGGGCGCGCCGGTCGGCAACATGGAGTTCATCCAGTTTCATCCCACCTGTCTCTACCACCCGCGCGCCAAGTCGTTTCTGATCACCGAGGCGATGCGCGGCGAGGGCGCACGCCTGCGCCTGCCCGATGGCACGGCATTCATGGAGCGGCACCACGCCGACGCCGAGTTGGCGCCGCGCGATGTCGTGGCGCGCGCGATCGACCACGAGATGAAGACGCACGGCTACGAGTGCGTCTACCTCGACATCACGCACCAGCCGGCGGCGTACATCGCCGAGCGTTTTCCCAACATCAAACGCCGGTGCAGCGAGTTCGGCATCGACATCACGCGCGAGTGGATTCCGGTCGTGCCAGCGGCGCACTATCTGTGCGGCGGCGTGGTGACCGATCGCGACGGACGCACCGGGATCGACCGCCTGTACGCCGCCGGCGAGGTCGCGATGACGGGGCTGCACGGTGCGAACCGTCTGGCGTCCAACTCGCTGCTCGAGGGCGTGGTCTTCGGCCGTCGCGCCGCGGAGCACGCCCGCTACCGACTGGCCGAGGATCGCCAGCAACCACCGACGCTGCCGGACTGGAACCCAGGGACCGCCGTCAACAGCGACGAATCGGTGGTGGTGACACAGAATTGGGACGAGGTACGCCGCTTGATGTGGAATTTCGTCGGCATCGTGCGCTCCACGCGGCGTCTCGAGCGCGCACGGAAGCGGATCGCGATGCTGCAGGAGGAGATCCGGGAGTACTACTGGGACTTTCTCGTGACCGGCGATCTCCTGGAGCTGCGCAACATCGCTACGGTCGCGGAACTGATCGTCCGCTCGGCACTTTCCCGACGCGAAAGCCGCGGCCTGCACTATACCCTCGATCATCCGGAGCGTGACGACGTCCACTGGCGACATGACACCATCATCTCCCCGTCAGAATCCTGACCGGGCCTTCGCACCCCGCGTATACGGGATACGATTATCGGTTGACGGAGCGCTATGGGGTTGACTATGGTTTTCTCCGATGACGGGGGTGTGGGTCAGGCGACGGGTGGTGGTCGGGGTGGCGAGTGCGGCGGTCCTGCTCGTGGCGGACGGTTTCTCGGCGATGTCAGCGTCCGCCGACATCTACCAGCGGCGCGATCGTTTCGGGACGTTGCACTTCACGAACGTGCCGACCAGCAAGGGCTATCGCGTGGTGATGCGCGAGCCTTTCGCGCCGGTCCGCCGGCGCAGCACGAGCGTACGTGCCGGGGCAGATCGCATAGATTCGCGCACGTACGATCCGGTCATCGCCGACGTCGCGGCGCGCTACCGGGTCGACAAGTCGTTGGTGAAGGCGGTCATCCGGACGGAGTCGGGCTTTCAGCCGCAGGCGATCTCGCCCAAAGGGGCCCGTGGACTGATGCAGCTCATGCCCACCACCGCCAGCATGCACGGCGTGCGCAACATCCACGAGCCGAGCGAGAACATCGAGGGCGGGGTCCAGCATCTCCGGATGCTGCTCGATCGCTACAAGGAGAACGTGGTCCTGGCGCTCGCGGCCTACAACGCCGGCGAGGGGGCGGTCGATCGCCATCGCGGCATTCCGCCCTTCCAGGAGACGCGCGACTACGTGTGGCGGGTCCTGCAGTTCCGCCAGCAGTATCTCCAGCAGGCGATCGCGCAAACGCGCTGAGTCGAGCAGCCTGCTTGCGGCGCGCCCCGCGGCCGGAGGCATCGTGACCGTCGGTCCGCGACCGCTGCCGGTCGGGCGCGACTTGCTCATCTGGACGGTCCCGAACGCTCTGACGCTGTTCCGGATCGGTATCGTGCCGGTGCTGGTGTACGTGTTGAACGACCCCGGACGGCTCGCGGGCTTCCTGGCGGCGGCGCTCTTCTTCCTCGCCTCGCTCACCGACTATTTCGACGGCTATCTCGCCCGCAAGCACGGCATCGTCACGACGCTCGGAAAGTTTCTCGACCCGCTCGCCGACAAGCTGGTCGTCGTCTCGGCGCTCGTCATGCTGGCGGCCATGCCGTGCGAGTCGACCGGGGCGCCGGTCTGCGACCCGCGCGTACCGGCGTGGGTGGTGGTGGTGATCGTCGGGCGAGAGCTCGCCGTCACCGGGCTGCGCAGCATCGCCGCCAGCGAGGGTATCGTGTTCGGCGCCGAGGAGCTCGGCAAGTACAAGATGATCCTCCAGATGTTCGCGCTCATCGGGCTGCTGCTGCACTATCGCTATCTGTACGTCGACTTTCACGTCGCCGGCACGTACTTCTTGTGGCTGTCGATCGCGCTCAGCCTGTGGTCGGCGACCGACTACCATGTGCGCGTCTATCGAGCGGTGCGTGTCGCGCGCGCGACGGCGGCGGATGTTGACAGTCCACGGTGACGTCAATAAGGTTCACCGCCGATGCGGGTGTAGCTCAGTTGGCTAGAGCACGACCTTGCCAAGGTCGGGGTCGAGGGTTCGAAGCCCTTCACCCGCTCTTCTGCGATTGAAGCCCCGGCGCTCGCGCGCCGGGGCTTCGCTTCCTTCCCTCCCATCGCCTCGGCGCCGTCAGCAATCGTCCCGTGCTGCTTCGCGGGTGCGTGAATCGTGGTAGAGAGCGAGCCCATGCCGACCGAGGAACCGGCGCCGCCGAAGGAGGAAGCGTCGCAAGGACCGCGGATCGCGATCGTGCTCTCCGGCGGCGGTGCGCGCGGCGCCTACGAAGCCGGCGTGCTGTCGTTCCTCATGAGCGAGCTCCCGAAGCGGCTGGGGCGCCGCGCGGTGTTCGACATCGTCAGCGGATCGTCGGTCGGGGCCATCCACGCTTGCTACTGGACGGCGACGCTTCACGAGGACGACGACGTGCGGGCGCAGCGCCTCGGGGCGGTATGGGACTCGTTGTCGCTCGAACGGGTCTACGGCCTGAGCCTCGCGGACCTGATCCGCATCCCGACACGCCTGCTGGCGGCGCCGTTCTGGGGCGCGTCGGCCGCCGGCGGGCGTCTTCCGGATCGCTTGCCCGGCCTGCTCGACACCAGCGCGCTCGAGAAGCTGGTGCTCGAGACCATTCCCTGGCAACAGCTGCGCCCGAACATCCGGGCGTCGCGCAGCGTGCTGTGCGTGTCGTGCACGGAGATCGCCTCGGGAAGAGCCGTGGTGTTCGTCGACGGGCAGCGCGTGAACCTCAAGCCCTGGGAATACGATCCGTACGTCATCGCCCGTGCTTCCCCGGTCGGGGCGTTGCACACCCTCGCTTCGGCGGCGATCCCGCTGCTCTTTCCGGCCGTCCGCATCGGCCGGCACTTCTACTGTGATGGTGGACTGCGGCTGAATACCCCGCTCTCGCCGGCGCTTCGTCTGGGCGCCGATCGGATCCTGCTGGTGGCCCTGCGGCACCCGCCTGACGACGACGATCCAGGTCAGCAAGCACGCGAGGCCGCGTACATGAGTCCGGCGTTTCTGATCGGCAAGGTGCTGAACGCGCTCCTGCTCGACCACATCGACTACGACTTGCAGCGCATGCGCTTGGTCAACTCCATCCTCGCCGGCGGCGAGTCGGCGTTCGGAGCGGAGTTTCTGCCCAAGATCAACGGCATCATTCGCGAACGCCGCGGGGCCGAATACAAGTTCGTGCGCGAGTGTGTGGTGCGTCCATCCGAGGACCTCGGACGGCTTGCCGGACAGAGCTACAAGCGCCGCACGCGCTCGCTCTCCCCGGCGCGCGTCGTCGCCGACCTGGTCATGCGCTCGGCGGCGCAGGGAGTCCCCGAGGGTGAGGCGGATCTGCTTTCCTACGTGCTCTTCGACGCCGCGTACACGCGCGAGCTGCGCGAGCTCGGGCGCGCCGACGCCGAGCGCCAGGCGGACGAGATCGCCGCGCTGTTCGAGTAGTCGCGGTGCGCCTGAAGCTCCGCAACGCCATTGCCGAGGCGATCGTCGCCGGCCTGGACGCGCGCGCCGAGCGCGTCGGGCTCGACGCACTCGCGGCGGCGTTGGCGCGCGGAAGGAGCGGTGCTCGATCCGGCGTTGGCGCGACGTCTCGTCCAGACCGGCGCCTTCGCGATCCGACCCGATGGACGCGTCGGCGTGCGCCCGGAGCTCTCGGAGGCGCGCGCCGTCGCGCACGCACGCGTCGAACGCGGACGCGGAGCGGTCGAGAGCTACTGGGCCGGACGAGGTACGCGCAGTGGCCATGAGCCGGATGGAGTGAGGGAACGCGCGTGCGGGAGCGCCGACGGCGTGGCCCGGCGGACGACCGTCTCGCCACCGCGCTCGTGCAGGCGGCCCATCTCTTCAACGCCGGTCTCTATTTCGAGGTCCACGAGGTGCTCGAAGCGGCCTGGCAACGCCTGCACGGTGAGGTTCGTCTCTTCGTGCAAGGCTTGATCCAGATCGCGGTCGCGCTGCACCATCTGCAAGACGGCAACCATGCCGGTGCCCGCAGTCTCTTCCGGGCCGGGAGGGAGAAGGTCGCACCTCACGTGCCGGAGTATCGCGGGGTGGCGACCGATGATCTGCTGCGCGCCATCGAGCCGTGGGAGCGGTGCGCCGAGGCCGAGTCCGGGGCGCATGGTCTCACCGCGCCGGTACTGCGCGTGCGGTGACGGTGGAACCGCCAGGTCCGATCGGCGGCCACTTCCGATCCTCGAGCCCGCGTCTGGTGTGACCGTCCGCTCCCGACCCTAGAGGCCGCGCTTCAACTCCTCGACCATCGCCGCGATCGCGGCGCAGCCTCCCTCCCAGAAAGCCGGTGCGCCGATGTCGATGCCGAGGCGCGCCAGCAGCACGGCGGGCTCGGTCGATCCGCCGCTCGCGAGCAGCTCGGTGTAGACCGGAAGGAACGCGGCGCCCTCGCGACGGTAGCGCTGGAAGAGGGCGAGCGTGAGGAGCTCGCCGAAGGCGTACGCGTAGCAGTAGAAGCGGCTGTGGATGAAGTGCGGAATGTAGGTCCAGCCGAAACGGTACGACGGGTCCATCGCGACCGCATCGCCGTGGAGACGCGACTGCGCCTCCCACCACAGCGAGGCCAGGTCGTCCGCCGCCAGGCGGTGGGTGCGACGCGCTTCGTGGGCGGCGATCTCGAACCGGGTGAGGGCGTGCTGGCGGAAGACCGTGCCGTACATCTCGTCGAGTGTCGCGACCAGGATCTGGCGCCGGGTCGTCGGGTCGGAAGCGGTGGCGAGGAGGTGCTCGGTCACGAGCATCTCGGCGAAGACCGAAGCGGTCTCTGCCAGGACCAGCGGTGTCTCGAAGCTGAGCAGGGTCTGGCGGCGGGCCAGGGTGGCGTGGATGCCATGGCCGAGCTCGTGCGCGAGCGTGGTCACGTCGCGCATGGTGCCGGTGTAGCTCGTCAGGACGTAGGGATGATGTCGTGGGGTGAAGGCGGCGCAGAAGGCCCCGTGGCGTTTTCCGGGTCGAACCTCGGCGTCGATCCATCGGCCTTCGAAGAAGCTCGCGGCGATGTCCGAGAAGCCGCCGCTGAAGCGGCCGAACGCGTCGAGCACGAGCGCGCGGGCCTCTGGGAAGGGGATTGCTTCGACCGGACCGCCGAGCGGCGCGTAGACATCGGCGCTGTGCAGTCGCTCGAGTCCGAGGAGCCGCGCCTTGAGGCGCAGGTATTCTTGAATCACCGGGTAGTGGCGCTCGACGGCATCCATCATGGTCGCCACTACCGACGGTTCGATCTCGTTGGCGAGGTGGGTCGGCGCCGTGAGATCGTCGTACGAGCGCAGCTCGCAATCGATGCGGTGGTCGACCAGGAGGGCGTTCAGGATCGCGGTCAGGGGCAGACGCTCGGCGGCGTACCCCTCGAGAAACGCCGTCAGCGCCCGTTGACGCACTCCGCGGTCGGGGTGGTGGAGGAGGGCCATGATCTCACCGTCGGTGAGCTCCCGCTCCTCGGCATCGACTCGGACGCGGAAACGAAGCGAGCTCGCCAGCTCGTCGTAGAGTTGCACGAAGGCCGCCCGTCCGCCCACGTCCTTGCGGGTGAGCAGGCGTTCCTCGGCCTCGCTGAGGAGATGCGGCTTGAAGCGCCGCAGGGCGCGCAAGAAATGGACGTAGTCGGCGAGCACGGGATCCGAGACCAGGGCCTCGAAGCGATCCTCGTCGAGCGCCGCGAGCTCGAGCTCGAAGAACACCAGGACCGTCCGCAGCCCGGCCAGCTCCTCGGTGGTGCTCTGCTCGAGATCGAGGGCGACGGCGCTCTGGCCGTCAGCGGCGGCCAGCAGGGAGGCATAGAAACCCGGGCGGAGCCCCAGCTCCTGGATGCCTTCGTACTCGCGGAGAGCGCTCCGCAGCCGAGTGGCGTCGAGCGTGTCGGTGGCGATCGCGCCACGCCAAGCGGTCGCGAAGCGTTCGGCCTGCGCACGGGCGCTCTCGGTATCGGCGGCGAGCTGCGGGTCTGCCGGGCCGGCGTAGAGATCGCTCAGGTCCCAGCATGGCGCGGAAGCGACGGGGTCGCCGAGCGTCGGGAGTTCGGACGGCGTTGGACGCGCGAAGATTGCGTGCGAGCAGAACACGCGGCATGAGTAGCAGCGTGCTGGCAATTCCGCGAGCGCTGTGGTTTGACTCGGCCGCGACCAGAATCGCGCACAAAAAAAACGGGACGGAGGGCCCCCTTTTCCCTCCGCCCCACTCGCCGCCAAACTGTTTCCAGCGTGGTTGCGAGAACTCTGCGGCGCGTGTGCCGCGTAAGAAGAAGGTACGGAATCCGGTGCGAACCAGCAATTGTTGGAAGAGGGGAGAACGGGCAACAAAAATAGGTGTCTTGGCGCGCTCTGATCAGGGCGGATGTCGATTTCTCGTGGGTGTGGGCGCAATCGCGCTCACTGTCCTGAGTGCAGTCGTCGATGCAGCTCCGGTACTGGCAGGAACGCCGTGCGCACTTCCCGTGTCGCTTGGCGTGTCCGTGGAGCGACGCGGCGTCGCTGAAAGAGGTGGTCCGGGACTGGTCGTGACCGCGGCGCAGCCAGGAGGGTCGTTGGCCCCTGGAGACGCCATCCGGCAGGCCAACGGGACGCGAATCAGGGCGTGCGTCGATCTCGAACGGGCCGCTTCAGACGCACTCGCGGGTGGTCTGGTATTGCTGTTCGACGTCGAGCGCGACGGTGTGTCGGTCGCCGCTGCGGCGCGCCCGCAGCCAGACGCAGGAAGCGTCGCTGCGGGTCCAGCGCCGGCCCGGGGCTCGGCCGAAGCGACGGTCGCGACGAAGCCTGCGGAGCCCGAACGCGCACCAGCCGACGAGGCGATCGTCGCCGCGGCGCCGACACCGCCACCGCCGCAAGTGCGGCGAGAGACGAGGCTGCCGACAGGTTCGGAGGCATCCGTCGATGCCCGACGTGCTGCCGGGGCCGCGGCGGCGGCGCTCGCGAGCGTCAACGACGCGGCCCAGCTCTCCGTGCCACTCGTCCTGTACGAGCGTCGCCTGGGTGACGCGGAGACGACGATCGGGGCGCTCGCGTTCGGTAACGGCCAGGTGGGTGTGGACGTCCGTGCCGCTGTGCAGGAGATCCTCGACTACCATCGGACGGCACGCGACGTCCGGCGCAGCAAGCTCGCGATCCTGAGCCAGCGTGGCACCGATCAGCGTGCGGGGGCCAACGCGTTGCCCTACTTCTCGGACTCGCAAGTGACGGAGTGGATGGCGATGTACCCCTTCCTGGAGGTCAGCCTCATCGAGCGGCCGCGCAAGACGCGCATGCTGCCCGGTGAGATGGCCGGACGATGGGATCCGGATCGCGCCATCGATCTGTTGTGGGAGCATGCCCGCACCGCACACGGCCGCCTTGCCGAGTGGGCCCGCCAATGATCGAGCGTGGAGGGGCCGTCAGGGTTTCGCGCTCTCCGTGAGCAGCCCCCTGCCGGGTACGTGGTTGAGCTCCAGGCGAATCCCGTCGGGGTCTTCGAAGAGCACCGAATAGTAGCCCGGCGCCCACGCGCCGTCCTCGGGCGGATGGACGATCTTCGCGCCGATCGTGCCCAGGAAGACGTAGAGCTCGTCGACGTCGGTGCGCTCACGTGCACGGAAGCACACATGATGGAGTCCGATCCGTTCCTGCACGAAGCGCTCCTCGCGATGGCGGTCGCTGCCGCGTACGATGCCGACCGCCGTGCGCCCGCCGACGCAGTAGAAGTAGCCGTCGGTCTGGAAGACCGGACGCAGGCCGAAAAACGGGAGCAACTTCTCGTAGAAGGGCAGGCAGGCCTCGAAGTCGCTGACGGTCAGCATGACGTGCGCGACGCCGTTGATCTCCATGGGGCACTCCTTTCACCGGAGGATGTCGCTTGACGCCGCAGCCAATGCAACCGGTGCGGGCCCCGGCGGATCTCGCCGCCCTCAATCGGCAGATCGTCGCGTGCCGGCGCTGCCCGCGTCTGGTGACGCACCGGGAGGCGATCGCTCGCGTCAAGCGCCGCCAGTACCGGTCCGAGACCTATTGGGGCCGACCGTTGCCGGGATTCGGTGACCGGCGTGCCCGGCTGCTGATCGTCGGTCTGGCGCCGGCCGCGCACGGCGGCAATCGCACCGGCCGGATGTTCACCGGCGATCAGAGCGGGACGTGGCTCTTCCGGGCCATGCACGGCGCCGGGTTCGCGAGCCAGCCCGACTCCGTCGCGCGCGACGATGGTCTGGTGCTGCGCGACGCCTACGTGACCGCTGCGGCACGCTGTGCGCCTCCCGACAATCGACCGACCGTCACCGAGCTGCGGGCGTGCCTTCCCTACCTGGTCCGCGAGCGGGGGCTGCTCGGTCGGGTGCGCGTGATCGTCGCGCTCGGCCGGGTGGCGTTCGCGGCCGTGCTGGCGGCCGAACGCGCGCGTGGCGTCCAGTTGCCGAGGCCGCTTCCACGCTTCGCGCACGGTGCCGAGGCGCGCATCGGGGACGTCACCATCCTGGCGTCGTTTCATCCCAGCCGGCAGAACACGCAGACCGGCCGTCTTTCGCGCCCCATGCTCGCGGCGGTATTCCGGCGCGCGCGCGTTCTGCTCGAGCGCACGCCGAGCGGGCGGCGGCGACCGCAGGCCTCAGTGGAAGGTGGGCATTGAGCTGGCTGGCACGGGGCGGGCTTCACGCGCATGCGGCGCCGCGCCAGTCGGTCGATCCGGAAGGTGCAGCCGTGAAGGTCGTGCCGGTACCGGGCGAGCTGTGCGTGCGTCGCGGGCGATGGCGCGCCGCAGAACGTGTGCGAGCAGCAGCAGCGCTGCGACGAGACCGGTGAGTCCGGCGGCGGCGCCAAGCGCAGAGGTATCGGTGGCCACGGCGGCGACGATGAGAACGGCGCTGGCGACGAGCGGAACTGGCGGGAGGGCGCCGGCGGCTGCCGTGGCGCGAGTGCTATGGCGTCGGCGAGAGAGGGGCCGGACATGCCTCAGGTTCAGAGCGAAGTTCCATGCCATGCACGGGGTGAGAGAAAGCCCGTACATGTGCCGCAGGGCCGAGGCTTCACGGCGGGTATGGCACACTCGTGTGTCAGGGTGCGCCGAGTCGCGACAGGTTGCCGAGGATGTTGCGGATGGTCTGCCGCACCTGCTCGGGGATCTCACGGCTGAAGGCGACCCGCCGCCGCCCGCTCCAGTCGCGGCGTACCACCACGGTCCCGGTGGCTATCGGCAGCGGTCGCAAGAGCCGACGCAACCGACGCCGCTCGACCTCCGGCAGGTCGCCGCCCTCGACGGTGACGACGCGCCGTCCGCCATCGGTCGAGAAACGCACGCGCGTTCCGGCGCCCTTGCCACGCCCGAGCATCGACCGGTGCGACTCAGGAAAACGCGCGGACGATCGGCCCCCACTGCTTGTCGTCGGCCGTTCCCCGGTAGGGAAGGTAGAGGGCCACGCGATCGATGATGCCCGCGTACTTCGCTTGCACCTTGGCGGCGATCTCGTCGTACGGTGCGGTGACGGCGAAGACCTCGAGCATCTCGTCGGTGATCTCGCTCGCCATTCCGCTCCAATCGCCCTTGGCCACCTTCTCGTTGAGGCGCGTGCAGACGTCCCCCCAGCCGTGCGTCTCGAGCATGCGGATGTAGGTGCGGGTCGAAGCGTAGAAAGCGAGCTGCATGCGCACGGGGTCCTTGGCGCGCTCGATCTCCGCGGCGTTCGCTCCGGTGATGACGAAGGCGCTGGTCGACAGCGTGAGATCCGCGCGCGACCGGCCGCTCTTCGCGAGCCCCTCCCCGACCTCGGGCAAGAGACACTCCTTGAGGTACTGGATGGAGTGCAGGGGATGGACGTGGAAGCCGTCGCAGAGCTCGCCCGCGAGGCGCAACATGTAGGGGTTCACGCCGGCGATGTAGATCGGAATGTTCGGATGCGCGATCGGTCCCGGATTGAAGAACGGGGTCATGAGCGTGAACTGGTAGTAGCTCACCCTGAAAGCTCGGCCGCGTACCGTTCTGCCAGCAATCCCAGATGGCGCGGATCGCGAGGATCATCTCGCGTAGCCGGGGTCCGGGCGCCTCCCAGGGGATACCGAAGCGGCGCTCGTTGTGGCCCTTCACTTGCGTGCCCAGTCCGAGGATGAAGCGCCCATTCGATTGCGCTTGAAGGTCCCAGGCGATCTGCGCGTGCACCAGCGGGCTGCGTGGAAAGGCGACGGCGATCGACGTCCCGAACTTGATGCGGCTGGTGTGCTCGGCCACGAGGGTGAGTGGAAGATACGGGTCGTGACTGGTCTCGGCGGTCCAGATCGCGTCGAAACCGATACCCTCGGCGGCGCGGGCGAGCGGCGCGATCGCGGAGAGGGCGACAGGGGCAATCGTGGTATCGAGCTTCATGGGAGGGCTCCTTTGGTCGGTGAGCGCAGCGATGACGACGCGCGCCTCGCCGTGGTTCGACGACTCCGGGGACCACGGTGGAATAACCGAGGTACGGGGCGAAAGCCAGTGCGCTCGCGCGCTGCTCGGTGGTGTCGAATCGTGACGGGGAGGAGCGGCGTCTGCGCGCGGTCCTCAGAACGCGAACGGGCGGGTGAACGACGAGGAGCCGAGCGGCGTGACGGCTGAACCGTGCAGCCGACCCGCCGGATTGAAGAGCGGCGTGATCCGCTCGGGGACGCGGCTCGATATCGGTTGGCCAGGGATCGGCGCGAACGGGATGCCGAACCCGAAGGTCGGGTACCCTGAAAGCACCGGTACGGCATGGTGCTCGACGCGCTCGACGACCACGACCTGGGGCGGCGCTTCGACCACGATGTTGGGAGCGATCACGATGGCCGGCGGGGCGGGCGGAGGGGGTGGATCGGGCGGCGCGGCCGCCGGGCGGTCCAGCGACGCCGAGCCCGGCCGCGATTCGCAGCACCGCAGCTTCAGCGGCGCGTTCGGATGATGTGAGCCGGCGGGCCCGGGCGGCAGCTCGCGTAGCTGTCACGACCTCCTGCACGACCGCGGGCGTGAGTGACACGCCAGGATGCCAGCCGGTCGCGGGATAGATTCCGACGACCTGGAGCACGGAAACGGGGTCCTGGAGGTCGGTGGCTTGCAGCCCGAGCTCGCGTGCCAGCGAGCCGGCGAGCCCCGCCTGCGTCGGACCGGTCACGGGCGGAAGGTTGCGAACGACGATCTTGCTCTGAAACACGCGTGCGGTACCCCGTTCCGATTCCGGTACGCGTGCGATGTCGTCGTCGTAGTGCACGATGCCTGCAGTGTCAGTCCAGCGATAGATCTCGGCACGCGCGACGCCGGGGTGGGACAGCAGGGCGACCGCGACGAGCAACAGCAAGCGCAAGCAGCCGATCACGATGGGGATTCTAAGGCCTTCGCGGCGGCGGGGCAATGGAGGTGGCGGCGGCGATGCGTGCGCACGCGCGTCCACGTCGGGCGGCGAATGCTAGCCTCGATGTGACAAAAACTACGCCGCTTCAAGAGGCGGTCGAGGCGCTTGAAGCGCTCGGCGACGGCGGGCGCGGGGCCGACGTCGAGGGTGGCGTAGCCGTCGGGGCTGGACGATCACCCCGGCGCGCTGGAGGCAGAGCGAGCGCAGCGTGTGGATCGTCTCGAAGCGGAAGACGGCTGCGCCGCTTGCGGGTGGCCGCGCGGCGCTGGGCCGTCGTCGCGAGCTGGAAGCCGCGCATGAGGTTGAAGGCGAGCACGCTCAGGCAGCTGCCAGGCGCTGTTCGCCGCGTACTGCATCGTCGGCACGCAGGCGAAGGCGAAGCCGCTCTTGAGCTCGCCGTACACCTTCTCGTGGATGCCGCGGCCCGCACATGAAGGCCCACAGCGCCGGCCCGCCGAGCGTCTTGTTCGTCACGACCGCGCTGTACTCGTAGTGCCCGTCGCTCGGGATCGAAGAGATCGAGCTGGAAGTTCTTCGCGGTCTCGTGCGCGACCCGGCGGCGGTAGACCACGACGCGGAAGCGCCGCCCCCACTGCGCCACCTCGACCTCGTGCTCGGCGCAGCTCACCGTCGCGTCGACCCGCGTCCAGCGTCCGCGTCTGCCTGCACCCGCGCCTTGAGCCCGACCCACGGGTAGAAGGGCACCTTGATCGCGTACTCGGCCCCGTGGCGCTCCAGCAGCTCGAGGACGTCGCGCCGGAAAAAGGCGCCATCCATGCGGAATTCGAGCGCGTAGCCCGCCGCCGAGCGTCGCCCGCGAGCTGCGCGAAGAGATCGCGCAGGAAGCGCCGCGGCGGCCTTGCCGTCGTGGACGTTGCCGGGCCGATTCTGCACCCGCAGGACCTGCCCGCTCTGCGCCTCGTAGGCCGTGATCGGGTAGTAGCTCGGCACCTTGCGGTGATGCGGATTGAAGCCCCGCTGCGCCCACTGCGACCTGCAGCCCCGTCGAGACCACCGAGCCGTCGACGTCGATCGTCAGCCGCCGCAGCCCGGCGTGGCGGATCGCCCGCGCCGCGATGAGCGCGTTGACCCGCTGCAGCGCGGGCAGATGCCGCGCGCGGAACGCCGCCAGCCACCGCCCGACCGTCCGCGGCGTCGGCAGCTGCGTCAGCCCGCAGAGGCGCAGCACGAGCGGATCGCCGGTCGAGGTAGCGCAGGTGGCGCAGGCGGCGCCCGCCGCTGATCAGCAGCGCGAGGACCACGAGCACCATCCCGAGCACGCCGAAGTCGGTGCGGGGCAGCGCCGTCGCCAGCTCGCGCCGCAGCAGCGCACCGACGCCGATCGCGCCGAAGATACCGCCGCACGAACTCCAGCCCGGCGTAGGAGGTCAGCCCGTCGTGCTCGAATCGCAGCGCCAGATTCCCGTTGACCCGCCCCCGCAAATCCGCTTTTCTTCGCCGCATTGGGAATGGCCTTTCGTTGTTGGTGGATTCGGTTGCTCGCAACACCGCTTCTACCACAACGGAGGGCCTTCTCATGCTTCTGCGCGTCGCGCGCGCCCTCGATTTTTCGTCACATCAAGGCTAACTTGCTGGTGCCGCGCGCCGTGTGGTACGAACTCCAGAGCTGCGGCGGCGTACCCAAGTGGCTAAGGGAGAGGTCTGCAAAACCTCGATGCAGCGGTTCGAATCCGCTCGCCGCCTTCGATCTGCACGATCGCGACCCTCGAAGCAACGTCAGTCCTGTCCGGGACTCTGGTACTCGGGGCGCGGCGTTCTCGACGCCGGGGTGGTGGAACCAGGTAGACACACGGGGCTTAAAACTCCGTGGGGGCAACCCCGTGCGGGTTCGAGTCCCGCCCCCGGCATTCGTTGATCGCGGCGTTTTCACGTACTTGGTGCATATTGTCCCCCCGGCCCGTCTTGTGGGGGGACAATTCGGTCCTTTCGGAGCCGCGCGACACGCCAAACGCAGCCGAGAGGCGTGCGAGTTCGGCCCGGTCATCCTCCTGCGGCATCCACTTCGCGTAGTGCTTCCGGAGCGTCGCATAGGCGACGCCGGTCTGCCGTTCCACCCACAGCGGACCGCGCACGCGGAGCGCTAACGAGACGAACGTGTCCTTCGTCGCGTAGAGGCCCCGCGCGCGGATACCGCAGGCCCGCAAGGCGGTGCCCCACAGCGCGCCGAACCGCTTGGGGTCGATCGGGCCGCCGAGTGTACTCATGAAGACGGGTGTCTCAGGTGCGACATGGAGCGGTTGAAGGTCTCGCAGCACGCGGACGGTCTCCGCGAGTAGCTCGACGGTGCGGCGGGCGCTCCGGGTCTTGGGCGCGCCGTAGGTATATCGGTGGAACGATCGGCGGACGTAGAGGAGGCCCTGCGCGAGGTCGATGTCCTGCCACTGCAAGCCCGATGCCTCGGACGGCCGGAGGCCGGTCGTGAAGAGGGCGAGCACGTAGGCGTGAAAGGGCGGGTGCAGGAGGCGCCGCACACCCATGGAGCCCAGCAGTGGGGCGAAGCCAAAGCGATGCGTGCGGAACCAGCCGAGGATGCGCCGCATGTCGTCGGGCGTGAGCGGATCGGCTTCCGGCGGGTCCCACTGCGGCCAGGTAAGTCCGACGAAAAGGTCGACCGTCTCGGGCTCGTCCGCGCGCACCTGACGCCAGAGGGCGCGGAAGCTCCCGGCCAGCGCGTTCCGGACCGTCTTGACCGAGAGCCGCGTCCCCGAGGTCTCGTAGCCTTTTCGCGGCGCGTGCTCGCGCGCCAGCAGCTCGGCTTGCAGCCCCCGCACGTCTTTCGGACGGAGCGCCGTCAGGGGGAGATCGCCGAGAGTGGGCAGGATGTACGACGTGAAATGCCGCGTGTACTCCCGCAGCAGCGCCGGCCGGATGCGTGGCGTCTGCTCCGCGATCCACGTCTCGTAGTAGCTGCGGAGGGTCGGCGCCAGGGGCGCCGGAGTTGCCCCCGCAGGCACGGCGGGCGACGGGAGCGAAGGGGCGAGCACGGCGTCAATCTCGGCGCGCGTGCGCCCGGCTCGAAGACAGGCGGCGACAAGCGCGGCGAGCTGCTGTGACCCACGTGCGAATCGCGGCGGGCGAGAACTCGAGCCCATGGCGCGGTTCAGCTGCGAAGAGGAGAGGCAGGCGGGCGATACAGCGGCCGAGAATCGCACGTTCG
>CAWJUT010000025.1:0-588102 GCA_963846105.1 uncultured delta proteobacterium
AGCGCCTCCGCCTCCTCGATCGCATTGCCGTCCTTCTCGACGAGAATCTCGCCCCGCAGGCGGTAGAGGTCGGCATCATAGTAGTGCTGGCCCTGTTGCTCGGCGCGGGCAACGCCGAGTCCGAGTGCGCTCGCGGGCCTCGTCGTGGCGCCCGACCGTGCGGAGGCTGTCGGCGAGGGCCCAGAGGAGCGCGGGTGCTCCGATGCCGCTTCCGATCGCGGCCAGCTCGCTCATTCGCTTGCTGCATCTCCGCGACGCCCGCCTCGCCCTCTCCCGATTCGACGTGCGCCCTGCCTCGCAAAACCCGCCCCAGTCCCAGGTACAAGGGAAACCCGAGCCGTCCGCAGAGATCCACGATCTCCTCGGCACGTTCCGTACCCGGTCGAACTCGCCGCGCTCGAGATCGACGACTCCAGCGAAGGAGAGAACGATTGCCAGAGTTGCCGGATGCTGCACGCGCTGCGCGAGCTCGACCGCCACCTCGCTCAGCGCCAGCGCCCGGTCGGGATGGCCGAGGTACACGTGACACCAGACGCCTGGTACGTGTGAGGCGACAGGTGCCGCGATCGAGTGCCAGCCGCATACGCCAGAAACCCATGCGTGCCGGGATTGTACGATGCGATGGCTCCGCTCGAAATGCTGCAGGGCCCGTGAGAACTGGCCCTGGTAGAGCAACGGTACGCCGACCACGTGGTGAGCAGAGAGGAGGTCGAACGTGTCGCCCGTGCGCTTGGCGGCTGACAAGGCCTGTCGCGCGACCTGTTCCGCGGTCGCGAGGTCGCCCGTCGCCTGATAGGCCGCCGCCACTCCCACGAGCACTCCCGGCGAGCTCGGGTGACTCGCCGATCTGGGATGTCAACTCGCGCGCGCGCGTGTACGTCCGCTCGAACTCCGGGTGCGACCAACCGCGCACGACGGCGAGCGGCGCCCCGATCGCCATCCGCAGCCCGAGCTCCAGCTGATGACGCTCGCGCGTCTCCGGCAGCGTCCCGACCAAGTCGAGGGCGCGCCGCAGATGGCCGACGGCCTCCTCGTTCGCCGAGCGCTCTGTGGCGCGCTCGCCGGCCCACTGGTAGTGCGTGATCGCTTGCGCGGCCAGCCCCGCCTGCGTCACAGTGTCGCGCGATCACCTCGGGCTCGGCCACGACGCGTTCGGGGAAGTGCTCTTCCAACGCCTCCGCGACGCGCGCGTGCAGTTGCTGGCGCGTGCGCTTGAGCAGCGACTGGTACGCCGTCTCCTGGATGAGCGCGTGCTTGAACGTGTACGTCGCCGCGGGCGGCTCGCCGCGCGCGAAAAGGATCTCGGCGTCGACCAGGCGCCCGAGGCCGTGGCGGAGCGCGGCCTCGTCCATGCTCCACCATCGCCGCCAGCAGCGGATAGCCGAACTCCCGTCCCAGCACCGCCGCTCGCTGCGCCACGTCCTTCGCTGTCGACAGCCGATCGAGCCGCGCCATCAGCGAGTCGGCAAGGCTGGCGGGGATCGCTCCACACCGCGTGCCCCACCCGGCTCCATCACGGCCTTGGTCAGCTCCTCGACGTAGAGCGGCACGCCGTCGGCGCGCTCCACGAGCGCATCGAGGGTGACGGCGGGGAGATCGGTCCCTGCGAGCGTCGCGATCATATCGCGCGCCTGGCCCTTGGTGAGCCGGGCGAGCTGTACGGTAGTCAGGTTGGAACGCGCCAGCCACGGCGGCGTGAACTCCGGGCGCGCGGTGACGACGAGCAGCACGCGCGCCTCTGGGCTCTGTGCGATCAGGTGCCCCAGCAACTTCCAGCGTCGACACGTCGCACCAGTGCAGATCCTCCACGACCAGGACAGCGGCTGCGCCGCGCTCACGGACAGGGTCCACTGCACCAAGAGATCCATCGTCTTCCGCCGCTGCAGCTCGGGACTAGCCGCAGCTTCGTCGGCGGCGGCAGGCTGAAAAGTCGGCGAGCAGGGCCACGGTCTCCGTCGAGGCGAGCGCGCCGAGTCGGACCTCCAGCTTGCCGAGCTGCTCGGCGGCGGTGACCCCGGGGGCAACCCCAGCCCCTGCGGCACCAGCGCGATGATCGGATGGAACGGCGTGCCTTCGGTGTATGGCGTCGCGCCGCACTCGAGCCAGGTGTGGGGCACCACTCCAGGTGCTCGTGCAGCTGGTAGACGAAGCGCGACTTGCCGACTCCCGCTTCGCCGAGGACGACGACAGTTGCCCATCGCCGTCCCGCGCCCGCTCCAGCGGTCGAGGAGCGTCCCGATCTCCATGTCGCGGCCGACGAAGCGCGTGAGACGTCCCGCTACGACGTCGAGGCGGCTCCGTACGCCGCTCGGCTGCAGGACCCGGTAGAGCGTCACCGGCTCACGCACGCCCTTGAGCTCCTGCGGCCCACGGTCCTCGACCACGAACATGCCGGCGACCAGCCGTTGGGTTGCGGCGGAGATCACCACAGTGTCGGGCGCGGCCGCGCCCTGCACGCGCGCTGCGACGTTCGGCGTCTCGCCGAACACCTCGCCCCCGGCGGCGATCACCACCGGCCCCGTGTGCATCCCGATCCGCACCGCGAGGTGCGTGCCGCTGCTCGCGGCGAGCTGCGCGTTCAGCGGCGCCATCGCGTCGAGAATCGCAAGCCCTCCACGGATCGCGCGCTCGGGATCATCCTCACGAGCCGATGGCCATCCGAAGTAGACGAGCAGGCCGTCGCCCAGGTAGTGCGCTACATGGCCGCCGAAGCGGGTGACTGCCGCTCCGACGGTTTGCTGGTACTGCGTCACGATCGTCGCGCCAGTCTTCGGCGTCGAGCTGTTGCGAGAGCGGCGTCGAGCCGACGAGATCGCAGAAGAGTACCGTCAGCTGCCGGCGCTCGCCCTCCGGAGTCGCCGGTCCCGTACTCGGCGCGAGCGTGGCACCGCACTCGGAGCAGAACTTCGCCCCGGGAGGATTCTCTGGCCGCAGGGGGGGCAGCGCATCGCGTGACGTCTCGCGCGTCGTGACTACCACGACCCGGCCTGCAGCCGTAACGGCCGGTGCTGCGCGCGCGACCCGGAGCGTCACATCGTGGGGAGAGCCTCACTCGTGGCGTAGCAGGGCCTCGATCTCGGCCTGCACGTCACGCGGCAGCAGCAGGAGCGCGTCGAGGATCACCTTGTCGATCTGTCCCGTGAACGGCGCCGGCGGCTGATAGTCGTCGCATCACCGGGAAGCCGCGGTCGCGACCGACGAGCAGCCCCGCGCCGCCGATCTGCCAGCGGAAGGGCAGGTCGGTGGCGAACGTGGCGCGCGCGACGACCGTGCCGTCGACGCAGAGGGCGATGGGTCCGCCGCCGCCGGCGGTGCGCCGATAGAGGACCTCGATGCGCCGCCGGCCCGGCGCGAGGGGCTCGCCGCCGGCGAGCCGCACCACGTCGCCGAACAGGCTGATCGCGACGGTCGGGCGACCGGCGACGAGATAGGTGGCCCAGCCGTTGTGCCAGTCGCCGAGCGCCGTGACCACGCCGCTCGCGCCGCCGTCCGGTACGACGATCTCCGCGACCAGGCGAAAGCCGCCGCCCATCGGCGGCAGGAGCGTCTCGCACACCGGCCCGCCGCCGGGCGCGAGGTCGGCACTGCCGCGGAAGCCCCACGGCGATGGCTCGAGCGCGCCCGCGCGGCCGATGAAGCTGTCCTCGAGCGGCAACACCTGGTTGCGCCCCGCTTCGACCCACCACATGTCGACGAGCCTGCGCAGCACCTCGGGGTGCTCGGCGCCGACGTCGTTCGCCTCGGCGGGATCGTCGTCGAGCCGGAAGAGCGCCCAGTGGTCCTGTTCGAAGTCGTGGCTACCGGCGACCTGTTCGCGCTCGACGGTGAGCTGCTGGCCGACGTGGTCGGTGGTGACCTTCCAGCCGTCGTGCCAGAGCGCCCGGCTGCCCAGCATCTCGAAGTACTGCGTCCGGCGCGGATCCGGCGCGCTCGCGTCGGCGAAGGTGGCCTGAGCGACGCGCCGTCGATCGGCTGCTGCCGCACGCCGTCGACCGCCGCCGGCGCCTCGATGCCGACGGCGTCGAGCACGGTCGGCATCAGGTCGATGGCGTGGCAGAACTGGCCGCGCACCTCGCCGCGCGCGGCGATGCCCTTCGGCCAGTGTGCGATCAGCGGCGTGCGCACGCCGCCCAGCCAGGCGAAGCGCTTCCACAGGCGGAAGGGCGTGTTGCCGGCCCACGCCCAGCCCCACGCGTAGTGGTTGTAGGCGCGGTGTCCGCCGAGCTCGCCGGCGCGCGCCAGCAGCTCCGCCGGATCGTCGAGCCAGGTCGTGCGTGAAGCGGTGCTCGTTGTGCGAGCCGCCCGGACCGCCCTCGGCGCTCGCGCCGTTGTCCGAGAGCAGCAGCACCAACGTGTCGTCGAGCAGCGCGCGCGCTCGCAGGAAGTCGAGGAGGCGACCGATCTGGTGATCGGTGTGCGCCAGGAAGCCGGCGTACACCTCCATCATGCGCGCGTAGAGCCGGCGCTCGGCCTCGGGGAGATCGCGCCACTTCGGGATCCAGGGTGGATGCTCGGGCAACGGCGCGCCCGGACGCACGATGCCGAGCTCCTGCTGGCGCGCGAAGGTCGCGGCGCGGAACGCCTCCCAGCCGCCGTCGTAGCGGCCGCGGAAGCGCGTCGATCCATTCGGCCGGCGCCTGGTGCGGCGCGTGCATCGCGCCCGGCGCGAAGTAGAGGAAGAAGGGCTTGCCGGGCGTCGCCTGCTGCTGGTCGAGCACCAGTCGCATGGCGCGATCGGCGAGATCCTCGGTGAGGTGATAGCCCTGCTCGGGTGTCGCGGGCGGGTCGACGAAGCCGTTGTCGCTCACCAGCTCGGGCGTCCACTGGTTGGTGTCGCCGTTCAGGAACCCGTAGTAGCGCTCGAAGCCGAGGCCGAGCGGCCAGCGGTCGAACGGTCCCGACGCCGACTGCTCCCAGCGCGGTACCAGGTGCCACTTGCCGACCGCGAAGGTGCGAGTAGCCGGCGTCTCGCAGGATGCGCGGCAAGGTTGCCGCCGAGCGCGGGATGCGGCCGTTGTAGCCCGGGAAGCCGATCGGGATGTCGGTGAGGAAGCCCATGCCGACCGCGTGGTGGTTGCGTCCGGTGAGCACGCAGGCGCGCGTCGGCGAGCACAGCGCGGTGACGTGGAAGCTCCGGTAGCGCAGGCCGCCTGCCGCCAGGCCGTCGATCGCCGGCGTATCGACGTCGCCGCCGAAGCAGCCGAGCTGCGCGAAGCCCAGGTCGTCGAGGACGATCGACCACGACGTTCGGCGCGCCCTCGGGCGGGCGCGGCAGGGGATCGAAGGCGGGCGTCGATTCGGCGACCGTGCGGCCGATGCGAAGCGTGTCGGGCATCGGCTGAGCTAGCCGGGCGCCCCGATGGTCGTCAATGCCCGTGTTTTGCCTTGACAATCGTCTCCGGGGGCGCATAGCGTCGCGTCGCGCGTCGACCAGGGTCGCTCCGATCAGGCCGTTCCCGCGCTGTGTCACGGGGAGCCTGTCGAGTTGATCTGAGAGCACGAACACGCCCGCGCTCCTGCTGCACCGCCATCCGTCGGAGGGACGCCCCATGAGTACACACGACAGTTTCGATCCCGAGTTCGAGCAGCGGCTAGCCGCGCGACTTCTGGATGTCCTGATTCGCGCCGGCCTGATTCTGGCCATGGTCATGCTCTGCTTTCAGGTGTTTTCTCCGTTCCTGCACCTCATGGTCTGGGCTCTGATCCTGGCCGTCTGTCTCTATCCCCTGCATCAGTCGGTGGCCGCAAAGCTGGGTGGCCGTCAGGGACTTGCGGCGACGCTGCTGGTGCTGCTGGGAATCGTGATCGTCGTGGTACCGACCGCCGCGCTGATGAGCTCGCTCGGCGACTCGGTGCGCGGCCTCATCAACGACGTGCAGAACAACACCCTTCAGGTGCCTCCTCCGCGAGAAAGCGTCGCCGACTGGCCGCTGGTCGGGGAGAAGGTGCATGCCTTCTGGACCAAGGCCCACACCGATCTTCCGGCACTGGTGCAGAGCATGCAGCCGAAGATCGGCAACCTTGCCAAGGCGGCGCTGGGCTTCGTGGCCAGCATCGGCGGTGGACTGCTGCTGTTCGTGGCCTCCCTCGTCATCGCCGGCATCATGATGGCCTTCGGCGATTCCGGCGCCCGCGGAATCCGTTCGATCTTCGAGAGAGTCGCCGATGGGTCGCGCGGAGTGCAGTTCGTGGATCTGTCCACGGCGACCATCCGTGCGGTCGCCAAGGGCGTACTCGGCGTCGCCTTCATCCAGGCCATCATCGTCGGCATCTGCCTGCTCATCGCCGGCGTGCCCTGGGCGGGCGTGCTGGCGGTCATCGTCCTCGTGCTCGGCATTGCCCAGGTGCCGGCGGTGATCGTCACGCTGCCGGCCATCGTATACATCTGGTCGAGCGGCACCTACGCAACCGGCGCGGCTGTCCTCTACACGGTCCTCCTTTTTGTCGCGGGCCTGGCCGACAACGTGCTCAAGCCCCTGATGCTCGGCCGCGGGGTGGACGCGCCGATGCCGGTGATTCTTCTCGGCGCTCTCGGTGGCATGGCGGCCGCAGGCATCCTCGGAATGTTCGTCGGCGCGACGCTGCTGGCGCTCGGCTACCAGATCTTGATGGGCTGGGTCGCGACGAACCCGGTTGCGCCGCGAACGGGGCTGGAAGCCGGACCTCCCTCGGCCGACTGAAGCGATGCCGGCTGTCTCGCCGAAGCGGTCCCCGATCCGGGCGCTCGTCCTGCTCGCTCCGGTTTTCGTGACTTCGTGCATGATGGTCGGTCCCGACTTCGAGCCTCCGGGCGTGCCCTGGCTCGACGGCTGGTCCAGCGATGCGCTGCAGGCGGCACAGGAGGAAGGACAACCTCCGGAACGGATGCAGGGCGACGAGTGGTGGCGCAACTTCGACGACCCGGTTCTCGAGAGGCTGGTCGAGGAAGCCCAGCGCCTCAATCCCGGCGTGCGCACGGCGGGCATGCGCATCCTCGAGGCGCGCGCCCAGCTCGGTATCGCCGGCAGCGGCCTCTACCCTCAACTGCAGCAGGCTCAATGCCAATGCGCTGCGAGTCGGGAAGGAGCGGAGCGACGGCCGCGACTTCGATTTCTGGACCGCTGGTATCGGGCTCGACGTCGGCTGGGAGCTGGACTTCTGGGGCAAGTTCCGGCGCGGCATCGAGTCGGCGGACGCCGGCTATTTCGCGAGCATCGCCCAGTACGACGACATCCAGGTGCTCGTCGCGGCGCAGGCCGCGAGCTTCTACTCCGCGATTCGCACCATCGAGCTGAGGCTGCGGATCGCGCACGAGAACGCCGCGCTGCAGAAGCGCAGCCTCGAGATCACCGAGCGCCTGTTCCGCAGCGGCAACGAATCCGAGCTCGACGTGCAGCAGGCCCGCACGCTCTACCTGAGCACGCTGGCGACGATCCCCGAACTGGAGGGCAGTCTGCGCCAGACCCAGAACGCGCTCGGCGTCCTACTCGGCCAGGCCGCCCGGCCCGCTGCCGGAGATGGAGGCCGGGCGCGAGCGCATTCCCGAAGCAGACCTCGGGATCCTCGCCGACGTGCCCGCCGATCTCTTGCGCCGCCGGCCCGACGTGCGCGCCGCCGAGCTGCAGATGGCCGCGCAGTCGGCCCGCATCGGGGTGAGCGAGTCGGAGCTCTACCCTGCCATCGCGCTGACCGGCTCGCTGGTCCTTTCGGCGACCTCGATGACGGGCTCGCCGAGGACTCTCGACTATGGACTCGGTCCCGTGCTGGTGTGGAACATCTTCGATTGGGGCCGGTTGAAGAACCAGGTGCTGGTGCAGGACGCCCGCTTCCAGCAACTCTTCGAGCAGTACCAGGACACCGTGCTGCGCGCCGCCAGGGAGCTGGACGATGCGGCGATCGGCTTCGCGCAGCTTCGCGCCCAGGTCGCGATCCTCGAGGAATCGGTGCAGGCCGCGCGCCGCTCCCTCGACATCGCCGACGTGCAGTACCGCGAGGGCCTCGTCGACTTCCAGAGAGTCCTGGACTCGCAGCGTGCACTCTTCAGCCAGCAGGAGCGCCTCGTGATCACGAGAGGCGGCGTCGCGCAGAACCTGATCGCCCTCTACAAGGCGATGGGCGGTGGCTGGCAGGCGGGCCGCACGAGGCCCATCGTGGACGACGCGACCCGTGACACGATGGGCGAGCGCAGCAACTGGAAGCGTCTGCTCGATGCTCCGCTCCCTGCCGCCACCGAGGATTCCCAATCGCTCCCGCAGACGGATTCGCCATGAAGAACGACACGGACTCGACGCGCTCCTCCGCCTGCCGATCCAGCGCCTGGCAGCGGCACCCGCAAGGGCGCCGCCGTCCTCGCGATGCTGATCGTGACCAGCCTCGGCCTCTACGTCGTCGGCGACCGGCTCACGCCGTGCACGTCGCAGGCGCGCATCCAGGCCTTCGTCGTCCCGGTCGCCGCCGAGGTGGCGGGCAAGGTCGTGAAGGTCCACATCCGCGACAACGACGAGGTGCAGCCGGGGCAGGCCCTCTTCGACATCGATCCTCAGCCCTACGAGATCGCCCTGCAGAGCGCCCGTGCAGCCTACGCCACGGCGCGCCACTCCGTCGAAGCAGGCCCACGCCGGGGTCGAGGGAGCACGTGCGGCGCTCAAGGTGGCCGAAGCCAATCGCGACATGGCCGAGAGCGACGCCGTCCGCCAGGAAAGGCTGTACAAGGAAGATCCCGGTGCGATCTCGGTGCGGCGCCTCGAGATCGCGCAGGCCACACGCGAGGAGGCGCGCAGCAAGGTTCGCGGAGCCGAAGCCGAGCTGCGCGCGGCACTGGAGGCGGCGGGTGAAACCGGCGACGCGAACGCCCAGATCCAGAGCGCCCGCGCGGCTCTCGAAAAGGCCGAACTCGACCTCTCGAACACCCGCGTCGTCGCTCCTGCACGCGGCACGGTGACGGACCTGCGCACCGACATCGGCCATTTCGTTCAGCCCGGCGCGCCGGTGATGACGCTGGTTGCCGGGCACGACCTGTGGATCAGTGCCGACATGACGGAGAACAACCTCGGCCACATCGATGTCGGCGACGAAGCTGCCATCGTCCTCGACGTCCTGCCGGGCGAGGTGCTCAAGGGCCGGGTGCGCAGCGTGGGCCGAGGCGTCGACAGCGGCCAGCAGTCCCAGTCCGGATCGCTGCCGACGGTCGAGAACGATCGCGACTGGCTGCGCCAGGCCCAGCGCATCCCCGTCTCGATCGAGTTCGACCCCGAGGAAGTCCCGCGACTGAAAAGCGCGCGCGTCGGCGGTCAGGCCGAGGTCCTCGTCTACGCCGGGGAGAACCCGGTGATGAACTTCCTCGGCGCGATCTACATCCGTATCGCGAGCTGGCTGACCTACCTCTACTGAAGGCAACTCGTGAGCCCGGGCGACAAAGCGGCGCTGCGACTGGCGATCGGGCTCGGCCTCGCCGCGCTCGTCGCATACGGGCTGGCCCTGACCGCGCCGTTCGTCGTGTGCGTGATGTCGGTGCTCGTGCTGAGCAAACCGGGTCCTCGCTGCCGCTGGTCAAAGGGCTCATCGTCGCGCTGCTGTTCGCGGTACTCGTGGCGGCCGGGATCGTGATGGTTCCCCTGCTCGAGCACTACGCTTTTGCCGCCGTGCTGCTGACGGCCGGTCGTGCTCTACGGGACGTTCTACACGTGGTCTGGTCAGCGGCAACCCGCTGACCACGGTCCTGGTTCTGTCGTTCACGCTGATTCCGGTGGCCGGCGTCGCCGAGCAGGCACTGGTCGGCGTGCTGAGCGTCACGCTCGCGGTCGGCGTCACCGTCGGCGTGCTCGTGAGCGCGGTTTCCCACGCGCTGTTCCCCGACCCGCCGGCACTCGCCACCGAGTCCGCCGCCGCAATACGGCCGACACCGCGCGAGGCGGCCTGGATCGCCCTTCGAGCGACGCTGATCGTGATGCCCGTCTTCGTCCTCGCGCTCTCCAACCCGTCCTTCTACATGGCTGCGGTCATGAAAACGGTCGCACTTGCTCAGCAGGCCGGCGAAACCGACGCGCGCTCGGCCGGCAGCGAGCTGGTCGGCTCGACGCTGGCAGGAGCCGTGATCGGCGCGGCGGTGTGGTACGGCCTGTCGATGTGGGCCAGCCTCTGGATGCTCGTGCTGTGGCTGACGGCAGCCGGTCTCTGGGCCGGCTCCGCGATGTTCGGCTCCCGATCCACCACGATGCGGCCGTCGTTCTGGGCCAACGCGCTCATCACGGCCCTCCTGCTGCTCGGCCCGGCGATCGAGGACAGCGCGAGCGGCAAGGGGTTCCTCGAAGGCTCCATCATGCGCACCTGCCTCTTCGTGGGTGTCGCGCTGTATGCCTGGGCCACGATCCGGCTGCTCGAGCGCCGCCGTTTCGAGCGTCCTGGAGGAGTTCCCGCACTGCACCTGCATCAGGAGGAATCGAAATGACCCTCAAGAATTTCCTCGTCGGCGTGCCTGTCATGCTGCTCTGTCTCGTCGTGCAGGTCGCAGTCGTGTTCTGGTGCGTCCGCTATTGCGCACGGCGCTCTTCTCGCTCCGCCCATCGTGCCGGGATCGCTCGAGGCGATCGTTCCGCTGGTCGTCACCATGCTGGCGATGATGGTCGCCAACCTGGTGCAGGTCGCGCTCTGGGGCGGGCTCTTCGTCCTGCTCGGCGAATTCGAGGAGCTCTACGCGGCGATCTACCATTCCGGGGTCAACTTCACGTCACTGGGCTACGGCGACGTCGTCATGAAAGCAGGAGTGGAAGCTTCTCGGCCCCCTCGAGGCGGCCAACGGCGTGCTCATGATGTCCATGACCGCCGCAGCCCTGACGGCCATCCTGCAGCACACGGTTCGATCCCAGGCGGACGCGATCGTCGCGGGGCGACGTCGAGGTCGCGACTCGGGGGACTGATACTATGCGCTCTACGCCGAGTGCACCGAGCTCGGCAAGCCGATCGAGAAGGCGTACGCCGAGAGCCTCAACGTCGGCGGACGGATCAGGCGGCGTCGTACCCCAGGACTGCCTTCACCTCGAGAAACTCGCGAAAGCCGAACTCGCCCCACTCGCGGCCGTTGCCCGACTGCTTGTAGCCGCCGAAGGGCGCGTCGAAGTCGGGCCCGGCGCCGTTGATGGTGCACGTTGCCGGTGCGAAGCTGGCCGGCGACCTGCTGGCGTGCTCGGGTCGCCCGCTGACACGTAGCCGGAGAGCCCGTATACGGTGTCGTTGGCCATCTCGAGGCCTCGGCCTCGCTGTCGTACGGGATGATCGCGAGCACCGGTCCGAAGATCTCCTCGCGGGCGATGGTCATGTCGTTGCGGACGTCGGCGAAGACCGTGGGCTGCACATAGTAGCCGCGTTCCAGGCCTTCGGGCCGCCGGGGCCGCCGGCGACGAGCTTGGCGCCTTCCTCGATGCCGTTCTCGATCAGGCGCTGGATCTTGTCGAACTGGGCCTTGCTGACCACCGGGCCGATGGTGTCGGCCTGGTCTGGGGTCGCCGACCATGGTGGCCTCGGCCGCCGCCTTCGCGAGCGGCGACGGCCTCGTCTGTTGGCGCGCGGCACGAGCATGCGCGTCGGCGCGTTGCAGGACTGGCCCGAGTTCATAAGCACGCGTCGCACGCCGCCGACACCGCCGCGGCAAGGTCGGCGTCGTCGAGGACGATGTTGGCCGACTTGCCGCCGAGCTCCTGGTGGACGCGCTTGACCGTGTCGGCGGCGGCCTTCGCGACCAGCGATGCCGGCGCGGGTGGAGCCGGTGAACGACACCATGTCGACGTCCGGGTGCGATGCGATGGCGCTGCGCCGACGCCAGGCCCGTCGCCATTGACGAGGTTGAAGACGCCCGCGGGGACGCCGGCCTCGTGCAGGATCTCGCGCGAAGACATGCGCGTCGAGGGGGGCGATCTCCGACGGCTTCAGCACCATGGTGCAGCCGGCGGCGAGCGCGGGCGCGACCTTGCAGGCGATCTGGTTGATCGGCCAGTTCCAGGGCGTGATGAAGCCGCAGACGCCGATCGGCCTCGTGCGCGATCAGGGTCGTGCCGCGTTGCTCGTCGAACTCGAAGCCTCGAAGCGCCTGCGATCGTGGCGAGATGTGGCCAGCCCGGCCGGCGCCTGCGCCGCCTGCGCGAGCCAGGTGGGTGCGCCCATCTCCTCGGTGATGGTCGTCGGCGATCTCGGCATGCGCCTCTTGTAGACCTCGACGATGCTTCGGAGCAGCGCCAGCGCGCTCTTCCTTCGTGGTCTGCGAGAAGGCCGGGAACGCCGTCTTGCGCGGCCTTCACGGCGCGGTCGACGTCGGCCGGCGAGCCCATGGCGATGCGGGCGAAGGGCTCCTCGTTGGCCGGGTTGATGACGTCGAGGGTCTTGGCGTCGTCGAGCGGATCGACCCAGGCGCCGTCGATGTAGAACTGGAGATAGTCGCGCATCTTGCCCTCCTCAGGCGGTGTGGATGTGTGCCCGATACGACCCCGACACGGCAAACGCAACGGGTCAGGAAGGGCCCGTTGGCTCCGGTCACTCGGCGAGCAGGTGCTCCGCGCAGCGCTCGGTCAGGTCCGCGATGAAGTCGCCGCGGTAGGCGGGGCTCGCCTCGGTGAAGACGACGAGCACGAACTGGCGGCCCGACGCGACGTGCGCGGACGATGCCGGCGTCGGCGTAGATCGGCCCCCAGGTGCCGCTCTTCGCGTAGACCTCGAGGCCGGCGACGCGCGCCGCGCCGCCGGCGATGCGGTGCGCGAGGTGCGGCTGCTCGCTCGGGATCGCGCCGCATGCGCCGGCGCACCGTCGGCCGAGTCGTCCGGGCGTGAGCGCGCGGTCGGTGGCGAGGAGCGCCAGCAGCTTGGCCGTGCCGATCGCCGTCATCGCCTGGCGGTTCGGGCCGCGCCGTCGCCGCGTCCGAGGCCGCCCGCGACGCTCGCGTCGCGGAGGAACTGCGCGTCGCGGCCGAAGAGGTCGCCGTTGCCGTCGTAGGTCGGGTTCACGCAGTGCAGGTCGTCGATGCCGAGGCTCGCGAGCCAGCGCTTGACGGCGAGCCGGCGCTCGCGGAAGTCGCGGTAGGCCTCGGGCGGCAGCTCGGGCCCGGGCTCCGTCTCGGTCAGGCGCGCGAAGACCTTCTGCGTCGCCTGGTTGCTCGACTCGCGGATCATCGCCGAGAGCTCGCGATCGAAGTCGCCGTCGATCCGGAGCCGGCCCTCCTCCTGCCAGCGGTAGGCCGCCATCAGGTAGACGAACTTGACGACGCTCGCCGGGTAGATCGGCGCGTCGCCGTGGTGGTGCGCGAGCCGCGGCGGCTCGCCGTGCGCGAGGTCGAGGAGCGCGACGCGCACCTTGGCGTCGCGCAGCGCGGGCGTCGCGGGCGAGCAAGTCGTCGATGGTGCGATCGAGGAATGCCTGCAGCTCGGCGGACGGCCGGATCGAGGCGAGCCACTCGCGGCCGCCGGCGGCGTCGGCGCGCGGCGCGCCGTCGCCGCGGCCGGCACCGGCGCGCGACGAGCACCGCGACGAGTCGCCAGCAGGACGCACGCGAGCAGCACGGCCACGCGAGCGCGGCGCCGCTCATGCATCGCGGATGTTCTCCTGAGCCGCGATGTGGGCTAAGGGAGACCCTCGTGACGAAGACCTGGGAGTCGGATGGAGCGGTGGGCCGGATCGTGGCTCGTGGCGGGGATCGCGTGGCGCTCGCGCTCGCCGCAGCCGGCGCACGCGCTTCCGGCCGCCCGACGCTGACCAAGGCGCAGCAGGACGACCTGCGGCGGAACTTCGCCCTCTGCCTCGGCGAAGATCAAGGGTCCGTACACCGAGAACTACTGCGTCTGTCGCGAACGGGCAGAAGCGCCCGGTGCAGGTCGACGAGCCAGCGTGACGAGCCCGTGCGGCTGCGACCGCGCTCTTCTGCTCCGCCTATCGCGCGCCCTGGGCCGAGGCGCTCGCCACGCAGCGCATGTACATCGCCAACCTCTTCTCGCGCGATCTCTATCAGTGGGACGCGTTCTCCGATCACCACGATCTCGTCCGCGGCTACATCCTCGAGAAGTACTTCACCGAGACCAACCCGACAGCACAAGCTCGCCGCAGATGCGCGTCGTTCGGCGGGCCTCGCCGGCGCCGAGTACGAGGCCGCCGCCGCGCCGCGCTTCTTCGAGCGCTATCTCGCGCAGCCCGACTACGACGACGCGCGACACTACCTCCTCGCCTACGAGCTGCAGCGCCGCTACTTCGTGCGCGACGACCAGGGCCAGATCCAGAAGGTCCGCGCCCTCGCCATCCGCATCCAGCAGGCGGACGCGCGCTTCAAGCCGCTGCCGCGACGCGACCCACAACCAGCTCTCGGCGGCGCTGATTCCGAAGCTCGCAGGCGTACCGCGACAAGCTCCCGGCGGGCGCGGTGCGCTCCCAGGTCGACGAGCTCATCGGCCGAGATCGACAAGCTCACGGCGCTCGACGAGGGCGTGCTCGCGCCGCAGCTCGCGGCGCTCGACGACAAGGCGCTCGCCGCCGAGCTGTCGGCCAGGATTCCGACCGCCGCGAGCCGACCCGATCGAGGCGATGGCCGGCGCTCGCAGGCGTCATGGCGACGCGCGCGCCGCGCCGTCGCCGCGCCGCAAGGCCTCGCCCGCCGATGCGCGCCGCCTCGTCGACGTCGGCCATCACGGCCGCCGCCCTGATCCAGCAGCGCGGCAGCGAGTGGCTCGCGGCTGAAGAGCTCGACCGGCAAGCAGCACCTGCGGGTGCTCGCGGCGCTCACCGAGGCGGCCTACGGCGCGGGGCTGCTCGGCGAGCGCGAGCGCGCCGAGGCGGCGCGCGCCATCGACGACCTCGCCGGCGTCGACGTCGCTCGCCGCAGGCCGATCTCGCTGCCGGCATGCGGCGGGTCGAGCGCGTCGTCGAGTGGGCGCAGCAGAACACCCTCGTGGCCTTCGCCGAGGTGTGGGCGCCGTGGACCTTCCTCCTGCCCCAGGTGAGCGGCGATCGCCGACGACGTGCTGCGCGGCTCGCCGCTCCTCGTCTTCGCCGACGTGGCCCGCCGGCTCGACGACCTCGCCGCGGGCCGCAACCCGCTGCGCCACGATCTCTTCGGCACCGCCGTCGACACCGGCGTGCGCGCGCTCAACCCGGGTCTCGCCGTCGGCACGCTCCGCGTCGCGCCGCGCGATGGCAGCTACCGCGCGACGAGGTCGTGGCGCTGCCCGAGACGCCCGCCGACCTCGAGCCCGCGGCCGGCATCCTGACCCAGGGCGAGGGCAACGTGCTGTCGCACGTGCAGCTCCTGGCGCGCGCCCTCGGCATCCCGAACGTCGTCCTCGGGCCGGCGCCTACCGGCAGATGCGCGTCGCACGACGGCCAGCAGGTCTTCTTCCTCGCCACGCCGCGCGGCCGCGTCGTCCTGAAGGAAGCGGCGGCCATGACGCTCGGAGGAGCGCGCGCGTCTACGACGAGTACACGCGCAACGAGAAGCGCACCGCCGACGGGAGCCTCGGCGACGGCGGCGGCGAAGCTGCACATCGATCGCGCCAAGCTCGACGTCGACCACCAAGGCGCCGCGCGATCTGACCAAGGTGCGGCGCAGCGACTCGGGCCGGATCTGCGGCCCGAAGGCGGCCTTCCTCGGCGAGCTCAAGCACCTCTTCCCGGACCAGCGTCGCGCGCGGCGTCGTCGTGCCGTTCGGCGCCTACTACGACCACTACCAGCACGCGAAGGTCGCCGTGCCCGACAGGCTGCGGAGCCGTCGGCATCGCCACCGCCGGCGAGCCGCTGCCCGCCTTCGTCGAGCGCACCTACGAGACGTTCTTCGGCGAGCTGATCGCCGCCGGGAAGAGCGAGCGCGAGCTGTCGGCGTGGATCGCGCCGCGGCTCGAGGTCATCCGGCACTCGATCCGGCAGGCGCCGCTCTCTCCCGAGCTGCGCGACGGCATCCGCGCCGAGCTCGACCGCGTCGGGCTCCTCACCGGCGCCGACAAGCGCGAAACCGTCGGCTGCTTCGTGCGCAGCGACACCAACGTCGAGGACCTCGACAACTTCAACGGCGCCGGGCTCAACCTCACCTCTTCAACCTGAGGTCGCTCGACGACATCTACGAGGGGCTGAAGGAGGTCTGGGCCTCGCCGTTCAGCTACCGCTCGTTCTCGTGGCGCCAGACGCTCATCGACGAGCCGCTCTGGGTGCTGCCGTCGGTCGTGATCCTCGAGTCCGTGCCCGTCGGAGAAGTCGGGCGTGCTCGTGACCGGCGATCCCGAGACCGGCGACGCGCAGGAAGATGCTGATCGCGACCTCGGAGGGCGTCGGCGGCGCCGTCGACGGCACGTCGGCCGAGACGCTCCTCTGGTCGCCCGAGCGGGTCGAGCTCGTGACGCTCTTCAAGTCGCCGTGGCGGCGGATGCTGCAGGGCGGCGGCTCGAGCGGCGTCGTGCCCTCGACCGGCCGCGACCACGTGCTCGAGCCGCACGAGCTCGACCGAGCTGGTCGGCGCCGGCCGCAGGCATCAACGACACGCTCGACGCCGGCGCGCGATCCGAGCCGGCGCGCCGCGCCCGTGGGACATCGAGTTCGGCTTCGTCGGCGGCAAGCTCTGGCTCTTCCAGTGCCGCCCCTTCGTCGGCAACGATTCGCTCAAGAACGTGACCGCCCTGGCGGCGCTCGAGGGCCCGGCCGAAACCGGAACCGACGATGGTGTCGCTCGAGGAGGCGCTCAAGTGAGACGATGCGTGGACTGTGCTGGCGCTCGTGCTCGTCGCGACGTCGGCGCGCGCGGCGCTCGATACGACCGAGACGGAGTGGGACGGGAGCGAGCCCGCCCCCGGCGTCTACTTCCACTGGTACGAGCCGTCCTTCTACGCCGGCTTCGCGCCGCGCACGCAGGACCCGGCGCGCGTCCACATCGAGCTCGCGCGCGGCAATCAGGTGCGCGTCACGGTCGTGCTCGGCGATCGCGACCTCGACGCCTATCCGGACGACCTCGCCGCGCGCCGGAAGGCCTACCAGGAGCTCATCGATCGCGGCGTCATCACGCTCACGACCAACAAGGAGTACGAGCGCTTCGCGGCGCGCCTCGACGAGGTCGGGCGCCGCCGCGCGTCGCCGGGACGCCGCGACACGCGCGAAGAGCCCTCGACCTGCTCACGAAGCTCAACCCCGACCGCGTCTTCCGCATCCGCATGCCGCTCGACGGACGTGGCCAAGCGCTGGCAGCCGGTCCTCGCCGGGCTCGACGCCGACGCACCGCTCGCGCCGCAAGCTCGACGCCGCGAACGCGGTGCTGCCCGGACGCGTGCACCTGACGGAGCTCTCCGCCGACCTCGACGCCACGCTCGCGCGCGCCGCCGAGGCGGCGCGACAGGGCGGACCGGACGGCGCGCCGCTGCGCGAAGCGGCGGCAGCCTTCATCGACAAGGCGACCGAGCGGGCGCTACGCGGTCCGCGACGGCGCCGTCGAGGCGGTCGAGTTCACGGCCGATCTATCCCGCCGGCACCGTCGACGCGACGACGACCTACAAGGGCGAGCGGCTCCCCGACTTCGGCGTGACCGGCGTCTGGAACCTGACGCCGCGCACCCACGGCCGCGGCCTCCTCGGCATGGTCGACTACCTCTCGCCCAACCCCGGCTACGGCTTCATCACCATGCTGCCGTACCAGTACGCCGGCGGCATCACCTACAACGCCTTCCACAACGCCGGCGTGCGCTGCCAGCTGAACTCGCCCAAGTTCCTGCCGTGCGCGCTGGCGGAACGTCGCGAGCGAGCGCGACGGCAAGAAGCCCTACCAGAACCTCTGGATCGCGAGCCGCGGCGCCGGTCTCGCACGGCTGCACCCGCCTCCCGTCCGGCCACATGACCGAGCTCCGCCAGATCGTGCCGTCCGAGTCGGCGGTGCTCGAGCGGGTGCGGACCTTCCGCAACCTGCCCGGCTGCTACGACGTCTTCGACGTGCGCGGCGACGGGACGCCAGCCGTGATGGGCGTCCAGTACTACGTCGCCTACAAGTGCGACACCGAGCACACGCCGATCCGCACCTACGTGGCGAACCGTCGCGATCCGTACTATCGCTGGCTCTACGGCGACAACGTCGATGCTCGGGCCGGTCGGCAAGGCGACGATGCGCGACGTGCCCGTCTGCCGCTTCGTCGGCCGCAAGGCGGAGGAGGCCGAGACGCTCGCGAACCTGCCGCTCTACGAGGCGCCCTTCGAGCCCGAGACGATCCAGTTCTACACGGTGAAGCGCGTGCCGTTCGACAGCGACGAAGGGGATGGAGCTGAACCGCGAGCTGCGCAAGGTGGGCGCGGGCCACGCGCTCGATCGCGGCAAGCTGCTGCTCGACTGAGCGAGGCGAGAGGCGCAGGATGCGGAAGCGTCTGGCTGGATCGCGATCGTCGATGCTCGCTGGCGACGGCGCCGCGTCGTCGGGCTCGCCGGCGAGCGAGGCGCCGCTCGATCCCGCCGCCTACGGGGTCTACTACGATCGAGCGCGAGCCATCCTTCTACACGGGCTTCGCGCCGCGCACGGCCGACCCGCAGCGCCTCCACCTGCACGTCGGCCGCGGCAACCAGCTGCGCGTCACCGCCGTGCTCGCCGACGACGTCCTCCGCGAGTACGCGCGCGACCTCTGGCAGCGCTGGCGCACCTACCGCGCGCTGGTCGACGCCGGACGGCTCGTGCTCACGCAGAACCGCGCCTTCGACGAGTTCGAGCGGACGCTCGCGCGAGGTCGAGCTCGAGCGCCTGGTCGCGCGAGGAGGCGGCGCTGGCGCCGGCCGCGCTGCGCGAGCGCAACCTGCCCTCCTCGAGCGCCTGAACCCGGGCCGCGTCTTCCGCATCCGCATGGCGGTCGACGACGTCGTGCGGCGCTGGGCGCGCGGAGATACGCCCGGAGGACCGTCACCGGCTCGACGCGCGCGCGCCGGCTCGAGCTCGTGAACCTGCTGCTGCCGACGCGGCTCTGGGTGGCTGAGCTCGAGCCGGCGATCGCGGCGAGCCTGGACGCGCTCGTCGCGCTGGTGCCGTCGACACCCGGCGCCGCCGGCGTCGCCCGAGCTGCGGGCCGGCTTCCTCGCGCTCCTCGCCCGCGTCTCGCTACGGCCGCTACCCGGTGCGCGACGGCGAGATCGTCGTTCGACGAGTTCACCGCGATCTATCCCGTCGGCACCTTCAACGAGTACACGACCTGGCAGGGGCAAGCGCATTCCCGTACTATCCGACGCCCGGACGCCGCGCGCTCACCACCCACCAGCGCATCGCGCACCGTCGACCACATCCCGACCGACGAGTCGTACAGCTACTCGCCGTGGCTGCCGTACATGCACGTCGGCACCACGCATGCACAATTCCTTCCACACGCTCTGGTGGCAGATGGAGCCGGCGCGCACGTCGTTCCTGCCGGCGGCGTGGCGGCCGGCGATCACGGCGAGCGCGACGGCAGCCGTACCGCTACCTCTGGCTCCTCTCGCGCGGGCCGATGTCGCACGGCTGCACGCACGTGAACGCCGGCCACATCGCCGAGCTGCGCCAGATGCTGCCGGCCGAGACCGAGCGGCTCTACGACGTCGACGTGTTCTACAACCAGTCGCAGCTCTACGACGTCTTCGACATCGACGGCGACCTCGCGCCCGAGGTCATGGGCGTGCGCTACTTCGTCGCCTACTCGCTGCGCGGCAAGACGCCCGACCGCCTGCGGGCGCCGATCGAGCGCCACGCCTACTACGACTGGCTCTACGCCGGCGAGCTCGACTATGACGCGGCCGACCGCGGGCGTCTTCCACGACGTGCGCGACGGCCGCTTCGTCGGCCGGAACGCGCGTCGCGGGCGCGAGCTACGCGCAGGTCGCGCTGCGCGAGGCGGCGTACGAGCCGGAGCGGGTGCAGTTCTATCGCCTGGTCGACATCCCGTTCGCGCGCGCGCTCCGCCAGGTGAGCGTGCACCATCCATTCCCGGGGCTCGCCGTCGCGACGAGCGGAGTCGGCGTCACGCCGCAGTAGGTGGACGCCGACGATCACGCCCGCGCCCGCGCGCGATCGTCTGTCGCTCCTCGAGCGCGTCCTCCGCGTCTTCACCGACATCCGTCCCGGCGAGGGAGTGACGGGGGTCGTCCTCTTCGCCGACGTCTTCCTGATCCTCTGCGCCTACTACTTCGTGAAGGCGCTGCGCGACGGGTGGATCGCGATCTCCGACGTCGCCGGGCTCTCCCACGTGGAGCTCAAGGCGTACACGAGCTTCGGGCAGAGCCTGCTCCTGTGGGGCGTCGTCTCGGTCTATGCGCGCCTTGCCGCGCGCTGGCCGCGACGCACGCTCATCACGCGCGTGACCATCGCGTGCATGGCGAGCCTCGTGCTCTTCTGGCTGTTGCATCCGGGCTTGCTGTTCACCAACCTTCCCGGCGCCGGCGTCGTCTTCTACCTGTGGGTCGGCATGTTCGGGGTCTTCGTGGTGGCGCAGTTCTGGACGTTCGTCGCCGACCTCTACGCCGGCGAGCGCGGGGCGCGCCTCCTGCCCTTCATCGCGGTCGGGGCGACGGGCGGAGCCGCGTTCGGCTCCTTCCTGACCGGCGTGCTTCTCAATTCGGGGCTGGTCGACAGCGCAACCCTCCTCCTGCTCGCCATCGTTCCGCTCGCGGGCTCGATCCTGTTGACGCGCTACGCGGACGCGCGCGGACCGTCGAGCACCGCGCGCGGCGGAGCGCACACCAGCCGATGCCGGCGGCGCGTCGCCGCCCCGGCCGGCGCGGGGCGCTCACGATGATCGCGCGCCACCGCTATCTGATCGCCGTGGCGACGGTCGCGGTGCTCACCAACTGGGTCCTGACGAACGGGGAGAATCTTCTCTTCCGCGTCGTTCAGGAGACGCTCTACCAGCAGGTGCAGACGCAGGGCATGGCCGGCAGCGCGGCGATCCGGGCGTTCGTCTATCGAGGCGACGACGGCGTTCTACGGCGACTACTTCTTCTGGGTGAATCTGGCCGCGCTGCTCGCCCAGGCGCTGCTCGCTTCGCGGCTGCTGCGCTATGGCGGAATCGCCGCCGTACTGCTGCTCCTGCCGGTCGATCTGCCTCGTCTCGTACTCGGCGATGGCGCTGCTGCCCGTGCTCGGCGTCGTGCGTGGCATGAAGATCGCGGAGAGCGCCACCAACTACTCGATCGACAACACGGCGCGCCAGGTGATCTGGCTCCCGACCACGGCCGAGATGAAGT
Organism: uncultured delta proteobacterium; assembly: GCA_963846105.1. GTDB lineage: Bacteria > Desulfobacterota > Binatia > UTPRO1 > UTPRO1 > CAWJUT01. Next base: position 21,166 of record CAWJUT010000025.1, read on the forward strand.
ACTGGACCAAGCCGGCGATCGACTCGCTATTCGTGCGGCTGGGCGACGGGATGGCGGCGCTCACGGTCGCCGTCGGCTTCCAGTTCCTCGACCTTCCGATCCGCCACCTCTTCCTCGTGAACGTCGCGCTGGTGGCCGGCTGGCTCGCGGCGGCGCTCGTCATCGTGCGCGAGCACCGCCGCCTGATGCGCAGCGTGTCGACGTGACCGATCAGCGCCGCTCGATCGCCGCCGCTCAGCACCTCACCTCTCGACTGCAAAGAGGTGCCACTCCCCCGGCACGCCCTTCAGCGCGTGGACACCACGGTCGGCAAAGGTGAGCCCGGAGCCGGCGACGAGATCCTTGACGGTCGATGAGACGATGACCTCGCCCGGCTGAGCGGTCTCCATCACGCGCGCCGCGAGGTGAACGGCGATGCCGCCGATGTTGTCGCCGCGCTGCTCGATCTCGCCCGCATGAAGACCCGACCGAACGTCGATGCCGAGCTCGCGGATGCTGCGGGTGATCGCGTCGCCGCACCGGATCGCCCGTGCCGGGCCGTCGAACGTCGCGAGCACGCCGTCGCCGGTCGAGTGCACCAGGCGGCCACGGTGGCGCTCGAGCTCGCGGTGGATGCGTGCGTCGTGGTCGTCGAGCAGCTCGCGCCAGCGCCGGTCGCCGAGCTCGGCGGCGCGCTCGGTGGAGCGCACCATGTCGGTGAAGAGAATGGTGGCGAAGACGCGGTCGGATTCGAACGCGGATCGCGCGCCGGTCAGGAACTCCTCGATCTCGTCGAGGCGGCGGTCCATGTCGCCGGAGTAGAAGAGGTGATCGTCGCCGGGAAGCTCGACGTATTTCGCGCCGGGGATGTGTGTCGGCGAGGTACTCGCCGTGCCCGACACGCACGTGGCGGTTTCCCCGGCTGTGCAGGACGAGGGTCGGGACGCGGATCGTCGAGAGGAGGGGGCGCAGGTCGACCCCGAGCGCGACCGAGCTGTACACCGCTCTCAGCATCCCACGGCACGAGGCCGATTCGCTCGTAGCGCCCGTACCACCGGCGAAAGTGGGCATCGCCGGCACGGCCGGGCGCGATCTGGTCGACGTTGACACCCGTCCCCCAGCGTTCCACGAATTGTTGCAGGAACCTCTCGACCTGATCCGGCCGGATACCGTGCGGGTAGTCAGGTGCGCGCTGCAGGCGAGCGAAGGTCTCCATCAGAACGAGTGCGGAGATCCGCTCGGGGTGGCTCGCCGCGAAGAGCATCGTCATCGGGCCGCCCTCGGCGTGCGTGATCAGGGCCGCGCGTTTGGACCCCGTCGCGTCCATCACGGCGATGACGTCGTCCGCCCACTGCTCGAGGGTCGGGAGTGCGGCCATCGGCACGGGATCCGAAATGCCCGTGCCGCGCTTGTCGAAGGTGATGACCCGGGCGAACGAGCCGAGGCGACGCAGAAAGCGAGCGAGCCAGGGATCCTCCCACATGACGTCGACGTTGCTGTTCCAGGCGGGAATGAAGACCACGTCGAGGGGGCCGGCGCCGAACACCTGGTAGCCGACGTAGGCCTCGCCAACCCTGGCGTAACGTGTCTCGGGCTCCACGACCGGCAGCTTTCTCCCCCGTGAGGATTGCCGCGTCAACAGCTCCGGGTCGCGATGGCACGCTGCGGCGCCTTGCGTCTGCTCGTCGATCCGCGCGAATATGCCCTGGATTCGATCCCAACGGGAGGCACCCATGGCCCAGACCGCACAGCTCCGGCGGATCGACGTCGCCGAGAACGAGGCGCAGCGCATCTTCAAGCTGCAGCGCGAGGCGTATCTGCGCCATCCCTACCCGACGCTACGAGGAGCGGCGTGGAGAACCTCGACAAGCTCGAGCGCATCCTGGTCGACAACGCCGACGCGATCGCCGACGCGATCAACGCCGACTTCGGCCACCGCGCGGCCGAGGAGTCGAAGATGGTCGAGCTCTTCACCTGCGTCGACGGCATCCGCGACACGCGCAAGCGGCTCGCGCAAGTGGATGAAGCCGCAGAAGCCGCCACGTCTCGGTCCTGTTCGCGACCGGCTCGAACCGCGTCATCCCGCAGCCGAAGGGCGTCGTCGGCATCGTCTCGCCGTGGAACTATCCGCTCTTCCTCACCATCAGCCCGCTCACCAGCATCCTCGCCGCCGGCAACCGCGCCATGATCAAGATGGCGACGAACTCGCAGCACCTCTGCCGCCTGCTCGCCGAGAAGGCTCCGCGGCGTGTTCCCCGAGGACACGGTCGCGATCCTGCCCGGCGTGCGCGCGCAGGACTTCTCGACCCTGCCCTACGACCACATCATCTTCACCGGCTCGGCCGACGCCGGCCGCACGGTGATGCGCTCGGCGGCCGAGAACCTGACGCCGGTCACGCTCGAGCTCGGCGGCAAGTCGCCGACGATCGTCTGCGACGACTTCGACGTCGACGAGGCCGCGTCGCGCATCCTCTACGCGAAGTTCCTCAACGCCGGGCAGACCTGCCTCGCGCCCGACTACCTCTTCGTCCCCGAGGGCAAGCGCGACCAGTTCGTCGCCGCCGCCAAGCGCATCCTGCCCGAGCGCTACCCCGACACCAACGAGCCGAGCTACACGTCGGTGATCGACGAGAAGTCGTACCGGCGCCTGCGCGCCACGCTCGAGGACGCGCGCAGAAGGGCGCCGAGATCGTGCCGCTGGTGCCCGAGCGCCGACGTTCAACGACGAGCTCCGCAAGATCCCGCCGCATCTGGTCCTCGACGCCACCGACGACATGATCGATCATGCAGGAGGAGATCTTCGGGCCGCTGCTTCCCGGTGAAGACCTACCGCGTCGCTCGACGAGGTGATCGCGTACGTGAACGCCAAGGACCGCCCGCTCGGCTTCTACGTCTTCACCAACGACAAGGCGACGCGAGGAGAAGCTCGCTCTACTCGACCATCTCCGGCGGCGTGACGATCAACAACTGCATGCTGCACGTCGCGCAGCACGACATGCCGTTCGGCGGCATCGGCGCGAGCGGCATGGGCCAGTACCACGGCTACGAGGGCTTCCTCGAGTTCAGCAAGCTGCGGCCGGTGTTCAAGAACCCGCGCTTCTCGCTGCTGCACCTGTTCTATCCGCCGTACACGGCCGCGGCACCGCCGGCTGCTCGACCTGCTGATCAAGTACAAGCGCTGAGCAGGGCGGCGGCGTCCAGCGCGATGGCCGGCGAGTTCACCTTCGATCCCTTCGATCTCGCGACGCGCCGCGATCCGTTCGCGATCTACGCGCGCGCGCGGCGCGAGCATCCGGTGCTCGCGCACCAGGGCCTGCCGGTGGTGTCGGTGTTCCGCTACGCCGACGTCCACGCGATCCTGAAGCGACCCGCAGACCTGGTCGAACAGCTTCCGACCCGCCCGGAATGGATCCCGAGCAGCGTCCCCGAAGCGAGCATGCTCGGACAGGACCCGCCCGAGCACACGCGGCTGCGCGGGCTCGTGAACCAGGCGTTCACGCCGCGCATCATCCGCCGCCTCGACGCCGCGCATGCAGCGAGATCGCGCACGAGCTGCTCGACCGCGCGCTCGAGCGCGGCGAGGTCGACCTGGTCCAGGCGCTCACCTATCCGCTGCCGGTGATGGTGATCGCGGAGATCATCGGCATCCCGCCCGAGGACCGCGAGCAGTTCAAGGCGTGGTCCGACGGCGCGGTCGCGAACCTCGGCATCGCGCTTCTTCGTGCCGCCGACGCCGGAGCGCCTGGCGCAGCTCGGCCGCTCGTTCGACGAGATGGGCGGCTACTTCGTCGGCGCTCGCCGAGGAGCGCCGGCGGGCGCCGCGCGAGGACCTGCTGACCGGACTCGTGCAGGCCGAGCTCGAGGGATCGCGGCTCACCCACGAGGAGATGATCGCGATGCTCGTCCTGCTGCTGGTGGCGGGCAACGAGACCACGACCAACCTGATCGGCAACGCGTGCTCGAGCTGCTCGCGCATCCGGACGCGCTCGCGCGCCTGCGCGCCGAGCCCGAGCTCGTGCCGTCGGCGATCGAGGAGGTGCTGCGCTACTCGTCGCCGGTGCAGATGGATCCGCGCCGCGCCACCCGCGGTCGAGCTGCACGGCGGACGATCGAGACCGGCGAGCTCGTGGTCTGCTGGATCGGCTCGGCCAATCGCGACGAGGACGTCTTCCGCGAGCCCGATCGCTTCGACATCGCGCGCGCCGACAACCATCATCTCGCGTTCGGCTTCGGGCCCCACTACTGCCTCGGCGCCAACCTGGCGCGGCTCGAAGCGCAGATCGCGATCGCGACCTTGCTCTCCCGCACGCGCTCCTTCGCGCGCACCGACGACGCGCCGCTCCCGCTCCATCCGAGCATCGTCTTCCGCGGCGTCACGAAGCTGCCGGTGCGGCTCGAGCCGGCCTAGGGTTCCCCGATCGCCGGGGGCTGACTGGCGCGGGCTCATCTGCTACTCCGGAATCAGTCCACGGAAGGAGTCGCCATGATCGCTCGAGTCGCCCTCGCGGCAGCGTTCGTCCTCAAAGCGTCGCTCGCGCTCGCGGATGTTCAACCCGGCGACGTCATCACCAAGGCGAACGCCGACAAGGTGAAGGACCTCATCTCACCGGGCTTGTTCTGGTGCGTGCAGCACGGGCTGCCGATGAAGATCATCGAGACCAAGCCGCTCGCGTGGCCGGCGGCCTACAAGGAGGCCACCGAGAAGTACTCGGCGCAGGTGAAGCTCTCCGACGGACGGGCTCACGCTCGTCGGCTACGTCGCCGGCGCAGCCGTTTCCCCACGTCGATACCAACGATCCGAAGGTCGCGACCAAGCTCATGTGGAACTACAACTACAAGTCGATCAACAACGACGACTTCGACCTCCGCAACTTCGACGCCGACACCGGCGCGATCTCGGACGATCGCCCGCTGTCGATCGAGCGGCACTTCCTGGTCGATCACTTCCGGCGCCTCTGGTACGTGAACCGCCTCTACGTCGATCCGAAGCCCAACCTGATGCCGAACAAGGACGAGGTCGCCTACAAGGAGACCCTGCATCCGTTGATCGAGCCCTTCGACCTGAAGGGCGTCGGCTTCACCTACTACCGCTACCTCGATCCCGCCCGGCAGGACGACAGCTGGCTCTATCTGCCGAGCTGCGCCGCGTGCGCCGGCTCTCGACGGCGCAGCGCTCCGACGCGCTCTTCGGGCAGGACACCGACGTCGACAGCTACTACGGCTACGCGGCCAGCCCGCCTGGATGGAGTGGAAGTTTCTCGGTGAGAAGACGATCCTCGGCGTCCTGCACGCCCAGCATTTCCCGGTGAAATGGGCGGAGCCGCCGGCCGACTGGGCGTTCGACGAGGTGTGGGAGAAGCGCCCGTCTACGTCGTCGAGGGCGTCTCCAAGCTGCCGCAGTACGCCTACTCGAAGCGCGTCCTCTTCATCGACAAGGACATCTTCGGCATCCCGTACTCGGACATGTACGACAAGGCCGGCGAGCTCTGGAAGATCTGGATCAACAACGTCGAGTTCGACACCAAGCCGTATGCCGGGCGCCACGAAGCCGTGTATCCCTACGAGGTGCCGTTCGCGCCCGCGATCGTGATGGTGGACATGCAGCTCAACCACGCCACCAAGCGCGTCGCTTCCGAGCAGCCGTTTCCCGGGCGAGGAGGGCTGGTACTACAACTTCGGCGACAAAGAAGGCACGACCGAAGCCACGTTCACGATCGCCGAGCTGATCGGCAGCGGGCACTGAGCGGCCGACGACGGTCCGGGCAGGGTTGAAGGGAAGGGCGCCTGACAGCGGGAAAGCAAGAGCACGCCGCGGAGCGTGAGCGTCTGCTCGCGTTGCTCGCCGAGCGTTCGTATCAGTACCGTCCCGAGCAGCCGTTCACGCTCTCGTCCGGCGCGACGTCGCCGTTCTATCTCGACGCGCGCGTCATCACCTGGGATCCCGAGGCGAAGCCGCTGATCGGCGCGCTCGTCTTCGAGCTCGTGACCGGCAAAGCGGACGCGACCGGCGGCCTCACCCTCGGCGCCGATCCGATCGCCGGCGCGGTCGCGTACTACAGCCAGATCGCCGGCGCGCCGATCCGCGCGTTCACCGTCCGCAAGCAAGCCAAAGAGCACGGCATGGGGCGAGCGATCGAGGGCAGCATCCGTCCCGGCGACCGCGTGGCGATCGTCGACGACGTCGTGACCACCGGTACCTCGACGCTCGACGCGATCGACCGCTGCCGCGAGGCAGGGTACCCGATCACGGCCGTCGTCATTCTCGTCGATCGCGAGGAGGGCGGCCTCGAGCGCATCCGCGCCGCCGTTCCGGGCGTCGCCTGCACGGCGCTCTTCACGCGCTCCGAGCTCCACCGCCGCGTCGCAGCGGCGATGAATCGCAGTCGAGCGGGACACCGACGCCGCGCGTCGCGCGAGCAGGCGAGGCCTCGCCGCCCGCGGCGCTCCGCCGCAAGCGCTCGCGCCGGACGCCGCGCACGCAGCGCGCGCGTCCGCGCGTCGCGCCGGGTCGGGTGGCGGGCCGTCTGCTGGTCGCGGCGCTGGCGCTCGGGGTCTACGCCAACAGTCTCGGCGGCGAGCTCTTCTACGACGACAGCAACGCCATCGTGCGCAACTCCTGGGTGCACGACGGCGACCCCGTCGCGATCCTCACCCACGCGTCGTGGTGGACGGAGGGACGCGGGCGGGGGTGGCGGCCGCTGACGACGCTGACCTTCGCCGCCAACTACGCGCTGCACGGTCTGGCGCCGATCGGCTACCACCTCGTGAACGTCGTCCTGCACGCCGGCGTGAGCGTGCTGGTGCTCGTCGTCTTCGCGCAGGTGACGGCGGCGCCGCTTGCCGCGACGTTCGCGGCGCTGCTCTTCGCGGCGCACCCGGTGCACACCGAGGCGGTCGCGAGCGTCGTCGGACGCGCCGAGCTCCTCGCCGCCGGCGGGTTCTTCCTGGCATGGCTCCTCTTCCTGCGTGCCGACGCCGCCGCGCTGCGATCCGGGCGACGGGTCGGCGACCGGCGGGCGCTTGGCGGAGGCGCGCTCACCGCGCTCGGCACGCTCGTCTTCTTCTGCGCGCTGCTCGCGAAAGAGAATCCGCTCAGCCTGATCGCCGTGCTCGTGCTCGCCGACCTTCTCTATCCACCGGCGGGACTCGACCCGGTCGCTGCGCTCAAGCGAAGAGCGCCCCGCTATGCCGGGCTCGTCGTCGCGGGCGCCGTCTTCGTGTGGCTCCGACACTCCATGCTCGACGCCGCGCCGCCGGGCCTCGACATGCCGACCAACGCCGACCGGCTCGACAATCCGCTCATGAGTCTGCCGCTCGGCGAGCGCGTGCTCACCGCGGTCAAGGTCGTCCGGTCTCTACGGCTGGCGCTTGCTGGTGCCGTGGCATCTCGCCGCCGACTACTCGTTCGACCAGATCACGCGCGTCGTCTCGCCGCTCGACGCCGGGTTTCTCTGCGGGCCTCGTCGCTGCTGGTCGCGGTTCCGGCGATCGGCTGGTGGACCCGCCGGCGCGCTCCCGAGGTCGCGCTCGGACTCGGCATGCTCGCGCTCACGTTCGCGATGGTGTCGAATCTCGTCTTCCAGATCGGCACGATCATGGCCGAGCGCTTGCTCTACCTGCCGTCCGCGGGCTTCTGCCTGGCGCTCGGCGGAGCGTTCGTCCGCGTGCTGCGGCGGCGACCGAGGCGCCGCGCGTCGTGCCGCCGTGCGCCCGTCCATGCGCCTGCTGCGCTCGTGCCGCTCGCGATCGTGCTTGCGCTCTACGCGCGTCCGCACGGTGGACGCGCAACGCGGTCTGGCACGACCCGCTGGCTTTCTTCAGCGCCATGGTCGCCGACGCGCCGCGCTCGGCGCGCAGCCATCGCGAGCTCGGCGACGTGCTCGCCGAACCGGCCGCTTCGACGAGGCGCGCCGTGCGTTCGAGCGCTCGCTCGCGATCAAGCCCGGCGACGCGACGACGCTCTACAACCTCGGCAACGCGCTCATTCAGGCGCGTCGCTACGACGAGGCCGTCGACGCCTACACGCAGGCGCTCGCCGCCAAGCCGGACTTCACCGACGCGATGGTGAACCTCGGGAACGCCGAGAGCCTGCGCGGCGACCAGCAGGCGGCGCTCACCTGGATGCGTCGCGCGCTCGTGCTCACCCCGGACTCGCCGTCACTGCACATGAACATCGCCAACACGCTCTTCCATCTGCGTGCGTTCGACGAGGCGCGCGCCGAGTATCAGGCGGCGCTCGCACTGGCGCCGGACTCGATCGACATCCTCATCAACTACGGCGCGTTCTTGCTGTCGACCGGGGACTTCGACGGCGCGGCCGATGCCTACCGGCGCGCCGGAGACGCCGCGCCGGCGCTCGTCGGCCTCTCGGCGAGCTATCGCGCCAAAGGGCGGCAAGCGGAAGCGCGCGCCGCCCAGGCGCGGCGGCGCGGCTCTTCCCGCACGATCCCGGCGTGCGTCAGATGGGCGAGGTGCTGCGCCGCGACAGCGCTGCGGAGCCGGGTCGGTGACCGCGCTCCGGCTGGTGGCGCTGGTCGTCGCCGGCACGGCCGTGTACGCCGGACGTTCGCCGTGCCGTTCGTCTTCGACGACCGCGCCGCGATCGTCATCAACCTGCGCATCCGCGAGCTCTGGCCCGGACCGTTCCTGCGGCGCGGCCGCTCGTCGATCTCACGCTCGCGCTCAACTACGCCGTCGGTCGCCTCGACGTCGTCGGCTACCATTCTGCTCAATCTCGTCCTGCACCTCGGCTGCGGGCTCGCTGCTCTTCGACGTCGCGCGCCGGACGTTCCTGCTGACGCGCGGCGCGCCGGGCCGTGAAGGACGGTGGCATGCTGCGCGGCGCTGCTCTTCCTCGTGCACCCGCTCCAGACCGAGTCCGTCACCTACGTCATCAGCCGAAGCGAGCTGCTGATGGGGCTGTGCTATCTGGCGACGCTCGACCTCGACGTCGTGCTGCTCGGCGAGATGCGTCCGCGCGCACGCATGATCTGCTGGGGCGCCGCCGTCGTGGTGTGCGCCCTCGGGATGGCGAGCAAGCCGATGATGGTGACCGCGCCGCTCGCGCGCGATCTGGCTCGGACGCACGGTGTTGCGCGAGGCCGACGCCGCCCGCCTGGCGGCGCGGCGTGCCGGGCGCTGGCCGCTGTACGTCGCGCTCGCCGCCACCTGGGCCGTGCTCGCCTACCTGATCCGCACGTATCCCGACCCAGCCGCAGGGGTGGACGCGGGCATCGCGCCGCTCGACTATCTTCGCACGCAGCTCGGCGTCACCTGGCACTACTTCCGCCTGCTCGTCTGGCCGGTCGGTCAGACCATCGACTACGACTGGCCGATCGCGCCCAGTTGGCTCGCTCCCGAGGTGTTGGCGCCGGCCGCTGGTTGGCTGCTGATCTCGGCGGGCTCGGGTGGCTCTGGCGGAGGCGCAGAGCGGCGGCCGCCTTCTGGCTCGGATTCGCGCTGCTCGCGCTCGCGCCGAGCTCGAGCATCGTGCCGATCGCCGATCTCGTGTTCGAGCACCGCAGTGTATCTGACGGTCGGCGGCTTCGCGGTGTTGGCGGTGTTGGCGGCCCGTCGATTCCCGCGGCTCGCGGATGCCTGCGCGATACTGGTCGTGATCGCGCTCGCGTCGGCAACCGTGGCGCGCAACGAGGTCTGGCGCGATCCCGCCGTGCTGTGGGAGGACGCGCTCGCCAAGGCGCCCGAAAAGCCGCGCATCTTCCGCCAGCTCATCGCGACCTATGAGCAGCGCGGCGACCGCGCCAACGCCGCCCGGATCGCGGCCGCGGAGATCGACGTGCTGGAGCGGCAGCGCGTGCGACGTCCGCACGACGTCGAGGTGCTCGCGGCGTTGGCGGATGCCTATGCGCGGGGCGGTCGCCGGGAGGAGGCCTTTGCGCTCGCCGCCGAGACCATCCGGCGGCTCCCGAGGATCCGGTGGCGCGAACGGCGTACGGCAGCCGCTCCTGCAGCGTGGCGAAGCGCAAGAAGCCGTCACGCAGCTCGAGATTGCCGAGGCGCTCGCCAGTCGGCGTCACGATCGCGTGGCGCGCGAGATCGAGCGGTCCAATCTGGACGAATCTCGGTTGGGCTATCGCTTCGGTCGGCCGCGAGGTCGACGCGGTGCGAAAGCTGCGGCAGGCGGCCGCGGACGACGACGTCTCGGCGCTCAACAACCTCGGCTCGATCCTCGGGCGGCTCGGCGAGTGGGAGGCGGCGCAGCGGGTGCTGGAGCGTGCCCACGAGCGCGAGCCCGAAGACCCGAACGTCGAGAGCAATCTCGGTTGGGTCTACGCCAATCTCGGACGCCTGCGTGAAGCCGCGGCGCTGCTCGAGGACGCGATCCTGCGGCAGCCCAGGAGCCGTCGGCGCATGGCAACCTCGGTTGGGTGCGCTTGCGCACCGGCGACCCCGCGGGGGCATTGCATGCGCTGGCGGCGGCCCAGCTCTCCAGCCCGACAATGCCTGGGTCGCCCACATGCGGGGGATCGCCTACGCACGGATCGGCGAGTGGAGCCCGTCGCTGAAGGCGTTCGCGCGTGCCGAGACGCTCGATCGCGAGTCGACGCTGCTGCGCGAGAACCGGGAGCGCGCCGAGCGCCACGAGCAGCCGGTGCTTCCCGGCGAGTGAGGCGCGCCCGGGGTGCCGGTGCCGGGTCCGCCTCGCTCATATTGACTGTCCCCAGGGCACCGCCTATAAGCCGAGGCCCGTTCGAGGTTTGAGGGCCGGCTGACCGACGGGTCGAGTCTGCCGGAGGCGCGTCGCGGTGCACGAGACGAGCATGAGTTTCGGCACCGCATTTTTCGGGCGGTCGCTGACCGTCTGGTTAGGGGGAAGGAGAGCATGAACGGAGGCGCGGAAGAGGCACGCGTAGCCGACCGACACTACTCAACCCGCTCGACCGTCCGTCCGGCGGCTGACGAGTTCCTCGCCAAGGTCGATCACACGATCGCCCGCGCGCAGGACTACTTCCGGCGCGAGCAGCACGCGCCCGGGCTACTGGCACCGTCCACTCGAGGCCAACGCCACGATGGACGCCGAGTACATCTTCTTCATGCACTTCATGGGACGCGTCGACGAAGCGCGCCAGCAGCCGCATCGTCGATCATCTGCTCGCCACCCAGCTCGCCGACGGAAGCTGGGCGCTCTACCCGGGAGCGGCAGGGCATCTCTCGAACACGATCGAGGCCTACTTCGCGATGAAGCTCGCCGGCCTCCCGGCCGACACATCCGGCGCTCGCGAAGGCGCGCCGCTTCATCCTCGAGCGCGGCGGCGTCGCCAAGGCGGGCGTGTTCACGCGCATCTTCCTCGCCTACTTCGGCCAGTTTCCCTGGGACGGCGTACCGGCGATGCCGGTCGAGCTCGTGCCTGCTGCCGAGCTGGTTTCCGATCAACATCTACGAGATGTCGAGCTGGGCGCGTGGCACCGTGGTGCCGCTCGCCGTGCTGATGGCCAAGTGCCCGTACATGCCGATCGCGCCCGAGCGCGGCGTCGCGGAGCTGTGGCTCGAGCCGCCGACGCTCGCCGACTACGCGTTCCCGCGCAGCCCCGCAGCTGCTCTCGTGGCGGAACTTCTTCCTCGGACTCGACCGGGTGCTCAAGCTCGCTCGGCAAGATCCCCGTGAAGCCGCTGCGCAAGCGGGCGCTTGGCGGCGGCCGGCGACTGGATCCTCGCGCACCAGGACGTGAACGGCGGCTGGGGCGGGATCCAGCCGGCGATGGTGAACTCGGTGATGGCGCTCCGCGCGCTCGGCTATCGCCGACGATCATCCCGCGGTCGCCAAGGGCATCCAGGCGATCGAGGATTTCGTGATCGAGGAAGGATCGACAGCTGTTCTTCCAGCCGTGCGTGTCGCCGACCTGGGACACCGCGCTCGCCGCCAAGGCGCTGCTCGATTCGGGCATGGCCGCCGGACGATCCGGCGTTGCAGAAGGCCGCGCGAATGGCTGCATCGAGCAATCAGATCTTCGCCGGCGGCGATTGGTCGGTCAAGAATCCCGACCTCGAGCCCGGCGGCTGGGCGTTCGAGTTCGCCAACGACTGGTATCCGGACACCGACGACACCGCCGTGATCCTGATGGTCCTGCAGCGGATCCGCGCGACCGACGAGCGCGCGCAAGGAGCGCGCGATCCAGCGCGGTCTCAACTGGACGCTCGGCATGCAGAGCCGGCAACGGCGGCTGGGGCGCGTTCGACACCGACAACCTGCGCGAGCTCTTCAACAAGATCCCGTTCGCCGACATGGAGGCGATGCTCGATCAGCCGACGGCGGATCTGACCGGACGTCACCTCGAGCTATGGGCGACTTCGGCTACGACCTCGAGCTGCGGCCGGCGCGCGCGCGCGCTCGCCTTCATGCATCGCACCCAGGAGCCGACGGCTCGTGGTGGGGACGCTGGGGCGTCAACTACATCTACGGCACGTGGTCGGTGCTGTCGCGGCCTGCGCGTCGATCGGCGAGGATCTGCGCCAGCCCTACGTGCGGCGCGCGGTGGCCTGGCTCAAGAGCCGGCAGAACGAGGACGGCGGCTGGGGCGAGACCTGCGACAGCTACGGCGACCCATCGCTCGCCGGCACGCGGGCCGAGCACGCCGTCGCAGACCGCGTGGGCGCTGCTCGGGCTCTTCGCGGGCGAGGACGCGCTCAGTCCGGAGGTCGGTGCGCGGCATCGACTATCTCGCGCGCGGACACAGCAGAACGACGGCACCTGGGACGAGCTGCACTTCACCGGCACCGGGTTTCCGCGGCATTTCTATCTGCGCTATTACATGTACCGGAACTACTTCCCGCTGATGGCGCTCGGGTCGTTCCGGGCCCGCGCCGCGGTGCGCTGTCGCGCGACACGATTGCATGACGCTCACGATGCGCCGCCGTTCGCTTGCGCTTCTCGGCTCGACCGGATCCGTCGGGGTGTCGACGCTGGCGCTGGTCGAGCGCTTCCCCGAGCGCTTCCGCGCCGTCGCGCTCGCCGCCGGGCGCAACGTGGAGGTGCTGGCCGAGCAGGTGCGGCGCCACGCGCCCGATCTGGTGTCGGTCGCCGATGACGGCGGCGGCCGCCGAGCTGCGCGCGCGCGCGCCCGACTTCGCGGGCCGCATCCTCGTCGGGTCGGAGGGCCCGCTCGCGGTCGCGACCCATCCCGAGGCCGACATCGTGCTCTCGGCGTTGGTGGGCGCGCTCGGGCTCGAGCCGACGCTCGCGGCCGTCCATGCCGGCAAGGACGTCGCGCTCGCCAACAAAGAGGTGCTGGTGGTCGCGGGCGAGTTGGTGACGCGCGCCGCGCGCGAGCGCGGCGTGCGACTCCTGCCGGTCGACAGCGAGCACAACGCCATCTTTCAGGCGCTGCACGGCCAGAACCGCGCCGAGGTGCGTCGCATCGTGCTCACGGCGTCGGGCGGTCCCTTCCTCGCGCCACTCGCTCGCCGAGCTCGGGCGCGTCACGATCGCCGACGCGCTCAAGCACCCCACCTGGAAGATGGGACCGAAGATCACGATCGACTCGTCGACGCTCATGAACAAGGGGCTCGAGGTGATCGAGGCGCACTGGCTGTTCGACGTCGAGGCGGAACGCATCGACGTCGTGATCCACCCGCAGAGCATCATCCACTCGATGGTCGAGTACGTCGACGGCTCGGTGCTGGCGCAGATGGCCGTGCCCGACATGACGATCCCGATCGGCTACGCGCTCGCCTATCCCGAGCGCCTGCCGCTCGCCTATCTGCGCCCTCTCGATCTGCCGGCCGCCGGCGCGCTCACCTTCGTGGCGCCGGATCTCGAACGCTTCCCGTGTCTCGACGCTCGCCTACCGGGCGCTCCGCGCCGGCGGCACGATGCCGGCGGTCCTGAACGCCGCCAACGAGGTCGCCGTCGAGCGCTTTCTCGCCGGCGACATCGGCTACCGCGACATCCCGGCGGTGGTCGCGGCGGTCATGGACGCGCACGAGCCCGCGCCCGGCGCCGATCTCGCCGTCCTGCTCGCCGCCGATCGCTGGGCGCGCGACCGCCGCACGCAGCCACGCCGTCACCTACGCTCCCGGGAGAGCGGGCGCGGCTGCGGATCTCGAGAAAGGGAAGACGGCGGTTCTGGCTTGAAGGTGGGCGTGTGACCGGAATCGCGCTGAAGACCGCGGCCGGGTCCCCTCCGCGTCGGGACGAATCGCGTCGGCGGGCGACCCGCCGACGGTGACCGAGGCGTTCGCCGAGTGCGAGCGCATCGCGCGCACCACTACGAGAACTTCACGCTCGGCTCGCGCCTGCTGCCGCGCCATCTGCGCCGGCACATCGCGGCGCTCTACGCCTTCGCGCGCACCGCCGACGACTTCGCCGACGAGGAGCCCGATCGCGCGTGCGCGCGCTCGCCGGCCTCGACGCCTGGGAGCGCGAGCTCGAGGCGTGCTACGACGGCGCCCCGCGCCACCCGATCTTCGTCGCGCTCGCGGAGACGGTGCGCGAGTTCTCGATTCCCGATCGAGCCCTTCCGCCGGCTGCTCACCGCGTTCCGGATGGACGTCGAGTTCCGCGGCTTCGCGAGCTTCGACGAGCTGCTGCACTACTGCGCGCACTCGGCCAACCCGGTCGGGCACTGGTGCTGTACCTCTTCGGTCACGGCGATGCCGAGCGCCAGGCGCGCGCCGACGACATCTGCACGGCGCTCCAGCTCACCAACTTCTGGCAGGACCTGGCGATCGATCTCGCGCAAGGGCCGGGTCTATCTGCCGCGCGAGGACATGGCGCGCTTCGGCTACCGGCGCGAGGAGCTCGACCGCCACGCCGTCACGCCGGCGTTCCGCGAGCTGATGGCGTTCGAGTGCGAGCGCACGCGCGCGCTCTTCAAGCGCGGCCTGGTCCTCGGCGTCGATGCTCGAGCCGGAGCGCGGCCGCGAGATGCGTCTGTTCGCCGGCGGCGGCTCGCGATCCTCGATCGCCTCGAGGCCGTCGGTTACGACGCGTTCACGGCGCGGCCGACGCTGTCGCGCTGGGCGAAGATGGCGCTCGTCGCGCGCGCGCTCGTCGGGGGCGTGGGATGACGGTCGCCGCGACCAGCTCGGAGTCCCACCTGCAGCCGATGGCGCCGCTGGGCGGCGCCGCGGGTGCGGCCGGGACCGTCGGGCCGCCGCCGCTCGACGCCTACGCCGAGTGCGAGCGGGTCGTGCGCGCCAGCGGCAGCAGCTTCGTGCACGCGTTTCGTCTTCTCCCCGAGGAGCGGCGCCACGGCCTGGAGGCGCTCTACGCTTTCTGCCGCGTCGTCGACGATGCCGCGGACGAGGGCGGCGACGGGGCCGCGGCGCTGGCGCGCTGGCGGCAGGAGCTCGGGCGCGTCTCGCCGGCAGGCCGAGCCACCCGATCGCGATCGCGCTCGCCGATGCGGTGCGCCGCTTCGCGATCCCGCCACGGCATCTCGAAGAGATCGTGACCGGCGTCGAGATGGATCTCGGCCGCAGCGCTTCGAGACCTTCGCGGAGCTGCGACGCTACTGCTATCACGTCGCCGCTGCCGTCGGGCTCGCGGCGCATGCCGATCTTCGGCTGCCGCGACGATCGCAGCCGTGCCTACGCCGAGTCGCTCGGCATCGCGCTGCAGCTCACCAACATCGCTGCGTGATCTCGCCGAGGACGGCGAGCGCGGCCGCATCTACCTGCCGCTCGAGGATCTACGCCGCTTCGGCTACCGCGAGCGCGACCTGCTCACCCACACCCGCAACCCGGCATTCCGGGCGCTCGTCGCTTTCGAGTGCGCGCGCGCGCGCGACGTTCTACGCGCGCGGCGCGGGCGGCGAGTGCCCGCGAGCGACCGCCAGCGCGCTCGCGCCCGCCGAGGGCATGCGTCTCGTCTACCAGCGGCTGCTCGCGCGCATCGCCGCCCGTCCCGACGCGCGTCTTCGGCCCGCGCGTCTCGGTGCCGCGCGTCGAGAAAGCGTTGTGCGTGGCGGCCGCATGGGTCGGCGCGCGCGGAGAGCGCGGTGAGCAAAGCGCTCTGCGTGGCGGCCGCATGGCTCGGAGCGCGCAGGAGGCGCGCGCGGTGAGCGAGGTCATCGTCATCGGCGGCGGCTTCGCCGGGCTGGCGGCGGCGGTCGCGCTCGCGGGCGACGGCGTGCGCGTCACGGTGCTCGAGAAACGCTCGGTGCTCGGCGGGCGCGCCTACTCGTTCACCGACTCCACCACCGGCGAGATCATCGACAACGGGCAGCACGCGATGATGGGCGCGTACCACGAGATGTTCCGCTTCCTCGACCGCATCGGCGCGACCGACAAGCTCGCGATCCAGAAGACCCTCTCCGTCACCATGCTCGATCCCGAGCACGGCGAGGGGACGATCGCCTGCCCGCCGTTGCCGAATCCCCTGCACATGGGAGCGGCCGTGCTCGGCTACCGGCTTCTCGGCCTCCCCGACCGCGTTCGCGTGCTGATCGGCGGCCTGCGGTTGCTGGCGATGAAGCGATGGCGCGACGGACGCCTGCAGAGTCTCACCGTCGACGGAGTGCTCGATCTCCTCGGGCAGAGTCCCGCGGCGCGGCGCGCGTTCTGGCATCCGGTCGCGATCGCGACGCTCAACGAAGACCCCGCGCTGGCGTCGGCCGAGCTCCTCGCCGAGGTGATGGTGCGGGCGTTCTTCTCGGGCAAGGACGCGGCGCGCTTCGTGCTCGCCAAGGTGGGACTCTCCGATCTCTACACGGTCGACGCGCGCCGCTACCTCGAGGCGCGCGGCGGACGGATCGAGACCAAGGCGCAGGTGGTCGGCATCGGCGTGCGCGATCGGGAGGTGACGCACCTCGATCTTCGCGACGGCCGGCGGCTCACCGCGAGCGCCTACGTGAGCGCCATACCGCCGCAGGGGTTGTTTCCGCTTCTGCCGATCGCGCTGCGCCGCGAGGTCCCGATGCTCGGCGCCATGGAGCGTCTGACGAGCTCGCCGATCATCTCGGTGCACGTATGGTTCGATCGACCGCTCGTCACGCCCGAGTTCGCCGGGTTCGTCGGCACGCAGACGCACTGGATGTTCAATCGCGACAAGATCACCGGGCGGGAAGCGCAGGGCGGCAGCTATCTCACGTTCGTGACCTCGGGCGCGCGCGCGCTCGTCGACCTCGACAACGACGCGATCATCGCCGCGACCCTGGCCGACGTGCGACGCGTGCTGCCGGGCGCGGCGCAGGCCGGCGTGCGCCGGGCGCAGGTCGTGAAGGAGAAGTTCGCGACCATGTCGCCGACGGTCGAGGCCGTGCGGCTACGGCCGCCCAGCGTGACGCCGCTCGGCAACTTCCTGCTGGCGGGGGACTGGATCGACACCGGTCTTCCAGCCACCATCGAGAGTGCGGTGCTGAGCGGACATCGTGCGGCGGAGCTCGTGACGGCCCGCCTGGCGGCGCTGAAGACGCGTCGGGAGGAGACGCGGGTGGCGAGTTGAGTGGGTGGGAGCCGCAACACGTCAATAGTGACACCAACGGGGAGGGACGATGAGCATTCCAGTTCAGAGAAGCGGGGGTGATGTGGCAGGGAGCCGACGGCAACAAGAGCACGACTCCGAGCGTGCATGTGCAGCGTCTGGAGATCGAGACCAGCAAGCGGGTCGAGATTCGCGATCTGACCGCTCAGGTGCAGGAGATCGTGCGCGCGGCGGGCGTCGACGCCGGACTGGTGACGCTGAGCTCGATGCACACCACGACGGCAGTGTTCGTGAACGAGCCGCAATCGGCGCTCCTCGACGACGTCCAGGAGCTCTTCGAGCGCCTGGCGCCGCGCGGTGGGGACTGGAAGCACAACGATCCGCGCTATTCCGACTGTGACCGGCACAACGCCGACGCCCATCTGCGCGCCATCGTTCTCGGCAGCAGCGTCACGCTGCAAGTCGCCGCCGGCGCGCTCACCATGGGGCAGTGGCAGCGCGTCCTGATGGCCGAGCTCGACGGCCCGCGGACGCGCAGCCTGGTCGTGCAGATCCTCGCGGCCCGTTAGCCAGGTCTAGCGGGAAGGCACCGAGCCGCAGTCAGCGGGCCGCGAGCTGCGTGAACGCCTGCTCGGCGTGCGCGAGGTCGTCGTCGGTGTGCGTCGCCATGAGCGTGACGCGCAGGCGCGCGGTGCCGGGCGGCACGGTGGGCGGCCGAATCGCCTGCACGAACACCCCGCACTCGAGCAGCGCGCGCGACCATGCCATCGCGCGCTCGCTCTCACCGACGATGACGGGGACGATCGGCCCGTCGCCGTCCGCTACGTTCAGGCCGAGCGCCAGCAAGCGCTTCCGTAGATCAGCGGCGAGGGCGCGCAGGCGCGTGCGCCGCTCGGGCTCGCGCGCGACCAGGTCGAGCGCCGCGTCGACGGCCGCGACCACCGGCGGGGGCAAAGCGGTGGTGTAGATGAAGCTGCGGGCGCGATTCACGAGCAGCTCGATCAGGGATTGCTCGCCGGCGACGAAGGCACCGGCGCAGCCGAGGGCCTTGCCGAGCGTGCCCATCTGCACCGTCACCCGCTCGGACAGTCCCAATTCCTCGACGAGGCCCGCACCGGTCGGTCCAATCACGCCGGTGCCGTGTGCCTCGTCCACCATCACCATCGCGTCGTAATCGGCGGCGGCGGCGCAGATCTCGGTGAGCGGCGCGTGGTCGCCGTCCATACTGAAGATCGAGTCGGTGACGATCAGCCGGCGGCGTGCCTTGCTGTCGCTGAGCAGCCGGCGGAGGGCGGCGGCATCGCGATGGGGATAGACGAACACCTCGGCGCGCGACAGACGGCAGCCGTCGATGATGCTGGCGTGGTTGAGCTCGTCGCTGAAGACCGCGTCGTTCGGGCCGAGCAGCGCGGTCACGACGCCGATGTTGGCGTGATACCCCGACGGGAACAGCAGCGCCGCCTCCGCGTGCTTGAAGCGCGCCAGCCGCTCTTCCAACGCATGGTGGATCGGCAGCGACCCGGAGATGAGCCGCGACGCGCCGGCGCCGACGCCGTGCTCGTACGCCGCCCGCGCCGCCGCCTCGGCGAGCGCCGGATGGCTGGCGAGACCGAGGTAGTTGTTCGAGCAGAGCAGCAACGTGCGACGGCCCTCGATCGTGACCCACGTGTCGACGGGGCCGACGCTCGGACGGAGCTGCCGGTAGAGGCCCGCGGCTCTGATGCGTTCGAGATCGTCGCGGAAGCGTTCCGTCATCGCGGGAGAGACCGTCCGGTCGGGCGATAGTAGCCCGAAGATGTGCTGTCAAACGCACGCCGTCTTTGCGGTCGGAGGGCCGGCCCTATAGTAGATTCCGGCGACGAAATTCCGACCGGGACGTCAGGGACGATGGCACTGCGCGAGGTGAATGGCTTGCTGTATCCGCTCGACGAGTTCTACGCCGAGGCCGGTCTGCCGCTGCCGGCGGCGGACCCGATCGAGGACGCCGTCATCCCCTCGCCGTATCGCGAGCTGCTCGTGCACGAGAGCCTCATGACCTCGGTGCTCGAGCGTCACTACGGTCGCGCCATCCGTCTGCATGTCCTGCAAACGCGCGCGTGCGACACCACCTACGCCCGGAGGGTCGTCCTGCTGCTCGACGGCAGCGCGCAGGCGGTCGCGCTCGGTGCGGTGAAGCTCGATCTCACGAGCTTCGAGGAGGCGGTACGCCGCGAGATCCTCGCCGCCCAGCGCCCACTCGGGCACGTGTTGCGGGACGCCGGCGGAGCATTCGGCGGGTCGCCACAAGCGTTCGTGCGCGTCACCCCCGACCAGCTCATCGGTGCCGCGCTCGCGTGCAACGGCACGCCGGCGCTCTACGGGCGCCGCAGCACGCTCGTCGATGGAGCCGGGCGTCCGTCGGCGGAGATCGTCGAGATCCTCGCCGGCACGCGACCGACTACTCCATCACCACCGACGCGCGCGTGATCTCGGTGCCGTCCTTCTCGCGCCCGAGCCATTCGGCGCGCGCGAAGGCGGCGTCGATCTCGGCGAGCGGAAAGCGGTGCGAAAGCACGCGCGCGAACGGGTAGCGGTCGCGCGTGCGGACGAGGAAGTCGAGCGCGCGCGGCAGCACCGACGGCTCGTAGTGCATGACGCCGACGATCTTCTTGCTGCCGAAGACCAGCGTCGACGGGTCGAAGGCGACGGTGTGGCCGTAGCTGATGCACCCGATCTCGAGGTAGGTGCCGCCGTGACGCAGCATCTTGACCCCCTCCGGGACGACGGCGGGGATGCCGACCAGCTCGACGACCATGTCGGCGCCGCGGCGGCCGATGATCTCCTTCACGCGCTGCACGCGCGCGTCGGGCGTGGGGAACGCCGTCAGGTCGATCGTGTGATCGGCGCCGAACTCGCGTGCCAACGCGAGACGGCCGGCGAGCCCGTCGATCACGACGATCGTGCCGGCGCCCATCTCGCGCGCCACCGCGGTGGCATTCAAGCCGAGGCCGCCCGCGCCCTGGATGACGAGCGTGTCGCCGAAGCGCAGTCCGCCGCGCTCGAACGCGTAGATCATCTGCGAGAGGGCGCAGTTGACGGGCGCCGCGAGCTCGTCGGTGAGCGCGTCCGACACTTTGAAGAGCTGCATGCCGGGACGCAGGTAGTAGTACTCGGCGAAGGCGCCGTTGAAGTGCGGGAACTTGCGGATGGGCGCCACCATGTTGCGCATCTTGAAGGGGCAGGTGACGCGCTCGCCGCGCTGGCACTGGTAGCAGGTGCCGCACGGATTGAAGTAGCAGTAGACGACGCGGTCACCTTCGCGCAGCGGCTCGCCGGCCGAGTCGCGCGTAACGCCCGGACCGAGCGCCGCCACGCGTCCGGTCATCTCGTGTCCGAGAATCGTGCCCTCGGGGTTGAACGGCGCTTCTTGTTGCAGGTCGCCGCGCCAGATGTGCAGGTCGGAGCCGCACACGTTGGCGAGCGCCACCTTGACGAGCACCGCGCCCGGCTCGGGATCGGGAACCGGAAACTCCTCGATCGTGAAGCGACCGCGCGCCGTGGTGAGGACGGCGGCCTTGCCTGTCGTGGCCATGCCGCTCCATACCGCAGCCGCTGCCGCGCGGACAGAGGCGCGGCGCCCGCTCAGGGAGTCAGGCGCTCGAGCATGCGCGGGAACGGGATGGTCTCACGCACGTGGTGGAGACCGCAGAGCCAGGCCACCATGCGCTCGATTCCCATTCCGAAGCCGGCGTGCGGCACCGAGCCGTAGCGGCGGAGGTCGAGGTACCATCCGAAGGCTTCGGCCGGCAGACCGTGCGCGGCGATGCGCGACTCGAGCGCGGCGAGGTCGTCCTCGCGCTGCCCGCCGCCGATGATCTCGCCGTAGCCTTCGGGCGCGAGCACGTCGACGCACAGCGCGACGCGCGGGTCGGCGGGATCGGGCTTCATGTAGAACGCCTTGCACTGGGTGGGATAGCGGTGCACCAGCACCGGCCGGTCGAAGTGCTCGGAGAGCACGGTCTCCTCGTCGCCGCCGAAGTCGTCGCCGAAGGGAACCGGCTTGCCCTTCTCGGCGAGAAGCGCGAGCGCCTCCTCGTAGCGGAGGCGCGGGAAGGGCTTCTGCACGCGCAGGAGCGGCGCGGTATCGCGCTCGAGGAGCGCGAGCTCGGCGCGACGCTCCTCCACGACGCGGCCGACCACCTCGACCAGGAAGTCCTCGGCCAGCGCCATGTCGTCGTCGAGGTCGGCGAAGGCGACCTCGGGCTCGATCATCCAGAACTCGGTCAGGTGCCGCCGCGTCTTCGACTTCTCGGCGCGAAACGTCGGCCCGAAGCAGTACACCTTGCCGAACGCCATCGCGCCCGCCTCCATGTAGAGCTGGCCGCTCTGCGTGAGGTAGGCGGGTGTCCCGAAGTAGTCGACGGCGAAGAGCGTCGTCGTGCCCTCGCAGGCCGCCGGGGTGAAGATCGGCGCGTCGATCAGCGTGAAGCCGCGGCCGTCGAAGTAGTCGCGGCAGGCGCGCACCACGCTCGCGCGCACGCGCATGATCGCGTGCTGGCGCGACGAGCGCAGCCAGAGGTGGCGATGGTCGAGCAGGAACGCCGGGCCGTGCTCTTTGGGGGTGATCGGGTACTCGTGGGCTTCCTGCAGGATCCGCAGCTCGCGTACGGCGAGCTCGTAGCCCAGCGTCGAGCGTGCGTCTGCGCGCACCGTGCCGGTCACCTCCAGCGACGACTCCTGCGCGACGCGGCCCGCCTGCTCGAACACCTCCGGGGCGACGTCCTTCACGAACACGACGCACTGAATCGTCCCGGTACCGTCGCGTAGCAAAAGGAAATGGAGCTTGCCGCTCGAGCGGCGGTTGTAGAGCCAGCCGCGGAGCGTAACCTCTTCCCCGACGTGGCCTTGCACCTCGTCGACCCAGACCCGCATGCGGCCTCCGCAAATATGGATTGTACGCGCGAGGAGTAGGGACTATAGCTGCGCATAGGTGCGGATTCCAAGCAGGTGGAGGCGGTGATGATGCGATCGCGGTCCGGGATCGTGTTGGTGGTGGCGCTGCTCGTGCAGCTATTGGCATGTGCTGCGGCCACGAGTGAACGGAAGACCGACGACTGGGACAGCCGTTCGCCGTCGGCGTTGACCGGTGATCTCGACGCCGCCGAGATGCGGTGGCGGAAGGAGATCGCCGCCTCGCGCGCCGAGGAGGACCGGTTGCTCACCGACGATCCACCGGGCGCCCCGAAACGCTACGGCAAGGTCGCGTTCACGGAAGAGGTCGTCGAGGAGGAGCCGGCCATGCCGCTGACGCGTTGGGAACGATTCAAGGTAGGGGCCGCGCACTTCGGTAAAGCGACCTTCGCGGCGATGACGGTCGTCGTCACCCTCGGGATGATGGCGGCGCCGTATCTGATTCCCGCCGTCTAGATCGAGCTCGACGCGAACGCGGCGCACGCCTCACGGCGGCGGCAGCGAGCGCATGGAGACTCATACGCCGTCCTCGGCTCGACCCGGCAGGCCGACGAGGACGGCGAGGGGATCATCGACCCCAGCGAAGCCATGAAGTGTGCGCCATTCTGGCGCAATCTGATGCTGGCAAGCGGATATTTCCTGGACAGTCGACTACACCCCGTGCTCTTTTGTCGGGCTACGGCACGAGCTGTCGTCGAGGTGTTCGGCGACGCGAAAACATCGAGATGCAAGTCTGGATCCGAGGACGCTCTTCGTTTCGACCGGCGGTCGCGCTGGTCGGCCTGGCGCTTTGTACATTCAGTGCCGGTTGTTGCTTGGGCGGCGGCGGAGCCGCTCCGACAAGCACGAGTGCGGCCTCCGGCGGGGGGCTGTCAGCAGGTGCGGCAGCCGTGGACATCACGCCGAGCGTGAGCGCCGGCGCGCCGCTGGCAGGATTCGGCAACACGCCGCGCCGCGAGTTCAACGCCAAGACCATCCCGTTGAACTTCTTCGCCATGGCCGGTGTCTGCCTTGACCTGACGCCGAGCGACGCCGCGACTTTCTTCGAGCCCGCGACGGGTAAACAGGACTCGATCATGGCGCGCGCGCTCGTGCTCGATAACGGCCAACGCAAGGTGGCGATCGTGAAGATCGACACGATCGGATCCTCGCGCAAGCTGCGCGAGGACCTCGTGAATACCGCGGCCACGTTCGGGATCGCCAGCGACGACTTCGTCCTGGTCGCAACCCACACGCACTCCGGACCAGGCGCGGTCTCCCAGCAGACGCTCTGGCAGCTCGCCGCCGCCGACTGCTATGCGGGTTCTGTCTACCGGAGCATCCTGGCGGGCGCGGAATCCGCGCTGAGCCAGGCGAACCAGGCACTGCAGCCCGCCATGCTGGGGATCGGCACGACGACCGAGACCGGAGCCTCGAAGAATCGCCGTGGTCGTCCCGGAATCTACGACACCGAGATCGGCCTGGTGAAGATCACGACGAAGGGTGGCAAGCCGATCGCCGCGCTCTTCAATTTCGCGGTGCACGGGACATCGTACGGTGACGACAACATGCGCTTCTCGGCCGATTGCATGGGCGCGATGGAGCGGGTCGTCGAGGCGGGTCAACCCGGCGCCGTCGCGATCTTCACGAACGGCGCCGAGGGCGACGTCGCTCCGTTGCACAGAGGCGACGCGGGGGTGGCGAAGGAAGGCAAGATCATCGGGGATGCCGTCCTCTCGCTGTGGAATCAAGTCTCGACCAAGGGTTGGGTCGAGCTTCGCGGTGCGTTCCTCGACGTGAAGATGCCACCCCCCACGTACAACGCGTGCGCGTTGTGTATGCCCTTACCTGACACGGCCGTCACCGATATGGGCATGCCCGCGAAATCGACGGTCTGCGACCTCATTCCTGGCTTGCCGCTCACGCTTCCACTCAATCCGACCTGGCTCTCGACCACGCTGCCCTTCCAGGCGATCCGCATCGACGACACGGTGTTCGTGGCGATTCCCGGGGAGCCGATCACCGAGATCGGGTGGGACATCAAGACCCGCGCCAAGGCGAAAGGCTTCGTACGCGGCTTCGTCTTGGCCCTTGCCAACGACCACGCGGGCTACTTCACGACCAAGGCCGAGTACGATCGCTGCAAGTACGAGGGGCAGGCGACGCTGTACGGACCGACGACGGGTCAGGTCGTCGTCACGAGCGCGGACAGTGTGATGAATCAGGTGAAGTGAGCGGGCGATGAGCGACCCCGCGAATCGACGCGATTCGTCGGCGCGCTGGCTCGCGGTGCTAGTCGTAGCGCTGTGGGCGGCATGCTTCGCGCTCAACATCCATGCGGTGGTGCGCGGCTCGGGGTTCTCGCCGCTCCTCGTCGCGGGCGCCGACACGGCCGATGGGTATCCTGTCGTCCGGGGCTTCCGGCCCTACCTCGCCGCGGACGAGTCGGGCTTACGCATCGGGGATCGGCTCGTGCGACTCGGCAACGCCGATCTGCACGGCGTGGGACCGCTCGGCTTCTTCGCGGTCTTCGCGGAGCAGGCGCGGGATTCTGCGATCGTCCCCGTGGAGTTCGAACGCGCGGACCTCCGCGGAACGGTCGATGTTCGAGCTGCCTCGGTCGCGATGTTCGCAGCACTGCTGCCGGCGTCGTTGGTATTCGCGTGCGTCGCGATGCTGCTGCGCCTGCGGGCGCGACCATCACCCCTGGTGCGCGCGCTCTTCGCCTGCTTCATGAGTGTGGCGCTCCACTTCGCCGCGAACTTCTTCGGCAGTCGATCAGCGACCTACGCCGCGATCGTGATCCACGTCGCCGCGATCGCGCTGGTGGGGCCCTTCGCGCTCCGCGCACTGCTCCTCTTCCCAGAGGGCGGACGTACCGAGGACGCCGCGCCGGCCTGGCCGTGGCTCTTCGCGATCCTCGGCTTGCCGCACACCGGTCACTTCGGCTGGCCGGTGCCGGCGGAGATCGGCGCGCCCGCCTCGGCGCTCATCGTGGTCGTGCTCCTCACTACGTGTCTCCTGATCGTGACGCGGGCCTACCGTCGCGCCGACCCGATCGGGCGGCGGCAGATCAAATGGTTCTGCTTCGGGCTGTATTGTGCGGCCACGCCCATCATCGTGACGGCGGCGATCGCGGCCGTACACCCGGCGTTCGCAGGGGTCTACTTCGTGAGTCTCGGGGCGGCGGCCGCCATACCGATCACCCTGTTCATCTCCATCGCACGCTACAATCTGTTCGACATCGACCGGATCATCAGCAGTACAGCGTCCTCCAACGTGCTGCTCGCGCTCGCCGTAATTGCCGGGACGATTCTCGTACCCCGGACCGCGGAGGCGACCGCAGACATCCTCGGCGTCGGCCCGTGGGTGGGCCGGCTCGCTCTTGCGGCCACCCTCGGTCTGTGCGTGGTCGCGCTGCACGGGCGACTGCGCCGCAGCATCGATCGACTCTTCTTTGCAGGGCGGTACGCAGTCGAGACCGGAGTGCAGGAATTGCTCGTCGAGCTTTCGGGGTGCCCCGACCCGCGGACGCTCACGAATCGGATGAGCGAGGGTCTCAACCAGCTGCTGCGGCCCGAGGCTTGTGTGGTGTACGCGCGGGGCGACGACAGCTACACGCCGCTCTTTGTCGAGGGGCGCGCTGTGCCGCCGGGCTTCGACGCCGAGGGCCCGCTCATCGCGACGCTGCGCCAGCGTCACGGGCCGATCGCGTTCGAGGAGCACGGGCGCCGGGTTCCGGTCACGCTCAGCCCGTTCGAGCGCGCGGTACTTCAGACCCTCGACGCTGCGGTCGTGCTGCCGATCTGGCGCAGCGGCGTCCTGTTCCTGCTTTTCTGTCTGGGGCCAAAGCGCTCGGGTGATGTCTATACAACCACGGACCTCGGTCTGCTCGCCACCGTGGCCGACAAGGTATCGGGTGAGCTCGAGCGCTTCGACCAGGCCGAGGTCATTCGCCAGAGCCGCATGATGCAGGAAGCGCTGCGCCGCTACGTCCCGGACGTCGTGGCCGAGGCGCTCGACACTGGACGCGACCTCGAACCCGTGGAGCGGGAGATCACGGTTCTGTTCGTCGATCTCCGGGGCTACACGGCGTATTGCGAGCCGCGCGAGCCGCATGAGATTTTCGCCACCACCAATCGCTTTGCGGCGACGGTATCGGCGGTGATCCAGCGCCACGGCGGCGCCATCGTCGAGTTCAGCGGTGACGGTCTGATGGCGACGTTCGGAGCGCCCGAACCGCTCGCGGGCAAGGAGGCCGCCGCCGTGCGCGCGGCGCACGATCTCGGCTCTGCCGTCGCGGAGCTCGGAGCGTCGCCGGGGGCCGACCAGTTTTCGGTCGGCGTCGGCATCGCTACCGGCCCCGCGATGGTGGGCAACATCCGCTCGGCGGATCGCCTCATCTGGACGGCGGTCGGCAACAAGGTGAATCTCGCGGCTCGCCTGCAGGTGCTCACGCGTGAGCTGGACGCCCTGGTGGCGATCGATGCGGAAACGTACGCGGCCAGCCGGTGACGCCGTAGAGGCCTTCCAGCACTGCAGCAACGTGTCGATCCGCGGCCGCCGTGCGCCCGAGGACGTCTACGTGCTGCCGATGGACAATCAGGCGGCGGCGGCTTGATGCATGGGCTCGATCCCGGAGCGGGCGAGGAACCGAAGGAGCTTACGACGTTTGGCCGATAGGTAGAGTGCCGCGAGGAGCCGCAGCGACCAGCGCTCGAGCTGGCGGGCCTGGGCCATGGCGGCATCGAAGTCGGCCAGGACCTGCGCCGCCCGATACTCGACCCAGGCACGCAGCCTGGGATCGGACGCGTCGAGTGCGAGCCCCCAGCGCGCGATGTCTTCCATCGGTACGTTGATCAGATTGAACGCCAAGTCGTGCTCGACGTCGATGAGCGCGTCGGCGTAGAGATAGGCGCGGCTCGCGAGCTCCACGAACGACGCCGGTAGCTCCACGTCCGGAGCGGCGAAGTGCATGAGGAAACGCAACACACCGCCGCCGAGCGCGAGCACGTAGGCGTCGAGGGCGGCGGCCGACAGCGGAATCCCGCGGCGGCGTGTGTCGAGCTCCATGGTGGCGATGATCGACTCGAAGGTCGCGCGGAGCGGAGCGCCGCGCTGCCGGTCGTGACAAAAGAACGGGTGTCCGAAGCGTTCCGGCGGGCGCAAACTGCCGGCGATCGTGCCGCCACCCGCATAGATGTTCGCGATGAACCGGCGTTGGGCGGCGAGCAGCGCGCGGGCCCGGCCCGAATCCAGATCCTCGTCGACGAGATCGTCGAGACACTTGAGGTAGGCGAAGCCCAGGATCGGCTGACCCCACTGGGCGCCGAAGAGCGTCGAGTAGAGGACGCGCGCGAGGAAGAAATGCTTCTCACCCGCGGCGGCGAACGCTTCGCGTACGAGATCGCGTTGGTCGAGCATTGGGCCCGGCAGCTCTAGCTGGCGGCCCGGCGCCGCGTCAAAGGTTCCCGTTCCGGGCTCGACAAGCTGTGATCGGTCCGCACCAGCGGCGCTCGGCTTCACTGCGGCATCTCGATCGAAGTTTGACGGGGCGCCGGGGTGCCGGCTATTGCGGCGCTCGGCATGGAGCTGCTCGTCACGCCGCAATTCGTCGCGTTGACCGTGCTCGTCCTTGCGGCCATGGCCGTCCACTTCCGGGGGAGCGTGCGCCTCCGGTTCGCGCGGCAGCTGACCGACTTCTCGACCTTCACGGCCCCGTACAACCTGTTCGTCTACCTATTCTCGGCCGTGCCCAATCGCCCGCTCGTCGATGTCGCGCGGTTCCCGGAGTTGGACGCGCTGAGGCAGCACTGGGAGACGATCCGCGACGAAGCGCGGGTGCTGCACGACCAGGGCCACATCGGAAAATCGGAGCGGCACGACGATGTGTACGGCAACTCGCTCTTCAAGCGAGGCTGGCGGCGGTTCTACGTGAAGTGGTACGGCGACTTCCTGCCCTCCGCCCGGCGGCTCTGCCCGCAGACCGTCGCGCTGCTCGAGCGTATCCCGACCGTCCATGCCGCGATGTTCTCGTTTGTCGCGCCCGGAAGCCGCCTCGGCAAGCATCGGGACCCGTTCGCGGCCTCCCTGCGGTATCACCTGGGCCTCATCACGCCCAACTCGGACGGCTGCCGAATCTACGTCGATGGGCATCCGTACGCTTGGCGGGACGGTCAAGGGGTGGTGTTCGACGAGACCTACGTGCACTGGGTGCAGAACGACACGGAGGAGGGGCGCATCATCCTCTTCTGCGATGTGGAGCGTCCTCTGCGCGGACGGATACCGAGGGCGATCAACCGCTTCATGATCCGCTACGTCCTGCCGGCCACCGCTACGCGGAACGTG
Source organism: uncultured delta proteobacterium (assembly GCA_963846105.1). Lineage (GTDB taxonomy): Bacteria > Desulfobacterota > Binatia > UTPRO1 > UTPRO1 > CAWJUT01. Next base: position 49,806 of record CAWJUT010000025.1, read on the forward strand.
CAGGGAGACAGAGTCGGCGCCCTCAACCGCTTCGTCGAACGAGCGTACCCCGTTCACCTGGCGGGAAGACGCCTGAAGAACATGAGCAGGCCGCTCTACTACTGTTTGAAGTTCGGTCTGATCCTCGGCGTGCTCTATCTGGTCCTGTTCGCACGCCGCGGATGAGTGGTACGCGTGTGGGCCGGCGGGAGCTTCAGAGCGCCGCGATGTGGTCCTTCGGCCGGCTCGTCACGCATACGAGACTGAGGTTACGAGTCCCGCTGACGGAGTACGGAGGCGACGTGACGCTGGTAGCCCTCCTGCAAAGCGCCGCGTCACCGGCCCGGGGCGGCCGTCGCCGATGCGTGTCCGCTCGATCCGTATCACCGGCAATACCTCGATGGTCGAGGCGGTGAGGAAGACCTCGTCGGCGGCGAGCAGCTCGCGGCGCGTGATCGGCTGCTCGACGAGCCGGACGCCGGCGCGGCGCGCGACGCGTCGTGAGCAGTGGCGGGTGACGCCCGGGAGGATGCCGCGCGAGCGGCGGCGTGAAGACCGTCCCGCGCTGCGACCGACGAAGACGTTGCTGGTCGTGCCTTCGAGCACGGTGTCGTCGGCGGCGAGATAGACGCGCCTCCCAGGCCGCGCCGGCGCTCGGCGATCATCTTGCCGAGCACCGCCGGCAGGTAGTGGAGCGTCTTGTGGCTCGGCAGCGTCGCGGTGACGAGCCGGAAGGGGAAGAAGCAGGCGCCGACCCCGCGGATCTGCGCCGCTCCGAGCCGCGCGTCGAGCGGTGCGGTCGCGATCAAGCAGCGTCGTCGGCCGCAACGCGCGCGGCGGCACGATGCCGATCGGCCCGCGCCGCGGGAGATCGTGAGTCGCACGGCGGCGTCGCGATCGTCGAGGCGGTTCGCGCGCGAGCAGGCGGCGGATGCGCGGGCAGCCAACGCGTCGAGCTTGGCGTCGAACGGGAATGCGGAAGACGCGAGCCGAGCGCGCCAGGCGGGCGAGGTGCGCGATCGAGCGCGAACGGCTGGCCGTGCGTAGGCGCGCACGGTCTCGAACAGGCCGTCGCCGTAGAGAAAGCCTCGATCGAGAGCCGCGATGGTCGCGCGCGCTGCCGGGATCAGGCGATCGTTCAGGAGGACGACGGGTCTCGTCGTCGCCCGAGCGCGATCTCCCGCGCTCACCGGCGCGTCTCAGCGATCGCTGGCCCGCGCATCGCTCGCGCCGAGGGCGCGGAAGAACGCCTCGGCCTTGAGCAGACATTCGTCGTGCTCGCGCTCCGCGTCGCGAGTCGGCGACGATGCCGCCGCCGGCGTGGTAGGCGAGCGCATCGCCGTCGCGCGACCGCGGTGCGGATCGCGACGTTCGAGATCGCAGTCGCCGCTGGCGTCGATCCAGCCGAGCGCGCCGGTGTAGAAGCCGCGCGGCGCCGCGCTCGACCTCGTCGATGATCTGCATGGCGCGGATCTTCGGCGCGCCGGTGATCGAGCCGCCGGGGAACGTCGCGCGCAGCAGGTCGGCGGTGCTCGACGCCCGCGGGCAGGCTCGCCGCGCACGGTCGAGACCAGGTGGTGGACGGTCTGGAAGCTCGCGAGCTCGGCGAAGCGCGTCGACCTGCACGCTGCCCGGTCCGGCACACGCGGCCGAGATCGTTGCGCTCGAGATCGACGATCATGACGTGCTCGGCGCGCTCCTTGGGATCGCGCTACGAGCTCGGCGCGCGAGACGCGGCGTCCTCGCTCGGTGCTCGCGCCGCGCGGCCGCGTGCCCTTGATCGGGACAGGTCTCGACGCGCGCGCCGCGCCGGCGCAGGAAGAGCTCGGGCGAGTTCGAGAGCACCTGCTCGCGGCCGAGGTCGAAGTAGCCGCCGAACGGCACCGGCTGCGCCGCGCGCAGGCGGCCGTACACGTCGAGCGGGGACGCCGGCCAGGCGCGTCTCGCAACCGCATGCTCAGGTTCACCTGGTAGACGTCGCCGGCGGCGATGTACGCGCGGATGCGCTCGACGCGCGCCGCATACGCGTCGGCGTCGAAGGTGCTGGTGATCGGCAGCGGTTGGCATGCGAGAACGGCGCTGCGCCCGCGTCGCCGCGCTGCCCGGACGCTCGCGTCGGCGGCGGCGTCGCAGGACCTCCTCCGCGAAGCGCGCCAGCGCCAGCGGCGTCGAGGTGCCAGCTCGCGAGCGTGTAGCGACTGCCGGCGGTGATCGTAGGCGAGCGCGGCGTCGTAGACCGCGGCGACGAGATGCGGGCGCGTCCGGCGCCTCGCCTGCGACTGCGGCAATCGCTCGACGGCGTTCTTGGTCTCGTAGGCGAGCGCCGACGACCGCGCCGCCCGCGAACGGCAGCCGACGCGCGGCGCGGCGCGCGCCGCGCGCGACGGCGCGAGCGTCGGCGAGCAGCGCGTCGAGCTCGCGAGCGGCGCGTCGGCGTTGCGATCGCCAGCGGCGATGCGCAATTGCATCCGCGGACGGAATCCCATAGACGAAACCCACTCGTCACCCCAGGGTTGTCCGGCGTCGATGAAGAAAGGCCGCTCCTTGCTGGCGAGCGCGCGAAAGAGCGACCACGGCGTCGAGGTCGAGCGACAGCGCGCGGGCGTGCATCGCGATCTCTTCTCATAGTGAGCGTGTCCTGCCCGCGCAAGCGACCGTCGCCCCCGAGATCGCACGCATGAACGCCTCCGTCCGCCTCCTCGAGGAGACGCTGCCCGCGACCGTGCACTTGCAGGTGACGGTGCCCGAGAGCGCACCCGTCGGCGGCCGTGCTCGGCACCGAGCGCTCCGGTAGCGGGACGCTCGTCGACGCCGACGGCCTGATCGTCACCGTCAACTACGTCGTGCTCGGCGCGCACGACGGTCACGGTGACGCTGCTCGACGGGCGCGAGCTCGCCGGGCGAGGTGGTCGCGCAGGACTTCGCGTCCGGCATCGCGCTCGGTGCAGATCCCCGGCGACGACTTCGCGGCGCTGTCCGTCGCGGCGAGCTCCGGGCTCGCGCGTCGGCGACGACGTCTTCATCGTCGCGAGCGTCGGCGACGCGGTGGCGTCGCGCCAGCTCGGGCGGCGTCACCGTCGCTCGACGGCTTCGACGCCAACTGGGAGTACACGCTCGACGCGCGCCATCTTCACCACCGCGATGAATCCCGGGCTCGGCGGCGGTCCGCTGCTCGACCCGCGCGGCCGCGTCGCCGGCGTCGTGTCGCTCAACCTGAACGAGATCGGCGCGCTTCTCGCTCGCGATCCCGATCGACGCACTACGCGATCATCGCGACGAGCTGCTGCGACTACGGCCGCCGCACGAGCCGGCCGTCGCGCGCCTGGCTCGGGCTCTACTGCTACACGCTGCGCGACCACGTGGTGATCGCCGGCCTGCTGCCCGGCGGCCCGGCCGAGGCGGCCGGCCTCGCGCAGGGCGACGTCGTGCTCGCCGTCGACGAGCCGCGAGGTCGCGACGCCGCCGCGAGCTCTACGAGCAGCTCTGGTCGCACCGCGCCGGTGAGCGCGTCGCGTTGCAGCGTCTTCCGCGACGAGCGAGGTGCAGCACGTCGAGGTCGCGACCGGCGACGTCGAGGAGTTCTTCGCATGATGAAGGCGCGGATGCGCGTCGGCGACTTCCTCGTCGCCTATCTGCAGAAGATCGGGGTCACGCATCTCTTCGGCATTCCCGGGCGATCTCGTGATCAACCTGTTCTTCAAGTTCGGGCGGCCGCGCGGCTCGAAGATCGTCACCCTGTCGCACGAGCCCGGCGTCGGCTTCGCCGCCGACGGCTACGCGCGCGCGACCGGCCGCATCGGCGTCGTCTGCGTCACCTACGGCGCCGGCGGCCACAACATGGTGAACCCGGTCGCGGGCTCGTTCTCCGAGCGCGTGCCGATCCTGGTCATCAGCGGCGGCCCGGGCGAGGAGGAGCGCAAGCTCGGACAGCTCATCCACCACCAGGCGAAGGAGATCGAGTCGCAGTTCCAGCATCTACGACGAGCTCACCTGCGCGGCGCGCGTGCTCGACGACCCGCGACGGGTCGCCGAGGACATCGACGCGGTCGTCCGCGCCATCTGGCGCGAGCAGCGGCCGGGCTACCTCGAGATCCACCGCGACATGGTCGAGCGCACGATCGAGGTGCCCGAGGCGATCCGCGACTGGGACGGCGGGCTCGAGTTCGCGCGCTCGGACGAGCGCAAGACGGCGGAGGCGGCGCGCGAGACCGCGGCCCGCTTCAACGCCGCGCGCCGGCCGGTCGGTGATCGTCGGCATCGAGACCTTTCGCTACAAGCTGCACGCGCGAGGTCGTGCAGCTGGTCGAGCGCATGGGCGCGCCGTGCATGACCACCGTGCTCGGCAAAGGGCGCGTTTCCGATGGACCACCCGCAGTACATGGGCGTCCACATCGGCCCGATCAGCCCGCCCGCCGATCCGCAAGCGCGTCGACGCCGCCGACCTGGTGATCAACCTCGGCACGCTGCTCACCGACATGAACCTCGGCAGCCGGCCGCCGCAGATCACGCGCGACCGCTCCATCTGGGCGGTCGGCAACACGCGTGAACGTGAGCTTCCACACCTACACCGACGTCGGCATCCGCGACTTCGTGCGCGCGCTGCAGCGCCAGCGCCTCCGCCGGCACCGCGAGACGCGTCGCCTACGCCGACAACCTGGAGCGCAGCGCCGGCGCGCGTCGGACGCGCGATCACGGTCGCCGACATGCTGCGCGAGGTGAACCGCTTCCTCGCCGGCAAGCGCGGCTACGTCGTCGTCGCCGAGTCGGGCGACATGCTGTTCGCCGGCCTCGACGTGCGCGTCGGCCGCGGCGGCGGCTACTTCGCGCAGGGCTACTACGCGTCGATGGGCTTCGGCGTTCCGGGCGCGCTCGGCTGCGAGATCGGCACCGGGCAAGCGGCCGATCGTGCTCTGCGGCGACGGCGCCTTCCAGATGACCGGCCCCGAGATCGCGCAGGCGCCGCGCCACGGCTCCGCCCGATCGTGGTGCTGATGAACAACGGCGGCTGGGGCATCTTCCGCCCGATCGCCGAGCGCGAGGACCTGCTCACGATCCCGAACTGGCCGTACGCCGAGCTGGCGCGCGCCTGGGGCGGCGCAGGCTACATCGCCTCGACCGTCGGCGAGTTCCGCGACGCGCTCGCCGCCGCGGAACAAGCTCGAGAGCTTCGTCATCATCGAGACCCGGGTCGGATCCTCACGACCTCTCGCCGGTGAGCCGAAGTACATCCAGGCCTCGGCGCGCAAAGGTCGCGCGCTGGCCCGCGCGGCGCTCAAGTCATGACCTACGCGCAGGTCTATCGCTCGTTTCAATGGAACGTGCCGGCGGCGTTCAATTTCGGCTACGACGCCATCGACGTCTATGCCGCCGACCGCAGCCGGCTCGCGCTGGTGTACGTGCGCGACGACGGGACGAGCGAGCGCCACACCTTCTGGGATTTCGCGCAACGCTCGAATCGTTTCGCCAACGCGCTCGCCGGTCTCGGCGTCGGGCGCGGCGACCCGGTATTGCTCATGCTGCCGCGTACGCCCGAGTGGCAGGTGGCGTACATCGCGTGTCTCAAGCTCGGGGCGCTCGTCATCCCGAGCACATCGAGTCTGCGCGCCAAGGACATCCGCTACCGCTTGAACCACAGCGGAGCGCGCGCCGTGATCACGGCGCGCGCCAACGTCGACGAGGTCGAGTCGGTGCTCGCCGACTGCCCCGGCGTGCGCGTCAAGGTCGCGGTGGCGCAGGACACGGGCAACGTCGCGCCGGGCAAGAGCAAAGACGGCGCGCCCGCCGGCTGGACGGATTTCCATGCCGCCGAGCAAGCGGGCTCGCGCGCGCTCACGCGCGTGCCGACGCGCGCCGACGAGCCGGCGATCTGCTTCTACACGTCCGGCACCACCAAGGAGCCGAAGGCCGTCCTGCACTCGCACGCCTACACCTTCGCGCACAGCTACACCGGACTCTACTGGCTCGATCTGCGGCGCACCGACCTGCACTGGACGACGTCAGACACCGGCTGGGCGAAGGCGGCGTGGGGAGTGCTCTTCGGACCGTGGAACCACGGCGTGCCCATTCTCATGTACGGTGGCCGCTTCGATCCCGAGCGCGAGATGCAGCTCCTCGAAGAGTACGAGGTGAGCGTCTTCTGCGCGCCGCCCACCGAGTACCGCTTGCTCGTCAAACAGGATCTCGCGCGCTGGAAGCTGCCGCGCTTGCGGCACTGCGTGGGCGCGGGCGAGCCGCTCAACCCCGAGGTGATCGAGACCTGGAAGAAGGCGTACGGTCTCGTCGTCCACGACGGCTACGGACAGACCGAGACGATTCCGCTGGTCGCCAATCTTCCCGGGATGCCGATCCGACCCGGGTCGATGGGTCAGCCCTTTCCCGGCCACGAGGTCGCGATCATCGACGAAGCCGGCAAGCGCTTGCCGCCCGGCGAGACCGGCGACGTCGCCTTGCACGGCCGCCCGCCGTCGCTCTTCCTCGAGTACTGGAAGAACCCCGAGGAGAACGCCGCGTGTTGGCGCGGCGACTGGTATGTCACCGGCGACCGCGCCTCCGCCGACGAGGACGGCTACTTCTGGTTCGTCGGCCGCGCCGACGACGTCATCATCTCGGCGGGCTATCGCATCGGCCCCTTCGAGGTGGAGAGCGCGCTGCTCGAGCACCCCGCGGTGCTCGAGTCGGCGGTGGTCGGGGCGCCCGACCCGGTGCGCGGCCAGATCGTGAAAGCGTACGTGGTCCTGCGTGCGGGCGCCGTCGCCTCCGAGACCTTGGCGCGCGAGATCCAGGAGCACGTGAAGCGCGTCACCGCGCCGTACAAGTACCCGCGGCAGGTGGAGTTCATCGCCGAGTTGCCGAAAACGGTGAGCGGCAAGATCCGTCGCGTCGAGTTGAGGCAACGGGGCTGAAGTCGCCTGCTCCCGGACCCTCGGGTGCTACATCTCAGCTGATGCCGAAGATCCGCGTCCTCTACGAGTCGGGTGCGCCCGAGCGCACGATCGAGTTCAACCCCGAGGACGCGCCGTTCTGCCACGACGGCGAGCCGGGATCGATCCTCGACGTGCTGCTCGGTCACAAGGTGGAGCTCGAGCACGCCTGCGGTGGCAAGTGCGCCTGCACGACCTGTCACGTGATCGTGAAGGAAGGCGAGCAGAATCTCTCCGAGATGCAGGACAACGAGGTCGACCGGCTCGATACCGCGCCCGGGCTCACGATGCATTCGCGGCTCGGGTGCCAGGCGATCGTGAAGGGTGACGTGACCATCGTGATCCCGCGCTTCACCGTCAACACTGAAGCGAAGTAAGGCGCCGTTGCCCGCTCTTCGCTATCAGGCTCTGCTCGAGCGCGTCACGGAGTGGACGCCCGCGACCCGCTCGCTCTTCTTGCGGCTGCCGGTCGGCGTCGTGCTGCCGTTCAATCCCGGCCAGTTCATCTCGCTCACCCTGCCGGTGGGCGACGAGCGACCCTGGTGCGACCCTATTCACTGGCGTCGAACCCGGAGACCGGCAACCTCCTCGAGATCTGCGTCGACCTCGTCCCCGGGGGCCAGGGTTCGCGGTACCTTTTCGATCTCGCGCCCGGTGCGACGGTGGATCTCAAGGGTCCGTTCGGCACGTTGATGGTCGACGAGCCGCCGGCGGCCGAGATGGTCTTCATCGCTGACGGCACCGGTGTGGCGCCCATCCGCGCCATGGTCGAAGCGCGTGCTCGCGCGCGGCGGCGACCACCCGGTTCGCGTGCTGCACGGTGCGCGGGTCGAGGGTGAGCTGCTCTACCGCGATGAGTTCCAGGCGTGGGCGCGGGCGCATCAGCGTTTTCAATGGGAGCCGATCCTCGCCGGTGCCGGCCGCGCGGCGGGCGAGAACCCGGCGCTGGAATCGCTCGTGGCCGAGCGCTACGTCGCCGCCGACACCGAGCGCGGTCGGCACTTCTGGATCTGTGCCGTCGGCGACATGGTGCGGCGCCTGCGCGAGTTGCTGCGGGGCGCGGGTTACGAGCGTCGCGCCGTGCGCTACGAGCAGTGGTGAGTTCGCCGCCGTCACTCCGCGTCGTGGAAGATGATCCCGAGGGTCACGCGCTCGCCGCGCGTCAACGTGCTCACGCCGTGGCGCATCGTGCACGCGGTAGTCGCCGCGCGTCCCCTTGACCGGTCGCTCACGGTTCGTGAACACCAGCCCGTCACCGCGCGCGAGCGTGAAAGCCGTCGCGCGTGACTGCGCGCGCGGCCGTTGCTCGACGAGCAGTACCTCGCCGCCCTCGTAGTCGCGTCCCCGTTCCGAGAGCACGACCAGCACCTGCAACGGAAACGCGATCGCGCCGTAGGTGTCCTGATGGAGCGCGTTCCAGTCTCCGGCCCGGTAGCGGAGCAGCAGTGGTGTGGGCCGGCGCTGGCCGGCGGCGTGGCAGCGCGCGAGAAACTCCGGCAGCGCCGTCGGAAACGCGGCGGGATCGCGGCCGAGTCGCTGCGCCCACGCGCGTGCGACTTCCGCGAGCGGCGGATAGAGCGCGGCGCGCAAGCGCGCCACCAGCGGCGGCAACGGCGCTTTGAAATAGCGGTACTCCCCGCGGCCGAACCCGTGGCGCGCCATGTCGATCGTCGAGCGGAAGAGGGCGTCGCGCGTGTAGAGCGAGCGCGGGGCGATCCGCAGTCGCGCGCGCCGAGCAGGCGCGGCAAGCGCGCCCAGCCGTTCTCGTCGAGGGCGGCGGTGACCGCTGGCCAGTCCTGCTTCGCGAGCGATGTGGGCGTTGGTGAAGGCATGGTCGGACGCCCGCATGAGCGCGCGCCCGCGTTCCTCTATCAGAACGGGGCCAGTGGGTCAGTGACCACCACTCCACCGAGGATTGTGGGGTCCGCTGCTGGCCGAGTCCGATGCGGATCGTGGTAGCATCGCGCACGGTCGCAGTTCGTGACGACCCGTTCCTCGACGCCGATGCAAACGCAGGTCACCAGCCGCCGAAAAGAGATAGCCCGCATGCGGCGGGCTCTCGAGCGTCTCTATTCGCCACGGCTGCAAATGATGTTGATCGTGGCACTGACGGCTGCGGTCGGTTTCTTCGCCTCGTTCGCACTGCTTCACGCAGGCGTTCATTCTCTATGGTTGCGATATCCATTCGCCGTAGCGATCGCCTACGCGGCGTTTCTGCTCTTTCTGTGGTGCTGGATACGGTTGCGGAGAGAGAATTTCTTCGACGGACTCGACGTCCCAATCCCGGCTCGAACTCGACCGCGTCAAGCGGCGAGTTCCCCGTCCTCGAGGAACCGTGGGAAGGTGGTGGCGGTCACTTTGGCGGCGGCGGCGTTTCCGGTTCCTGGGACGGCCCAGAGGTCGCTCGCCTCACTTCCGAAGCTACCTCAGTCTCGTCGACCGCGAGCTCGAGCGCCTCCGACGTCATAGGGGGTTTCGATCTCGAGGAGCTCGCCGTTTGTTCTTCTCGCCATCCTCGCGTTGGTCGGGGCTGCTTGGGCCGCGTTCTCGATCGTCTGGGCCGCGCCCGCGCTCCTCGCCGAGCTTCTTCTCGACGCCACGCTCGCGACCGGCCTCTACCGGCGGCTTCGAGGTGTCGAAGGAGACCATTGGCTTCGAACCGCCATCCGGCGAACGGGCTTGCCGTTCCTCGGCGTGGCGATACTGTTCGCCGTCGCCGGCGGAGCCATGCAGCTCTATGCGCCTGGCGCAACGTCGATCGGCGAAGTCATCCAGCACCAGAACGACGGAGCCGATTGACTTTCGCTATATCTTCGCCTAGCGTCGAGTCCGTGACCTCCAACGATCTGCGCGGGCGCGGCACGGGCGTGAACCCGCCCAACCGCTTCGAGCGCCTGCACGTCGACCTCGACGCCGACCCGGACGCGGCCGCGCAGGATGAAGCGCCGTCCAGCTCGGTGCCGACCCTCTTCTATCGCGACGCCAGCCGCAGCGTGCTCGCCGAGAACACCAGCCCCGACATCGGCTTCCGCTTCAGTCTCAATCCCTACCGCGGATGCGAGCACGGCTGTGTGTACTGCGTCAGCGGCGGACACTCCAGTTCTCCATGCCGACATGACGTGGCGCCCGATAGGGGAAGTACAGCAGGGCGATGTGCTCGTCGGGTTCGACGAGTATCCCGAGCCTCGGAAGAACCCGTAAGTTTCGTAAGGCAGTCGTGCAGTCGGTTCGGTGGTCGAAACGCCCGACGTTGAGACTCATCACGTCCCGAACCCAGGTCTTGACCACAGCGAACCACGGTTGGCTGCAGGCGCGCGACTTCCGATGGTCTTGCGCCCACCAGCTCTCGCGTGGTCGCCGTCTGCGGTACGTGCCGGTCCTCCCTGACGAGAAGACTGATGATGACTATCGCGTGGGATACCTCGCCGGACTGACTCTGGGCGACGGAACATTCCGCTACGAGCCAGGATGGCGGAGTACTTCGCTTGGTTTCCCTGCAGCCTATTGGCGTGTAGCGCTCACCGACGAAGAGCCGCTGGCTCGAGCCGTGGAATACCTACGCGCGTTCGGCGTCGAGGCTCACATCCGTCCATTCTCCGCGTCCTCCAAGAAGCCGATGAAGGCAGTGCAAACCTGCTCTCTCCGACGGCTCGGCGTGATCCACAGGCTCCTGAGCGCGCAGTTGGACTCACCAAGCCAGCTACCGTGGCTTTCTCGCGGGCTTCTTCGACGCGGAAGGCAACAACGGCGATTCGCTTCGGATCTCGCAGGTCGATACGCAGGTTCTCGAGCGCGTCGCGAGGTATGCGCGGCTGCTCGGGTTCGACTTCAAGCTCGAACCACGTCCTGGGAAAGCAAGCACACTCAGGCAGGTAGGTCGGCTGCTGGACAGGATTCGATTCTTCTCTGTGTGCAGACCAGCGATTCTCGCGGAAAATCGATGTTTCGGGCTTCGAGATGAACCTCGATCCCGAGCCGATCGAAGCCATCGAGCCCGGTCCCGTCACTGACGTCGTCGACATCCAGACCTCGACGCGGCACGTTCTACGCAGCCGGACTTGCTACCCACAATTGCTACGCGCGGCCGACGCACGAGTATCTCGGCTTCAGCGCCGGCCTCGACTTCGAGCGCCGCATCATGGTGAAGGAGGATGCCCCCGAGCTACTGCGCAAGACGTTTCTCTCGCCGCGCTGGGAGCCGCAGATCGTGTCGCTCTCGGGCAACACGGATTGCTATCAGCCGGTGGAGCGCCGACTCGGTATCACCCGCCGCTGCCTCGAGGTTTTCGCGGAGTTCCGGAATCCGGTGGGGACGATCACGAAGTCGGCACTGGTGGCGCGCGACGCCGACCTCTACGCCGAGCTGGCGCGGCATGGAGCCGCGCACGTGTTCTGCTCGATCACCACGCTCGATCCCGTGCTGGCCGAGCGCATGGAGCCACGCGCGGCGCGGCCGGAGCGCAGGCTCGACGCGATCGCGGCGCTGTCCAAAGCCGGCGTACCGGTCGGCGTCATGGTCGCCCCGGTGATCCCGGGCCTGAACGATTCCGAGATCCCGCGCATCCTCGCCGCGGCCGCGCAAGCCGGCGCCCGCACCGCCTCGTGGACCCTGCTCCGCCTGCCGAAGCCCATCGACGAGCTCTTCGATCGCTGGCTCGAGGACCGCTTCCCCGAACGGAAGGCGCGCGTGCTGCATCGCATACGCGAGACGCGAGGTGGGCGTCTGAGCGACGCGACGTACGGGCGACGCATGCGCGGCGAAGGTGTCTACGCAGAGCAGATCGCGGCGCTATTCGCTGCCGCCGCACGCAAACACGGCCTCGACCGCGAGCTGCCGGACCTGAGCACGACAGCCTTCCGTCGACCGACGGTCGCGGGGGCGCAGTTCAGTCTCTTCCAGCCAGAAGCTAGTCGATCCCGAGAATCTTGATCGACGTCACCGCCTTGTGCAGGCGGTTCAAATTGAGCTCGAGGGCGGTGATCGACTCGAGAAAGGCGGCGTTCGCGAGCGCGCCTGCATCGACGGGGCGCAGGTCGGGAATGTCTCGCACCAGGTCCGCCACCACGGCCTTTGCCTCGGCGTCGTCGGATGCGAGCAGGATGTCGCCGCGCGGAGTGTGCTCCAGGTCGAGCAAGTGCTCGGCCGCGGCGTTCTTGAAGCCGGCGACGACACGTCCCTCGGGCGCCATGCGTTTCACCCGCATGCCCATCGATCCCTCGGCGACCGGCACGAGGTCGAACCGTCCGTCCACGACGCGGAGCGGATTCAGCACGTCGACCAGGATCTTGCCGGCGAGCGCCGCGATGCTCGGCCGGCATCGTCTCGAGCCCTTCATGGGGAAGGGTGAGGAAGACGACGTCGGCGTCCGGGATCGTCGCCAGGTTCAGCATCCCCTCGACGCGAGTGAACGACCGCCCGGCGCGCTCGAGCCGCGTTCGCACCTGCGCGCGCTGCCGCGAGCGCGCGCTCCTCGGAGCGCGAGCCGATCAACACCGCATGACCGGCGCCCGCCAAGCGGAGCCCGAGGCCGCGTCCGAGCTTGCCCGTTCCGCCGAGGAAGGCGAGCGTCATCAGAAACTCAAGGCGCGAACTCCGTCGAGCTGGCCGCCAATGCCGCCGCGGACAACGTGAGCGGCCGGACGACGTCGATCATCACGATCGAACGCTGGACCGGGGGCACGATCTGCTCGGGCTTGATCTCCACTCCGTGGTGAAAGCCCTGGGGAAAGAAGCGAATGCGCCCGGTCTGCCAACCGCTGTCGCGCACGCCCTCGAAGACATGACAGAAGTTCACCTCATCGTAGTCGACGTTGCGATGAAAGGGTGGACCCGGTCGCGCCCCGGACTCGCGCTCGATCGGGCGCGGTCCCATCGACATGACGATGAAGCCCTCGGCCTGGAAGGTCGCGTGCACCGTCGGGGGCAGATGAATGCGATGGCTGCCGACGCCGCGTACGTCGTCGAAGCGCAGCTTGAGTGGCGCGACGTCGCCTTTCCAGCCGACGACGTCGAAGGGGTGAAAGTCGTAGAAGAGCGAGGTGAACCGGCCGAGTCGCTTGATCCGTACCTCCCATTCGCCGTGCTCGTTGTGCGCGACCGGTTCCGGAGTCTCGACGCATGCCTGGTCGAAGACGTAGTGGCGTCCGAGCATCCCCCAGTCCGGGAAGCCGATCGGCTGGCGCGACTCGATCATCAGCATCAACGGGTCTTCCTCGACGCGCGGGACGAATCGATGCGTCGTGCCGCGCGGCAGCAACAAATAGTCGCCGCTCTCGTAGGTGAGCGGTCCGTACTCGGTTTCGAGGGTGCCACCGCCGCGATGGACGAAATGCAGCTCGTCGGCGTCGGCATTGCGCGAGAAGAAGGGCATGGCGCGGCGCCGCCGCGAAACTCCGATGGTCACGTCGTCGTTCGTGAACAACGGCGTCGGGGCGCCGCGCGGGTCGGCGGTGTCGCTCGCCACCACCCGATCGACGACGACGTCGCACGGGCCGCTGTCTCCCTCCACGCGCCGGTATTCGGTCGGTGGATGGAGCCGGTAGAGATGGCTGACGGAGCCAGCGAAGCCGCTGCGACCGTGCTCGTCTTCGTAGGTGCCTGTCGGCACGTCGACGTACGCCTGTCGGGTGATGGTGCCCTTCTGCCAATACGGCATGTCGGTCCTCCTTCGAGATCGAGCCACGCGCTCGGCCATTCTCTATCGCCGAGCGGGATTGCGGCTCAAGCATACCTTTTCGTATGGTGCGTCAATGGCCCCTGTGTCCCATCGCCGAATCTACCTGGTGCGCCATGGCGAGACGCTCTACGGCGGCGCCAGTGAAGGCGCGTTCCCCGGCGGGGATTTGACCGATCAGGGCTACCGCCAGATCGAGGCGCTCGCCGCGCTGCTCGCCGGGATTCCGCTCGACGCCATCTACACCAGTCCGCTCGGGCGGGCGCAGGCGACGGCGGCGACCATCGCACGGCAGAATGGCGCCCCGATCACCATCCATGACGAGTTGCGGGAAATCATGCCCGGAGACGTCATGGGGAAAGACATGGCCGAGATCTTCGCGGCCGTACGGGGATTCTTTGGAAGCGCGGAGACCGACTGGGATACGGCGTACCTCGGAGGCGAGACCTACCGTACTCTCCGGGAGCGCGTCTGGCCGTTCGTTGCCGCGCTCGCCGCACGGCCGGACTGGCGGCGCGTCGCGATCGTCGCCCACGGCGGCGTGAACAACGCGATCCTCGGCCAGATTCTCGGCATCGAAGCCCCGCGCCTCTGCAACGTCGAGCAAGACTTCGGCTGCGTGAACGTCATCGATCTCGTCGGTGAGCGACCGATGCTGCGGCTTCTGAACTTCACCGCGTACGACCCGTTGAAGGCCGAGCTCGAGGCCCCGAGCATCGAGATCTTGAGACGGCTCCTCGAGACCGGCTTCAACGTGTCGATCGACGACTCCAAGGGGTGAGCGCAGTCCGGGCCGTCGTCTGCGCGATCGCGCTCAGCCAACGGCGAGACGATCGAGCCGGTGGTTCGTGCGGAAGAAGACCCACTTGCGTGAGGTCGCCGAGCAGCACGGCAAGGGTCGTCGACTTGATCCTCAACATCGTCGCCATCACGTCGGGTGGGACACCGTCGTGCTCGTCGAGCGCGGTTCCCCTACCTCCACCTCGATCGAGGCCGGAAGCCCGGATTTTCCCTTAGGACAGCAAGCCGAAAAGCCATCGTCCGCCGACGATGGCTACACCGATCCAGATTGCGACGATCACGACGGCCGCCGTCCAGCTCACGGGCTTGCCCGCCGCCATGATCGCCGAGGCGCGGGCTCGGCAGTCCTTCAGGACGAGGGGCGGGATCATGCGGCGGACGGCGAGCACGCCGAGCGGGATCAGGACCAGATCATCGAGGTACCCGAGCACGGGAACCATGTCCGGAATGAGATCGATGGGGCTGAACGCATAGGCGACGACACAGCCGGCAAGCGCCTTCGCGTACCAAGGCACCCGTGGATCGCGACTCGCGAGATAGAGGACGTAGACCTCGATCTTGAGCTGTCGGGCTCGTGCTTTCCAGGCGGCGATCATGCGGCGCTCAGGGAAACTACTCTCTATCCACCGGCGAGTGGACAGGCGTATGTGCGCTTCTCCGGCCCGCGCCTGCAGGAGGTGTGTGAAGATCCAGGTCAGGCAGCAGGATGAAGGGACGCTCGTCCGCTGGGTGACGGCGGTGCGGATCGGTGCCGTGAACCCATGGGAGCGCGCCACGCCTGCGACGAATTGCGCGGCGTGCTGGACCCGCGAATCATATCCGGAGTGGTCAGAGTGGGATGTCCCGGCAGAGAAGGTCACCCATCTTGGCCTGCTCGTGACCTGTCAGGCTTGCGGCAAGCGGACTACCTACGGCCAACTCCTCTAACCCGCCCGGAGTATGCCCCGGCAGGCTGGACCGCCCACCCCTTCACGGATGCCGTTCGGGGTTCTCGTGGGTGCGGTTGTGCCCGCCATCACACACTCCCTCAGCCAACTTAGGACACTCGACCCCTCAACGTAGAACAGCGCTGGGACTGGCCGGAACCGCCGGCCACCCCCTGGGCTACCCGGTACCCCCGGCTGTACCACCTACCCGGTGCTGTCCAATTTGGGACAGCACCCACCCACCCCATGTGCACGATTTTATTTGACTTCATCGGGGTCAATCGCTAACCTACCGCGTGAACCGTGTCTTTTCGCCAGGCCAGCCAGAGACTGCACGTTCGCCGCTCCCATCGACTCGTTTCTACGCTCGATCGGCGCTTCGTCCGACAGATGAGTGAGTACACGAGGCGCCATTGAGACCATGAAGAGCACCCCCAAAAGCTCCAGCAAGGACAAGCGGCCGAGCGTCAAGCCAGCCGCCGAGCCCGTCGCCACCAAGCCGAGCCGCGTCGTCGAGCTCGGTCGCGAGCGCAAGTACGTTCCCGCCAGCGACCGGAGCGACGCGTTCGGTCCCGATCCCACCTCGGTCGAGGAGATCAACAGTGTGATCTCCATGCTCGGAGACGGTGAAGGGGAGATAGCCGTCGAATCCGCCGAGGAAAGCCCCTTCAACGCCGACGCCGAGGACGAGAAGGAAGAGGAATGGGTACCCGAGGTCCCCGAGGAGAAGGAGGAGCAGGAAGACCGTCTCGCTGCTCCGCGACTCCTCCGATCCGGTGCGCATGTACCTGCAGGAGATGGGCGGCGTCGCGCTGCTCTCCCGCGAGGACGAGGTCGTCATCGCCAAGAGCATCGAGACGGGCGAGCTCGAGGTGCGCAAGGCCGTCTTCTCCCTCCCGCTCGCGCTCCAGTACGTGCTCAACCTCGCCGACCGGCTGCGTGATGGCGAGATCGACGGGCGCCATCTCTTCGGCGATGACGAGGAGGAGGCCGCCAACAACAACAACACCACCGAGGGCGCCCGGAACGGGAGGATGCGCGGGTCACGGCGTTCCTGAAGCACGTCGCGCGTCTCCGCCGGCTGGTGAACGAGCGCGAGAAGCTCGTCGCACGAGAAGAGCAAGAAGCGCGATCTCCGCCAAGGCGGCGAAGAGGATCGAGCAGCGGATCGAGGCGATCAAGCCGACCATTCAGGAGGTGCTCTCGGAGGTGCCGCTCGGCTCGCGCCAGGTCAACGTCATCGTCGACAAGCTGAAAGAGGCGATCGGCGGACTCGAGCAGAGCCAGCTCGCCATCCGCAAATACGAGGCCGAGACCAAGCGCGCCCAGCAAGGATCAAACGCCGCCGAACGCACGCGCGGTCAAAGGGCGGAAGGACCCGCGCGGGCGCTGGTTCCGAGGGCCAGGAAGAGCGCCGAGCAGATCGCCAAGATGCTCGCCGACGTCAAAGAAGGCCGCAAGCGGATCAAGCAGATCGAGCGCGAGACGCAGATGTCGGAAGTCGAGCTGCGCGACTCGATGGGCGCCATCCGCCGCGGCGAGTACAAGGCCTCGGAAGGCAAGCGGCAGCTGATCGAGGCCAACCTGCGCCTGGTGGTCTCGATCGCCAAGCGCTACACCAACCGCGGCCTCGGCTTCCTCGACCTCATCCAGGAAGGCAACATCGGCCTGATGCGCGCGGTCGAGAAGTTCGAGTACCAGCGCGGATACAAGTTCTCGACCTACGCCACCTGGTGGATCCGGCAGTCGGTGTCGCGCGCCATCGCCGACCAGGCGCGCACCATCCGCATCCCGGTGCACATGATCGAGACCATCAACAAAGTGCTGCGCACCTCGCGCTACCTCGTGCAGCAGCTCGGCCGCGAGCCCTCGCCCGGAAGAGATCGCGGCGCAGATGGAGATGCCGCCGGACAAGATCCGCAAGGTGCTCAAGATCGTCAAGGAGCCGGTTTCTCTGGAGACGCCGATCGGCGACGACGAGGAAAGCTCGCTCGGCGATTTCGTCGAGGACCGGCAGAGCATCTCGCCCGCCGACGCGGCGATGGCGCTCTCGCTCGAGGAGCAGACGCGCAAGGTGCTGGCGACGCTCACGCCGCGCGAGGAGCAGATCCTGCGCCTGCGTTTCGGCATCGGCGAGAAGTCCGACTACACCCTCGAGGAAGTCGGCCAGCGCTTTCAGGTCACGCGCGAGCGCATCCGGCAGATCGAGGCCAAGGCGCTGCGCAAGCTGCGCAACCCCTCGCGGGCGAAGACCCTCGAGAACTTCGCCCACACCTGAGCAGGGGCCGCCCGGGCGCCCACGCGCGCATGGCGCCACCCCTGATCAGCACCGACGAGCTGGCTGCTCGTCTTGGAACCGACCTCGCCCTGCTCGACGCGCGTCCGGCAGCGGCCTTTGCCATGGGCCACCTGCCCGGCGCGTTCCACTTCGATCCGTTCGGGATGAGCCTCCGCGATACCCGACCCGAGCCGCTCGCGGCCTACGAATGGATGGTGCAGCACCTCTTCGAGTTGCGCGGTGTGCGCGTGGAGCGCGCCGTGGTGGTGTACGACGAGCACTCCGGGATGTGCGCTGCACGCCTGCTGTGGTTCCTTCGTCTCTTCGGGCATCCTGACGCGCGCCTTCTCGACGGTGGTGCCGGATGCTGGCGCGCCGAGGGTCGACCGCTCACCCGCGACGCCGTCGATCCCGAGACGACGGTCCTCGCCGTCGAGCGCCGTCCGGAGGTGCTGGCCACCGTCGACGACGTGCGCGCGGCGCTCGACCGCCCGTCGGTGAAGCTCGTCGATGCTCGCTCGCGCGCCGAGTACACGGGCGAGCTGGTGCGCGCGGCGCGCGGCGGCGCCATCCCGGGCGCGATCCACGTCGAATGGACTCGCAACCTCGCGCCCGATGGGCGCTACCGTTCCGCGGAAGAGCTCGCGGCCATGTATCGCGCGGCCGGGGTCACGCCGAACGACGAGGTGATCACGTATTGCCAGGGCGGATATCGCGCGGCGCAGAGTCAGATCGCGCTGATGCTCGCCGGCTACCCGCGCGTCCGCAGCTATCTCGGCTCGTGGAACGAATGGGGAAATCGCGCCGACCTGCCGATCGAACATCCAGTCGAGCCCTGACGCGCTGAGTGGAACGCGAGCCCAGCTAGGTCAGCGCCGCGCGATTCTGGCTGAGCAGGTAGGCCGCCCCACTCGAGACGCCGACCGCGACGATGATGTAGGCGAGCCCGAAGATCGGGCGGCCCCACGCCTCCTCGGGCATGCGGATAGTGAAGAGGATCAGATTCACGATGACGTAGGCGGCGTACGGCCAGGCCATCGCCAGGGCGAGCTTTCGCATGCGCAGGACCGCGGTGCCGTAGATCGCCAGGTACGCACCGAAGATGGGAGCGATCAAGAGATTGGGCGTTCCGCTCAGACGCTTGCCGAGAAAGACGAACCCCTGGTGCTCGTCGAACTCCATGGGCTTCAAGAAATTGGAGATCGCGAGCAAGCAGAAGAGGATTCCACACACCCTGAGCGCCGTTCGTGCGTTCATCCCGCACCTCCCTGTTCCGAGATCCGCCGCGACGTCGTGATCCAGACGTTCCGCCGCCTCGCGCCGCACTGTTGCTCGACACGGTGCGAAGGTGCAAGGGGCATCCTCCCGCAACGGTCCGCAATATCGTTGCCTCACAAGACAGGCCTGCGTAGACTGTCGTCGAGGATCCCGCCATGGCTGATGACGATCGCGAAGATTCCACGCTGACTCGCCGGAAACTGTTGAAGGGCACGGCTGCCGTGGCTGCCGGCGGTGCCGCCGCAGCCGCGTGGTACACGGCATACAAGAAGAGCACGTACCTCTTCCTGCTCCGTGAGGCTCCGGAGCGCGCCGAGCACGCCGACCCGGCGTGGCAGAAGGCCGAGGTCAGAACCTACCGGCCGCTCGGCAAGACCGGCATCAAGATGTCCGACATCTCGTTCGGCGGCGCCGGCATCGCCGACCCGGACGTCGTGGCGCGCGCCGTCGAGCGCGGGATCAACTACTTCGACACCTCGCCCGACTACAGCAAAGAGGGCAGCGAGCGGGTGATCGGGCAAGCGCTCAAGCCGCATCGCGACAAAGTCTTCATCGCGTCCAAGTTCTGTACCGCCGCCGGCCATCTCCCGAAGGACACCTCGGTCTCCGACATCATGCGAGCGGTCGAGGGCAGCCTCGCGAGGCTGCAAACCGACCACCTCGACGTCTGCATCATCCACGAGTGCGACAACCTCGACCGTCTCATGGCGCCGACCTTCCACGAAGCGTTCGATCGCTTGCGCGAGCAGGGCAAGGTGCGCTTCCTCGGCGTGAGCAGCCATACTCCCAACCTCGAGGAAGTGATGCGTCACGCCGTCGACTCCGGGCGCTTCGACATGATGCTGGTGGCGTACAACTTCAAGAACTGGCCCGATCTCACCGGCATCTTCGAGGATGCGCACGCGCGCGGGGTCGGCGTGGTCGCGATGAAGACGCTGAAGGGCGCCAAAGCGACCGTGCTGAAGGACTTCGCCGGCAAGGAAGCCTTCAGCCAGGCCGCCTTCAAGTGGGTGCTCTCCAATCCGCACGTGAGCGGCCTCGTGGTGTCGATCACCGACTACGACCAGATCGACGAGTATCTGTATGCGTCGGGTCAACGCGTGACCGACAGCGACGTCGCGCTCCTCGAGCGCTACGACACGCTGGTCAGCAAGGACTATTGCCGACCGGGGTGTGGTGAGTGTCTCGATCACTGTCCGCACGACGTCCCGGTGGACGACATCCTCCGCTACGCCATGTACTTCGAGGACTACGGCCACCAGAAGATCGCGCTCGAGCAGTACGCGCGCGTTCCACCCGACCGCAATGCGTCACGCTGCGTGACGTGTCCGGCGCCGTGTGAAGCCGCGTGCCCGTTCGAGCTGGCGATTCGCCAGAAGATGCTGCGCGCGCACCCGATGCTGACGCTGTAGCGCGCCGGCCGGCCGTCGCGATCGACTACTTCAGCGCCGCGAACAGCTTGTTCATGCTGTCCTTGGCGTCGCCGAAGAGCATCATGCACTTCGGGTTGTAGTAGAGCTCGTTCTCGACGCCCGCGAAGCCGGGGTTCATGCTGCGCTTCAAGACGATGATCGACTTGGCGCGGTCGACCTCGAGGATCGGCATGCCGTAGAGCGGGCTCGCCTTGTTGGAGCGCGCGGCCGGATTGGTGACGTCGTTGGCGCCCACCACCAGGGCGACGTCGGCCTCGCCGAAGTACGGGATTGATCTGCTCCATCTCGTAGAGCTGGTCGTAGGGCACGTTGGCCTCGGCGAGGAGCACGTTCATGTGCCCCGGCATGCGGCCGGCGACCGGGTGGATCGCGTACTTGACGTCGATGCCGCGCTTGATGAGCACGCTTCGCGAGCTCGCCGACGCCGTGCTGCGCTTGCGCCACCGCCATGCCGTAGCCGGGGACGATGATGACCGTCTGGGCGCTGTCGAAGAGCACCGCCGTCTCGTCCGCCTGGATGCTGCGCACGCTGCCCTTGCCGTCGCTGCTGGCCGCTATGGAGGTGTCGGCCTCCACCTTGCCGAAGGCGCCGAAGAGCACGTTCATCGCCGAGCGGTTCATCGCCCGGCACATGAGGATCGACAGCAGGAAGCCCGAGGTGCCGTCGAGCGAGCCGGTGATGATCTGGATCTTGTTCATCAGCACGAAGCCCATGGCGGCGTCGGCGAGCCCGGCGTAGGAGTTGAGGAGCGCGATCACGACCGGCATGTCGGCGGCGCCGATCGGGATCACCAGCAAGAACCCGAAGAGCGAGCGCCAGCGCCGACCATAGCATAGAAGAGCAGCGCGCTCGCCGACGGTACGACGACCATGTAGACGAGCAAGCCGACGATGCACCGCGAGCAGCGCGATGTTCGAGACGTTCTGACCGCGGATAGGTGATGGGCCGCCCGGGCAGCAGCTCCTGCAGCTTGCGCCGCCGCCATCAAGCTGCCGGTGAAGGTGAGGCCGCCGATCACGACCTCGAAGCCGAGCGCGGTCATCATCACCCGCCCGCCGCCGCTGCCGAGGCGGTAGTACTCCGCGACGCCGATGAGCGTCGCCGCGAGCGCGCCGAGGGAGTGCGAGATGGCGGTGCGCTGCGGCACCGCCGTCATCGGGATCCACCAGCCCATGCTGCCGCCGACGATCGTGCCGACGAGCGAGGCCGACGGACGATGCCGTTGTAGCTGACGATGTCGTGGTGGAAGAGCGTGCCGATGACGGCGAGCAGCATGCCGAACTCGGCGAGGAACATGCCGCGGCGCGCGTACTTCGGCGAGCTCAGACCCTTCAGGCCGAGGATGAAGCAGGATCGCCGAGAGGATGTAGCAGTACGTTGAGAATGTCCATGACTCACTTCTTGCTGGTCTTGAACATCTTCAGCATGCGGTCGGTGATGAGGAAGCCGCCGACCACGTTGGTGGTCGAGCAGGCGACCGCGATCACGCCGAGGACGGTGCTGAGCGTGCCATGGTCGGAGCCCGCGACCACCAGCGAGCCGACGAGCGAGATGCCCGACATCGCGTTGGTCGCCGACATGAGCGGCGTGTGCAACAGCGGCGGCACGCGCGTGATCACGTGGTAGCCGAGGAATCCGGCGAGAACGAAGATGTAGAGTCCGATCTCCAGCTCGGTGGTCATGCCGCGACGCCTCCGATCTTCTTGCCGTCATTGGTGACGAGGGGGCCGGTGGTCAGCTCGTCGTCGAGGTCGAGCGCCAGCTGGTCGTCCTTGGCGTTCTCGAGAAGGTGCATCAAAAAGGTCGTGACGTTGCGCGCGTACATCTGGCTGGCGTGAAAAGGCACGGTGCTGGCGAGATTGGTCGGTCCGACGACCAGCACGCCACGGTGGCGTACCTCCTCACCGGGCTTGGTGAGGGCGCAGTTTCCTTCCTGATCGGCGGCGAGGTCGACGATGACCGAGCCCGGGCGCATGGCGGTGACCATCTCCTCGGTGATCAGGATGGGCGCGCGCTTGCCGGGCACGAGCGCGGTGGTGATGACCACGTCGGCCGCCGCCACGCAGCGCAGCATCATCTCCTGCTGGCGGCGATAGAACTCCTCGGATTGCGCCTTCGCGTAGCCGCCCTTGCCCTGCGCGTCGGCGGTATCGAGTCCGAGGTCGACGAACTTCGCCCCCAGGCTCTCCACCTGCTCCTTCACGACCGGCCGGGTGTCGTAGGCTTCGACGATGGCGCCGAGACGCTTGGCGGTGCCGATGGCCTGCAAGCCGGCGACGCCGGCGCCGATCACGAAGACGCGTGCCGGCGTCAAGGTGCCGGCCGCCGTCATCATCAGGGGAAAGAGCTTCGGGAGATGGTTGGCGGCGATCAACACGGCCTTGTAGCCGGTGATGGTGCTCATGGCGCTCAGCGCGTCCATCGATTGCGCGCGCGTGATGCGTGGCATCAGCTCCATGGCGAACGCCGTCACCTTGCGTGCCGCGAGCGCGGCGATGCCCTCGTCATTGGTGTACGGTTGAAGAAAAGCGATGAGCGTCGCGCCTTCGCGCAAGCGGGTGATCTCGTCGCGGGTCGGCGGCTGGACCTTGAGCACGATGTCGCCGGCCGCGAACGCGTCGGGGACGACGCGCGCCCCCTTGTCGACGTATCCGGCGTCGGGAAAGCCCGCGGGCACGCCGGCCTCCGACTCGATGACGACCTCGAGACCTGCCTCGGTGAGCTTCTTGACGAGATCCGGCACGAGGGCGACCCGGAACTCCCGCGGGACGGTCTCCTTGGGAATTGCGACGATCATGGTGCGCGCGAAGTTAGGTGAAACCCCGGTGTCCACGCAACAGGGTGCCGGACGGCGATGCGGGCGAAGCCGCCACGTGCGTCAACCGCTCTGCCGGCTGCACCACGTCATGTGCGGCGACGTGTGGGCGCCCGCGACGCGGCCGAAGCGGTCGAGGAGGATGATTCCGGCGGTGCCGCCGACGGCGCTCACCTCGGCGAGCGCGCGCGCCGCCGCAGGTCCGGACCCGAGACCGTCACGCAAGAGCGCCACGGCACGACTCGCGAGCGCGGCGCGGATGATCGCCTCCCCCTGGCCGGTGCAGGACGCGGCACCGGCGCGGTCGTCGGCGAATGTGCCGGCTCCGATCACGGCCGAATCTCCGACGCGGCCGGCGCGCTTCCACGGGAAGCCGCCGGTGGACGTCGCGGCGGCGACGTGCCCATGCGTGTCGAGCGCGACGGCGCCGACCGTCCCGGTCGTGCCGGAGTCAGTGCCGCGCGCGTCCGCGGGCTGCCTGCGACGCTCCTCCCACGCCTGCCGCCGTTCCGGTGTCACGAGCTCGTCCGGATCGACGAGCGCGAGGCCGCGCGCCGCCGCGAGATCCTCGGCGGCAGTACCCACCATGAAGACCGGACCATCCTCCTGCATGAGGACGCGGGCGAGCGCGATCGGGTTGCGCACGCGTCGGATGAGCGCGACCCCGCCGGCGCGGCGCTCGCGGCCTTCCATGATCGACGCATCGAGCTCGACCGTCCCGGCGTCGGTGAGACACGCGCCGTACCCGGCGTTGAGCGACGGATCGTTCTCCATGTGAACGACGGCGGCGGACACCACATCGACCGCGCTGCCGCCGCCGGCGAGGATCTCCCACCCGAGCGCGAGCGCCTGCTGGCAGGCGCGTTCAGGGGCCGGATCGGTCGGCGCGGCGCCGGCGCCGCCGTGGACGACGAGAGCGCGCACTCAGGGCACGATCGCGCGCGCCACTGCTTCGCGATGAACGGGAGCCGTGCCGAACGCGGCTTCGGAGGCGAGCGCGCGACGATAGTAGAGATGGATGTCGTGCTCCCAGGTGAAGCCGATGCCGCCGTGCACCTGGATGGCCTCGCTGGTCACGCGCTTGCCCATGTCGCTGCAGTAGGCCTTCGCCATCGGCACCGCGGCGGCCGCTTCGGGTGCCTGCTCGCTCACCGCCCAGGCGGCGTAGTACGCGAGCGAGCGACCGTTCTCGACCGCCACCATCATGTCGACGCACTTGTGCTTCACGGCCTGGAAGCTGCCGATCGGGCGGCCGAACTGCGTGCGCTCCTTGGCGTAGGCCACCGAGAGGTCGAGGGCGCGCTGCGTGGTGCCGACGAGCTCGAGCGCCAACGCCGTGAGTGTGTGGGCGAGGATCTGTTGCACGACCGGCCAGCCGGCGCCGCGCGCGCCGAGGATGTCCGCCGGCGTGAGCGCCACCTCGTCGAAGCGCACCGCGCACAGCCGTCGGGTCATGTCGACGGTGGCGAGCGGCGTGATCGTGATGCCGGGCGCCTTGGCGTCGACGACGAACAGCGTGACGCCGTGCTCCCCGCTCGCGCTGGTGCGCGCCGCGACGACCAGGGTGTCGGCGACGTGCGCGTCCATCACGAACGGCTTCTCGCCGGTCAGGACGAAGCCATCACCGCGGGCGCGGGCCGGCAGCGTGACGGCGGCCGGATCGACGCGACCGCCCGCGTCGTCGAGGGCGAGCGTCGTGAGATGGGCACCGCGCGCGATCGCCGGCAGCAGGCGCGCCTGCTGCTCGCGCGAGCCGCCCAGTCGAATCGCGAGCGTGCCGAGGACGGCGGTGGCGAGGAATGGACCGGGAAGCAGCGCGCGACCGGCCTCCTCGAGAATCACCGCGAGGTCGAGGAAGCTGCCGCCCGCGCCGCCGTGCTCCTCGGGGACGAGAATGCCGAGCCAGCCGAGCTCGGCGATCTTCGCCCACAACGCCGGTGAGTGCGCGCTCGCGCTCGCCATCGTCGCGCGCACGAACGAAGGTGGACACTCGCTCTCGAGAAACCGGCGCGCGGAGTCGCGCAGCATCTCCTGCTCTTCGCTGAAGCCGAAGTCCATGCGATCCGTACGAGTACACCGTGCAGTCGCGGTGGTGCAATCCGCGCCGGGCGCGCTATAAAGCGCCCATGCGCCAGACCCGGATGCTGATTCCCACGCTGCGCGAGGATCCGGCCGACGCCGAGGTCGTCAGCCACAAGCTCCTGCGTGCGCGCCGGCATGATCCGCCAGGTCGCGCGCGGCATCTACGACTTCCTGCCGCTCGGCCTGCGCGTGCGTGCGCAAGGTCGAGCACATCGTGCGCGAGGAGATGGACCGCGCCGGCGCGCAGGAGATCCTGATGCCGGCGGTCTGTCCCGGCCGAGCTCTGGCAGGAGAGCGGGCGCTGGGAGCACTACGGCAAGGAGCTGCTGCGCATCAAGGACCGCAACGACCGCGACTTCTGCTTCGGCCCGACGCACGAGGAGGTGGTCACCGACCTCGTGCGGCGCGAGGTCCGCTCCTACCGCGACCTGCCGCTGAACCTCTACCAGATCCAGGTGAAGTTCCGCGACGAGGTGCGGCCGCGCTTCGGGCTCATGCGCGGGCGCGAGTTCATCATGAAGGACGCGCTACTCGTTCCACGTCGACTGCGCCGACTGCGAGCGCGAGTACCGACGACATGTACGACGCCTACGCGCGCATCTTCGAGCGCTGCGGGCTGCGCTTCCGCGCCGGTCGAGGCCGACACCGGCGCGATCGGCGGCAGCACGCTCGCACGAGTTCCAGGTGCTCGCCGAGTCGGGCGAGGACGCGATCGTGAGCTGCGACGCGCTGCGAGCTACGCGGCCAACGTCGAGAAGGCGGCGATCGCGGCCGCTGCCGCCGCCGGCGCGCCGGCGCGCCGAGCGCGCGCTCGCGCGAGGTCGCGACGCCCGGGCAAGCGCACCGTCGAGGAGGTCGCGCGTTCCTCGGCGTGCCGCCGGAGCGCTTCGTCAAGACGCTCGCTCTACGTCGCCGACGGCGGCGAGCCGGTCGTCGGCGCTGGTGCGCGGCGACCACGAGCTGTCGCGAGGCGAAGCTCAAGGACGCGCTCGGCGTGCCAGCCGGTGGCGCTCGCCGACGAGGCGACGGTCGAGCGCGTGACCGGCGCGCCGGTCGGCTTCGCCGGCCCGGTCGGGCTTGCGAGTCGCGCGTCGCTCGCCGACCGCGCGCTCGCGCGGCATCGCGCGGCGCGGTGACCGGCGCCAACCAGGCCGACCAGCACCTGGTCGGCGTCGAGCAGGCGCGCGACTTCGCCCGGCGTCGAGCTTCGCCGACCTGCGCGCCGGCGCGCGCCGGCGATCCGCTGCCCGCGCTGCGACGACGGCGTCTTCGAGGGCCATCGCGGCATCGAGGTCGGGCAGGTCTTCTACCTCGGCACCAAGTACAGCGACGGCGATGAGCGCGACGTTCCTCGACGCCGACGGGCGAGCGAGCGGCCGATCGAGATGGGCTGCTACGGCATCGGCATCACGCGCACGTGGCGGCGGCGATCGAGCAGAACCACGACGACGACGGCATCATCTGGCCGCTGCCGCTCGCGCCGTTCGCAGGTCACTGATCGTGCCGGTGAACTCGAACGACGCGACGCTGCGCGACGACCGCCGAGCGTCTCTACGGCGAGCTCGCGGCGCGCGGCGTCGACGTGCTGCTCGACGACCGCGACGAGCGGCCGGGCGTGAAGTTCAAGGACGCCGACCTGATCGGCGTTCCGCTGCGCGTCACCGTCGGCCCGCGGGCGCTCGAGCGCGGCGCGGTCGAGCTCAAGCCGCACGCGAGCCGAGCTGCGACCGAGGTGCCGGTCGCCGAGGCGGTCGGCGACGCTGGCGCGCGCTGGTGCGCGAGGGACGGCGCGGTGAGCGTCTACTCGATCCTCGGCGCGCCGCAGCCGGCCAGATGCGTCGCGGCTGATCTTCGCGCTCGACGTCGACGCGGTCGCGCGAGGCCGAGCGGCTGGTCGACGAGCTGCTGCGCCCGAGGTCGGCCTCTTCAAGGTCGGCAAGCAGCTCTTCCTGCACGCCGGTCCGGAGATCGTGCGCGCGATGCAGCGACCGCGGCGGCGAGGTCTTCCTCGACCTCAAGTTCCACGACATCCCGCGCACGGTCGCGAAGGCCGGCGTCGAGGCGACGCGGCTCGGCGTGCGCATGTTCGACGTGCACGCCTCGGGCAGCTTCGCGATGATGCGCGCAGACC
This sequence comes from uncultured delta proteobacterium, assembly GCA_963846105.1. Classification (GTDB taxonomy): domain Bacteria; phylum Desulfobacterota; class Binatia; order UTPRO1; family UTPRO1; genus CAWJUT01. The sequence continues at coordinate 77,124 of CAWJUT010000025.1, forward strand.
GTCGAGCGAGGTGAGCACGGTCTGCCGGCGCGAGGCGCTGCGCCGGCCGAAGATGCTCGCGGTCACGGTGCTCACCAGCCTCGACGCGCGACGATCTCAATCGCGTCGGCGTGCACGGCGGCGTCGAGAGCCAGGTCGTGCGCCTGGCGCGGCTGGCGCGCGAGAGCGGGCATGGACGGCGTCGTCGCGTCGCCGCACGAGATCGGCGCGCATCCGCACGCGCGTGCGGGCGCGGCTTCCTCGATCGTCACGCCCGGCGTGCGCCCGGCGCGGCGCCGGCTGGGACGACCAGAAGCGCGTGATGACGCCGGAGGAGGCGATGCGCGCCGGCGCCGACTACCTCGTCGTCGGCAAGCCCGATCCGCGACGCCGCCGATCCGCGTCGCGGCGGCGCGCGCGATCGTCGCCGCGATGGAGAGGGGCGTCGCCGCCCTCAGCGGTCGCCTGCCACACCCCTTCCCGGGACGTGCGTGAGCGCGTAGTCGCCGCGCCTTGCAGCCGGCGGCTCGCGTCTCCATGGTGAGTGACGCCATGACTCCTCGTCCCACGACGCCTTCCGGCGCCGACCTCGGCATCGCGCATGCCCCGTGACGTCGATGTGAGCGTGCGTCCCGACGTCGCCGCCGACGCCGCCGCGCTCGCCGCGGCGGTCGCGCGTGCCGCCGGCGTGTCGCCCGACGAGGTCGCCGACTTGCGAGTCGTCCGCCGGGCGCTCGACGCGCGGCGCGGCGTGCGTTTCCAGTTGCGGGTGCGGCTCTTTCTGCACGGCGAGTCGGTCGAGGACGCGGCGCTGCCCGCACCGCCGGTCTTTCCCGCCCCGTCGCGCGGCCTTCCGGTGGTCGTGGTGGGCGCCGGTCCGGCCGGGCTCTTCGCGGCCCTGCGCCTGGCCGAGCGCGGCGTGCCCGCCCTCGTCCTCGAGCGCGGCAAGCCGGTGCAGGCGCGCCGCCGCGACCTCGCGGCGCTCACCAAGCGTGGCGAGGTCGATCCCGAGTCGAACTATTGCTTCGGCGAAGGCGGCGCCGGCACCTACAGCGACGGCAAGCTCTACACGCGCTCGCAGAAGCGCGGTCCGGTGGCGGCGGTGCTCGAGCAACTGGTCGCGCACGGCGCCGACCCGGCGATCCTCGTCGAAGCCCGGCCCCACATCGGCTCGAATCGGCTGCCGCGGATCGTGACGGCGCTGCGCGAGACGCTGGCGCGCGGCGGAGTCGAGACGCGCTTCGGAGCGCGCGTCGTCGATCTGATCGTCGACGGTGCGCGGATCGCCGGCGTGCGTCTCGCCGACGGCAGCGAGATCGCGGTCGCGGCGGTCGTGCTCGCGACCGGTCACAGCGCGCGCGACGTGTATGCGATGGCGACGCGCGCCGGGCTGGAGCTCGACGCCAAGCCGTTCGCCGTCGGCGTGCGCGTCGAGCACCCGCAGCCGCTCATCGATCGCGCGCAATACGGTGCGGACGCGGAGCGGTTTCGCGCTTCCCGCCGCGTCCTATCGTCTGGCGACGACCGTCCGCGAGCGCGGCGTCTTCTCGTTCTGCATGTGCCCGGGCGGCTGGATCGTCCCGGCGACCACCGCGGCCGACGAGGTGGTGGTGAACGGCATGTCGCTCGCGCGCCGCGACTCGCCGTTCGCGAACAGCGGCATCGTCGTCGCGCTCGAGCCCGAGGACGTCGCCGCGCTCGGATACGAGGGCGCGACCGGCGGCGTCGAGCTGCAGGCCGCGCTCGAGCGTCGCGCGTACGCCGCCGGCGGCGGCGCGCAGGTGGCGCCGGCGCAGCGTCTCGGTCGACTTCGTCGCCGGGCGAGACAGCCGCGATCTCCCCGACTGCTCGTACGTGCCGGGCATCCGTCCGTCGCGGCTCGATCTCGATCTTCCTGCCCGCGATCGCCGAGCGGCTGCGCGACGCGCTCAAGCGTTTCGGTCGGCAGATCCGCGGTTACGACACGCGCGAGGCGGTGGTGGTCGGCGTCGAGACGCGCTCGTCGAGCCCGGTGCGGATCGTGCGCGACCCGCAGACGCTCGCGAGCCCGAGCGCGGCGAATCTCTATCCCTGCGGCGAGGGCGCCGGCTACGCCGGCGGCATCGTCAGCGCCGCGCTCGACGGTCTCGCCGTCGCTGACGCGGCCGCGTCGGCGTACGTGCCTGGCGAGGCTGGGCGCGGGTAGCGGAGCCCTTCGCGGCCGGATCGCGCGGCTGCCGCGCTGCGTCGGCGTCGCGCTTGCCCCTCCCGGATTCTCCCTACGGTCTTCGCGGGACGCTTCCGCAAAAAGTGTTCCCAGACGTGCAGACGCGAGTCGATTTTTCTTGACGCGATCGTCAGAGTGGTGGGAAGGTTGCGCCTCTCGTCCGCAAGACCACCAACAACCCGGCCCCCGCTATCGCGGCCGGCAACCCACGGAAGGAGGATGCCATGCGTTCTTTCCCGAAGGGCTTGCCCGCGCTCGCTGCCGCTGCGCTGTTTCTCGGCGCGGCCGTCACGGCGCACGCCCAGCCGTTCAACCACGAGCAGTGCTACAAGATCAAAGATCCGGTCAAGCTCGAGGCGTTCGCGGACATGGACGTGCCGCAGTACGCGCTCGAGCTCGGATGCAAGATCGGCAAGGCGAAGTTCTTCTGCGCCCCGGCAGAGAAGAGCCTGATCTCGGCGACGGACAAGGCGACCGGCCTTCCGATCGCGCCGCTGCCGATCTACGGCGGACCGGACGGCACCGTTCGACCGCATCTGCTACAAGATGAAGTGTCCGAGCCCGTCGTCGCCGCCCGATCACCTCGTCACCGACCAGTTCGGAACCCGCACGCTCACGAAGTTCAAGACCAAGATGATCTGCACGCCGGCGGTGAAGGGTGGCGGATTCTGCGGCAACGGCGTCATCGATCCGGGCGAGGCCTGCGACGCGCCGGCGCTCGGCGCGTGTCCCGGGACGCTGCGAGTCCGATTGCACCTGCACGTGCCCGACGGCGTGTTGCTACGTCGAGCTTCCGCCGCCACCGTCGCCGCCGCCGGGTGAGGCCGAATGCTTCGAGTACACCGGCACGCCGGGGCAGGTGGCGGCGTTCATGGCGAGCTGCACGCTCGGCGGTCCTCCGATCGGCGTGCCGGGTAGCCTGCCGTTTGGTCCGCCGGCCTATTCAACAGTGCGATTCCCGCTCCCTGCGGCCCGTTTCCGGGCCCGATCACCGGGATCCCGTGCATCGTCGGTCCGCCCGGAGCCGGGAACGTCCACTTCATCCCGCCCGACTCGAGCTGTCCGTAACGGTCGAGGCTAACGGACGGGCGGCGTCGCTAGCTGCTACGTGAGCCGCCCGGGATGAGGGTGCGGCCGCGACTCGTTCCGTCGAGTCGCGGCGCACCCTTGCCCGGGCGGCCCTCGTCTCGTCTCACCTACGCCGCCCGCCGCCGCTCGGCGATCGCGCACAGCCCGTCCGACTCGATCTCGAGCGGCAGGTTGATCAGGTTGTAGTAGTTCTCGAGCGCGTTCAGCCAGGTGATCTCGACGATCTCGGTCTCGCTGAAGTGGCGGCGCAGCTCCTCGAAGGTCGCGTCGCTGACGCGCTTGTGGCGCGTCGCCTCCTCGACGAAGGCGAGCGCGGCGCGCTCGCGCTCGGTGTAGAGCGGGCTCGTGCGATAGCCGGGCAGCGCGTCGAACTTCTCGAGCGTCATGTGCCGCTGGATCGCGCTCGCCTTGGCGATGTCGACGCAGAAGCTGCACTCGTTGATCATCGCCGCCCAGGTGCGCACCAGAAAGTTGATCACCGGATCGACGGTGATCTTGCTCTCGACGATCGTCACCTCGGAATAGGCGAGACGAAACAGCGCCGGGATGCGCGCATACACGACCTTCATCGGCATCATCACCTTGCCGAGCCGTCGCTTGCTCATGAAGTAGGCGATCTTGGCCACCAGGCCCTTCGGGTTCTCGATCGGTTGCAGACGCATTGAGACGTCCTCCTTTCAGTGCGAACGATGTTGCGACGATCACGCGCGCAGCGGTCCTTCGGCTGTCGGGCGCCGGCTGCGCTCGATGCTCCGGGAGCGCGCAGAATGCTCCGGCGCTGAAGCCGACTGCCTCGACCTTGAAGACGCGATTGAAACGCGCGCGGTAGTTCTCCCACGCCAGCGCCGCGCTGAGCTCGACGAGCTGGGCCTCGTCGAATTCCTTCCTCAGAGCGGCCATGAGAGGTTCCGGGATCTCGACGGGCGTCCTGGCCATCTCCACCGCGAGCTCGATCACCAGCCGCTCGCGTCCGTCGAACGCCGCGCTGTCTCGATAGCGAGCCAGGTCGCGCAGCTGCTCCTCGCTCACGCCGATCGCTCTGCCGACGGCAGAGCCGATGTCGAGTCAGAATGGGCATCCGATGAGCGCGCTGGTCTTGATGAGCGCCAGAGTCTTCAGGCGCTCGTCCATGCGGCCGCACGTCATCAGCGCCAGCTCGTAGCCGAAGACCCCGAGCATCAGCGCCGGTCGTTTCCGCAGCAAGCGCATCGTGGCGGGTTGCCGCTGGGCGCGCGCAAAGACAGTGCGATACATCCCAAGCTTCTTGAGCAGCCCCATCAGTGCCCTCCGTGCTCGGCGCTCGCAACGTGGCCATGCTGGTGCGCCACCGGCCAGCGGTACTGGAGGAAGGGCAGGCTCGCGAGCGCCAACCCGGCCGCGAGCACGCAGACGATGCGGATCAGGCGGTGCGGCGTCATGCGATCGCCTCGGCGCGGCGCGCGAGCAGCGACGTCAGGATGGCGACGAACACCGCCGGCGCGTAGACGCCGGGGAAATCGATCGCCCAGTGCGTCGGTGGCAGGAGCCCGCGCAGCGTGTCGAAGACGTGCACGAGAGCGTGCAGCACGTAGAAGAGCGTCACCATGCCCAGCATCGGCACGCGCACCGCCGGCACGAACGGCGCGCCCAGAGCATGCCGACGCCGAGCATGGTGAAGGTCGCGCCGATGTCGCGCACGAAGTGCTCGTTCAGCGGCCCGGAGTCGGGCACCGCCGCCGGGAGGCCGACGAACCAGCCGGCCGGGTCGGCGAGCATCCAGAGGCCGTTGGCGACGTTGCCGAGGCTCCCAATCCGAGAAGCACGTACGTCCAGACGTCGACTCTCGATGCGCGTGTCATTGTGGTCTCCTTGTGCGCGCCGGCTGCCGGCGCAGGGATGCGGCGTCCTTGCGGACGACGTCGGCGAGGATGCCGACGCCCTCGGTGATCGCCGCCGGCGAAAGATTCGCGAACGACAGGCTCGCGTGCTCGCCGCCGCGGCCGTCGAGATGGAAGACGTTGCCGGGCGTGAACGCGACGCCCTCTGCGAGCGCGTCGCGCAAGATGGCGTCGCCGTCGGCGCCGGCTGGGCAGCGTGAGCCAGACCGCATGTGGCCGCCGCGCGGGTCGGGTCCAGTCGGATGCCCGCGGGCATGCGCGCCTCCAGTGCGGCGAGCATCGCGTCGAGGCGCGCCGCGTAGACGCGGCGCACGCGACGCAGGTGGCGCTCGAGCCCGCCGCTGGTGAGCATCTCGGCGAGCGCGGCCTGCGGAACGACGCTGGTCTCGACGTCGGCGTTCCAACGCGCGAGCGCCATCTTCTCGAGGAGCGGCGCGCGCGGCCACGACGTAGCCGACCCGCAAGCCGGGGAAGAGCACCTTGGAGAACGTGCCGGCGTAGAGCACCTGTCCCGCCCGATCCAGTGTCTTCAGGGCCGCGACCGGCGCGCTCCGGTAGCGCAGCTCGCTGTCGTAGTCGTCCTCGAGGATCGGCACCTGGTACTCGTCCGCGAGCGCGAGCAGCTCGCGCCGCCGGGTGTCGCTCAGCAGCGACGCCGGTCGGGCTCTGCGCGGCCGGCGTCGCGTAGACGAGCTTCACACGCCGCGCGCGCAGCACGCGCGCCAGCTCGTCGGTGCGCATGCCCTCCTCGTCGACGCCGACCCCGACCAGGTTCGCCTGCGCGGCGCCGAACGCGAGCCAGGCGCCGAAGTAGCCGGGCTGCTCGATCACGACGGTGTCTCCCGGGTCGAGCAGCACGCGGGCGGCGAGGTCGATGGCCTGCTGCGCGCCGTTCACCACCATCACGTCGTCCGCGGCGCAGGCGATGCCGCGCCCGACGAGGTAGTGCGCGATGGCGCGCCGCAATGGCTGCCAGCCGAAGGGATCCTTGTGATCGGCGAGGGCGGGGAGGTCACGGGTGAGCGGCTCGGTGAACGCCCGCCGCAGCTCGCGTCCGGGCAGACTCTCGAGATCGACCTGCCCGCCGCGGAAGTCGAAGCGGACGGGTGTGAGAGGGTGTGGCGTCCTGAAGCCGGCTGGAAGCGTGAGCGCGCGGGCGCGTAGCGCGAACAGGCCCGACCAGACGAAACCGCGGCTCGTCGTCGGGGCGCCGCCGCGGCAGCGGCGGCAAGGAAGACGCGCGGGTGGCGACGAACGTTCCCTGGCCGACGTGCGCCGTGACCAGTCCCGCCGCCGTCAGCTCCTCATAGGCGAGACTCACCGTCGCGCGACTGAGTCCGAGCGACGACGCCAGCTCGCGCGTTGCCGGCAGCTTGGTGCCGCGGGGAAGACGTTCGGCGTCGATCAGGCCGCGCAGGTGTGTGCTGAGCTGCAGGTAGATCGGCTCGGCATTGGCGCGGTCGGGCTGGAAAGCGAGGTCCATCACCGGATCGATCGTAGCAGGACCAATTGGTCAGTAAAGTGCCAATTGGTATGGTCCTGGACCGGGCCAATGTTGCGTGGACTGGACGACGGGACGTGGGTGGGCGCGCGGGCTCAACCAAATTCGCCCGCGTGCCCACCCACGCTCCCGTCGTCGGCCGAGAACCAAAAAACGGGAGCGGCGGCCGGTGCTCAGCGCCGCAGGATGTCGCGCAACGCTGGCGCGAGTGCCGGAAAGCGGAAGCTGTAGCCGCTCGCCGTCGTGCGCGCCGGCAAGACCCGCTGTCCGCCGAGCAGCACCCCCGCCATCTCGCCGAACCCGAGTCGAAGCGCGAACCCCGGCACCGGAAAGAGCGTCGGACGCCGGAGCACGGCGCCGAGCGTGCGCGTGAACTCGAGGTTGCGCACCGGCTCGGGGGCGGTGACGTTGAGCGCGCCCGTCGCGGCCGGCTGGTCGAGGGCGTGCAGGACGCAACCGACGACGTCGTCGCGATGCACCCACGACATCCACTGCCGGCCGCTGCCGATCGGACCGCCGAGGCCGAGCTTGAAGGGGACGAGCATGCGGGCGAGCGCGCCGCCACCCTCGCCGAGCACGACACCGATGCGCAGCAACGTCACGCGCAGACCGAGCGCCTCGGCTTGCCGGGCTTCCTCCTCCCACGCGACGCAGACGTCGGCGAGAAAGTCGTGTCCGGGCGCCGACTCCTCGCTGACGGTTTCCTCGCCGCGATCGCCGTAAATACCGATCGCCGACGCCGACACCAGCACGCGCGGCCGCCGCTCGAGCGCCGCGAGCGCGGTGACGAGGTTACGCGTGCCGTCGACGCGACTCGCACGCAAGCGTCGCTTGCGCTCGGCGGTCCATCGTTGCGCGACGCTCTCGCCGGCGAGGTGGACGACGGTGTCGACGCCGTCGAACGCGCGCGGCGGCGGTGCGCTGCTCGCGTCCCACTGGATGCGCTCGACGCCGGGCGGAAGGTGTCCGGCCGCAGCCGGGCGCCGCAGGAGCGCGACGATCCGATCGCCGCGCGCGGCCAGCGTCTCACACAGCGCACGCCCGATGAAGCCGCTGCCGCCGGTGACGAGCACCTTCATGCCCACCCCCCTCAGACGAAGAGCTGCACCACCACCTCGGCCCCGGCTTCGGCTGCCGTCGAATCGGCGTCGATGCGGAACATCCCGTCGGCGCGCGCCAGGCTGAAGATCTCCGCCGAGCCCCCGGTGAGCGGGTGGGCGAGCCAGCCGGAGCTCTCCTCCTCGAGCGTGACGCGGACGTAGTCGACACGACCGCGCTGCGAGCCGACGGCGGACGTGAGACGCGCGCGGACTTGCCGGCGCGGCGCGAGCGCATGCTCCACCGGCTCGCCGCCGAGCAAGCGCAGGAGCGGCGCTCCGAAGAGCTCGAAGATGACCAGCGCCGAGACCGGATTGCCGGGGAGACCGAGCACGGGTTTCCCGGCGACGCGTGCCAGCAGCGTCGGCTTGCCCGGTTTGATGCGGATGCCGTGCAGCAGCATCCGCGACCGCGCCATGGAGCGAATCACCGCCGGCGTCAGATCTTTGGTGCCGACCGAGCTGCCACCGGTCATCAGCACCAGGTCGGCGCGAGCGAGCGCACGCGTGAGCGCGCGGGTGATCGCCGGCGCCCGGTCGGGAATGACGCCGAAATCGAGCGCCGTGCCGCCCTCGGCGGCGACCGTGGCGGCGAGCGAGTACTGGTTGATGCTGCGTACCTGGCCAAGACCGGGGGTGACGTCGGGCGCGACGATCTCGTCGCCGGTTGCGATCACGCCGACACGCGGCCGGCGGTAGACGAGCACGCGGCTCACTCCGGCGCCGGCGAGCGCGCCGACGTCGTGCGCGCGCAAGCGCCGGCCACGACGGAAGAGCAGATCGCCACGCTTCACGTCCTCGCCGCGCTGCATGACGTGCTGACCGGCGGTGGCGGCGCGCTGGATCGCCACCATCCCGTCGCCGTCCTCCGCGGTGTGCTCCACCATCACCACCGCATCGGCGCCCGCGGGCAACATGCCGCCGGTCGGGATGCGACACGTCGCGCCGGCGCGGAGGCGCACACCGGCGGGCCGTCCCATCTCGACGTTGCCGACGATGCGCAGGCGCACGGGCGCGCCGTCGCTTGCGCCGGCGGTGTCGGCGGCGCGTACGGCGAAGCCGTCCATGTACGAGCGCGCGAAGTGCGGCAGGTCGATGGTGGCGCGAAGATCGCGTGCCAGCACCCGACCGGCGGTCGTGGCAACCGGAGCGTGCTCGGTGCCGAGCGGCCGGAAGGTCTTGATGCAGTCCCAGGCTTCCTCGCACGTCACGAGCGGGAACCGGCTCGGTCGGCCCGTATGAGGATCGGGAACGCTGGTCACGGCGTGAGCTTGATGTGCTGCTGGCACGGCATCTCGCGGCGCACTCGCGCCAGGTGCTCGGTGTCGATCTCGGCCGTGATCACCTGCGGTCCCTCGGCGGCGCGGGCGAGGACGGTGCCCCACGGATCGACGATCATCGAGTTGCCGTAGTCGGCGAAGCCGTGCGGGCTCTTGCCGGTCTGGTTCGGCGCGATCACGTAGACCTGGTTCTCGATCGCGCGGGCGCGCAGCAGAGGCTCCCAGTGCGCCGCGCCGGTGAAGAACGTGAACGCCGAGGGGATGGTGATGATGGTGGCGCCGGCGGCGGCGAGTCTGCGGTACAGCTCGGGGAAGCGCAGGTCGTAACAGATGCTGAGACCGAGCGTGCCGAGCGTGGTGGTCGCGGTGACCGGCTCGCGGCCGGCGGCGCGGGTGTCGGACTCGCGCACGCAAACCTGTCCCGGCAGATCGACGTCGAAGAGATGGATCTTCCGATAGCTGGCGCGAATCGCGCCGTCGGCGTCCACGACCAGACAGGTGTTGTAGCTCTTGCCGCCTTCCGGGGCGCGCTCGAGAAACGACCCGCCGACCAGCACGATCCGGAGCTCGGCGGCGAGCGCGCACAGGAAGTCGCTGACCAGACCGGGGATCGGGGAAGCGGCGGCGGCTTCGCCGGCGCGCGCACCGCGCCATGCGAACACCTCGGGCAGGACCACCAGCACCGCGCCGCGGTCGGCGGCGCGTCGGACGAGAGTGTCCGCCTGCCGGAGATTGGTGTCGACGTCGTCACCGGCGCTCATCTGGATGGCGGCGGCGACGTGCGTCGGCATGACGCTCCGGAGTGTACCAGAGCACCACCCGCTCACAACCCGATTCGCGTCGCGGAATCGAGAGTTAGCGCGCCGTGTCGCCGGCGCCGAGCGCTTGTTACGCGGTGCGGCGTATGGTACGCGGCGACGGTCTGTGCACAAGCTCAAGATCGAGACCGAGTCACAGATGCAGATGATCGACGTCACCGCGGGAGTCCGGCGCCTGGTGAAAGAGGCCGGCGTGATGCGGGGGATGTGTCATCTCTACGTGCCCCACACCACGGCGGCGATCACCATCAACGAGAACACCGATCCCAACGTTCGCAAGGACATGATACGGGAACTGCTCAAGACGATCCCGCTGCAGGACGACTACCTGCATGCCGAGGGCAACGCCGCCGCCCACATTCTCTCCTCCCTCGTCGGTGCCTCGCAGAGCGTGCTGGTGGAGAACGGCAAGGTGGTGCTCGGGACGTGGCAGGCGATCTACTTCTGCGAGTTCGATGGGCCGCGGTCGCGAACGGTTCTGTTGCGAATCATGGCTGAATGAGGAGGTCTAACGCGGTGAGCCAAACGAACGCGATTCGATTGATCAAGCGCTACGGCAACCGCAAGCTCTACGACACCCTCGAGAGCCGCTACATCACCCTGGAAGAGATCGCGCGCCTGGTGCGCGGCGGCAACGAGGTGAAGGTCATCGACAACGAGAACGGCGACGATCTGACCACCATCACCTTCGCCCAGATCATCCTCGAGGAGGAAAAGCGGCGGGCAAGCGTGCTCTCGCTCGGCCTGCTGCGCGACCTGATCCAGCACGGGGAAGAGGCGCTCGCGGGCCTGCGGTCGCGCGTCGATCGCGGCATCGAGGCGATCGGGTCGATGGGTGAGGCGGCCGGGCGCCGGGTGCAGGAGATCGTCGGGGGTCGCGACGACGAAGCGAGCCGACGCCGAGGACGGCGACGTCACCGGCAAGGGCTTCTTCGACGAGCTGTTGACGGCCCCGCAACGCCGCCTGGAGTCCTTGCAGCGGTCGATCGACGAGCGCATCAAGTCATCGGTCGGACGGATCACCGGCCACCCGGCCTTCCAGCACGAGGTGCGACGGATCGAGCGGTCGATCAAGAAGCTGGAGGAGCGCCTGGCGCGTCTCCGCCGCTCGGAGATCGAGCCTCCTCCCGGGGACGACGCGGCGGGTTGAGCCGCGACTATTTCGCTTCCGAGTAGCCGCCGATCAGAGGGTGCCGAGTCCGTTGACACCGGATGCGGTACCGGCGTATCTCAAGCTCACGCAGGACAGGTCGTCCCCCGCGGTCGTACGTCGTAACGAGTGACAGCCACGACGGGTTGGAGCAGGGATCGAAGACGCCCCGCGAGACACCGGATGACTCGGCACGAAAGGAAGGTCGATATGCAGCCTCGTGTGCAACGTGCGCTCGCTTGCGCGGCGCTGGCTCTGCTCGTTACCGCGGTCCCGGTTCGGGCGGACGTCCAGCCGGGCGACGTGATCAACGCGTCGAACGCCGACAAGGTGAAGGACCTGACCGGCCCGGGCATGTTCTGGGCGGTTCAGCACGGCTTTCCGATGAAGATCGTCGAGACCAAGCCGATCGTCTGGAAGAAGGCCTACAAGGAAGCCACCGAGAAGTACTCGGGACAGGTCAAGCTCGGCAGCGACGGCATCAAGGTCGAGAACTACGTCGCCGGCCAGCCCTTTCCGACCATCGACGCGAAGGATCCGCACGTCGCCATGAAGATCATGTGGAACTTCAACTTCCGGCCGAACTTCGAGGATGATCTGGATCTCAGGAACTTCGACGCCGACACCGGCCCGATCTCCACCGAACGGCCGCTGCAGGTCGAGCGCCACTTCCTGATCGATCACTTCCGGCGCCTCAAGTACGTCGGCCGCCTGTACGTCGATCCCAAACCCGAGATTCCCAACAACGAGAAGTTCGAGTTCAAGGAGACCCTCCATCCGCTGATCGAGCCGTTCGATCTGAAGGGCGTCGGCTTCACGTACTATCGCTACTTCGATCCGGCCAAGCAGGACGACAGCTGGCTCTACCTGCCGTCGCTGCGCCGCGTGCGCCGTCTCTCGACCGCGCAGCGCTCGGACGCGCTCTTCGGTCAGGACACCGACCAGGACAGCTACGGCGGCTACGCCGGCCAGATCGCGTGGGCGGACTGGAAGCTGATCGGGGAGAAGGAAGTGCTGGGCGCGTTCCACACCACGAACTTCCCGGTCAAGTGGGCCGAGGGTGCGGCCGACTGGGCGTTCGACGACGTCTGGGAGAAGCGCAAGGTCTGGATCCTGGAGGGCGCGTCGAAGCTCCCGCAGTACGCCTACTCGAAGCGCGTGCTCTACATCGACAAGGAAGGCTGGGAGGTTCCGTACACCGACATGTACGACCGCGCCGGCCAGCTCTGGAAGGTCTGGGTCAACAACTACACCTACCGCAAGGAAGCCTACCCGGGCTCCAAGATGCAGTACGCCGAGGACACCGCGATGCTTCCCTGCATCGTCATGGTCGACATGCAGCTCGAGCACGCCACCAAGGCGTCGCTCCCGAGCCATCGCTTCCCGGGTGAGCCCGGCTGGTACTGGTCGCAGGGCGACAAGGAAGGAACCACCGAGTCGCAGTTCACGATTGCCGAGCTGATCGGCTCCGGTCACTGATCGGACGGGCCGCGGGCCCATCGAGCCTCGAACGGCGCGCGACTGCACGAGCGGTCGCGCGCCGTCGTGCTTTCGGCGACCGGGAGGCTGCGCGGCGCTGAGACGGGCCTGCCGTGCCGGCAGCCGCCGCCTACCTGCAGAGGAACACGGCGACGGCGCAGTTGCGCAGCACGTACTCGGTCGTGCTGCCGAGCACCATCTCGATGATGCGACTGTGCCCGTAGGCGCCGATGAACAGCAGGTCGTGGGCGCCCTCGGCCATGACGTCGAGAATGGTCTCGTGGGCGTAGCCGGAGCGCTCCAGGTACTCGGTCTCGACCTGGTAGGCGCCGAGATAGCGGCGCGCCTCGTCGAGGACCTTCTGGATGGCGCCGTCGTCCTTGCCGACGTGCAACACGGCGAGCGGCAGGCGAAGCGCGATCGCCAGCTCGGCGGCCTCGTGCATGGCGGCGGCCGCGCGTTGGCTGCCGTCGTAGGCGAGCAGCGGCCGGGTGATCGGGCGGAATTGCAGCGGCGAGACCAGCACCGGCTTGGGACACTTGCGGGTGACGCTCTCGGTGGTGCCGCCGAGCAGCCCGGTCGAGAACTGCTCGTTCACGCCGCGATGCCCGACCACGACGAGGTCGGCCGTGCGCGCCTGCTCACAGATCTCGTTGGCGACGATGCCGGTGGTGAGCTGCACGTCGGCGCGGACGCCGCGCTCGCGACAGGCCGCCAAGAACGCGTCGAGGAGCGCGTGCCCGCGCTCCTGCAGCGCCTCGCGCATCTTCGAGGAGAAATCGAGGTAGGGCTCGAAGCCGAGCGAGCCCGAAATGTCGTGCAGGAAGGACCCGAGCCCTCGATCGAGACGACGTCGATGACGTGCAGGCCGATCGCGGTGGCTTGCAGCCGCTCGGCGAGCCAGAGCGCGTACCGCGACGCGGTTTGCGCATGCTCCGAGCCGTCGAGGGTGACCAGGATGCTCTTGATCATGGACTCTGACGCTCGTTTACCATTATGATCCTGCCGGGCCAAGCAAGGGCGACGTAATGCGACGTACGGGTTCGGCAGCGATCGAGGGCATGGTGGAGGAGCTGAAGGGGGCGGCCCGCGAGCTCGGTCTCGAGGTGCGCGAGGAGGAGCTGCTGCGCGAGGTCGGCTACCGGGTGCGCAGCGGCGCCTGCCGCGTCGGCGAACGGCGCGTCATCCTGCTCGATCGAACGCTCGGCCCCGCCGAGCGGGTCGACGTGCTGTGCTCGGCGCTCGCTGGATACGACCTCGAGCACGTGTTCCTTTCGCCGGCGCTGCGGGCCCGGCTCGACGACGGGTCGGCCGGCGCCGGAGCCTGCCGAGCGGATGACGGTCGGTCAGCGCGTGCAGCACGAGCGCTTCGCCTTCTTCAAGGCAGCGCTCAAGGAGCGCAACCTCAAGTCGACCTCGCAGCGCGACGACATCGCGCGCGTCTTCTTCGCGAGCAACCGCCACATCAGCGTCGAGGAGCTGTACCGCGAGGTGCGGAAGGTCAATCCGCGGGTCGGCTACGCGACCGTGTATCGCACCGTGCGCTTGCTCCGTGAATGCGGACTCGCCGCCGAGCGGCACTTCCACGACGGCGAGGCGCGCTTCGAGAACGTCGAGCAAGAGCACCACCACGACCACCTGATCTGCGAGCGCTGCGGCCGCATCGTCGAGTTCGCGAACGCCGAGATCGAGGAGCTGCAGGAGCAGGTCGCGCGCAAGCTCGGTTTCGTCATCAGCCGCCACAAGATGGAGCTCTACGGCATCTGCGGCGACTGCCGCACCGGGCGTCCGGCGCGCCGCTCGGAGCGCCGCGAGTCGCACGTCGTCCGGACGTGAGGGGACGATCAGGCGCGAGCGGCCCGGCCGACGTGCTCGATCAGCAGCGTCGCGACCCCGTCGGGTCGCTTGACGGTTGCGACCCGCGTCGCCGGTGCGAGACCAGTGCGGACGTCGCTCACCGGGATCGCCGCCGCGCGTAGTCGAGAGACGGCGGCGTCGCAGTCCTCGACCGCGTAGGCGACGCCCCAGAGCCGCTCGCCGCGCTCTCCGGCGGCGTTCCCGAGGGGAGCCACCAGCTCGAGCGTCACGCCGCCGAGGCGCAGGCCGACGTTGACCGTGCCGCGCTCCGGAAACTCGCGCCGCCAGCGTTCGGCGATCGCCGAAGGCGTCCCGCCAGAGACCGAGCGCGCCCACGAGGTCGTCCGAGAACAGCACGACGTGGTCGACGGCCGAGGCCGCGGCGGACGCGACATCGGATGGGCGGGCGCGAGGAATCGCCCGCGGTGTCGTGCTCGATGGCGAAGACGTTCACGCCGCGGGTGTGCTCGCGCGCCATCGGCAGGATGCGCCCGTGGCGGACGGTGTCGCCGGGTCCGACGGCGGTCATCTCGGTGACGGGTCCGGTGGGGACACCGGCGGCCTGCGAGGCGCGAGCGCGGTGCGATCGAGGTCGTCCGTGCCGAGGGCGAGCGCGAACACGCCCTCGGGGCGGCGCTCGAGATAGGCGGCGAGCGCGGTCGCGAGCGGCGTCGACGGAGCACCGAGGCCGGGGGAGAGCAGCTCGAGGTAGCAGTTGGCGAGTCCGTACAGCACGTTGCTCGTGCCGTGCGCCGGATGCGCGCTGCGCAGCGACGGTGTGAGCCCCAGCATCCGCGTGTAGTCGCTCTCGGCCTGGGCGAGGTCACGTACCGCGATCACGAGGTGGTCGACGCGCGAGAAGGGCGGCGGGGCGGTCACCCCAGCCGCATCCCAGAGGCGCGACTTCCAGTCAACGTTGGACTCGAGTGCGGCGTCGTGGCGGGCTGCGCGCGCTTGACAGCTTGGGCGGTGCTGCATAGAAGGCCCGAACGAAAATGAAATTCATTCTCAATTGGCGATGTGCTCGGCGCTGCCGCTGCTGGCGCGTGCTCGCGCTGCTGCTGGCGCTGCCGGTCGCCGGCGTCGGCCGCCCTCGTCGAGCGCGCCGAGCTGGTCATGGGGACGGTCGCGCGCATCGCCAGCGACGATCCCGGCATGGGGCCGGAGGCCTACGAGGCGGCGTTCGCGGCTCTGCGCGCGCGTCGACGCGGAGATGAGCCTCTACCGTCCGGAGAGCGAGCTGGTACGCGTCAACACGCACGCGGCGCGCCATCCGGAGCCGATCGGCCCCGAGCTGTTCGCGCTGCTGACCCGCGCGCGTGAGCTGAGCATCGCCACCGACGGCGCCTTCGACGTGACGATCCTGCCGCTGCTGCGCGCTGTGGGGCGCGTATCGCGAGCTCGATCATCTCGGCGCCGGCAGCGTGCGCACCGTCGGCTTCGGCGGCCTGATGCTCGATCCCGTCGCGCGCACGGTGAGCTTCCGCCAGCGCGGCATGGGCCTCGATCTCGGCGGGATCGCCAAAGGCTTCGCCCTCGATCGGGCGCAGCGCCGCGCTGCGTGCGGCCGGGATACGGCGCGCGCGCCTCGATCTCGGCAGCATGCTCGGGCTGCTCGGCTCCGGTCCCGACGGCGACTGGGGCGTGGCCGTGCGTGATCCGCGCGCGCCCGAGACCGCGCTCGGCGTCGTCAGGCTCGGGCCCGACACGGCGGTGTCGACGTCGGGCAACTACGCGCGCGACTTCGCCGCCGAGGGTTGGCGCGCGCCGAGCCACATCTACGATCCCGCGCAACGGACGGCCGGTCACCACCTCGCTGGCGGTGACGGTGTGGGCGGCGGACGCGACGACGGCCGACGCGCTGTCGACCGCGCTGCTGGTGCTCGGCCCGGACGCCGCCGGCGAAGCGCTCGCGCGCGAGCCCGGATCCGGCGCGCTCTTCGTCGACGGCGACGGTCGCCTGACCATGCACGGAGAGAGACCCCGAAGCTGGCAACCACTCGAACCTGCGCGCCGCGAGGCGCCGCCGATCCCCGCGCACCGGGACAACGAGGAGGACACGGTGAACCGACGGACCTGGAAGACCTTGGCGAGTGCGATCGTGCTGGTGGCGAGCGCCTTGTTGATAGCTCCCGCGATGGCCGGCGACGATCCCCGCATCAAGCTCTACGAGGAGAAGCTCGACAAGATGCAGCGGAGCTCGACGAGATGCGCGGCCGCCTGCGCGCGCTCGAAGCCGAGCGCACCACGCGCGCCGGCTGCCGCGCCCCGGCCACCGAGCCGGCGCGCCCGCGGCCGCCGCCCCAGCGACGGCGCCGCGCCGAGCAGGATCGCAAGATCGGTGTGCTCGCCGAAGAGGTGGAGCGGCTGAAGAGCAGATCGTGCTGCCCGAGAGCAAGGAGTCAAGAGCTTCTACGGTTTCGGTCCGGCGGCTTCCAAGGTCTACCAGATCGATCGCGGCCTCTCGATCGGCGGCTACGGAGAGTACAACTTCCAGAAGTTCGTCAGCGATCAGCGTGGCAAGCGGGACCAGTTCGACATGCTGCGTCTTCGTCCTCTACACCGGCTACAAGTTCAACGAACGCATCCTGTTCAACTCCGAGATCGAGTTCGAGCACGCCTTGATCGGCGAAGAGACGATCACCTCCGGCAGCGGCGAGGTCGGGGTGGAGTTCGCCTCACTCGACTTCTTTCTCTGGGAGCCGCTGAACGTGCGCGCCGGCCTCTTGCTGGTACCGATGGGGTTCATCAACGAGGTGCACGAGCCGCCTTTCTTCCACGGCATCCTTCGCCCCGAGGTCGAGCGCCAGATCATCCCGACGACGTGGCGCGAGGGCGGCGTCGGACTCTTCGGAACGCTCGTGCCCGGCCTCGAGTATCGCGCCTACGCGATGAACAGCCTGAACGCCAAGGGCTTCGAGTCCTCGAACATCCGCGAAGCGCGCCAGCAGGGCAATCGCGCCCTCGCCGAAGATTTCGCCGGGCACGGTGCGCCTCGACTACTCGCCGATGGCCGGGATGCTCTTCGGCGCCTCGTTCTGGGCCGGCGATTCCGGGCAGGACGGCGACTTCGACGGCGAGAAGCCGAGCGCCTTCACCTTGATCTGGGAGACGCACGCGCAGGTGCACTATCGCGGCCTCGAGCTGCGAGCGCTCGGTGCCTTCACCAGCATCGACGATGCCGACGTGCTCAGTCGCGCAGCCGAGCGAGACGATCGGTGAGGACCAGTTCGGTTTCTACGCCGAGGCCGCCTACGACGTCTGGGGATTGCTGCGACCCGAGAGCGGCGCACTACGTCGCGCCCTTCTTCCGCTACGAGATCTTCGATACCCAGGACGGAGTGCCGTAGCGGCTTCGCCCGCGTGCCGGGCAACGACGTGCAGCTCTACACGATCGGCATATCGTACAAGCCGCATCCGCAGGTCGTCCTCAAGGTGGACTACCGGAACTTCGATGCTGGCCACGTCGCGCCGCGCGCCGACGAATTCAACTTGGGGGCGGGCTTCGTCTTCTGGATCGCACGTCGGATCCTCGGCGTCGTGAGCGTGCTGGCAATCGGTCTCGGCGTGTGACGACGTGCAACGCCGAGCGCCACCGTCTTTCTCGCGAAGGACGAGGCGCTGGCGCTCGCCTTTCCCGGTGCCGACCGCATCGAGGAGCGGGTGTTCATCCTCACCGATGAGCAGAAAGCGACGATCGAGAAGCGCGCACGCGCTCCGCTCGAGTCGCAGTTGTGGCGCGTCCACGTCGGGTGGAAGGGCAGCGAGTTCCTCGGCTACGCGGTGCTCGACACCCACGTCGTTCGCACCCTGCCCGAGACCTTCATGGTGGTGATGGCGCCCGACGGGGCCGTCAGGCGCGTCGAGATCCTGGCCTTCTACGAGCCGCCCGAGTACGTGCCGCCGGCGCGCTGGAAGCAGCAGTTCGAGGGCCGACGCCTCGACGACGATCTGCGGCTCGGCGACAGCATCCAGGGGATCACCGGCTCGACCTTGAGTGCAACAGGCGATGACGCAGGGCGTGCGTCGTGTCCTGGCGCTGGTCAAGTTGCTGATCGAGCAGGGTCTGTTGCCGGAGAAATGACGTGCGTTTCACGGTCTCGCCCGACTGGAAGGACAACCGCTGCTCAAGCTCGTGCTGGCGTGGTTCCTGTTGTTCGTCGCCGGCTTGTGGGTGACCAACGGGCTTCTCTACTTCGCCAAGATGGGTCTCACGCCCGGGTCGGTGACGTCCTACTACCTGGGTGACGAGGGACGCTTCCTCCAGCCGCGCAGCTACCAGGGCATGCTCGAGATCACGCCATTTCCATCTCTTCGCGATGGGAATCCTCGTGCTCACCATGACCCACCTCGTGCTCTTCGTGCCGCTCTCCAACCGTCTCAAGGCGTGGGTCGTGAGTCTGTCGTTTGCCTCAGCGCTCGCCGACGAGAGCGCCGGCTGGCTGGTGCGCTTCGTCGCCCCGGGCTTCGCCTATCTCAAGATCGGCGCGTTCCTCACCTTGCAGGCAACGCTCGCGTTCATGGTCGCGGCGGTCATCTGGGCGCTCGCGACGGCGCAACCGAACGACTACCGCTCGAGCGCACCGGAAGACGACGAGGACGACGTGAGACGAGCGACCTGACACGACGAAGGAGACAGGAATGTCACGTTGACGACGATCGACGCATGGTGATCGCTGGCCGGCGGCGGTCGCTGCTCGCCGCCGGATGTGGCGACGACGACGGCAACGGCAGACGACAGACAGCAACGGCGGCCGACGCCGGACCCCGACACGCCGCCGACGGCGACGCCGGCCGTCGTGACGGCGGCGGCCGTGGTCGCGAACTACGCCGACCTGCTGCTACGCCAACTACAGCGACGCGCTGGCCGACGCCGAGGCGCTGCACGACGCCGATCGACGCCTTCGTCGCGGCGCCGAGCCAGGCAACGCTCGACGCCGCCAAGGCGGCGTGGATCGCGTCGCGGCCGTCGTACCAGCAGACCGAGATCGCGCGCTTCTACAACGGCCCGATCGACGATCCCGAGACCGGCCCCGAGGGCCTCATCAACGCCTGGCCGCTCGACGAGAACTACATCGACTACGTCGAGGGCGCCCCGAACAGCGGCATCATCAACGATCCGGCCGGCTTCCCGGTGATCGACGAGGACGACGCTCGCCGCGGCGAACGAAGCCGGCGGCGAGGCCAACATCTCGACCGGCTACCACGCGATCGAGTTCCTGCTCTGGGGCCAGGACCTGAGCGCGAGCGGACCCGGGGACGCGGCCGTTCACCGACTACGTCACCGACGGGACGCGGCACCGCGGCCAACCAGGAGCGCCGCGGCGCAGTATCTCGCAGCCGTCGCCCACCTCCTGGTCGACAATCTCGCAGGCGGTCACCGATCAGTGGGCGCCCGGCAACCCGAGCAACTACCGCGCCGAGCTCCGTCGATCGACACCGACGAGGCGCTCGGCCGCATCCTGACCGGCATCGGGCACGCTCAGCGCCGGCGAGCTCGGCGGCGAGCGCCTGAGCGTCGCCTTCGAGACCCGCGATCAGGAGGACGAGCACTCCTGCTTCTCCGACACACACGCGTGACGATCTCGCCAACGACGCGCTCGGCATCCAGAACGCCTACCTCGGCCGCTACGGTGACGCTCGACGGTCCGGGCATCGACGAGCTGGTGCGCCAGGTCGACTCCGCGCTCGACGCGACGGTGCAGGCAGCAGCTCGCGGCGAGCGTCGCGGCGGTGCAGGCGATTCCCGAGCCCGTTCGACCAGGCGATCCAGGGCGCCGACGACAGCCCGGGGCGGGTCGCCATGCAGGCCGCGATCACCGCTCTCTTCGCGCAGGCCGACAGCTTCTCGACGGTCGCCGACGCGCTCGGGGTGTCGACCGGCACCGGCAGTAGCACGAAGGGTGACGTGATCCTCTTGCGACATCGCACGCGTGCTGACGGCCGCTCTGTTGCTCGGAGCGGCCGTCGGCATTCGGCCGCGCCGCGCCGACGCGCAGATCTGCGGCGACGCCGACGGCAGCGGCAGCGTGTCGTTGACCGACGGCGTCCGCGCGCTCCGCGGCGCGGCGGCGCTTCCGAGCGGCTGCGACGCCGCCGGTCTGCGACGTCGACGGCGACGGCAGCGTGAGCGTCACCGACGGTGTGCGCGTGCTGCGCGCGGCGGCCGGCCTCGACGGCGGCGCTCGTGTGCCCGGGCCTCGTACCCGACCCGCTCTCGGGCGGCGCCACCACGGTCTTCGACGCCACGGTGAACGCCTTCGGTCAGCCGGCCGCGAACCAGCCGTTCGCCGAGCGCCCCGACTTCTTCACCGGCAACGCGCTCTTCAATCGCAACTGGGTGACGGCGCCGTCGTCGACCGATCGGCAGCGACGGGCTCGGTCCGATCTTCAACGCCGCGCTCGTGCTCGGCCTGTCACTTCAAGGACGGCCGCGGCCGGCCGCCGATCGCCGACGACGAGGACGTTCGAGTCGCTGCTCGTGCGCCTGAGCGTGCCCGGCGAGGACGCGGTCGCGGCGGACGGTCGCCGAGCCGCGCTACGGGCGGCCAGCTCGGGAACCGCGCCGATCCTCGGCGTCGCGCCGGAAGGGCGCCCGGCGCTCACGTACGCAGGAGCGTCCCGGGCACGCTACGGCGACGGCGACGCCCTACAGCCTGCGCGTGCCCGAGCTCGCGATCGACGGACCTCGCCTACGGGCCGCTCGCGCCCGACGCGCTGACCTCGCGTGCGCGTCGCGCCGGCAGTGTTCGGGCTCGGGCTGCTCGCCGCGATCGACGAGGCGACGCTGCTCGCGCGCGCCGACCCCGACGACGCCGACGGCGACGGCATCTCGGGCCGGCCGAACCTGCGTGTGGGACGTGCGCCGCGGCGACGCCCGTGGTCGGCCGCTTCGGCTGGAAGGCGAACGCAGCCGACGATCGAGCAGCAGAGCGCCGGCGCCTTCCTCGGCGACATCGGCATCACCTCGCCGCTCTTTCCCGACGAGGATTGCACGGCCGTCGAGACCGCGTGCGCGCGACGCGCCGACCGGCGGCGCGCCCGAGATCGACCAGCTGAAGCTCGACTTCGTGACGTTCTACGTGACCGCTGCTCGCGGTGCCGGCGCGGCGCGACGTCGACGATCCGCGACGTGCGGCGCGGCGAGGCGCTCTTCGCGGCGGCCGGCTGCGCCGCGTGTCACGTGCCGACGCTCGTGACCGGCGAGCTGCCGGGCTTCCCGGCGGTGTCGCACCAGACGCATCCATCCCGTACACCGACCTGCTGCTCCACGACATGGGCCCGGACCTCGCCGACGGCCGGCCCGACTTCGCTCGCGAGCGGCAGCGAGTGGCGGACGCCGCCGCTCTGGGGCATCGGCCTGGTGCCGATCGTGAACGAGCACACGCTTCTTGCTGCACGACGGTCGGGCGCGCGGGCTCGCCGAGGCGATCCTGTGGCACGGCGGCGAAGGCGACGGCGGCGCGCGAGGCGTTTCGCGCCATGAGCGGCCGACGAGCGCGCGGCGCTGCGTGCGATTTCTCGAATCGTCTCTGAAGCAAGGACGTGACGCATCATGCATCGACGAACGTGAAGCTGACCTCGTGGTCGGCGATCGCTGATCGATGGCGTTCGCCGCGCACGACGGCCTCGGCGCAGATCTGCGGCGACGCCGACGGCGACGGCAGTCGTCACGCTCGACCGACGGCGTGCGGGTGCTGCGCTCGGCCGCGTCCTCGGCGACGTGCGAGGTCGCGCGCTGCGACGTCGACGGCAGCGGCGCGTGACAGTCGACCGACGGCGTCAACGTGCTGCGCGCGGCGGCCGGGCTCGGCGACCCGACCGGGTGCGGCGGCGGCGGTTCGCTCGGGCCGCGGCGCACCTTTCTCCGCGAGCCTCGCCGACGCGGTCGCGCTGCCCGAGCTATCGCGTGCTCGCCGACGGAAGCGGTCGATCTCAGGTTGCCATCGAGGATCTCGTGAGCGTCGCCGGGCGCCGCGCGGCTCGCGCTCGCGCAGGCCGCCTGGCGCGACGCGCGGCGCGCCTGGAAGCGAGACCGAGGCCTTTCGTCTCGGCCCGTCGGAGGACGCAACGGACGAGCGCCCGCATCGATTGGCCGAGCGGTCGACGCTGAGTCAGATCGACGCCGAGATCGCGGGCATCGAGCGCGCTGACGACGGCCTATCTCGACACCGTCGGCGCCCAGAAGGTCGGCTTCCAGGCGATGGAGTACTTCCTGTTCGATCCCGAGGGCGGCGATGCGCGAGCCGTGATCGCGTCTGCTCGGCGCCGAGCAACGCGCGCCGGCGCGCCTATCTGCTGGCGCTCGCGGCTCAACGTCGCGCGAACGGACGGTGGCGCTCCGCGACGCCTGGGAGCCGAGCGGCGGCGACTTCGGCGCCGATCTCGTCGATTCCGGGGATCGGCGGCAGCGCCTTCCCGACGTTGAAGGAGGCGTTCGACGAGGTAGTGAACCGCGTCATCTTCACAGCCGAGGTCGTCGAGGAGAAGCGCACTCGGCCAGCCGCTCGGCGTGCAAGAGCGGCGGCGCCCCGCGACCCGACCTCATCGAGACGCCGCGGAGCGGCGACAGCATCGCCGAGCATCATCGCCAACCTCGAGGGCATCGCCGACGTCTATCGCGGCACGTACGAAGGCGCGTCAGGCGACCGGCATCGGCACGCCAGGTGGCGCCGCTCAGCGCCGAGATCGACGCCAACGTGCGCCAGCTTCTCGACGAGGCGATCGCGCGCGGTGCAGGCGGTCCCGACGCCGCTCGCGGACGGCGATGGTGAACCATCACGACGAGGCGCTGGCGGCCTACGAGGCGGTGCAGCGGCTGCGGCGCGCGTTGACGCTCGATGTCGCCAGCGTGCTGGGTGTCACGCTCACGTTCGGTGGCAACGACGGCGACTAGCTGGTTGCTCGCACACGCGACCTGCTCGGCGCCGGTCGACATCGCCTCGCTGGTCGCCTTTCGCGGTCGCGTTCGGGGCGCGTGATGCTCGTGGCGCGGTGCGCGCGCTACTTCGCGTACGGCTGGATCGACTCGCTGTTCTTGGAGCCGCGGTTCTTCTTTCGCCTACGCGGGCTTCGAGTGGGTGCGGCCGTGGCCGGGGTCGGGATGTACGTGCACTTCGCGGCGCTCGGCGTGCTGGCGCTTGCGATCGCGGCGGGCTTCTGGACGCGCGACGAGCCCCGCGCTCTTCGCGCTCGGCTTCACCTACGCGCACCTGATCGACAAGACGAACTACCTGAACCACTACTATCTGGTGAGCGTGCTGGCGGCGATGATGGTGCTGCTGCCGCTCGGCGCGTCGCGGGCTCGCTCGATGCTGGCGCGCGACCGGCGCGCGCCGCGCGATCGCGTGCCGGCGTGGACGGTCTGGGCGCTGCGCGCCCAGCTCGCGCTCGTCTACTTCTACGGCGGCGTCGCCAAGCTGAACGCCGACTGGCTCCTCGCACGCGCAGCCGCTGCGCATCTGGCTCGCGCGCGAGCGGCGACGCTGCCGCTGCTCGGGCGCCTGGCTCGAGAGCCGTGGGTCGCCGTACGCCTGCAGCTGGGCGGGAGTGCGCGTTCGACCTCGCGATCGTGCCGCTGCTCCTCTGCCGGCGCACGCGCGCTCGTCGCCTACGGCGCCGGTGCGTCGTCTTCCACCTGCTCACCAGCGCTGCTCTTCCCGATCGGCATCTTTCCGTGGCTGATGATCGCGTCTGACGCCGATCTTCTTCGACCCCGACTGGCCGCGTCGTTGGCTCGGTCGCGGCGCCGGACGGGCGAGCGGGCGCCGCGTCGCGACGCTCCGCTGCCGAGCGGCCCGTGCATGGCCGTGCCTCGCGCTGCACCTGGTGCTGCAGACGCTGATTCCGCTGCGCGCCCTCGCTCGCCGGCGACGACGTCGCCTGGAACGGAGCAGGGCTTCCGCTTCGCGTGGCGGGTGATGGCGATGGAGAAGGCCGGCATGGCGACGTTTCGTGTGCGCGACCCGGCGACCGGCGACGCGTGGATCGTCGATCCGCGCGCCGAGCTGACCCCACTCCAGACCAGCATGATGGCGACCCAGCCCGACATGATCGCCGACTATGCCCGCCATCTCGCGGACGAGGCGCGACGCGCGCGGGCACGGCGACGTCGAGGTGCGGGCCGACGTGTACGTGTCGCTGAACGGCCGCCCGAATCGACGTTTCGTCGATCCCGACGTCGACCTGGCGCGCGCCACGCGCGCGCCGGTGTTGCCCCGGACCTCCTAGCCGACAGTACTTGTCGGATGCCGCGCATCCAGCTAGTGAAACCCGCGCGTCGCTCTCCGCCATGGCCACGACCTACGCCGAACTGATCGAAGCGCTCGAAGCCTGCAGCAAGGAGGCGCGCGAGGAGGAGCTGACGCTCGGCGAGGCCTTCGATCGCCTCGGTGAGGCGAGCTACTCGCTGATCGGGATCGTGCTCTGCCTGCCCTTCCTGCAGCCGATCTCCCTCGGGCCGCTCTCGACCGTCGGCGGGCTGACGTTCGCGTTGCTCGGTTGGCAGTTGGCCCACCAGCATCCGACGCCCTGGCTTCCGGACAGAATCCGGAAAAGCGCGCCGAGCGCCAAGGTCTGGGAGCGCATCATCGCTCTTCTCCGGGGAGTCGCGCGCATCTGTTCGTCGCTTCACGCGCCGGCGGTATACCCACCTCGTCACCGGTGCCCGCGGCGATCGCATCGTCGGAAGCCTGATGGCGATCGCCGGGTTGCTGATGGCGATTCCGTTCTTCGGCATCCCGTTCAACAACACCCTGCCGGCTCTCGTCATCATCGCCGCCTGCATCGCCGAGCTCGAGGACGACGGTGCGTTCATCTTCGTCGCATTGGCGTTCCTCGTCGTGACCCTCCTCTACTTCTTGTTCATCTTCTGGGCGGTCTTCTTCGTTGGCGGCCAGGCGCTCGAGTTCCTGGACGGGCTTCGCGGCATCAACTAGGCGAGACCGCGAACGAGTGAGAGTGGTGTCGACGCCGCGAATCAGCCCGCGGCGCCCGGCAACCGGAACGCGCGCTCGGTGTTGGCGACCGTCACCCGCGCGACCTCGTCCAGCGTCATGCCCGTCGTGCGCGCCACCTCCTCGGCGACGGCGCGCACCAGCGCCGGCTCGTTGCGCTTGCCGCGATGGGGCGCCGGCGCGAGAAACGGCGCGTCGGTCTCGATCAGGATGCGATCGCGCGGCGTCGCGCGCACGACGGCACGGAGCGCGTCGGCGTTCTTGAAGGTGACGATGCCCGAGAACGAGAGCGTGAAGCCGAGCGCGAGGCACGCCTCGGCTTCGGCGGCCGTGCCGCTGAAGCAGTGGATCACGCCGCCGACCGCGGCCGCGTCCTCCTCGGCGAAGATCGCGAGCAGATCGGGAAAGGCGTCGCGGCAATGGATCACGAGCGGCAGCCCGGCGCGCCCGGCCTCGCGTATGAAGCGACGGAGATGCGTCGCGCTGCGTCTCAGCCGGTGAGTGGTCGTAGTAGTAGTCGAGACCGGTCTCACCGACCGCGACCACTTTGGGGTGCGCCCACAGCTTGCGCAGCTCGTCGTAGGTCTCGTCGGTGATCTCCTTGGCGTCGTGCGGGTGCACGGCGACCGCGGCGAAGATGTCGGGGTCGCCTTCCGCGAGCGCGACCGCGGCGTGGTTGCTGCGCAGCGTGCCGCCGGCGCCGATCGTCACCAGGCGCCGCACGCCGTGCGGCGCGCGCGCGCGCGATCACCGCGGCGCGATCGTCGTCGTACGCCGGCTGGTCGAGATGGCAGTGGGAGTCGATGAGCGGAGACGAGCGTCGCCGGCGGGGCGAGCGCGACGGCAGCCGGCCGCTCCTCGACGGGGCTCACGACTCGAGGCGCGGGAAGAGCGCCACCGGCGCTTGCACGCCATGCCCGGGCGCGAACGCGTCGCCCCACGCCGGCGCCGGCAGGTCGAGCGACTCCGCGGGCAGGTTGAGCAGCGTCATGATGCGCAGCGCGGTCTCCGGAATGAAGGGGGCGGCGAGCACTGCCGTGGTGCGCAGCGCTTCGAGGAGGTGGTGCAGGATGGCGCCGACGCGCGGCTCGCTCGCCGGGTCCTTCGCGAGCGTGAAGGGCGCGGTCGTCGACGATGTACTTGTTGGCGTGGTCGATGGCGCGCCAGAGCGCCTCGAGCGCGCGGTGGAAGGCGAGCTCGCCCACGTGCTCGTCGACCTCGCGCGCCGCCGCCGCGAACGCCTCGCGCAGCGCCGTCGTCCTCCGGGCGCGGCTCGCCGCGCGGCTGGACGGCGCCGCCGAAGTAGCGCTGCTGCATGGCGAGCGTGCGGCTCACCAGGTTGCCGAGGCTGTTGGCGAGGTCGGCGTTGATGCGCGTGACGAGCGCGTCCTCGCTGAAGTCGGCGTCCTGAGCCCGAAGGCCATCTCGCGCAGCAGGAAGTAGCGGAACGCGTCCATGCCGTAGCGCTGCCTGCATCGTCGAGCGGGCGCACGACGTTGCCGAGGCTCTTCGACATCTTGCTCTCGCCGTCACCGTCCAGTAGCCGTGCACGTGCAGGCGCCTGGTAGAGCGGCAGGCCCGCGGCCATCAGCATCGTCGGCCAGAAGACGGCGTGCGGCTTCAGGATGTCCTTGCCGATGAAGTGCTCGGCGCGCGGCCAGAGCCGTCGAAGCGCTCGGCCGAGCGTGCCGCAGCGCGCTGACGTAGTTGAGCAGCGCGTCGAACCACACGTAGGTGACGTAGCGGTCGTCGAACGGCAGCTCGATGCCCCAGCTGAGGCGCGCTCTTCGGGCGCGAGATGCAGAGGTCGCCGAGCGGCTCGCGCAGCATCGCCAGGACCTCGTTGCGGTAGCGCTCGGGCCGGATCAGCTCCGGGCTGCGCCTCGAGCTCGTCGAGCAGCCGCTCCTGGTACTTGCTCATGCGGAAGAAGTAGTTCTCCTCCTCGATCCACGTCGGCGCGACGCTGGTGGTCGGGACACTTGCCGTCGACCAGCTCCTTCTCGGTGTAGAAGCGCTCGCAGCCGGAGCAGTAGAGGCCGCCGTAGCTGCCGAAGTAGATGTCGCCGCTGGCGTGGACGCGCGCGCAGGATCTCCTGCACGGTGCGCGACGTGGTCGGCGTCGGTCGTGCGGATGAAGTGGTCGTAGCGGATGCCCGCACGCTCCCAGGTGCGCGCGGAAGACGCCGCTCACGCGGTCGGCGTAGCTCTTGCGGCGTCGTCGCCGGCGGCGGCCGCGGCCTGCGCGATCTTGTCGCCGTGCTCGTCGGTGCCGGTGAGGAAGAACGCCTCGCGGCCGCGCTGGCGGTGGAAGCGCGCGAGCGTGTCGGCGACGACGCGTCGTGTACGTGTGGCCGAGGTGCGGCTCGGCGTTCACGTAGTAGAGCGGCGTGGTGAGGTAGACGCGGCGCATGCGCGGCCGCGACCGCGCGGCTGCGGTCACGGCGCGTTCGGCGTCGCGGCTATCGCTTCTCGACGAGGTCCTCGAGCGTGGCCTCGACCTCCACGCCGTCGTCGGCGCGGCGGACGATCGACGGTCTGCTTGAGGACGTTCTGGCGCACCACCACGCCGTCGCCCTTGACGCGACGTCGACCGCGCGTGCCGACGCTCGGGCAGCGCCGCGGCCGCAGCTCGAGATAGGTCTCGTACTCGTAGCGCAGGCAGCACTTGAGCCGCCCGCACATGCCGGCGAGCTTGGACGGGTTGAGCGACAGGCCCTGCTCCTTCGCCATCTTGACCGAGACCGCGCTGGAACTCGCGCAGCCAGCGTCGAGCAGCAGAGCTCGCGGCCGCACGGGCCGACGCCGCCGATCAGCTTGGTCTCGTCGCGGGCGCCGATCTGCTTCATCTCGATGCGCGTGTGCAGCGACTGCGCGAGGTCGCGCACCAGGTCGCGGAAGTCGACCCGGCCCTCGGCGAAGAAGTAGAAGATCGCTTTGCTGCCGTCGAAGAGCGTACTCGACCTTCACGAGCTTCATGCTCATGCGCCGCTCGCGGATGCGGATCAGGCACAAGCGGTGCGCGTCGCGCTCCTTCTGGAGATTGGTCTCGTGGCGCGCGAGGTCACGGGCGTCGGCTTTGCGCGCCACCTTCTGAAAGCGCTGCGCCGACGGCGGTGCCGGCGCCGGCGGGCGCGCGACGAATCCCAACGCCGGCCCGCGGTCGGTGTCGACGACCACCTGATCGCCCGGTCCGAGCGCGAGCGACCCGGCGTCGAACTCGTAGATCTTGCCGGCGGTACGGAACTGCACGCCGGTCACCTGGACCGGACGTCCGCCGACGGGCGGTGGCGGGTTTGGGATCGTCGGCTGTTCCATCGTTCAGTGCTCGAGCCGCAGCAGCATGTGGACGAGCGCCAGATTGCGGTTGGCGTTCTGACGCAAGGCCGTGATCGTAGCATACGTCGTTTCGAGATTGCGAAGGCTCGCGGTCACCGGAGCGGCGGCGAGCGTCTCGCTGACGTCGGCGTTCTGCAGCGACGCGGCCGTACCCAGGAGCGCGCGCAGCATCTGGTCGCGGTACCACGACGCGATCACCGTCAGCGTCGCCTCGAGCTCGTCGCCATCCGAGGCGATCTCCTGCGCGAAGGCGCTCAGGCGTTCGAAGCCCTGTCCGCGCAGTCCCGCGAGCCGGGTCAGGATCTCGCGCCGGCGGCTGGCGAAGAAGTCGGCGTCGAGCGCGAGCGCCCGGCCCGGACTGCCGTCGGCAAACGCCGCCAGCGCGTCTGCCTCGGTACCGCCGCGGCCGTGTTGCGCGATGAGCTCGCGCACGACGGCGGTGGGAAGGGCGTCGAACCCGAGTCGCTGGCAGCGCGACAGGATGGTCGGGGCGAGGTTGGCGGCGTTCACCGCGACCAGCACCAGCACGGTGTCGCCTCCCGGCTCCTCGAGCGTCTTCAAGAGGGCGTTCTGCGCCTGCACGGTGAGCATCTCGGCGTCGTTGATGATGCCGATCTTGGGGTGCTGCGACATCGAGCGGAAGCCGAGCTCACGCTGCAGCTCACGGACTTGATCGATCGAGATGTCGCGCCGTTCCTTGAGCGGTCCGGCGATGGTGCGCACGTCGGGATGGGTTCCGGCGGCGATGGTGCGACACGAAGGGCAGTCGCCGCAGGCCTCGAATGGCGACACGTCGCAGTTGAGGCCGAGGGCCAGAGCGCGCGCGGTAGCGAGCTTGCCGATGCCGCGCGGCCCCGTGAACAGATACGCATGCGCGAGCCGGCCGTTCTTCCAGGCGCGCCGCAGGAAATCGATCGGCCGCTCGTGACCGCGAATCTGCGCGAAGCGCAGGGTCGGCGCGGCCTGCTCGGCTGACGGTCGGGCGCTCATCGGCGGGCGTGCTCGTCGAGCCAGGCGAGCGTGACCTTGGCGACCTCGGCGCTCACGCTCTCGAGGTCGGCGCTGGCGTCGATGCGGCGGACGCGCGCCGGCGCGGCGGCGGCGAGCGCGAGAAAGCCGTCACGGACGCGCTGATGGAACGCGGTGTCGAGTGCCTGATAGCGGTCGCAACCCTGGCGGCGTTGCACGCCCACCGCCACCGGGCAGTCGAGCAGGAGCGTCAGGTCGGCGGTGACGCCGTCCCGGCTGTCGGCGTCCCAGCGCGCCACGCGCGTGAGATCGGCTTCGCGGCCGTGCCCTTGATACGCGATGGTCGAGTCCGAGAAGCGGTCACAGATGACGATCTGGCCGCGGGCGAGCGCCGGCTTGATGACGCTTGCCACGTGCTCGGCGCGGTCGGCGAGGAAGAGCAGCAGCTCGGCGTCGTGCGTGAGCGGGAACGGATTCTCGAGCAGCACGCGCCGCAGCTCGCGCCCGAGGGCGGTCGCGCCGGGCTCACGCGTCGCGACGACGTCGTGGCCGCGCGCGGTGAGCAAGGCGGCGAGGCGCGCGACTTGCGTGCTCTTGCCCGCGCCGTCGATGCCCTCGATCGTGAAGAGATACCCGCGCCGTGCCGCCGCTCCGGTCATGCTCAGTCGCTCGCGAGCCGCGGACTGTAGCGTGCTGCTGGTGAGGGGTCTAGCCGCAGAGAACTTCCCTTGACGGCTTTCGCAAGTGCGTGTGCGCGGAGCTTGCTCGTTGCTTCCCGAGTGCGTTCGTCGCGCACTCACGGGCCTCACGCGCTGAGCTTCAGCCGCGATCGGACTCAAAAGTCACGATCAGCATTTTGGACGCGCGTAAGCGAAACAAAGAGCAATGCTTGAAATTCAGCCGACGCTCGATGCCGCCGGCCGCGATCAGTTGCGTCGCGGCAACGCCAATCTCCGGCGCGATCAGTCGCGCACTGAGGGCGCGGAGTCGGGGACGCTCATGCCGAGCACGAGACGAATGCCGTAGACGAGCTGCTGTGCCGAGAACGGCTTGGTGATGTAGTAGTCGGCGCCTTCCTTGTAGCCGGAGAGGACGTCCTCGTCGCCGCTCTTGGCGGTGACCAGAATGACCGGAATCGGCGCCGTCGAGGGATTCGCTTTGAGCTGGCTCAGAACCTCGAGACCGCTCACGTTGGGCATCATGAGGTCGAGAAGAATGCAGTCGGGACGTTGCTTGACCGCGAGCTCGAGCGCGCGCGTGCCGTCCCCAGCGAGCACGACGTTGTAGCCGTGCTTGGTCAAGTAGGCGGCGGCGATCTGCGCGACGTCCTCGTTGTCGTCCACGACCATGACCGTCTTGGGTCTGACTGCATCCATGGACACCTCGCTTTCAGAAGAGCTCACGAACGGCGACGACGCGTGCTCGCGCCGGCAAGGGCGCGATGCCCGCGGCCCAGCGCGCGGCGTCACTGCTCCAGTGTACCGCGCCGCCACCACGAGCGTCGAACGCCGGCTCGCCGGCCGCCCAGAGCGCGCCGCAGATCGTGAGATCGCTCGCGCTCAAAAGCTCGACGCCGCCCGCGGCCGCCACCACGCCCGTGAACGCGAGCGCGCCTTGCACCGACAATTTCCCGGTCGCGTACAGTACGCCGGCGCCGGTGGTGGTGGCGTCGACGACGGCGTCACCCTCGACGACCGTGAACTGTGGAGCATCGATGTTGCCGAGCGTGCCCGGAAGCGCGCCCGCCGGAATCCGGGTGGCGCTCGCATCGGCGCCGAGGCCGCTCAAGTCCGGCGCCGCCATCCGCTCGATGCTCGGCTCGCCACCTGTTCCGGTGATGCGCTCGGGATGATCGACTGCGGGGAGCGACGCACCTTCCGGCAGCGTCAGGCCCGCCCGCGGTGTCCGACCCCCACCCATGGCGCATCCGGTTCCCATGAGAGAGTCTCGGCCATCCAGGGAAATTCCTCCAGTCAAATCCATGACACCCCCCGAAAGCGTTACGGCGCCAGGGAAAAACGGGTGATCCTGGCGCTCTACCAGGGCTTCGAGGCGGCGGCGGACGGGTGGGGGCCCGGAGGCCGTGATCCGGAGCAGCACCTGTCGATTGGCATCGACGGAGGGGTCGTCGGGTGTCTCGTCGGCGTCGTCACTGAACTCGGCCAGGTAGCTCCATGGGGCAGGATCCGCGAGCGGCGGAGGCGGAGCGGCAAGACGGTCTGTGAAGTCGGTTCCGGAGGCGAGGCCGGCGATCGTGTCGGCGAGTCCGGCTTCGGCGAGAAACCAGGCGCGCGTACCGTCGCGATCGACGCGTGCACGGCCAAGGGCCACCCGGCCGAGCTCGGCGAGCAGGGCGGCTGTCGCGCCGGCGAGAGCGAGCATCAGCACGGCAGCGATGAGCGCGCTGCCGTTTCCGTCGAGCAGGCGTCCTCGCGCGCCCCGCACGCTGCCAATTCTGTCGCGCATAGGTCCTCGCGCCTTCATCGGTTGAGTACCCGCGCGCCGCCGATCATACGCACTCCCGGGGAGTCCCGCGTTCGGAAGCGTTGCGAGCTCGACGGCGACGGTCCGGATGGCCGCCGCCGCACCGGCGGCCGCCGGATCGATCGCGCTGCCGCCGGCGTCGAAATAACGGAACGCCGGGCCGTCGGGCGCGAGATCGGAAAGCAATGGTAGAGCTCTGCTCGCCCACCACGCGCTGCAACGCGCCTGTCGCCGAGCGCCGGTAGGCCACGTGTTCCTCCGAGCTCAGATCGATCGCGCCGTCACCGTCGAGGTCGGCCTCGAGCACCAGGTTCGCGCTCTCGGCGGTGACGATGCCCTGGATGCCGGAACGGCGCGGGTCGTACCCGGCCAGCCGCACGTCGCGCGCGATCTGGTCGATGGCCGCGGCGGTGGCGGCGAGCATCTCGGCGCCGGCCGCGGCGCGGGCCCGCGCCGCGAGGCTCACCGTGACCGCGGCGGTGAGCGCCGCGATCGTGCCGAGGCCGAGCAGCAGACCGACCAGGAGCTCGATCAGCGTGAAACCGCGTCGTCCGCGACAGTACCGGGCGCCCCACATCGCAGGAACGACCGGCAGCTTCCTCCGCGGCGGCTGCCCTGTCATGGCGCCACCAGCACGCGCGTCGCCAGGCTGACGCGCTCCACGGCGGGCTCGGTCGCAACCGTGACCGTGAGCTCGACGATGCCGTCGGCGCGGCGCGTGACGAGCGTCTGGCGCCGCAGCGGGGACGCAAAGCCAGGCTCGGCGAGCGCAGCCTCGTCGCTGGCGGCCGCGGCCGCCGTTGCTTGCACCGCCGCGAGCTCGCGCGCCGCGACCGTGGTGAGACGCTCGATCGCGCCCGCCCGGCGGACGGCGCCGAGGTTGGTTGCCGCCGCGCTGGCGATCACCGCTCCCGCGAATGCGACCAGCGTGGTCGCGACCAGCGCCTCGATGATGGTCGAGCCGCGGTTGCCCACGTGTGTCATGGCTCGCGCGCGAGAATGGTGATGCGGCCGCGCTGGTTCAGCTTGAGGGCACGGCGCGCACCGCGACGATCGGTGAGCACCACGGTGGCGTTCTCGCCCTGACCGCGGCCGGTGAACGTGAGATCGCCGCCGGAGTTGACCTCGGCGACCGTGATGCCGGGCGGCAGGGCACGCGTGGTATCGAGCCGGTACACGCCCATCGCATCGACGCGCTCACGCACGTAGGAGGGGGCGCCTGGAGAGAGCACCAGGCGGACCCGGCTCGCGGAGGCGCGCGCGAGCGCGTTCGCGGCGTGCAGGTCGGCGGCAAGCTGGTGAAGACCCGCGTCGAGCTGCAACGATGCCTCCAGGCGCGGCCAGGCGAGGACCGCCCCGCCCGACAGTACGGCCGCGATCGCCAGCGTCGCCGCCAGCTCGATCAGGGAGAAGCCTCGTGAGTCGTCCTCGAGTTCGTGCATGCGAAACCTCCCAACGACGATCCCAGGGAATCGTGACCATCTACGGGAGCTGCCGACGACGCGACAGACGTATTCGTATCGAGTGGCAGGCACCCCGACGAGGGTGTGGGTGTGCCAGCGGGCGAATTCCGTTGAGCCCGTCGGCGCACCCACACCCTCGTCGGCGCAGCGCGTGCACCGGTGGGGTGGGGAGGCGCCCGAGCGCATCAGCTGCCGAAGTAGAACGCGAGGATGCGCTCGCCGAAGAACAGATACACGAGCGCGCCGCAGGCGAGGAACGGACCGAAGGGGATGGCGAGCTTGGCGTCGGCGCGCTGGTAGACCATGAGGGAGATGCCGATGATCGAGCCGATGACCGATGCCACCATGAGCGTGACGAACACGCTCTGCCAGCCGAGGAAGGCGCCGATCATGGCGAGCAGCTTGATGTCACCGCCGCCCATGCCCTCCTCGCCGCGGATCCACTGGTAGGCGCTGGCGACCGCGAGCAGCGAGCCGCCGCCCACGACCACGCCGAGGAGCGCATCGACGGGCGTCACCAGCGGCGAGACGAAGGAGATCGCGATGCCGGCGGCAATGCCAGGCAGACTGATCACGTCGGGAATGATGCGGTGATCGAGATCGATGAACGTGATCGTGACGAGCGCCGCGGCGAAGATGAAATAGCCCGCGAACGCCGCGCTCAGGCCGAGGCGCATCCAGAGCGCGACCGCGAGCGCGCCGGTCAACAGCTCGACCGCCGGGTAGACGGGCGAGATGCGGGTACGGCACGCGCGGCACCGTCCGCCCAGCACGAGATAGCTCACGATCGGGATGTTGTCGTACCAGGCGATCGGACTCTGGCATCCCGGACACTGCGATCGTGGGTGGACGATCGAGCGTCCTTCGGGGATGCGCGCGATGCAGACGTTCAGGAAGCTGCCGACCATGGCGCCGAAGGTGAAGATCGCGACGATCAGGAAGCTGTCATCCATGCGTGGGCACTCTAGCAGATGATGAGCTGGGCGCATCCAGCTGTTGTGCGGAGACGTCGGCTCGAGTGCCTGCGCCGGCGCGGCTTCCCGCATCCTTCATCGAAACCTTCGCCGGAACCGATGCCGTCGCGGCTTCCCGCACCCGTTCCGATGGAGGAGTGCCGCGAATCGAAGCCGGGAAGTCGACGTCGAGCGGCGCGCGGTCGTAGTAGAAGCCGGTGGTATGGAACCTCTGCAGCGCCTCGGCCTGCGACGGTACCTTGCGGAGGAAGATGAGGCTCACCGCGTCCGAGTAGACGTACTCCCACTCCGGATGCCCGCGCAGTCCCGACGCCGAAGGATGGCTGCGCGCTGCGACCACGATGTCGGTCGGATGACGGGTGAGCAGGTCATCCCAGCCGTCACCGCCGGTCATGAAGCGCCACGCCTCGGCGAGGACCTCGGTGGGGTAGGCGGTCGTGAAGCGGCCGTCGACCGCGACCTTGCTTTCGGGGGCGAGCGACCAGAGCGCGAACTCCCCCCAATCGAACGGCAGGGCGACGTTGCCGCTGATGGCGTTCTGGTCGAGAAAGCGCATCGCCTGCACCGGATAGGTGCGCGGGTCGACATCGATCCGCACGCCGGACTTGCCGATCACGAGCACGGCCAGGACGAGCTGCATGACGGCCGCGACCGCAAGTCCGCCGCGCGCCAACCGCTGAGTCGCCGCGAGCTCGGGCTGCTGTCGAAGACGCCGGGCGACGTCGGCGAGACACGCCGCGAGCACGGGTGCGGCGGCGATCGCGAACAGCGGAATATGGCGCCTGTGCATGAGGGCGGCGAGCGCAGCCGCGCAGACGATCGCGATCTCCGGCGCTCGCGCCCGCCCGGCGATGGCGAGCCAGGCGATCGTCACGACCAGCATCGCCTTGAACAGCGCGAACGAGGTGTCTCCGAGAACGACCGGCGCCCACTCGGTGATCGGAACCGGCGGCGTCACCCCCGTGAGCAGAAAATGCAGCAGGCGCGGCCCGTAGGGATTGACGACGAGCGCGGCCCCGAGCGCGGCAAGCCAGAGCGCGGTCGCACGCACCTCGCGAGCCGACAGGACTCCGTGGCGCGCGCGTGCGGCGAGGGTCGCGACCACGGCGATGGCAGCGAGCCCGACACCTGCGAGCACGCCGCCGTGGGTGTTGACCCAAAGGACGGCGAGCGCCGGCAGATACCAGGCGCGGCCATGCGCGCGGTAGCGCGCCGCTGACAGCACGTCGAGCGTGAGGGCGAGAAAGAATAGCGTGAACAGTTGCGGCCGGATCATGAAGCCGGGCGCCATCACGAACGCGGCGACGGCGGTGGCGATGGCGGCGGCCCATGAGCCGTGGCTGCGGCGGCGCGCCGCCCGCCAGACCAGAAGGAGCGACGCCAAGCCGATCACAGTCTTGAGGACGACGAGCCCGCGGGCGCCGAGGGAGTTGAACACCGCCGCCAACGCCGCTTCGGCGAGGATCTCGTGGTTCAGCCAGGGATGGGTGAGGGCGGTATAGGCGAGACCGTTCGCCTCGGGAATCGTGCCGGCGAGCAGCAGGTTGCCGAACAGCAGGTGCCCCCAGAGGTCGGGATCGACGGCCGAGGGAACGAGGATTCCGAGGGCGGTCGCAATCCAGAGCGTGTGCAGTATGAGCCGGCGGACCATGGGCACGACCTCCCCCCACAAAATGAGCGCGGGCGAGCCCTTGTGGGGCCCGCCCGCGTTCCCGTTGCTAGGTGCTCAGGTTAGGCGACAGACCATGTTCGGCGCTCCGGCGCCGGGGTTGCTGGTCCAGGTGCAGGTGATGCCGCGTGCCCTTCGGGCTGGTGCACGCGACCGGAAGCTCGTGGCCGTCAGGTTCTGCAGGGTCACGCTCACGTCCGCCGACTGCACGAAGCCAGGGAGCGTGCCGGGCGTCGCGCCGACGTAGGTGTTGTTGTCGACGAAGAACGCTTCCATGGCGGTGGCCGCGTTGCGGCAGTCGCTGTTGGACCGCGCATCGAAGCCGCGCGAACGGTACGCTGCGAACTGCGGGATGGCGATCGCGGCGAGGATGCCGATGATCGCGACCACGACCAGAAGCTCGATCAGGGTGAATCCGGACTGCTTGTTCTTCTCTTTCATGACTTCCTCCTGTGAGTCGGGTGCCTTAGTGGCGTTCCCGAAAAGTTTTGTTGACTGGACCCGAGAGCAAAGCTGAGGCCAGCGAGGCGTCGGCGTCGGCGCGGCGACGGCCGCCAACGGCGATTGCTCGACTTGTCGAGCACTTCCGAGCCTTCGCTGGTCCGACGCTGACAGAAGCCGTCGAGCTGGGTGACGCAGCCGCACGTGACAAGTCACAGCGCGAATGCGGGCGGGTACCGTCCACGAGCGTCGAATTCCCAATCGGTGACATTTTGCGCCCGTCACAATCCTGTCAGGCTGCGGGCGTTGTGCTCGAATTCGCTCTCGTCGTCGTCGCCGACCGCGAGCCCGTACTTGGCCAGGCGGTGGCGGAGCGAGCGGTACTTGATGCCCAGGATATCGGCGGCGCGCTTGCGGACCCCGCCGGCGCGCTCGAGCGCCGACGTCAGCATCTCCTTCTCATAGGCGGCGAGCTGGTCATCGAGGTTCTGCCCCGGTACGGGCGCCGGGGGGCGGCCGGCGCGACCGTCAGCTCGACCACCGGCTTGGGCGGCTTCGGGACTCTCGGGCCGCGTCATCATGTAGCCGGGGAGATCCTCCTCGGTGAGGGTTTCCCCTTCGCAGAGGGTCACGGCGTGATCGAGGACGTTCTCGAGCTCACGGATGTTGCCTGGGTAGGCATGTGTCACGAGGGTTCGCATCGTGCGCGGGGACACCTTGGCGACCGCCTTCCCATGCCGATCGGCGCACAGCCTCAGCAGATGCAGCAGCAGGACCGGTATGTCCTCCGGGCGCTCGCGCAGCGGCGGCGTGGCGATGCGGATCACGTTCAGGCGATAGAAGAGGTCCTCGCGAAAGCGGCCGTCGGTGATCAGGCGCTCGAGATCGCGATTGGTGGCGGCGACCACCCGCACGTCGATCGGCGATGGTGGCGCTGCCGCCGACCGGCGTGATCATGCGGTCTTGCAGCACGCGCAGGAGCCTCACCTGCAGCGCAGCGGCAGCTCGCCGATCTCGTCGAGGAAGATGGTGCCGCCGTGCGCCTGGCGAAAGAGACCGGTGCGGTCGTGGACGGCGCCGGTGAAGGCGCCGCGCACGTGGCCGAAGAGCTCGCTCTCGATCAGGGTCTCGGGGATGGCGCCGCAGTTCACGGCCACGAACGCGCTTGTCGCTGCGCGGGCTGCGCGCGTGGATGGCGCGCGCGACCAGCTCCTTGCCGGTGCCGCTCTCGCCGGTGACCAGGACGGTGGCATCCGACGGCGCGGCCTTCTCGATGAGCGCGAATAGACGCGGCGCATCGGCTCGCTCTCGCCGACCAGGCCCTCGAACGCGACGACCGCGAGCATCGCCGAGCGGCAGGACGCGCGCTGCGGCGGCTTCGACGTCTGTCCTGCTCGCGCAGGCGCGCTTCCATGCTCGCGCACCGTGGTGACGTCCTGCACCACCAGCACCCGGCCGATCGGGTGCTGGAAGGTATCGGTCACGGTCGCCGCCTTGACGCGCAGCACGCGCTTTTCCTGCCCGTCGCCGTTGATCGTGAGCTCGACCGGTGATGCCGTCCGAAGGCACGGCTTGCGCGCCTCCGGAAGGATGGCCTCGAGCGAGACCGCGAGGTTGCCGTTGGTCCGGCAGGCCGAGGACCTCGACCGCCGTCGGGTTGGCCGAGGTGATGCGGCCGGCGGCGTCGGTGACGATCAGGCCGTTGTCGACCGACGTCCGCGACCAGGCTCTGCAGCGCCTCGATGCGGTCGAGCTCGTCACGGTGCTCTTGCGACCTTGGTCTCGGCATCCGTCAGCTGGACGGTCGAGGTAGCGCGGCCAGCGCGGCGATCACGAAGAACGACAGCAGGTTGGTCGCGTGGGTGAGCGCGTGCGAGACGAGCCAACGAACTCGGACGGCTGCGCGGCGCTGAGCACGCGCCAGCACGACGGTGTAGACAGAATGCCGCCGCGGTCGCCGTGAAGCGTGATGCCGCGATGCAGCCGCAGGAGCGCGGCGTTCAGGATCACCAGGTTGTAGAGCACCGGCAGCGGGCTCTCGACGACCGCCGGTCAGCAAGAGGCCGACGGCTGATCAGGCCGAGATCGACGCCGATCTGCACGGCCGCGAAGAGCGAACATCCGGCGCACGCCGGGAAGGACGAGGCCCGAGATCGCGGTGATGCCGTAAGCCGCCGACGATCAGCGACGAGACGCGGATCGGGACCGCTGAACGGCCCGGTGAAGTACAGCACCGCGGCGCTCACGAAGAACGCCGAGACGATCGTCAGCCGGACGAGCAGGAACCAGCCGAGACGGCTGCGCAGCTCGGCCGGCGCTGGGCTGGTGAGCGAAGCCGACTCCGCGGGCGTGAGTGCGGCCATCGCCCGGCCTAGAGAACCGAGCCGAGCTTGAAGATCGGCAGGTACATCGAGATCACCAGGCCGCCGATGATCGACGCCGAGGAACAGGATCACCAGCGGCTCCATCAGCGACGTCAGGTTGGCGACCGCGTTGTCGACCTCGTCCTCGTAGAAGTCGGCGATCTTCTGCAGCATCGCGTCGAGCGCGCCGGTCGTCTCGCCGACGGCGATCATCTGGCAGACCATCGGCGGGAACACCTTGCTCTGCGATGAGCGGCTCGGCGATC
Source organism: uncultured delta proteobacterium (assembly GCA_963846105.1). Classification (GTDB taxonomy): domain Bacteria; phylum Desulfobacterota; class Binatia; order UTPRO1; family UTPRO1; genus CAWJUT01. Next base: position 116,378 of record CAWJUT010000025.1, read on the forward strand.
GTGTTGCCCTCGCTGATGCTCGGCGCGGGTCGCGAGGATCGGCCCGCTCGACGACCTTGTTGCCCGCGGTGCGCGCGGTGATGGCGAGCGCGTCGAGGATCGGCACGCCGGAGGACACCAGCGTGCCGAGCGTGCGCGTGAAGCGCGCGATCGACGACTTGCGGATCAGGTCGCCGAAGACCGGCATGCGCAGCAGCGAAGCGGTCGATCGCAGAGCGCCCGTGCTCGGTGCGGTAGGTCAGCAGCGCAGCGCCGACGATCGCGCCGATGAGCGCCGACGATGATCAGCCAGATGTAGGCGATGGTGAAGTTCGAGAGGTTGATGACGAACTGCGTCGGCGCCGGCAGCGCCTGGCCGAAGCTCGAGAACAGCTCGGCGAAGACCGGGATGACCCAGACGAGCAGGATGCGCGGTGACGAGGACCGCGGCCGCGATGATGCAGCGCCGGGTAGATCATCGCGCCCTTGATCTTGCTCTTCAGCTTGACGGCCTTCTCCATGTAGATCGGCGAGGCGGCTCGAGGATGGTGTCGAGGATGCCGCCGATCTCGCCGGCCGCGACCATGTTGGCGTAGAGGTCGTCGAAGACCTTGGGGTGCTTGCGCAGCGCCGTCGGCGAAGCGTCGAGCCCGACTCGACGTCGTCCTTGACGCTCGCGGATGACGCTTGCGGAAGGCCTTGTTGTCGGTCTGCGCCGCGAGGATGTCGAGGCACTGCACGATCGGCAGGCCGGCGTCGATCATGGTGGCGAACTGGCGCGTGAAGACCACGATGTCGCGCGTGCTTGACGGCTCTCGCCGAAGCCGGGATGCGTGATCTCGCGTGTCGAGCCCCTTGCCCTTCTCCTTGATCTTCGCCGGGATGCGGCTGGATGCGCTGCGCGCGCAGGCGGGTGATCACCGCCTCGCGGGTCGTCGCCTCCATCTCGCCCTTGCAGCGTCTCGCCGCTGCGGCGAGACGCCCTGCCCACTGGAAGACGGCCATGCGTCGCTCCTCCTTCGTCCTCAGCGTCGACCCGGCGCGGCGCGGACCGGCTGCTGCGCCTGGCGCCGAGCATCGTGCTTCAGCTCTTCGGGCTCGGTCGCGTGCGCCGATCGCCTCGTCGAGCGTGATCAGGTGGCGCTGTACAGATCGAGCGAGCGACTGGCTCATCGTCTGCATGCCGAACTTCGGCTGGCCGACCTGCATCTGCGAGTAGATCTGGTGGACCTTCTCCTCGCGGATCAGGTTCCGGATGGCGGCGTTCGGGATCATCACCTCGCACGCCAGGCACGCGGCCGCTTGCCGTCGCGCGCGCGGGATGAGCTGCTGCGAGATGACGCCCTGCGAGCACCAGCGAGAGCTGCGCGCGCACCTGCGCCTGCTGGTGCGGCGGGAAGACGTCGATGACGCGGTTGATCGTCTGCACGGCCGAGTTGGTGTGCAGGGTCGAGAACACCAGGTGGCCGGTCTCGGCGACGACCAGCGCCGCCTCGATGGTCTCGAGGTCGCGCATTTCGCCGATCAGCACGATGTCGGGGTCCTGGCGCAGCACGTGCTTGAGCGCGTGCGGCGAAGCTCGTGCGTGTCGGCGAAGACCTCGCGCTGGTTGACGATGCAGCGCTTGTGCTCGTGGACGAACTCGATCGGGTCCTCGACCGTGACGATGTGCTCGTGCGCGCTCGTGGTTGATCTTGTCGATCATGGCCGCCAGCGTGGTCGACTTGCCGCTGCCGGTCGGGCCCGGTGACCAGCACCAGGCCGCGCGGCAGCTTGGTCAGCTCCATCACCGACGGGCGGCAGGCCGAGCTTCTGCGAGCGGCGGGCGTCTCGTACGGAATCGCGCGGAAGGCGCCGCCGACCGCGCCCTTCTGCAGGAAGAGGTTGCCGCGGAAGCGGCGACAGCCCGCTGACGCCGAACGAGAAGTCGAGCTCGCTCTCCTCCTCGAACTTCTTCTTCTGGCGCCTCGGTGAGCAGGCTGTAGCAGAGGTTCTTGGTGTCGGTGGCCGTGAGCGGCGGGATACGGCGAGCGGCTCGAGCTCGCCGTGCACGCGGATGAGCGGCGGGCTGTCCTGCGTGATGTGCAGGTCGGAGCCCCCGCCTCGAGCATGAGCTGCAGGAAGTCCTGGATGTTCGCTAGCATCGACCTCCGCGCGCCATCGGCAGAGAGCAAGCGACATGCCACGCGGCGGTCGCATGATCGTGGATGTTTCAGCACGCCGGCGTCACATCGCGTCGCGCCGTCACCGGATGCCGCTGCCATGGGTCGCAGACCGCGGCGCCGCACCGCACTCAGTCCGCCATCGTGACGCGGAGGACCTCCTCGATCGTCGTCATGCCCTCGGCGACCTTGATGAGGCCGCTCTGGCGCAGCGTCGTCATGCCGCTCGCGATGGCGGCGCGCTTGATCTCGGTGCCGGAGGCGCCGGCGAGGACCACCTCGCGGATGCTCCTCGCTCATCGGCATCACCTCGTAGAGCGCGATGCGGCCGCGGTAGCCGGTGCCGCCGCAGTCGCGCAGCCGGCGCCGCGGACGCAGCGTGTCACGACGCGATCTCGCCGGGCGCACGCCGAGCTCGACCAGCGCCTCGGGCGTGATCGGCGCGTCCTCCTTGCAGCTGCGGGCAGATCACGCGCGCCAGGCGCTGCGCCATGATGAGGTTGACCGAGACGCGACCAGGAACGGCTCGACGCCCATGTTGAGCAGCCGGTTGATGGTCGACGGGCGCGTCGTTGGTGTGCAGCGTGCGAGAGCACGAGGTGGCCGGTGAGCGCGGCCTTGACGGCGATCTCGGCGGTCTCGAAGTCGCGGATCTCGCCGACCATGATGATGTCGGGGTCCTGGCGCAGGAAGGCGCGCAGCGCGGCGGCGAAGTTGAGGCCGATCTCCTCGTGCATCTGCACCTGGTTGATGCCGACCAGGTTGAACTCGACCGGGTCCTCGGCGGTGGAGATGTTGGTACGCGATCTTGTTGAGCTCGGCGAGCGCCGAGTAGAGCGTGGTGGTCTTGCCGCTGCCGGTCGGGCCGGTGACCAGCACCATGCCGAAGGGCTTGTAGATCGACGTCCTTGAAGTCGCTCGAGCGCCTGCTCCTCGAAGCCGAGCTTGGTCATGTCGAGCTGCAGGTTCGACTTGTCGAGGAGGCGGAGCACGACCTTCTCGCCGAAGATCGTCGGCAGCACCGAGACGCGGAAGTCCATCTCCTTGTCGCTGCCGAGCTTCAGCTTGATGCGGCCGTCCTGCGGCAGGCGGCGCTCGGCGATGTCGAGCGGCGCCATGACCTTGATGCGCGAGGTGATGGCGTTCTTGAGCTTCAGCGGCGGCTGCATGATCTCGTAGAGCACGCCGTCGATGCGGAAGCGGACGCGCAGCATCTTCTCGTACGGCTCGACGTGGATGTCGCTCGCGCGCTTGCTGATCGCGTCGGTGAGGAGCGCGTTCACCAGCGGACGACCGGCGCCTCCTCGGTGGCGCGCTCGAGCTCCTGGAGGTCGATCTCGTCCTCGTCCGTGACGAGCTCGACGTCCTCGCTCGCCGAGCTGCGACAGCACCTCGTCGTAGTCGGCGCTGCGTCGTCGTAGAGCGCTCGATGGCGCGCTGGATCGAGCGGCGGGCGCGGCGACCGCGACCTTCACGTCGTAGCCGGTGAGGAACTTCACCTCGTTGATGGCGACCAGGTTCGACGGGTCGGCCATCGCGAGCGTGAGCGTCGAGCGCGACGAGGCTGATCGGGATCAGATGGTGCTTCTGCGACCAGCGCCGGCGGCACGAGCGCCGAGCACCTCGGTCGGGATGTCGAGCGTCGACGGGTCGACGACCGGCAGGCGGTACTCGTTCTCGAGGTAGGAGAGGAGCTCCTCCTCGGTGACGAACCGAGCTGCACGAGGTGGTAGGCGAGCGCGCCGCCGCTGCTCGCGCTGCTCTCGAGCGCCTGCGCGAGCTGCTCGCGCGCTCAGGTCGCCGCGTCGCTGGAGGAGGTCTCCGAGTCGTGAGCTCATGTCTCGGAGGCGGCGAGCCGAGACGCTAGCGGCGCGCGTGGCTCAGTCAACGCGAGCCCGGCGGCGCGCGAGCGCGCGCGCCATCGCGGCGCGCGGCGCGGGCCGGCCGGTCCACGCTCGAACGCGAGCGCCCCCTGGTGGAGCAGCATGCGGCTGCCGTCGAGCGTGCGCCGGCCGGCGCGCGCGGCGCGCGCGCAGGAAGCGGCGTCGGGCGCGATGCCGTAGACGAGGTCGACGAACAGGCACGTCGCGGCGGCGTGGCGGCGAACGGCAGGCTCGACGCCGGCGGCGCCGAGGCCGGCGCTGGTCAGTTGACGACGAGGTCGGCGTCGCGCGAGCACGCCGCGCGTCGCGCGAGCGAGTCGAGACCGGCGGCGACCGGCGCGCGCGGCCGAGTCGCGAGTCGCCGCCGAGCGCTCGGCGCGCGCGCGCGTGCGGTTGGCGACGACGAGGCGCGCGCAGCCCGCCCCGACCGAGCGCCGTGCCGACGGCGCGCGCCGAGCCGCCGGCGCCGATCAGCACGCACCGTCGCGCGCCGCGCGAGCGGCAGCGCGCTCCGGCGAGCGCGCGCGAGAAAGCCGCGCGCCGTCGGTGTTGTCGCCGTACGAGCCGCGTCGCCGCGCGCGGACGATCGTGTTGACGGCGCCGCATGCGCGCGCGCCGCGGCGTCAGCCGGTCGAGCAGGCGCGAGCGACCGCCTCCTTGAGCGGGACCGTGACGTTCAGCCCGCCGATGCCGAGCGCGCGGCGCACTCGGCGAGCGCTGCGCGCAGATGCTGCGGGACGGACGCGGAAGCGCAGGTAGACGTGCGTCAGCCCGAGCGCGGCGAAGGCGGCGTTGTGCATCGCCGGCGAGAGGCGAGTGATCGACGGGATCGCCGAGGATCGCCGATGAGCCTGCGTCGTGCCAAACTGCCACGCGCCGGGTGCGCGGCCCGCCGCGTCATCGGCTGCGCGACCACTTTAGCGGCCGCCGTCGGCGAGCGTCGGCCTGCGAGCGCCGCCGCGCCGCGGCGAGCCGCGCGACGGCACGCGGTACGGCGAGCAGGACACGTAGTCGAGCCCGACGCGGTGGCAGAAGCGCGACCGAGTCGGGATCGCCGCCGTGCTCGCCGCAGATGCCGATCTTGAGGCCGCGGCTCGCGCGCGCCGGCCCTTCTCGACGGCGATCTGCATCAGCGCGCCGACGCCCGCCTGGTCGATCGATCGCGAACGGGTCGCGCGGCGTAGATGCCGCGTCTCGCACGTAGCGCGGCAGGAAGCGCGCCGCGTCGTCGCGCGACAGGCCGAAGCGTCATCTGCGTCAGGTCGTTGGTGCCGAAGGAGAAGAACTCGGCGCTCGCGCGCGATCTCGTCGGCGGTGAGCGCGGCGCGCGGCACCTCGATCATCGTGCCGACGGTGTACGCGAACTCGCACGCCGGTCGGCCGCGCATGACCTCGCGGCGACGCGTCGCATCGACCTCGGCGCTGCAGCGCGCAGCTCGTTGCACGTGCCCGACGAGCGGGATCATGATCTCGGGCATCGACCTTCACGCCTTCGCTTGCGCAGCGCGCACGGCCGCCTCGAAGATGGCGCGCACCTGCATCGCGGTAGATCTCGGGATAGATGATGCCGAGCCGGCAGCCGCGGAAGCCGAGCATCGGGTTGAACTCGTGCAGCGCGTCGACGCGCGCGCGCAGCGCGCTCGGCCGGCGACGCCGAGCTTCGTCGGCGAGCTCGCGCTGATCCGTCGTCGGTCGTGCGGCAGGAACTCGTGCAGCGGCGGATCGAGCAGGCGGATCGTCACCGGCAGGCCGTGCCATCGCGCGGAAGATGCCGTCGAAGTCGTCGCGCTGCAGCGGCAGGAGCTTGGCGAGCGCGCGCTCGCGGCCCTCGAGCGTCGTCGGCGAGGATCATCTCGCGCATCGGCGTCGATGCGCTCGTCGCTCGAAGAACATGTGCTCGGTGCGGCAGAGGCCGATGCCCTCGGCGCCGAAGGCGAGCGCGCGATCGCGCGCCTGCTCGGGCGTGTCGGCGTTGGCGCGCACGCCGAGCCGGCGCGCCTTGTCGGCCCAGCTCCATGAGCTGCGCGAACTCCGGTGCGGTCTCGCCGGCGCGAGCGCTCGATCAGCACGCTCGCCGAGACAGACCTCGCCGGCTCGCGCCGTCGATCGCGGCGAGCCTCGCCGCGCGCGCCGTCGATCGCGGTCGTCGCCCTTCGGCGGCGACGGTCATCTGCCGCTTCGTCGTAGTCGATCTCGAGCGCGCTCGCAGCCGGCGACGCACGGCCTTGCCCATCTGGCGCGCGACGACCGCCGCGTGCGACGTCATGCCGCCGCGCGCGGTGAGGATGCCCTGCGCCGACCTGTCATGCCGCGGATGTCCTCGGGCGAGGTCTCGATGCGCACGAGGATGACCGTGCTCGCCGCGCGCTCGGCGGCGCTCGTCGGCGTCGTCGGCGCTGAAGCACGACCGCGCCCGGCGGCCGCGCCCGGCGACGCCGCGCGAGGCCCTTGGCGAGCCAGCGCCTTCGCGTCGGCGCTTCGGCGGTCGAAGTCGGGTGCAGGAGCTGGTTCGAGCTGCTCGGGCTCGACGCGCAGCAGCGCGTCTTCGCGGTCGATCAGCTTCTCGCTTCACCATGTCGACGGCGATCTGCACCGCGGCCGACGCCGGTGCGCTTGCCGACGCGGCGTCTGCAGCATCTAGAGCCTGCCGCGCTCGATCGTGAACTCGATGTCCTGCATGTCGCGGTAGTGCTGCTCGAGCTGCGCGCGATGCCGTGCAGCTCGCGGTAGAGCTCGGCATCGCTCCTCGAGCGACGGGCACGTGCGCGCTCGTCTCGGCATGCCCTGCGCCGCGCCCATCGATCGCTGCCGCTTGCTGATCGGCAGCGGCGTGCGGATGCCGGCGACGACGTCCTCGCCCTGCGCGTTCATGCAGGAACTCGCCGTAGAAGACGTTGCTCGCCGGTGGCCGGGTCGCGCGTGAAGGCGACGCCGGTGGCGCAGTCGTCGCCGAGGTTGCCGAACACCATCGCCTGCACGTTGACCGCCGTGCCCCACTCGTCGGGAATGTCGTTGAGCTTGCGGTAGGCGATGGCGCGCGTCGTTCTTCCACGAGCCGAACACGGCGCCGATCGCGCCCCAGAGCTGCTCCTGCGGGTCGTCCGGGAAGGCGACGCCGCGGCGCGTGCTGGATGAGCGCCTTGAACTCGCCGACCAGCTCGCGCAGGTCGTCGGCGGTCGAGCTCGGTGTCGAGCGTCGACGCCGCGCGCGTGCTTCTTGCGCTCGAGGATGCTCCTCGAACGGATCGTTCTCGTCCTTCGACTTCGGGCTTCAGGCCGAGCACGACGTCGCCGTACATCTGCACGAAGCGGCGGTAGGAGTCGTAGGCGAAGCGCGCGTTGCCGGACTGCGCGCGATCAGGCCCTGCGACGGTCTGCGTCGTTGAGGCCGAGGTTGAGGACCGTGTCCATCATGCCGGGCATCGACGCGCGCGCGCCCGAGCGCACCGACACGAGCAGCGGGTTGGCGCGGATCGCCGAAGCGCTTGCCGACGATCTTCTCGACGCGCGCGAGGTTGCGCTGCGACCTCGGCGCGCAGCGCCGGCGGGATAGCTGCGGCCGTTGTGCGTAGTAGTAGGTGCAGACCTCGGTCGAGATGGTGAAGCCGGGCGGCACCGGCAGGCCGAGGCCGGCCATCTCGGCGAGGTTCGCGCCCTTGCCGCCGAGCAGGTTCTTCATCTCGGCGCTGCCGTCGGCGCTGCCGCCGCCGAAGGCGTAGACGAACTTGCGTGCGCCGCTGCTTGGCGGCGCGCGCGACGCCGCGCTGCTGGCGCCGGCGCGCCGCGGCGCACCGTCTTGCGGCTGCGTCGTCCTCGCGCATGCGTCTCCTCGGCAGCTCGTCGTCGACGGTCGTCGCTGCTCTTCTTCGCTCGTCGCGCCATGCTCGGACGCGTCCGCTCCGGCGACTCGGTGCCGCCGACGGCTCGACGTCTGCGATCGAGTCGCGTGCGTCAGCTCGCTCCACCAGGCGATCGATCGGCAGACGGATCTGCTGCATCGAGTCGCGGTCGCGCAGCGTGACGGTGTCGTCCTGCATCGTCTGATGATCGACGGTGATGCCGAACGGCGTGCCGACCTCGTCCTGGCGGCGATAGCGCCGGCCGATCGAGCCGGCCTGGTCGTAGTGCGACCGCGAAGTGCTGCGCGCAGCAGATCGCGGATCGCGTGCGCCTTCTCCGGCTGGCCGTCCTTGCGCAGCAGCGGGAAGACCGCGGCCTTGATCGGCGCGAGCGCGGGATGCGAGGCGCAGCACGATGCGCGCCTCGCCGTCGGCGACGTCCTCGTCGTAGGCGTCGACCAGGAACGCGAGCGTGGCGCGGTCGGCGCCGGCCGCCGGCTCGATCACGTACGGGACGTAGTGCTCGCGCGCTCTCCTCGTCGAAGTAGCGCAGGTCCTTGCCGCTGAACTCGGCGTGGCGGCGCAGGTCGAAGTCGGTGCGGTTGGCGATGCCTTCGAGCTCCGACCAGCCGAACGGGAACTGGTACTCGACGTCGGCGCAGCCCTTGGCGTAGTGCGCCAGCTCGTCGGCGCCGTGCTGCGCGCAGGCGCAGGCGCTCGCGCCGGATGCCGTAGCGTCGACGTACCAGTCGAGGCGCTCCTCTTCCAGTACTCGAACCACTGCTCGTCCTCGCCCGGCTTGACGAAGAACTCCATCTCCATCTGCTCGAACTCGCGGGTGCGGAAGAGGAAGTTCCCGGGCGTGATCTCGTTGCGGAACGACTTGCCGATCTGCGCGATGCCGAACGGGAGCTTCTGGCGCGACGTGGTCAGCACGTTCTTGAAGTTGACGAAGATGCCCTGCGCGGTCTCGGGCCGCAGGTAGACGACGCTGGCGGTGTCCTCGACCGGGCCCATGAAGGTCTTGAACATCAGGTTGAACTGGCGCGCCTCGGTGAGCTCGCACTGCTCGCACTCGCCGGGCGCTTGCTCGGCTTGAGCGGGCACTGCGCGCTGGCGAGTGGTCGGCGCGGAAGCGCTCCTTGCACTTCTTGCAGTCGACCAGCGGGTCGGTGAAGCCCTCGACGTGGCCCGACGCCTCCCACACCCGCGGGTGCATGAGGATCGAGCAGTCGAGGCCGACGATGTCGTCGCGCGCCTGCGACCATGTCGCGCCACCAGGCGTCCTTGACGTTGCGCTTGAGCTCGACGCCGAGCGGACCGTAGTCCCAGCAGCTCGCCAGCCCGCCGTAGATCTCGCTCGACTGGAAGACGAACCCGCGCCGCTTGGCGAGGTTCACGACCTTCTCCATCGTCGACTCGGCCATGCGGTGAAGCGGTCGACCCTAGCACGCGTCTGGGCGAAAGCAACGCGCGGACAGCACGCGAGCCGAGGCGTCAGTCGCGACGCGCGAGCGGTCTCGGCCGTCAGGCGGCGCACGCGCCGAGCGAGCTGCGTCGATCAGCGTGCCAGTCGACGCTCGGAGGTCGAGCGGCGCGGTCAGGTGTCGGGGCGAGCAGGTCTTGCCGGCGAGCGCGCGCGCGTCGGTGGCGACGGCGGGCGCCAGCGCCAACGCTCGCGCGGCAGGCTCCGCCGAGATCGGCGCGCTGCAGCTCGATCAGCGCGGTCGCAGCGGACGCGCGTGACGACGTCGCAGCGGCCGTCGCCGCGGCAGCGCGCGCAGAGGACGCCGCCGCGCGCGCGGTCGGACGTGAAGGCTGGTGGCGCGCGCTCAGCGGTCGCGCCGCAGCTGCCGGCAGCGGTCGAGCTCCGGCTCGTAGCCGGTCACCTGCAGGAGATGCAGCTCGAAGGCGCGCAGCACGCCGCGCTCGGCGTGCGCCGCGCTCGAGGAGCGCCGAGCGCCTCGCCGACCAGCTCGATAGACCTCCGGCACCGGCTTCGCGTCCGCGGATCATCCGATCGGTCAGCTCGAGCGACGTAGCTCGCGTAGGCGAAGCCGCGAGGTCGCTCGGCGAAGCTGCGGTGCGCGCTCGACGCAGCTCGCAGCGCTCGAGGAAGGCGAGCTCGCTCGCGGCGCGCTGGCGGAAACGCACGTCGACGCGCGCGAACGGCTCGAGGACGTTCGCGAAGCGGCGCTGCGAGCGCTTGGCCCCCTTGGCGATGCCGGTCGAGCTTGCCGAAGTCGCGCGGTCAGCAAGGTGACGATCTTGTCGCGACTCGCCGAACGCCCGGGCGCGGAGGACGATCGCGGGCGTAGGGTCTCGTGCGGCGATCGCCGACGCGGGCACGCGAGCTTAGCATCGGCCGTCTGATCGCTCGACAACGCGGCGCGGCAGTTGCCTTGACATCCGGCATTCCGTTCTTAGGTTCGCGCAAGTCTTCGAGTCGTCAGCACAATCTCACGAGAGAGGGTCGACACCGGATGACGGACAAGGACCGCAGCGGATCCGAATCCGAAGGACCGCCCGGCAACGGTGTCGCCGGTGACGGTCTCGACGAGCGCGGCGAGGCTCTCGACGGAGCCGCGGCAGAGCGCATCGAGCGTCGAGCCGCGACGAGCTCGCCGCGCTCGAAGCCGAGGCCGGCCGCGACCACGGACCGCTGGCTGCGCGAGCGCGCCGAGCTCGAGAACTTCAAGAAGCGCGCGCAGCGCGAGAAGGCGGAGGCGCTGCGCTTCGCGAACGAGCCGCTTGCTGCGCGACCTGCTGCCCGTCATCGACAACCTCGAGCGCGCCGTCGAGCATGCCGCCGCCGGCGGCGACGGCGAGCCGCTCGCTCGAGGGCGTCGCGCTGGTCCTGAAGGCGCTCTGCGACGTCCTCGAGCGCCACGGCGTGAAGCCGGCGTCGACGCGCGGGCCAGCCGTTCGACCCGAGCCGGCACGAGGCGATCGGCCACGTCCGAGACGACGCAGCCGCCCAACACGGTCGTCGACGAGCACCAGCCGGCTACCGCCTGCACGACCGCCTGCTCCGGCCGGCGCTGGTGACCGTGTCGGCAAGCCGCCGGTTGAACCGACGACGATGATTAACTGCCAAGGACGCTGGCTAACCGGGATGCTGACGACGCCGCGCGAAGGAGACGACCACACATGGCGAAAGTCATCGGAATCGATCTGGGAACCACGAACTCGTGCGTCGCCATCATGGAAGGCGGCGAGCCCGTCGTCATCCCCAACGCCGAGGGCAGCCGCACCACGCCGTCGGTGGTCGCCTTCACCGAGAGCGGCGAGCGCCTGGTCGGGCCAGATCGCCAGGCGCCAGGCGATCACCAACCCCGAGAACACCGTCTTCGCCGTCAAGCGCCTGATCGGCCGCCGGTTCGACGATCCCGAGGTGCAGAAGGCGATGAAGATCCTGCCCTACAAGATCGTCAAGGCCGACAACGGCGACGCCTGGGTCGAGATCCGCGGCAAGAAGTACAGCCCGGCGGAGATCTCGGCGTTCATCCTGCAGAAGATGAAGCAGACCGCCGAGGACTACCTCGGCGAGAAGGTCACCGAGGCCGTCATCACCGTGCCGGCCTACTTCAACGACAGCCAGCGCCAGGCCACCAAGGACGCCGGCCGGATCGCCGGCCTGAACGTGCTGCGCATCATCAACGAGCCGACGGCGGCCGCGCTCGCCTACGGGCTCGACAAGAAGAAGGACGAGAAGATCGCCGTCTTCGACCTCGGCGGCGGCACCTTCGACATCTCGATCCTCGAGATCGGCGACGGCGTCTTCGAGGTGAAGGCGACCAACGGCGACACCTTCCTCGGCGGCGAGGACTTCGACCAGCGCGTCATCGACTAGCTGGCCGACGAGTTCACGAAGGACCAGGGCATCGACCTGCGCAAGGACCGCATGGCGCTGCAGCGCCTCAAGGAAGCGGCCGAGAAGGCCAAGTGCGAGCTGTCGACCGCGATGGAGACCGACATCAACCTGCCGTTCATCACCGCCGACCAGAGCGGGCCGAAGCACCTGCAACATGAAGCTCACGCGCGCCGAAGCTCGAGGCGCTGTGCGCCGACCTGCTCGACCGCCTCGACGGCCCGTGCGTGACCGCGCTCAAGGACGCCGGGCTGCGCGACCAAGGAGATCGACGAGGTCGATCCTGGTCGGCGGCATGACGCGCATGCCGGCGGTGCAGGAGCGCGTGAAGAAGCTCTTCGGCAAGGAGCCGCACAAGGGCGTCAACCCGGACGAGGTGGTCGCGATCGGCGCCGGCGATCCAGGGCGCGCGTGCTGAAGGGCGAGGTGAAGGACGTCCTGCTGCTCGACGTCACGCCGCTCTCGCTCGGCATCGAGACCCTCGGCGGCGTGTTCACCAAGCTGATCGAGAAGAACACCACCATTCCCGACCAAGAAGAGCCAGGTCTTCTCGACCGCCGCCGACAACCAGCAGCGCGGTGACCATCCGCGTCTTCCAGGGCGAGCGCGAGATGGCGGCCGACAACAAGCTGCTCGGCCAGTTCGACCTGGTCGGCATCCCGCCGGCGCCGCGCGGCATGCCGCAGATCGAGGTCACCTTCGACATCGACGCCAACGGCATCGTGCACGTGCACGCCAAGGACCTCGGCACCGGCAAGGAGCAGTCGATCCAGATCACCGCGTCGAGCGGCCTCTCCGAGGACGAGATCGAGCAGATGGTGAAGGACGCCGAGCTGCACGCCGCCGAGGACAAGAAGAAGCGCGAGGCGGTCGAGGCGCGCAACCAGCTCGATCAGCTCGATCTACCAGACCGAGAAGAACGCTCGCCGAGCACGGCGGCCGAGATCGATCGCGGCGACCAAGAGCGAGCATCGAGGCGGCGCTCGACGAGGCCAAGAAGGCGCTCGAGAGCGAGCGACGCCGACGCAGATGAAGCGCGGCGACGGAGCGACGCTCGACGCAGGCGCCGCACAAGCTCGCCGAGGCGATGTACGCCAAGGCGGCGCAGCACGGGCGGCGGCGCCGGCGGGCGACGGCGGCGCGGCGGCGACGGCGACGGCGGCGACGGCCGGCAGAGCGGCGGCCGCGACGACGTCGGTCGACGCGGACTTCGAGGAAGTGAAGGAGTAGCGCGCAGCTCCGCATGCGCGCTGCGGCCGAGTCGCGCGCGACTGCGAGCGCACGTACGCAAGAGCCCTCGCCCGCTCGACTGACGGGGAGGGCTTTCGTATTCTCCGCGCGGAGTGCCGTGGCGGCGAAGCGCGACTACTACGAGGTGCTCGGCGTCGAGCGCGAGCGCCGAGCGACGACGAGATCAAGAAGGCCTACCGCAAGCTCGCGCTCAAGTACCATCCCGACCGCAACCCCGGCGACAAGGCAGCCGAGGAGCGCTTCAAGGAAGCGTCGGAGGCGTACCAGGTGCTCTGCGACCCCGAGCGCCGCGCGCAGTACGACCGCTTCGGCGCACGCCGCGTTCGAGCAGGCGCGGCGCCGGCGGCTTCGACTTCAGCGCCGGGTTCGAGGACATCTTCGGCGACATCTTCGGCGACTTCTTCGGCGGCGGGCCGGCGGCGGTCGCAGACCGCGCGCGCCGCGGCGAGGACCTGCGCTACGACCTCGAGCTCACCTTCGAGGAGGCGGCGTTCGGCAGCGAGAAGACGCATCTCGCGTCCCGCGCCTCGGCGACCTGCGAGGCGTGCCACGGCAGCGGCGCGCGAGCGGGCACGCCGCCGAAGACCTGCCGCGACTGCCGCGGCTCCGGCCAGGTGCGCTTCCAGCAGGGCTTCTTCAGCATCGCCAAGACGTGCGGCAGTGCAACGGTCAGGGCAGCGTGATCGCCGACCCGTGTCCGAAGTGCGGCGGACGCGGCGCGACGCGACGCACGCAGACCCTGAGCGTCAAGATCCCCGCCGGCGTCGACACCGGCTCGCGCCTGAAGCTGCGCGGCGAGGGCGAGGCGGGGCGAGCGGCGGACCGGCCGGCGATCTCTACGTCGTGATCCGCGTGCGCGAGCACGCGCTCTTCCAGCGCGACGGGAACGACGTCGATCTGCGAGATGCCGGTCGAGCTTCCCGCAGGCGGCGCTCGGCACCGAGATCGAGGTGCCGACGCTCGAAGGCAAGGTGACGGATGCGGATCCCGCCCGGCACGCAGTCCGGCAGCGTCTTCCGGCTGAAGGGCAAGGGCGTCGCCGACCTGCACGGCTACGGTCGCGGCGATCACGCTCGTGCGGGTGGTCGTCGAGACGCCGCGGAAGCTGACGGCGCGCCAGCGCGAGCTGCTCGAGGAGTTCGCCCGCATGTCGCGGCGAGGAGGTGCACCCGATGACGCAAGGGCTTCCTCGACAAGGTGAAGGAGATGTTCGGGTGAAGGCGGGCCTCCCCGCTTCCGCATGACCGACACGCTCCGCGCCCGCGGCGAGCTCGCGCTCCTCGAAGAGATCCGACGGCTGGTTCCTCGCCGCCGACGCGTCGTGCTCGGCCCCGGCGACGACGCGGCGGTGATCGCCCGCTCGCGCCACCCTCAGCTCCTCACCATCGACACGCTCATCGAGAACGTGCACTTCCGCCGCCGCTGGTTGTCGCCGCGCGCGCTCGGCGCGCGCGCCTTCGAGGTGAGCGCCAGCGACGTGGCGGCGATGGGCGGGCGGGCGGTAGCGGCTTTGCTGGCGATCGCCGCACCGCCCACGACCCGCGCCGCGGAGCTGCGGGCCATGGTGCTGGGAGTGCGCGCCGCGGCGGAGCGCGCGGGCGCGGCGCTCGCAGGCGGCAACCTCGCGGCGGCGGACGCGCTCTCGCTCACGGTGGCGATCGTCGGCGAGGCGCCGGCGCCGCCCGTCACGCGTTCGGGCGGGCGAGTCGGCGACCAGCTCTTCGTCACCGGCACGGTGGGCGGCGCCGCCCTCGGTTTGCACGGTTTGAGGACGGCTCGTAGCATGCTGGTCGACGGCGGCGCGGTCCGGCGATGGCAACGGCCGACCGCGCGGCTGCGCGCGGGTGTGGAGCTCGCACGCCGCCGGATTGCCGCCGCGATGATCGACGTGAGCGACGGCTTGCTCATCGACGCCGAACGTCTGGCCCGCGCGAGCGGCGTCGGGATCGTGTTGCGCTGGGATCGCCTGCCGCTCGCGCCTGGTCTCAGTCGGCTTGGCAGCGCGCGCGCGCGTGCACTCGCGCTCGGCGGCGGTGAGGACTACGAGCTCCTGTTCGCCGTCCGGCCCGCGCGTCTGCGGGGGCTCGCCGCGCGCCCGCCGTGCGCTCGGGTGCCGGATCACCCGCATCGGCCAGCTCGTCGGCGGTCGCGGCGTTCGCGTCGTCGGCCGCGAAGGTCGTCCCGTGCCGCTGCCGCGGCGTGCCGGGCACCAGCACTTCGCGCGACCATCATGACGGTCACGATCGCGGAATGGGTGGTGCTGGTCGAGCTCGCGGCGGCGCTCGCGGTGTGGACCGCGCTCGCCCTCGCCGAGGCGACGCTCGCCGAGGCGCGCACCATCGCGCGCACGTCCGAGGGTGCCCGCCGTCTGGGACCGCTCTTCTACGAGCTGCACAGTCATCCACGACGGCTGGTGATCTCGCTGGCGGTCGGCCGCGAGCTGGCGCTGGTCACCGCGGCGGTGGTGAGTGCGGCGGCCGGCTACGGGCGCTTCGGCTTGCCCGGAGGCGCGGCCGCGGTGGCGGCGACGGCGATCCTTCTCCTGGTCCTGCGCGGTGCGGCCGCGGGCGCGGCGTCGCGTCGGGTCGCGTCGGGACAAGTCCTGGTCGGGCCGGCGCTCACCTGGCTCCTCGCCCCGCTCGGCACGCTGGCGGCGGTCGAGAAGAGCATCGGGCGCCGGATCGCGCATGCGTTCCTCGGCGAGGCGCCGAGCGGCGAGAACATCTTCGCGCCCGACGAGCTCGCGGCGCTCGAAGAGGACGGTGGCGAGATCGCCGACGCGGAGCGCGCGTTGGTGCAGAAGGCGGTGAGCTTCGGCAGAGCGTCCCGTGCGCCACGTGCTCACGCCGCGACGCGACATCGTCTCGGTGCCGGTGGACATCGCGCCCGCGGAATTGATGGAGGTGATCCGCACCTCGGGCTGCTCACGGATCCCGGTGTATCGCGGCGAGCGTGACGACGTGGTCGGCGTTCTCTACGTGAAGGATCTCATCGGTCAGCCGGCCGCGGTAGGAGACGTGGAGCTCCTGATGCGTCAGCCGTACGTGGTCTCGGCCGACAAGACGGTGGGCGAGCTGTTTCGTGAGTTTCGCACCCGCAAGGTTCACATCGCCCTCGTGCTCGACGAGTACGGCAGCCTGGTCGGCCTGGTCACGATGGACGACCTCCTGCAGGAGCTGTTCGGCGAGATTCGCGACGAGTTCGACGAAGACCAGGAGCCGGAGATCGAGCGGCGCGGGCCGAGCACGTTCGTGGTGAGCGGGCGGGTCTCGGTGAGCGCGTTCAACGCCCGGCTCAAGCTCAGCATTCCGCAAACCGACGACGAGGCGACGATCGCGGGCGTCGTGATGGATCGCCTCGGGCGCGTCCCGGAGCCCGGCGACAGCCTGCCCTTGGACGGGTGCACGATGATCGTGGAAAAGCTCGACGGCACTGCCATCGAGCGCTTGCGTGTAGAGCTATGGCCCTCGCCCTCCTCGGCATAGCGGCGCTGGCGCTGGTGCTGCGCGCGATCGCCGCCGGCGGCTCGGCGGCGCTCTTCGCGCCGCTCGCCCCGCGCACCGCCGCGAGCCTCGAGGCCGGCGCGGCCGCGGCGGCCGTCGTCGCCGCGGGCGCGACCGGTCTCGCGCTGCTGGCCACGACCGGCGGCGCCGCCGTGGTCGCCGTGCCGCTGCTCGTCCTCGCGCCGGCCGCGGCGCTGGCGACCGATCTATTGCCGCGCTCGCTCGCCCAGGCCCGCCGTCACGTGCTGCCGGCACGCGTGCGCGGCTTCGTGCAGCGCGCGCTCGCGCTCGCCTGCGCGCCGCTGCGGGTCATCGAGATGACCACCGCGCGGCTCACCGGCGCCGCGCCCGATCGCGCCGTGCCGACCGTCGGCCAGGTGCTCTCGGATCTCTTGCGCCGCGAGCGTCCGGGCGAGGAGGCGCAGCTCTCCTCCCCGGAGGTGATCCGCCGCATCTTCGAGTTTCGCGGCCGGCACGTGCGCGAGGTGATGGTGCCGCTGATCCACATCTACGCGGTGCGCGACGACGCCCCGATCGAGGAGGCGATCACGCTCGTGCGTCGCGAGAAGGTCTCGCGCGTCCCGGTCTTCCACGAGCGCATGTACAACATCGTCGGCATCGTCCACAGCTTCGATCTGCTCGGCGCGACCGGCACCTCCGAGCCGGTGACGAGCATCATGCGCACTCCCCTCTACGTGCCGGAGAACAAGCTCGCGCACCGCCAGCTCCGTCTCATGCAGCGCAGTCGCCTCAACATGGCGGTGGTCGTCGACGAGCACGGCGGCACGGTCGGCATCGTCACGGTCGAGGATCTGCTCGAGGAGATCGTCGGTGAGATCGAGGACGAGTACGATCAGCGCGAGGTGCTGTACGAGACGCTCGCCGACGGCAGCGTCTGCGTCCAGGGTGCGATGGAGATCCAGCGGCTGAACGGCCTCTTCCCGTGGCGCCTCCCGCTCGGCGACTACGAGACGATCGCGGGATTGGTGCTGACCCACCTCGGGCGCATCGCGTCCGTCGGCGAGCGTCTGCGGCTCGGGAGCTTGACCATCGAAGTGAGCCGCGCCGACGAGCGCGCCGTGCGCGAGGTGATTGTGCGCCCGCACGCAGGCGGGGTAGCTTCCCCGGCGATGAACCGGCGCGCTTTGCAGGAGCTGCTCGCGCGCGTCCAGCGCGGCGAGCTGGCAGTCGATGCCGCGCTCGAGGCGCTCCGCGACCTGCCCTTCGCCGACCTGGCGTTCGCCAAGCCCGACTTGCATCGCGAGCTGCGCACCGGTCAGGCAGAGGTCATCTTCGGTGTCGGCAAGACCGCCGATGAGATCGCCGCCATCGCCGGGCGTCTGGCCGCGGATGGACAGAACGTGCTGGTGACGCGGCTCGACGCCGCCGCCGCCGAAGCGCTCGCGGCAGCGCGATCCGGAGTTCCGCTACCACGCCGAGGCGCGTATCGCCGTGCGCAAGGTCGCGCCGGTGGTCGTGACCGGCAAGGGCACCATCCTGGTGATCACCGCGGGCACCTCGGACCGCAGCGTCGCCGAGGAGGCCGCCTGGACCGCCGAGCTCGCCGGCAACACCGTCGAGCGCCTCTACGACGTCGGCGTCGCCGGCATCCACCGGCTGCTCGACAAACGCGAGCGGCTGGTCGCGGCGCGCGTGCTCATCGTCGTGGCCGGCATGGAGGGCGCGCTGCCGAGCGTCGTCGGGGGTCTCGTCGACAAGCCGGTGATGGCGGTGCCGACCAGCATCGGCTATGGCGCCAGCCTCGGAGGACTCGCGGCGCTGCTGGCGATGCTGAACTCGTGCGCCGCAGGGGTCACGGTCGTGAACATCGACAACGGCTTCGGCGCTGGCGTCGCCGCGAGCCGCATCAATCATCTCTAGGAATCCAGGAACCCGGTGACCACGACTCGCAAGCACACCCCGCCGCCGGGGTCCGGGAGACCGTCGCCCGTCGGCGCGCGCGTGTCGCGCGGGCCGGAAGCAGGGCGCGGCGCGATCCAAAGCGGCCGACGGTAGGCTCACGACCGGCCGCGCCCGCCGCGTGCTCAAGGTGGGCTCGCTCACCACCTCGGTCGGCGGGAGCTACATCTGGCAGGCGCTCAAGCGTCCCTTTCAATCGCAGGAGCAGACCGAGCGCGACCTGCTCGACACCCACGTCCGCAACGCCATCCGTCTGGTCGAGCGCTCGACCGAGCTCAAGGGCGCGTTCATGAAGCTGACGCAGATGCTGAGCATGCGCAGCGATCTGCTGCCGCCGGCGGCCCTCGAGGTGCTCTCGACCGTGCAGGCGTCGATCCCGCCCATGCCGTATGCGCTCGATCCGCGCGCAGGTCAGCCGCGAGCTCGGCGCGCCTCCCGAGGAGCTCTTCGCGAGCTTCGAGACCGAGGCCTTCGCCGCCGCCTCGCTCGGACAGGTCCACCGCGCCGTGTTGCCGTCGGGCGAGGACGTCGTGGTGAAGATCCAGTACCCGGGCGTCGAGGAGACGGTCGGTCAGGACCTGAAGAACGTCCGCGCGCTCTTGAAGGCGCTCTCCCGCCTCGGGCGCGACGTGATGCGGCAGAAGATCGATCAACCGAGGTCTACGCCGAGCTCGAAGAGCGTCTCGGCGAGGAGCTCGACTACGTCAACGAGGCGGCGAATCTCGAGCGCTTCGGTCGCCTCTTCGCCGACGATCCGGAGGTCGAGATCCCGAAGCCGTACCCGAAGTTCTCGTCGCGTCGCGTGCTGACGATGAGCGCGCTCGAGGGCTATCCATTGCAGGACATCTTGAGCCCCGGCGTCGATCAGGAGCTCAAGGACTGGGTCGCGATCAAGTACTTCCGCGTGCTGTGGCGGCAGATCTTCGAGTTCGGCATCCTCCACACCGATCCCCACCCCGGCAACTATCTCGTCACCCACCATCCGCGGCTCTGCATCCTCGACCTCGGCAGCGTGCGCGTCTTCCCCGAGCCGATCCGTCGCGGCTACGTCGATCTCGCCCGCGCCATCCTCGCCGGCGACGCGGCGGTCATGAGCGATTGCTTCGTGCGTCTGGGATACCTCGATGCCGAGGACGATCCGGCAGCCGATGATCCGCATCATGCGCATCATCTTCGAGCCGGTGCTCACCGACCGGCGCTACGATCCGCGCGGGTACAACTCGGTCGAGCGCGCCATGGAGGTGGCGGGGATCGGCTTCGAGCACCGGATCTTCAAGAGTCCCGGGCATCGGGTGTTCCTCGGCCGGGCGCTGATCGGGTTGGAGTCGTACGTGCAGCAGCTCGGGACGGTCACCAACTGGCATCGGCTGTTCCGGGAGTGCTTGGAGGAGGCGCGGAGCTGAGAGTCGGTCAGGCCCGACGCCTCACGCGGACGTCGGCGAACGCCACAGCGCGCCGGCCGCGGCGCCGACATCTTCACCGCCACATCGGAGCAGGTCGTGCGTTGCTGCATGACCTGTAGGATTCTCCACAGTGCATTCGGGTCATGCGGCCGGTCTCTTGGGGAAGGTTTCACTGGACCTCGGAGCGGCCGCTATGCAACGCTCGCGGGGCTTGCCGGGTTCGACGGCCCTCCACAAAACCCATCCCAACCCAACAGGAGGAGGAGAACGACCATGAGACAGGTATCACGAGTGATCACGGTGTCGGCAGCTCTAATGCTGCTGGCCAGCACGGCAGGGGCCGGCGGCCCGCCAAGCGGGCCGCTCAAGAAGTGTCCCGTCGACGCGGTGGTGTCGGGCACGGTCTGCATGGACAAGTACGAGGCGAGCGTGTGGCGGGTGCCACTCGCGACCACCCTCAACGCGGGCCTGGTGAAGAAGATCCAGAAGGGCAAGGCGACGGCGGCGGATCTGACAGCTGGGGGCGCGACGCAGCTCGGTGTGGCGAGCGACGACTATACGCCGTGCGCCGACAGCGGGCAGAACTGCGCCGACGACATCTACGCGGTGAGCCTTCCGGGAGTGACCCCGTCGGCCTACGTCACGTGGTTCCAGGCGCAGGCGGCATGCGAGAATTCGCGCAAGCGCCTGCCGTCGAACGCCGAGTGGCAGGCGGCAGTGATCGGTACGCCCGATCCGGGGCCGGACAACGACACCAGTGATTGCAACTCGACCTTCGATGCGGGCTTGGACCCGACACTCAGCGGCTCGCGTGCGAGCTGCGTGTCGGCGCGCGGCGCCTTCGACATGGTCGGCAATCTGGACGAGTGGGTGGCGGACTGGGTGCCACGTTCCACGGCGTGCGGCACGTGGAGCGCGGGTGTCAGCCCGACGGGTGACTACCAGTGCCTGGCCGGCGCGGCCACGACGGGTGAGCCCGGTGCGCTGCTGCGCGGCGTTAGCTTCTTCGGCGGTACGGGTGCCGGTCCGCTCACGGTCTATGGCGGCAGCGAGCCGTCCGGTGCGGCCAGCGCCTTCGGCTTCCGTTGCGCCCGCTAGTCAAAGCTTTGATGGGCATTTGGCTGTTTGCGTGATGGCGTCGCGCGGGTGGGCTCCGCCACATGGACGACTTCCTGTTGCTCGCAGCCGATCGGGGGGAAGCCCGCGTCTCGATGCGGTGCGGGCGTTCCTCACCGAGCGTCTTCGCCTCGACCTGAATCCGCGCGGCGGGATCATGGCGCCCACCGGCGAGCCGTGCGATCTGCTGGGCTACGCCCACCATGCGGACGGGCGCGTACGCGTGTGCCGGCGCAGCGTCCGGCGTCTGTGGCGGCGCGCTCGAGCGACGCGTGATGGCAGGTGAGATCGGCTACGACAGTGCACGGGCCTCGATCGCAAGCTGGTTCGGGCTTGCCAGGCATGCGGATGCCTTCCGCTTCTCGAAGCGCATCTTCACGCAGCGCGATGTCGGGAACGCGGGCAAGCGCCTGCTGGTGAGATCGCTGTGACCTCGACGAACTGACGACAAGAAGGCGGTTGCTGGCTCGCTACGAGCGTATCCAGGGTGCGAATACACGGCGGAAAGCGTCACGTGCCGCCGCGTGGTCCCGGGCGGAGAGTCTCCCGATGAGCTTGTCGACGAGTTCTGCATCGACGGTCGCGACCTTTGCCATGCGAAGCAGGCTCGGGTGGAGGAGCCCCGCCGTCTTCCAGTCCTCGAGCATCACGTCACCGTCGAGTCTCAACGATTCGACCTGGCTCGTGATCATCGCGAGGGTCGTCAGGCGGTTTCGGGGCGATCGTCCCGTCTCTGCGAGCACGAGCGCCGGTCGCTTCTTCGTGGCGGCGAGATCGGCGAACGGGAATCGTACGAGCGCAACGTCGCCGGGCTTCACAGACGATCGTATTCGGCGTCACGAGGGTCGTCCCACTCGCTGAACGCCGACTCCGCCAGCTTCGCCAGCGCCTTCGTTTCCAGCCGTTCGGCGAAGTACGCTTCCAGCGCTCGCGTGAGAACATCCTTCACGCTGGTATCGCGCTCGTTCGCCTCGGCCTTGAGAAGTCGGAGGAGTCGCGGGTCTCCTAGATCTGCCGAAAGACGTGTTGCCATATCAGCACTATTACGCAGACACGCTTTTCTGTCAATGTGTCGCCTCCTCGTACGTGCTGGCAGAATCTGAGGTGTTAATGGCATTGCGGCCAGCTCGGGCGCGGGCCATGCTGCGGCTATGCGACGACAACGATCCACACCCTCACCACTGAAGCTCGTTCCACGTCGCGCGGCGGCTGACGGCGGCCCGGAAGGCGCGCCAACCCACCTCGCCAAACACGGGACGCGGCGGGTGGCGCTGGTCGCTTTCCCGGACGCGCAGGTGCTCGACGTCACCGGGCCGCTCGAGGTTTTCGGGCGCACCGCGCGCTGGCTGGTCGAGAGCGGCCGGCAGACCGATCTCGTCTACGAGGTCGAGCTGCTGGCCGCGGCCGCCGGACCGTTCGGTACTTCCTCAGGACTGCGCCTGGTCGCCGACCGCTCGTACCGCGCGGTGCGCGGCGGTGTCGACACCTTGCTGGTGGCCGGCGGTACGGGAACCGCGGGCGCGATGCAGGATCGCGATCTGCTCGCCTGGCTCCGCCGCATGGCGCCGCGCGTGCGCCGTCTCGGCTCGGTGTGCAGCGGCACCTTCATCCTCGCCGAGGCGGGACTTCTCGCCGGCCGGCGCGTCACCACCCACTGGCGGTGGTGCGAGGCGCTGGCGCGTCAGTATCCAAGGATAACGGTCGATCCCGATCCGATCTTCGTCCGCGACGGCAACGTCTACACCTCGGCGGGCGTGACCGCCGGCATGGACCTGGCGCTCGCGCTCGTCGAGGAGGACCACGGACGCGAGGTGGCGCTGCACGTGGCGCGCGAGCTGGTGCTGTTCCTCCGCCGGCCCGGCGGCCAGTCGCAGTTCAGCGCCCAGCTCGCCGTCCAGGCCGCCGACCGCGAGCCGTTGCGTGAGCTGCAAGGCTGGGTCGGCGACCACGTGCGCGCCGACCTCTCGGTGCCGGCGCTGGCGTCGCGCGTGGCGATGAGCCCGCGCAACTTCGCGCGCGTGTTCATGCGCGAGGTCGGCATGACTCCGGCGCGGTTCGTCGAGCGTGTGCGCGTCGAAGCGGCGCGCCGGCGCCTCGAGGAGTCCCAGCAGGGCGTCGAGACGATCGCCGACGAGTGCGGCTTCGGCAGCGCCGAGGCGATGCGACGCGTCTTCCTGCGCACCGTGCGGGTGCCGCCGAGCGCCTATCGCAGCCGCTTCAAGTCCGCCGCCGTGCGGTGAGGGAGCAAGCCATGGATCGCAAGCGTGTCGGCATCCTGATCTTCCCCGTCGTCGAGGTGCTCGATTTCTGCGGGCCGTTCGAGGTGTTCTCGGCGGTGCGACTCGACGAGTCGCGCCGCCGCGAGGATCTGTCGCCGTTCGAGGTGTTGGTGGTGGCCGAGCGCGCGGAGACGGTGATCGCGACCGGCGGTCTCAAGGTCATCCCGGACTGCACGACCGCCGAATGCCCGCCGCTCGACGTGCTCGTCGTCCCTGGTGGGTGGGGGACGCGCGCGGAGATCGAGAACCGGCCGCTGCTCGACTGGATCGGCGCGCGCGGGCGCGAGGTCGAGACCCTCACCTCGGTGTGCACCGGCGCCATGCTGCTCGGGCACGCGGGACTCCTCGACGGCCGGCGCGCCACCACCCATTGGCGCTCGCTCGACTGGATGCGCGAGTCGTTTCCGCGCGTCACCGTCGAGCGTGATTGCCACGTCGTCGAGGATGGGAACGTCATCACCTCGGCCGGCATCTCGGCCGGCATCGACATGGCGCTGACGGTCGTGACGCGCTACTACGGCGAGGCGATCGGCCGCGCCACGGCGCGCCACATGGAGTACCCGTTTCCCGACGACAACCGCCGTCGGGTCGAGCTTGCCTAGCCTAGTGGCGTGGCGCGTCGTGACCTTGACGCTGCGCCGCTCAGTGGCTCAGGTCCACAGGACAGGCACGCGATAGCGCGCGAAAGCGCGATCGTGGGTGACCAGCGTCAGCCCTTCCACCCGCGCTTGGGCGATCAGCATACGGTCGAAGGGATCCGTGTGATGATCCGGCAGGGTGCCGGCGGCCTCGGCGTCCGAGAACTCGATCGCCAGCTTGCTGAAGCGACTTTCGTCGATCGCCTGCTCGACTGATCCGGGCATGCGGATTTTGCCGAGGCGCGCTTTGATCGCGATCTCCCATGCCGATGCGGCGCTGACGAAGACGGTTTCTGCGCCCGCGATGGCGCGGCGCGCATCGCTTCCGAGCACCCGGCTGTCAGCTCGCCACTAGAGCAGGGGCCTTCCGGCCGTCAACTCTAGGAATACCGATCGTGCAAGCGATGCGGCCGCCGACGAGTGCGGAGCAGCAGCCGTCAGGAGCCGGGTGGGCTCGGACTCGACGCCGCGGCCGCCGAGCTCGTCGCCGGCGCGGCGTCCCACGCGAGCGGCGCGGCGCCGGGGAAGCTCGCCGGAACCAGCAGCTCGGCTGGCGCGCTCGCGGCCTGCGACCAGCGGAGCTTGAGGCGCGCGGTCGAGTTGTCGGCGTAGTTCTCGATCGTGACGCTGCCCGGGAACCATTTCTTGCCGATCAGCACGTGATCGCCGTCGACGCGACGCTTGACCATGTTGTTGAGCGTCTTGACGAAGAACTGTCCGTTCAAGAGCAGAGTCCTCTCCTTGTCGACCGTGTAGGTCCGGTAGACATAGGCGGACTCGACCGCCGGGTGCATGCCGACCAGGATCGTGGCCGGGCTCTCGTCGGTGATCTGCCAGGTCTTGAAATCGTCGGCGATGAAGCGGCTCAGATCCTCGTAGGCGAACTCCAGCGCATCGATCGGGGCGCCGATCGGCATGGTCTCGGTCATCGTGCCGCTGCGTTCCATCACCTTGCGCTCGGTGCCGAGCACGAGCGCGCGCAGCGCCGGCTCGCGCAACTGAAAATACCAGCGCGCCTCCTTGCCCGGGGCGAAGAGCGCGATCGCGTCGGTGGTGCGTTTGCCGGCCGGGGTTTGGACCTCGATCGCGATGTCCGCACGCATCAGGGTTTGCGGAGTGTTCATGTCCTGCGCGCCGAGCAGCAGCAGGCGCAACGAGTCGCCGTCGGTCGCGCCGGCATGCTCGATGACACCGAAATGGCACCCGGCTGCGAGTGACATCGCGACCGCGAGCACCAGGCGACGGCGACGAGCGAGCATACGACCTCCAGTGAGCCTTGGAATCACGATGGACGTCCCTCTATTGAGGCGCGTCGTCAGGTTGTCAAGGCAGCGGGCGGCCTCGAGATCAGGCTACCCAGTTCTGCCTCAGCCACTTGATCGTTCCTTGGAGGGGAACGTTCTCCGCGAACTCGATCATGAAGGGCACCTTGCCGACGTTGTCGAGCGGGACGGATACGTCTGGCGGAAAACAGGGTGCGACTCGGTGATAGCGGTCACGAAGGATCTGGTTGCACTGGTAGTCGGCGATTCCCGCAGCACCGTCGAGCATCAGGTTGATCAGCGGCTTTGCCCACTGAGCGTAGCCCCAGTCGAGGGTCTGGCCCTTGATGTATTGCAGGATCGTTCCCGTCCCCAGGGACAGGAGGACGACGTTGCGGAGAGGCGGTGTTGGCGCGTAGCGGCGATCCTGGGTCTGGGCGAGGGCGCACATGCTCGGGTTGTTCGCGTACACGCCGCCGTCGATGTACCCGTCGACCGATGGGAAGTAGGTCGGAGCGGCACTCGTGTACAGGCCCACCTCGTGGACGAGAGCGGCACGATCGTTGCTCGGGCCGGGAAAGTTGTGGAAGAGCTTCGGCTTCCACGTACGGTTCGTGGGATCCTCGTTGTCGAGATCGAAGCTGGTGATCAGCACCCGCTTCTTGAGCTGTCCAAGAGCGGTGTCTCCGAACAACCTCTTCAACTCCCGGCGCAGCGGCGCGGTGTCGTAGTCGGCGCCACGCAGCCTGCCGAGATCGACGAGGTCGTCCAGCCAGGAGTCGTCGAAGATGTCCTCCCCCTTCTCGACGTAGAGCGCGCGGATGTGCGCCAGGTCGAATCCGTGAGCGATGCCCAGGGCGAGAAGCCCACCCGTCGAGGTGCCGCTGATGAGATCGGCCGAATCGAGAATGGTCTCGAGTCCGGGAGTCGCGACGATGCGCTGCAGGAGCACGGTGGTGATGAGGCCTCGGATTCCACCCCCGTCGAGCGAGATGACACGATACTTGGCCATCACCTCCCTCCGCTCAGGTTCGCCGCCGCTCAGTGATTCATGTGGCGCAAGCGGCGACGAGCGCGCGCGCGGCGGCGCCTGGATCCGGCGCTTCGAACACCTCGCGGACGACGGCGATTCCCGACGCGCCGGCACGGCGCAGCTCCGGCGCGCGCGCGCCGCGTGACGCCGCCGATCGCGATCAGCGGTACGTCGATGCGGGTGGCGGTGATCGCCGCCGGGCCGAGCGGCTCGCCGTACTGCGCCTTGGAGGGCGTCGGATAGATCGGCCCGAGGACGACG
This sequence comes from uncultured delta proteobacterium, assembly GCA_963846105.1. Lineage (GTDB taxonomy): Bacteria > Desulfobacterota > Binatia > UTPRO1 > UTPRO1 > CAWJUT01. The sequence continues at coordinate 142,778 of CAWJUT010000025.1, forward strand.
TAGTCGGCGCCGCCGCGCGCGGCGGCCACGGCTTCCGCGGGCGCGTGCGTCGAGCAGCCGATCCACGGCTCGGGACCGAGGAGGGCGCGCGCGCTGGCGGTCGAGAACGAGGCAGCGGGCAGCTGGACGCCGTCGGCGCCGGCGGCGCGCGCGACGTCGATGCGATCGTTGACGATCAGGGCGGCGCGCGCCTCGCGCGTGAGGACGCGGAGCGCGAGCGCCGTCTCGAGCAGCGCGCCGCCCGCGGCCCGGCGGTCGCGCAGTTGAATGGCGTCGAACCCGCCGGCGAGGGCGGCCGTCACCGCGTCACGACGCTGACGGACGTCGTCGACGGTGACGATGAGCATACAGCGCGGCGCACGCACGCTCGGCGCGCGTGGCGTCATTTGACGAGCCCACCGAGCGGGCTCGAGGCGGTCGCGTAGAGCTTCTGCGGAATGCGGCCGGCTTTGAACGCCTTGCGTCCGGCCTCGACGGCGAGGCGCATCGCCGTCGCCATCAAGAGCGGATCACCGGCGCCGGCGATCGCGGTGTTCATCAGCACCGCGTCACAGCCGAGCTCGAGAGCCGCGGCGGCATCCGAGGCGGTGCCGACTCCGGCGTCGACGATCACCGGGACGCGGCTCTGCTCGACGATGATCAGGATGTTGTAGGGGTTGCGGATGCCGAGTCCGGAGCCGATCGGCGCGGCGAGCGGCATGACCGCGGCGCATCCCATCTCCTCCAGCCGCTTGCACGCCACCGGGTCGTCGGTGACGTACGGCAGCACCTGGAAGCCTTCCTTCGAGGAGTACGCGCGCCGCCTCGATCGTCGCCGGCACGTCGGGAAAGAGCGTGCGGTCGTCGCCGATCACCTCGAGCTTGACGAGCGTGCCGACGCCGGCGTCGCGCGCCAGCCGGCAGGTGCGCACTGCCTCCTCGACGGTGTGACAACCGGCGGTGTTGGGGAGGATCGTGTAGCGCGCCGGGTCGACGTGGTCGAGCAGGTTCTCGGCGCGCGGGTCGGTGATGTTCACACGCCGGACCGCCACCGTGACGATCTCGGCGCCGGACGCCTCGACGGCCTGCTTGGTCTCGCGGAAGTCGCGATACTTGCCGGTGCCGACGATCAGTCGCGAGGAGTACGTCTTCCCGGCGAGAACGAAAGGATCCTGCACGTTCCGCGCTGCCTCCCGGCGTGACGCTCAGCCGCCGCCGACGAAGTGGACGATCTCGACGCGGTCGCCGCTCGTGATCCGCCGCGCCGTGTAGTCGGCGCGCGGGACGACCTCCTCGTTCACTTCGACGGCGACGCGGCGGGTGGATACGGCGAGCGATTCGAGCAGCTCCGCGACGCTCAGCCGATCCGCGATCTCGTGTTTCTCGCCGTTGATCGTGATGGTCATGCTGAAAAAACGCTACCCGCTTCGCTGCGCCTTTACAACCGCGGGTGCGTGAGCTAACCGTGCGCTCTCTTTCACGCCGTCCGTCTCATGGATCATCGCGATCAGGCCAGGCCGACCGTCGCCGAGATCGACGGCCGCGCGCTCGCCGAGAACTATGGCGCGCTCGCGCGCCTCGTCGGATCGCGCGTCGGCGTCCTGCCGGTGATCAAGTCCGACGCCTACGGCCACGGGCTGGCGCTGGTCGCCCGCGTGCTGCACGAGGCCGGAGCGGAGCGATTCGGCGTCGCCACCACCGCCGAAGGCGAGACGCTGCGTGCCGGCGGCCTACGCGGTGCGGTGGTGATCCTCGGCGGCGTCTACCCGGCGGAGTACGCTCGCGTGGTCGAGGCGCGGCTCACGCCGGTCGTGTGGGACGCGGAGACGGTGACGCGCCTGGCCGAGTGCGCGCGCGCCGCCGGGCGCGTCGTGCCGATACACGTCAAGGTCGACACCGGCATGAGCCGGCTCGGGGTCGCCTGCGACGACGCGCCCGCCCTGCTGGCGGCGCTCGGGCGTCTCGACGGCATCACCGTCGAAGGCCTGCTCACGCACTTCTGCAACGCCGAGAACGTCACCACGGGCGAGACGGCACGCCAGCTGACGCGCTTCACCAACCTGGTGCGCGAGCTCGCGGAGGCGCGCCTGTGTCCGGCGCTGGTGCACGCCGCCAACAGCGCCGCGACGCTCACCACGCCCGCCGCGCACTTCGCGCTGGTGCGGCCGGGCCTCGCGCTCTACGGCGTGCATCCATCGGACGCGACGCGGTCGAGCGCCGCGCTCAAGCCGGTGATGCGCTTCGTCACCGGCATCGTCGCGCTGCGCGCGCTCGTGCCCGGCGACACCGTCGGCTACGGCGCCACCTGGGTGGCGAAGCGTGCGAGCCGGATCGCTACGTTGCCGGTCGGCTACGCCGACGGTTACCCGCGCGCGCTCTCCAACCGCGGCGAGGTCGTGGTGCGCGGGAAGCGCGCGCCGATCGCTGGGCGGGTGTGCATGGATCAGACGATGATCGACGTGACCGACGTCGCGGGCGCCGCGGTCGGCGACGAGGTAGAGCTGTGGGGTGGCGAGCTTCGCGTCGAAGACGTGGCGGCGCGCGCCGACACCATCGCCTACGAGCTCCTGACGCGTGTCGGGACGCGTGTGCCGCGCATCGCGGTCGATCAGTAGCGGGGGAACGAGCATGGCACGAATCACGCGGGCGTTGGTGAGCGTGAGCGACAAGCGCGGGTCTCGAAGAGCTCGCGCGCGCGCTCGCGAAGCACGGGGTCGAGATCCTCTCCACCGGCGGCACGGCACGCGCGCTCGTCGAGTGGGGCGTCCCCGTTACCGCGGTCAGCCGACTACACCGGCTCACCCGAGATCCTCGACGGACGGGTGAAGACGCTGCACCCGAAGATCCACGGCGGCATCCTCGGCGTGCGCGACGATCCGAGCACCAGCGCGAGATGGCCGCCAACGCCATCGGGCCGATCGACATGGTGGTCGTGAACCTCTACCCCTTCGAGGCCGTGACGGCGCGCGCCGAGACCACGTTCGCGGAGGCGATCGAGAACATCGACATCGGCGGTCCGTCGATGGTGCGCTCGTCGGCGAAGAATCACGCCTACGTGACGGTGCTCGTCGATCCCGACGACTACGCCGGCGGTCATCGCCGAGCTCGAAGCGTCGGGCGCGGTGTCGGCGGCGACCAACCGCAGGCTCGCGGAGAAGGCGTTCGCGCTCGACCGCCCGCTACGACGGCGCGATCGCCGACTATCTCGCCGCCGCCGGCGCCGAGGCGGCCGTTCGGTCCGAGCGCGCGCCTGGTCGGCACCAAGCTGCAGGACCTGCGCTACGGCGAGAATCCGCACCAGCGCGCCGCCTTCTATCGTGACGCCACGCCGCTCGCCGAGCCGTCGGTCGCAGGCGCGCGCCAGCTCCAGGGGAAGGAGCTGTCCTTCAACAACATCGTCGACGCCAACGCCGCGCTCGAGCTGGTGAAGGAGTTCCGTGCGCCGACGGCGGTCGCGATCAAGCACACCAACCCGTGCGGCGTGGCGACCGCGCCGGCGCTGGTCGACGCCTTCACCAAGGCGCGCGCCTCCGATCCGGTGTCGATCTTCGGCGGCATCGTCGGCCTTCAATCGCATGCTCGACCGCGCGACCGCCGAGGCGATGCAGGACCTCTTCCTCGAGGTGGTGATCGCGCCCTGCATTGCTCCCGACGCCGTCGCGCTCTTCGGCGGCTCGAAGCGCTTGCAGCAGGTGCGCTTGCTGACGCTCGACCTCGACCCGGCGAGGAGCTCTTCGAGGTGAGCCGCGCCGCCTGGCGCGGAGCCGCCGCGCGCAGCCTCGACATGAAGCGGGTGGTCGGCGGCTTCCTGGTGCAGGATCGCGACCTCGCCGAGATCGACGTCGCCGCGTGCACGGTCGCGACCAAGCGCGCGCCCAGCGCCGACGAGCTCGCCGCGCTCGATTTCGCCTGGCGCATCTGCAAGCACGTCAAGTCGAACGCGATCGTGCTGGCGCGCGCCGATCAGGTGATCGGCGTCGGCGCCGGGCAGATGAGCCGTGTCGACTCGGCGCGGCTCGCGGTCACGCGCGCCGAGAGCGCGGGGCTCACGACGCACGGAACGGTCGCCGCCTCGGATGCGTTCTTTCCCTTTCGCGATGGGCTCGACGTGATCGCCAAAGCCGGGGCGCGGGCGGTCATCCAGCCGGGCGGGAGCATCCGCGATGCCGAGGTGATCGCCGCCGCCGACGAGCACGGCATGGCGATGGTGCTCACCGGCCAGCGCCACTTCCGGCACTAGACCCGCACAGCACACGGCGAGATGTGCGCCGTTTTGGCGCACTTCCCCGGCGCCTTTTCCCCACGATCACGCGCTTGCGTCCGCTTGACAGGCGAGCAAGCTGAATCCTAGCCTTCCGGCGCTCGCGCGCGGTCCCGTTCGGGCGCCTCCGCGAAGCCGCTCAGGAGGTTTGTGGCATGCAACTACAAATGCTCGTCAAGAAGTACGCAGACGTCCGAGACCTCGTCCAACCCGGTGACGTCATCGCGTTCGGCGGATCCGGGTTTCTCTCGCATATCGTCAAAGCGGCGGGCGGATCGAACGTCTCGCACGCGGGCGCGATTCTGGAAGCGAGTGCCGGCAGCGCGGGGCCGCGCTTCATCGAGTCGACCGTGGACTTCAAGCAACCGAAGCCGATCACGCACGTGAAGATCAGCGCGTTCGAAGATCGATGCCGCACCTATGAGGGGGAGGTGTGGTGGCTGCCCCTCGATGCCACGGTCCGTCGGCGCTTCGACGTGTCGAGCTTCGCGCGCTTCATGCAGCAAGCCGATGGCGAACCTTTCGACATACCGGGTGGCCTCTGGGTGACGTTGCAGGACTTTCTGAGCAACGCGTGGTCGGCAGCGAGCAGGAATCGCAGTTCGAATCGTACTTCTGCTCCGAGCTGGTCGCGAAAGCGCTCGAAAGCGCGGGCGTCGTCCGCAAGACCAACGTCTCCCACGTGAGCCCGACGGATCTCTGTCGCTGGAAGATCTACGACGACACCTACTGCCACCTGCGGCCGGACCAGAAGGACCAGAATGAGATCCTCGGCTACAACACACGTCCGCCCGGAAGTACCTGATGCCGCTACAGCGCGCCGATTACGAGGACGTACGCGACCGGGTGCAGCCGGGAGACGTCATGGCGTTTCTCGGCGACAACCTCCTGTCCGAGATCATCAATTGGGCCGGCGGTGCCGGCGTCTCGCACCTCGGTCTCGTTACTGCGCGCGCGACCGAGACAGAAGAGCCAGGATTCGTCGAGGCGACCGTCCGACTGAGTGGGCGCAAGCCAACCTTCCAGATACGCGAGACCGCGCTCCGCCTACGGTGCGACGAGTACGCGGGAAGCGTGTGGTGGTTGCCGATCGCCGCCAGGCGGCGCCTGCGATTGCGTGAGGATGACTTGCGCGCCTTCGTCGACGAGATCGACGGTCGGCCCTTCGACCTGACCGGTGGAGTCGCAGTCGTCGTCAAGGGTCTCTTCGAGCAGGTCGCTGCTCGCACGCGCAACCCGGTGGTCCGCGCGAGCACGAGGCGTGAGCTCGAGCTCTACTTCTGCTCGGAGCTCGTGGCCGAGGCCCTGGAGGCGGCTGCCGTGATCGAGCCGGTCGATGGCTCGCGGGCGAGCCCGAGCGACGTCTGCCGGTGGGAGATCTACGAGCGCGACTACTTCCAGCTCAAGGGAGCGGCCCGGGAGATCCTGGGCTACAACTCGCTTCCTCCCGATGTCATGGCCGGACCGATCGTCTGACGCCCTCGGAAGGCCTTGTCACCGGCGAGCCGAGTACGCTAGTGCAGCCCCCGGGAGCGTAGTCGAGAGGACTCACCATGGCGATGCGAGACGCTTCCTATGACGACATACGAACGCTGGTACTACCCGGCGACGTCATCGCCTTCCTGGGCGACAACGTGTTCTCCACGACCATCAAGCAGACGGGAAAGGCAGGGGTCTCGCACCTCGGCGTCATCGTCGAAGCGGCTGCGGCAGGTCAGCAGCCACGCTACGCCGAGTCGACCGTAGAAGCGCATCCCAACAAGCCTCCGACGTGGGGATTCGACACGACTTCCTTCAAGGATCGGGTGGATTCGTACAAGGGGGCGATCTGGTGGCTGCCGCTCGGCCCCGCGGCTCGCGCTGCTTTCGATGGAGCGCGCTTCGATCACTTCATCGACGAGTGTCGTGGAGTGCCGTTCAGCATCTCGTCAGGGTTCAACGTGATCGGCAAGGATCTGAAGGATCAACTCATTCCCGGTGAGCCCTTGCCGATGGTGCGTGTCGAGCTCATGAAAGCGTATTGCTGCTCGGAGTTCGTGGCGAGAGCGCTCGCAAAGTCCCGAGTCGTGAGTCCCGCCCATCCCGGGGATGCGAGCCCGAGCGACGTGTGCCAGTGGGAAATCTACGCACCCGACTACGTACGCCTGAAGGGCTCCCACAGCATCAACGGTTACAATTCGGCCCCGCCCGGAACGACCTGACTCCTTGAAGCACGGAGCAACCTCGCATGCCGGCGCCGCCGAGGCGCCCAAGCGCCGGCCGCCGCGGCTCGATCGCAAGCGGATCCTCATCGTGAACTGCTACGTCGACGAGAGCCGCGAGCCGATTGCGCGCACCCACAAGATTCCGCAGGCGATGGGGCCGGCGTACCTGGCGGGGGCGTTTGCCGACGAAGCGTGCGAGCTCAGACTCTACAGCGAGCTTGCCAGCGGCCCGCTCGAGGACGAGCGGCTGCTCGCATGGCCCGACATGCTGGTCCTCACCGGACTCACGACGGCGATCGATCGCATGCTGCACCTGACGGCTTATGCGCGTACGAAGAACCCGCGCGTCGTCGTGGTGGCGGGCGGGCACGTCGTGCGCGCATTGCCGCGCTACTGTCAGGGCTTCTTCGACTACGCCTGCCTGGGCGACGTCGAGGAGTTGCGGGAGGTCGTGGCGGAAGCGTTCGGGCGGGCGTATGCGCGCGAGGTGATGGAGCCGCGCTTCGACCTCACGCCGTGGATCGAGCACATCGGCTATGTCGAGGCGAGCCGCAACTGCAACTTTCGATGCACCTTCTGCACGCTCACCGGCGAGGACCGCAAGTACCAGGCGTACGAGCTCGACACGATCAGGCGTCACGTCGAGGCGATGGGCCGGCGGCGCTTCGTGGTGTTCATCGACAACAACTTCTACGGCCCGGACCGCGAGCACTTCGAGCGCAAGCTCGCGCTCATCGCCGAGTTGCGCCGGCAAGGAGTTCTTCAATGCCTGGTCGGCGCTGGTCACCAACGATTTCTTCTTCGATGACGAGAATCTCCGCCTCGCCCGCGAGGCGGGCTGCATCGCGTTGTTCAGCGGCGTGGAATCCTTCGACGTTCCCTGGTTGCGTCGTGTCAACAAAGCGCAGAATTGTCGGATCTCGCCGGTGGAGATCATTCGCAAGACGCTGGATGCGGGCATGGTGTTCCTCTACGGGATGGTGCTCGACGTCACCACCCGGACGGTCGCCGATTTCGAGCGTGAGCTGGACGGAGTTCTCGCGACGCCCGAGATCACGTTGCCGGCGTACGTGTCGGTCTCGATCCCGATTCTCGGCACGCCGTTCCTTTCCGACTGCCTGCGGGACGATCGTGTGCTGCCGCGGACGCGCGTACGCGACCTCGACGGTACGACGTTGTCCGTGCGCTCTCACGACGACCAGCCGCGCGTCGAGAGATTCGTCCGCGACCTCATGGGTTTCCACGGCCGTCGGGCACGCGTCGCGCGCCACGCGGTCGGCTTCGCGCGCCGCTGGCACTCGGTGCTCACCCGGGAGCAGATGGTGTACGCCCTCGGCAGCGGCGTCGTCCTCTGCGCGCCGGTGCTCGCCAGCGCGCCGAGTCGATGGTGGAGGCGTACGCGGCGCACCTACGTCAGCACGACCGAGGTGCTCGACGGATTCTATCGACCGGCCTTCCCGGTGGCGGCGCGATTCGAGTCGTACTTCGAGCCGACCATGTTGACCGACACCGCAGGTCGCCTGAACGAAGCGCTCGCGGACGACCTGCTCGGCGACCACGAACGCGTCGCCTCGACACGCGGGTGAAGGGCGCGCTCGCCAAGGCCGGGTGGATCGAGATCCGCCGCCGCCTGGGAGAGGGCACCTTCGGCGTGGTGTTCGAGGCCTTCGACCGACGGCGGAACACCCGCGTCGCCGTCAAGGTGCCGCAGACGCTCGATGCGGCGACGGTCTACTATTTCAAGCGCGAGTTCCGCGCTCTCGCGGACGTGCGCCACCGCAATCTGGTGACGCTCCACGATCTCGTCTCGGATGGCGACGAGTGGCTCTTCTCGATGGAGTTCATCGACGGTGAGCATCTCCTCGATGGCCTGCGGGATGCGAACGCTGTGGCCGCCGGTCCAGCGGGGCCGTCCTCGTTCGACCGGTTGCGGGACGTGTTCGGGCAGCTCGCCGAGGGCATCAGCGCCCTGCACGGGGCCGGCATCCTGCATCGTGATCTCAAGCCGTCGAACGTGCTGGTCGAGCGTGGCGGAAGGGTCGTCGTCGTCGACTTCGGGCTCGTGAAGGAGCTGACGCCGCTCGCCGCCGAGACCGCCGGGCGCATCATCGGCAGTCCGCGGTACATGGCGCCCGAGCAGCTCGCGGGGGAGACGGTGTCAGCCGCAAGTGATTGGTACAGCTTCGGGGTGATGCTCTATGAAGCCCTCGTCGGCGACCCTCCGTTTCAAGGGACGTTGCTCGCGCTGTACGAAGCCAAGCGCGACGATCAGGTCGCCGCCCCCCACGAGATCGTCTCCGGGCTGCCGATGGATCTGAGCATGCTCTGTCGGAGGTTGCTGCGGTCCGATCCCGCCGCGAGACCGGGAGCTGCCGAGATCGTCGCGCTCCTTGCGGCTCGGCCGCAGGAGACTTTCGTCACGATACCCGCGACCTTCGAGCATCGCACCCCCCTCGTCGGGCGCGACCAGCACCTGCGCGTCCTCACGGATGCCTTCGATGCCGTCCAGCGCAACCGGTCGGTCACGGTGCACATCTGCGGCAGATCGGGGATGGGGAAGACCGCGCTCGCGCGTGGATTCATCGAGGGTCTTCGCGCCCGCGAGTCGTCGACCGTCGTGCTCACCGGCCGCTGCTACGAGCGCGAATCCGTACCCTACAAGGCGCTCGACAGCTTGATCGACGAGCTGAGCCGATACTTGAATCATCTCAAACCCACCGACGCCGCACGCATGCTCCCCCGGGACGTCCACGTCCTGGCGCGCTTGTTTCCGGTATTGGGCGGTGTCGCCGCGGTCGCGGCTGCGCCACAGCGGGTCGTCGAGGTCCCGAACGCCCAGGAGCTGCGGCGGCGCGCGGCGGCGGCGCTGCGCGAGCTTCTGGCGCGCGTCGCCGACGAGCGACCGCTCGTCTTGCTGATCGACGATCTGCAATGGGGTGACATCGACAGCGGCGTCGTGCTTGGCGATCTGCTGCGCCCTCCCGATCCGCCGTCGCTGCTCCTGCTCCTCTGCTACCGGAGCGAGGACATCGAGGGGAACCCCTTGCTGCGCATGCTGCGAACCTCCCCGGATCGATGGGTGGCGGGCGGTGAGAGCGTCGAGCTCGAGGTCGGCGAGCTCAGCCGCGAAGAGGCGGGTGTGCTCGCGAGGACACTCCTCGCCGGACGAGGGGCGGAGGTCGAGGCACGTGGCGATGCCCTGGCCGCCGACTCCGGCGGGAGCCCCTTCTTTCTCGGGGAGCTCGTACGCTACGGCGCCCTGGGAAGCGCTCCCGCGGAGACCGTGCCCTCACTCGACGAGGTGATCCGTGCGCGCGCGGCGCAGCTGTCGGAGGACGCGCGCCGCTTGCTGGACGTGGTTGCGGTCGCGGGTGGTCCGGTCCAGCTCCGCGTCGCGCACGCCGCCGCCGGGCTGGGCGTCGAGGAGGCTCCGGCCGTCGGACTGCTGCGCACCGAGCGATTGATTCGCACGCGCCGCACCGACGAGCGCGACGAGATCGAGACCTATCACGACCGTATCCGCGAAGCCGTGATCGGTCGACTCGGAGAGTCGTCGTTGCGTGCGCTGAATGCCGGGCTGGCGCGTGCGTGGGAGACCGTGGGAGGCGCGGATCCCGAGACGCTTGCCACCCACTGGCAGCGTGCCGGCGCCCCGGAACGTGCGGCCCGCTATGCGGTCGAGGCGGCATCCCAGGCGTCGCAGGCGCTGGCGTTCGATCGCGCCGCCCGGCTCTATCGCTTGAGCCTGTCCCTGCAGCGCCCGGCGGATTCGTCGGAAGAGGGCCGCCTTCAGATACGGCTCGGGGACGCGCTTGCCAACGCTGGCCGTGGCGCCGCCGCAGCGGAGGCGTATCTCGCCGGCGTCGTCGACGGGACTCCGCCCGGCGAGCGGCTCGAGCTGCGGCGACGAGCGGCGCAGCAGCTCCTCATCAGCGGGCACATCGACGAAGGCCTCCAGCTGCTGCGGGAGGTACTCGGTGCGCTCCACATGCGACTCGCCCGCACCCCGCGGCGCGCGCTGGTCTTCCTGGTGATTCGTGCCCTCCATCTCCGTCTTCGCGGGCTTCGATTCCAGACGCGCGACGCCGCCACGCTCACCGATGACGAGACGCGGCTGCTCGATACCTGCTGGGTTGCGGTGACCGGCCTCGGGATGTCGGATTCGATCCGCGCGTTTCACTTCCAGCTCGTCCACCTGTTGATCGCGCTTCGCATCGGTGAGCCCTACCGCGTGGTGCGCGCGCTCGCGCTCCAGGCGGGACAATCCGTCATGCGCGGCCGCCGCAGCGGGCAGCGCGCGGATCGGCTCTTGCGTCAGGCCACCAAGCTCGCCGACGAGCTCGGGCATCCACACGCCCGCGGGCTGTGCTTGACCATCCGCGCCGCGGTCGCGAGCTTTCACGGTCACTTTCGCGCCGCGATCGATCTCGCGCAGATGGGGGAGGAGGTTCTGCGCAGCGAATGCACCGGGGTGAGCTGGGAGCTCGACACCGCGCTCATCTTCCACCTCCACTCCCTCTACTGGACGGGGCAATGGCGCACGCTCGCGCATCGCCTGCCCGCGTTGTTGCGCGAGGCCGAGGATCGCGGCGACCTCTATCTCAGCACGTACATCGGGACGCGGAGCTTCTATGTGTGCCTGCTGGCCGCCGATGCGACGGACGAGGCGATGCAACGACAGAGCCGGACGATCGAAGCGTGGTCTCGCCAGGGATTTCAGGTGCAACACTACTGGGATTGGATCGCGCGCGTCGAGATCGATCTGTACGCCGGGCGTGGCGAAGGGGCCTGGCGGCGGCTCGAGGAAGGATGGCGTCTTTTCGTGAGCTCGCGCCTCGACGCCAATCAAGCCATCTTCATCGAGTCGCGGTTCCTGCGCGCGCGCGCGGCGCTCGCGGCGGCGGCAGAACGCGGAGCGGCGGCGTCCGCGCCGCTCGTGCGTCGTGCCGAGCGCGACGCGACGAGCATCGAGCGGCAGCGAGCACGCTGGGGCGCGGCGCTGGCGGGTCTCGTCCGCGCTGCGGTAGCTGCTACGCGAGGCCTGCGGAACGCGGCGATCGACCTCACCACCTCGGCTGAAGACGAGTTCCGCGCCCTCGAGATGGCGCAGTTCGCCGCTGCCGCGCGCTACCGCCGTGGTCAGCTGCTCGGCATCGAGCAGGGGCGTCGGCTCGTCGAGGAGGCGGAGGCCTGGATGCGGGCCGAGGGCATCGCCAATCCCGCGCATATGACGGGCATGCTGGCGCCCGGTATCTGAGCGCCTCCTCAGGCTGCGGAAAGGCCGTTCCCGTGCTGCTCGTGGGCACGAGCAGCGGGAGAGGCTTCGCGCTCGCTGCCGGCACGGACCCCAAGCAGCTCGAAGACCGGCGTCGGGCCAATGCCTTTGAGTTCCATCGTCCCCCTGTCGCCAATCTCGAACCGTGGCCGCAGTCGATCGGCGGTCTCCGGCCCGAGCAGGATCCGCCCTGGGTCTGCGGCCGCCACCAACCGCGATGCCAGATTCACGGCGTGCCCGACGACCGTGTACTCGGTGCGCTCGGGTGTGCCGATACAGCAGGCGACCAACTCGCCCGTGTTGATGCCGAGCCCGATGCGCAGCGGATCGAGGCCGCGTGTGCGTCTCGATTCGGCGAGAAGCTCGATTGCGGTTCGCGCCTTGAGCGCGGCCGCGGCGGCCGCGCAGGCATGATTTTCGAGCGGAACCGGCGCGCCGAAGAGCGCCAGCATGCCGTCGCCCATGAACCGGTTGACGATGCCATGCTCCGACCCGATGGCATCGTACAAGCAGCCGAAGATCACGTTCATGGTCGCTGCCGCCTCCTCGGGCGTCACTCTCGCCACGAACGGCGTGAAGTCCCTCGACGTCCGCGAACAGAGTCGTCAGCGTTCGACGCTCTCCTTTCTTCCAGAACCCACGCGGGTCCGCGAGGACCATGTGGGCGACTTCGGGCGTCGTGAATTTGCCGAACAGATCCCTGACCGTCCCCAACGAGGCCGTGTCGGCTGAGCGCTGCGTGCGCTCACGCGCTACCGTCGTCCTCGACGTCTCCACTCCGCTCTCGATGATGGGCATGACGATTCCTCATCCTGTGCTGCACTGCAGCGACTCATGAACCGGCGTCATCGGATCGATGCACTGGCCGGTCGCGAGACCGAGCTCCTTCAACTTGCGGATCAAGGTATTGCGGCCGATGCCGAGACGGCGCGCGGTGAGCGCCCGGTTGCCGTCGCAGCGCGCCAGCGCCGCGCAGATGTAGTCGGCCTCGAGCTGGCGGAGCGGCACCACCGCGATCTGGGTCCGGGTCCGCAGCCGGCCGTTCATCGCCGCGCGGATCCTGGTTGCCGTGAGTGGACGCTCGTGCGCGCCGGCGCACGCGACCTCCAGCGTGCGCGCCAGCTCGCGCACGTTGCCGGGCCAGCTGTGGTCGCAGAGCTCCGCGAGCGCGGCGTCGGTGAGAATGGGTGGCGCGGCGTCCGTCTTCGCGGACCAGTCGTGGATGCACTGCTCGGCGATGTCGGCGATGTCCTCGCGTCGATCGCGGAGCGGCGGGATGCTGAGATCCACCGCCGCGAGGCGGTGGTAGAGGGCCGGGGAGAAGCGTCCGAATCGAACCTGCTCGGCGAGAGAGCACGTGCTGCCGCCGATGATGCGGACGGAGTCGTCCTCGTCTGCGAGGGCTTCGAGCAGGCGCTGTTGCAGGTCGAAGGGAAGCACCTCGATCGCCTCGAGGTAGACGGTTGCGCCGCGGCAGCGCGTCCCGAACGCACCAGTGCCGTCGCCGAAGAGCGCGGCACCGGCACGCTCGGACGCGACGCCGGTCAAGGTAAGGGGGAGGAACGGCCGATCGCCGCGCCCACCCTGACGACCGATGGCTTCCGCCCACGCGCACTTTCCTGTTCCGGGCTCGCCGTGGATGAGGAGATTCACGTTCGAGCGCGCCAGCGCCGCCGCGACACGCCTGAGTGTCTGGACCGCTGGGCTGCGCCCGGCGAGCGCGGCTGAGTGAGTGTCGAGGATGTTGTCCCGCGGATTCCCATGTGATCGGTGGAAGGTCATGCCCGACGCCAGTGCAATGGCCGGGCCATCGACCGCGCGCGACGGGCGAGCTCGGGACGCAACGCGCGATCGCACGTGCTGATCTCCTCCCACGAGACGGAGATCGCCGGCGGCGAAGCGGGCGTACACTCTGGAGGACACTCGCTCGGAGCCCGTGTCCGGCCCGGTGGACGGCGTTGCATCCTGGCCTCGGGGCTCGCTATGCAAGAGTCGAATGGCCGGGAACGACGACGCAGAATCGGCGAAGCTCCACCGCGAGCGGGATCTCTACCGGCAGCTGCTCGCGCTCGGCGCTCAGACCGAGCTCGGCCCGCTGCTCGAGGAGGCGCTGGCGTTGGTCGTGCGGGTGACCGGCGCCCGCCGTGGCTACCTCGAGCTCCATGACGAGCGCGATACCGAAGCCGGACCGCGCTGGTCGATCGCCCACGGCTACACCGAGCAGGAGATCGCCGGTGTGCGCTCGACGATCTCGCGCGGCATCATCGCCGCCGCGCTGGCGAGCGGCGAGACCATCGTGACGGCGTCGGCCCTGCTCGACCCACGCTTCGGACAGCGCGAGAGCGTGCGTGCGGCGAAGATCGATGCGGTGCTGTGCGCCCCGATGGGTACCGATCCGCCCATCGGTGTCCTCTACTTGCAGGGCCGCGACGGGGCAGGGGCGTTCTCGACGGAGGACCGCGCTACCGCCGAGCTCTTCGCCCGCCATCTCGCGCCGCTCGCCGATCGCTTGCTGGTCCGCCACCAGCACGAGCCCGATCCGACCGCGCCGTTTCGCCGTGCGCTCAAGCTCGAGGGCATCGTCGGGCGGAGCGACGCGTTGGCGGGCGTGCTCCGCCAGGTGGCGCTCGTCGCCCCGCTCGACATCAACGTGCTCCTGACCGGCGAATCGGGTACCGGCAAGAGCCAGATCGCCCGTGTCATCCACGACAACGGCGCCCGCGCCGGCGGGCCGTTCGTCGAGCTCAACTGCGCGGCCTTGCCCGAGGCGCTCATCGAGAGCGAGCTGTTCGGGGCGTTGCCGGGCGCGCATTCCACCGCCACCCATCGCGTCGAAGGAAAGGTCGCGGCGGCCGAGCACGGCACGCTCTTTCTCGACGAGATCGGCGAGCTGTCGCCGCCGGCACAGGCCAAGCTCCTGCACCTGCTGCACGCGCGAGCAATACTATCCGCTCGGCGGCGCGAAGCCCGTGCATGCCGACGTCCGCGTGATCGCCGCCACCAACGTCGACCTGGAAGCGGCGGTCGCCGAGCGTCGCTTCCGCGAGGATCTCTTCTATCGGCTGCAGGTCCTGCCGGTGCGCGTGCCGTCGCTCGCCGAGCGGCGCAGGACGTCGCCGAGCTGGCGGCGTTCTTCTGCGCCAACGCCTGCGCCCGCCACGGCCAGCAACGGATCGAGCTCTCGCGCGGCGCGTTGCGCGCCGTCGAGTCGGCGGAATGGCCGGGCAACGTCCGCCAGCTCGCGCACGCGGTCGAGGCCGCGGCCATTCGCGCGGCCGGCGAGCGCGCGCCCTGCGTCGAGCGCACCCACGTCTTTCCCGAGGGCCGGGACGCGCCGGCGGACGCCAACGCGGCCGTGACGTTCCAGGAGGCGACGCGTCGTTTCCAGGCGGGCCTGCTGCGCGAGGCGCTCGAGGACGCCGGCTGGAACGTCATGGAAGTCGCGCGTCGCCTCGATCTCGCCCGCTCGCACGTCTACAATTTGATTCGCGCCTTCGGTCTGGAACGCGGCCGCAAATGATCGTGTGCCGTCGATGAGCGCCATGCCGTCGAGGCTTCGCATCCTCGTGGTCGGCGGCGGTGGACGCGAGCACGCGCTCCTCTGGAAGCTGGCGCAGAGTCCGCGTGCCGCGGCGCTCTACTGTGCGCCCGGCAACGCCGGAACCGAAGCCGTCGCCGAGACCGTCGCCATCGCGGCCGACCGTATCGACGCCCTGCTCGACTTCGCGCGCGCACGCGCCATCGACCTGACCATCGTCGGCCCCGAGCAGCCGCTGGTCGCCGGCATCACCGACGCCTTCGAGGCCGCCGGGCTGCGCGTCTTCGGTCCGGACCGGCGCGGCGCCGAGCTCGAGGGCAGCAAGGCGTTCGCCAAGGAGATCATGGCGCGTGCCGGCGTCGCGACGGCGCGCTACGGCGTGTTCGACGACGCCGATCGAGCCCACCGCGCGGTCGCCGAGCTCGGAACGCCGGTGGTCATCAAGGCCGACGGACTCGCCGCCGGCAAGGGGGTGACCGTGTGCGGCACTCCCGGTGAGGCGCGGCAGGCGATCGAGGACGCGATGGTCCGGCAGGTCTTCGGCGCCGCCGGGCGCCGGGTCGTGGTCGAGGAGTTTCTCGCCGGCGAGGAAGTGTCCTTCATGGCGCTCACCGACGGCCGCGCCGTCGTACCGCTGGCGTCGTCGCAGGACCACAAGCGTCTCGGCGATGGCGACGCCGGACCGAACACCGGCGGCATGGGCGCGTACTCGCCGGCGCCGCTGGTGACGCCGGCGCTCGAAGCCGCGGTCATGGACGAGATCATGCGCCCGACGGTCGCGGCGCTCTGGGACGCGGGCATCCACTATCGCGGCGTGCTCTACGCCGGTCTCATGGTGCGCGATGGACGCGCGTCGGTGCTCGAGTTCAACGTGCGCTTCGGCGATCCGGAGTGCCAGGTGCTGATGCTCCGACTCGAGTCGGATCTGGTCGATCTCATCGAGGCGACGCTCGGCGGCGGGCTCGCCGGCTGCGTGCCGGCATGGGACCGGCGCGCCAGCGCCGGCGTGGTGCTGGCCGCCGCCGGCTACCCTGGCGATCCGGTCAAAGGGGCGCCGATCCGCGGCCTCGACGCGCGCCCGTCCACGGATGCGAGCGTGGTATTTCATGCCGGGACGGCGCGGCGTGCCGACGCCGTCGTCGTGAACGGCGGGCGCGTGCTCACCGTCGGCGCGCTCGGCGAGGGCCTCGCGGACGCGGTGGCGCATGCCTACGCGGGCGTGGCGCGGATCGCCTTCGACGGCATGCAGTACCGGCGTGACATCGGTCACCGCGCGCTCGCGCGCGGCCAAGGAGGAACGGCGTGAAGAGTGCAAAGAACGCGCAGGTCGCCATTCTGATGGGAAGCGACAGCGACTGGCCGGTGATGTCGGCGGCGGCCGAACGTCTGGAGGCGCTCGGGATCGCGCACGAAGCGCACGTGCTCTCAGCGCACCGCGCGCCGGTCGAGACCGGGCGTTTCGCGCGCGAAGCGCGCGCCAACGGCGTGCGGGTCCTGATCTGTGGCGCCGGCGCGGCGGCGCATCTCGCCGGAACGGTCGCGGCGCAGACGACGCTCCCGGTGCTCGGCGTTCCACTCGATGCCGGCGGCCTCGGCGGCCTCGACGCGTTGCTCGCGACCGTGCAGATGCCGGCGGGCGTGCCGGTCGGCACGCTGGCGGTCGGCCGCGCCGGGGCCGACAACGCCGCCATCCTGGCGGCGCAGATTCTCGCGCTCGACGATGCGCAACTCGCGAAACGCCTCGAGGAGATGAAGCGGAAGATGACGGCCGCCGTGGAGGAGAAGGATCGTCGTCTGCAGGAGACGCGGCGCGCGAAGAAGCGCGGCGCGTAGGCGCGGCGGCCGTCCATGATCGACGCGCACGTGCGGGCGACGCTGGCGCGCGGCGGGATCGTCGTCTACCCGACCGAGACCCTGTACGGCCTGGGCGCCTGCGCGCTTTCGCGATCGGCGGTGGCCCGCGTCGCGGATTTGAAGGGCCGCGCCGACGGGAAGCCGATCGCCGTGATCGTGAGCGATGTGGAGATGATGACGCAGGTCGTGACGCGCGTGCCGCCGCCGGCTGAAGGATTGATCGAGCGCTTCTGGCCCGGACCTCTGACGCTCGTGCTGCCGGCGCGTGCCGACCTTCCGCCGGAGCTGACCGCGGGAAGTGGAGTGATCGGCGTGCGGGTCTCCAGCCATCCGATCGCGCGCGCTCTCTCGGCCGTGGTCGGCGAGCCGATCACCGCGACCAGCGCCAACGTCGAGCGGCGCGCCGCCGGCATGCGACGTCGAGTCGGCGCGGCGCGCGTTCGGGGCGCGTGTCGACGCGTACGTGGACGGCGGCACTCTCGCTGGCGGGCCTGGCTCCACCGTGGTACTCGTCGGCGACGATTCGGTGCGCGTGCTGCGCGCTGGAGCGATCTCGATCGAGGCGCTCCGGGACGCGCTCGGCACGACACTGCTTCGCACCTCCTGAACGACGACACGCGTGGCGACGCTCAAACCGTTTTGTGGATTCCGCTACGATCCGGCGAAGGTCGGCGACCTCGCCGCCGTGGTGGCGCCTCCGTACGACGTGATCGACGCCGCCGGCGCAGGCGGCGCTCTACGCGCGCAGTCCGCACAACGTCGTGCGCCTGATTCTCAACCGTGACGCCGACGCGTACGGCTCGGCGGCGTCCGCGCTCGCCGAGTGGCGCGCCGCGGGCGTGCTGGCCCCCGACCCGTCACCGTCGCTCTATCTGTACGCGCTCCGCTTCCCGTCGAGCGACGGCGTCGAGCGCGAGCGCTTCGGCGTGATCGGTGCGCTCCGTCTCGAGAGCTTCGATTCCGGACGCGTGCGACCGCACGAGCGCACGCTCGAGAAGGCGAAGAGCGACCGTCTCAACCTGGTGCGTGCCTGCCGGGCGTCGCTGTCGCCGATCTTCGGTCTGATCTCGGCGCCCTCGTGGCACCTCGGCAGTCTCGTGCCGGCGCGCGCGCCCGAGATCGACATTCGCGATGACACCGGCGCCCGCCACCGCGTCTGGCGTCTCGACGAGGCCGCGACGCTCGCCGCGATCGCCGAGCGCCTCGCCGACCGCGAGGTGTTCATCGCCGACGGCCATCATCGCTACGAGACCGCGCTGCGCTACCGCGACGAGGTGCGTGCTGCCCTCGGGACGGGTGCGCCGGCGCCCGGATCGGCGCCCTA
Source organism: uncultured delta proteobacterium (assembly GCA_963846105.1). Lineage (GTDB taxonomy): Bacteria > Desulfobacterota > Binatia > UTPRO1 > UTPRO1 > CAWJUT01. The sequence continues at coordinate 161,213 of CAWJUT010000025.1, forward strand.
CGACTACGTGCTCGCTTTCCTGACCACCATGGACGATCCCGGTCTGGTGATCCTCCCGACCCATCGCGTCCTGCACACGCTCGCGCCCGCGCCGGCCGAGCTCCGCAAGCAGCTCGCGGCGAGCTTCCGGATCGACGAGCTGCCGTGGACCGGCGAGGGCATGACGGCACTCTCCGAGCGACTCGAACGACCGGCGGGGCGAGCGCGCCGGCGCGGCGGCGGAGATCCGGATCGGCGCGGCGGTGGCAGGAGCCGGAGCGCTCTGGCTGCTCTCGGCCCGAGCGGCGACACTCCCGTACGCGGCGGACGTCGCGCCCGAGCTGCGCGGGCTCGACGTCACGGCGCTTCATCAGATCGTCCTGGCGCGCGTGCTCGGCTTGCCGATCGGTGAGCGTGGCGGAACACCGGGCTTGAGCTACACCCAGGATGCGCGCGCCGCGCTGGCGCGCGTCGAGGGCGGCGAAGCGGCGGCGTTCTTCCTGCCGTCGACCGACGTCGAGGATCTGCGTGCGGTGAGCAAGGCCGGACTGACGATGCCCGAGAAGTCGACCTACTTTCACCCCAAGCTGCTGAGCGGTCTCGTCATCTACTCGCTCGCGCCCGCCGGCGAGGCGCCGGGCGGCGAAGCCGGACGCGCGCGCGCGGGCACGACGCCGGGCTGACGTGGAGATCACGCAGCAAGCCGTCGCCGCGGGAATGGCGGGTGCGCGCTACGTCACGACGGCGCGCGTCGAGACCGTCGTCTACCTGGCGCTCGTGCTCGAGAAGCCGCTCCTGGTCGAAGGACCGGCCGGAGCCGGCAAGACCGAGCTCGCCAAGGTGATGGCGACGATGCTCGACACCGAGCTCATCCGCCTCCAATGCTACGAGGGACTCGACGAAGCGCACGCGCTCTACGAGTGGAACTACCAGAAGCAGCTCTTGCGCATGCAAGCGGACCGTGATGCGGCGACGCCGTGGGAGAAGCTCTCGGGGCACATCTTCTCCCGCGACTATCTGCTCGAACGGCCGCTGCTCCGCGCCATCGTGGCGCCGCGCCGGGTGGTCCTGCTCATCGACGAGGTCGACAAGGCGGACGAGGAGTTCGAAGCCTTCCTGCTCGAGGTGCTGGCCGAATATCAGGTGACGGTCCCGGAGCTCGGGACGATCACGGCGCGCGAGCGTCCCGTCGTGGTCTGCACCTCGAACCAACGCCGCGAGCTGTCAGAGGCGCTCAAGCGGCGCTGTCTCCATCTCCATCTCGAGTTTCCCGGGGTCGAGAAGGAGCGCGAGATCATCGCCCTCAAGGTGCCCGATCTCGACGAGAAGCTGCGCGCCAAGGTGGCGGAGTTCGTCGCCGGCTTGCGCCGGCTCGGGCTCCGTAAGGCCCCGAGCATCGCCGAGACGCTCGATTGGGCGCGCGCGCTCGTGGCGCTCGGCATCCGTGAGCTCGACGCGGACGCCGCGCGCCGCACGCTCGCCGTGCTGCTCAAGCACGAGGAGGACATCCGCAAGGCCGAGCCGCGCATCGCGGCGCTGAAGCGCTAGGCGCGCGAGCCTCTCTAGATCGCGAGGCGGACCGTCCAGGGGATGAACGAGAAGGCGAGGTAGGCCATGCCGGTGACGGCGAGCGCGGCGGCGACCATCTGCGGGCGTGGAACACGCGCCAGGCCGAGGACGAGCAAGCCGGCCCCGATCTTGGTGGTGAACAGCGTCGGGCCCGCGCCCCAGATGCCGAAGGCGGCGTGCAGCAGCGGATTGGCCTCCCCGAAGCGCTCCCAGCCGACGTACGTGGCCAGGCCATCGAAGAGCTGCAAGGCCAGGTTGATGACGACCAGCGGTGCGATGAGAGCGGAGGGCTGCACGCGGTAGTACCCGTCAGCAACGGAGGTGCCACTGTATCCCGTGAGAGAACAAGGACTTGCCCATAGTCCGTCCTTGCATCGGTGCACGACCCGACATTCAGGCGTGCAATACCGCGGAGAATGAAGGAACGCCTCGCAGCGTTGATAGCGATGCTCCGGGAGGGTGGCGTGGAGGTTAGCGTCGCCGAGTCTATAGATGGCGCGCGCGCCGCGGCCACCGTCGGAGTCGAGCGCTCCATCCTGCGCGATGCGCTCGCGGCGGCGCTGGTGAAGGACGAGCGCGATCGGTCGGTCTTCGAGGAGGCGTTCGCGGCGACGTTTCCCGCGGCGCCACCAGCGGCCGCCCACGCTGCCCGTCGCAAGCGTACGCGTGCGGACGAGGGGGAGGGCGGCGCTGCCGTGGCGCGCGGCAAGGGTGGCGGCGCGGGCTCCGGATCGGGCGATCGAGAGGGCGCGGCCACTCCGTCGAGTGGCCGGGAAGCGAACCGGCCGCGCGTCGCTACGCAGCCCGGCGATCGTGAGGACGCGCCGGCGGCGCATGACCACACGCGCGGCGGCGCCACGCGACGAGCACAACGGCACGCGCTCGCGGCGTTCTTCCACGGCGGCCGAGAACGCGACGTCTCTCGATCCGCTGCTGGCGCAGCGCCGGCGCGAGCGGGCCCTGCTGACGCTGCCGTTTCACGCCATGCAGCCACGCGACGTCGAGGAAGCGGAAGAGCTCACCCACGCCCTCGCGCGGCGCTTGACGGCACGCCTGCGTCGCCGCCGCGCGCCGCGTCCGCGCGGACGACTCGACTTCCGCCGCACCATCCGGGCGGCGATTCCTCACGGCGGGGTTCCGGCGGAGCGCCGCTACCGTGGCCGCCGTCGCGGCAAGCCCTCGCTCGTGGCGCTCTGCGACCTGTCGGCATCGACGGCGACCGCGACCAACTTCTTCCTCGCGCTGCTGGCGCCGGCGAGCCAGTACTTCCGCAGCATCCGCCTCTTCGGCTACGTCGATCGACCGATCGAGATCGAGTTCGTCGCCGGCCAGGTTCGCCCGGCGGCGCCGATCGATCTCATGGCGCGCTCGGACTTCGGTCGCGTTCTGGTCGAGTTCATGGCTGGCCCAGGAGCCGATCTCACTGCCGACACCGCGCTGCTCGTCCTCGGTGACGCCCGCAACAATCGCCGACCGCCGCGCGCCGATCTGCTGGCCGCTGCGCGGGCGCGCGTTCGGCGCTTGCTGTGGATCACCCCCGACCCGGTGGAGCGCTGGAACACCGGTGACAGCGTGATCGCCAGCTATGCACGGCACGCCGATGCGGTCGTGCCGTGCGGATCGCTCGCCGAGCTCGACCGCGCGCTCGCGGTCGTGGCGCGTCTCTGAGACGTTGCGCCGGGGGGCGGTGCCCGCAGGACGGCTGTTCGACGGACGCGCGGTCGCTACTTGGCCGCGGGCTTTCTCGGGTCGTCCTCCGGGTTCACGTAGGTGAGTCCCCAGGGACCGATCGCGTGCACCTGGATGAACGTCATGCCGGTGGCATACGCGAAATGCGGGGTGCCTTTGGGCATCACCACGTAGCTCCCCGGTCCGAGGACCTTCGCGCTCTTCTCGTCGAAGGTCTTTCCCATCCCCATGTTGAACGTACCCGACAAGACGGTGACGTGCTCGTCCGCGGGATGGAAGTGGGGTGGAACCTTGTAGCCGTCGGGTAGCCAGAGGCGATACGTGAACAGCGCGTTGGGCGCGTCGAGATCCCCTTCGAGCGTCACGCACTTGGCGCCGGGCGGTATCGCGGGCGAGCACGCACCCCACTCCATGTCGCCGACGTTGAGCATGATGTGCTTGGTCGGCTCTTCTGCGCGAGCGGGAACGATCGCCAGTACCGAAAGAGCCGATGCGGCAAGGATACGACGGATGGTCTGATGCATCGCGGGTCTCCTCCCTTTCATCATTGTCATCACTCGAGGTACGCGAGGCTGGCGTAGCTGACCGACGATCGCGTCGCCTCGTCGTGCGTGCGTTCATAGTGGAGCAAGCGCCCACGCACCCCGTCGAGCAGCGCGAGCAGCGTGTACATGGGCGCAAAGCCGCAGATGCGCGTGCGATCGCCGTCCGCGGCGGTGGTCGCGAAGAACGCCGCCGCGTCCGTGGCCTCGAGTGCCGCGATCAAGCGTCGGTCCTTGGCCTCGGTCGCGGCGAGCAGCTCGGGCGCGAGCCCGTCGGCGTCGCCGAACTTCTCGCCGACGTGGGCGAAATCCACGCCCGCGATCAGCACGGTCGGCCGGTCGTCCTCGGCGATGGTGGCGCGCAGCGCGCCGACGAACTCCGCCACCCGCGGGTCGTCGCCGGGCGGCGTGCCGCGTGCGATCAGCTCGTGGAACGAGGTGATCAGGATCGGCACCACGGTGAAGGAGCGGCGGCCTCCGAGGATGTGCTGCAGCATCACCACCTGGAACTCGATCGCGTGCTCGGCGCGGTGCAAGAGCTCGTCGGCATAGAGGTCACAGCCGACCCGGCGGCTCAGCCGGTCGAGAAACGCGCCGTCGGTCGCGACCGTACCGAGCGGGGTCGCGAAGTCCTTGCGGGTGGCGGCGAAGAGCGTCGACCCGGCCGAATGCGAGGTGCCGAGAATGACGAAGCGCTCGGCGTCCGTGGTGGCGCGCAGTGTCGCGTACGCGTGACCGTAGGCGGTGCCGCCGACACGCAGATCGATGTGCGGCGCCACCAACGCCCGCAGACGACCGCGGCCGGAGGACGCGACCGGCGTGTCCGCAAAGAAGCTCTCGAGATGACGGCGCAGCGCCTCGGGCTCGGCCGGGTAGCTCGAGCCGGCATGCGCCGCCGGCCGCGCGGGCGCGGCGCGGAACGCGGCGGTCTCGGCGGCGAGGTGCGAGGCGAAGCGCGGCGATTCGAGGTAGTGGTGCTGGTCGAGCGTGGCGATCAGATTGCGGAGATCGTTCGAGACCAGGATCGTACCGAAGCGCTCGGCAAACGCCGTCTGGATGTCGGTGGTGGTGCGCTCGCCGTCGAACATGGTGAGCACGAAGTAGGTCGGGTAGCCGACCAGCAGCGAGCCGCTGGCGAGCTGGAGGGGGTCGCGAAGGCAGATGAGCTGACGACCGTCGACCTGCACCGGAAAGGCCTCGATCGGTCGGAGCTTCGGCGAAGGATCCATTGGCCGGGTTCGGGACCGCATGCTAGGCAGATTCGTACCGTGGAGCAATCGGTGCCCGAGGTCGTGGTGGGTGCGGTCGGCGATGTGCCGCCCGGCGCGACCCGCAAGTTCTGGCTACCGACGGCCGAGGGACCCGTCGAGGCGTTCGTGGTCAACTTCCGTGGCGAGCTCCACGGCTGGGTGAACCGCTGCCGTCACGTCCCGCTCACGATGGACTGGGTCGAGAACCGCTTCCTCGATGCGAGCGGTGAGCACATCGTGTGCGCGACGCACGGCGGGCTCTATCGGCCCGACACGGGGGAGTGCGTCGCCGGGCCGCCGTTCGGCAAGATGCTGATCCGGGTGCCGCTGCGCCTAGACGGGGATCAGGTGGTCGCGACCACGCCCGCCGAGCTCGCCTACTCCGGCTCGTCGCCGAAGTGAGCTCGGAATAGCACGCTGCTTCAGATCATTCCGGCTCGTCGCCGAAGTGGGCCCGGATGATCCGTTGCTTCAGGTATTCGAGGGTGCCGAGATCCTCGACGATGTCGCCGCCGGTGTCGTAGAAGAAGATCTCGCCGTTCTTGTTGCGTCCGACCGCCACCAGCCACTCGAGCTCGTCACGGTCCTCCAGCAGGTAGTTGATGGTCTGGGAGACGCCCTTGCCCGAGATGATGGTGACCTTGGCCTTGGCGTTCTTTTCCTCTTTGGGCATCGTGCACCATCCCTTCCCACACCGCAGGCGTGAAAAATACCAGTGAAGTCGAGGCTATACGCCCCTGGCCGGGTCAGTCAATAGCGTGGCCTCGAGCACCGTCTCGACGTGCGGAGTCTGCGGAAAGAGGTCGATCGGTTGCACACGATCGACGCCGTATCCCGACTCCGCGAGCGTTGCCACGTCGCGCGCGAGGGTCGCGGGATCGCAGGAGACGTAGAGGATGCGACGCGGGCGCAAGCGGGCGAGCTGCGTGACCACCGTCGCCGCGCCGGTGCGAGGGGGATCGAGGACGACCAGCTCGGCGCCGGCGAGACCTTGCTGGCGCAGGAAGCGGTCGGCGGGCGTGGCCTCGAAACGGACCGCCGCGAGACCCGCCGCGTCGGCGCTGGTCTGCGCGGCCACGGTCGCGTCGCGGTGACGGTCGACGCCGACGACGCGTGCGCCGCTCCGGGCGAGGGGCAGGCTCAGGTTGCCGCTCCCGCAGAAGAGATCCAGCACGCGTTTGGCGGGGGCCGCGAGCGCGAGCACGGCGCCGACCAGGAGCCGGTTCGCGGCCGGGTTCACCTGCGTGAAGCTTCCGGCGCGCTGGACGATGGGCGGCTCGGCCCCGACGGCGAGCGCGATCCGCGGGTCGCCCCAGATCTCGCGCCATCCGCGACCATCGAGCTGTACCCCCGCAACGTCCGCGCGTGCCCTTCACCAGGCGTGCCAGCACCGCGTCGTCCGCGGGCGCGAAAGCGCCGCTCGCCACCGCCGCCACGACCACGCCGCCCCGACCGTTGGTCGCGACCTCGATGGTCGCGATCGGTGTCCTGAGCGACGGGAGCGCCGCGCGCAGCGGCGTCAGGACGGTGACGAGCAGCGGATCGGCAACCAGGCAGTCGTCGATCTCCACCACCTCGTGTGAACGCGGCCGGAGATATCCGAGCCGGCGCTGGGCGTCGACGTGCAGGCGAACGCGGTGACGGTACTGCCACTCGTCCGGGGCGCCGGACGATCGGGAGCTCACGGCGCGCCGTCACCCGCGCGATCCTGGCGAGCGTCTCGCGGACGTTGCGCGCTTTGGCCTCGAGCTGGGCGTCGTAGACGACCTGTTGCCAGGGGCAGCCTCCGCACGCCGTGACGAACGGGCAGGGGGGCTCGCGGTAGACCGTCCCGGCGGCGCAGCGGTGCACCACCTCGGCACGCGCGTAGGCGCGGTGCTCGTCGACGAGCCGGACACGCACGCGATCACCCGGCGCGACGCCGGGCACGAAGACGACGCGGCCGTCGTGCCGCGCGACCGCGTCGGTCCCGTGCGTGAGCGTCGCGATCTCGAGTGCGACCGTGCCGAGCTCGTCTTCGCAGTGCGGCGGCGAGGTCAAGGTGACGCCGGCCCGCCGGGCGCCGCCGCGCCCGATCCGCCGCCGGGGTTGCGCTGCAGGCCCTCGAAGCGGTGTTGCAGGTCTTCGAAGCGCTTGCCCATCAGATCGAGCGTGTCGGTGACGCGTTCGAGTTGGCGGGCGACCGACGTACGCTGCTCCTCGGCTTCGCGGACCTTGCTCTCGAGCTCCTGCACGCGCGGATTGGCGGCGATCACCGGCGCGATCACGTAGTTGGCCGCGCCCGAGGTCACCAGGAAGCCGACCCCGATCGCGCCGATGATGAAGCCGAGCAGGAACGCAAACAACACTTTCAGTACCATGGACTCCCCTCCAGTCGCCCGATCTCACGGACGACGACGATCATCGCGGCGAGGGTGAGTGCCCGGCCGCCCCGTAGGTTGTCGATCAACTCGCGCACGCGGCCGAGCTGCGGCCCCCGTGCCGCCGTGAAAGCCGCCAGCCGCGCGTCGAGATCACCGTCGCCGCGCAGCAGCCGGTCGGTGACGGCGCGCCGCAAGCGGTCGAGCTCACCGAGCAGCCCCTCGGCGGCGCGCCGCTCCCAGCGATCCTCACCGACGGCGAGCGCGCCGCGCAGCCAGTCGAAGTCGACGATCTCGTTCACCCGCCAGTAGGCTGCCGCCGCGATCGTGGGCTCGGTCCCGGCGGCGGCGGCGACGTGCACGATCTCGAGCGCCTCGCGTAGCCACTCGACGTCGAGGCACGCGGCCGCGAGCGTCGCCGGGACGCCGGCCGCTACCAGCTCGTCGACGCGCGCGCGCTGCCGCTCCGCCAACGCGGGCGGCAGGGCTGCGCGCACCTCCGCGAGTGGCGCACGAAAGCGCGCCACCAGCGGCTCGACCGCGCCCAGCGTCGGGTAGGTCTCGAGCAGCCAGCGTACGGCGCGTTCGAGCGCCGGTACCAGCGTCGCGATCAAGCGCGCCTCGGCGGCACCGGCCTCGAACGCCTGCGCGGCGAGGGCGCCGGCGTCGGCGAGCGCCTCGATCACCACGAAGGCGCGCACCACCTCGGCGGGCTCGGCAGCGGTCTCACGCGAGGTGCGGGTGACGAAGGTCATGCCCATCAAGTCGACGACCTGGTTGCTGAGCGTGGTGGCGATGATCTCGCGGCGCAGGCGGTGGCGCGCGATCGCGTCCGCATGGCGCTCCACGAGCGGACGCGGGAAGTAGGCGCGCAGCACGCGCTCGAGAAAACGATCGTCCACCAGCGGACTCGCCGCGAGCGCGTGGGTGCAATGCATCTTGGCGTAGGCCAGGAGCACCGCCAGCTCCGGACGGGTGAGTCCGAGAAACGTGCCGCGCCGCGCGCGCAGCGTCTCGCGGTCCGGCAGCGCCTCGAGGGCACGGTCGAGGAGACCGTCGGCCTCGAACTGCGCCATCATCTCGCGAAACTCGATCAGCTGCGTCTGACTGCGGCGTTGATCGCGCGACAGGATCCGTCCCTGGCTGCGATTGTCGGCGAGCACCAGGTCGGCGACCGCGTCGGCCAGCTCCTCGAGCAGGCGATTGCGTTGCGCGAGCGACAGGTCGCCGCTCTCGACCAGCGGTTGCAGCAGAATCTTCAGATTCACCTCGTGGTCGGACATGTCGACGCCGGCCGAGTTGTCGATGGCGTCGGTGTTGATCCGTCCACCCGCGAGCGCGTACTCGATGCGGCCACGCTGCGTCGCGCCGAGGTTGCCGCCTTCGCCGACGACTTTGGCGCGCAGCTCGGCGCCGTTGACGCGCACGGCCGCGTTGGCGCTGTCGCCCACCTCGGCGTGGGTCTCGGTGCGCGCCTTCACGTAGGTGCCGATGCCGCCGTTGAAGAGCAGGTCGGTCTCCATCCGCAGGACCGCCTGGATCACGCTCTCGCTGTCGAGCGACTCGGCCGTGACGCCGAGCAGCGCGCGCGCCTCGGACGAGAGCGCGACCGACTTGGTGCCGCGCGCCGCGATCACCGCGCCGCGGCTTCGCACCTCCGGGCTGTAGTCCGCCCAGCTCGAGCGCGGCAACGCGAACAGCCGCTCGCGCTCGGCGAACGAACGCTCCGGGTCGGGGTCGGGATCGAGGAAGACGTGGCGATGATCGAACACCGCCCGCAGCCTGAGCGCGCGCGACAGCAGCATGCCGTTGCCGAACACGTCGCCGCTCATGTCGCCGATGCCGGTGACGGTAGTGACGTCGCGCGAAATGTCGGAGCCGAGCTCACGAAAATGCAGGCTGACGCACTCCCAGGCGCCGCGCGCGGTGATGCCGAGCTTCTTGTGGTCGTAGCCATGCGAGCCTCCGGAGGCGAAAGCGTCGCCGAGCCAGAAGCCGTACTCGGCGGCGATCCCGTTGGCGAGGTCCGAGAACGTCGCCGTGCCCTTGTCGGCGGCGACGACGAGATAGGGATCCTCCTCGTCGTAGCACACGAGGCCGGCGGGATGGACGACGTGATCGCCCGCGATGTTGTCGGTGAGATCGAGAATGCCGCGGATCAACGTGCGAATAGGCGTCGGTCACGGCGCCGGCGCCGCCGCGTGGCGCGCTTGACGATGAAGCCGCCCTTGGCGCCCACCGGGACGATCACCGCGTTCTTCACGATCTGGGTCTTCATGAGACCGAGGATCTCGGCGCGGAAATCGTCGTGGCGGTCGCTGCAGCGGATGCCGCCGCGCGCGATCTTGCCGCCGCGCAGGTGCACGCCCTCCATCCGCGGGCTGGCACGAAGATCTCGTAGAGCGGCCGCGGCTTCGGCATCTCCTCGATGCGTGCACACGCCAGCTTGAGCGCGATGTAGTCGCCGTCGCGCGCCCGCACGCGGTAGAAGTTCGTGCGGACGGTGGCGTCGACCAGGCCGAGGAGCGCGCGCAGCATCCGGTCCTCGCCGATGCTCTGCACCGCATCGAGGCTGCCGAGAAAGGCCTGGCGTGTGCGCGCGGCCTCGGCGCGCTCGCGCGCCGGCGCCGGCTCGCCCGCGCCGGCTTCGCTCGCGCCGGGACCGGCGGCGGGCGCGAAACGCGCCGCGAAGTGGCGTGCCAGCAACGCCGCCGACTCCGGATGGCCGACGAGCGCGTCGATCAGCGCCCGGCGACTCGGCGCGGCGTTGATCTGGAAGGCATAGTGGCAGTAGGTGCGCAGCAGGTCGACGACCTCCCAGTCGAGTCCGGCGGCGAGCACCAGACGGTTGAGCGCGTCGTTCTCGACGCGGCCGCTGCGCACGCGCAACAGCGCCGCCGCCAGACGCTCACCGTGCCGGCGCACGTCGAGGCGGTTGCCGGCCGTATCCTGCACGAAGAAGGTGTGGAGATGGATCGGCGCGTCGTCGAGCGCGGGAATCGTGACGGGGTCCTCGGCGAACACCCTGAGGCCGAGATTCTCGAGCACCGGCATGATCTCGGAGAGCACGAGCTGCTCGCCGCGCAGGTAGAGCTTGATGGCGGTGAAGCGCTCGTCGCGGATGCCGATCGGGTTGGCGATGTCGACGCGCGTGGTCACGCCGTCGCGCAGCTCTTCGACGTGGCGGATGTCGTTCACCGCCGTCGCGATGTCGGTCGAGGCCTTGTACTCCTCGGGAAGCGCCTCGGCGTAGCGCGCCCCGAGCATTCGGCCGCCTGGTCTCGCCGTGCAGCGCCACGAGACGCTCGGCGAGGCGGTCGTCCCAGGTGCGTGCCAGCTCGGCGATCTCGTGGCGGAGGTCTTCCCAGCGCACCGCGTGGACGCGTTCGCGATCGGCGGTCAGAAAGAAGTGCAGGCGCGCCTGATCGCTCTCGCCGAGCGCCAGATGATAGTCGATCACCTGGCCCTCGAAGCGCGCTACCAGCAGGTCTTGAATGCCGGCACGCAAGGCGCCCGAGAACTTGTCACGCGGCATGATCACCATCACGGCGACGCCGCGCTCGAGCGCGTCGGGGCGGAGCGTCACGTGCACGTCGCCGCTGCGCCGGATCGCCATGATCGTCCGGATGTCGGCGCGCAGCTCCTCGACCGGGACGGAGAACAGCTCCGTCTTCGGCATGCTGTTGAAGATCGCGACGATCTCCTTGTGATCGTGCGAGTCCGCGCACGATGTGCTCCGCTTGCAGGATCTGGGAGAGGCGGCGGCGCAGGATCGGGATCTCCGCCGACTCCTCGGCGTACGCCTTGCTCGTGAGCAGTCCGAGAAAGCGGTGCTCGCCGCGCACCTTGCCCTGGCGGTCGAGCTTCTTCACGCCGACGTAGTCCATGCGGGCGTGGCGGTGCACCGGCGAGTAGGCGGCCGTGCGGGCGATGATGAGCAGCGGTCCGCCGACGATGCGACTGCGAAAAGGCTCGGGGATCTCGGCGACCGGTGTGGGGGCGGCGTAGTGCGAGCGCTCCTGCTTGCGCAGCAGGCCGAGACCCGAGTCGGGGTCGATGCGCAACACGGTCGTGCCGCCCTCCTCCTCGAGTGACAGGCTGCGGTAGCCGAGGAACACGCAGCCGCCGCGCGCCAGCCAGCGCAGCAGGTCCTCCACCTCCTGGACCTCCTCGTCCCAGCTGATGCCCCCGCCCTTGTAGGCGTCGATCGTCTGCGCCACCGCCTCGGCGCGGTCGAGCATCGCCTGGAAGTCGTCGGTGACCAGCAGCACGTCGCCGAGTCGCTCGGCGATCGCGGCCTCGAGCGCCGGCAGGCGCTCCGGCGGGAGGGTCTCGAGCACGGCGTGCATGAAGGACTCGTGCTCGGCCGCGCTTTCGAGCGCGGCGAAGTCGCGCAGCACACCTTGCGTGCGCGCGGCGGCCACCGGTGCGCGGTCGGTCGCGAACAACGGATGGAGGAGGTGACGGAGCTCGAAGCCCTCGCTGCGCAGGTATTCGCGGACGGTGTCGACGATGAACGGCCGATCGGGCATCACCGTCTCTACCACCGTCCCGGTGCCCTCCCAGCCGTCGACGGCGAAGGTCGGCGTGAATACCCGCACGCGCGGGACGGGGCCGCCTTCCGCGAAGAAGCGGAACGCGCGCGCCGCGAGCGTGCCCGCTTCGTCCTCGCCGAGCTCGGAGAGGTAGTCGCCGGCGTCCTTGCCGAAGAGCGCGCTCGCGAAGGCTGCGATGCGCTCGCCCTCCGCCGATCCGAAGCGGCCGCGAAACGAGGCGAGCACGCGTGCCAGGCGGGAAGACGGTACGCTGGGAGCGGGGCTGCTCATGTGCCGAGTGTCCGTACGAGCGTGCGCGGACCCTCGTGCCAGCCGGCGCCGACCAGCGACGCCCCGAGACTCGCGGGCGCGGCCTCATCGCCGGGCGCGAGCTGGACCTCGAGCCGCGTGCAGCCGCGCGCACACGCTCGCGCCCGCGCCCACGCGAGCAGCACGTCGGCGATCGCCTCGGAGGCGCAGAAGAGGCAGCGCACCACCGCGGTCGGCGGGCCGAGGCCGCGCGCGTAGACGACCACCGCGAGGCCGACCAGGGCCGCTTCGCCCTCGCGCTCGGCGACGTAGAGATCCTCGCGCAGGGTCGACACCAGACGCCGAAACCGCTTCAGCTCGGCACGCGGGGCCGGGCCACCCGCGCCCAGCAGTGCACGCACCCGCGCGAAGTCGGCGCGGCGCGCGCGGCGGACCTTGACCCCGCTTGGCATGGACACGGCGGTTTTAGCAACTGACGCTGGAGCGAGCTAGCGAGTGCACGCGTGGCGACGAGGGGGGTGCCGTCGGCACACCCACACCTCGTTGGCCGGGCGCGAGTGTCAGCCGTGAGCCGTTAGCGCTGGCGCAGCTGATGCGCGTCGCCGCGCGGTTGGACTCGCACCCGCTCGCGCTCACGTAGTCGCGCCCGCCCATGTCGAGGGTGATCATCAACTCCGGCGCGGCGCTGCCCTCGAGGTCGAGATTCTTGGCGGTGGCCGTGAAGTGGTAGCGAACGCCGTCGCGCGAGCGCAGCTTCACGCGTGTGAGCCCGCCGAGGAGCAGACCAGTGCGATCGCGGAACGCGAGCGCGGTGCGGCGGCGATTCACCTTCCAGGCGTCCCCCGGGATCGCCAGCTCGACGATAGGGTTGTTGTCGGAATCGCTCAGGATGAGCGTGACGGGTTGGCCCATGATCTCGTCCACCGAGGTCGTGCCGACACCAGCGTCGAGCTTGGCGGCCATCGTGAGCGTGTCGTCGTCGATGCTCGGGTCGGTGCCCAGACGGATGCGCATGCGCTGCAACGTCAGCAGGCCGCAGGCGTCGCTGGGAATCTGGTCGGGATTCGCGATCGCGACGCAGTTGTCGCAGGCGTCGCCGTCACCGTCGCCGTCGACGTCACTCTGGTCCGGGTTCGCGGTCGCCGGGCAGTTGTCGCCGGCGTCCGCGATGCCGTCGCGGTCCGCGTCGGGTGGGGCAGGCGTCGGCGCCGTCGTCGGGGTCGGTGTCGCGGTCGTCGGGCTGCCGCCCGCCTGCGGATAGATGAAGCTCACGCCGGCCGCGTCGTCGGGCGCGAGCGAGGCACAACGGCCGTCGAAGTGCGCGTAGGCGTACATGGTCGCCGTGTTCTCGGTCGAGTGCGCGAGACCGATGGTGTGTCCGACCTCGTGCGTCGCGACTTCCCCGACGTTGCACTGGTTCCAGAATCCGCAGTTCCCCCAGCCGTTGTTGAAGGTGATGTCGCCCTCGACGATCTGCCGGAAGGTGACGCCATTCACGACCTTGGTGTTGCCGCTGGCGCAGTAGCCGCCGATCGCGAGGATGCCGCCGCAGCCGCTGGGATCGGTCACCTGGTTGAAGGGGTCGTTGAAGACGATGCGGTTCGTGCCGTCGCACGCGAACGGTGCCGCCGGCGCGGTGCCGCCGGACTGCAGCACCAGCGACGCGGTCGGCACGTTGGTCCACGCCGCGAACGCGGCGAGCATCGCGGCCTGCGTGGTCGCGAAACCGAGCTTGGGGTCTCCGGCCTGATCGATCATGAAACGCACCGGCTGGCCGCTGTCGGGCTCGAACCAGCGCGTGTTGTTGAAGAGCTTGAACTCCTCGGCGTCTTCGCCTTCGCTCGGCAGGGCGGCCTCCGCCGCCATCGGGGCCCGGAACGCCGGAACCGGCTGGTGCTTCACGACGTCGCGCAGGTGGCGCTTGAAGCCCGCCGCCGAGCGACGGTCGCCGGGCCGGCGGCTCTGCAGGGCGGCGCCGCCCATCACGATCACGTCCGCCTCGTCGAGGGAGCGTGCCGCGGTGAGCTCGCCCGAGTCGGCGTCGGGTGCCACCGAGAACTTGCCGAGCGCCATCTGATTGGTACGCAGGAAGCCGCTCTCGTCCTGGCGCAGGAAGACGATCACCGACTCGCCGAGCGCGTAGGTCGGATTGCCGTACAGCCATTGCTCGTCGTCGCCGACGCGCCCCCCATGCTCGCGGATCGTCACCGTTGCGGCGGGCACGTACCCTTTCAATACCTCCGTCGGCTCGAGCGTGACGTAGGTGTCGATGCCGCCGGCGTCGTTGCGCGTGCTCGTCAGGCCGACGACGGTGCCGGCCACGATCGCGTCCGAGCCCAGGGCCAGGGCCTCGTCGCTCATCATGACGATGGTCGTCGCCTTGGCCGGGGCCGACATCAAGAGGATCAAGGTGAGGGCGGTGGCGGCGATGCGCAGCAGCATGCGGTGGTCGATCAGCAAGGCAAGTGCCACGCGTGGCGCGCCGACTTTCGGTCCCGAGGCAGCGCCTGCGCGGGCTGCTGCGCCAAGCGCTGTTGACGGTCGTCATCAGGGTGACGCTGCGGGCCAAGCTGCTGACGTGCGGGTATGCGGCATCGCACGTCCGTTGCCTTGCGGCGCGGGATGGCGCTAAAGACCGCTGATGGCCGAGACCAAACGCGCCACCGCGAAGCTCGACGTCACCGTGCTCGGGGCCGCGGACGCGTTTTGCAGCGGCGGCCACCTGAACGCGACGTATCTCCTCGAGACCGGCCGTTCGACGTTCCTGGTCGACTGCGGCCCGGGCGTGCTCCTCGGGATGAAGCAACAAAGCATCGATACCGCGCGCCTCGATTTCGTGGTCGTGAGCCACCTCCATGGCGACCACTTCGGCGGGCTGCCATTCCTCTTGCTCGAGTACATGTATGAGCGTCCGCGCGAGCGCCCGCTGACGGTGGTGGGTCCTCCGGGCATCGAGGAGCGGGTGTGGGAGCTGTTTCGCGCGCTCTACCGCGACATCGACGTCGGTGCGATCCGCTTCGAGCTGCGCTTCGTCGAGCTCGTTCCCGAGACGCCGACGACGCTCGCAGACGTCGAGATCTTCCCCGTGCGGGTGCCGCACCAGATCGAGGATACGGCGCTCGCGCTGCGCTTCACGGCCAACGGCAAGCGCGTCCTCTATAGCGGCGACTCACCCTGGATCGATCGCTTCTTCGAGCTCGCCCGCGGCGTCGATCTCTTCCTGTGCGAGTGCACCGCGTACGAGGGCGCGATGGGCCGGCACATCGAGTACCGCGAGCTCCAGACGATGCTGCCCAAGCTCGACTGCCGCCGCGTCGTGCTCATGCACCTCGGTCGTGAGATGCGGGCGCGCTCCGGCGAGATCCCGGTCGAGTGCGCGACCGAGGGAATGGTGATCCACTCTAGGAGATGTGGAAGAGATGCTGAGCTCTCGGTGTCCCCGTCGCACTGCTGGCGCTGGCGTTCTCCGCGAGCGCGTGTACGCGTCGCGCCACCACACCGCCGGCCGGCCTGGTGCCGGCCGAGTCCGGGAGACGCGTGATTCCTCCCGGCGCGACCGCGCCGCTGTTCAACGACCTCGGCGACCACCATTACGCGGTCACCACCCGCTCCGACCTCGCCCAGCGCTACTTCGATCAGGGACTGCGGCTCACCTATGCCTTCAACCACGCCGAGGCGGTGCGCTCGTTCCGTGAGGCACAACGGCTCGATCCGGCGTGCGCGATGTGCTTCTGGGGCGAGGCGCTCGCGCTCGGGCCGAACATCAACAAGCCCATGGACGACGCCGACGTGCCGGCCGCGTGGGCGGCGCTGCAGAACGCCCGCCGACTCGCCGGTGGCGCGAGCCCGAAGGAGCAGGCGATGATCGGGGCGCTCAGCGCCCGCTACGTGGAGAAGCCGGTGAAGGATCGGGCGCCGCTCGACAAGGCGTTCGCCGACGCCATGCGCAAAGTCGCGCGTGCCCACCCCGACGACCTCGACGTGCAGACGATCTATGCCGAGGCCGTCATGGATACGATGCCGTGGAACTACTACGACAAGAACCGCAAGCCGCGCCCGGCGACCCGTGAGGTGACCACGACGCTCGAGAGCGTGCTGGCGCGCGACCCCGAGCATCCCGGAGCGCTGCACTACTACATCCACGCCGTCGAGGCGTCGGACTCGCCGGCGCGCGCCGAGGCGGCGGCCGACCGGCTGCAACCGCTGTTGCCCGGCGCCGGGCACCTCGTGCACATGCCGGCCCACATCTACATCCGGGTGGGGCGCTACGACGATGCGGTGCGCGCCAACGAGCTCGCGGCCAAGGCCGACGAGTCGTACCTCGCGCAGTGCATGGTGCAGGGCTTCTACCCGGCCATGTACTACCCGCACAACATTCACTTCCTGTGGTCGGCGGCGAGCTTCGACGGCCGGAGCCAGCTCGCCCTCGGCACCGCGCGCAAGATGGTCGAGTTCATCCCGCCCGAGCGCGTGCGCGAGTTTCCGTTCCTCGAGGAGATGCTGCCCACCTACCTCTTCACGCTGGCGCGCTTCGGACGTTGGGACGAGATCCTCGCCCAACCACCGCCGCCCTCCGAGTTCCGCTACGCGGGTGCGATGTGGCGGTACGTGCGCGGCATGGCGATGCTCGCCAAGGGCCAGGTCGACGAAGCCGAAGCCGAGCGACGGCAGGTCGCGAGCGTCGCGGAAACCGAAGCGATGCAGAAGCTGATGCTGGTCTCGGTGCAGACCAGCGCTCAGCAGTTGCTCCGCATTGCCGCCAAGGTGCTCGAAGGCGAGATCGCCGCGGCGCGCGGTGATTGGCGCAGCGCGATCGCGAGCCTCACCCGCGCCGCCACTTTGCAGGACAAGCTCACCTACTCCGAGCCGCCGCAGTGGTACTTTCCGGTGCGTGACGGGCTCGGGCGCGCGTTGCTGCGTGCCGGTCGGCCGCGCGATGCCGAGGTGGTCTACCGCAAGCAGCTCGAGATCACGCCCAAGAACGGCTGGACGTTGTACGGGCTCGCCACGAGCCTGCGCCAGCAAGGCAAGGACGAGTCGGCCGCCGCCACCGAGCAGGCGTTCGCGACCGCCTGGGCGCGCGCCGACGTGAAGCTTCCGGCTTCGGTGTTCTGAGGCGAGAGGGTACTACCCGCCGATGGGGCGCCTCGGTGCGCCGCGCGGCGCCGGCGCGCCCGGACGTACCAGCACCGAGCTCTCGGCTTCGGTCTTTGCGCGCGCGGCGTCCTCGGCGAGCAACGGCGCGAAGCTGCGTTGGATCAGCGCCTCGCAGAACGGGATCCCCTCGCCGCCGCGCGTGCTCTCGCCGATCGCGCGCGCCGTCGCCGCGGCGGCGAGCGCGAGCTCACGGCGACCGGTAGCGTGGAGATAGTAGGCCATCTCCTCCAGACGCCGGCGGTAGACGGTCGCCTGGTCGCCGCCGAACACCTCGTGCAGCGCGCGGAGCACGACGGCGCGCGCTCGTTCCTCCTGCTGCGGGCGGCTCAGTACCAGCGGGCTCTCGCGCACGGCGGTGATCTCGGCGAGGTACGGGGCGAGCGTCGCCCGCTCGAGCCCCCAGGTCGCGAACTCGATCTCGTCGAGGAGCGCCACCGCGCGTGTGCCGGCATCGGCCGACGCGAGCGCGGCGGGGTCGGCGACGCGCGCGATCAGCGGCGGTTCGAGGGCCGCGGGGCCGGTCGCGACGAGACGCGTACGATAGGCTGGATACTCGCCGATACCGGCCGTCCCGGCGGCGCGCGCGCGCGTGAAGCCCTCGAAGAGCAGCGCATCGCAATAGGCGCCGTCGGCCGGCACCATGCGCAGGCGGTGCTGGGTCGCGAGGTCACGCTCCATGCGACGGAGCGTCTTGCGGGTGAGCTCGGCGATCGCGACGTCGCGCAGGCCGCCCGGCTCGTTGAGAACCGCCGTCATCACGACCAATCCGCCCTCGCGCTGTGGCCGGGTGAGCCACACCAGACGGTCACCACGTCCGTCGATGGCCGAGACGTGACCCTCGAGGTTGCTCGCAACCAGCCGGCGCGTCACCGGCGCCGGAGCCGGTGCCGCCGGGACGGCGACGCCGCGTTGCGTGAAGCGGTAGAGCGCGCGGCGCGCTTCCTTGGCGGCGGCCTTCCAACCCCGCTGCTCGGCGGCGCTGGCGAGGTCGCGGAGCGCGCTCGCCCGGTCGTCCGACGGGACACGACCGAGACGCTCCACGATCGCGAGATCGATCGCGGCTTCGCGGCCCGCGAGCGCGAGCAACGGCTCCGGTGCGGTCTCGTCGTCGCTGAGGCCGGCGGCGCGCAGCGCCTCCCGGCCGGCATTCAGGAGAGCGTCGTCCGGCCGGCTCAATGCTCGGCGTCTCGGCGCGCCGTGACGGTGGTGCGCGGGTAGGCGTCGAGCTTGGCGGTCACGTGATCGCGGATCCACTTCCCGTCCCACCACTCGACGGGATCGATGTGGGTGCCATGGAGCATGACGCTGAAGTGCAGGTGATCGCCGCCCGCGAGCCCGGTTTCGCCGGTGCGTCCGAGGGTGTCACCGCGTTGCACGGTCGCGCCCACCTGCACGGTGATCGCGCTCAGATGGCCGTAGAGCGAGAACAAGCCCAAGCCGTGATCGAGGATCACCGCCTCGCCGTAGATCCCGAGCGCCTCCGCGAATACCACCGTGCCGGTGGCCGCGGCCGTGACCGGGCTCTGGCGCAGCGACGCCAGATCGAAACCGAGATGGGTCTGGTTGTCGATGACCTGACCTTTGTAGACGTACGAGCGACGGTCGGCGAAGCCCGACAGCGGCGCGCTGTTCGGCTGCCGGAGGAAGGCGCCGTCCCAGAGCGGCGTCTTCGCCGAGTTGGCCGTGACGGCACGGATGCGCTCCTCGCTCGCCTTGCGGAGCGTGCGATTGATGGTGAGGTAGCCCTTCAAGAGATCGGGTTCCGGAGCCAATCCGCTGGCGGTGAGGATCTCCGGCACCTTGCGCTCGAGAAAGGCATCGTCGAGATCGAGGGTCTTCTCGGCGAAGCGCCGCGGCCTGATGATCGTGTGGAACGTGACCTCGCGACGATTGCCGGCCGCGTCCTCCGCGACCGCTTTGGGAACCACCTTCAGGTCGAGGTCCTGCGGGACCGCGAACAGCGCCGCACTGATCGCGGGATCGTCGAAGAGGCCGGCCGTGCCCGGAAAGAAATAGCCGCCGGCCTGAACCCCGCTGCGCACGCTGTCGGCCGCGGCCTTGTAGAGGATGAACTCGGCGCCGCCGAGCTTCACGTAGTGCTCGGTCGAGAGCACCTCGAGCGTGGGCGCCGTGAGATCGATGGTGGCCGGGCTCTCGAGCGCCGGGCGCTCGCCGCGAAACCAGCGCAGCCACGAGTAGTCGTCGGCGTACACGCGCAGCGTCGCCGGTCCCTCGGGGATCTTGAGCTCGGCGGCGCGCAGCGGGAGCGTGAGCGTGGTCTCGTGGACGCCCCCTCCGAACCACGAGCCTGACGGGTATTGTCTGGCGTCGAGCACCGTGAGTGCGCCGCCCCCGCTCTCGATCTCGACGCGGCTGCGTGCGAGGCCGGTGCGAGCGTCGTGCAGACGGATCTCGAGCGCGCTCGCCCGTCCGAGCGCGGCGATGGGGCGGACGAGCTCCGCGTCGGGACGCGTCCACTCGAACTTCGTCCAGGCGAGGACGCTGACCGCGATCACCACCGTGAGCACGGCCAGCAGGCGGAGGCGACGACGCCAGATTCCCTCACGCTGCTCGCGGTTGCGCGCCGACCGCATCCCCATCCCTCCGCCGGCACCTTACGGGCGGCGTTTCACGCTGTCAATTGAGTTGTCGCCGAACGGCCGGCTCAACCGCCGGCGCTGAGCGCGCGCAGCAGGTCGAGGAGCGTCTCGGTGATCCGTCTGCGTCGCGCCCCAGATCACGTGATCGCCGTGGCGGTAGGTCGTCACCGAGACGGCGCGACCTTCGTACGTCCATTGCTCCTGGGACACGGTCGCGGGGTCGAGCAGGACCTCGAGCGGGACGGAGAAAAGCTCGCTCACCTCGTGGGGGTTCGGCCGGAACGCGTAGGGATGCGGGATCACGCCGACGAACGGGCTGATGCGGAAATTCGAGCTGAACGTATGGATCGGCGTCAGCGGACCGAGCACGTCGACGTGTCCAGGGTCGACGCCGATCTCCTCTTCGGTCTCGCGCAGAGCGGTGGTGAGCAACGTGCCGTCGGCGTCGGCGACGTGACGCCCGCCCGGGAACGCGACCTGTCCGCGGTGGTGCGGCAGATCCTCGCTGCGCTTGGTGTAGAGGAGATGCAGTGCGCCTTCGCTCTCGAAGAGCGGAACCAGTACCGCCGACGCGATCCCGGGCGGTGCGTCGTCGCGCGGCGTCGTGGCGCGGAGCGCCGCGCGCAGGCGCGACAGGAGCTCGTTCACGCGCCGACCTCGGCGGCGGCCTCCACGAACTCGGCGAGACGGGCGGCGGGGTCGGGCGCCGCGAGAATGGCGCTGCCGATGATCACGCCGTCGACGACGCCGAGGAGACGCTCGAGGCCGTTCGGGTCGGCGACGCCGTCCTGCGCCAGTACCGGGATGCGGGGAGGGATCTGCGACGCCAGCGCCAGGCGACCGGCCGCGAGGGCGATGACCGGAGCACGCGCTCGCAACGCCGCCTCGCACTCGTCGATCGTCGCCACCTCGGCGACCACGACGACGTGGAGCCCGCGCGCGAGGGTGACGAGCCGGGAGAGCGCGTCGGCCGCGACCTCGACCGGCACCAGGATCGCGTCGGCGCCGGCGGCGCGCGACTCGTACAGGCGCTTGTCGTCGCTGACGCAGTCGTAGCGCAGCACCGGCGCCGACGCCGCGGCCGCTACCGCGGTCAGATCCTCGAGCCGCCCGCCGAGAATCGTGGGCTCGGTGGCGACTGCGATGCCGGCGATCTCGAGCTCGTCGGCGGCGGTCGCGAAGGCTGCCAAGTCGAGCGCGGCGAACGGAGCGCCGGTGGCGGGGTCGCGATGTCCGATGAGCGGCACGAGGGCGATGCTGCGACGGCCGACGCCGAGGTACTGCGTGAAGTCGCGGACGCTCGGTCGAATCTCGGAGATCGCGAGCGCGGGAGCGACAGGACGCGAGGTCTCGAGCTTGCGCCAGTCCATCGACCACGTCTGTATACGACGATTCGCGCCGCCGGAAGGGCGGTGCTATCGTCGCCGCCATGCGCTGCGCGGTGGTGCGCTATCACGAGATCGCACTCAAGGGCGGGAACCGGCAGCGCTTCGTGGCGCGTCTGGTCTCCAACCTGCGCGAGTCCACCGCCGGCCTCGGGGTGCGCGGCGCCCAGAGCCTTCCGGGGCGGATCGTGCTCTGGCTCGCCGCGGATGCGGCCGACGACGAGATCCGCACGCGCATCGCACGCACGTTCGGGGTCGCCAATTTCTCGATCGCGGTCGAGAGCGCGCTCGATCTCGACGCCATCCGGGAAGCCGTCCTCGGCGCGGTCGCCGGCGAGCGCTTCACGTCCTTCCGCATCACCACACGGCGTGCGAACAAGCAGTTTCCGCTCACCTCGCCGGCGCTCAACACCGTGCTCGGCGCCGCCGTACAGGCGGCCACCGGAGCCGCGGTCGATCTCGACGCGCCCGATCTCACCGTGACGGTCGAGATCCTGCCGCGCTGCGCGTTCGTGTCGGCGGGCAAGATCGCCGGCCCCGGCGGTCTGCCGGTCTCGATCAGCGGGCGGGTCACCTGCTTGCTCTCCGGCGGCATCGACTCGCCGGTCGCCGCGTATCGCATGATGCAGCGCGGGTGCCGGGTCTCGTTCGTGCACTTTCACGGCGGTCCGTACACCAACCGCGCGAGCCTCGAGAAGGCGCGCGAGCTGGTCGCGCACCTGACGCACTTCCAGTTGCGCTCGGATCTCTGGGTGGTGCCGTTCGGCGCCATCCAGGCGGAGATCGTGGCGCGTGTGCCGCGCACCCACCGCGTCGTGCTCTATCGTCGCATGATGCTGCGCATCGCCGCCGTGCTGGGCGCGCGTCGCCAGAGCCGCGCGCTCGTGACCGGCGAGAGCCTGGGACAGGTGGCGTCGCAGACCATCGAGAACATGCAAGTCGTCGACGCCGCCACCCCGGCGTTCGTGCTCCGCCCGCTGGTCGGGATGGACAAGAGCGAGATCATCGCCCAGGCGGAGCGCATCGGGACGTTCGCCACCTCGATCCTCCCCGATCAGGACTGCTGCTCGCTCTTCGTCCCTCCGCATCCGACGACGCACGCGACCACGGGCGAGGTCGAGGCGGCCGAGGCGTTGCTCGACGTGCCGGCGCTCGTCGAGCAGGGTGTGGATGCGGCCGAGCACGAACGGTTCGTCTTTCCGCCGCCGGTCGCGGCGCCAGAAAGGAGCGGCGATGCCCTCGGAGCGCATTCACGACCTTCTTGAGCTGCTCGCCGACGAGCCCGATGACACCCTGCTGCGCTTCACGCTCGGCAAGGAGTACCTCGACGCCGGCCTTCCGGACGACGCCCTTCCGCATCTCGAGAAGGTGATCGCGGTCGACCCCCGCTACACCGTCGCCTACCGCTATCTCGGGGTCGCGCTCGACCAGGTCGGACGCGACGGCGAAGCCGGCGACGTGTGGGAGCGTGGCATTGCGGTCGCCGACACCACCGGCGACCTCCAGGCGGGAAAAGAGATGCGCGTCTTTCTCGATCGCTTGCGTGCGCGGCAGGGGTGAACCCCGGCGCGACCTCGCGGCGGGCGGCGCGGCGCCGTGAAGCGTGCGTCTCAGCGCGCCGCGAGCCGATCGAGAAAAGCGCGCGCCACCGCTGCCGGGTTCTCGCCGCCCTGATCGACGGCGGCGTTCAGTCGCCGCATCGTCGGCGCGTCGATGGTGCCGGCGAGAGCGGCGAGCGCCGCGACGACACGCGGCTGGTCGCGCGCCAGGCGTGGGCTGGCGAGCATGATCGCGTCGTAGGGTGGGATGGCGCGTCGATCGTCGTCGAGTACGACGAGATCGAGCGCGGCGATGCGGCCGTCGGTCGAGAACGCCGTGATCACGTCCACCTGCGCCGCGGCGACCGCCTGGTACATGAGGGAGGAGTCCATGCTGCGTTGGGCGCGGAAGCTCAGGCCATAGACCTTCCGGAGCGCCGCCCATTCCGGGCGACTGAAGAACTCGTAGTCGCCGGCGATTTCGAGCCCGGCCGCGTGCGCCGTGAGCTCGCTGATGCGGGTGACGCCGAGCGTGCGCGCGTGCGCCGCACGCATGGCGAGGGCGTAGGCGTTCTCGAAGCCGAGCGCGCCGATCAAGGTGATGCCGTGCGTATCGGCGAGATAGCGCCCGACCTCGGCGAGCACGGTCTTCGGGTCGGCGGGGACGTCGCTGCGCTTCATCACGGTCGCCCAGATGGTCCCCGAGTAGTCGACGTAGACGTCGATGGCGCCGCTGCGGAGCGCGTCGAACGCGACCGTGGAGCCGAGCGACGGCAGGACGCGCGTCGGCACACCAACCGAGCGCGTGATCTGCCCGGCCATGATCTCGCTGACGATGTATTGCTCGGTGAAGGTCTTGGAGCCGATGGTGACCTGCGCGGTGTCGTGACGCAGGACGCCTGACGCCAGGCTGGCGGCGGTGTAGGCATAGAGGAGACCGAGCGCGCCGAGCGTCGCCACGATCACGGCGCGCCGCCGCCGCTGAACGCCGACCTCGAGCGCGTGCACCAGCGCGTCGAGCACCAGCGCCAGTGCCGCCGCGGCGACGCAGCCCACCAGGACCGCCGTCGAGTTGCGGGTCTGCAGGCCGCTGAAGATGTAGTTGCCGAGGCTCGGGGCGCCGACCGGTGTCGAGAGCGTCGCGATGCCGACGACCCACACGGTCGCGGTCCGGATGCCGGCGACGATCACCGGCAGCGCGAGCGGCAACTCGACCAGACGGAGACGCTGGCGCTCGGTCATGCCGACGCCGCGCGCGGCCTCGACCAGGGCCGGGTCGACTCCGGAGATCCCGATCACCGTGTTCCGGAGAATCGGCAGGATGCTGTAGAGCGTGAGGCCGATGATCGCGGGGAGGTAGCCGATGCTCGAGATCTCGAGCCCGAGCGCGCGCGCGCTGAGCGCGCCGAGCGCCGCCAGGGCCGGAACCATGATCGCGAGCAGCGCCAGGCTCGGGATCGTCTGGATGACGCTGGCGATCCCGAGCACCAACCGCTCGCTGCGCGGGTGGCGCGTGACCCAGAGACCGAGCGGCACGCTGACGGCGGTGCCGATCAGCAACGCCACGAGCGCCAGCTCGAGGTGGGCGGTGAGAAAGCCCGGGAGCAGCGCCAACTGCTCACTCATCGCTGGCCCGCATCGCGCGTGTTCACGCGTCCCGGACCAGCGCGTCGAGTGCCCGCGCCTGCCTGACGGGCGTACCGAGCAACTGGCGCACGTAGTCGCTGGCGGGTCGACGCAACAGCTCCGCCGGTGTGCCGATCTGGGCGAGCCGCCCCTCGTGCAGTACCGCGATGCGGTCGCCGAGAAGCAACGCCTCGACCATGTCGTGGGTGACGAAGATGGCGGTCACGCCGAGTCGGCTACGGATCTGTCGGAAGGACTGCTGCAGACGATCCCGGGTCAGGGGGTCGAGGGCGCCGAAGGGCTCGTCGAGGAGCATCAGCGCCGGCTCGGCGGCGAGCGCGCGTGCAACGCCGATGCGCTGCTGTTGTCCGCCCGAGAGCTCACGCGGCCGCCGATCGCGAAAGTCAGCGGGTGCAAGCTCGACCAGCTCGAGAAGCTCGTCGACGCGTTTGGCGATCCGGCCCTCGTCCCACCCGAGCAGGTGCGGCGTGATCGCCGATGTTCTCCGCCGACCTCAGATGCGGGAAGAGCCCGACTTGCTGGAAGCAGTACCCGATCCGGCGCCTGAGCTCGTGCGGCGCGACATCGCGGCGACGTCCTCGCCGTCGATGAGCACCCGCCCGCCGCTCGGCTCGATCAGGCGATTGACCATCTTGAGCGTGGTGGTCTTGCCGCTGCCCGACCCGCCGAGCAGTACCAGCAACTCGCCGCGCTCGACCGTCAGCGAGAGCCGATCGACGACGGTCGTCTCGCCGTAGCTCTTGCTGAGCTCTTGGAGTGCGATCATGCGGAGACCGCGTCGTGAGGCGGCGCTTGTGTGGGGGGCCGCCGGGCTCAGCCAGAAATTCGCCCGTCGGCCCCCCACACGTGCGCGCCGCCAACGCCACGCACGTCAAACCGGCGGCAACGAGGCGAGAAAGGGCTCGACGGCGGCGAGGAAGCCGCTCGGGTTGTCGCCCATGACCGAGTGGCTCGCGCCGGGCACGGTGCGCACTTCGGCGTTGACCAGGCCGGCCGAGACGCTCGGCGACCTCGGGCGCGAGGACGTCGCTCTCGCCGCCGCGCACGATCAGCATCGGGCAGCGAATGTCCTTCACGCGCTCCCACAGGTCGCCGATTCCGCCACTCAGCCGCGTGCGGGTCGCGCAGCGCGGGATCGTACTTCCACGTCCAGCGCCCGGTCGGCAGCTGACGCAAGTTGTGGCGCAGGCGATCGCGAATGTTGTCGAGCGAGCGGCGTGGGTTGAAAGCGTGGGCGCGTTCGACGAACGCCTCGAACGAGTCGAGCTCGTCGGTGGCGGCGACGAAGTTGCGGATCGCCTCGACACCCTTGCGCTCGACCTGGGGCGCGATGTCCACCACGACGAGCGCGCGCACCAGCGACGGCGCGCGCGCCGCGAGCGTCATGGCGTTGAGGCCGCCCATCGACAGCGCCACCAGCACCGCCGGCGCGGCGCCGACGGTGGGGAGGAACTGCTCGACGTCGCCGCTCTGGGTCTCGATCCGATAGTCGCCGTCGGGCGCCCACGATGATTCGCCGTGTCCACGTTGGTCGAGCGCCCGCACGTGGTGGGTGCGGGCGAGCGCCGGCGCCACCTCGTCCCAACTGTGCGCGGTCTGCGTGATGCCGTGCAGACAGACGAGCGGCGGCAGTCCGGAGGTTCCCCAGTCGAGGTAGTGGAGGCGGAGCCCCCTCACGTCGGCGTACGCATCGCGGGCGGTCGTCATGGCGCTGGCTTTCGGTGCACGCGAGGGTCGCTAGTCGCGGGCCCGTCGCTCCCAGGCGGCGAGCAGCTCGCCGAAGCCCTCGCGCAACCCTTCGGGGAGGCTCGTGAGATCGGTGTCCGCGGGCGGACGTGGGCACGGCGTCGACGTCGCGGTTTCGCGGCTGGCTTCCGCGGGCTCGTCCCCGACGGCAGTCAGGACGAAGAACAGGTCGTCGACCAACGGTGAAGCGAGACGCGCGTTGAGCTCGGTGCGAATCGTCGGCTTCAAGAGCTGCAGCTCCTGCATCCACGGCGCGCTCGACACCGCGACGATCAAGCGTACGTCCGCGCAGGCGCACCGGCTGCGCGCGGCGCGCGATGGCGGCGCCGACGCAGGTTTCCCACACCTGCCAGATCGCCGCCGCGCCCGGTGCACCGGCAGCGCGATCGACGCAGCTCTCGAGCAGTGTCTTGATCGGGGTCGGATGCCCGGGCTTGCGCATCGCGACCTGCGTATCACAGGACTCTCGAATTGGGCACGCGGGACGCGCCCGCGGGGTGCGGTGCCGGCGTGCGGGTATTTCCGGGGTCCGATCGTGTTACCGGAGCGCATTTTTTTCTTGACAAGCCTGCTACAACTTGTGTACCAACGATCCCTCGTCTACTAGATATTGTGTAGATGCCTGATTCCAAAGCCAATCGAGGCCAGGTCCGTTCGGGGTCGCGAGCACACGGTCAAGCGGAGGGGATGAGGATGGAAAACGGGGCGGTTGCGGGGGAGCGGGTGGTGGAAGGGACGCGACCTATTGAGTGCACCGGTCGAGGCGGCGCCGGCGGTGGATCGGCGCCGCGGCCTCACGGCGCTGCGCTACTTCACGGAGGCGGGAGCGGACCCCTACGCTCAAGTCGAGTGGGAACGGCGCAGCGCCGTGATCCACGGCGAGAAGGGCGAGGTCGTCTTCGAGCAGCACGACGTCGAGATGCCCGCAAGACGTGGTCGCAGCTCGCCACCAACGTCGTGGTGTCGAAGTACTTCCGCGGCCCGCTCGGCACGCCGCAGCGCGAGCGCAGCGTGCGCCAGCTGATCGGCCGCGTCGTCGACACGCATCCGCGCGTGGGGCGACGCGCAGGGCTACTTCGCCACGCCGGCCGATCGCCGCGACGTTCGCCGACGAGCTCACCCACCTGCTGCTGCAGCAGAAGGCCTCGCTTCAACAGCCCGGTGTGGTTCAACGTCGGCGTCGAGCCGAAGCCGCAGTGCTCGCGCCTGCTTCATCCTCTCGGTCGACGACACGATGGACTCGATCCTCGACTGGTACCGGCAAGCGAGGGCGTCATCTTCAAAGGCGGCTCGGGCTCGGGCGTGAACCTGTCGCGCATCCGCTCGTCGCAGGAGCGGCTCGCGCGGCGGCGGCACGGCCTCGGGGCCGGTGTCGTTCATGCGCGCCGCCGACGCCTCGGCGGGCGTGATCAAGTCGGGCGGCAAGACGCGGCGCGCGGCCAAGATGGTGGTGCTCAACGTCGACCATCCCGACATCGTCGAGTTCATCCGCTGCAAGGCCGAGGAGGAGCGGAAGGCCTGGGCGCTCATCGCCGCCGGCTACGACGGCTCGCTCGACGGCGCCGGCCTACGGCTCGGTCTTCTTCCAGAACGCCAACAACTCGGTGCGCGTGACCGACGAGTTCATGCAGCGCGGCGCTCGAGGGACGGCCGATGGAGACGCGCTTCGTGCACCAACGGCGAGGTGTGCCGAGACCTATCCGCGCGCGCGACCTCCTGCGCATGATCGCCGAGGCGACGCACTCCTGCGGCGATCCCGGGCATGCAGTTCGACACCACGATCAACGACTGGCACACCTGCCCGAACACCGGCCGCATCAACGCGTCGAATCCGTGCTCGGAGTACATGCACCTCGACGACTCGCGCCTGCAACCTGGCGTCGCTGAACCTGATGCAGTTCGTCGACGACGGCCGGCGACTTCGACGTCGACGCGTTCCGCCACGCGGTCGACGTCGCTGATCACGGCGCAGGACATCGTCGTCGACAACTCGAGCTACCCGACGCCGGAGATCGACCGCAGAACGCGCACGCCTTCCGCGAGCTCGGGCTCGGCTACGCCAACCTGGGCGCGCTGCTCATGTCGCTCGGGCTCCCGTACGACTCGGAGGCCGGGCGCGCAGTACGCCGGCGCGGTCACCGCGCTCATGTGCGGCGAGGCGTACCTGCCAGTCGGCGCGGATCGCCGGCGAGCTGGGGCCGTACGACGGGCTACGCGCCGAACCGCGAGCCGCATGCTGCGCGTGATCGAGAAGCACCGCGCGCAGGCGCACAAGCTCGACCCGGCGCTCGTGCCGCTCGACCTGCTGCGCGCGGCGCGCGAGGCGTGGGACGAGGCGCTGCGCGGCCGGCGCGCGAGCACGGCGTCCGCAACTCGCAGGCGACGGTGCTCGCGCCGACCGGCACCATCGCGTTCATGATGGACTGCGACACCACCGGCGTCGAGCCCGACATCGCGCTCGTCAAGTACAAGAAGCTGGTCGGCGGCGGCATGCTGAAGATCGTCAACAACACGGTGCCGCGCGCGCTCAGGCGGCTCGGCTACGAGATCGCGCGAGGTGCAGGAGATCGTCGAGTACATCGACGAGCAGGAGACCATCGAGGGCGCGCCGCAGCTGCAGGACGAGCACCTCGCCGGTCTTCGACTGCGCCTTCAAGCCCGCGCGCGGGCGCGCGCTCGATCCACCACCTCGGCCACATCCGCATGATGGGCGCGGTGCAGCCGTTCATCTCGGGCGCGATCTCGAAGACCGATCAACATGCCCGACGGCAGGCCACCGTCGAGGACATCGAGCGAGGCCTACATCGAGGCGTGGCGTCTCGGGCTGAAGGCGGTCGCGATCTACCGCGACGGCTGCAAGCGGACGCAGCCGCTCAACACCGGCCAAGCCGGCGGAGGCGGCGTCGGCGCCGAGGCGGCGCCGGCGTCAGGCCGGTGCGGCGGCGGCTGCCGACACGACTGCCAGTCGGTCCGCCACAAGTTCGACATCGCCGGCCACGAGGGCTACATCCACGTCGGCTTCTACGAGGACGGCACGCCGGGCGAGATCTTCATCAAGATGGCCAAGGAGGGCAGCACGATCTCCGGCCTGATGGACACGATCGGCATCCTCACGTCGATGGCGCTGCAGTACGGCGTGCCGCTCGAGGTGCTGGTGAACAAGTTCAGCCACGTGCGCTTCGAGCCGTCGGGCTTCACGAAGAACCCGGACATCCCGATGGCGAAGTCGCTGATCGACTACATCTTCCGCTTCCTCGGCGCGCGCTTCCTCTCGCCCGAGCAGCGGCGCGACGGTCGGCATCGTGAACGCCGACCGAGACGGCGTCGGAGCCGGCGGCGCCGGCCGCGGCGACCGTCGGCGGGCAAGTCGGGCGCGGAGCCGGCGTCGCGCGCGACCGTGATCAGCTTCAGCCCGCAGGCGGATGCGCCGAGCTGCTCGGACTGCGGCTCGATCATGGTGCGCAACGGCAGCTTGCTACAAGTGCCTCAACTGCGGCGCCACGAGCGGGTGCTCGTAGCGCTACGGTCGAGATCGGGTCCACCGCCGCGCGACGCATGGCGTGCGGACGGCGTGGAGGACGGCAGGACGTGGGACGCGTCGGGGCTGGAGTGGCGGTCGTAGCAGTTCCTGCCATCTCGGTGTGGTGGGGGGCGGGGAGAGAGAAGAGCCGGCTTGCGGAACACGCAAGCCGGCTCTTCTCGTTTCAGCGCCACGCGCATGGCGAGGATTCCCTTGACACGAAAAAGACGCGACCTATAAGGGTCATGCGGTCGCGGGTTGCGCACATGGCGGATACGCTGAAGTTCACCTAGGATCATCTCTGGCTCCGTGTCGAGGGCTCGCGCGCTCATCTCGGCATCTCGGAGCACGCGCAAGGTGAGCTCGGCGAGATCATCGCGGTCGAGCTGCCCGACGTCGGCGACGAGGTCGAGAAGGGCGAGTCGTTCGGCGAGCTCGAGTCGGTGAAGACGGTGAACGAGTTGATCGCGCCGATCACCGGACAGGTCGTCGCCATCAACACCGAGCTCGAGGATCACCCGAACATCGTGAACGAGGATCCCTACCACGAGGGATGGCTGATCGAGGTCGAGCTCAACGACAACGCCGAGCTCGATTCGCTGCTGGACGCGGACGAGTACGACGCCCTGATCTCCGGCGAGGAGGAGGCGTGAGGCGCGGGCGGTGGCCCGCGTACCTCGCCATCGCCGTCTTCCTGGTTGCCTCGCCAGTCGTCGCCGCCGCGGCGGACGGCGGCGCGCGTCTGGTCGAAGAGCTTCGCGAGCGCGGCATCCGCGATCAGCGGGTGCTCGACGCCTTTCGCCGCGGTACCTCGCGAGGCGTTCGTGCGCGTCGACGACCGCGAGCGCGCCTACGACGACTCGCCACTTCCGATCGGGCACGGCCAGACCATCTCACAGCCCTACATGGTCGCGCTCATGACCGAGCTGCTCGGCTTGAAGGGCGGCGAACGCGTGCTCGAGATCGGCACCGGCTCGGGCTACCAAGCGGCGATCCTCGCGATGATCGCGCGAGACGTCTACTCGGTCGAGATCATTCCCGAGCTGGCGACGTCCGCCCGACTGCGGCTCACCGGCGAGGGGTACCGCAACGTCCACGTGAAGCTCGGCGACGGTGCCCTCGGCTGGCGTGAGTACGGACCCTACGATGCCATCGTGGTCACGGCTGCCGCGCCGTCGGTGCCACGCCCGCTGATCCGGCAGCTCAAGGAGGGCGGGGTACTGGTGATGCCGCTCGGAGAAGAACGCGGCCGTCAGGTGCTGGTGCGCGGAGTCATGCGCGCCGGCAAGCTCCGGACCCGGGAGATCACCGAGGTGCGCTTCGTCCCAATGACCGGGGAAGGGGTCCGGCCGGGGCGGAGAGAGCCGCCGCCGCCCCCGCGGGCACCCGTCCGTGAGCAACCGCCGCCAAGCGACCTGAGCCAGCGCCGCCACGCGCTTACGAGCGCGAGCAGGTACCCGAGCGCGCCTACGAGCGCGAGGATCTACCGGCGCGCGACCGCAATCTCAGGGAGGAGCCGCTCCGGGACCTGGACGAGGGCGGCCCGGAAAGCGATAGACGATCTCTCCCGGGCGCACGAAGCCGAGTTGCTCGCGGGCCAGCCGCTCGAGCGTGCGATCGTCGGTGCGCAAGCGCTGCAGGCGTTCGTGCAAGCGTTGGTTCTCCAGCAGCAGCACGGCCAGACGCTGCTGGATGGTGCGCTCTTCCATCTTGAGCGTACCGAGCTGGAGGAGGCCGCGACTGCCGAACAGGACCGCGACGATCAACCCGAGCGAGACGAACGCGGCGGCGACGAGCGCGAAGCGCTGTTGGAGAAACCGAGGGGGCGCGAGCCGCTCACGCACGAGGTCGGCAACGTACATGAGCCACGGCCCACGATACAAGCGCGCCGTCCGCGTGCGGACGACGCCGAGCCCACAGGAGTCGAGCCGGTGAGGATCGCCAGGATTCATGCGCGCGAGATTCTCGATTCTCGCGCCAACCCCACGATCGAGGTCGATGTTCGTCTCGACGACGGCACGCTCGGGCGCGCCGCGGTTCCGTCGGGCGCCTCGACCGGAGAGCACGAGGCCGTCGAGCTCCGCGACGGCAAGGCGAAGCGCTATCAGGGAAAGGGTGTCGAGAAGGCGGTCGCGAACGTCAATCGTGTCCTCGCGCGCAAGCTCGTCGGCCGGGATCCGCGCCGCCAGGCCGAGATCGATCGTCTCATGATCGAGCTCGATGGCACCCCGAACAAGCGGCGCCTCGGTGCCAACGCCATCCTCGGCGTCTCGCTTGCGGTCGCGCAGGCCGCGGCGGCGCGCGCCGGGCGGCCGCTCTACACCTACCTCGGGGGCGTCAAGGCGCAGCGTCCTGCCGGTTCCGATGTTCAACATCCTGAACGGCGGCGCGCACGCCGACAACACCGTCGATCTCCAGGAGTTCATGGTGATGCCGGTGGGAGCGAAGCGCTTCAAGGATGCCGTGCGCATGGGGGCGGAGATCTTCCACGCGCTGCGCGCGGTGCTGCGTGGACGCGGCCTCTCGACCGGCGTTGGCGACGAGGGCGGATTCGCGCCCGATCTGAAATCGGACGAGGAGGCCCTGCAGGCGATCATGGAGGCCGTGAGCGCCGCCGGCTATCGCGCCGGCACGCAGGTACGGATCGCCATCGACGCGGCCGCGAGCGAGCTCTGGAAGGACGGGCGCTACGTGTTTCGCAAGTCGGGCGCACCCGCCCGCAGCAGCGCGCAGATGGTCGACCTCTACGCGGCGTGGCTCGAGCGCTATCCGATCGTCTCGATCGAGGACGGTATGGCGGAGGACGACTGGGAAGGGTGGGAGCTCCTCACTCGCCGCCTCGGTCGCAAAGTGCAACTCGTGGGCGACGACCTGTTCGTGACCAATCCCGTCCGCCTGCGCCGCGGCATCGAGCAGAGAGCCGCCAACTCGATTCTCATCAAGGTGAATCAGATCGGCACGTTGACCGAGACCCTCGACGCTATCGGGATCGCGCGCGCCGCCGGCTACACCACCGTGATCTCGCATCGTTCGGGCGAGACCGAGGACGCCACCATCGCCGATCTCGCGGTCGCGACCAATGCTGGACAGATCAAGACCGGGAGTCCGTGCCGCGGCGAGCGCACCGCCAAGTACAATCAGTTGCTGCGCATCGAAGAAGACTTGGGTAAGCGCGCTCGCTATCCCGGAGCGAAAGCGTTTTCCTTCCGTCGCTAGTCGCGGGCGCCGGCGCACCTCGTCCCTGGTCGTGCGGTCAGTTCGCCGGGGTGTGCCACCGGTTCAGGATAGAACGATCTGCTACTCTCTCGAGCCGCGCGCGATGAACGACATTTTAGGAAGGCGTGTAGGTGAGGGCATCGTCCTGATTCTGCTCTCGAAAGACGGAGCAAAATGCGATTTTTCTCTTGACAGGTTACAAACGATTTCCCTATGATGCGTGCCGTTGGATGGGTGGAGGAGAGGATGTGGATTGGGGGAGCGCTCGCCTGAGCGAACCGCGAAGATGAACGCAGCCTAAGCAGAGACTGTTGAGGAGGTGTGTATGGCTAAGAAGAAAGCTTCCAAGAGCAAGAAGAAGGCCCCCGCGAAGAAGGGTGGAGCCAAGAAGAAGAAGTAGTACCGACCTCACTACGACTCATCAAAAAAAGAGTATCTAGCTTGTAGCTTCTCTTACTCAGGCGAGAAGTAGAGCCCCCCGGGCTCTAACGAAAAAGGCCCTTTAACCTCAACAGTTGAAGGGCTTTTTTCATGCCTATGCGATCCCGCGTCGGCGACCTGTCAGTCGAGATCACGCGCCCCGAGTCGGCGCGCTTCCGCCACCCGCTGTTGCTGTTGCACGGTCTCTGGACGGGCGCGTGGATCTGGGAGGGATTCGCAACCTACCTCGCGCACCGCGGCTGGGAATCGTGGGCGCCGGATCTGCGGTCGGCGACTCCCTTCGCTGATCACGCGTCAGTCGTGAGCGCGCTCGAGCGTATGACCGGCGCTCTTTCGGCGCCGCCGATCATCATCGCGCACGACGCCGGTCTGGTCGCGGCGGCGCTGCTCGCGATCCATCTGCCGGTGCCGGCGGTGGTGGGGATCGCCCCGCTCACGCCACCTGCCGATGCCGGGCCGCACCAGAGTCTCTTCAGCTGGCCACGATTCTGGTGGCTGCGCAGGAGAGGGATGGTGGCTCATCCGCCGTCAGGCGCCGCGGCGCGGACCTTTCTCGGATCGCCGCCGGCATTCGCGGTCGAGCGTCTCGTTCCCGATTCGGGTGCGATCTTTCGGGCACTTGCGTCGAGCAACGTCCGCATGCCGCCCGCCGTGCGGTGCCCCGGTCTCGTGCTTTCAGGTGATGCCGACGCCGTGTCGCCGCCCGCCGAGGGCGCCCGACTCGCCGCGCGTCTCGGTTGGGAAGCGCAGACGTACGCACGCCGGGGCCACTTCGCCATGCTCGAAAAGGGGTGGGAGGAGGTAGCGGACGGAGCGCATCGCTGGGTCGTGCGCACCCTCGGCGCCGGCCTGCTGATGCTCCTCGAAGAGTCGGAAGAGCCCTGAAAGCGCTCGACGGTTCTCGCGCTGCACCCGCTTTACTCTATGGAACAGATTGTATATGAGCCCGCCCAGAAAAACTCACCGCCCGAAGGGAGGAAGTCCAATGGCAGACCGTCCGCAAGCGACCAACGTGCAGGAAGTGTTCAAGGAGATGCCGAACCGCTTCAACGCAGGTGCGGCGAAGGGAATGAAGGCCGTCTATCAGTTCGATCTCACGGGCGATGGCGGCGGCAAGTACAATGCTCGCCATCGACGACGGCAAGCTCACCGTGGGGGAGGGCGCGCACGCGTCCCCGAACATCACGCATCACCATGGCTGCCAGCGACTACCTCGACATGGTGAACGGCAAGCTCAACCCGCAGATGGCGTTCATGAGCGGCAAGCTCAAGATCGCGGGCGACATGGGCCTCGCCATGAAGATGGCGCAGCTCTTCCCGATGAGCTGATCTCCATCGACCGAACGTCGAAGGGGAGCGACCGACCCATGCGGGTCGCGCTCCCCTTTCTTTTTCGCAGAGGCGCAACGCGATGCACGTGACGATGGTCAAGAAGAAGCTCAAGGACGGCTCGGAGTGCCGGAAATGCGCCGAGGCGACCGAGCACCTGCGCGCGCGCGGTCTCCTGGATCGCATCGACGAGGTGGTGTGGGCGCTCGAGGACGATCCGACGAGCCCGGGGATGGTCCTCGGCGCGCGCCTCGGGGTCGAGCGTGCGCCCTTCTTCGTCGTCCGCGATGACGACGGCGAGACCGTCTACACGAGCGTGCTGCAGCTCATCCAGAAGCGTTTCGGTGAGCAGGTGAGCACGCTCGAGCGTGCCCGTGAGGTCGATCCCGACGACGTCGGGGGGATCTAGTAGCTCGAGTCGGGCTTTGGCGAGCTAGCGCTGCACGTTGCCGGCGTGCAGCCCGCACTCCTTCATGGTCTCCTCTTCCCACCACCAACGGCCCTCGCGCTCGTGCTGGCCGGGGTTGACCGGTCGCGTGCATGGCTCGCAGCCGATGGAGACGAAGCCGCGATCGTGGAGCGCGTTGTAGGGGACGTCGTTCTCGCGGATGTAGGCCCACACCTGCTTGGAGGTCCAGTTGGCGATCGGGTTGAACTTGACCAGCGGGCGCTCGGGAGAGCCGAAGGTGGGATCGGCCTGCACAACCGGTACCTCGGCGCGCGTGCCCGGGCTCTGATCGCGGCGCTGGCCAGTGACCCACGCCTTCAACGGCCGGAGCGCGCGGACGAGCGGCTCCACCTTGCGGACGCCGCAGCACTCCTTGTGACCGTCGCGGTAGAACGAGAACAGGCCCTTCTCACGCACCAGCTTCTCGACCGCGTCGGGCTGGGGAAAGAACGCTCTCGACCTTGATGCCGTAGTGATCCCGCACCCGATCGAGGAACTGATAGGTCTCGGGGTGTAAGCGACCGGTGTCGAGCGAGAAGACGCGGAACTCGCCGCCGATCTTGCTTGCCATGTCGACCAGGACGACGTCCTCGGCGCCACTGAACGAAATGGCGAGGTCGGGGCTGTACTCGCGAATGGCGAGGGCGATGATTTCGCGCGGATGCTTGCCGGCGTACTCAGCGGCGCGGGCCGCGATGGCTTTGACGTCGAGGGCCATTGTGATCTCCAGGCGCGAGGGATGCCCGATTGCGGGGATCCCCTTATGTACAAGCACCGGCGCCGACTCGCAACCCGGACGGCCCCGCCCGGCAGCCGCCACCGGGCCGGGGGTGCTGTCGGGCGCCGGGGGCCTGGTCGCCTTTATGCCTTGGCGACCGACAGGTCCCGCTTCGGGACGTCGCGCATGAGGATCTCTGAGGCTTCCTCGGGCGTGGCGTTCCGCATCTGCTCCATCCCCTCGGCCACGGTCTTGCGGGTCATGAGGATGCCGTAGCTCTCGAGGATCGGCGGACCAGGTCGTAGTGGGTCTCGATCGACTGCGTCACCGACAGGTAGCCGTGTGCGCGGCGCGGCGGCGCTCCCAGAACGCCAGCGGCGTCATCTGGAAGAAGTCGAGATCCGTCTCCGTCGGCTCGATCAGGATGATGTCGCCCTGGAAGTTCGGATCGTCCTGATACTGGCGCAGGCCGAGCTGCAGCCGCGAGTGGAGCAGGGTGCGGAACACCTGGTTGAGGATCGTCAGCATGCCGCTGGTCGGCGAGCGGTACGCCCTCGTGCGACGTAGGTGTCGCGCTCCGGGATCGTAGCTGGCGGACGACGCGGTTCGAGAACGGGCGGAACGGGTTGTAGCAGATGACGAGATCGGCGCCGTGCTCGATGGCGACGTCGATGTTGGCGGTGCGCCGCACGCCGCCGTCGACGTAGTCGAGCCGCTTGATGCGCGCCGGCTTGTAGAAGCCGGGCAGCGCGGTCGACGCCTGCACCGCCTCGGAGATCGTGAGCGAGCTGTCCTCGTCGTGGCCGAAGACGACGCGCTCGGCGTGTCGAGGTTCATCGCGACGATGTAGAGCTCGCGCTTGCGCGGCCGGTAGAGCGCGCGGAAGTCGTTGGTCATGCCGGCGGCGCTCGAGGTTGCTGCGCAGGTAGCGCTCGATGCGTCGCGTTGTCGAAGAGGCCCGACGGCAGGTAGTCGAGCGGGAACGGGAACGTCGCGTGGCGAGCAGCGCCTCGGCGATCGGCATCAGCGACCTCGCGCAGGTTGGCGAGCGAGGGCTGCGCGCCAGGACGCGCATCGGCTCGGCGACGCTTCTCGGACGAGGTCGGGCGTCTTGGCGACCAAGTCGAGCAGCGATCCCGGGCAGGAAGGCCGCGAGGTCGAGGAGATACGCGATGCGGCTTGCTCGACGAACTCGCGCAGATTCGGGCTTGTAGAAGTCGCAGGCGCTGAAGTGCGTGAACTCGTCCGAGCTGCCCTCGAGCTCGCGCATCATCTCCGGCGGCGTGACGCCGCCGGCGAGCGGCGCGGCGAGGAAGGCGCCGGCCGAGAGGCCGACGTAGATGTCGAAGTCGGTGGTCTTGCGGTTGACCAGGAAGTCGTCGAGGGCCTTCAGGCCGCCGAGCTTGAAGGCGCCGCCGGTGACGGCGCCGCCGGCCAGCACCAGCGCGATGCGCGGGTTGCGCTTGCGGGTGGTGAGGTCGCTCTTCTGAACGATCGTGATGCCCATATTCCCCTTCCAGGCGGTCCGCTCGCGTCGCGTGTCGGACGGAGCCGGCACCGCCCGCGCGCTACGGAGAGCTTGCCCTTCGCGCGCTAGCGAAACCAGTCGTTGGATGTCGGCGGCGAGATCCGGGTACCGCTGTCGCAAGTGGACCAGATGCCCGACGTCGCAATCGATCGACTTCCGCTCACCTCCTCGCGGGACCGGATCAGCGTATCCTCCGGCCCCTGCACCGTCGCGTCCGCCGCCTCCGCCCACCCTCAGCACCCGTCTGCGGCGGCAAGCCTCGTGCCGCCGCTCCCGTCGCGACGCTCAGGAAATCACCTAGATAGAGCATCCGGAGCGCTCGCGATCGCTATCTGTAAAACATCCCTAACGCAGATCAAACGAAACCGTCAAGTGGATAACGCAGGGCGTCTTGGAGCCCCCCGACGCACCACTCGTCTTCCGCGACCGGGGGATTCATATATAGGCGACGCCATGCTGAAGACCGTTGCGTTCGTCGTCCTCGTCTACGCGGCTGTCGTGGTCACGTTCGAGTCGTTGATCGGATTCCTGCAACCCGCCGCCGGGACGACTCTGGTCATCACCACCTTCGACGGTGGCGGAACGCCGCACGACCGGGTGGTGTCCCGCCTCGTGAGCGACGGCAAGCTCTACGTCGCCGCCAACCATTGGCCGCGCGCCTGGTACAAGCGCGCCTTGCAGAACCCCGAGGTGCAAACCACGGTCGATGGCGTGAAGTCCGCCTATCGAGCGGTTCCCGTCACCGGCGCGGAGCACGATCGCGTCGAGCGCGAGCACCGTCACGGTGTGCTCTTCCGTATCGTGACCGGCTTTCCGCCGAGATACTTCGTCCGCCTGGATCCAACCGGATGAGCGCTTCGGTCCCGCGGCTGGTCGCGAGCGCGCCCATCGAAGACGTCGTCGCCGCTCTGCGCGAGCACGGCGCCGTGATCGTCGAGGGGGTGCTCGCCCCCGATCTGCTCGCCCGCTTCAACGCGGAGATCGATCCGATCCTCGAGCAAGTGAGCCCCGAGCGCCCCTATCTGAACCCGGCGCTCGACTTCTTCTACGGCAATCGCGTGCGGCAGATCACCGGCGTGGCCGCGCATTCGCGCATCTTCGGCGAGGAGATCCTCTGTCATCCGTTCTACACCGACGTCTGCGACGCGATCCTCGGGCCGAACTGCGCGCGCTATCAGCTGAACGTGGCCCAGGTGATGGACCGCGGGCCCGGCGCCGAGCAGCAGCTCCTGCACCGCGACGAGGACGTCTGGGTCCATCTGCCGCGGCCGCACGCCGAGGTGCAGGTCGCCTCGGTGATCGCGCTCGTCGACTTCACCGCCGAGCTCGGCGCGACGGTGGTGGCGCCGGGAAGCCACCGCTGGGAGCGCGAGCGACAGCCGCAGCCCGAGGAGCTCGCCTGCGCCGAGATGCCGGCGGGCTCGGCCGTCGTCTACCTGGGCTCGACGATCCACGCCGGCGGGCGAGAACTCCACCGCAGACCGTTGGCGGCGCGGCATGCACATGAGCTTCGTGGTCGGCTGGCTGCGCACCGAGGAGAACAACTATCTGAGCACGCCGCCGGACGTCGCCCGCACCCTGCCGCGGCGCGTCGCAGGAGCTGCTCGGCTACGCCGCGCACGACGCGATCGCGTCCGGCGGCGGCTACCTCGGCGCCGTCGACCTGCTCGATCCGATCGAGCTCCTCGCCCAGGGAAAGCTCTAAGCCGCCGGTCGGCTTCGCCGGCTGGGCGACCGCGCGCTTCTACGCCAGATAGTGCAGCGGTGGGCGGCCGGCCAGCTCGGTGGTGGCGCGCTCGAGGTCGCGCGCGGTGTCGATGACACGCCAGAAGCCCGCGAACGGGAATCCATAGAGCGGCTCATCGGCCGCGAGCATGGCGGGATAGGTTTCGCGCGTGATGCCGAACGCGCGCAGCTCCGGCATGTAGCGGAAGACGCGTGGCGACAGCACGTGCACGCCCGCGAACATGTATGGCGTGAGTGACGCGGCCGGCGCCTCCGGCCGGCCGAGGAAGCGCCGGATGCGCGATGCGCCGTCGACCTCGATCTCCCCGTAGCGCGCCTGCTCGGCGTCGGTGCGCAGTACCAGGGTTGCGCTCGCCGCGTGCGCGCGATGGGCGGCGATCAGGCGGTCGAGGGGAAGGTCGATGATGGTGTCGCCGTTCAGCACCAGGAAGTCGTCGGCGGCGAGCGCCGCCTCGGCGTTCTTGATGGCGCCTCCGGTATCGAGCAGCGGATCCTCGGGGGAGTACTCGATGCGCACGCCGAACTGCGCGCCGTCGCCGAGCGCGGCCGGCAGCGCCTCGCCGCGGTGGTGCAGGTTGATGATGACGTCGGTGATGCCGTAGCGGCGCAGGAGGAGCAGGTTGTACGCGATCAACGGACGGCCCGCGACCTCGACGAGCGCCTTCGGACGATCGAGGGTGAGTGGCCGGAGCCGAGTCCCGAGCCCCGCGGCCAGCACCAGCGCCTTCATGCGTCGGGCCAGGGGAGCGCCGCGAACTCCTCGGCGAGTCCGCCGGTGATGCGCAGCTCCGCGAACAGCCGGCGTGCGGTGGTGACCAGATCGGGCAGGAACGCGAGCGGCGCCGGCTTGTGCTTCTCGATCGCGACGTAGTGGATGCGGCCGATCACCTTGAGGCAGCGGTGCAGGGCAGCCAGCAGGTAGCGCCGGCGGTGCGTCTCCCCGCAGCGCTCGCCGCGCGCGTCCCAATAGTACGCGAGCAAGCGCGCTTCGAGCGCTGGGGTCACGATGCGCGGGGTGATGCGGTCGGTGAGCAGCGACGCCAGGTCGTACTCGGCGGGCGCGAGCAGGGCGTCCTGGAAATCGATGACGAACGGCGCGTCGCCGCGCATCAGGATGTTCCACCCGTGATAGTCACGGTGACTGAGGACCAGCGCGCCGCCCTCGAGCTCGGCGGCGATGGCGTCGAAGCTCGCCTGAAAGTGAGCGCGCACCGGTGACGCGAGCGGACGGTCCAGGCGTCGTTCCACGCCGTACTCGAGGAAGTGCTCGAGCTCCCAGAGATAGAGCCGGCGATCGAACTGCTGCCGGAAGGCGATGCTGCTGCGGTCGCGGTGCCGGGTCCCGCGCGTATGCAGGATCAAGAGCGCGTCGATGGCGCAGCGGTAGAGCGCCTCGGCCTCGCCGGGCGCGCCGCTGGCACGATCCCAGAGCGTGACGTCGCCGCCGTCCTCGAGCAGGATGAGCCCGGCGTCGACGTCGGCGACGTAGATCTCCGGTACCGGCGCGCCGATGCTGCTGAGCAGACGGTGCACGTCGACGAAGGGCAGCTCGCTCGGCGGCTCGGGGAAGACGCCGAGCTCCTCGGAGCTGAGTGGCAGACCGCTGCCGGCGAGCACCATGACGACGAGCGTGGCGGGCGCGTCCTTGCCGGCGAGCCCGGCGCGCAAGTAACGCCGCACCGAGAAGTCGCCGGCGAGGTGGGTGAGCGACGCGAGCGCGGCGTCGGGCCAGCGACGGCGGATGCGATCCGCGATCGCGGCTGCCAGCGCGTCATCATCCATGAGCGCTCGCCTAGCGCTCGCGAAAGTGGTTGTCAAAACGCGGCACGAGGGCGCGTGCGGCGCGCCGTCGCCTTGACTTGCCGCGCACCGTGACGTAAGCGACTCGCGGTTTTTCGCGGCGTTGCCGCGCTCTTCCGCATGCTGGATCAATACATCGGCGTCGCGTTCACGTTCGTGCTCGGCGCCGTCATCGTCGGAGTCATGGTGTCGGGCAGCATGGTGCTGTCCCGCCTGCTCGGTAACCACAAGCCCGACGCGATCAAAGACCAGGTGTTCGAGTGCGGGAACCCTCCGAGCGGCCCGGCGCGCGGCCGTTTCTCGGTGCACTTCTACCTGGTGGCGATCCTCTTCATCGTCTTCGACATCGAGGTGGTGTTCATGTACCCCTGGGCGATCGTCTTTCGGTCGCTCGGCGTCGCGGGCCTCGTCGAGATGTTGATCTTCCTGACCATACTCGGGGGCGGACTCGCCTACGTCTGGAAGAAGGGAGCGCTGGAGTGGGACTGAGGCGGGGTGTGCGCGGTGTGGGCTGAGGTCGGGATCGCCGGCGCGCAAGGCGCTGGTCGTGCTGCTCATGGTGCTCAACCTGACCGTCATACTGCTGTGGGTCGAGCGCAAGGGCAGCGCGCTCATCCAGGACCGCATCGGCGCCAACCGCGCCGCCATCTTCGGCTTCGCCGGCGCTCGGGCTCGTCAACACGCTGGTCGCCGACCCGCTCAAGTTCCTCACGAAGGAGGACATCGTCCCGGCGGGCGCCGACCGGCTGCTGCACTCGCTGGCGCCGTGCATCGCCGTCGTTCCCGGTCCTCGTCGACCTTCGCCGTCGATGCCGTTCGGCGACGTGCTCGAGATCGGCGAGCGCGACGATCAACCTGCAGGTCGCCGACGCTCGACGTCGGCATCCTCTACGTCCTCGCGATGGTCGTCGCTCGGCGTCTACGGCGTCGTGCTCGGCGGCTGGGCGTCGAACAACCGCTGGTCGCTGCTCGGCGGCATCCGCGGCTCGGCGCAGATGATCTCGTACGAGATCGCGATGGGCCTGGCGCTGGTCGGCGTGGTCCTGACCTACGGCACGCTCGACCTGCAGGCGATGGCGCGCGCGCAGGGCGACGCTGCTCTGGCGGCTGGCATCCCGGCCTGGGGCATCCTCTACCAGCCGCTCGGCTTCCTGATCTTCTCTGATCGCCGGCATCGCCGAGACGAAGCGCATCCCGTTCGACCTGCCCGGAGAGCGAGTCGGAGCTGGTCAGCGGCTACTTCACCGAGTACTCGGGCGCCAAGCACCTGATGTTCATGATGGCCGACTTCGTCGAGGTGGTGCTCGTCGCCGGCGCTCGTGACGACGCTCTTCTTCGGCGGCTGGCAGGTGCCGTATCTCGGCGCGCGACGGCTTCCACTTCCCGTGGCGGCGCGACGCTCGCGCTGCCGTCGCTCGTGGTGGTCGCTGCTGCAGGTCGCCGTCGTTCACGCTCAAGGTCTGTCTTCTTCTGCTGGCTCCAGATCGTGATCCGCTGGACGCTGCCGCGCTTCCGCTACGAC
Organism: uncultured delta proteobacterium; assembly: GCA_963846105.1. GTDB lineage: Bacteria > Desulfobacterota > Binatia > UTPRO1 > UTPRO1 > CAWJUT01. The sequence goes on from CAWJUT010000025.1 coordinate 203,748, forward strand.
CAGCTCATGACGCTCGGCTGGAAGGGGCTGCTGCCGCTCGCGCTCGCCAACGTCGTCGCTGACCGGCGCTCGTCATCCTCGCTCGGGGAGCGCCGACGCGTGAGCGCCGTCGCTCTTCTTCGTCGCTCGCGGCGCTCGCGGTCGCGTCCGCGCTCGGCGTGGTCCTGCACCGCAACCCGGTGCACAGCGCGCTGCGCGCTGGTGGCGACGCTCTTCCTGCTCGCGGTCGTTCTTCGTCGTTCCTCGACGCGCACCTGGTCGCGGCGCTGCAGATCATCGTCTACGCCGGCGCGATCATGGTGCTGTTCCTGTTCGTCATCATGCTGCTCAACCTCGCAGGTCGGACCGGAGGCGCTCGCGCCCGGCCGCGGCGCGCTCGTGCGTCGCGGCGTGCGGCGGCGGGCGCTCGTGCTGGCGGCCTGCGTCGCACGGCTCCTGCTGCGCGCGCCGTTCGCCGGCGTCGCGAGCGCGCCGCAAGCCGGCTTCGGCGGCGACGACCGGCGCTGGCGCGCAGCCTGTTCACCGACTTCCTGCTGCCCTTCGAGCTCACCTCGTCCTGCTCCTGGTCGCGATCGTCGGCGCCGTGGTGCTGGCGCAGACGGCGAGCGCTGACCGTGATGGTCGCCGATCGGCTGGTACCTCGCTCTCAGCGCCGTGCTGTTCGCGATCGGCGCGGTCGGCGTGCTGGTGCGCCGCAACGTCATCGTCATCTTCATGTCGATCGAGCTGATGCTGAACGCGGTCGAACCTCGCCTTCGTCGCGTTCGCCCGCCAGCTCGGCTCGATGGACGGGCAGGTGATCGTGTTCTTCGTGATGACGGTGGCGGCGGCGGAGGCCGCGGTCGGGCTCGCGATCATCATCGCCGTCTTCCGCAACCGCGAGACCGTCGAACGCCGACGAGCTGGCGACCCTGCGCTGGTGAACGATGGTCGACCGCACGACCGGTTCGCGTCGCTGACGCTCTGGCTCATCCCGGCGCTGCCGTTCGCTCGGGGTCGCTGTTCCACGCGTCGTCGGCGCGCGGCTCGCGCGCGCGGCCGGTGCGGGTCGTCGGCGCCGCGGCGTGGTGCGGCGCCGCGTTCGCGGTCGCGCTGCGCTGCCGTTCTCGACGCTGCGTGCGCGCGCCCGAGGGCGCGCGCTGCGTCGACCACGTCTACACCTGGATCAGCGCCGGCCCGCTTCAGCGCCGACGTCGCGTTCCGCCTCGACCCGCTCTCGGCCGTGATGGTGCTGGTCGTCACCGGCGTCGGCTTCCTGATCCACGTCTACTCGGTCGGCTACATGCACGACGACGCCGGCTTCGCGCGCTACTTCGCCTACCTGAACCTCTTCATCGCTCGCGATGCTCATCCTCGTGCTCGCCGACAACCTGCTGCTGCTGTTCGTCGGCTGGGAGGGCGTCGGCCTCTGCTCGCTATCTGCTGATCGGCTTCTGGTACGACGAAGGACGAGAACGCCGACGCCGGCAAGAAGGCGTTCATCGTCAACCGCGTCGGCGACGCCGGCTTCCTGCTCGGCCTGTTCCTGCTCGTTCTGGACGACCGGTCGGCGAGCGCGGTACGCTCGACGTCTCGACTTCGCGCACGTCGAAGCGCACGCCGCGTCGCTCGGCGCCGGCGACCGCGACGGTCGATCGCGCTCCTGCTGCTCGTCGGCGCGACCGGCAAGTCGGCGCAGATCCCGCTCTACGTCTGGCTGCCCGACGCGATGGCCGGCCCGACGCCGGTCTCGGCGCTGATCCACGCCGCCACCATGGTGACGGCCGGCGTCTACATGATCGCGCGCCTGCACACTGTGCTCTACGCGCTCGCGCCGGCGGCGCTCGAGGTGGTCGCGCGTCGTCGGCGCGCTCGACGGCGCTCTTCGCCGCGACGATCGCGCTCGTGCAGAACGACATCAAGAAGGTGCTCGCGTACTCGACGGTGAGCCAGCTCGGCTACATGTTCCTCGGCGCTCGGCGTCGGCGCCTTCGCGGCCGGCGATCTTCCACTCTGTGACGCACGCCTTCTTCAAGGCGCTGCTCTTCCTCGGCGCCGGCAGCGTGATCCACGGCATGGGCGGCGAGCAGGACATGCGCCAGATGGGCGGGCTCTGCGCACGCGCATGCCGATCACCTGCTGCGACGTTCCTCGTCGGCACGCTCGCGATCGCCGGCGTGCCGCCGCTTCGCCGGCTTCTTCAGCAAGGACGAGATCCTGTGGCGCGTTCGCGGGCGAGCACGGCCATCACGCTGCTCTGGGCGGTCGGCGTCGCTCGCGCGCGGCGCTCACCGCCTTCTACATGTTCCGCCTGCTGCTTCCTGACGTTCTCCGGCGAGTGCCGCGCCGACGCACGAGGTCGCGCACCACGTCCACGAGTCGCCGCCGGTCGATGACGGTGCCGCTCGTCGTGCTGGCCGTGCTCTCGATCGTCGGCGGCTGGGTCGGCCTGCCGGCGGGCTGGCTCTGGGGCGACCGCGTTCGGTCGGTTCCTCGCGCCGGTCACCGGTCATCCGCACCTCGCGGTGCACGGCGCCGCCATCGAGACGACGCTCATGGTGCGTGACGATCGCCGTCGCCGCTCGCCGGCGTCGCGCTCGCCTACGTCTTCTACGTGCGCCTCCCCGGACTGCCGCTCGTGCTCGCCTGGCGGCTGCGGCGGCGTCTACGACGCTCCTCGCCGACAAGTACTGGGTCGACGAGCTCTACGACGCCGCTGATCGTGCGGCCGTACGTCGCGCTCGTCGCAGCGTCTCTGGCACCTCGTCGACGCGACGCGTCATCGACGGCGTCGTCAACGGCGCCGGCCACCGCCGTCGCTGGCGAACGGCCGGCTCTGGCGCCGCGCTGCAGACCGGCAACGTGCAGCACTACGCGTTGCTCGTTCCTCGTCGGCGCGCGTCGTGCTGCTCGGCGTACCTGGTGCGCTGAGGGGCGATGCGCGGCTACGTCCTTCTGAGCGCTCGTCGTCTGGCTCGCCGCTCGTCGGCGCGCTCTTCGTGCTGCTCGCTGCCGCGCGACAACGCCGGCGACCGCGCGTCGCTGCGCGCTCGTCTTCTCGCTGCTGCCGTTCGCTCTTCTCGCTCGGGCTCCTGGCCGCGCTTCCGACGCGGGCGACCGCCGACTTCCAGTTCGTCGAGCAGCGCCGCGTGGATCCCCGACTTCGGCGTCCAGTATCGCGCTCGGCGTCGACGGCATCAGCCTCTTCCTCGTCCTGCTGACGACCTTCCTCACGCCGCTGGTCGTGCTCGTCGTCGTGGGGCGACGTGCACCAAGCGCGTGAAGGAGTACATGATCTTCCTGCTGCTGCTCGAGACCGGCATGCTCGGCGCGTTCGTCGCCCTCGACCTCTTCCTCTTCTACGTCTTCTGGGAGGTGATGCTGGTCCCGATGTACTTCCTGATCGGCATCTGGGGCGGCCCGCGGCGCATCTACGCGGCGCTCAAGTTCTTGCTCTACACGATGGCCGGCAGCCTGCTCATGCTGGTCGCGATCCTCTATCTCGCGTGGCGCGCGCACGGCGCGCGACCGGCGACGTCACGCTTCGACCTGCGTCAGCTCTACGGCACCGCCGCTCAGCCCGACCGAGCAGATGCTGGCTGTTCGCGGCCTTCGCGCTCGCCTTCGCGATCAAGGTGCCGATGTTCCCGCTCCACACCTGGCTGCCCGACGCGCACGTCGAGGCGCCGACCGGCGGCTCGGTGATCCTCGCCGGCGTGCTGCTCAAGATGGGCACCTACGGCTTCCTGCGCTTCGCCATGCCGCTCTTCCCCGACGCCGTGGTGGCGGCGACGCCGCTCATCGATGGCGCTCGCGGTGATCGGCATCGTCTACGGCGCGCTGGTCGCGATGGTGCAGCCCGACCTGAAGAAGCTGGTCGCCTACTCGTCGGTCAGCCACCTCGGCTTCGTCGATGCTCGGTCTCTTCGCCGTCAACGTGCCGCGGCATCGAGGGCAGCGATCTACCAGATGCTGAACCACGGCCTCTCGACCGGCGCCCTCTTCCTCCTGGTCGGCATGATCTACGAGCGCCGCCACACGCGGCTGATCGCCGACTTCGGCGGCCTGTGGCGCACGATGCCGCTCTTCGCGGCGGTCTTCCTGATGGTGATGCTCTCGTCGGTCGGGCTGCCGGGCCTGAACGGCTTCGTCGGCGAGTTCCTGATCCTGCTCGGCGCCTTCGGCGCGCAGCCGCTGGCGGCCGCGTTCGCGTCCGGCGGCGTCGTGCTCGGCGCGGTCTACATGCTGTGGATGTACCAGCGCGTGATCTTCGGGCCGCTCCGGCACCAGGAGAACGCCGCCCTCGCCGATCTCGGCGGCGCGAGATCGCGGTGCTCGTGCCGGTGCTCGTGCTGATCGTCGTGATGGGCGTCTACCCGCGGCCGTTCCTCAACCGCATGGAGCCGTCGGTCGAAGGCGCTGCGTGGCGCGCGTGGAGGCCGGCGCAGACGGCCGAGCGCGCCGCGCACCGCGCGCGCCTGACGGGCGTCATGGAACGCTGATGCGCCGTCCATCGCCGCTGGCACGCTCGCTGCCGTCCTCGTCGCTGACGGCGATCGCTGCTCCTCGGTCTGCCGCCGGCTCTTCGTCGACGACGCCGAGACGCGCTCGGCTGGGGTGCGATCGTCGGTCCTCGGGGTCGTCGTCGATCGCCGACCGCGGCGCTCCTCTGGCACAGCGCGCGCAGCGCCTTCGGCGGCACCTTCGCGCTCGACCGCTACGCGCTCTTCTTCGATCTGCTGATCCTCGGCGTCGGTGTCGTGATCGTGCTCATGTCGATGGACTACCTCGACGACGATCGGCATCGCGCGGCGGCGAGTACTACGCGCTCGTCCTGCTTCGCGCTCGCCGGCATGATCATCATGGCGGCGGCGACCGACCTGATCGTGCTCTTCCTCGGCCTCGAGGTGATGTCGATCGGCGTCTACGTGCTCGCCGGGGTCTGGCGCACCCAGGTCCGCTCCAACGAGGCGGCGCTCAAGTACTTCCTGCTCGGCGCCTTCGCGACCGGCTTCCTGCTGTACGGCATCGCGCTCGTCTACGGCGCGACCGGAGCGACGCGCGCTCGACCGTCATCGCCGAGCGCATCGCGACGCGCCAGGACCGCACGCTGCTGCTGCGCCGGCGACGGCGCTCCTGCTGGTCGCGCTTCGGCTTCAAGGTGGCGGCGGTGCCGTTCCACATGTGGACGCCCGGACGTCTACGAGGGCGCGCCGACGGCGGTGACGGCGCTCATGGCGGTCGGCGGTGAAGGCGGCCGGCTTCGCGGCCTTCGCGCGCGTCTTCCTGCACGCGCTCGCGGGCCTGCACGCCGACTGGTCGTGGTCCTGTGGGTGCTCGCGGTCGCTGACCATGACGGTCGGCAACGTGCTCGCGCTCGTGCAGAGCAACATCAAGCGCATGCTCGCCTACTCGAGCATCGCGCACGCGGGCTACATCCTGGTCGCGTTCACTGCGGTGCGACGGCAAGGTCGACGCACGCGGCCGGCGGCGCCGCGGCGCTCTTCTACCTGCTCGCCTACGCCTTCATGAACCTCGGCGCGTTCGGGGTGGTGATCGCGCTCGGCCGCCGGGGCGAGCCGAACGAGTCGATCGACGACTACGCCGGCCTCGGCTTCCGCCGGCCGCTGCTCGGCGCGACGATGGCGGTCTTCATGCTGTCGCTCGCCGGCATTCCGCCGCTCGCCGGCTTCGCCGGCAAGCTCTACGTCTTCAGCGCCGCGGTGCGCGACGGGCTACCTCGGGCTGGCGGTGATCGGCGTCCTGAACAGCGTCATCTCCGCTGGTTACTACGTGCGGGTGCTGGTGACGATGTACATGACACCCGGCACGCTCGAGGTGGAGAGCCCGGGACGCCGCCCCTATCTCTTTGCGACCATCGTGTTCTCCGCCGTCGCGACGGTGGTGATCGGCGCCTTCCCGGCGCTCTGGTTGCGCGTCGCCACCCTGAGCTTCGTCTCTCACTAGGAGATCACGTATGCGAACGCAGGCGGAAAAGGCGAGCACGTTTCGCGCCCTCCACGAGCGCGAGCGCGCGTTCATCATTCCCAATCCCTGGGACGTCGGTACGGCGCGACTGCTCGCGCATCTCGGGTTCGAGGCGCTCGCGACCACCAGCGCCGGCTATGCGTTTTCCGTGGGACAGCGCGACAACACCATCGGCCGCGACGAGATGATGGCGCACGTCCGGGCGATCGTGGCGGCGACCGACCTGCCGGTGAGCGCCGATCTGGAGAACGGCTTTGGGGACGATCCCGACACGGTGGCGGAGACGATCCGGCGGGGCGCCGCGGCGGGTCTCGCCGGCGGCTCGATCGAGGATTCCACCGCGCGTGCGGAGGATCCCATCTACGCGCACGACCTCGCAGTCGAGCGCGTGCGGGCGGCGGCGGACGTCGCGCGCGGGCTTCCGTTTCCTTTCACGCTGACGGCGCGGGCGGAGAACTACCTCGTCGGCCTGCCCGATCTCGCCGATACGATCAAGCGCCTGCAGGCCTATCAGGACGCGGGGGCGGCGGTGCTGTACGCGCCCGGTCTCACCAGCAAGGAAGAGATCGCGACGGTGGTCCGCTCCGTCGATCGCCCAGTGAACGTCGTGATGGGACTTGCGGGCGCGCCCCTCGATCTGGCGGAGCTGTCCGGCCTCGGCGTGAAGCGGGTGAGCGTCGGCAGCGCGCTCTCACGCGCCGCGCTCGGCGCCTTCCTGCGCGCCGCCCAGGAAATGCGCGACCACGGCACGTTCGGGTTCGCGGCCGAGGCGATCAGTTATCGCGACATCAGCGCGATGTTCCCGGCGTGACGTCGAGCGCGGCGAGCAACCCGTAGAGTGTGCGGTTGACGGGGGTGGGAACGCCGACCACCTCGCCGAAGCGCACCACCGCGCCGTTGAGCGCGTCGTACTCGAGCCGGCGGCCGCGCTCGAGGTCTTGCAGCATCGACGTCCGGAGATCCCCCAGACGCTCGCGCGAGAAGGCGATGGTCACGTCGACGCGCGCGGGATCGAGACCGATGCCCTGGGCGCGCGCGACCGCGACCACCTCGAGCATGGCGTCACGGATCACGGCCGCCGTCTCCGGGATGCGCGCCGCCCGGCCGGCGGTCGAGCGCGTCAAGGCGGTGACGGCGTTGTGGGCGGCGTTCCACGCCAGCTTGTCCCAGAGCATCAGCAGCATGTCGCGCGAGAGATGGTGACGGACGCCGGCGCCCTCGAAGAACGCCGCCAGCGCCCGCGCGCGCGGCGATTCGTGACCGGTGAGCTCCCCGAAGAAGATGGTGCCTTCGGCGACGTGGCGCACGACCCCGGGCGCGATCAGCTCGGCGCCGATGTGTGTCATGGCGCCGAGGAGCGGCGGCAGCCCGAGAATCGACGCCAGCAGGGACTCGTTCTCGACGCCGTTCTGGAGCGAGAGCACGAGGGTGTCGGAGCGGACGAGCGGCGCGATGGCGGCGGCGATCGCGGCGCTGTCGTACGACTTGGCGGCGATCAGCACCAGGTCGACAGGTGCCTCGCCCGCCACGTCGTCGGTGGCGTGCACCGACGGCAGGCGCAGGTCGCCGTCGACGCTCTCGATCGTGAGCCCGTGGGAGCGCAGCGCCGCAAGGTTGGCGCCGCGGGCGAGAAAGACGACGTCGTGGCCGGCGCGCGCGAGATGGCCGCCGAAGTATCCGCCCACCGCGCCCGTGCCAGCGATCAGGATGCGCATCGCCCGCCGACGCGCTCGGCGTCCGCCGGCTCACGGGAACTTCACCGACGGAACCTTCTGCGCTTCCTCCGGCGCCTCGAAATACTTCTGCGCGTCGAAGCCCATCACGCGCGCGGTGACCAGGGTCGGGAAGCTGCGGATCAGCGTGTTGTACTCGCGCACCGAGTCGTTGTAGCGCCGCCGCTCGGTGGCGATGCGGTTCTCGGTGCCGGCGAGCTCGTCGGAGAGACGCGCGAACTGCGTGTTGGCCTTCAAGTCCGGATAGCGCTCGGAGATCGCGAGCAGGCGGGACAGCGCCGAGGACAGCTCACCGGCGGCCGCGATGGTCTGCTCGCGGCCACCGGCGGAGAGCATCTTCGCGCGCGCGTTCGCCACCGCCTCGAAGATCTCGCGCTCGTGGGCGGCGTAGCCCTTGGTTACCTCGACGAGGTTGGGGATGAGATCGTTGCGTCGTTGTAGCTGGTTCTCCACTTGCGCCCACGCCGCGTCGATCGCCTCGTGCAGCGTCACCAACCGGTTGTAGCCGCACCCAGCGAGCGTGCAGGCCGAGAGCACGACCGCCAACATGCCGAGCGTTCGCGAAGTTCGCATGGGTCCTCCTTGGGTAGTGGTTACCACTTGCCGCCGGCCCCGCCGCCACCGAAGCTGCCGCCGCCAAAGCCGCCGAAGCCTCCCGATCCACCGCTCGATCCGCCGAACCCGCCGCCCGACCCGCCGAACCCGCCGCCGCCGAACGTGCCGCCCCACATCGGACCCATCCCCCAGCCGCGCCGCCGGCGCCCGAGCGGCTGCTGCGCGGCGAGTATGGCCGGCAGCGCGAAGATGACGAAGACCAGCACGAGCACGAAGATGAACGCCATCGCGTCGGCGGCGAACGGACGGGCGCGGCGGGCCGGTTGAACGGCCGGCGCGCCCGGCAGCGTGACGCCGTATTCGCGCGCGATCAGCCCTGCCATGCGCTCGACGCCGGCGACGATTCCGCCCGGCACTTCGCCGGCGCGAAAGCGCGGCAGGATGTCGTTGTCGCGGATGTCCCCCACCAGACCGTCCGGCAACGCGCCTTCGATGCCGTAGCCGGTGACGATGAACATCTCGCGATCGTCGACCGCGATCAGAAAGAGGACACCGTTGTCCTTGCCGGCGGCGCCGGGCTTCCACGCCTCGGCGAGCCGCATGGCGTAGTCGAAGACGGTGTCGGGTGCCGTCGTCGGAACGGTTACGACGGCGATCTCGGCGCCGGTGCTGCGCTTGAGTTGATGGATGCGCGCGATCAGCGTGCCTTCGGTCGTCGCGTCGATGACGTTGGCGAAGTCCGACACGTAGCCGGCGGGCGTCGGCAGCGGCGCGGAAGCGGTGGACGGCGTGCGTGCGAGCGTCAGCACCAGCGCCGACCCCGCAACGATCAGCGCCAGCAGGACGCCGAGGGTCCGGTGCCGCGTCATCGTCATCGGGCCGCCGCGGCTTCGCGGTCCGCGAGCGCGGTCAGGGCTTCGACCTCCGCCAGGTAGGCCGCGAAGCGCGGTGCGATCGGGCCCTCGCGCCCCGCGGCGCCGAGTCCGGCCAGGATCGGCAGCGGCTGCGCGAAGTGACGCTCGAAGGCGCCGACGGCCGCGACCGGGTCGCGCAACCAACGCTCACCGCGCAGGTAGAGCAGGCCGCGCACGACGTGCAGAAAGGTCTTGCGCGAGTCGAGCATCAGCGCGTGCACGTCGCGCGTCGAGCCGGCGAGCTCGAGGTAGAGGGCGCGCAAGCGCAGCAGCTTGCCGGTGGCCTCGCGCTCGCACTCGGCGCGCACGTGCTCGGGCGAGACGGCGAGATCGGTGAACAGCTCGGTACCCGCGAGCGTGCGATGGCAGGCTTGCAGATCGAGCGTTTCGAGCGGGAAGACGTCGCGCGAGCGCTCGAGGTCGCGCACCGACAACAAGAGCGGCGCCGCCATCCGGTGACGCCGCCAGCCCCTCCACCATTGCGCCACCCGCTCGAGATGGGCGAACGTGAGCGGCTCGAGGACCGCGGCGAGATTCACGTCCGAGCGCTCGGGATCGAAGTCGGGTCCCGCGGCGCTGCCGTAGACGACGAGCGTGCGCAGCCCTTCACCGAGCTGGTCGGCGAGCGTGGCGGCGGCGCGCGGGACGACGTCGTCGCGATCGAGGCGCCATGCCATGGCGGCGAATGATAGGGACGCTCTGGGTGCGCGCAACGTCATTGGTCGGGTGACGTGCAAGCTGCTAAGGAACGCGCCGTCATGCAGCCGCGGGGTGCGAGCGTCGATGGCTGAGCCGCGGCGTGCGGCGCTCGCGCAACGCGAGGGCGCCAACTCGCCGCGCGCGATCGTGGCGCAGCTCGCGACCGCGCTGCGCTTCCTCACCATCGTGCCGGTCGGGGGCGCGACGGTGCCGGTCGGACAAAGCGCGCTCTTCTTCCCGGTCGTCGGCCTCGGGCTCGGCGCTGCCCTGCTCGCCGCCGACCTCGCGCTCACCCCGGTCGCGCCCGCGGGGCTGCGGAGCGTCATCGTGGTGGCCTTGCTCGTCGTACTCACCCGCGCTCGTCATCTCCACGGCCTCGCCAGTACCGCCGACGGACTGCTCGCCGGCGACCGCGCGCGTGCGCTCGCGATCATGCGCGAGCACACGACCGGGGCGTTCGGCGCCTTGGTCCTCGTCCTCGTGCTGGCACTCAAGATGCGGAGCCTGGACGCGGCGCCGGCCGAAACGCGGGCGGCGGCGTTGCTCCTCGCGCCGATGCTCGGGCGTTGGGCGATCGTGGTGCTCGCCTTCGGATCGCTGCCCGCCCGCCCCGACGGAGTCGGGTTTACGATGGTGCGCTCGCTCACGTTCCGGGAGTTCGGCATCGCAACCGTGGTGGCGCTGTGGGTGACGCTCGCGGCGACGGCGGCGCGCGGCCTGGTGGCGGCTCTGGTGGTGGCGTCGGTCACCATCGGCTGCCGGATCCTCACGCATCGCAAGCTCGGCGGCGTGACCGGCGACGCGCTCGGCGCCATCGCCGAGGTCACCGAAGCCCTGGTGCTGACCGTGTTCGCACTCGGCGTGCCGCCGACGGTCGCTCTCGCTTGACCCGCCGGGTGCACCTCGCGTAACGCCCCCGGGCGCACAGCAAGGAGGAAGGCAATGGCAAAGAAGCCGACGCACGTGATGGCCATCGACCAGGGGACGACCGGTTCCACCGTGCTCGTCTTCGACCGCCGCGGGCGGATCGCCGGGCGCGCCTACTCGGAGTTTCGCCAGCACTATCCCAAGCCCGGCTGGGTGGAGCACGACGCCGAGGAGATCTGGCGTGTCACCCTGGCCGTCGCGCGCCAGGCGCTCCGCAAGGCCGGCATCAAAGCCGAGGCCCTGGCGGCTCTCGGCATCACCAATCAGCGCGAGACGACCGTGGTCTGGGACCGGCGCACGGGAGCGCCCGTCCACCGCGCGATCGTCTGGCAGGACCGCCGGACCGCCGACGTGTGCGCGCGCCTGAAGGACGAAGGACACGAGCAAGCCGTGCGCGCCAAGACCGGCCTCGTGCTCGACCCGTACTTCTCAGCAACCAAGGTGGCGTGGATCCTCGAGCAACGTGCGGGGAGCGCGGGCGCGCGCCGATCTCGGCGACCTCGTCTTCGGCACCATCGACTCGTGGCTGATCTGGAAGCTCACGGGCGGGCGCGTGCATGCGACCGACCCGACCAACGCGTCGCGCACCTTGCTCTACAACATCCACGGGCGCGGCTGGGACCCCGACCTGCTGCGTCTGCTCCAGGTGCCGATGGCGATGCTCCCCGAGGTACGGCCGTCGAGCGGTGTGATCGCCGAGACCGAGCGCGCGTTGCTCGGCGCCTCCGTTCCCATCGCCGGGGTCGCCGGTGATCAGCAGTCCGCGCTCTTCGGGCAAGCGTGCTTCGAGCCCGGCATGGTGAAGAACACCTACGGCACGGGATGCTTCGTCCTGATGCAGACCGGCGCCGAGGCGGTGGCGAGCGCGCGTGGATTGGTGACCACGGTCGCCTGTGGACCGGGTGGTGCGCCGACCTACGCGCTCGAGGGGTCGGTCTTCATCGCCGGCGCGGCGATCCAATGGTTGCGCGACGGTCTCCAGATCATCCGCAAGGCGGCGGAGAGCGAAGCCCTGGCGCGCAGCGTCGACTCGACGCTCGGCGTCTATCTCGTGCCGGCGTTCGTCGGTCTCGGCGCGCCCTACTGGGATCCCGACGCGCGCGGCGCCGTGCTCGGTCTCACGCGTGGCGTGACGCGCGCCCACCTGGTCCGGGCCGCGCTCGAGTCGCTCGCCTACCAGACCCGCGACGTCGTCGACACCATGGCCGCCGAAGCGGGAAAGCCCATTCGCGTGCTGCGCGTCGACGGTGGCGCGGCAGCCAACGACTTCCTCATGCAGTTCCAGGCCGACGTCCTCGCCACCCCCGTCGACCGGCCGAAGGTGGTCGAGACGACGGCGCTCGGCGCGGCGCTGCTCGCCGGTCTCGGCGTCGGGTTCTGGACGCAAGCCGAGCTCGAGCGCGTGCGTGCCGTCGACCGCGTCTTCAAGCCGAAGATGAAATCGGCCGACGTCAGTGCGCTCTACGACGGGTGGAAAGCGGCGGTGGCGCGGGTGCGCAGCGCGCGCTAACCGGCGCGGCTTTCGGGGTAGACGGCGGTTTCCGACTCCCAATCCCGCACCGGGCCAGCCGAGGAGCTGCTGGTGCCAGCGAGTGAAGCGTCAAGGACGTAGAAATCCCCGACGAGCCGCAGGAACGGTGTGCCTGACTTCATGCCCAGGGACCAGTGCACGTCCTGCGGGGCTTTGCCCGACGCTTCGACGATGCCCAGGTGAATGCCGCGCAGGTGGTGCCAGGCGCAGAGGGCGACGCGGTTCCAGCGCGCGTTGGTGCCGCCGCGGGAGCGGAACCGGATGTGGTGATCCTGGAGATTGCGGCGCGAGCTGCACGCGGGTACGGCACAACGCCAACCATCGCGTGCGAACACGGGGTCGCGATGCCGCGGCTGGCGCGTCCACTCGGCGTTCACATGGTCGAGGAGCCGCTCCAGGCCTCGCCACGGCGATTCACCGGGCGTGGCAAACGCCACCAGCGCGCTCCGAAAGAGCGCGACGACCGAGATCGGTGCGGTGAATCGAACCTCGGCGTCCGTAGGCTCCAGTGTCGATGCGGCTGAGTGGCCGGCGTTCGTCGCGGGGTCGACTGCGGCCACGGATGCTTGACCGGTTTCGGTCACGAGCAGTTGGGCGGTTTCAGTCGCAAGTACGCCCGTCTCGCGCGCACGCATTTGCAGTCCCTGCTCGGCGAGGACGGTGCGCGCCGGCGGCGGCGCAAGCGGCCGATCCGGCTCCGCAGTATCGGCGCGATCGAGCACCCACCCGACCTCGTCGCTCAGGCGGCGCACCGTCACGGCGGCCGCACGCGCGACCCAGGCCGCCGCCGTCCGCTCATCGATCACGGGGAGCAGGGTGAGGGCCCGCACCCACGAGATCTCCCCATTCCCATACGCCGCTCCGAACGTCGGCGCCGCGGCGCACCGGCGCTCGATCGCGACCAGGCCGCTAGCTTTGCGCCCCGAGATGCCGAGCCGCTCGCCGACGTAGTGCGCGGCCGACGCGAAATGGAGGTCCTGGTAGAGGCGATCGTCGACCATCGAACGGAGGAGGCGGCCGAGCTGCGCGTCGGTCTCGCGCATGGTGCGGACGACCGTCCGCAACCGCGCATCGAGCTCGCGGGCGTTCGCCTGCGCGAGTCCCTGAGCGAGCGCCCAGATCTCTCTGGGGATCGCGTCCTCGAAGGGCGGCCAGTCGAAAGCAGCCGACCCGGATCTCTCGTTTGGATTCGCGTGAGCGCGACGCGCGCGCCGCTGCAGCGCCGTCGTCGTCCACGCGTCGCCGGCCGCGCGATGGGTATCGTCCGAGCTTGCTCGCCGCGCAGCGTCTTCGCCTCTGTCTCGCCACGCGCGCGCGGGTGCCGCGGCGGGGAGAGGGGCCCCCGAAAGTCCTTCGGCCGCGATCACCTCGGCGGCTTGCCACGGGCTCAAGCGTGCACCGGCGACGCGCTCGGCCAGCTCCAGCGCCGCGCGCCAGAGCCTTCGGAGACGCCGCGGACACGCGACGCGCACGGGCACGGCGGGCTCGCCGTCGATATGGACACCGTCTTCCGAAGAATCGTCGAGGGCATTGAGCGCCGAGGACGGCAGCGCGCCAGCGTGCCGGCGTACGCATGCTTCGAGCGCGCGCACGGTGCGCGTACGGGCAAGCTCCAACCAGTGGTGTTCCGATTCTCGGGTGGCGACCTCGACGAGGATGCGCGCGTGGGTCCATGAGACGTCGCCGGCCTCGAAGGCGGCGGCAATGGCGGGCAGCTGATCGAGCGCCGAGCCAACGTGCACGAGGCTTTGCAGCTCACGGGCAGAGAGACCGAGCCGCTCGCGCGTATAGTCGCTCAGACGGGCGAAACCGAGCGTCTGATACGCCTGCGAGGCAAGGAGCTCGCGCGCGATCCAGCCGAGGACGCGCCGGCATTTCGCCTCCTGGCGCGCCAGCGCGCGCAAGCGACGATCGAGCTCGCGGGCGCGGCGCAGGGCGGCGTTCTGCTCTGGGGTGCGTGGCGCGAGCTCGAGCCCGATGTCGGCATCGGCGCCCGCGTCCGTGTTTTCGGCATGCGCCGAGCTGGAAGACGTTTCGCGCGGCAGGCGACGGCACTCAGCAAGCACGCTCGCCGACTTGGCATCACCGCACCTGGATGGATGCGAGAGACCCGGCTGTTCAGCCGTTCTGATGTATGGAGTGTTGTGGTCCACGATCTAAAAAAAGTCTCGGAAGGTAGGCGAAGAATAAGCGAAACTGAGCGCCAAAGTCAAGAGGAATCGACATAAAACAGGGCAGCTTGCCGGACAGGGAGACTGATTTGCGGCCGTGCTCCGAGGTGCGGTAGGGAACGGCGTCCCTGAACAACCTGACGGCAGGCACGCATGGAATTCGGCGTCTTCGTCGCGACCAAGATCGACGACTGGCAGCTCATCCGCGAGGCCGAGGTGCTCGGGTACGATCGGGCGTGGGTGCCCGACTCGCAGATGATCTGGTCCGACTGCTACGCGGTGCTCGCGCTCGCGGCGGCCAACACGACGCGGATCAAGCTCGGCACCGGCGTCGCGATTCCCGGGACGCGGCTCGCGCCCGTCACGGCGCACTCGATCGCGTCGATCAATCGCCTGGCGCCGGGACGGGTCTTCCTCGGCATCGGCACCGGCCACACTGCGATGCGCGTGATGGGCATGCCACCAATGTCGGTCGGCGCGTTTCGCGAGTACCTGCGCGTCGTCCAGGCGCTGCTGCGCGGCGACGAGGTCGACTACACGCACGACGGCGTCACGCGGACGATCCGCTTCCTGCACCTCGACCTCGGTTTCGTCGCGCTCGATCCGCCCATTCCGATCTACGTCGCCGCCAACGCGCCGCGCATGCTCGCGCTCGTCGGCGAGCTCGCAGACGGCCACGTCGCAATGGGGAACGAGCGGCCACGCGTGCTCTCCCGGCATCTCGAGGCGATCCGCGGCGGCGCCACGAAGGCGGACCGGGCGCTGCCGGACGGCTTCCACACGACGGCGCTCACGACCGCCGTCGTGCTGCAGCCGGGCGAGGCCGTCGACTCGGACCGCGTCGTCGAGCAATGCGGATCGCAGGTCGCGGCCGGTCTGCACTTCGCGTACGAAGCGTGGTCGGCGACGCGCGACGACGCCGCCGTCCCGCGCGCGTACGCGAAGGTGTGGCAGGAGTACGTCGACCACGTTGCTGCGATGAGGACGCCGGCGGACAAGCGCTACCTCGAAGTGCACGAGGGCCACTGCACCTACCTCGTCCCCGGCGAGCGCCGCTTCGTGACCCCGGACACGATCCGCGCCAGCGCCCTCGTCGGCGAGCCGGACGAGCTGATCGCACAGATCCGGGCTGCCGAGGCGGCAGGCCTCCGCGAGGTCGGGCCTGATGCCACCGATGGCCGCCGCGCGCACGGTCCTCCGCGAGTTCGCCGAGCACGTGATCGCGCGGTACTGATAAGCGGCACGCGACCAAGTTAGGAGGAGAAAACTCGACGTGAGCGCAAAGGACGATTGCCGAAGCGGGGCTGAGTGATCGTTGTGAGGTCGTAAGCGGCGATTTCTTTCGCTCGGTGCCCGCTGGCGGCGATGCCTACATCCTTTCACGTGTCATTCACGACTGGGACGATGAAAAGGCAATTGCGATCTTGAAGGTCGTCCGCAGGGTCCTGCCTGACAAGGGCCGCCTGCTGCTGTTCGAAACCATGATTCGAGCCGGCAATCGACTCTCATACCCGCTCCTTTCCGATCTCAACATGGTAATCCGAACGGGCGGCTGCGAGCGGACCGAGGCGGAGTATCGCATGCTCTACAAGGCCGCAGGCTTCAAGCTGACCAGGGCGATCGGGACTCCCTCCCCGACGGGGATGACGATCATCGAAGGCAAACCGGCGTGAGGTCGTGCCTCTGAGCGCTGGGTCGATACGCTGACGAGCGGCTTTACGCTCTCTTGTCGCCGCTGTCCCGATTCAACTTCCGGACACACGGCCGAATTCCGCCCGATCAGCTTGTAGGCCATCACAGCCCTTTCGTTCGTGAGCCCGCGCCTTGCAAGTACGGCTCTTGCCGTTGCGAACGACCAGGGCGTGACCGCTCTGCCTCGGCGCGCCGTGAGCCGACAGTTGAAGGTGCCGCGCTGCGTTGCTATACCTCCTGACTCCCCGAAGCGGTGAAGGAGCGATCCCATGAAGGAAGGCATCCATCCGGCGTACCAGCCGGCGAAAATCATCTGTGCGTGCGGTCACATCATCGAGACCCGCTCGACCGTTGCCAACATCCACGTCGAGATCTGCTCCGCGTGTCACCCGTTCTACACCGGCAAGCAAAAGCTCGTGGACACCGCCGGACGGGTCGAGCGCTTCCGGCGCAAGTACGGCACCAACGCGACCAAGCAGAGCGAACCCAAGCAGAGCGAACCCAAGCAGTAGGACGAGGAGCGGCATCCGTATCGCGCTGCGCGGACTGCGGCGCGCAAAGGGCAGGGGGACGGTCTCCCTCCGCCCTTTTTTTGCGCCGCCCGGATGCCAGCGACGCGTTCGCGCCTCCGTGCTGCCCCCTGGTGATCTGAATGTATGACAAGCTCGAGGCCGTGGAGCATCGCTATCGCGAGCTCGAGGACCTCCTCATCTCGCCGGAGGTGATCGCCAACCGCAAGGAGTTCACCAAGCTCGCCAAGGAGCGGTCCGGTCTCGAGGAGATCGTGCTCGCCTTCCGGCAGTGGAAGGATCTGCGGGCGCAGATCGACGGCAGCAAGTCGTTGCTGCAGGATCCCGACGAGGCGATGCGCGTGCTCGCGCAAGAGGAGCTCCCGGAGCTACGCGCTCGCAACGAGGTGCTCGAAGCGCGCTTGAAGCAGCTCCTGCTGCCGCGCGACCCCAACGACGAACGCAACGTGCTGCTCGAGATCCGCGCCGGTACGGGCGGCGAGGAGGCCAGTCTCTTTGCCGCCGAGCTGTTCCGGATGTACACGCGCTACGCGGAGACCCACCGCTGGCGCGTGGACGTGCTCAGCTCCAACACCACCGGTCTCGGCGGTTTCAAGGAGGTCATCGCGTTGATCGAAGGGCAGGGGGCCTACAGCCGTCTCAAGTTCGAGGGCGGCGTGCACCGCGTACAGCGCGTGCCGGAGACCGAGGGCTCGGGCCGCATCCACACCTCGGCCGTGACCGTCGCGGTGCTGCCGGAGGCGGACGAGGTGGACGTCGCGATCGACGACAAGGATCTGAAGATCGACGTCTACCGCTCGTCGGGGCCCGGCGGGCAGAGCGTCAACACCACCGACTCCGCGGTGCGTGTGACCCACATCCCGAGCGGCCTGGTCGTCACCTGTCAGGACGAGAAGTCGCAACACAAGAACAAGGCCAAGGCGCTGAAGATCCTGCGCGCACGTCTGCTCGAGCGCGCCCAGGCGGAGCAGCAGAGCGAGATCGCCGCCAGCCGCCGCAGCATGGTCGGCAGCGGCGATCGCTCGGAGCGCATCCGGACCTACAACTTTCCACAGAGCCGCGTGACCGACCATCGGATCAATCTCACCCTGCACTCGCTCGACCGTACGCTCGAGGGGGACATCGATCCGTTGGTCGACGCGCTCGTCACCCACCACCAGGCCGAAGCGCTGAAGTCGGCGCACTGAGCGATGACGGAACGGAAAGAGGAGTCGCGCGCGCCGACGCCTCCGGCGCCGCGGTCGGTGCTCGACTACCTCCGTCGCGCGATCACGTTTCTCGAGCGACGCGGGTCTGCGACGCCGCGGCTCGATGCCGAGGTGTTGCTCGCCCACGTCCTCGGGATCGATCGTGTCGGCGTGTACCTTCGTTTCGATCACCCACTCGCGGCCGCCGAGGTGGAAGCGCTGCGCGTCCTGTTGCAGCGGCGGGCCGCGGGCGAGCCGGTCGCGTACCTCACCGGGCGGCGTGAGTTCTGGTCGCGCCCCGTCTCCGTGACGCCGGCGGTGTTGATCCCCCGCCCGGAGACCGAGCTGCTGGTCGAGCGGGCGCTCGCGGCGGTCGGTGAGCGCGGCGCCGCCATACGCGTCCTCGACCTCGGGACCGGCAGCGGGGCGATCGCGGTTGCGCTCGCGTGCGAGCTCGAGGCGGCGCGGATAGTCGCGATCGACGTGTCGCATGCGGCGGCCGTGGTCGCGCGTGCCAATGCGACCGCGGCCGGTGTCGGCGATCGGGTTGCGACGCTGGTCGCGGATTGGACGAGCGCGCTCCGTCCCGGGACCTGCTTCGATCTGATCGTATGCAATCCACCGTACGTGGCGACCGCGGCGCTCGCCGGGCTCCAGCCCGAGGTGCGCGCCGAGCCGCGCCTTGCGCTCGACGGTGGAACGGATGGCCTCGCGGCCTACCGCGTGATCGTGCCGGCGGCGGCGGATCTCCTGACGGCGGGCGGCCGCTTGTTGCTCGAGGTGGGAGAGGGACAAGCGTCGGCGGTCGCGGCGCTTTGCGCCGCCGCCGGTCTCGACGCGCGTGGATGCGAGCGCGACCTCGCCGGGATAGAACGGGCCGTCACCGCGGTGCGAATCGCGCGCGCGGAACTGGCGGTGTAGAGGGCGGCGATGCAGACTGCGTGCAGGTGCGCGCGGGGCGATGGTCTGAGAAAGCGGCGATGCAGACCGCGTGCAGGTGCGCGCGGGGCGATGGTCTGAGAAAGTGGCGATGCAGACCGCGTGCAGGTGCGCGCGGGGCGATGGTCTGAGAAAGTGGCGATGCAGACCGCGTGCAGGTGCGCGCGGCGCGATGGTCTGAGGAGGAGGCGATGCAGAAGATCGTAGTGCGGGGCGGGCGACGCTTGTCCGGGCGGGTGCGGGTGAGCGGCTCGAAGAACGCCGGGTTGCCCCTGCTCTTCGCGTCGCTGCTGACGTCGGCGCGCTGCACCGTGCGCGGGCTACCGCATGTCGTCGACATCACCACCACGCTGCGCCTCCTCGAAGGGCTCGGTGTACAGGTGAGTGACGGCGAGTTCTCGACCGTCGCGCTCGAGGCCCGCACCCTCACCTCGAGTGAAGCCCCCTACGACCTGGTGAAGACCATGCGGGCGTCCTTTCTCGCGCTCGGCCCGCTGGTGGCGCGCGGCGGGCACGCGCGCGTCTCGACCCCCGGCGGCTGCGCGATCGGCAGCCGTCCGATCGACATTCATCTCGCCGGGCTCGAGCGCATGGGCGCGACCATCCGGCACGTCCACGGCTACGTCGAGGCGGAGTGCCGGCGACTGCGCGGCGCGCGCCTCGCCCTCGACTTTCCCTCGGTCGGCGCGACCGAGAACTTGATGATGGCGGCGACGCTGGCCGATGGTACGACGGTGATCGACAACGCCGCGCGCGAGCCCGAGATCGAAGACCTGGCGGCGGCGCTCACCGCCATGGGTGCGCGCATCAGCGGCGCCGGCACGTCCGTCGTCACGATCGAGGGAGTGCGCGAGCTCTCCGGGTTCGACCACACCGTCATTCCCGATCGCATCGAGGCGGGGACGCTCCTCCTCGCCGGCGCGATCACCGGCGGCGAGGTGGAGGTCGAGGGTGCGCGCGCCGATCACCTCGATGCGCTGCTCGCGAAGCTCGACGAGGCCGGTTTGCCGACGACGGTGCAGCCGGATGCGATCGCCGTCCGCGCGCCCGCCGGCGGCTTCCGCGCCACCGACGTCCGCACCTCGCCGTACCCGGGCTTTCCCACCGACCTGCAGGCGCAGTTCATGGCGTTGATGACGATGGCCACCGGCCAGAGCGTCATCATCGAGACGATCTTCGAGAACCGCTTCATGCACGTGCAAGAGCTGGTGCGGATGGGCGCCGACGTCAAAGTCGATGGCAAGACCGCGGTGGTGCGAGGCGTGCCCGCGCTCTCCGGCGCGCCGGTCATGGCGACTGATCTCCGCGCCAGCGTGTGTCTCGTCCTCGCGGGACTGGCGGCGCAGAACACCACCGAGGTCGCGCGCGTCTACCATCTCGACCGTGGCTACGAGCGCCTCGAGCAGAAGCTCGCGAGCCTCGGTGCCCAGGTCGAGCGGGTGCGGACGTGAGCACGCGACTCCTCGCGGTGGTACCGGGTCGGGGCGCGACGTTCGCGCGCCGGCTCGCACTTCTGGAAGCGCGCGGCGAGCGGAGCTCGGCGGACGTCGAGCGCCGGGTGCGTGCCATCATCGAGACCGTGCGGCGGCGCGGCGACCGCGCCCTGATCGCGTACACGCAACGTTTCGACGGCGTCCGACTGTCGGCGCGCACGATCGAGGTTCCGCGCCGAGCGATGGTGCGCGCCGAGGCGGAGCTTCCCGGCGCGGTGCGGCGCGCGCTCCGGCTGGCGGCGCGCCGCATCCGGACGTTTCACCTACGGCAGCGCCAGGCATCGTGGAGCTTTCGCGACGCCGCCGGCGCACGGCTCGGCCAGCAGGTGACGCCGCTCGATCGGGTGGGCGTCTACATTCCAGGCGGGACGGCGGCATATCCCTCGTCGGTGCTGATGAACGTGATCCCTGCCAGGGTCGCGGGCGTCGGCGAGGTGATCGGGGTCACGCCCGCCGGCAGGAACGGCGTGCCGCCCGCGGTGCTCGCGGCGGCGCACATCGCCGGGATCGATCGCCTCTTCCGCATCGGCGGCGCGCAAGCCATCGCCGCGCTCGCCTACGGCACCCGCCTCGTGCCGCGCGTCGACAAGATCTGCGGCCCCGGCAACGTGTACGTCGCGACCGCCAAGCGGTTGGTGTTCGGCGCCGTCGACATCGACATGATCGCCGGTCCGAGTGAGGTGCTGATCGTCGCCGACGCGCACGCCACGCCGGCGTTCGTCGCCGCCGACCTGCTCTCGCAGGCCGAGCACGATCCGCTTGCCGCGTCGATCCTGGTGACGCCATCGGCGGCGCTCGCCGCCAAGGTCGAGGTCGAGCTCGCGGCGCAGCTCGCACGCCTACCGCGGCGAGCGATCGCCCGCCGGGCGTTGCAGCGCTACGGCACCGCGTTCGTCACCCCACGCTCGCGGAGGCGGTCGCGATCGCCAACCGCATCGCGCCCGAGCATCTCGAGCTCGCGGTGCGGCGACCGGAGCGCTGGCTCAGCGAGATCCGTCACGCCGGCGCGATCTTTCTCGGCGAGCACTCGCCCGAGCCGTTCGGCGACTATCTCGCCGGGCCGAACCACGTGCTGCCGACCGGCGGCAGCGCGCGCTTCTCCTCGCCGCTCGGCGTCTACGACTTCATCAAGCGCTCGAGCGTGATCGCGGCGTCACCGCGGACACTCGACCGGCTCGGACCGACGGTGATGCGGCTGGCGCGCCTCGAGGGTCTCGACGCCCACGCGCGCGCGGTCGGCCGGCGGCTCGGTCGGGCAGACTAGCTGCGGACCGACGACATCTCGTGGCTGGGGGATTGATGCCGCTCCCGCCACGCCTGTGACGCGCTCCTGCCTCGCGACCGACCCGCCCATCCTCCGACCGGAGGGCGGAACGAGACGCGCAGCAGCAGGAAGTCGTCGTCGAACCCTTCTCGTCCGGAGAGGCGCTGGCAGAACTCCTGGATCTCGTGCGTCTTCGAGGTTCCGTTGCGGGGGCGTTGCAGCTCGTTGACGAAGTCGCTCCACGCCAGCATCGAGCCGTCCGGCCGGGTGATCTCGAAGACCCCGTCGCTGTAGATGAAGAGCTCGTTGTGCCGGCCGAGCCAGAGCGTCTGGGTGGTGTAGTGACTGTCGGAGAGCACTCCCACGATCGGGCCCGATCCCTTGAGCTCGATCGTCCGCAGATCGTCGGTGGAATCCCCGGTCATCATCACTGCCGGCGGATGACCGCCGCTCGCGTACTGGAGCCGCCCCTGGAAGAGATCGAAGACGCCGTACCAGACCGTCATGAACAGATCGTCGTGGGTCTCCATCGAGAAGGACTCGTTCAACGCCCGCAGCACCGACGCGGGATCGTCGAGCACCGAGCGCGTCTGGGCCCACGATCGGACCGCGTGGATCGCCGCCATTCCGTGCAGCGCCGGGCTCACGCCGTGTCCGCAGACGTCGAGCAGGGCGATGGCGAAGCGATGGTCGTCCAGCCAGAAATAGGTGAAGGCGTCGCCCCCGAGCTGGGCCGAAGGCTGGAAGCACCATTCGGTGTCCACGCCGCGTTCGTCCTTCAACGGAGCCGGCAACACCGAGCGCACGTAGTCGGCGGCGTCGCGCAGCTCGCCGGCGATCCTGTCCCGGGCCTCGCCGAGCGCGGCGGTCCGCTCCTCGACCTTCTGCTCGAGTGTACGCTCCGTCTCTTCGAGCGCGCGATTGGCTTCACGGGTCTCGTCGACGAGCTCGAGCAGACGGCGTGTCGAGTGCCACACGGCGAGCGCGCACGACACCGTCAGCGCGGGCGCGAAGAACACGATCGTCGCCGCGAGCAGCGTCGGCGGGACCTCCACCGCGAGCACGGGCCGCAAGTAATAGATGCCGCCCAACGCCGCGACCGCCACCGAGCACAGGATGACCGGGATGATGCCGGTGCGCACGTACGCGGCGGCGAGCATGATGGGCAAGCTGCCGATCAGCAGCGCGAGACCGTACGCCGGCGGGACGGTGATCCAGATCGCGAGCGCGCACGCCCACATTCCCGTCGACGCCGCCACCACGGCCGACGCGATGCGCTCGCGCTTGAGGAGCCGCTGCGCGCGGCGAACCATCAACCAGTTGAGAAGGACGGCGAAGAGAAGGACGCCGAGCCTGGCGTCGCGCGCCTCGACGTAGCTGTAGGCGACAATGAGGAGGCCGATGAACGAAGCCGGCTCGTTGTAGAGGAGGAAGCGAGAAACGCGTTGTGCGTCGAGATTGGGTCCGGGGGTACCCACGGCGTGCTGGCAGTACCACGTCACGAGGCCGTCGAACAAGGGTTTGCGGCCCCGGGTGCGTCTCGCGCATGACAGGACCGCCCGATTTCTGCTACAGAGACTTCCGCGCTCGAACCCGGGGAGACCCCTGAACGAGGTACCCCGCTCGCCAGCGCGCTACCTTGTGAAACGGAGGACTCGAACGTGGCACTGCGCCTGCTCCCTGCGCCAGAGGATCTGACGTATCTCGCCCTCGACGGCCGGCTGGACGTTGCCGGCACCCGGACGGTCGAGCCGGAATTCACCACCTGTACGATCGAGGAAGGGCGGCCGACGGTGATCGATCTCGCCGACGTGCTTTTCCTCGGGTCGATCGGGATACGGATGCTCGTGAATGCCGCCAAAGCCTTGGCGCGCAAGGGATATCGCCTCGTCCTGCTCAATCCGCGCGACCACGTCAGAAGGGCGCTCGAGTTTGCGGGGCTCGTACAGATCATGCAGATCGCCGGGAGCGAGATCGACGCCTTCCGAATGGCGCGCGGCGGCCAGCCGGGGTGATCGGATCGTGGACGGCGCGCGAGACACGACCAGCGTCCTGCGGCTCCAGAACCGGTACTCCGCCATGGAGGCGCTCGCCGACTGGTTGCAGGACGTGGGCCGCGCGCACGGGCTTGCCGAAGGGGTGGTGCAGGATCTGAACCTGGCGCTCGAGGAGGTGGTGACGAACGTGATCTCGTACGCCTACAGCGACGACGCCGAGCACGAGATCCTGCTCAGAGCCACCCGGCGCGGCGATCAACTGGAGGTGGAGGTCGAGGATGACGGCTGTCGAGTTCGACCCGCTCGAAGTCCCTCCTCCGGACCTCGCCAAGCCGCTCGAGGAGCGCGAGATCGGTGGGCTCGGGATTCACCTGGTCCGCAGCGCGATGGACGCGGTGAAGTACCGGCGCTCCGGCAACCGCAACGTCCTCTTGCTGGTCAAGCGAACTGCTGCCTGAGTGCTAGGCAACTGCCCGTGAATTGAGCGTCGCCAACTCCCTGGGCCACCACCGCCACCACGAACTTGCACACACCGCCAACGGCACATGTCTTGCTCATTCGCGCCCGAGCTTCGGCAGATTTGCGCCGACCGACCCCTACGGCCAAGGAGCGCAACCCACGGTGAGTTCCGATCTCGACGCCAGTCCCATCGAGGATCTGCTGCACCGCGTCTACGACAAGTACCGCGATCTCCGCGACGGCGAGATCGCGACCTACATTCCGGAGCTGACCAAGGCGAACCCCGAGTGGTTCGGGATGTGCATCGCTTCGGTCGACGGCCGAGTGTGGGAGATCGGCGACAGCCGGCAGGAGTTCACGATTCAGTCGATCTCCAAGCCGCTGGTGTTCGGCATGGCTCTCGAAGCGCACGGGCGCGACGAGACCATGAAACGAGTCGGCGTGGAGCCGAGCGGCGAGGCCTTCAACGCCATCGTTCTCGACGAGCACACCAACCGCCCATTCAATCCGATGGTCAACGCGGGCGCGATCGCGACCACCGCGCTGGTGACGGGCGCGACGGCGGAGGAGCGACGTGCGAAATTGCTCGCCAAGTTCAGCGCGGCGGCGGGGCGGCCCCTCACGATCGACGAGGCGGTCTTCAACTCCGAGCGCAGCACCGGCAACCGCAACCGCGCCATCGCCTATCTCATGCTCAACTTCGGGATGATCCCGGAGAACGTGGATGAGGTCCTCGACCTCTACTTCCAGCAGTGCTCGGTGCTGGTCAGCGCGCGCGATCTCGCCATCATGGCCGCCACGCTCGCGAACGTCGGAACCAATCCCGTCACCGGCGAGGATGTGTTCGAGATGCCCTACGTCAAGGACATGCTCGCGGTGATGTTCACCTGCGGCATGTACGACTACTCGGGCGAGTGGGCCTATCGCGTCGGCGTGCCGGCCAAGAGCGGCGTCGCGGGCGGCGTGATGGCGGTCGTGAACCGGCAGCTCGGCATCGCGACGTTCTCGCCGCGTCTGGACGCGCGCGGCAACAGTTGTCGCGGAATCCAGTCCTGCGTCGAGATCGCCGACGAGCTCGGGTTGCACGTCTTCGATTTCATGAACTATGGCTCGAGCTTCGTGAAAACGCTCGTCAGCCGGAACGAACCGTAGTAGGAGGGCGTCATGCTCGAGGTGATCGACACGAAAGAGGGCGAGGCGGTCATCGTGTACCTGAAGGGCAGACTCGACGGGAGCACGGCGAGCGACCTCGACGTCCGACTGCGCCAGCTGGCGACGGGAGGCGAGAGCCGGGTGGTGCTCGACATGTCCGACCTGGAATACATCGCCAGCGTCGGTCTGCGCGTCATCCTGGTGTTGATGAAGCAGATGCGGGCGTCGAACGGAAAGCTCGCGATGGCGGCGCTCAGGGAACAGGTGCGGCAGGTCTTCGAGCTCTCGGGGTTCACCGGGTTGTGTCACGTCTGCGCCACGCGCAGCGAAGCGCTCAGGGCCGTCGAGTAGCGCGCGCGCCCGGACCGGTGCTCGTGGTCGGTCGCACCTGACCGCGGTCGGCGCTAGTCGCCGCGCGCCATCCGGAAGGCGTCGCTCTCGCTGGCGGCGATCGGGAGGATCTCCGCGAGCCCAGCCGTTTCGAGCGCGGCGCGGACGTTGTCCCGGGGGTTGAGCAAGACGAACCGATGGCCCGAGCGCTGCAGACCCTTCGCGGCGGTCATGAACATGCGCATCCCGATCGACGCCAGGAAGATCACGCCGGCAAGATCGACCACCACGGGCTTCTTCTGCGCGACGGTCCGAGCCGCGAACTGCAGATCGATCTCGCCCGTGCCCATGACGTCGAGGCGACCATCGAGCGCCACGTAGGTCACGTCGTCCTCGGGCGCCGATAGAAGACGCAATTGCATGCGGTGCTGTTCCTCCCCGTAACCGGCGAGCATATTCCATGCGCCGCGCGCGCGGTCGAGAAGAAAGGCCGCCTGTCATCGAAACTTAACAGACCGGCGCGGCATCACGGCGCCGGCACGAACTCGAACGCGCCGCTGTCGCACGTCACCGTGCCGACGCCCGGGACGTCGACGCGAGCCTGCCCGCGCTGATCGGTCGCCGGACAGTTCGCGTTGATCGCGACGTCGATGGCCGGGCTGCCGGCCTTGAGGGCATGTGTCTTGGTGGCGCCACCGTTGCTCTTGAGCCCGGCAAGCCCGAGCTTCGCGATGTTCGACTCCGAGGGCGCTAGGCCGCAGGTGTTGCCGCTCTCGAGGTTTCCACCCTGAACAAGCATCACGTCGCCGCAGTTGTCGGGCTTGTTCTTGTTGAGGATGACGTTCTGCAGCGTCACGGTGAGGGCGGCGTCGGGATCGATACCGCCGCTTCCGTCCTTGGCCTTGTTGCCGGTGACGGTGACGTTGGTGAGCGTGAGCGTGGCCCCTTCCTGATTCCGAATGCCGCCGCCTTCTCCGCCCGCCTTGTTGCCGCTCACCGTACAGTTCGTCAGCGTGGTCGCGGCTGGGTCGGTCGCATTCAGCCCACCTCCCTCGTCGGGCGCTTTGTTCTTGCTGATGGTGACGTTGGTGAGCGTCCCGGCGCAGTTGTCGAGGTCGACACCGCCGCCGTCGTCGCCGAGCGCCTTGTTGCTGGTCACGGTGACGTCCGTGAGCGTGAGCGTGCCGTCCGAGCAGCTCACGCCCCCGCCTTCACTCGAGGCGGAGTTGCTACTCACCACGACGCGCTCGACCGTGAGCGTCCCCTCGCTGAGGATGCCGCCGCCGTCGAACTCCTCGCCGATGTCACCTTTCTTGCCGACCTTGCCCTTGCTGATCGTGAGGTCGCGCAGGACCACGGTTGCGCCCGCGGCTACCTGCAGAACGCGGTCCTTCTTGCCCTTGATGACGGTCGTCTTCGAGTCGCGACGCCGTCGATCGTGACGTTGGCCGTGACGTCGAGGTCGCCGGTGGCCGCCGCGTCCTCGCCCGCGCCCACGAGCTTCAGGGTGTATTTGCCCGCCGGCACGTTGATGAGGTCGTCGTCGATCGTCGCGTTCGCCTCCTGGATCGCGGCGCGCAGCGTGCATACCGGCGGTACCGCCGCCGTCGCACACGTGCCGTCGATCGACGCGTCGGGTGCGTCGGTGGTGCTGTTCACGTTGAAGGTCGCCGGCGCGGCATACGCGGCCGCGACCTGGGTCGACCAGAAGGATCGCGAGAATCACGCGTGGGGTCTTCATGAGAGGGCTCCTTTCGTCGTCGTGGTCATCGTTGGCTCAGGACGCTAGCGCATGCCGGTCGCAACCGGGTATCCCACAACTGTGGGATGGGCCGCCGGCGGAGGATCGACGAGCCGTCATCCCGCGGATCGGGGATGGACAACATGAGGCGACGGCGCGAGAGAAAGAGCGCGAGGCGAGAGATAAAACGATGCTGATCTGAGGAGAAGCGCTGATCGGTACCATCCATCGCCATACGGGCGAGCCCGGCCGCTTTCGCTGGCAGGACGTTGCCGTCGAGAAGTACGACCGCCCCGAGGTCGCGGGTGTCACCAAGCAGGTGGTGATCGGACCCGGCGACGGCGCGCGCAACTTCGCGGTGCGCTACTTCGAGCTTTCGCCGGGGAGCGCGTCGGCGCTCGAAGCGCACCCGCACGACCACGGCGTCGTCGTCATGTGCGGCGAGGGCCGGGTCCGTCTCGGCGAAGCGGAGCACGCGATCGGAAGCGGCGACGTGGTGTACGTCGAGCCGAACGAGCGGCACCAGTTCGTCAACACCGGTCGCGCGCCGCTTGGGTTCTTGTGCGTCGTTCCGCCTCGGCGCTGAGTTCGCCCGCTTGACGCGATCCGCCGGCGCACGTTAGGGTGCGACCCACGATGTTTCACGCGTACCCACATACGAGTCGCCGCGGTGCTGCCGTTTCGAAGCAGCGCTCGCTGCGCCAGGGAGGTACGCTCGTAAGCTAGCTCGATCCACGACGAGACAATGCGAAAGGGCTCCTCCCGCCGACGTGCTGGAGGAGCCCTTTTCTTTTGTGCCTCCGGAGCAATGCGGCGGGAGGACCGAAGGGAACGGTCCAATGACACGCACGGAACGCATCTACTATCTGGTCCTCGGTCTCTATCATGCTTCCTGGTCCTTCCTCGGACCGGTGTACCCGCTCTTCCTGCTCGACCGCGGGCTCGATCTCTTCAAGATCAACGTCGTGCTCGCGGTCTACTTCGTGACCGTCCTGCTCTTCGAGGTTCCCACCGGCGCCGTCGCGGACCGCTTCGGCCGGAAGGCGTCGTTCCTGTTGAGCTGCGCGATTCGCAGCGTCGCATTCGCGCTCTACTGGACGAGCGAGTCGTTCCCCGCCTTCATCTTGGCCGAGTTCATCGACGCGCTCGGTACCACGCTCGCGACCGGTGCCATCGACGCATGGGCGGTCGATGGCATGCGCGCGGAGGCGAGCCGTACGTCCGCCAACCGGCTGTTCTCGAACGGGCACGTGGTGGCACGCGCCATGATGATCGTGAGCGGACTGTCCGGCGGATACCTCGCCACGCACGACATCGCCCTCCCGTGGCTCTTCGGCACTGCCGGCTTCCTCGCCACCGGGATCATCGGCGCGCTCACGATGCGGGAGACCAGCCATGGCGATGCGACACTCGTGCATCCATCGCTCGCCGATATGATCCGCGACAGCATCGCGCTGCTGCGCCGCACCAGGTCGCTGCAGCTCCTCTGCGTCCTGACGGGCGCCACGGCGTTCGCCCACATGCCGGCGATCCTGCTCTGGCCGCCGCGTGTCGCCGAGATCACCGGGCGGGAGATGGATCTGATGGGATGGGTATGGGTGCTGCTCAACCTGGTTGCCATGCTTTCGAGCGCGGTCGCCGGGCGCCTGCATCCCGACGGACGCGCCGGACGCCTGCTGGCGGTGATCACCGTGCTGCGAGCGGTCGGCCTCGCCGGCGCCGCGTTCGCGATCGGTCTCACCCCCGTCGTCGTGGGCATCCTCATGCTCGAGGCGGGCTTGGGCTTGTCCGATCCGCTGCTGCAGGCGCGCATGAGCGACGGAGCGCCGCCCGAGCGTCGGGCGACCGTCCTCTCGTTGCGCTCGATGTCCTTCATGTCGGGAGGCGCGTGCGGCCTCGTGACACTGGGACTCCTGGCGCGCGGCTTCGGCATACCGGCCACCTGGCTCGCGTGTGCGACCGTCCTGGCGATGATCGCGCCGGTGTTTCGTCGCCTCGACGCTCGCCGTCCGCAACCGGCGCTCGGAGACGCACGCGAGCGGATGATCGCGTGAGGGTCGGTGACGTCCATGACGACCGCGCGATTTTTCCTTTGGCACCATGAGTGGTAGGGTCGGCCCCATGCCCAAAGCCATGAAGAGGACCAGCCGGCGCACCCCGGTTCTCGCCCGCGCCGCGGGAGGGCGTGCCAATGGCCGCGGACGCGCGGCCCGCGTCGAGCGGCGCACCAAGGAGACGGCGATCGAGCTCGCGCTCACCGTCGACGGACGGGGTCGCTACGACGTCCAGACCGGCGTGCCGTTTCTGAACCACATGCTGGAGCAGCTTCGCCCGCCACGGCTTCTTCGATCTCACCGTGCGCGCCACGCGGCGACCTCGAGGTGGATGAGCATCACACCGTCGAGGACGTCGGGCTGACGCTCGGGCAGGCGCTGCGCGAAGCGCTCGGCGACAAGGCAGGCATCCGCCGCTTCGGCGAGGCGGCCGTGCCCGCTCGACGAGGCGCTGGTGCGCGTCGTCGTCGACCTCAGCGGACGGCCGTTTCTCGCCTACGATCTGAAGACGCGCAGGCCCGCGTCGGCACCTTCGACACCGAGCTGGTGCACGACTTCCTGCTCGCGCTCGCCAACCAGCTCGGCATGAACCTGCACGTCGACATGCTCGCGCGGGCGCAACCCGCACCACATCATCGAGGCGGCGTTCAAGGCGTTCGCGCGCGCCATGGACGTCGCCACGCAGCGTCGACCGCGCGTCGTCGGGGTGCTGTCGACGAAAGGGACGCTCTACGCGTCGGCGTCATCGCGCGCGAAGCGCTGCGCCATGCGAAGCCATCGCGATCATCGACTACGGGATGGGCAACCTGCGCAGCGTGCAGAAGGGCTTCGAGCGCGTCGGCGTCGTCCGCCGGTCATCACGCGCGACCGGACGTCGATCGCGCGCGCGCCGCGGCGTCGTGCTGCCCGGCGTCGGCGCCTTCGGCGCCTGCATGGACAATCTCCGCACGCTACGGCTTGGTCGAGCCGGTGCGGCGCGTTCGTCGCGCAGCGGCACGCCGTTCCTCGGCATCTGCCTCGGCCTGCAGCTGCTCTTCGACGAGAGCGAGGAGTTCGGGCCGGTGCGCGGCCTCGGCATCCTGCCGCGGCCGCTGCGTGCGCTTTCGCGACCGCGACCCGACCGGCAGCGCAAGGTTCCGCACATGGGCTGGAACCAGATCCGCAAGCGCCAGGCGCGCGCCGCACCTCGCGGGCGTCGACGACGGCGCGTCGGTGTACTTCGTCCACTCCTACTACGTCGGTACCGGCCGACCCGGCGTTGATCGCGACCGACGACCGACTACGGCGGCGAGTTCGTCTCCTCGATCGCGCGCGACAACGTCTTCGCCTGCCAGTTCCACCCCGAGAAGAGCCAGCGCGTCGGCCTGCGCATCCTCGCCAACTTCGCGGCGCTCGCCGGCGAGAACGACGCGGCGCAGCTGACACGGAGCATCGGACATCCCGGTGAGCGTGGTGCGCGCGAGCGACATCGGCGCGGCGCACTGCGGCGCGACGACCCATGCTGGTCATTCCCGCCATCGATCTGAAGGGCGGCAAGTGCGTCCGCCTGCTGCGCGGCGACATGCACGCCGAGACGGTCTACGGCGACGATCCGGTCGCGGTGGCGCGGCGCTTCGGGTCGACGCCGGGGCGCGAGTGGATCTGCACGTCGTCGACCTCGACGGCGCGGTGAGCGGCGCGCCGGTCAACGAGCGAGCCATCGCGGCGCTGTGCGCCGCGCTGTCGGTGCCGGTCGAGGTCGGCGGCGGCATCCGCGACCGTCGAGCGCGCTCGAGCGCGATCCTCGCCGCCGGCGCCGACCGCGTCGATCTTCGGCACCGCGGCGCTGGAGGATCCGGCGATGTCGTCGCGAGGCGTGCGTGCGCCTTCCCGGGCGCGATCGCCGTCGGCATCGACGCCCGCGGCGGCAAGGTGGCGGTCGACGGCTGGACGAAGACCAGCACGACCGACGTCGCGGCGCTGGCGCGCGCGCGTCCGAGGATCTCGGCGCCGCGTGCGATCATCTTCACCGACATCGAGCCGCGACGGCACCGGCGAGGGCGTCAACGTCGCGGCGACGCGCGCGCTCGCCGAGACCAGGTCGACATGCCGGTGATCGCGTCGGGCGGGGTCGGCTCGCTCGACGACATCGCGCGCGCTGCTGGCGCTGCGAGGCGCCCGGACATCAGCGCGCGTGATCGTCGGACGGGCGCTCTACACCGGCGCCGTCGATCTCGGCGACGGCGTTGCGC
Organism: uncultured delta proteobacterium; assembly: GCA_963846105.1. Taxonomy (GTDB): domain Bacteria; phylum Desulfobacterota; class Binatia; order UTPRO1; family UTPRO1; genus CAWJUT01. Next base: position 235,314 of record CAWJUT010000025.1, read on the forward strand.
GGTCGGCCGGGGCGCGGAGGCCTGAGATCGGCGTGCTGGCGAAGCGCATCATCCCCTGCCTCGACGTCAAGGACGGCCGCGTCGTCAAGGGCGTCAACTTCGTCGGGCTGCGCGACGCCGGCGATCCGGTCGAGGTCGCCGCGCGCTACGACGCCGAGGGGGCCGACGAGCTCACCTTCCTCGACATCACCGCCTCGCACGAAGCGCGCGCACGATCATCCTCGACGTGGTCGCGCGCACGGCGGCGACGCGTCTTCATGCCGCTCACCGTCGGCGGCGGCGTGCGCGCGCTCGCAGGACATCCGCGCGCTGCTCAACGCCGGCGCCGACAAGGTCTCGATCAACACCGCCGCGGTGCAGCAACCCGGACTCGTCGAGGCGGCGGCTGCGAGCGCTTCGGCAGCCAGTGCATCGTGGTCGCGATCGACGCCAAGCGCGTGCCGGCGCCGGTCACCGAGGCGCCGCGCTTGGAGGTGTTCACCCACGGCGGGCGCACGCCCGACCGGGCTCGACGCGGTCGAGTGGGCGCGGCGCATGGAGCGCGCCGGCGCCGGCGAGATCCTGCTCACCAGCATGGACCGCGACGGCACGCAAGGAGGGCTACGACATCGCGCTGACGCGCGCGATCGCCGACGCCGTGCAGGTGCCGGTGATCGCCTCGGGCGGCGTCGGCACCCTCGAGCACATCTACGAGGGCCTCACCGCCGGCGGCGCCAGCGCCGTGCTCGCGGCGTCGATCTTCCACTACGGCGAGTACACCGTCCGCCAGTGCAAGGAGTATCTGCGGCGCGCGGCGTGCCGGTCAGACTCTGAGACGGAGGCGACCATGGACGACATCTCGAGCGATCGACATGTGGGCTCCGATCGTGCCCACCGAGGCGGTCATGCGCCACGCGGCCGAGCACTTCCCCAAGGAGATGCTCGGCTACCTGCGGGTCTTCTACAAGACCGCAGCCGACGCAGGAGGCGTTTCGCCGGCGCGCGCAGCGACATCGCGCATCAGCGAGGCGGACGTGATGGCCGCGCTCGACGCCGCGGGCATCGGGCGCACGCTCATCACCGGCTTCGACGAGCACTCGAGCTGCGGCGAGACCTTCATCCCGAACGAGCTGGTGGCGCCGCTCGCGGAACGCTCACCCGGACCGCTTCATTCCCTTCGCCGGCATGGACATCGGCAAGGGCATGGCGGGTGTGCGCGAGCTGCGGCAGCTCGTCGAGAAGGGCGGCTTTCGCGGCCTCAGCCTGCGGCCGTTCATGATCGGGCTGCCGGCCGATCACCGCCGCTACTATCCATTCTATGCGGCGTGCGTCGAGCTCGGCATTCCCCTCAGCATCCACACCTCCGCCAACTGGACGACGATGATGGTGAACGACCTCGGGCATCCGCGTCACATCGACGTCGTCGCCGCCGACTTCCCGGAGCTGAAGATCATCATGAGCCACGCCGGCTATCCGTGGGTGCTCGAAGCGGTGTCTGCTCGCCTGGAAGCATCCCAACGTCTACCTCGAGCTCGCCGCGCACCGGCCGCGCTACTTCGCCGAGCCGGGCACGGGCTGGGAGCCGCTCCTGCGTTTCGGTCAGACGACCATCGCCGACAAGGTGCTCTTCGGCACCGGTTGGTTCCTGCTCGGGCGTCCGCCCGTCGAGCTGTCGCGGAGTTCCGCGCGCTGTCCCGTCAAGCCGGGTGTGATGGAGAAGTGGCTGTACGGGAACGCGGAGCGGCTGCTCGCGAGTCGCTGAGGCGAGCGCTCGCTCGCCGCCGCCTCTACATTCGATCCGCTGCCGCGATGGCGGTCGTGCGCGCGGCTTTCATCCCGAATGCCAGACGCACGAGCGGGATCGGGCGCACGACGACGACGTAGATGGCAGCCGTCACGACGATGGAGGTCGCGAGCAGAAGGCCGAAGCGGACGAACATCGGCAGCGCCAGGTTGACGATCCAGTAGCCGAGTACCACGATCACGCCCTGGTGAAGGATGTACACGGGCAGGGCCGATTCGTGTAGCGGGTCGAACCAGCGGCTGCCGGCCGGAGCGAGGCGGGCGCCATAGCCGAGAATTGCGGCGACGCCGCAGACCCCGGCTGCGGCGCTGATCGGCCAGTAGACGATGTAGCCGGCTCCCGCGACGCGGCGCCCGTGGATCGCCACCAGCGGCAGCATCCCGAGCACCGCGAGAAGAAAGATGACCGCAGTCCGGCGTCGCTCGCGCACGATCACCTCGTCGAGCGCGGGCATGCTTGCCAGCACGAAGCCGCCGATGAAGAAGAGTGAGTACCAGACGACGTTGGCCCAGTCGTCGTACAGGTTCTGGAAGCCCGGCCACCGCCAGCGAAGCCCGAGCTGGCCGGCGGCGAAGGGCACGATCGCCGCATAGAGATGCAGCGGTCTGACGCGCACCTCGTGCAGACCGGATACGTTGCAGGCGCACGAAGAGCGGCAGGTACAGCATCGTGAACGTGAAGAGGTAGATGAGGAACCAGAGATGATGCCACGAGAAGTACTCGAGGCTGGTCCAGAAGTGTGGCAGAAACTCGAGGAAGCTGCCTGCGAAGCCTTTCTGCGTGACCGCCTCGACATACGCCTGCGGCGGCGAGATCAGCGCGACACCGGCCAGGAATGGGACGAGCAAGCGCGCCACACGCTCGCGACGGATCTCCGACGCCGAGCGGCCGAGCAGCGCATGCTGCAGCGACCAGCCCGCGAGCACGAAGAAGAGCGGCATGTGGCACTGGTGCACGAGCCAGACGAAAAGGTCGAACATGACGGACGGATCCGACGCCTTCACGTGCCAGTGGGGGTGGTCGAACGGCCGGGCCGCGTGGAACGGGAAGAGCAGCGCGATGGCGCCGATGCGCAGCCAATCGATGTCGTTGCGCCGGTACGCGGCGTCGACGGGCATCCGCACCTTATACATGCAACGGCCGGTCGGCGCCGCCGCATGCTCCGCATTGCACGCTCGATACGACCGTCGTAGGAGCACTGAATGCGCCGCACGATTGGTGTCATCCTCGCCGGCTTCGTGATCCTCGCGGTCGTGTTCGTGATCACCGGCCTCGTGTACGAGCCCGATCCGTCGCCGCTCAGGCTCGCGCGGAAAACCGTGACGGTAGATGGCACGCGTGTCAGCTACCACCAGAAGGGTCGTGGCCAGGACGTCGTCCTGGTGCACGGCGGCATGGGCTCGGCAGAGGATTTCGAGCCGGTGCTCGATCGGCTGGCGGTGGATTTTCGCGTGACAGCCATCGACCGGCCGGGATTCGGCCTTTCCGGGGCGCGCGGCGACGACCCGACCTATCCGGGAAACGCGCGACTGGTCGCGGGAGCCGTGCGTGCCCTCGCCCTCGCCCGGCCGGTCGTCGTCGGTCATAGCCACGGCGGCGGGGTGGCGCTCGCGATCGCGGAGGATCATCCCGACGTGCCGGGCGCCCTCGTCTTGCTCGCGCCCGCAGCCTACCCTTTGGGGGACGACGCGGGAGTGGTGGACAGGCTGGGCGCGATTCCTTTTCTCGGGGAGGGCATGATGGCATGGCTCGCGCCCTGGGTCGCGCCCAAGACCATCGCCGCCATCCTCGAGCGCATGATCGGACCGGACAGTGCGCGCGTACCGGCCGACTTCGTCGCCGACCGCCAGCGCCTGTTCTCGAATCCGCGCAGCCTCGCCGTGCACAGCCGGCAACAGGTCAGTGACAAAGCGGGGCTCACCACGATCGCCGCGCGGCTCGGCGCCGTGCAGATACCCTCGATCATCCTCGCGTGCGCACAGGATCCCGAGGAGGGTCACGGCCTCGACAGTCGCCGACTGGCGCGCGAGCTGCCGGGCAGCGCGTCTGCGATGGATCGAGGGCTGCGGGCACTACGTGCAGTACGCCGAGCCCGATCGGGTGATCGAGGCGGTACGCGAGATGGCGCACGCACGCCCCGCCGGCGGGAGCCTCCGTCCGGTCTCCCCTTCCGGACCGCCATGAGCGAGCGCATCCGCGCGCGGATCGGGCGATTCGTCGAGGCAGCGGGACGGGCGATCGGCGAAGGGGCGCGGGCGGCCCCACCGTCTACGGTCAGGACGGTCCCTCATCCGTGCACGACGTAGACGCCTATCTGAATGGACCGGCTTCTACGTCCAGGGCAGCGACGCGGTGCGTAAGAACTTTGCGGAATGGAGGCACGTCCGGATCATCGAAGGCCCGGTGCCCGAGACCCTCGAGGCCGTGGACACGCCTGCTGTCGCGTTTCTGCACCTCGACATGAACTGCGGGGCTCCGGAAGCGGCGGCGCTCAACTTCCTGTGGGAGCGCCTCGTACCGGGTGCCATCGTCCTGTGCGACGACTACGCGTATCGGGGCTCCGGGGCGCAGAAAGAGGCGCTCGATGCCGCCGCCGCCGCCAAGTATCTTCACCTAGCCTCGCTCCCCACCGGTCAGGGGCTGCTCATCAAGCCCGCCGACCCCCGCCTTTCAGGAGGAGCCATCCCGAGTTGAGGGGATTGAAGTTGGCGGCGAGTGGTGACAAAAGCGACGAGCCGTGCCGTCCCTGGAGAAGCAGTGGTGCCGACGTGTCGTCGCCGGCATCCGCAACGAGGAATCCACCCCACCCTAACCTCAGGAGGTCCTATGCGCATCTTCGTCAAGAGCGTCGTCGGAGCCACGGCGCTCGCCGTGATCCTGGCGTTCGCTGGCACCGCCGACGCACAGAACAAGTGCCTGGCGGGCAAGATCAAATGTGTGTCGAAGAAGAAGTCGTGTCGACTCGGCGTCATCGCCAAGGCCTACAACAAGGGTCTTCCAGTCGACGGGGCGAAGTTCCAGAAGTGTGAGGACAAGTTCGACGGCGCGGCCGATCCGACCAAGGGTTGCTTCGCCAAGCTCGAGACCAAGAACGACGGACCGTGCGTCACCTTCGGTGACACGGCAACGATCGAGGCCAAGGTCGACGCCTTCGTGGCCGACGTCCAGGAAGAGCTCGATCCAGGGTCGGTCGCCGAGCTTGAACAAGTGCACCGCGGGCAAGCTCAAGTGCGTCAGCAAGAAGGACAAGTGCATCCTTGGCGTCCACACCAAGGCCGCGAAGACGGGCCTGCCGCCGGATCCGGCGAAGCTCCAGAAGTGCATCGACAAGTTCGACGGTGGTGCCGATCCGCTGAAGGGCTGCATCGAGAAGCTCGAGACCAAGAACGACGGACCGTGCCAGACGTTCGACGACACGGCGGCGCTCGAGGCCAAGATCGACGCGTTCGACGCCGACGTCCTCGCCGAGCTCAGCAGCCCCGGCTTCGACCTGGATACCCGTCGCTGCACGGGCAACACGCGGACCAAGTGCAACACCAACGCTGACTGCGCCGGCCCCGGCGGCACCTGCCAGTTCTACTTCGGTACATACCTGTCGCTCTCGGCAGGCGGTGTCTCGACGTGCGTCGGGAATCAGTGGAGCGGCGGGATCACCGGAACGTTCGACTCGGTCGGTGGATCGAGCGCTGGTACGGCGAACCTGATCTCGACCGTCTACAGCGGCCCGACTGCCGATCAGCCGTGCCCGGCGTGCGTGGGTGATGGGCCGACGAACGACAATGTTCGTGGCGGTACCTGCGACTCGGGGACGAACTCGATGCTGACGTGCGACGTCAACGGCTCCGAGCCCGGATTCCCCGATTCCAGTCTCGACTGTCCGCCGCTCGGAGGAGGCTTGATCGCGACCCTTCCGATCGACCTCACCAACACCACGGGCACCGCCACCAAGACGCTCTCGGCGGCGAGCCCCAATTGCAGGGCCCCTGGCTTCACGGCGCTGGAGTGCTTCTGTGATACCTGCAACAGCGGCGCGGCGCAGCCGTGCGATGACAATGGCGACTGCCCCGATCCGGCGGGCCCCATCGGCCCGATCTGCGGCGGCCGGCGCTGCATCGGCGGCGGCAACAGCGGTGCGGCCTGCACGGTAGAACTCCGAATGCCCCGGCGGCGCCTGCGGCGTACCTGGTGCTGCCACCGCGTCGAACCAGTGCGACGATGCAACGTGCTCGCCGGATGGCGGCAATGAAGGTACCTGTGCGGGTGGTCCCTTCGAATTGTTCTGCGCGCCGGCGCAGACCTTCCGCGGTTGCACGACCAACGCCGATTGCCCGTTCCCAGGCGACACCTGCTCGCTCGGGAAGTTCCGCGATTGCTTCACGGACAACGGCACCATCGGCGAGAGCGTGGATGCGACCGGTGTCGTCGATCCGTTCGTCAACCACGCGAACGATCCCACGTTCGCCTCGCTCTTCTGCATCGGACCCACGGCGTCCTCGGCGGTCAATTCAGTTGCCGGCACCCCCGGCTTGGGACGCCTCGAGCTGCCCGGTCATGGCAGCGACAACGGAACGGCAGGGACCTGCCCGACCAACGCCGCGTTCCTGCCTGACGCTGGAAGCTCGGGCGTTCTCGATCCAGGCTGGACCGGTCAATCACACGACGCCAGAGTCGTGAGTGATGGCAAGGTCACGGTCGGCGTGACGGGTTGCGCCAGCGGGACTCCGCCCTGCGGCGTCTGCACGTACACGGGTCCGATCCCGAACGCGAACATCGCGCCGTAACCAGCGCGACAATCACCGCGCGGCGGCCATCAATGTGGGCCGCCGCGCGCTCTCTCACGCGCCCCGAGCCTCTCGCCACGAGGAGGTTCGGGGCGCTCTTTTTTGTAGCGCCGGGTGAAGCGAGTTGGCGCCGGTTCACCAAGGTCCCACTGGGGCCACTCGCGGCATGCCCGAGCGGCTCTTGGCGCGCGCCACGATATCTCTGCGCCGGGTGACGGGGTCGCCGCAGGCGAATTCCGTTGAGCCGCGAGGCGAGCCCCGTCACCCGGCGCAGCGGTTACGACTGAGTGGTGCGCTTCCAGGAACCGCTCCGCGTCGATCGCGGCCATGCAGCCGGTGCCCGCCGCCGTGACCGCCTGGCGGTAGCTCCGGTCCTGCACGTCGCCGCACGCAAACACGCCCGGCACGCTCGTCTGGGTGCTGCTCTTCGGGGTGACGATGTAGCCGAACTCGTCCATCTCGAGCTGTCCCTCGAAGACCTTGGCGTTCGGCGTGTGGCCGATCGCCATGAAGACGCCGTCGGTCGCGACGCGCGTCGTCGCGCCGGTCTTCACATTGCGGAGCGTGACGCCGGTGACCCCGTGCTCCTTGGGCTCGCCGTGGATCTCCTCCACCACCGAGTTCCAGATGAAGTCGATCTTGGGGTTCTTGCGGGCGCGCTCCTGCATGATCTTCGAGGCGCGCAGCTCGTCGCGGCGGTGCACCACCGTGACCTTGCGCGCGAACTTGGTGAGGAAGTTCGACTCTTCCATGGCGGTGTCGCCGCCGCCGACCACGAGCACGTCCTTGTCCTTGAAGAAGAAGCCGTCGCAGGTGGCGCACGCCGAGACGCCGTAGCCCATGAGGCGGGTCTCGGACTCGATGCCGAGCAGCTTGGCCGCCGCGCCGGTGGCGATGATGAGCGCGTCGGCGGTGAGCGTTCCGCCGTTGGCGAGCGTCAAGCGGAACGGCCGGCGGGAGAGATCGACGGCGGTGACGTCGCCGGTGAGATAGCGCGTGCCGAAGCGCGCCGCCTGCTTGCGGAAGATCTCCATCATCTCGGGGCCGAGGATGCCGTCGGCGAAGCCGGGGTAGTTCTCCACGTCGGTGGTGATGGTGAGCTGTCCGCCGGGTTGCGCGCCCTCGACGACGAGCGGCGCGAGGTTGGCGCGCGCCGCGTACAGCGCCGCGGTGAGGCCGGCCGGGCCGGAACCGAGAATGAGAACCCTGGCGTGCGTACTGTCTGGCATTGCGCGGACGGTAGTCACTGATGGCAGGCATTGCAAGCTGGTCGGGACACGAGCGGCCTGAGTTGTCATCTCACGGCGCCGTCAGTACAGTGCCGCGCGCATGCCGGCACGCAGACTCTCCCACGTCGACGCGCGCGGGCGCGCGCGCATGGTGGACGTCGGGCGCAAGCGCGTGAGCGCGCGCGTCGCGGTCGCCGGCGCGACGCATGCGGATGCAGCCCGCGACGCTCGCGCGCATCGCGAGCGGCGCGATGCCGAAAGGCGACGTGCTGGCGGTCGCGCGTGTCGCCGGCATCGCCGCCGCCAAGCAGACCGCGCAACTGATCCCGCTCTGCCATCCGCTGCTGCTCACGCACGTCGCGGTGGAGTTTCGCCCCGCGACCCGAGCGCGGCACGCTCGACATCGAGGCGACGGTGCGACTCGCGGGACGCACCGGCGCGGAGATGGAAGCGCTCACCGCGGTCACGGTGGCGGCGCTCACGGTCTACGACATGTGCAAGGCGGTCGACCGCGGCATGGAGATCGCGGCGGTGAGACTGCTGCGCAAGAGCGGCGGCAAGAGCGGCACGTTCGTGCGCGGAGGCACGCCGGCCTGAACCCGGCACGCGCGGCGCCATGCGGGTCGTTCTCAAACCGGGTCGGGACTGGGCGGTGCGCGCCGGTCATCCGTGGATCTTCTCGGGCGCGGTCGCGACCGTGGAAGGGGAGGGCATCCCCGGAACCGTCGCCGAGGTCGTGGGCGCCGACGGGCGCGTGCTCGGGCATGGCACCTGGAACGCGAAGACGAGCATCGCGCTCCGCATGCTCACGCAGCGTGCCGAGGCCGTCGACGCCGCCTTCGTCCATCGACGTGTCGAGGCGGCGCTCGCGCTCCGCCGGCTGATCGGCAACAGCGACGCCTGGCGATTGGTGAACGGCGAGGGCGACTTTCTTCCCGGCGTGGTCGTCGATCGCTACGGCGACTTCCTGGTGTGCCAGTTGCTCACCGCCGGCGCCGACGGCATGCGAGCCTGGCTCGTCGACGCGCTCGGCGCGCTGCTCGCGCCGCGCGGCATCTTCGAGCGCAGCGAGGGCAACGTGCGCACGGCCGAGGGCCTCGCGCGTACGACCGGCGTGCTCGCCGGCGAGGAGCCGCCCGCCGAGCTCGCCATCGTCGAGAGCGGCCGGCGCTACCTGGTGGACATCCGCGGCGGCCAGAAGACCGGTTTCTTCCTCGACCAGCGGCCGAATCGCGACCTCGTCGCCGCCGTCGCGGCGGGCCGGCGCGTGCTGAACCTCTTCGCGTACACCGGCGCGTTCTCGGTGGCGGCCGCCCTCGGCGGCGCCGCGCACGTCACATCGGTCGAGAGCTCCGCCGCGGCGCTCGCGCAGGCCGAGGCGATGTGGCGTCTGAACGACCTCCCCGAGGCGGCCACCACCTTCGTGCGCGCCGACGTCTTCGCCTACCTGCGCGAGGACGTGCCGAGCGTCGATCTGGTCATCCTCGATCCGCCGCCCTTCGCGCGTCGCCGCGCCGATCGCGAGCGCGCGCTCGCCGGCTACAAAGAGATCAATCTTCAAACGCTCAAGCGCTGCGCGCCCGGGGCGCTGCTGATGACCTTCAGTTGCTCGCAGCACGTCGATGCCGCCGCGTTCGGCGACGTGCTCGCCGCGGCCGCCGCTGACGCCGGGCGTGCTTGCCAGGTGCTGGCGCGACTCGGTCCCGGCATCGATCACCCGCAGTCGCTGGCGCATCCCGAGGGACGGTACTTGAAAGGGATGCTGCTACGGGTGAGTGGAGATCGCGGATGATCGTGCAGCGCAGGTGGCGCGACCATCCCGTGCTCAAGACCGTCGCCTCGTACGGGCTCTGGCTGATGATCCTCGTCACGAGTCCGGTTCTCTTCGTCGGCGCGTTCGTGATCTGGCTCGTCACCGTGCCCTTCGATCGGCGCCTGCGCCTGCTCCATCTCTACACCTGCGCGTGGGCGGCGCTGTACAGCTACGTCTTTCCCTACTGGACGGTGCGCGTGCGGGGGCGCGAGCACATCCGTCCCGGCCACACCTACGTGCTCGCCTCCAATCATCAGTCGCTGCTCGACATCCTGGTGCTGTTTCGCCTCTACAAGCACTTCAAGTGGGTGTCGAAGGCCGTCATGTTCCGCTGGCCGTTCGTCGGCTGGAACATGTCGCTCAATCGCTACATCGCGATCCGGCGCGGCGACCGCAGCGACGCCCGGCGCATGCTGGAGGCCTGCGGCACGGCGCTCGACGGCGGCAGCTCGATCATGATCTTCCCCGAGGGCACGCGTTCACGCGACGGCATGCTCGGCGAGTTTCGCCACGGCGCCTTCACGCTCGCGCTGCGACATCAGGTGCCGATCGTCCCGATCATCGTCGAGGGCACGCTCGATGCGCTCCCCAAGTACGGACTCACGCTGCGCAACACCGCCAACATCGTGGTCGACGTTCTGGAGCCGATCGACGTCGCGGGCTTCAGCGAGGTGGAGGCGTTGCGCGATCACGTGCGCGCCGTGATGGCGGCGGCGCTCGTGCGCCTGCGCCAGGAACGCGTCGGGCGCGCGGAAGCACGGTGGGCCGTCGCAGGTTGAAGGACGGGGCGGGGACGCGTGCCGCGGGCGCATCGCTCGCGAACCGTCAACCGCTGCGCGTAGCGATGCGCGTGGCGGCGTCCGGCGCCATCGTCCGGGCGATGGCACTACGCGGGCGCGAGCGGCCGGGTGAGACGGAAGCGTCGACCAAACGTTCTCGCAAGCGAGCGGCCCGGTGAGAGGGACACATCGGACGCGTCTATCAAACGCTGGCCGCGCCACGAGCGCCCGCGTGAGCGCTTGCTCGAGCGCGGACCCGAGCATCTGAGCGACGCCGAGCTGCTGGCGGTGCTCCTCCCCACCGGCCCGCGACGGACCGGTACCGCCGTCGATCGCGGCCGCGCGTTGCTCGCGAGCGTGGGATCGCTGCGCACGCTTTTCTCCGCTTCCGCGCGCGCGCTGCGCGCCGTGGACGGCATCGGACCGGCGCGCGCGGCGATGATCCAGGCGGTCGGCGAGCTGGCGCGGCGTGCCGCCGGGCAGCGCCTCGCACGCGGTACCCCGCTCCGCACCAGCGCCGAGGTCTATCGCCATTGCGGCGCGCGCATGGCGGCGCTCCGGAAGGAGCAGTTCCACGTCATCCTGCTCGACGGCAAGAATCGTCCCATCAAGGAGGTGCGCATCTCCGAGGGATCGCTCACCGCGTCGCTCGTCCATCCCCGCGAGGTGTTCGTGCCGGTGATCGAGGAGTCGGCGGCCGCGATCATCCTGGTGCACAATCACCCGAGCGGTGATCCGACACCGAGCGCGGAGGACGTGGCGATCACGGAGCGTTTGCGACAGGTGGGCGAGATCATGGGCGTGCGCGTGCTCGATCACGTGGTGATCGGCCACGGCCGCTACGTGAGCTTCGCCGACGAGGGGATGTAGCGCGAGACGGCTAGAACGGAATGTCGTCGTCGGTGCCCGAGCCGCCGGGGCCGCCGGAGCCGCCACCCGGACCCTCCTCAGGCAACGGAGGCATCCCGCCTGATCCCGCGCCGCGACCACCACCGCCGCCGCCGCCACCGCCGAGGAAGCGCACTTGCTGGGCGATGATCTCGGTCATGTAGCGCTTGTTGCCGTCCTTGTCGTCGTAGCTGTGCGAGCGGATCGATCCCTCGACATAGACCTGACGGCCTTTGGAGAGATACTGCCCGCAGTTCTCGCCCTGCTTCCCCCACACGACGATGTTGTGCCACTCGGTGCGCTCCTGGCGGTGACCCTCGGCGTCGTTCCACACCTCGCTGGTCGCGAGCGGGAACTTGCAGACGGCCTTGCCGCCGCCAGTGAAACGCACCTCGGGATCTTTGCCCAGGTTGCCGACGAGAATGACTTTGTTGACGGCCATTGGATCCCTCCACGCGGAATGTGTGAGGCTTAACAGCACCCTTTCTCACCGTCAACGGAGACGAGTACGGCTTCGTCCGGTGACGCAAATCACTGGAATCCGTGCGCGAACTCACCGCCCTCGGGGATTGCTGGGCGCGACATCGCGTCGCTATCGTCGCGCGCATGAAAACCCGCACCCTCGTCTTCACCTTGGCCACGTTGGCGTTCGCAGCACCGCGCCGCGTCTGGCGATTCCCGAAGGTCCCGATCCCGGTACGCCCGAATGGACGCAGCGCGAGGCCACCAACTACGCGCGCACGACGGAGGCGACGACCGAGCAAGTGAAGTCCGAGTTCCAGAACGTCTGGGCGGCGCGCTCGCAGAGCAATCAGCTCGACTGGCTCAATCGCGCGCTCGCCGATCCGTCGTGGCTCAGCCCGCTCTCCGGCAACACGGAGTTCACGCCGGTGACGGCAACCTGGGGCCTGCAATCGACCGGCGACCCGACACGGTATCCGGACTCCGTCGGCCCCAACGGCCAGCCCTTCTATCAGAATGAAGGCGAGGTGATTCCGGTCGTCTTCTACGATCAAGGGTGCGCGCGCATCTCCGGTCGCGTGTGGGCGCCGCGTGGTTGGAACCCCGGCGATGCGACGTTCCCCGGTGTGGTCGTGCAGAACGGCTCCGTGCAGGCGACCGAGCCGCTCTACTGGTGGTTCGCGCAGGCGCTGGTGCGTACCGGGTACGTGGTGCTCACCTTCGATCCGCGCGGTCAGGGCCGCTCCGATCTCCAGACACCGACCGGCGAGCAGGGCGGCAACATCAATTCCGAGGTGTTCTTCAGCGGCATGGTCAACGTCATCGACTTCTTCCGCTCGACACCGTCACAACCCTATCCGCACAACGTGACCTGCGCCGGCACCTACCCGACGGTGGTGACCGCGTACAATCCATTCTTCGATCGCATCGATCCGTCGCGGCTCGGAATCGCCGGCCATTCGCTCGGCGCGTCCGGCGTCTCGGCGGTCCAAGGGTATCCCGGTGATCGGTTCGAGTTCCCGGACACGGGAGGCGGCAATCCGGTAGACGTCGTCGTGGCGTGGGACAGCCTCGGCACCAGCGTCGATGGTCCGCCGCGGGTGCCGGCGATGGGGCACAGCAGCGAATACGGCCTCACGCCGGTGACCTTCACCAGCCCACCGGCTCCCGACGGCGACAAGGGCGCATACCAGGCCTACAAAGACGCCGGAGTTCCCGTCTATCAGCTCACCATCCAGGGCAGCACGCACTACGAGTGGAGCCTGATCCCGACCTTTCCCACCACCTCGTGGTGTCCGGACATGTCGTCGGGCTCGTGCATGGGTGGCTGGGGGCGGCCGATGGGAGAGCACTATTCGGTCGCGTGGATGGACCGCTGGCTGAAGAAGCCCGGTGAGCCAGGCTACAACGATGCCGATGCGCGTCTGCTGGCGGACGCGGATTGGTGCCCGCGCTATAGCTTCTACCTCCGCTCGGCGCGCGCCTTCCCGGACCGTGGCGGCAAGGCGCACAACTCCGAGGACATCCGCGCCGATTGTCTTGCGGGGATCGTCGACACGCCGGCCGAGTGCGCCGTCGCGCCGATCCCGGCGTCGATGTGCCATGGGACCACGCAGCCGCAGCGCGCCGCCTTGCGGATCAAGGACAAGGTGCGGAAAGGCGGCGATCTCCTGAAATGGAAGTGGCTCAAGGGCGACGTGACGAGCCTCGGCGAGTTCGGCAATCCGGTGGGCGGTGGGACCAGCTACACGCTCTGCGTCTACGACCACACCGCCGGCGCACCGAACGTGCTGGTGAGCACCACGGTACCGGCGGCGGGCACGTGCGCCGGTCAATCGTGCTGGAAGGCCACCGGAACGAACGGTTTCAAGTACTCCGATCCGAATCTCACGCGCGAAGGGGTGAAGCGGATTCGATTGAAGGCGGGGAGCACTCCGGGCAAGGCGAAGATCATCGTGTTCGGGAAGGGTGACAACCTGGACTTCGCCAGCCTGGCGCCGCTGCTGCCACTCGATCAGAGCCCCAAGGTCACCGTGCAGCTGACGAACAGCGACGGCCGGTGCTGGACCGCCGACTACTCCGCGCCCGCGGTCGTCAACAACAGCGACAAGTTCGTCGACAAGGGCGACTGATCTGAGCGCGCATGGCGAAGGCCATGCGGGACTTCCTCAATTGACATCCCGGCGGCTGCGCCGATACCTTTTCCGCAAGAGGAGGACCGGTGATCCTCGGGGTAGTCAGGCTGGTCGCGTTCACGCTCGACACCGCGGTGGCGATCCCTGTCGTCCTGCTGGCGTCGCTCGCTGACTCGAACGCCAAGCTCGCGTACCGCGTCGCCAGCTATTGGGCATGGTTCAACTTCCGCCTCTGCGGGGGGCGGCTGTCGGTGAGCGGGCTGGAGCACCTCGACCCCTCGGCCTCCTACGTCTTCATGTCCAACCATCGCAGCAACTTCGACGTGCTGGCGCTGATCGTCGCATTGTGGGATTTTCAGCTGCGGTGGGTGGCGAAGGAGGAGCTCAAGCGCATTCCGGGCTTCGGCTGGGCGTTGCAGGCAACCAAGCAGATCTTCGTCAGCCGCTCCGACCACACGCGCGCGGTGGAGAGCCTGGAGACCGCCCGCGAGCGTATCCGCGACGGCATCTCGGCGGTCTTCTTTCCCGAGGGCACGCGCAGTGACGGCGAGATGTTGCCCTTCAAGAAGGGCGGCTTCATCTTCGCGATCGAGACCGCGACACCGATCGTCCCGATCGGCATCAGCGGGACGGCGAGCATCCTGCCGCGCCACGGCTGGCTGGTGCGCCACGGTGGTGATGTGAGCATCGTCGTCCGGCCACCGATTCCGACGGCAGGCCTCACGCTCGACGACCGCGACGCGCTCCTCGCCGACACCGAGCGGGCGATCGCGAGCTGCGTCGGGTTGACGCCCGCACCCCAGGCGGCGCCCGAGCAGGCGCATCGTCCCGGGGACCGGATCGGATCCGAGGTGACGCCCTGACGCCGCTGCGGATCGTTCCGCTCGGCGGCCTCGGCGAGATCGGCCTCAACATGATGCTGATCGAGTACGGCGAGAGCGCCCTCGCCGTGGATTGCGGTGTGATGTTTCCCGAGGCCGGCATGCTCGGGATCGACCTCGTGATCCCCGACCTCACGTATCTGCGCGACCGCCCGGAGCGACTGCAAGCGATCGTCGCGACGCACGGTCACGAGGACCACATCGGCGCGTTGCCGTTCGTCGTCCGCGAGCTGCCGGTCCCGACCTACGCCACCCCGTTCGCGCACGCGCTGCTGCGCAACAAGCTGGAGGAGCATCGCGTCCAGTCGCCGCTCGAGCGCTTCAAGGCCGGAGACGTGTGGCGGGTGGGGCCGTTCGAGATCGAAGCCATCCACATCACGCACAGCATCGTCGACGCCGTGGCGCTGGCGATCCGCACGCCGCTCGGCACCATCGTCCACAGCGGCGACTTCAAGTTCGATCACACGCCCTTCGACGGCGTGGCCTCCGATCTCGCGCGCCTGGCGCAGATCGGCGACGACGGCGTGCTGGCGTTGCTCTCCGACTCGACGAACGTCGAGCGTCCTGGGGTCACGCCCTCCGAGCGCAGCCTCACGCCCAAGCTCGAGGCGGTTTTCCGGCGCGCCACCGGCCGCATCCTGGTCTCCACCTTCGCGTCGCACCTGCATCGCATCCAGCAGGTCATCGACCTCTCGGCGCGCACCGGGCGGCGGTTGGGGGTGATCGGGCGCGGCATGGTGCAGAACGTCGCCATCGGTCAGGAGCTCGGCTATCTCCGGATGCCACCCGGGCTCTTCGCCGACCCGGGCGAGCTCAAGCAGCTTCCCCCCGAGCAGGTCACCCTCCTCACCACCGGAAGCCAGGCCGAGCCGCTCTCGGCGCTCACCCGCATCGCCATGAACGACCACCGGCAGGTTGCGGTCGAGCCCGGCGATACCGTGATCTTCTCGTCGAAGATGATTCCCGGCAACGAGAAGCCGATCTGCGACGTCATCAATCACCTCTACCGGCGCGGCGCCGACGTGCACTACGAGACCGTCGCCGACCTCCACGTGTCCGGACACGCCAGCCAGGCGGAGCTGGCGCTCATGTTGAAGCTCACGCGCCCGCGCTACTTCGTGCCGATCCACGGCGAGTATCGTCACCTGGTGCGGCACGCGGCGTTGGCCGCGGAGTCGGGGCTGGCGCGCGAGGACTGCTTCGTGCTCGAGGACGGCGACGTGCTCGAGATCGACGACGCCGCCGCGCGCCGCGCCGAGCCGGTCGCGGCGGGGCGGGTCTTCGTCGACGGCAAGGGAGTGGGCGACGTCGGCGACGTCGTGTTGCGCGACCGGCGCCATCTCTCCGACGGCGGCCTGGTGCTCGCGATCCTCGCCATCAACCAGCACACCGGCGAGGTGATCTCGGGGCCCGATCTCATCTCGCGCGGCTTCGTCATCGAGGACGAGAGCCAGGCGTATCTCGATCGCGCCAAGGAGGTGGTGCTCGAGGCGATCGCCGCGCTCGCGCCCGAGTCGCGCACCGTTCCCGCCGAGGTGAAGGAGGAGATGCGCAAAGCGCTCCGCCGCCACTTCAAGAAGACGCTGGACCGCCGGCCCGTGATCCTGCCGTTCGTGATGGAGTTCTGAGCGGCTGAGGCGGATCCCGGCGGGTTGACCCCGGGCACGGGGAGACCGAGAATCGGGCGCCTTCCATGAGCACGACGAGCAAAGCCGCCGACGCTCCCCTCGACTGGGGGATGACGCGGGAAATGAACGCCGTCGAGGCGCTGATGTGGCGCGCCGAGATCGACCCGCGGCTGCGCTCGACGATCTGTGCTCTCGAGCTGCTCGACCGGACACCGGAGTGGGAACGGTTCGTCGCCGCCTGTGATTGGGCGGTCCGTATGGTGCCGCGCTGTCGCCAGAAGGTCGTCGAGCCGCTGCTCAGTCTCGGGAGTCCGGCCTGGGTGGTCGACCCCAACTTCGACCTCCACTACCACGTTCGCAGGGTACGGCTGCCCGACGGCGGCGGCTTCCCCGATCTGCTGGCGGCGGCCGAACAGGTCGCGATGACGCCGTTCGACCGCGCCCGTTCGCCCTGGGAGTCGGTGCTCTTCGAGGGTCTTCCGGAGGGAAAGGCGGCGCACTTCCTCAAGATGCACCACTCGATCACCGACGGCATGGGCGGCGTGCAGCTCTTCTCGCAGCTCCACTCCCGGACCCGCGCGCCGAACCCCTCCAAACCGCAGCCCGCGGCCGCGCCGCCGGAGTGGGAGACGCCGCGTCAGGTCTTCGCCCGGCAAGCGAGTCGCGACCTCCAGGCGCTGCCCGGACTTCTCCTCGGTGCCGGGCGGGCACTGGTGAGTCTCGCTCACCCGCAGACGATGCGTGAAGCGCTTCGCTTCGGCGCATCGCTCGGGCGCGTGCTCGCGGATCCGGACGCCGAGGGATCGCCGCTGTTGCGCGGACGGAGTCTGTCCTGGCGCTTTCTCGCGCTCGACGTGGCGTTCGCCGACCTGCGCGCCGCTTCCAAGGCAGCCGGCGGCTCGCTCAACGACGCGTTCCTCGCCGCCCTTCTCGGCGCGTTTCGCATCTATCACCAGGAGCTCGGCTCTCCGATCGAGAGGATGCCGATCGCGATCCCGATCTCGCTCCGCAACCGCGACGATGCCGAGGGCGGCAATCGCTTCACGGGCGCGCGTGTGGCCGCACCGGTCGGGATCGTGAACCCGCGCGAGCGGATCCAGGCGATCGGCCGGCTGATCCGCGCCGCGCGCGACGAGCCGGCGCTCGACGGCCTCGGGCTTTTCGCCCCCGTGCTCTCGCGCCTTCCACCCGCGGTGGTGGGGCTGCTCGCCGGCGGGCTCACGAAGTCGAACGATCTCCAGGCGAGCAACGTCCCGGGTATCCGCGAGGACCTCTATCTCGCCGGCGCCAGGATCGAGCGCTCGTACGGATTCGGCCCGCTCCCCGGTTGCGCGTCGATGATCACGCTCGTGACCCACGGCGACATGTGCTGCGTCGCGGCCAACGTCGATCCGGCGGCGATCACCGAGCCGCAGCGGTTCGCGCGTTGTCTCGAAGAAGGGTTCGCGGAGGTGCTCGCGCTCCATCCGGGCGCTGCCCGCCCGCAGCTGCGCGCCTGAAGTCGACAGCTGGATTCGCGGTGCTGACGCGGTGACGTGGCGCCGCCCCGCGCCGCATCGCTCTTGCGCTGAGCGCGGGGATCGTGACAATTCTGGGAAGCGGACGGGGGGTGTGGGGCCGTGGGCCGAAGCGTACGGGTGGTGAAAGGGGAGGCGGAGGAGAAGGCCGGTCGCAGCTCGGCCACGCTCTGGCATGAGGTCGAGGCGCTCTTCGCGATCGCCGGCGCCTGCTATCTCGCGATCAGCTTCCTCTCCTATGCGCCCGGTCGCGCCACCGGCAACGCCGGAGGTCCCGTCGGTCAAGCGCTCGCGGAGCTCGTCGTCCAGGCGTTCGGCCTGGCGGCCTTCCTGGTGCCCGCGTTCGTCGTGCTGGTGGCCGTGCTGGTGTTGCGAGGCGTGCCGGTAGCCCTGTCGCTGACGCGCGGCGGGGCGCTCACGGCCGAGCTCCTGCTGATCGCCGCCGCGCTCGCGCTGGTTCGTGGTCCGGGACGTGAGATGGTCGCCGGCGGCTGGGTCGGGGGTTTCCTGGCGCACGAGCTGCGCAGCTTCTTCAGCACTGCCGGCGCGGTGATGATCGTGATGACCGGGCTCGTGCTCACGACCATGATCGCAACCGGCGGCTCGCTGGTCGGCGGGCTGGCCTCCGCGGGCCGGCAAGCGACGCTCGTGCGGGGCGCGCTCGCTGGTGCGTTCGCCCGCTGGCGCGCACGCCGCGATGCGGATGCGCCGGCGCGTGTCGAAGCCCCCGTGCCGGTCGTGCGCGGCGACCGCCCGCCTGAACGCGAGACGCGCGAGCGTGAGGCGGCGGCGAAGAAGAGCCGGGTGCCGGCGACGCCGCCGATCGTGCTCAACGAGCCCGAGCCGCGTGCCGAGAAAACCGCCAAGACGAAGGAATCGAAGGCGCTCAAGCAGGAGGAGTTTCGCTTCGCGCCGGGTGCCCAGTACGAGCTGCCGCCCACCAGTTTCCTCGACCCGCCCATCGATACCGGGGTGCGGGTCGACGAGGACGCGCTCATCGCCAGCTCGCGCATCCTGCGAATCGAAGCTCGCCGACTTCGGCGTCGACGGCAAGGTCGTCGCGGTGCGTCCCGGTCCGGTGATCACCACCTTCGAGTTCGAGCCCGCGCCGGGCGTCAAGGTGAACCGCATCGTCACCCTCGCCGACGATCTGTCGATGGCGCTGCGAGAGCGATCAGCGTCCGCATCCTGGCGCCGATTCCCGGCAAGCCCGTGGTCGGCATCGAGGTCTCGAACCCGCGCCGCGAGACGGTCTACCATCCGCGAGATCATGCATGAGCGACGCAGTATCAGCGCTCCGAGTCGCAGCTGACGCTCGCCCTCGGCAAGGACACCACCGGCAACGCCTACGTCGCACGACCTGGCGCAGCATGCCGCACCTCCTGATGGCGGGCGCGACCGGCACCGGCAAGTCGGTGTCGATCAACGCGATGATCATGAGCATCCTCTTCAAGGCGACGCCGCGCGACGTGCGCTTCATCATGATCGACCCGAAGATGCTCGAGCTCTCGCTCTACGAGAACATCCCGCACCTGCTCGTCCCGGTCGTCACCGACCCCAAGAAGGCGGCCGCCGCGCTCGCCAACGTCATGCAGCGAGATGGACAAGCGCTACCGCGCTGCTGCACGACAAGGGCGTGCGCAACATCGACAGCTACAACCGGCTGCTCGCGAGCGAAGCGGCCGAGAAGCGCGCCGGGGTGATCGAGCTCGACACGCCCGAGGACGCCGAGGACGAGGATGGACGCCGCCGCCCGAGCCGGTCAAGGGCGAGGTGCCGATCGTGCACGAGCACCTGCCGCGCATCGTGATCATCATCGACGAGCTCGCCGACCTGATGATGACGGTCGGGCGCGAGATCGAGGAGTCGATCACGCGCCTGGCGCAGAAGGCGCGCGCCGCCGGCATCCACCTGATCCTCGCGACGCAGCGGCCGTCGGTGGACGTCATCACCGGCCTCATCAAGGCGAACTTCCCGGCGCGCATCTCCTTCCAGGTCACCTCGCGCATCGACTCGCGCACCATCCTGGACGCGATCGGCGCCGAGCGCCTGCTCGGCGAGGGCGACATGTCTGTTCCTGCCCCCCGGCACGGCGCGCTCACGCGCCTGCACGGCGCGTTCGTGTCCGACCAGGAGTCCACCGGGTGGTCGACTTCATCAAGCGCCAGGAGCGCGCCGCGCTATCGCGATGGAGCTGCTCGAGGGCGACGACGACGAGGACGGCGAGGGCGAGGACGGGGAGGACTTCTCCGACGAGATGTACGACCAGGCGGTGCGCGCTCGTGACCGAGAGCCGCCAGGCGTCGATCTCGTGGCTGCAGCGCCGGCTGCGGGTCGGCTACAACCGCGCCGCGCGCATGATCGAGCGCATGGAGCGGGAGGGGGTCGTGTCGACGGCGGAGGGCGCGCGACCGCGCGAGGTGCATGGCGCGGCGCATCGACGACTGATGCGCGCGCGCGCGCTCGGGTTGCTGCTCGGGGCCGCGGCGTGTGTTCCGGCGCACGCCGCAAGCACCGCGACGCCGGCGTGTCCCGCGCCCGCGACGGTGGTCGACAAGCTGCAGGCGCGTTACGACACCACCAAGGCCTTTCGCGCCGACTTCCGCCAGAGCACGAAGGTGGCGGCGGTCGGCGAGGGCGAAGAAGCGCGTGGTACGGTCGCCTTCAAGAAGCCCGGGAAGATGCGGTGGGACTACGTCGCCCCCGAGGGCCAGCGCATCGTTTCGGACGGGCGTACGATCTGGATCTACCAGCCCGCCGACCGTCAGGTCGTGAAAGCGGCGTTCCAGGCGGCGTTCGTCTCCACCACGCCGGTGTCGTTCCTCGCCGGGGTCGGGCGCATCAGCGACGACTTTCGCCCCGAGAGCGACCCGCGCGGGTGCAGCGCCGGGCGCATCTACGTCAACCTGGTGCCGAAGAGCGCCCAGGATCTCGGCAGCCTCGGTCTCGCCGTCGATGCGCAGACGTTCGACATCGTCGAGGCGGCGGTGACCGATCCGATCGGCAACGTCACGACACTCGGGTTCGCGAACGTCGAGCGCAACGCCGAGATTCCGGACGCCGAGTTCAGCTTCACGGTGCCACCCGGGGTCGACGTGATCAGCGCGCCCGGCGCGCCCGCGGCGCCGTAGCCTCGACCGGGCGCGCCTCGCTGGCGCGTCGTTTCCTGGCCTGCTACGTACGCGTCATGCCCTCGTTCGACGTCGTCTCACGCGTCGACCTGCAAGAGGTCGAGAACGCCCTCAACCAGACCCGCAAAGAGGTCGCGCAGCGCTACGATCTCAAAGACAGCAAGACCGAGATCGCCTGGGACCAGAAAGAGCTGGTCGTCAACTCCGCCGACGACTTCAAGGTGCAGGCGGTGGTCGACGTGTTGCAATCGAAGCTGGTGCGGCGCAACGTCCCGTTGAAGAACCTCGAGTACGGCAAGGTGGAGCCCGCCGCCGGCGGCCGCGCGCGCCAGAAGATCACCGTCAAACAGGGCATCGACGGCGACAAGGCACGCGAGATCGTGAAGCGGATCAAGGCGTCGGGCGTGAAAGTGCAGGGGCAGATCCTCGAGGACCAGGTGCGGGTGAGCAGCAAGAAACGCGACGACTCTGCAGGCGATCATCCAGCTCCTCAAGGGCGAGGACTTCGGTCTCGCGCTCCAGTTCTCGAACTTCCGCGAGTGATGCTCGCGTCCGCCTCGCATCGTCGACGCCCCGCACGAGCCGAGAGAGCGTTGCGGCGCGCGCCGCGCGCCGGACGGGTCAAGGACGGGCGTCCGGACAACACCCATCCGTTGAATCGCGGCGCGTTGCAGAGTCGCGTGCCGCTCTTCGAGTCCTATCTGCGCTTCGCCGAGGCCCTGGCGCGCTGCTCGCGCGTGCGCACGCAGCGCGCCGGCTGCGTGCTGGTGAGCTTCAACCTCGAACGCGTGCTCGGCGCCGGATTCTCGGGCGGCGCGGCGAGCGCTCGTGGCGGACGGCGCCCGCCGAGCGGCAGTCACCTGCATGCCGAGGAGCATGCGCTGCTGATCGCGGGCGCGGTGGAGAAGGACAAGTTGATGTTCGTGACCGAGGCGCCCTGCTATCTCTGCGCCGTGCGCGCCATCAACAGCGGTGTCAGCCACGTCTACTATCGCGCCCGCGGCGCGCGCCCGGGCGACGGTCTCGCGCTCCTGCGCCGCGCCGGAAAGACGGTGGTGCGCTACCCGCGCTGGCGTCCCGAGAAGGCTGGCGCGCACACCGACGCGACGGCGCGTCTCCCCGCGACACTCACGCTGCCGGAGGCGTACCAGCGCTTCGCCGAGGCGCTCGCCCTGCGCTCGACCGACGGCTCGCAGAAAGTCGGCTGTGTCGTGGTGTCCGGAGATCTCGAGCGCGTGCTCGGCGTGGGGTACAACGGCGGCGCCGCCGGCATGAACGATCGTGAGTTCATCCCCGCCGATCGCAGCGGCTACGTGCACGCCGAGGAGAACGCGCTCCTCAAGGCGGGTGCGATCGAGAAGGACAAGTGCATGTTTCTCACCCACACCCCGTGCGTGATGTGCGCCAAGCGCGCCATCAACAGCGGCGTCGCGCGCGTCTATTGCCGGCAGCCGAACCTGCGGGGCGACGCGATGGGCATCGAGCTGCTGCGCAAAGCCGGCAAGCAGGTGATCTGGTGGCACGAGACGCCGTGAGCACGCCCGCGACGGCTGCCACGCGCGACGCGCCGGTGCGCGCGGTCTTCTTCGACATCGGCGATACCCTGGTCTGTCGCCCGAGCGTCGGTCCCGGCCGCCGCATCGCCGAAGCGCTCGGCCTTCCGCAGGAAGCGGCGCGGGCGATCACGCGCCTGGTGTTCCACGAGTCCTTCGATTCGCCGGCGGCGCTCACGACGCGTCTCGGCGCCGATTTCCGGCTTCCACCCGGCGCCGAAGCCGAGGTCGCCGTGATCTGGCGCGCCCAGGTGGATGAGCCGGTGGAGGTCGAGGGCGCGACGGATCTCGTCGCCGCGACGCGCGCGGCGGGCGCGCGCGTCGGCGTGATCTCGAACATCTGGGCGCCGTACGCGGCGGGGTTCCGGCGGGCCTGCCCAGCGATCGTCGGGCTCGTCGAGTCGTGGCATCTGAGCTACCAGGCCGGAGTGGCGAAGCCCGACCCCGCGCTCTTCATGGCCGGCCTCGCTGCGCTCGGGGTCTCGGCGTCCGCCGCGCTGATGGTGGGCGACAGCCTCGACAAGGACATTCGGCCGGCGCTCGCGCTCGGGATGCGCGCGCTCTGGATCCCGGCGCCGGCGGCCGCGAGCACCACGGGATGGCCGCCCGAGCCGCCGCCCGCGGGGGCGCTGCTGGCGCACGACCTCGTCGAGGCGAGGGCGATCCTGCTCGCGACGCTCGGCAACGCGCCGGGATTTGGTGTAAGCACGGCGGTATCATGAGAATCACCCGCATCGAGCGCTTCGGGCGCGAGGATCTCCTGGCGGCGCTTCGTCGCGTCGCGCTCTACGGCCGCC
The DNA here is from genome assembly GCA_963846105.1 of uncultured delta proteobacterium. Taxonomy (GTDB): domain Bacteria; phylum Desulfobacterota; class Binatia; order UTPRO1; family UTPRO1; genus CAWJUT01. The sequence continues at coordinate 258,691 of CAWJUT010000025.1, forward strand.
CGATGAGCTTGCCCTACGCCCGCGCCGACTTGACGCTGCTCGAGGCCTTCGATCCGAACGAGCTCGTCCCCGCCCAGCTCTACGTGAAGCGCAGCGAGCTCGCGAAGATCGCCAGCCTGGCGTCGGCGCTGCGCGAGCACGACGTCGATCTCTACGGGCTGCGCGGCTACGTGCGGTTCTGGACTCCCGACGGGCCCGAGGACGGGATCGACGTGTTGCCGCCGGTCGTCGAGTGCTCGCGCGAGCCGGCGGGACCGTGCATCAAGCTCATCAACGACGGCATGCATCGCGTCTACTCGGCGCGCGCCGCGCGCCGGCCGATCACGGTGGTGTACGCGGCCGGTGTGCCCGACGACACCCCCTACTACGCGTATCCCAACCCGCGCGGCTGGGAGGGCGTGGAGGAGATCGAAGAGATCTCGGAGTCGTTTGCCAAGAAGAACTACCGCCTCGAGCCGCATCGTTCGCTCTACCGCGACTTCAACACGGCGTTCCGCAACGCGACCGGTTTCCGGCCGCGGAGCGTGGAGGCGTAGGGTATTCGGCCACGGAGGCGGGCGTGAGCTTCGACTTCACGCGTGAGTGGCCGTTCTTTCCTGACGACGAGAAGCTCCGGATCTTCGATCCGCACGCCAACGTCGCCATCCTGATCGGCCACACCCAGATGGAGGTCGGCGGCTCGCGCAAGGCCGACCCGCCGCTCGCCACCATCCTCCAGCAGCTACCGGCGAGCATCGCGCCGAGCGCGCTGGCGGCGATCGGCACCATCGCCACCCTGCGCGACGGCGTCGAGCGCGTCGTGCAGAACCTGATCACCAACCCGCACATCAACGTGCTCTTCGTGTGCGGAGAAGACTCGCCGGTGTTCTTCCCGCTCGAGGGCCTGGTCTGTCTCTACCGCAACGGTGTCGACGAGGGGCGGCACGTGCTGTCGTCGAACGGCGCCGGTCGCGCCGCGCACGTCTTCGCCCGCGACGCGCTCGCCACCCTCTCGCACGAGGACATCGCCTGCTTTCGCGAACGACCGCTCTCGATCGTCGATTGTCGCGGCGCGCTCGAGCCGGCGACGTTCTTCGCGGACGTCGCGGCGCGCTTGCCCGAGCACGTCCGGCCCGGTGGCCGATCCACCCTGGACGTTCCTCGAGACGATCGACGTCTATCGGTGGCGTCCGCGCATCATTCAGGTGGCGGCCGGAGAGCTCGAGACCGACACCGCGCTCAGCGTCGCGAGTGCCGCCCGCACACTCGTGCTTTCGCGCGCGGGGGTTGCCGCGACCGTGGTCGCGACCGGCAAGAGCGACGGACGGACGCAGCGTGCGCTGCACAGCGCGCTGCGCGCCGGGATGATCGAGCGCGAGCGCGGTTGGGAGAGCCGGCTCGCCGCCCTCGCGCTCGCCGCCGAGCGCGCCGTGCTGGCCGGCGAGTTTCCCGTCGACGCGGAGCGCATCGGCATCGTCGTGCCTGAAGCGGAAGCACCGGCCGGCGCCACGACCGGCCGTATGTCGCCGCTTCGTCTCGATCCGACGGGGTTCTTCAAGGTCCACGCCCGTTACGAGCAGGGCATCCTCGCCGCCGACTACCATGCGGCCGATGGCCGGCACGTCGAGACGTTGCAGGCGAAGCGTGCCGAGGATCTGTTGTCGGCGATCGTCGGCGGCGACTACGTCGGCGAGTACCCGGGGCGCGATCAGCACATCGTCTACCTCGGGGTGCAGATCGGGCGCGCCGAGTTCGCGTTGCGCACCGGGCTTCGTTTCGAGGAGGGGCAGCCGCTTTCGGGCGAAGCGCGCAAGAACGTCGACCATCACTTGAGCGCCGGCGCGGTGGTGAGCGGCGCCTCCCTGGAGGAGACCTGGGTCGCGGGACTCACGAATCTCCGCGAGCACGGTCTGCTCACCACGACGCAGAAGGGTCGCGTCGCCGAGGGCTGGGGCACGTTCTTTCTCATACCGGCGATGGACGCGATCACGATTCCCACCGCCTACCCCGCGACCGACGAGCACATCGAGCACTACGCGCAGGAGCTGCTCGCACCGGCGCCGGAGGTGCGTGCCCGCGGCGACTACACCTACGGCGACCGCACGTGTCACTACTTCTTCGATCAGATCGCATGGTCCGGCGCGCAGCTCGCCGCCGACCCCGGCCGGCTGTGCGTCCACCAGCGCTGGGTACCCGACGTCGACCTGCTGGCGACGGCGTCGCACCGACCGTGCCTGGTCTTCGATCTCTGGTTCCGCCATCAGGGCCGCCTGCACACACTGCAGATCGCGCGCAGTCACGACGTCTACGGCGGACTGCCCCAGAACGCGCTCGGTGTCGCGCGCGGCTGGGGGCGTGCGCTCGCGGCCGCGAGCGGTCTCCCGCTCGGCGACCTCTGGTTTCTCTCCATCTCCAACAACTTCCGCGTCGGGGACGACGCCGAGAACGTGCGCAAGGCGATCCAGGGTGGGGTGCACGCCGCCCCCGCCTCGCCGAGCCTGCCCGCGCCGGCGGTCCTCGACGCCGACGAGGCTCACGGCCGGTGATCGTCTGGTCGCGAGCGGCGGCCGGATCGCGGCCGTCTGGGTGCCGGAAGTAGCGGCCCGTCCGTCGCGCCCGATTGCCGAGGTGCTGGCGCCGGTCCCGGCGCTCGCCGAACGCTTGCTTCGCTATCAGGGAAGCCTCGATCAGGTGCAGACGGTGATCGATCGGCTCCGCGCCGAGGTTGCCGCCGGCGGCCGCGATCGCAGCAACAGCTTGCTGCTGTCACCGCGCGATCCACGCCTCGATCGCGACCACGAGGCGACGCCCCTCGTCTGTGTCCAGCTCCGCCGTCAGCTCGGGTGCCTGCACGCCGCCGCGGTGGTGATCGGCGCGGAGGGTGCGGCGCTCGCGCCGCTCCTTTTCGATCTCCAGAGCGCGATCGCAACGCGCGTTGGCGTTCCCATCGGCAGCGCGCTCCTCGTGCGCGTCGACGAAAGAGAGAGTTGACATCGCACCGGCGAGCCCTTAGCATCGACGCGGTTCGAGGTCGCCATGCGAAAAGCCTTCCTCAAGACCGCCCATGAGACGCTCAGCGAGATGAAGAAGCAGTTGCTCGCCGAGATTCAGCACGATCTCAAGCAGGGGCGCGAAGCGTCGAAAGACGAAGGCATGGACACCTACGACCTCGCCAGCGAGGAACGCGATCGCGAGATCAGCTTCCTGCTCACGGATCGCGACCGCGGCAAGCTGCAAGCCATCGAGGACGCGCTCGACCGCGTCGACGACGGCTCATACGGCATCTGCGAGAGCTGCGAGGCCGAGATCGCCGAGGGCCGCCTGGTGGCGATGCCGTTCACCCGGCTCTGCGTCCAGTGCCAGGCCGACCGCGAGACCGAAGCGAAGCAGAACCGGCGCGCCGACGACGACCGCGCCTACCGCCGGCTCACCACGACTGATCTCGACGAAGACAGTCACTAGCCGCGGGGTCCTGAGAGGCCCAGCGACTGCGTTGCTCGGTCGCTCGCCTGTGCGGCGTACTCGTCAGTACGCGTCCGCGCTCGCTCCCTCGCGCCTTCTATCTGAGCCTCTCAGTGACCCGCGCTGGCGGGCCCATCGAGGTGTGTCTCTCAGTGACCCGCGAACGGTGCGAGCCAGCCGCCATAGCCCACGATGCGGGCCAAGGCTGCGAGCACCAGCAGGCCCAGCAACACGGTGACGGCGGACTTCACGGCGTCGAAGCCGTGCACCCGTTCGAGGCCGAGGATCACCAGGAAGAGACTGGCCAGCCCGACCAGCGGCTTGACGAGCGGCAGCCAGAGCAGCGCCAGCGGCGCACCCGCGTACGCGACGGCGCGGTAGGTCGCCTCGTAGTCGCCGGAGCCACCGAAGAGCTGGCGGGCGACCACCATCAACACCAACGCTCCCAGCAACGATCGGATGAGCCCCGCCGGGACGAACCAGACCGCGAACCCGCGCGGACCGATGATCAGGAAGCCGAGCGCGCTGATCGCGAGCGAGATGGTCAGGAAGATGAGGGGGTTCTGCATGCCGCCGCTCAGCGGCATGTCCTGAAAGAACGCGCGCGGCTCGGTGATCACGCGCCGCCACACGCCGATGAAGCTGTCGACGAAATTGTCGGTCTGGAACTCGTGGTGCATGTGGACCCTGTTGATCTCTACAGAATGCGCTTCGGGCAGGCAAGGTGAGACCCGGAGACGCGCGCGCCACGCTCGCGGAGTTGTTCACCGCGGCGCTCGCCGCGCTCGACCCGGTACCGCTCGTCGCCGGCGTCCTCGCACGACGCGGCGACACGCTGATCGTCGGCGGAGCGCGTCGCCGGCGCGCCGGCGCGTCCCTCGCGCCGCGCCGCGGCCGTTTCGCCGCCCGGTTGCCCGCCCGTCTCCCGCTCGACTCCAAGTTGCTCGTCGTCGGTGCCGGTAAGGGTGCCGCCGCGCTCGCGGCCGCTGTCGAGGCGGCCCTCGGATCCGCGGTCGCGGGCGGCCTCGTGATCGTGCCCGCGGGCTACGCGCGTCGGCTCCACCGGATTGCGGTCGCGATCGGCGGCCACCCGATACCCGATCGCCGTAGCGTCGCGGCGACCGCCCGGTTGCTCGCCACCCTGGCGCGTCGTCCGCGCCTGCCCGTGCTCGTGCTGCTCACTGGCGGCGCGTCGAGCCTGCTCGTGGCGCCAGCGCCAGGCGTGACGCTCGCCGACAAGCGCCGCACCGTGACGCTTTTGCTCGCGAGCGGCGCGACCATCGCGGAGATGAACGCCGTCCGCAAGCACCTCTCGGCCGTCAAAGGCGGGCAGCTCGCGCTCGCGCTCGGCGATCGCGCGGCCGCCGCGTTGGTGATCTCGGACGTCCCCGGTGACGATCTGGCGGTGATCGGCTCGGGACCGACGGTCGCCGATCCGACGACCTTCGCCGATGCGCGCCGGATCCTGGTCGCCCACGGCCTCCAACGGCGCGTGCCGCGCTCGGTCCTGCGCCACCTTGCGCGTGGGATCAGCAGGCGCGGTTCCAGAGACGCCGAAGCCCGGCGCGTCGATGCGCCGTCTTCTCCCGACCGTGCTGATTGCCGGCAACTCGAGCGCGCGTGCCGGCGCGGCACGGGCGGCGCGCCGCGCCGGCATCGCACCCGTCGAGATTCTCACCCGGCCGGTGGTCGGCGCGACCGACGTCGCGGCGCGCGCCTTTGCGGCGCGTATCGTGCGCCGTCAGGCGAGCCGGCGCGGCAAGCGGCCCGCACTGCTCGTCGCCGGCGGCGAGACCACGGTCACGCTCGGAAGGCGCGCTGGGCGCGGCGGAAGAAATCAGGAGTTCGCGCTCGAAGTGGCGCGGGCGCTCGCTGGACGCGAAGGCTGGGCCCTCTTGAGCGCCGGCACCGACGGCATCGACGGGCCGACACCGGCGGCAGGGGCCTTCACCGACGGCACGACGCTGGCGCGCGCTGGGCGAGCCGGGTGGTCGGTCGACGCCGCGCTCGCGCGCCACGACGTGTACCCACTGCTCGCGGCACTCGGCGATCTCCATGCGCCCGGACCGACCGGAACCAACGTCGGCGATCTCCAGCTCGCGCTGGTGTGGAAGGCACGCTAGTCCGATGGCCGCCGCGCGGAGGCGCGATGGAAACGCAGTGGCGACTTGCCGCGCCAGCGTGATACAACGCGAAGCGTCATGAGGCGCGCCTTCCGCACCGGGATGCATGACTCGGACGCACTCGCCGAGCCGTGTCGTGGCTGAAGACACGCTGCGCTCCCGACGGGCAGCGATCGCCCAGGCGCTCGCCACTCCCTCCTTCGACCTGCTGGTCATCGGCGGCGGCATCAACGGCGCCGGCATCGCGCGCGACGCCGCCCTGCGTGGACTCAGTGTCGCGCTCGTCGAGCAGGGCGATTTCGCGAGCGGTACCAGCAGTCGGTCGTCGAAGCTGATTCACGGCGGGCTGCGCTATCTCGAGAATTTCGAGTTTGCGCTGGTGCTCGAGTCTTCGCGCGAGCGTGATCGCATGCGCCGCCATCTCGCGCCGCATCTGGTGCATCCGATGCCGTTCGTGTTCCCGATCTTCGACGGCGATCCGGTGGGGCGCCTGCGCCTGACGGCGGGGTTGTGGGTCTATGACGGGCTCTCCGCGTTCCGCAACATCGCACGCCACCGTTCGTGGGGCCGGCGTAAGACGCTGCGACAGGAGCCCCACCTGCGTCAGGACGGCTTGCAAGGGGCGATGCACTACTACGATTGCTGGACCGACGATGCACGCTTGACGCTCGAGACCGTGCTCGCCGCGATCGGTGCCGGCGCGGTTGCGTGCAACTACATCGCGGTCGCGGAGCTGTTGCGCGACGGCGCGCTGCGCGGCGCGCGCGTCGTGGACCGCTTGCACGGTGACTCTTTCACGATCGCGGCGCGCCAGGTCGTCAACGCCACCGGGCCCTGGCTCGACAACGTCCGCCGACTCGACGATCCCGCGGCGGCACCGGTGTTGCGTCTCACCAAGGGCGTCCACGTCATGGTGCCGCGCGCGCGCGTCGGCAACGAGCACGCGATCGTGCTGCGCGCGCCGCGCGACGGCCGGGTGATGTTCGCCATTCCATGGCACGACCAAGTGCTGGTTGGCACCACCGACACCGATTACGTTGGCACGCCCGAGGCGGTGGCCGCGGACGCGGACGATGTGCGCTACCTGCTCGAGGCGGTGAACCACTACTTCCCGGACGCCGCGCTCGGCGAGCGGGACGTGATTGGCGCCTATGCCGGCCTGCGGCCCCTGGTGGCGCCGGCGGAAGCGGAGAACCCCTCGGATACGTCGCGTGAAGAGGAGATCTTCGAGGCTCCCTCGGGACTGCTCTCGCTCGGCGGCGGCAAGCTCACGACCTATCGACGCGTCGCCGAGAAGGTGGTCGATCGCGTCGTCGCCGGCCTACACGCGCGCGATCCCGAACGACGCTTCGGCCCCTGCCGGACCGACACGCTTCCACTTCCCGGCGCGGCGGTGGAACCGTCCACGCGCGGCGGCTACCTGGGTTTTGCGAAGCGCACGCGCCGCGCGGCGCCCGCCGGACTCGACGCCCCGCTGATGCGCCATTTGCTCGACCGCTACGGTACGCGGGCGCCGGAAGTCGCGGCCATGCTCGCGGCCGACTCCACCGCCGCGACCAATCTGCTCCCCTCGCTGCCCTATCGGCGCGGCGAGGTCACGCGTGCGGCGGTGGCCGAGCTGGCGGCGACACTCGACGACGCGCTCCGGCGCCGGGTTCCAGTGTCCTTTCGTGATCCTGACGGCGGCCTCGGAGTCGCCGCCGAGGTCGCGGCGCTGATGGGCGCCGTCCACGGATGGGATGGCGACGAGACGGCGCAAGCGTTGGAACGCTATCGTGAAGGCGTCGAGCGCGAGCGAGCATTGCGCGCGAGTCCCGCGGCGGCGGGCGCGAGGTCCGATGCCGGCGAGCGCCGTCGCGCGTGATCCGAGATTTCTCGAAGGCATTGCCGCCTTCAATGCCGGCGCGTTCTTCGAGGCGCACGAGATCTGGGAAGTGCTCTGGGACGATTGCGAGGGCGAGACGAAGCGGTTCGTGCAGGCCCTCGTGCAGCTCGCCGCCGGCTATCACAAGCTCGAGATCGGGGTGCGCGGCGGGGCGGTGAAGCTGCTCGGCCGTGCGCTCACGACGCTGCTGGAGGTTCGCGGGGCGGTCGCTCCGATCCCGCTCGCCCCCCTCTGTGCCGTCGTGCGCACGCACCGCGATCAGCTCGTGAGTGGGGCCGAGCTGGCTGCGTCCGATGCACCTCGGCTCGAGGTGACGTCGTGAAGGAGAAGGGGAAGCGGCGCAGGAACGACACCCCGACACGGCCGCGGTCCGCACGCCGCGGCCGTCGTGAGGCTCACCGTGCCGCGAAGCCGGAGACCGCCACGCAACGACGGGCGCGCGCCCTCAAGCTGGCGGCGGCGCTCGCGCGCGCATACCCGGACGCGCAATGTGCGCTCCGACACGACGACGCCTGGCAGCTCCTCGTCGCCACGATTCTCTCGGCGCAGTGTACCGACGAGCGGGTCAACATGGTGACCCCAGCACTCTTCCGGCGCTTTCCGACACCCGCCGCGCTGGCCGCGGCCGACCGCGACGAGCTGGAGGAGCTCATTCGCTCGACCGGCTTCTTCCGCCAGAAGGCGAAAGCGCTCACGGGGGTCGCCGGCGCCATCGCTTCGCGATTCGGCGGCGAGGTGCCGCGCGACATGGAGACGCTCACCGGACTAGCGGGGATCGGACGCAAGACCGCCAACGTCGTTCTCGGCACCGCGTGCGGCATGCCGGCCATCATGGTCGACACCCACGTGCGACGACTTTCGAATCGCCTCGATCTCACCGACGAGGACGATCCAACCAAGATCGAAAGGGATCTGCAGGCTCTTCTGCCGCCCGAGGAGTGGACCGACTTTTCGCATCGCTTGATCCACCACGGACGACGGATCTGCATCGCCCGCGCCCCGCGCTGTCCGGAGTGTCCGCTCGAGCGTTGGTGTCCCAGGGTTGGCGTCACGGCGCGCCCCTGATCCTCGAAAATCGGCGTTCTGGCGGGCTGGTTCCGCTCTCGAATCCGCTCCCGGAGGCGTGCCGGCGGGCACCGTAAGCCCCCCTGAAGGCCGGTGCTTTCTGTCGTGAAATCACCAGGATGAACCACCCCCGGGCACACCGCCGATGCGCTCCACGGGGCTCCGCATGCCTATCCCCTCAGCGTACCCTATCTCCGCTGTATATGGAGATTGTTATTGACATTCGCGGGGTTAGAGATATAACTCCTCGCGTCGCCTCGGCCCCCCCGTCAGAAACGACAGGCTTGAACGATGGCAGTTTATACACACCTCGACAAACGGCACCTCGCGCAACTCGCCGACGACTACGGTCTCGGGAAGGTCCAGACCAGCTACGGCGTGACCTCGGGGTCGGTGAACACCCACTACCGGCTCGATACCGCCAAAGGCCGGTACTTTCTGAAGATTGACGAAGTGAAGAGCGAGATGGAGGTGAAGCGGGAGATCGACCTCCTGCTCTACCTCCGCAAGCACGGATTTCCGTGCCCGCAACTGATCGTCGATCGCAAGGGCCGACAGTATCGCGAGCTCGGCGGCAAGTGTCTGTCGCTCTACAAGTTCATCGACGGACACTCGCGGGCGGCGGGTGAGCTGACGCTCGGCCAGATCGAGAACGCCGGCCGCGTCCTCGCCGATCTCCACGTCATCGGTAAGGGTTACAAGAAGGGCATCGACAACCGCTTCAGCTTCGAGCGCGTCGCCGACGTGTATCAGGAGGTGCGCGACCGGTTGCCGAGCTACTTCAAGCGCATCACCCGCACGCTCGATGAAGAGGTCGCCTACCTCGAGCACTATCTCGAGTGCAAGCTCCCGAAGGGCATCATTCACGGCGATCTCTTCCTCGACAACGTCATGTTCCGGGGCGAGAAGGTCGTGGGGGTGCTCGACTTCGAGGCGGCATCGCGCGGCAAGTACATCTTCGACCTGGCGACCGCCGTGAACGCGCTCTGCTTCGACGGCGACCGCTACGACCTCAAGCGCTTCGAGGCGTTGATCGGCGGCTACGAGTCGCTGCGCACCCTGTCGCTCGCCGAGTGGGATGCGTTCCCGAACGAGCTGCGCTTCTCGGCGCTCCGCTTCACGGTGACGCGCCTCAACGACTTCTTCTTGAACCCGATGGACGAGGCGCGGCGGATCAACAAGGACTTCCGCGAGTTCTACGAGCGCCTCCGCATCCTGCGCCGCGAGACCGAGGGCGGCATGGAAGCCCTGCTGATGGCGATGGCCACCGGTTACGACTATCGCAAGTATCAGAAGGTGAGGGCGATCGAGAAGAAAGGGAAGTCTTGAGGGCGGAGGATCAGGTCCGCGAAATTCTGCGGGCGATCGGCGAGGATCCCAATCGCGAAGGCTTGCTGAAGACTCCGGCGCGCGTGTCGCGCGCGCTCGAGTTCCTCACCAAGGGCTACGCGGAAGACCCGCAGACGATCCTCAACGGGGCACTCTTCAGTGAAGAGTACTCCGAGATGATCGTGCTCAAGGACCTCGACTTCTTCTCGCTCTGCGAGCATCACCTCCTGCCTTTCTACGGCAAGGCGCACATCGCGTACATTCCGAATCACAAGATCGTCGGCCTCTCGAAGCTGGCGCGGCTCTTCGAGGTGTTCGCGCGGCGGTTGCAGGTGCAGGAACGGCTCACCACGCAGGTCGCCAGCACCCTCGAGGAGGCGATCGAGCCGCAGGGAGTGGGTGTGGTGGTCGAAGCCGAGCACCTCTGCATGCGCATGCGCGGCGTCGAGAAGCAGAACTCCGTGGTGGTGACCAGCGCCATGCTCGGCACCTTCCGCACGCGCCTCGAGACGCGCGAGGAGTTCATGACCCTCATCTACAGGCGCTGAGCGCCTGAGTGCCGGGCGACACGCCGGCCGCGACGGGTTCGCTTACCCAAGAGGACGCGGATGACGTGGGAGTGGGCGGCTGAGGCCCTGGTCCTGGAGGTGCTCGGTGGACCGCCTGCGGCCAGTATCATCGCCGGGCGTGCCCCGTCCTTGCCGCGCATGGGGGGCCTCGACTCGCTGCTCGTGCGGTTCGTCGGCCAACCGGCTCGCCCGCCTGAACGCGAGGTGATTCTCGGGCAGGCGGCGCACGCCCTCGCATTCGGCGGCCGGCTGGTCGTCATCGACCACAATCGCCCACGCCGCCGCGCTGCCGCCCTGCTGGCGGTGGTCGCGGCCCCGCTGGTCCCCGGTGCGACCCCGGCGGCGCGCTGGCGCCGGCTCGCCTATCCGGTGGCTCGCGAGGTTGCGCTGGCGGGGTTCACGGTCGAGTCACTGCGCCTGGTTGCCGGCGAGCGAGTGCAGATCGTGTTCGCCCGCCGGGGTTTCGCGCATTCCCTCGGAGATCCACCTCGGGTCTGACCTTCTTCCACCTTCCGACGGTGTGTGGTCCTATAGGCGACGCCCGCGCTCTCGCTACGTGGTCTTTTGCACACAACCCGTCCCGGATGAGTATCTTGACTGGTGAATCCGGATTCACTAGGAGTGAATCCGGATTCACGCGGTCGAACAGTCCATCCGACGCGAGGAAGGAGCCCCGAGATGAGCGTCTACTACGACACCGACGGCCCGATCGTCGTCATCACGCTCGACCGGCCCGAGGTAGCCAACGCCATCGACCGCCCGACGGCCGAGGAGCTCGCCGACGCCTTCCGCCGCTTCGACGCCGACGACGCGCTCTCGGTGGCGGTGCTGACCGGTGCCAACGGCAGGTTCTGCGCCGGCGCCGATCTGAAGGCGATGCGGGAGGACGCCGCGCGCGTGACGCCGGGTCGCTCCCGACGGCGACGGTCCCGTCGGACCGACGCGCATGCTCCTCGGCAAGCCGGTGTTCGCCGCGATCGAAGGGCATGCCGTGGCGGGTGGTCTCGAGCTCGCGGCGTGGTGCGACTGCGGGTCGCGGCCGAGGACGCCGTGTTCGGGGTGTTCTGCCGGCGCTGGGGCATTCCGCTCATGGACGGCGGAACGATCCGCCTCGCCCGCCTGCATCGGCCACAGTCACGCGCTCGATCTGATCCTCACCGGTCGCGGCGTCTCGGGGGAGGAGGCGCTACGGATGGGCCTCGCGAACCGTCTGGTGCCGCCTGGCCGCGCGCTGCCCGAGGCGATCGCGCTCGCGCGCGAGATGGCGTCGCGGCCGCAGGCGGCGCTGCGTCACGACCGACTGTCGTCCTACGAGCAGTGGTCGCTGACGCTCGAACAGGCGCTGCTCGGCGAGTTCCGGCACGGTATCGCGGCGATCGAGACCGGTCAGATACGGGGCGGGCTCGAGCGCTACGCGTCCGGCGGCTGGCGACGCGGAGAGTTCGTCATGATGACCACCACGTTGGCCGACGATCAGACCGTGGTGCAGCGACTCCTCGACCACATCGACAACAAGACGACCGATCTCAGCGAGTCGAGTTGGCGCGAGCCGGTCGAGAACTACCGCTCCGCCGAGCGATTCGCGAACGAGCTGGAGCGCGTGCTGCGCCGATACCCGATCCCTTTCTGCCCCTCCGCGGCGCTCTCCGAGACTGGATCCTACGTCGCGCAGGGACGCGGCCCACACGCCGATTCTCGCCGTGCGCGGAAACGACGGTCAGGTCCGCGCCTTTCGCAACGCCTGTCGCCACCGCGGCACGCAGCTCACCTCCGGCGCCGGTTGCGAGAAAGCGTTCGTCTGTCCCTACCACGGCTGGACGTATGGCCTCGACGGCGCGCTCCGCCACGTCCCGCACGAGTACGGGTTTCTCGGCCTCGACAAGAGCGAGCGTGGGCTCGTGCCGGTCGAGTGCGTCGAGCAGAACGGCATCGTCGTTCGTCTCCCAGGACGCGACGCGGCCCGCCGACGGATCGCTGCGACACGCTCCCGCCGCTGATCGCGCCCGAGCTGGCGCTCGTTGGCGACGGCCGAGCGCGAGGTGCCCGCCAACTGGAAGATTCTCGTCGAGGGCTTCCTCGAGGGCTATCACATCCGCTCGACCCATCCGCAGACGTTCTACCCGGTCCAGTTCGACAATCTGAACGTCGTCGAGACGTTCGGCCGGAACAGCCGGGTGGCGTTTCCGTACCGCGCGATCAACAAGCTCCGCACCGTGCCGTCTGCCGAGCGCACGGTCGACGGCAAGCTCACCTACGTCTACCACTTGTTTCCGAACGCGATGGTCGCGACGTTCCCGGCGAACATCTTCCTCGTCGTCCTCGAGCCGCTCGCCATCGACCGGACGAACTTGATCACGTACGTCCTCGGCAAGCTCCCGGACGGCGATCGACGGCAGCGAGGAGAAAGCGGAGGTGACCGGCCCGCGGCTTGAATCTCGTCGATGCGCGGCGCGGCCGAGGACCGTGCGGTCGCCTGCGGCATTCAGCGCGGTCTCGCCAGCGGCGCGAACGAGTTCTTCGAGTTCGGTCGGTTCGAGGGCGCGATCGGCCACTTCCACCGCACGCTCCATGCCGCCCTCGATGGAACGCTGTGAGCGGTCGCGCTGAGAAGCTGCGCGCCGGGCGGCGCCGCGTGGAGCCGGCGACGGCGAGACGCGAGGCGCGGGCACGCGCGACCGGCTCGCTGCACGCCGCCGCGGCCGTGATCCAGGAAGGCGGGTGGGGCTCGGCGTCGGTCGGCGCGATCGCGAAGCGCGCCGGGGTGGCCGCCGGGACGCTCTACCGGCATTTCCCCTCGAAGGCCGAGCTGTTCCTCGAGGTGTTCCGTGCGGTGTCGGAGCACGAGATGGTGGCGATGCGCGCCGCGCAGGGGGTGGCGACGGGCATCGCGGAGCGCTTCGACGCGATCGTCGGGACGTACGCGGGGCGCGCGCTGCGCAATCGACGTCTCGCGTGGGCGCTGGTCTACGAGCCGCTCGACGCGTCGGTGGACCGCGAGCGGCTCGCCTACCGGCGTGCGTACTGCGAAGGCATGGCGGCGTTGATCCGCGAGGGTATCGCGGCCGGCGCGATTCCGCGCCAGGATGCCGATCTTGCCGCCGCCGCGGTCGTCGGCGTGATCGCCGAGACGCTCGTCGGCCCGCTCTCGCCGGTCGCCACCGAACCCACTTCGGAGGACGAGATCGTGCGCGCGATCGTCACATTCTGCCGCCGGGTCATCGGACTACCGACCGCGGGCTAGCGGTCCTGGGAGCTCCGCGGATCGTTACGCTAGAACCGCGCCCACCACGGCACGAAGCGCTCGCCGGGTACCTCGATCACCACCGAGTACTGATCGAGCAGCGTCCCTTGAGCGCGGGCGAGCTCCGCGAGCGAGACGTTGTAGTCGGTCGCCGCCTGGACCTCGATGCCGCGGGCGCTGGTGAGCTGATCCTGGAAGTCGAGGATGTCCTTGGTGGTTGCCATGCCGACCTGCAGCCGCTTTTGCTGATTGCGCAGGTTCTCCTCGGCGAGCTCGCGGGCGACGCGCGCTGACTCGATGCGCTTCATGTTGGTGACGACGTCGTTCACCGCCTTGGCGACCTCGAGCGTGATGTTGGCGAGCAGCTCGCGCCGATTCAGCTCCGACTGGGCGACATCGATCTTCGCCTGCGCGTAGTCGGCCTTGGCGGCGGCGTTGCCGAGCGGGATCTCGACCTCGACTCCCGCCAGGTACGAGTAGAACTCCTTCGAGCTCAGACGGTCGAGCGCCTCGGCGTACGGACCGTCGAAGGGCGTTTGCGCCGGCTGTCCGTCGACCAGCACGGTCACGGCGTCACCCGAGAGTCCGTTCAGGCCGACGTTGCCGACGAAGTCGAGCCGCGGCAGGAGCTGGTTCTCGCGCACCCGCGCCGTCAAATTTTTGCTGCGGACGTCGAGGTTCTGGGCGAAGATCTCGGGACGGTTGTCGAGCGCCGTCTTCAGTGCCTGCTCGGCCTCGACCCTCACGGGCGACGTGCGTGGCTGCTCGACCGGCTCGATCCGTCGCGGCACGAACGTGTCGCCTTCGTGCAGATACACCAGCTTCCGGAGCGTGTATTGCGCGATGTCGAGCGCGTTCTCGGCGACGATGACTTGCTCCTCGCGCGACGCCGCTTCGCTTTCCGCCTCCTTGACGGCCACCGGCGCGAGCAGGCCGACGCGGACACGCTCGCCGTTCTCACGCAGCGTCTGGCGCGCCAGGTCGAGCGACTGCCGTTGCACGACCAGGTTCTCGCGCGCGAACACCACCGCCCAGTACGCCTCGATCACCTGCTTCACGAAGTCGGCGAGCTGAGACCGATAGGTGTAGCGCGCCGCTTCGGAGGTGAGAGTGGTGATGTCGACGAGCAGGTAGGCGAAGTTGATGCCGAAGTTCCGCAGCAGCGGCTGCGTCAGCGAGAAGACCAGCTCCGGGCGATATTGCGGGATCAATCCCTGGAAGCGGGCGTTCGACTCCAGACGGTTGTTGGTGAAGTCGACGGCGAAGTCGGCGCCGGTGCGCAGCTTCTTCTTGAGCCCGGCGTCGAAGTTGATGTCTTTCGGTGACGTTCACGCGCACGCCCGCGAGCGCCGACGAATTGGGCGCCTCGCGCCGCTCCTTGTTGAAGGCGAGCGTGAAGGTGGGGTCGAAGATCGCCTCGGCGCGGCGGACGTCCTCCTGTTGGCGGAGCGGGGTCAGTCGCTGCGCGGCGACGCCGGGATTGTGTCCGAGCGCTTCATGCACGGCCTCGGCGACGCTCAGCCGCGCGGTCTCGCGGTCGACACTGATGTCCGGCATCGGGACGGGTGGCTCGCGATAGATCCACTGGTGGACGAAGACCTGCGGCAGCAGCGGCGTCTTCCGGAACTCGGCTTCGCGTTTCGCCGAGGCCTCGGTGTCGATGATCGCCCTGGGCTCCTCGGCCCGTGTCGGCGGCGCCTGGGGCTCTTCGGCGGTCGCCGGCGGTGCCTGAACTTCCTCTGCAGCCGCCGCAGGCGCCTGGATGTCCTCGGCGCTCGCCGGAGGGGTGCTGGCCAGCACCGCCGCCATCAGTCCCGCCGTCGCTGCAACCGTGAAACGTACCTGTCTCATCATGCCCCCTCTTGCTGTCGCTTCGTATATCCGTGGCCGACGGCCACGAGAAACATGACGCTCTTCCCCGCCGCGTGTGGGGAGAAGAACGCCGTGACGTCGTCGTCGAAGAACGTCAGCCCGCTCGCGCCGAGACCGAGCGCGTACGCGCCGAGATAGAGCCGTCCGCCGCGAATCGCGGCATCGAGCTGTGCGGCGCGGTAGCCGCGATTGCCCATGCGTGTGAGCGCGCGCTCGAGATCGACGAGCCAGTAGACGTTGACGCTGGCCTCGGCCGGGAGGTCCTGTCCCAGACCGAGGAAGCCCGCTTCGCGACGGAAGTCGCCGGTGCGCAGGCATTCGAGCCGACGCGCGCCCGGGTCGTAGACGTAGGCGCCGGGCTCGAGGCCGTCGATGGCGTGCACGATCACGTACGCATCCGTGCGCGACGCCTCCGCCACGTCGGTGGGAATCGGCGCCGCCGATGCCGCGAGCAGAACGGTGAGCGCATCGCCGTCGATCGCCGCAGGTGAGAAGCGCCGCGTCGACCCGCGGCGGCGGATCGTGCGCTCGAG
The DNA here is from genome assembly GCA_963846105.1 of uncultured delta proteobacterium. Taxonomy (GTDB): domain Bacteria; phylum Desulfobacterota; class Binatia; order UTPRO1; family UTPRO1; genus CAWJUT01. The sequence continues at coordinate 274,749 of CAWJUT010000025.1, forward strand.
GCCGGCGGACCGTATCGAGCGCGACGGTCCGGTCGGGACGGTATCGGGTTTCGAGGGAGGCGGGGTCGCCAAGCGCGCCGCTTCGCTGCGCCACGCCCGGACTTCCGATGGGGACGCGAGCGACGATGCCGCGTGCACCGTGCGTATCGCCGGGTGGTCGACCTCGCGCGCCGAGAGCGGTTCGGTTGCGAGCTCGAGGCGCGGCGGCTCGGCGGCCGGCGCGGGCTCGGCGACGCCGCTGTCGAGTGGTCGCCCCGGGTCGTGGCCGAGCGCGACCAACGCCAGCGCCGCTTCACGCTCCGGGTCGAGCCCGAGGAGGTGGTTGATCGTGCCGTCGACGAAACCGAGCACGACGCGCATCGGTACCTGGTCGGCGGCGGCGACGGCGAGCGCGTTGGCGAGGATCGTGCCGCAGTCCCAGAAGCAGTGACGGTAGGTGCGCGCTTGATACTTCCAGGCATTGCGCCAGAACGTCGAAGCGTACACCGCGACGACCGGAGCGGCGGCGATCGCCGGCTCGCCACCGCTCGCGCGCGTCACCAGGGCGCGGTGGTCCCCGGCGCGCAGGCGGCGTAGTGCGAAGTCGTGCGCGCCGAAGTGATAGACGCCCGCTTCGAGCCCGGGAAGCGGGCCGCACACCAGATAGACGTCGATGTGGTAGAGCGCGCCGGTGCACGCCGCGGCACGAAAATAGTTCTCGCGTCCGTTGGCGTAGACGACTTTGCGGGTGATGCCGGCGGACAGCAGGAGCCAGCGCGCGAGCGCGGTGAGCGAAGGGATCGCCGCCCGCCCGGGCTGCGGCTCGACTGCCGCGACGGCTTGCAGCGTCGGCTCCGCGAGCGGCGGCCAGTCGCGTGGCAGCTCGATCGGCTCGAGATCGCGGTACAGCTTGTAGGGGAGTGGGTGATTGTCCCAATCGAGGACGTGCCGGCTCGCGCGCAGACGCGCGACCGAGTGCTTGGTCGCGTCGTGGTACTCGACGGCGGCGCGCGAATCTTCGTTCCCCACGCCGGCCACTTACGACGCCCGCGCGCACTGCGCCAGGGGGCCGACGGCGTTCCCGTTCCGGTCATCGCCGCCGTAACCGTCGTCTTGACAATCCCGGGAATGCGTCGGCTACCGTCGGCCGCTCTCGACGACGAAGTACGCACGACTGGCGTTCGCGTGGAGCACCACGAGGGAGTGCGACCTTCAGGAGCCGAACGCCTGGGCCCCTGAGCAGTAGAGGTCCAGGCTTTTTTTGCCGCACGATCATGATCAAGAAATATCTGCTCGCTCCCGGCCCGACGCCGGTGCCGCCCGAGGTGCTGGCGGCGATGGCGCAGCCGATCATCCACCACCGCACGCCGCAGTTCGCGGCCGTGCTGGCGGAGGTGCAGGACGGCCTGCAGCGAGCTCTTCGGCACGCGCCAGGACGTGCTCGATGCTGGCGGCCTCGGGCACGGGCGCCATGGAAGGCGCGGTCACCAACCTGCTCTCGCCCGGCGACGAGGTCGATCGTCGTCAACGGCGGCAAGTTCGGCGAGCGCTGGGCGAAGATCGCCGCCGCGTACGGCCTCGCGGTGCACGAGATCACGGTCGAGTGGGGCCGGGCGGTCGAGCCCGACGGCCGTCGCGCGCGCGCTCGACGCGCACCCGGAGACGCGCGCGCGTCTACATGCAGGCGAGCGAGACGTCGACGTGCGCGCTCCATCCGGTGCCGAGCCGATCGCGCGAGCTGACACGCGCAGCGCGACACGCTGCTGGTCGTCGACGGCATCACCGCCGTCGGCGTGCTCGACCTGCCGATGGACGCGCTCGGCATCGACGTCCTGGTCACCGGCTCGCAGAAGGCGCTGATGCTGCCGCCCGGGCTCGCGTTCGTCGCGCTCTCGGAGCGCGCCTGGAAGGCCGCGGCGGCAGCGCGCAGCTGCCGCGCTTCTACTTCGACTTGAAGCGCGAGCGGAAAGGCGTCGCAGAGCACACCACGGCGTGGACGCCGGCCATCTCGCTCGATCCAGCGGCCTGCAGCGTGGCGCTCGAGCATGATGCGCGCCGAGGGGCTCGCCAACGTCTTCGCGCGCCACGACCGCCTCGCGCGCGCCACGCGCGCCGGCGTGCAGGCGCTCGGCCTGAAGCTGCTCGCCCCCGACGCGCCGAGCCCGGCGGCCACCGGCCGTCTATGCTGCCCGACGGCGTCGACGGCGGCGAGCTCGTCCGCTACCTGCGCGACCGCATGGGCGTCACCTTCGCCGGCGGGCAGGACCAGCTGAAGGGCAAGATCGTCCGCCTCGCGCACCTCGGCTACGTCGGCACCTTCGACGTCGTGACCGGCGCTCGCCGCGCTCGAGCTCGGCGCTGCGCCAGTTCGGCGCAGCCGGTCGACTTCGGCCGCGGCGTCGGCGCGGCGCGAAGCGCGTCCTCGCCGAAGGCCTGCCGCCGGCGCGCGGCTGAGCAGGAGCGACGTGGCCTATCGCGTCCTCGCTGACCGACACGCTCGGCACCCGAGGGGCTCGCACGTCTTCGCGAGCAGCCCGAGCTCGAGGTCGATCGCGCAAGCCCGGGCATGCCCGCCCGCCGAGCTGAGCGAGGTGATCGGCGAGCTACGACGCGCTCGTCATCCGCAGCGGCACCAAGGTCACCGCCGACGTGCTCGCGGCGAGCCGGACGAGCTGCGCGTCATCGGCCGCGCCGGCATCGGCGTCGACAACATCGACGTCGACGCGGCGACCAAGCAGGGCATCGTGGTGATGAACACGCCCGGCGGCAACAACGTCACCACCGCCGAGCACGCCATCGCGATGATGCTGGCGCTGGCGCGCTAGCATCCCGCAGGCCGCCGCCGTCGCTGCGCGCGCGGCGAGTGGGAGCGGACGAAGTTCGATCGGCACCGAGGTGTGCAACAAGACGCTCGGCATCGTCGGCCTCGGCAACATCGGCGCGATCGTCGCCGAGCGCGCGCTCGGGCTGCGCATGAAGGTGATCGCGCTACGATCCCGTTCGTCACCGCCGAGGCGGCGGCGCGACTGCGCGTCGAGCTGGTGTCGCTCGACGAGCTCTTCGCGCGCGCCGACTTCATCACCGTCCACACGCCGCTCACGCCCGAGACGCGCGGCCTGATCGAACCGCGACCGCGATCGCGCAAGATGAAGCGCGGCGTGCGGCATCGTCAACTGCGCCCGCGGCGGCATCGTCGACGAGGACGGCGCTCGCCGCCGCGATCCGAGCCGGGCAGGTCGCGGGCGCCGCGCTCGACGTCTTCGCCGAGGAGCCGCCGCCGGCGGACCATCCGCTGCTCGCGCTCGAGCAGGTGATCGTGCACGCCGCACCTCGGCGCCTCGACGGGCGAGGCGCAGGTCAACGTCGCGGTCGCGATCGCGCAGCAGGTGGCCGAGTTCCTCTGCCGCGGCGACGGTCGCAGAACGCGGTCAACGTGCCGTCGCTGTCGCCGGAGGTGCTGCGCGCTGCTGCGGCCGTATCTCCTGCTCGGCGAGAAGCTCGGCGCGCTGCACGCGCAGCTCGTCGACCGAGCCGCCGATCGAGGTGCACGGTCGCAGACGCCGGCGAGGTCGGCCGAGCGCGAGCTGTCGGCTCGGTGACGCGCGCCGTGCTGCGCGGGCTCCTCGCGCCGCTTCCTCGACGTCGAGCGTCAACTACGTGAACGCGCCGGCGCATCGCGCGCGAGCGCGGCATCAAGGTGATCGAGGCGCGCGCCGCCAGGACGAGCGACTACGTGAACGCGATCACGCGTGCAGGTGCGCGCGGCGTCGCGGACGCAGCGCGGTCGAGGGCGCGGTCTTCGGCACCGACACCGTGCGCCTCGCGCGGATCGACGACTTCCGCATGGAGGCGGTGCCCGAGGGCTACATCCTGATGCTGCAACAACCGCGACGTGCCGGGCGTGGTCGGCCGCGTCGGCACGCTCCTCGGGCAGCACGGCATCAACATCGCCGGCCTCGAGCTCGGCCGCGAGCGCGTCGGCGGCATGGCGATCTCGTTCATCCACGTCGACGAGCCGGTGCCCGAGGCCGTGCTGGCCGAGCTGCGCGCGCGCCCGCAGATCGTCTCGGCGCAGCTGCTGAGCCTCTGAACGGCGCCATGTCGGCCACCGTCATCGTCGTCGGCACCCAGTGGGGGGACGAGGGCAAGGGCAAGGTCGTCGACCTCCTCGCCGCGCGACGCCGACATCGTCGTGCGCTTCCAGCGGCGGCAACAACGCCGGCCACACGCTCGTGGTCGGCGAGGAGCGACGGTCCTGAACCTGATCCCGTCGGGCGTGCTGCACCCGGGGAAGATCTGCGTGATCGGCCAACGGGGTGGTCATCGATCCCGCGGTGCTGGTGCAAGAGCTCGACGCGCTGCGCCAGCGCGGCTATCTCACCGACGATGCCTGGCTCCGGATCAGCGACCAGGCGCACCTCATCATGCCGTACCACCGGGCGATCGACCTCGCGCGCGAGCGCCTGCGCGGCAAGGGCGAGATCGGCACCACCGGCCGCGGCATCGGTCCGGCGTACGAGGACAAGATGGCGCGCACCGGCATCCGCTTCGTCGACCTGCTCGACGAGGCGGTCTTCCGCGAGAAGCTGGAGCGCAACCTCGAGGAGAAGAACGTCTACCTCAAGGCGATCCTCGACGAGCCCGGCTCGCGTTCGCGACCATCTACGACGCCTACGGCGGCTATGCCGATGCGCCTGCGCCGCCTACGTCACCGACACCGCGCTCGACCTGCAGCAGGCGATCGATGCCGGCCGGCGCGATCCTGCTCGAGGGCGCGCAGGGCACGATGCTCGACGTCGACCACGGCACGTACCCGTACGTCACCTCGTCGAACACGGTCGCGGGGGCGGTGTCCGCGGGCGCCGGCGTCGGGCCGGGAAGCGTCCAGACGGTCATCGGCATCTCCAAGGCGTACACCACGCGCGTCGGCGACGGGCCGTTCCCGACCGAGGAGCACGGCGCGCTCGGCGAGCGCCTGCGCGCGAGCGGCGACGAGTACGGCGCCACCACGGGCCGGCCGCGGCGCTGCGGCTGGTTCGACGCGGTGCTGGTGCGGCAGGCGGCGCGCTCTGAACGGGCTCAACGGGATCGCGCTCACCAAGCTCGACGTGCTGACCGGTCTCGATCCGCTCCGCATCTGCACCGCCTACCGTGCCGGTGGCGAGCGCTACGAGCCCGTGTCCCCGCCAGCACGCGTCTGCTCGAGCAAGCGGTGCCCGAGTACGAGGATCTGCCCGGCTGGACGACGCCGCTCACCGCGGTGCGCAAGCTCGAGGAGCTTCCGGCCAACGCGCGGCGCTACGTCGATCGACTCGAGGAGCTGACCGCGACGCCCTTCGAGATGATCTCGGTCGGCGCCGAGCGCGAGGAGACGATCCTTCTCGGCTGAGAGGTGGGGGCGATCCGCGACTCACTGTCGAGCGACCGCCTGCGGCCGACACTCCTGGGCATCTTCGCCGCCTCGCTTTCGCTCTCGATCGCCGTTCAGCAGCTCACGCTCGGCTTGCTGCTGGCGCTCTTCGCCGTGCGCTGCTGGCAGTCGGGTACCGTGCCGCGCTCCCCGCTCGATCGACCGCTCGCGCTCTTTCTCGCGGCGCTGCTGGTCTCGACCTTCGCGAGCCCCGACGTGCTCGGCTCGCTCGCGGGCTATCGGCGGCTCTGGTTGCTGGGAGCCTTCTTCGCGACCTACCACCTGGTCGGAGCCCGGCGCGAGATCGAGCGCCTCGCCTGGATCATGGTAGCGGCCGGCGCCGCGGTCGCGTGCTACGGCGTGCTGCAGCACTTCACCGGGATCGATCTGGCGAAGCAGATGCTCGGCAAGGAGCCCGATCTCGATCCGTTCGGGTTCGGGACCTACACCGGCTATCGGGTCAAGGGCTTACACCCTTCGGGCATCACCTACGCGCACAATCTGCTGTTTCCGCTGGTGCTCGCGAGCGCTCTCCTCTCCGCTACGGGTCTCGGCGCTGGGAGGCGCTTCCTGCTCGCGGCGGGCTGGTCGGCGATGATGCTGGCGCTGGTCTTCTCGCTCACACGCGGCGCCTGGGTGGCGGTGCTCGCCGCGCTCGTGCTGCTCGCGGTGGCGCGCGGCGGGCGGCGCGCTCTGGTGGCAGCCGCCGGCGTGGCGATGCTCGGTGGCCTGCTCGCGGGTCTCGGCCCCGAGATCCGCGAACGCGCGGCTTCCACCGTAGACCTCCGCGCCAACGTGGGACGCACCCGCATCTGGAGCGCCAACCTCGACATGATTCGCGACCGCCCGCTTCTCGGGTGGGGTTACGGCAACTACCGGAGCTTCCGCGACCCGTACTATGCGCGCTACCCGGAGGCCGACACCAGCGCGCATGCGCACAACGACTTCTTGCAGGTGCTGGTCGACGCCGGTGTGGTGGGCCTGGCCGGGTTCGTGTTTCTCTTCTGGGTGATTGCGCGTGAGGGTTGGCGGCTCTACGCCGGCTTGTCGCCAGCGGCCGAGCCGCTGCGCAGCGTCGTGCTCGGCGGTGGGCTCGCGGTCGCGGCCTTTCTGATCGGCGGTCTGACGCAATACAACTTCGGCGACGCCGAGGTCGTGATCGCGCTGTGGTTCACGGTCGCGTTGGTGCTCGCCGCCGGACGCGTCGACCCGACCGCTCACGCTTTCGAGGCCGCGGTCCGCACGCCCCGAGACGCTTCAGCGGGCCGCTGAATCACCCTGCCGACCGTGGCGAGCGAGCGCGTCCTGCGGCAGCCCGCTACGCGACGGCCGTGGCTTCGATCTCGACGAGAATCGTCGGATGGAAGAGTCGGCTGACGCCGAGGAGCGTGGAGGCAGGGCGACACTTCGCTTCCGCGAGCCGCCGCAAGCCGCTGGGTGCCGCCGCCATGAATCCGTCGAGGTCGGTCGTGAAGTAGTTCAACCGCACGACGTCCGACAGCGAGAAGCCGGCTTGCTTGAGGACGGTTTGCAGATTGGCGAGCGCCTGATCCATCTGCGCCGCCATGTCACCGGCGTGGAGCGGCGCGCCGTTCGCGTCGACCGAGGTCTGTCCGGAGCACATGAGCGTGCGCTTCTCGCCGCTCACCTCGTTGGCCTGCACGAACCCGAGCGCATCCTGCCAGGTCCAGGGATTGATGCTACGTCGTTCCATGCGGGGACGATTAAAGGGTGCGCGCCCCGATTACAATAGCTCGGCGAAGGACATACTTCGGCGCAGGGAGGACCCAGAGCATGAGCGCAAAGGCCACAGCGATCGTCGTCGGCGTCGGACCCGAGGTCGGACTCGGAGGCGCCCTCTGCAAGCGGTTCGCCCGCGAGGGGCTCCACGTCCTCGTCGCCGGACGGAGCCCCGACAAGGTGGAAGCGCTGGTCCGCACCGATTCGCAGACGGTGGCGGTCGAGCCACCGCGCGTGCCGACCGACACGACCAAGGAGAGCGAGGTGGTCGCCTTGTTCGAGCGCGCCGAGACGGACGGCGACGGCACGCTCGATCTCGTCGTCTACAACGCCGGCAACGCCGCGATGGGGCAGCTCCACGACATGGACGCCCGCTACTTCGAGGACGTGTGGCGGGTCGGCTGCTTCGGCGGCTTCCTCGTCGGGCGCGAGGCGGTGCGACGCATGCTGCCGCGCGGGCGCGGGACGGTGCTCTTCACCGGCGCCACGGCGTCGCTGCGCGGCAAGGCGGTCACGACCGCCTTCGCGGCGGCCAAAGCGGGGTTGCGCTCGCTCGCCCAGTCGATGGCGCGCGCCTACGGACCGCAGGGCATCCATGTCGCGCACGTCGTCGTCGACGGCGGCATCGCCGGCGACAAGATCATCAAGGGCATCCCGCAGTTTGCGCAGGCGATGGGCGAGGACGGCCTCATCAATCTCGACGGTCTCGCGGACGCGTACTGGTACCTCTACACGCAAGCCGAGGGCGGCCTGGACGCACGAGCTCGATCTGAGAACGTTCAAGGAATCGTTTTGAGCGGGCCTACAGGTTCAAGCTTGTACGTGGTGGCAATCAGCGATCGGCCGGATTTACGCTTGCTTCGCACGATGCCGTACGCGACGCTTTATGCTGCGCCCGGCAGCGCTTCCTGTGGTTTTGCGAGGCTTCGGTCCAAAAGTAGGTGATGGCCGCCTCCCCCACCTTGGTGAGGGCCGTTGCGCCAACGGGGATTTGGCCACGCACTGACGAGGGTTGCTTGCCGAGCGTGCGCCAAGTCGCAAAGTGGCCGCCGTGGGTCGTCGTACCGGCGGCGGCACGCGTCCTGCTCCCTAACCCGTCGGGAGGTAACTATGGTCTACAAAGCAGGCGACTATGTGTACCCCACCCATCTCCCACGCCGCGTTCTCTGTCGCGTGGGACAGGCGGAGACACTCAGCACCAGCAGCGGATCGGTGCAGGTGCTGCGTCTCGAACCCCTCGAGGGGCCATGGCCACGTGATACGGCGCTCATCCGACTCGGCGAGAACGTCATCCCCGTCGATCCGGGCGAGCTCTGGCGTTCGGCGCTGGCGATGCAATCAGTCCAGTCGGCGACCCAGGATCACAGACCCGCCGCCCAACGGCACGCTGCGTAGGAGGCTCCACCCCTAGCGTCCCGGTCCGAGGGAGGGCCGGGACGCTGGGCTTCCCTCCCGAAGCTGAAGTGGTCCCGGTTCGGTGGATGGCGGACGCCAACTCCCGGCGCCCCGAGCAGCGCGGCCATCGAGTGAAAGCCCGCGAAAGCGCTTGACTGACCCGGCCGGTCATGTATACAAGGCGTCATGGCACGCCGCATTCCCGACGACCGGCTGCAACGGCTCGTTGAAACCGCCGCGAACGTCTTCATCGAGCAGGGCTACCGCCGCACGCAGATGGCGGACGTTGCCCAGGCGCTCGGGCTCGCGAAAGGGACGCTCTACCTCTACGTCGAGAGCAAGGAAGCGCTTTTCGACCTCGTCGTGCGCCATGCCGACGAGGAGGGGCACACGAGCGGTCTTGCGCTTCCACTGCCGGTACGCACACCGCGCGCTGGCGCGACACTGAGGTACGTTCGCGAGGAGCTCGAGCGCCACCAGCGCCTCCCGAGGATCGCCGAAGCGATCGCGCGGCGACGGACAACCGACGTCGCACGCGAGCTCGAAGACATCGTGCGTGAGCTGTTTCAGGCGCTCGCGAGGAACCGGCGACGCATCAAGCTCATCGACCGCTCAGCACGCGACTACCCGGAGCTCGCGGCGCTCTGGTTCGAGGGTGCGCGCGGCGGTTTCCTCGCGCTGCTCGAGCACTACCTCGCCGACCGGGTAGCGCGCGGGAGCGTGCGCTCTCTTCCCGATATCCGAGCGGCAGCGCGCCTCATTCTCGAGACGACCGTGTTCTGGGCGGTCCACCGCCATTGGGACGCCCACCCACAGAACGTGAGCGAAGAAGTGGCCGAAGCGACCGTCGTCCACTTCGTCGTCCATGCGCTCACGAAGGAGCAAAAGCCATGACCGCGACTCCGAGCGCCCGTCGTGAGGACATCGATGCGCTCCGCATCGGGGCGACCTACCTGCTCTTCGCCTTCCACACGGCGATGGTCTTCAATCCGGCGCCCTTCTACCACATCCGAAACGATGACCTGTCGTTCATCATGCTCATCGTCTGCGGCTTCATCTCCCTGTGGCACATGCCGCTCTTCTTCCTGCTGGCCGGCTGGGCCACGCATGCGTCCCTTCAACGTCGAGGGCGCGCAGGCTACGTCCGCGAACGCTTCTCGAAGCTCTTCATCCCGCTCATTGCCGGCATCATCCTCTTCGGACCCGCCATCAAATTTCTCGAGCTCCGAAGCGGCCTCGACCTGAGCCACACGGGGCTGCGTGTCGCCCCCGCACTCCAAGAGTCGTTCCGGGTCGTCATTCCGAGCGGCCTCGGCGTGGCGCCGCCGTTCGACGAGACCTTTCTCGAGTTCTTGCCCACGTTCTTCACGCGACTCGACCGCTTCAGCTGGTCGCACCTTTGGTTCGTCGCGTATCTCTTCACGTTCTCGCTGGTCCTGGTTCCCGTTCTCCCGTGGCTCGCGCGCCGCGCGGCGGGCCTCACCACGGCGAAAGCATGGCTCGTCTACGTGCCCATCGTGCCGCTCGCGCTCATCCAACTGACGCTCCGCGAGCGCTGGCCGGGAATTCAGAACCTCTACGACGACTGGGCGAACGTCGCGTACTACACGACCTACTTCCTCGCCGGGTTCGTCGCGGGCGCGCAGCCGCGTCTCGAACGAACCGCTCGTGCGAGTCTCGGCGCGCGTTCTTCATTGCCCTCGCCGCAACCGCCGTCCTCCTGCTCGCGGTGCTCAAGGTCTTCACGGCGACGTGGGTGGTGCTCGCAGGCTCCGCGGTCGCGGGATGGTGTCTGAACCTCGCCATCCTTGGTCTCGGTGAACGGTTGCGCCACGCCTGGGGAAGCGCTCTGCCATACCTGCGCGACTCCGCGTTTCCGATCTACATTCTCCACCAGGCGGCGATCGTCGTTCCGGGCTACTTCCTGATTCAGCTTCCGCTCGGCATCCCAGCGAAGTTCCTGCTCGTCCTTTTTGTCGCTCTCCTATCGGCGCTCGCGCTCTACCACTTCGTCGTTCGCGCGTGGGAACCGGTTGCGTTCCTCTTCGGAACGCACGTCGGTCGTACTCCGCCGAGAGTCGTCGTCCCCGCAGCAGCAGCGATCCTCGTGCTGTGCGCCCTCGTCGTTCCCAGCGCCCGCGGGAGCGGCGTGTCCGGAACCGGAACGCCGCTCGGGTCGCTGGTATGCCGAAGGGGGCGCGGCGCAAGTCGAGATACGTCGCAACGCTCCGCGACCGGTCCGTCCTTGGTCTCGACGTCTTGAGCGGACTCTCGAGCCTCCTCGGTGGAGATGGCGTCTGGCGCGTGTGGCGCCATCTACGACCCGATGCGTCAGGGCGAACCTACTCACTGTCCAGGCCGGAGCTCGATGGTCCCGACCGGCTCGAGCTGCGCGGTACTACGGAATCCCTGATCGGCCGCACGACCCGGTGGTTTCGCGTCGGAGCAGAGGAGCGCATGTGTCGCACGACCGAGACAACCACCAACACGGACCGCTGACGGATGCAGCCGGCCGGAATTCATCGCCAGACAATCGGAATCCCACGGGGCTTCTCGCTGGGTCATCGGGTGGGTCATGGAGCGAGACGGCCGGCAGAACGAGGCGGCCCTCACTGCTCTCGCACTTCGGCCCGATGACCGCGTGCTCGAGATCGGCCACGGCCCCGGGCGCACGCTCGAGCGACTCGCCGCATATGGTGCCGGATGGATTCGTCGCCGGTGTCGACCACTCCGTCCCCATGCATGAGGTCGCGAAGCAGCGCTGCGCTCGCTTCATCGAGGACGGGCGCGTCGAGCTCCGGCTCGGCGATAGTGGCGCACTGCCTTACCCGGACGCATCCTTCAGACAAAGCGCTCACCGTTCACACCCTCTACTTCTGGCAGAGCCAGCGCTTCACCTCCGCGAAGTTCACCGCGTGCTGAGGGACAACGGCGTGTGTGTGGTCGGTTTCCGTCCGAAGGACGATCGTCAGACGGCCAACTTTCCGGCGAGCGTGTACACGTTTACACGCGCGATGATGTTCGGCAGCTATTCTTCGAGGTCGAGTTCGCAGACATTGCCATTTGTGAACCCGTTGCGGGCCTCGTTCTCGCGCGCGGCGTCAAGCGGCCGTCGAGCCCTTCCGAGCCTAGGCGCTGAACACATCGATCAAAGAGTGTCAACGTGGACTGCTCCCGATCGGTGGACGAAAGCAGCCACTAGCGCGTGAGGCCGGCGCCCCCTTTGCGGGGATCCGCCGCCGCCTCGAAGCGTTCGCCGTTGCGCGCCGCGACCTGTACGGCCCCGGCGAATACCAACGGCCGGAGACTGTGCCCACGTCGCTCGAGCTCCGCGCGGGTCGCGGCGTCGACGCTCCCCTCTACCGCGAGCAGCGGCGGGGCCCACTGATCGTGGATACGGGAGGCCGCGACCGCGGTCGCGGCGTCGAGGCCGAAGTCGATCATCCCGAGCAGGGTTTGCAAGGTCGCGCTGACGATCAACGGACCGCCCGAGCCGCCGGCGACGATCAAACGGGCGGGCTGGTTCGGCGCGTCGGTCCGCGGGGCCCGGACGATCACGGGCGACATCGAGCTCAGCGGCCGCTTGCCTGCCGCGACCGCGTTGGCGGCCGCGCCCACCAACCCGAACGTGTTCGGGACACCGGGCGCGAGCGCGAAGTCGTCCATCTCGTTGTTGAGCATCACGCCGGTCTCACCCGCCACCAGCATGGCGCCGAAGGCGGTGTTGATCGTGGACGTGCAACCGACCGCGTTGCCGTCGGCGTCGACGACCGAGAGGTGCGTGGTGCCGTGATCGGGAGGGGTGCCGTAGCGCTCCGACGGTAGTGTGCCGTCCGCGAGGATGCGCGCTCGCAGCTCGCGGCCGTACGCCGGCGAGAGGAGCTTGGTGAGCGGCACGGAGGTAAAGGCCGGGTCTCCGTACCAGCGCGCCCGGTCGGCGAACCCTTGCTTCATCGCCTCGGCGAGCAGGTGCAGATAGGCGGGCGAGGTGCGTCCGAGCGCCGCGAGATCGTCACCCTCGAGGACGTGCAGGATCTCGAGCAACACGCCACCCGAGCTCGGCGGCGGCATGGTGAAGACCTCGAGTCCGCGATACGTGGTCGTGAGCGGAGTGCGCCAGCGCGGACGGTACGCCGCGAGGTCCGCGGTCGTGAGGATACCGCCGGCGCGCCGTACGACACGCGAGATCTCCGCCGCCACGCGGCCGCGGTAGAAGGCGTCAGCCCCCATCGCCGCGATGCGCTCGAGCGTGGCGGCGAGGGCGGGAAAGCGCACCGTCTCGCCCTCGCGGAGCGGTGTCGAGTCGGCGTGCAGCAAGAGCGGCGCCAGCGATCGGGGCGTTCTGGATGCCGGACGCATTGCCGGCGATCTCGTCCGCGAGATGGGCCCCGACGGGAAAACCGTCACGCGCGAGCGCGATCGCCGGCGCCATCAGCTCGGCGCGCGACAGGCGCGCAAAGCGCACCCGCGCCGCCTCGAGCCCGGCCACCTCGCCGGGCACCGCGACGGCGAGCGCACCGCGGCGCGCCAGGTCTCCGAGCACCTCGCCGTTGCGCCGGTAGAGGTCGCGATGCGCGAGCGCGGGCGCCGTTTCACGGTAGTCGAGCGCGTGAACCTGGCCGTCCGGCTTCGTGGATCAGCATGAAGCCGCCGCCGCCGATGCCGCACGACGAGGAGTTCAGGACGCAGACGGCGTAGGCGGTGGCGATGGCGGCATCGACGGCGTTGCCGCCGCGCCGCAAGATGTCGATGCCGATCTCCGCGGCGCGCGGGTGCTCGGCGGCGACCGCTCCGTGACGCCCGTCGTCGCCGGCGCGTGCGACGCCGGCGAGCGCCAGAACGACCGTGACCATCAGCAAGCCGAGCGCGCGGATGAATCCGCGCAACCGACACGGCGCGAGCACGCGCTTCTCCTATGGGGGCCGATCGGCAAAAGCAACGCGCCGTGCGCATGCAATGCGCGCTTCTTCGTGCTAACTGCGCGCCATGGCGACGAGGCGGCCGCCGCCGGTCTTCACCGAGAAAGAGTTCTACCTCGACGAGTTTCGCGGACGCACACTGTCGTTCGCCGTCCACCATGACGGACCGCCCGAACGGTTGCGCGAGCTCGGCGAGGTGGCACGCGATCTCCTTCTGAACGACACCCGGGTGTTGATCTTCCTCGGCGGCAGCGCGGCGCGCGGGCGGGCGGCGCTGCGGGCGCTCGAGCGGCCGCTCGCGACCATACCGGTCGCGACGCAGACGCAGGCCGCGCTCCCGTTCCCGCAACTCAAGCTCTCCCCGGCGAACCCCGAGGCGCCAGTGGTGCGTGTGTCGCCCGAGGACGCTTCGGCGCCGACGGTCGGGGACGCGTTGCTCATCCAGATCTGGAGCATCCTGCGCGCGACGCCGTTCTTCGTGGCGCTCAGCGAGGACATCACTCCCGACCGGCTCGCCGCTTTCGCGCAACAGGTCGGCGCCCGCCTGCGGGTGCACAAGCTCGTCATCGTCGACCCGGCCGGTGGTGTGCGCAGCCCGGAAGCATCGACGGCGCTCTCGTTCATGGACGAAGGCGTGACCGAGCAACTGCTGCTGGCGGGCGAGGCGGAGTGGGCGGGCCTCGGCGCGCGCCGCGCGATGCTCGATGCGATCCGCAACGGCCTGATCGCCGGCATCAACTCGGTCAACCTCTGCAGCCTCGACGGCCTGGCGCGCGAGCTGTTCACGTACGAGGGGTCGGGCACGCTCTTCACGCTCGAGGACTATTGCCGCGTCGCGCCGCTCGCGCTCGACGACTTCCACGAGGTCGAGAAGCTGCTCGAGCGCGGCCAGCGCGAGGGATACCTGAAAGTCCGGTCCTCCGAGGAGATCGCGCGGATCCTGCTCTCGGGCTACGGCGCGACCATCGGCCAGCATCACCTGGCCGGGGTGTGCTCGCTGCAGACCGAGCAGTACACGCCAGGCGCGCGCCGGCGAGATCGTCGGTCTCTATACGATCACCCGCTTCAAGGGTGAGGGGGTGGGAGTGAAGCTCGTCGACTGCATGAAACAGGAAGGCCGGGCGCGCGGGCTCGCGTACCTCTTCGCCTGCACGACTCAGGAGCGCGTCGGCCAGTTCTTCGAGCGCCAGGGCTTCCGGCAGATCGCGCAAGACGAGGCGCCCCCCGAGAAGTGGGCGTGCTACGACAGCGGTCGCCGCGCCGATCTCATGGTCTACCGCTGCGACTTGTAGCCGTCCCACGGCGACCGGTACGCGATCCCGTCTCCGGTCCGCCGCCACGACTTGTAGGCGCCGCCCCCGCCGACGTATGCTCGACCCATGAGACCTCGCGCCGTGATCGGCCTCGCCGTCGCCGCTGGTTTCGTGGGATTCGTGGCGCATACCGCCGCCGCCACCCAGTGCCCGATGCGTGAGCTCGGCGCCTGCGCCAAGGTTCATATGTTGCTGACGCGGGCACGCGCCCCCGAGCCGGCGCCACCGGTGGTGCTCGCGCTCGTCCCGGCGATGCGCGGACACGTGCCCCGTGACAACGACCGGCCCGAGGTCGGGCTTCGCGTCGCGGCCGCGGAGGCACACCGTTGAAAGCTTACCTGCGCGTCCTCGGGATTGCGTTCCTGGTGCTCGGAATCTTCGTGTGTATCGCCGCTACCCGGGCGACGCTCGCTGACGAGGCCTACTACCGCACGGCGAACGCCCTCGAACGCCACGCCGATCACATCCTCTATCAGGCGGAGTACCAGGCGGCGCTCGCCCGTCACACCGCCTACATCCTGACCGCCGTCGTCTCGGGTATCGGTGGCGTGCTCGGCAGCGCGATCCTGCTCGGCATCGCCGCCGTCCTCGATCGCCAGGATCGCGCCGCCGCGACGGCGGCGCGCTGACGCCGAGTTCCGCCATGAGCGCGGCGGCGCTGCTCGCGGCGCTCGGGCGCGAGCTTCCATCCCGCGGTCTCAACCTGATCGGTGTCGCCTCGGTCGCCGCCTACGACGCGCTCGTCCCCGAGGCCTACCGTCTAGGCGGCGCCACGACCGCGCACGCGGCGATCGTCATCGGCCAGGGCGGCGGCGCCTTCTGGTCGGCCTACCGGGATCATGTGGCGCGTCATCCGGGTTGGGAGGCGCGCGCCGATCCCCTCGACGACTTCACCACCGAGATCATGGAACGCGACGTCCTCCGGCTGGCCCGCGACGCCGGCGTCGCCGCCGAGCTGCGACTGCCGTTCCGTGCCAGCGCGCCACCGGTCTCGTTCGTCCACCTCGCCGAGGCCGCCGGCCTCGGGCGGCGTGGAATCGTCGGCGTGTTGATTCATCCCGAGTTCGGACCGTGGATCGCGCTGCGCGGCGCTCTCCTCGTCGACGAGGATGTGTCGGCGCCACGCCCGGCGGCGCACTTCGATCCCTGTCCGGACTGCGCCGATCGCCCGTGTATCGCCGCCTGTCCTGGCGCCGCCGTCCACCATCCGGAAGGTTGGGACGTGCCGCGCTGCATCGCGCACCGGGTGGCGGAGCGCGCCGACTGCACCGACCGCTGCCATGCTCGAGCGGCGTGTGTCTACGGCCGCGCGCACCGCTATCCCGACGACGCGCTCGCCTACCACCAGCGGCGCGCGTTCGCCGTCATGGCGCGCGGGTATCGCTCGTGACCGCGACGCGAACCTCGGTGCCGCGACGGGGCGCGGCGCCGATCGTGAGCTCGGCGCCCATGAGCGCGGCGCGCTCGCGCATCGTCACCAACCCGAGTCCGCCGTGCGCCGTGGCGGGCGTGAAGCCGATGCCGTTGTCGCGCACCGTCAACACCACCCGCTGACGCTCGCGCGCCAGGCGCACCGTCACCTGTTTGGCGCGCGCATGGCGCGCCACGTTGGCGAGCGCCTCCTGCGCGATGCGGTAGAGGTGCAGCTCGTGGTCGGACGACAGCAAGCCCGCGACCGCCGCCGTCGCCAGGCGCAGCGTCAAGCCGTGGCGATGCGCGAACTGCTGCGCGTGCGAGCGTACCGTGTCCTCGAGCCCGAGGCCGAGGAGCTCGGCGGGGTGGTAGTCGCGCACGATGCGGGCGACCGACTCGGTGATCTGACGGATGCTCGCGTGCGTCGCCTCCAACGCCGGACGGACCTCCTCGGGCACCGAGCCGGCGATGCGCTCGAGACTGTGCAGCAGGACGCCGACGGTGGCGATCGCCTGTCCGACGTCATCGTGCAGCTCGCGCGCGACGCGCTCGCGCTCGGCTTCGAGCGTCTGCAAGATCCGCTGCGTGAAGGTCTTCTGCGCCGCCTCCATCTGCTTGCGCTCGGTGATGTCGCGCACCACCCCGAACAGATAGATCTCGTCGCCGACGTCGATGCGCGCCACGCTCGCCTCGGTCGGAGCGTAGGTACCGTCCTTGCGGCGGGTGCGGGCCTCGAACGGCGGCAGCCGGCCGTGGGCGAGGGCGGCGACGATGTCGCGATACTGATCGCGCGGGTACTCGGGGTCGAGGTCGAAGAGCGTCATGCGCAAGAGCTCTTGGCGCGAGTACCCGGTGAGGGTGACGGCACGCTCGTTGACGTAGCGGAAGCAGCCGTCGGCGTCGCAGAGATAGAACCCGTCGTTCGACATGTCCGCCATCTGGCGGAAGAGACCGAGGTCGAGCGGTGCAGGCAGCTTGGCCGCTCGCGGGTGCGAGTGCGCGCTCGAGGTCACGCCTCAGACCACCGAAAGCTTCGCACGCTGCCGGCGCGGGCGGCGCGGTCCTCGGCTCCGTTTCGACGCGGCCAGCGCCGCCTCGGGAGTGCGCGTTTCGGTTCGCGGATCGTCGAGCGGCACGGAGATACGGACCTCGGTGCCGCGGCGGGGCGCGGCTCTGATGGTGAGCTGGGCACCCATGAGCGCGGCGCGCTCGCGCATCGTCACCAGCCCGAGTCCGCCGTGCGCCGTGGCGGGCGATGAAGCCGATGCCGTTGTCGCGCACCGTCAGCACCACCCGCTGGCGCTCGCGCGCCAAGCGCACCGTCACCTGATTGGCACGCGCATGGCGCGCCACGTTGGCGAGCGCTTCCTGCGCGATGCGGTAGAGGTGCAGCTCGTGGTCGGACGACAGCAAGCCCCCGACCGCGACCGTCGCCAGGCGCAGCGTCAAGCCGTGGCGATGCGCGAACTGCTGCGCGTGCGAGCGCACCGTGTCCTCGAGCCCGAGGCCGAGGAGCTCGGCGGGGTGGTAGTCGCGCACGATGCGGGCGACCGACTCGGTGATCTGGCGGATGCTCGCGTGCGTGGCTGCGAGCGCGGGACGAACCTCCTCGGGCACCGAGCCGGGCGTGCGCTCGAGGCTGTGCAGCAGGACGCCGACGGTGGCGATCGCCTGTCCGACGTCATCGTGCAGCTCGCGCGCGACGCGCTCGCGCTCGGCTTCGAGCGTCTGCAAGATCCGCTGCGTGAAGGTCTTCTGCGCCGCCTCCATCTGCTTGCGCTCGGTGATGTCGCGCACCACCCCGAACAGATAGAACTCGTCGCCGACGTCGATGCGCGCCACGCTGATCTCGATCGGGAACACCAAGCCGTCCTTGCGTTTGCTGATGGTCTCGAACTGCGTACCCGAGCCCGGTGTCATGGCGCCGACGAAGTCGCGAAAGCGCCCCGCCGGAAACTCGGGGTTGATGTCCGGGACGACCATGTGCGTCATTTCTTCCGGAGTGTAGCCACCGAGGCTGCTGGCGCGCTCGTTCACGTAGAGGAAACGGCCGTTGGCGTCGACGAGGTAGAACGCGTCGTTCGACATGTCCGCCATCTGACGGAACACGCCGACGTCGAGAGGGGCGGGGAGGGCAGCCGCCGTCTGTTGCGGGCGGGAGGGGGCCACCAGGGGACGCTACGTCCGCCTGCTCTTACGGGTCAAGCGAATCCTACTTCTCGATGGTGATGATCCACCGCCCGTTGTCGCACCGCGTATCGACCACGTGGTGCCCCTCGGCTTCGGCTGCCTGCGGCAGGTCGCGGGCGCCGCGCGGATCGTCGAGGGTGATCTCCAGAAGGTCGCGGACGTGCAGCTCGGCGAGCACCACTTTGGCCTTGGCCCAGCTGAGCGGGCAGGGAACTCCGAGCAGATCGAGTCGATGATGGACGGGCGCGTTTTGGGCAGCCACGTCTCTGGACTAACAGAGCCCTTGCCGGGGCGCGAGCTTGACAGGTCGCCGCTGTGCCCGGATAGTCTGTCGATGACGCAGAGCGGCAACGAGGGTGCGGTCCACGAGCGCAGCGACGAAGCGCTCCGACCGCGCCAGGTTCGCGCCGACGTTCGCAACATCGCGATCGTCGCGCACGTCGATCACGGCAAGACCACGCTGGTCGATGCGATGCTGCACCAGAGCGGTATCTTTCGCGCCAACGAGGTGGTGGTCGAGCGCGTCATGGACTCGAACGACCTCGAGCGCGAGCGTGGCATCACGATTCTCGCCAAGAACACGGCGGTCACCTACCGCGGCGTCAAGATCAACATCGTCGACACCCCCGGGCACGCCGACTTCGGCGGCGAGGTCGAGCGCACGCTCGCGATGGTGGACGGCATCCTGCTCGTGGTCGACGCTTCCGAGGGTCCGCTGCCGCAGACCCGGTTCGTCTTGAAGAAGGCGCTCGAACGCGGTCTCCCCGCGGTGCTCTGCATCAACAAGATCGATCGCTCCGACGCCCGCATCGCCGAGGTGCTCGACGAGGTGTACGGTCTGTTCATCGATCTCGGCGCCAGCGAGGCGCAGCTCGACTTCGCGGTCGTCTACACCAACGCGCGTGCCGGCATCGCGCAGTCGGCGCCCGAGGCACCGGCGACGACTCTCCAACTGCTCTTCGACACCATCGTCGAGCGCCTCCCGGGTCCGGTCTACGATCCCGTTGCCACCACGCAGTTCCAGGCGAACAACCTCGACTACAACGACTACGTCGGCCGGTTGGCGATCGGACGCGTGGTGTCGGGCGAGCTGGTCGGCGCCGGACAGTACACGCTCTGCCGCACCGACGGGTCGCAGGTGCCGTGCAAGATCACGCTGCTCTATGCGTGGCACGGACTCGAGCGCCTGGAGGTCGCGCGTGCCAGCGCCGGCGACATCGTCGCCATCGGTGGCATCGAGGACATCGCGATCGGCGACACCATTGCCGACCGCGAAGCTCCGATGGCGCTGCCGCCGATTCGCATCGAGGAGCCGACGATCGCGATGGTCTTCGGCGTCAACACCTCGCCCTGGGGCGGGCGCGAGGGCGAGTACGTCACCTCGCGCAAGATCCGCGAGCGCCTGTTCGCGGAGGCGCGCAAGAACGTGAGCCTGCGCATCGAGGAGACCGGGTCAGCCCGACTCGCTCAAGGTCGCCGGCCGCGGCGAGCTGCAGCTCGCCATCCTGATCGAGACCATGCGGCGCGAGGGCTACGAGCTGCAGGTCTCGAAGCCGACCATCATCACGCGCGAGGAGAAGGGCGAGACGCTCGAGCCGATGGAAATCCTCCTGATCGACGTTCCGGAGGATTTCATCGGCATCGTGTCGCAGCTCCTGGCGTCGCGCCGCGGCATCATGACCGGCATGGAGCATCAGGACTCCGGACGGGTGCGCCTCGAGTTCACGGTGCCGTCGCGCGGTCTCGATCGGCTTCCGCTCGCACTTCCTCACCTCCACGCGCGGCACCGGGATCATGAACATGCTGTTCGACGGCTACCGGCCCTGGGCCGGGCCGATCCGCGGGCGCACCAACGGCGCAATGGTCGCCGACCGCGAAGGACCCGCCACGCCGTACGCGATCTTCCATCTGCAGGAGCGCGGCACGATCTTCGTCAAGGCCGGCACGCCGGTCTACGAGGGCATGGTCGTCGGCGAGTACTCGCGCGACAACGACCTCGACGTGAACCTCACCAAGGAGAAGAAGCTCAGCAACATGCGCGCCACGGGCCACGACGAGGCGACCATCCTCACGCCGCCGCGCGAGATGGGCCTCGACGCCGCGCTCGAGTGGATCGCCGAGGACGAGCTGGTCGAGGTGACGCCCGAGAGCGTGCGCATGCGCAAGCGCGTGCTGAAGAAGGGCATGCGATAGGCGAACCGCTGCACGAGTGACGGGCATCGCGTCGCTGGGGTCGGGTAGACATCTCGAGCCGTCGCCCGCTACCCTCGCGAGGGTGGACTACCCGAACACCGACGGCGCAGTCCGCCGGGTGGTCGGCCTCGCGCGGAACCTCAGGCCCGTGCTGCGCCGCACCGGTTTCGGTGGCTTCGCGGCTCTCGTCGCGGACCGCGCGACGCCGAACTTCCTGGCTTTCCGCCGTACCTTCGTCCAACGCGCGGACTGCGGCGGCGAGCCGCATCCCGAGCTCGCACCGCGTTGTCTGCGATCGTTCGAGCCTGAGCTGCTCCGTGTGTTCGCCGAGGTCGCCCGCACCCGCGAGCCCGATATCCAGCCGCTCGACGAGAGCGACCTCCGCGAGCGCTTTGCTCGCGGCGAGGAGCTCTGGCTGTTCCATACCGGCGGGCACGTGGGCCACCTGAGGTGGATTGGCCGCGGCCCGCTCATGCTGACCGGCGTCACGCTCCCGCTCCGGCGCGACGAGCGCGTCGGCGAGGACGTCGTCACCGTTCCCCTGGCGAGGCAGCGCGGCCTCGCGCGCATGGCCGCCTTGCACGTGCGGTACGTCCTCGGCCGCGAGGGCGTGCTGTCCCTCTACGCATGCGTGAGGGCCTCGAACCCTCGCTGGCACGCGGGGATGCAGCGCATGGGCTACCGTCCCGTCGCCACCGCGGACCTCGTCACCCTTGCGGGCCGCCGGTTCCTGCGGATCGTGCCGGCTTCGTCGGCGGAAGCGGCGCTGCTCGAGGAGCGCGGGATCCATTGCGGGCGGTGGATGCAAGCGCGCGAGTGATGCTCGAAGATAGGACGCTGGCCGGGAAGGCCGCCGCGCCGCGTGCTGATCGGACCTGGGTCGGCGGCTGGCTGGTCTCACCGTCATGGGATGTGCTGTGGATCCTGAACGGTATCCCGCTCGCGCTGGTTTTCCTGCTCGGCACGGCATGGATTCGCGCCCCCTGTTGCAGAACACCGCCCTCGTGCTGACCGCCTTGCTCTGGGGCGGTCACAACCTCTCTCCAATGGTCGCGGCGTGGGGCAACACCGACTTCCGCACGCACATGCTCGGGCGGCGGGGCCGGTTTCTCTGGTTCCCTCTCGCGTTGTGGGCGGCGGCCACGGCCGTCGGGCTCCTGGCCGGAAGCCAGCTCACGCGGCTCCCCGCGCCTGACGGGTTTGGGCCCGCGGTGCCGGGCCCCAAGGACCATCTGAACGGGATCATCGCCCTCGCCTATGTCTACCTTGCCTGGAACCAATGGCATTTCTGCGGGCAACACTTCGGACTGCTCGCGATCTATCGGCGCCAGCAGGGCGGCGCCTTCGACCCCGTCGAGCGAGCTTGGGACCGCTGGTACTGCGTCACCTTCGGCATGGTGCTCGTACCGTTGGCGTGGTTGCTCAACGACAACAGCGTCTTCCAGCACCTGTCGTTCTACCTGCCACGTGTCGACCGGTCTCTGTCCCGTTCCGCATGCGTCGGTCTGGCCGCGGTTTCGGCCGTGCTCGCGACGCTGGTCGTGCTGCGTGAGCTTCGCAAGCCGAGGCGGTCGGTAGCGAGACTCAGCTACGTCATCACGGTCGGCACGGCCCCGATCGTCGCCGCGATCGCGTCGCCGATCGTCTTCCTTGCGGTCTGGGCCGCGAACCATTGGGCCACCGCGATCGCCCTCGCGTCGCGTATCGTGGCGAATGCCTCTCGTCCC
Source organism: uncultured delta proteobacterium (assembly GCA_963846105.1). Lineage (GTDB taxonomy): Bacteria > Desulfobacterota > Binatia > UTPRO1 > UTPRO1 > CAWJUT01. The sequence goes on from CAWJUT010000025.1 coordinate 297,028, forward strand.
GCGGACCGCCCGGCGCCAGGCGACTGGACACGGGTCCTGGGCTTCGTCACACCGGCCGTCGCCATGATGGCGGTCTCGATCCCTCTCGTATCCCTGCTGGGCGTACAGCAAGACGTCATGAAGGCGACGGACGGCTTCGTGACCCTGCGAGCCGTGACGCCATTCTTGGGCGCCGTGATCGGATTTCGTTACGGGTTTGCCTTCGTCCACTTCCTGTATGACCGCAGCCTCTACTCGTTCAGCTCCCCGGCGGTCCGCACGATGATCTCGCCGCTGTTGTTCGTGGACGACGCGACCTCGGCTCGGCGCAGCCCTGCCCCGGCGTGCAACGCCGGTCGCGCGTCGCCGTCGACGAAACCGGGGACAAGAGTGCCACTCAGAGTGCCACTGAAGCGGTAGCCCGGGGAGATCTCTCCCAGCCTATCGCGGACGGCAGCGGCTCAGTTTGACGGCTGTCCCGCTCGCCTCGTGATCGCCCTCGTGGCAGCATCGCGACATGCTTGACGCCGACGATATTCGTCTGGTCGACGCCCCACGATCTCACGGAGCGCGCCCACGGGCCTGCACCCCCAAAGGAGGACATGCCAATGTCACGCTCTCTCCTCGTCGTCGTCAGTCTGATTCTCGCGTATGGTGCCACGGCCCACGCTGCGTTCACGAGCGAGATCTGCCTGGCGAAGAAGCGCCAGGCGCAGGGGAAGTTGCTGAAGTGTCGCGCCATCGAGGACGCGAAGGCACTGCTGGGCAAGCCTGCCGACCTCGCGAAGTGCGAGACGAAATTCCAGGAGAAGCTCGCCAAATTGAGCGAGAAGGCGACCGAGGCCGAGATCCGTGCCGCTTCGTCGACAACGGCAACTCGATCACGGATTACGACACCGGACTGACCTGGGTCGAGACGAACAACCTCGACAACGTACAGGATTTTGCGAACCCGCAGGACGCGGACAATGCCTATACCTGGGGCAACCTCGGCGGCTGTCCTTTCACTGGGTGCGCGAACGGGACGGTGTTCACGGACTACCTGAGTCGGCTGAACGCGTGCAACAGCACCGACGGCATCACGCCGGTCTTCGCCGGGTTCGCGGCTCGCTGTGACTGGCGGCTGCCGACGCCCACGGAGCTCAAGACGATTCTGCTCGAACCGTACCCATGCGGAACGAGCCCGTGTATCGACCCGATCTTTGGTCCCACGGAACGAGGCCAACTACTGGTCGTCGACGACGCGCACCACCGCGGACGAGGCGTGGTTCGTGAGCTTCATCGACGGCGGCGCGATCGGCGACTTGAAAGTGAACGGCAACCCCGTTCGCGGCGTGCGGGGCGGCTTGTGATCGAGCGCGCTCCGTGATTGCCACGAGGTCGCGTTCCAAAGCTGCGCTCGTCGCGGGAGGCGTCCGATCGCCTTCGTCATTCGCCCGGAGGGGATCCAGTCAGTTGCGATACAGGAGGTGCGGCGCGACGTCCTTCTTGAAGCCGCGGATCTCGCGCCAGCCAACCGGCGGCGAGCGCGCGCAGGTCGGCGCCCGACTCGATCGCCTCGCGGACGTCCGGATCGCCGGTGAGGACGTCGATCGGCAGCCGATCGGTGACGTACTCGTACGGCGGATCCTTCCACGCGAAGCGGTCGCGGTGCAGCGCCACGATATCCTGTAAAAGCGCCAGCGTGGTCGCGTAGGGACGGTAGCGCTCGGGATCGGTGACGTGGATCTGGAAGCCGTGACAGGTCTCGCCGTGCCACTTGTGGAACGTCGGCTGGAAGTCGTGATCGCGCAGCACGCATCCCGGAAGCTTGCGCTTCTCGAAACGTGCGCGCAGAGCGGCGGCGTCCAGCGTACGGCGCGCCCCAGATCTCGAAGGGGCGCGTCGTACCGCGCCCCTCCGACAGGTTCGTGCCCTCGAGCAGCACCTGACCGGGGTAGACGCGCGCGGTCTCGGGCGTCGGGCATGTTGGGTGACGGCAGCACCCACGGCAGCCCGGTGTCGGTCCAAGCGCATCCGGCGCCGCCAGCCTTCCATCGGGATCGACGGTGAGGTCGCAGCGTCGGGCGCCCGTGCGTTCAGGCAGGCAGGCGTTGACGTAGAGCGCCATCTCCCCGAGCGTCAGGCCATGGCGCATCGGAACCGGATACAGCCCCACGAACGACTCGTAGCCGGGGCGGATCAGGTTGCCCTCGACGACGATTCCGCCGAGGGGATTCGGCCGGTCGAGCACGACCACCGACTTTCCCGCGGCGGCGCACGCTTCGAGCGCGAGCGCCGTCGTCCACTCGAAAGTGTAGACGCGCGTGCCGACGTCCTGCAGGTCGACGACGAGGGTATCGACGTCGGCGAGCATCTCCGCGGTCGGGCTGCGGGTCTCCGAGTAGAGGCTGAAGACCGGGATGCCGAGGCGCGCGTCGGTGCCGTGCGGCGACTCGATCATGTTGTCCTGACGCTCACCCGCGATGCCGTGCTGCGGTCCGAAGAGCGCGGTCAGCCGGGCGCCGCACAGCCGGTGCATGACGTCGCGGGCGGACACCAGAGTTGGCGGTGACCGAAGCCTGGTGCATCAGGAGGCCGACGCGGCGGTCCTTGAGCCAGCGCGGGCGCCGGCGAGCCAGGACCTCGAGACCCGACAGCACGCGTTTTCTCGTCACCACTGACCTCCCCCGCCTCGGACCGACGCTCGACTGCCGGCGACCATAGCGCCACACGCGGACAGGTCCAAGCCGCGGCGCGGGCCCGCTACCACGACGGCGCGCCGAACGGACGGCGCGTGATCGCGCGCGCCAGCATGTACGTGCCGAGCACGACGACGACCAGCTCCACGGCGATGAAGTGCGGAAGGTACCCGAGCTTCCAGAGCGCCCGCGAGGCCACCACGGTCGCGCCGCCGACGATGGCGACCAGCATCCCCAGGAGGATGTTGGTGAGCGACTGGCGGCCCGCCGCCGGCTGCACTGAAAGAGGCACGTAGTCGCGGAACGCGCCTGGAAGGAGCGTCAGCAAGGGGACGGCGAGCAGGCTCGGCACGGCGAGCGGAAGGACACTGGGCTCGAGCGCGATGACCCAGAGGACGGCGATGGCAGTCGCGGGCAGGAGGACGTAGCAGGTCACGGCTTTGCGCACGCCATGAAAGAGCGGCCCTGCGCTTCCGAGCGGCGTGGTTGCGAAGAGCTCGGCGGCGACGTGGTGCGAGGACACGCGCAGCGCCTCGAGCACGAGCGACGGCAGCAGGCCGATCAGGATGATGGAGAGGATGGCTGCCGCTTTGAAACGATGGTCTCCTCGGCCGATCAGCTGCGCGACCGGGAGGAGGAGGAAGAAACCGAGTGACGGGTAGAGGCGCGTCTTCACCTCGCGGTCGCGGCGCATGTACGTCGCGGCGAGCCGGAAGGCAGCACGCTCGACGGGATCCTTGAGCCACCAACGGGCGAGGCCGAGCGAGGCAGGCGTGGAGTTCTCCGGTGACGAGCGCGGCGCGTGCGCCTCGGCCAGGCGGGCGAAGGCTTCCCCGTATCCCGGGGCGAGGCGCGTCAGCGCTGCCCAGGCGAGCGCGGCCGTCGTCCCGAGAGCGACCAGCGACAACGTCCCCGCGCGCGCCGAGTAGGATCCGACGCCGACGAGGTCGAGCGCCGCGAACCACGCCGGCGGAAAGACCAGACAGAAGTTCGCGTCGAGACGGATGATCGGCATCTCGACGAGATGCGCGAGGCCCTGCGAGAGGACGAGGAAGGCGCCCGACAATCCCGCCTGCGACCAGGCGGCGGCGTTGTCGAACCGATCACGGCCGACGAAGCGGACGACAAGGCCGTAGCTGAAGACGAGAATGCTCGCCGCGAAGGCCGTGAGCAGCACGATGGCGAACAGGTGCACGGCGAGAAAGCTGACGGGCAACCACGGCAGCCGCGCGCCGACGACGAGCGCCGGAAGGTTGATCGCGAGCGCCACCATCAACGCGAACCCCATCAGGCTTCCCGCTTTGGCGACCAGGAGGGTGCGCGGCGCGAGCGCGAGGTGACCCAGGACCTCCTGCTCGCCGGGGTGGAAGAGCAGATCGCCCGATTCCGCCGCCAGGCTCATGCCGAGCATGACGAAGGTGATGGTGTGCATGACCAGCGCATAGCTGAAGGGGCTGCCCGACCCCGACGCGCCGATCGCGGCGACCGTTCCCATCACGACGTACAGCAGCATGAGCGCGAGCGTCCCGCGCCATTTCCCCTTGCCGCCGTGAAAGAACGTCCCGGCGGCCTTGCCGCGCAGGCTCATGCGTAGATAGGCGCCGAGCAGCGCCCGCAGCTGCCGGAGGTCGGTGGATCTCATCGCGCGAGAAGGCGCGCCAGCTCTTCGGCGCGGGCGAGCGGATCCTGGGAGGTGGTGAGGCCGTTGAAGATGCGCTCCAGCGAGGTCTCGCCGGTTTGCTCCTGGAGCTGCAGCGAGCGAGCCGTCGGCGATCACGCGGCCCTTGTTCATGATCACGATGCGCTCGCACACGCGCTCGACGACATCGAGCAGATGGGAGCAGTAGATGATCGTCTTGCCCTCACGGGCGAGTGAGGTGACGAGCGCTTTGAACGCGAGGGTGGCGTTGGCGTCGAGGCCGTTCAAGGGCTCGTCGAAGAACACCGCCTTCGGATTGTGGAGCAGCGCCGCGCTGATCACGACCTTCTGTCGCATCCCTTTCGAGTAGGCGGCGAGCTGATCCCGACGCAGCGTGCGCTCGGCGAGCTCGAAGAACTCGGCGAAGCTGCGGATGCGCGCGGTCATCTCTGCCTCCGGGAGGTGGTAGAGCGCGGCGACGAGCTCGAGATACTCCCAACCGGTGAGCGTATCGAACACCGCGCCCGATTCCGGCACGTAGCCGACGATGCGCTTCACCTCGACCGGGTCGCGCACGACGTCGAAGCCGAACACCTCGGCGCTGCCGGCGGTGGGCAACACCACGCCGGTCAAGATCCTGACGGTCGTCGACTTGCCGGCGCCGTTGGGACCGAGCAAGCCGAGAAGCTGCCCCTGGGGGATCTCGAGGTCGAGACCCCCGACCGCCTCCGTGTCGCCGTAGCGCTTGACGAGCTGGTGGAGGCGGATCATCGGCCGTCACCGCCCCATCGCTGCGACATCTCGTGCAAGAACTGGCGCTCGAACTCGCCGTAGGGGAGGCCGAGCGCGCTCTGGAAGGCCGCGTCGATCGTCGCGGCGGTCGCGAATGCCTCGAGCAGCCGCCGCACGTTGTAGCCGCCCTTCTTCTGCAGCAGGAACGCCGCCGCGAAATAGGCCTCGGCGTAGGCGAGGCTCGCCTCCTCCCGACTGAAACGCATGAAGCCGCTCTCGAGGGCGGAGAGCGACAACAGATCGCCCTCGGCGAGGGCGGCCCGCATGCGCCCACTGCGTCCCTCGTCACCGCTCTCCTCGGCGACCTGCGCCATGCCCTCGTTCAGCCAGACCGGGGCTTTGCCGCGGCTGAGCGTGACGATGGCGGCGTGGGCGTACTCGTGGCGCAGCGTCCGGGTCACGCGCTCGCTGCCGCGGTTGAGCCCACCGATGGGAAGCTTGATGCGTCCATCGAAGACGCCGCCGCTCCAGTGCGGCGAGTTGGTCACTTCGCGGAAGGCCTGGTCCGGGTAGAGGACCACCTCCAGCCGGTCGAGCGGGTAGTAGGCGAAGCGCGCGCCGACGCGCCGGTAGGCGTCCTCGAGCGTGTTCAGAACCACGCGACCGGCGGTGGCGTTCTGGCGGCCTTCGAACTTGAGGACGAAGTGCGAGCTGGCGAGCGACTCGAAACCCTCCTCCGCCGCCGCTTCACGCCTGAGTCTCGCCGCCGTCTCGGCGAGGCCCGGCCGCTCGGAGCCCGCGGCGATCGCCTGGTCGAAGAGCGCGAGCGCGCGCCGTTGATCGCGGCGCTCGAGGTAGATCTGTCCGAGCGTCACGAAGGTGTCGGCATCGCCTGCGCCTTGCTCGACGGCGCGCTCCAGACTGGCGCGTGCCAGGTCGATGTTGCCGAGCCGATAGTAGGCGTAGCCGAGACCACGCCGGATCTCGCCGAGGTCGCCGAGTCGAAGCGCCTCGACGAAGCGCGCGACCGCGACGTCGAAACGCTCGGCGCCGAGCTCGGCGTAGGCCGCATTGGTGAGCGCGGCGCGCAGGTTCTTCTCGTAGAGCTCGTTGTGAGGCTCGAGCTCGCGCGCGTCGCGCAGGAGCGGCAGGGCTGCCGCCCAGTCGCCTGCCTCGGCGCGCTCGACCGCGGCACGGTTCTTCTGCTCCGCTTCGGAGAGTGTTGCGAGTGTCGGCGGATCGTCGGCGGGCGGGTCGCCGGCCTGCGTCGTCGGATCGTCGGGCGGCGCCGCCAGGGCGGCTGGCAGCTCCACGGCCGGCGGCCGCGGCGCATGGTCCGTTCCGACGGCGCGCGCGGGTTGCGGATCTTGTGGCACCGGTGGACCCGACCAGCGCTCGAAACCGAGGTAGCCGAGCGTCGCGCCCAGCACGACCGCGAGGGCGAGCGCCAGAGCGGTGCGACCTACGGGGGTTTCCCGGCTCACCGACCCATCCATCCCCCCGAGATTCAATGCATGTTGCGCGGCAGGTCGGTGGCCTCGGAGGTGACGCCGAACGATGCCTCGTAGCGCTGGATGTTCTCCTGCAGCGCGCGCACGATGCGCTTGGCATGCTCGGGCGTCGTGACCACACGCGAGCGCAGGTTGGCGACCGTCTGCCCGGGCGCCGCTTGTTGGGGCTGGACGAACAGAAAGTCGAGGATGAACTCCTCTTTGCGATGGCTCACCATCATGAGATTCGCGTACACGCCGAGACTGGTGGCCGGATCGCTCTGGATCGCCATCTGATGTTGGTGTTGATGTTGGTGCGCGTGCGTGTGCTCGTGCCCTGGCTTGTCGTCGTCGGTCATGAATCGCGTCCTCCCGCTTCCGTGAGCGCTGCGAACTGGGCGGCGTAGCGCGGGCCGGCGCCGCGCTCCTCGTGCTTGAAGTAGACGAAGATACTCTCCCAGCCGGCGGCGTCGATACGCTCGCGCCAGCCACGGAGCGCGGCCTCGTCGTAGTCGGCGCGTCGCAGACGAAAATAGCCGAAGGGTGCGGTGACCTCGAACGGCGTCGTGCGCTCCTCGCTGTCGGCGATGCAGAGCGCGACGCCGAACCGTTTGAGGACGTCGTAGGTGTCGTCGGCGTACCAGGAGACGTGGCGGAACTCGACGGCCGGCTGCACGGTCGAAGGCAGGTCGTGCAAAAAGACCTCGAGCAGCTCGACGTCCTTCTTCAAGAACGGCGGGAGCTGGAAGAGGAGCGGGCCGAGCTTCGGCCCGAGCGTCTCCGCGACCTCGCAGAACGACGCCAGGCTATCCTCGATGCTGCGCAGGCGCTGATCGTGGGTGATGCGGCGTGGCGCCTTCAACGCGAAGCGGAACGGCTCCGGCGTCTCCCGCGCCCAGTTGGCGAGAATACGCACCGTCGGCATGCGGTAGAACGTGTAGTTGATCTCGACGCTGCGGAAGCGGCTCGCGTAGTAGGGCAACATCTGCTTGTCGGGAGTCTCGTCGGGATAAAAGGAGCCCTTCCACTCCTGATAGTTGTATCCCGAGGTTCCGATCCAGTAGTCAGCCATGGCGTCCTGCTGCGCGTCCGTGTCACGAGCGATCCGATGCCGCACGGGACATTATCGACGGGCGGGCGCGGGTCAGCAAGCCAACTTGTCAGCGCGCCCGGACCGGCGCGGGCTCGGGCGGCACCGGCGCCGCGACCGGCGTGGAAGCCGCGGCGGCGCGCTCGACGGCGCGTTGGTTCGGGGTCTTCGGCGGACCGGCGCTGAGACAACCGCCGAGCGCCAGCGCAAGCGCCACCACCACCGATGTTGCGAGTGCCGCCGCTGCCACGCGGTCTGCTTGCCAGGCCGTGGAGCGCGTTGCAATCAGGTCTCCGACCACCTACGGTGACGGCGCCGTGAAACGCTACACGCTGCGCTCCGATTCGCGGCGCGACACTCCCGCCGAGTTCCGCATCCGCTATGCCGAGGAGCTGAACCCGCAGCAGCTCGACGCCGTGACCACCCTCGAAGGCCCGGTGCTGGTCGTCGCCGGCGCCGGCAGCGGCAAGACGCGCACGCTCGTCTACCGCGTCGCGCGGCTGGTCGAGTCGGGCATCCCGCCGAGCGCGATCCTTCTCCTCACGTTCACGCGCAAGGCCGCCGAGGAGATGTTGCGCCGGGCGACGGGGCTGGTCGGCGGGAGCTGCGCGCAGGTCGCCGGCGGCACCTTCCACTCGTTCGCGCATCTGGTGCTGCGCCGCCACGGCGCGCGCGTCGGCCTCGCGCCCGGCTTCACCATCCTCGACCGCGGCGACAGCGAGGACGTGATCAGTCTGCTGCGCGGCGAGCTCGGGCTCGATCGCAAGGAACGGCGCTTCCCGCGCAAGCAGGCGCTGGCGGAGATCCTCAGCATGGCGGTCAACTGCGGCGTGCAGGTCGCCGAGCTGGTGGCGGCGCGCTACCCGCACCTCGTCGACGAGCTCGACGACCTGCAGGCGCTGTTCGCGCGCTACGCCGAGTTCAAGCGCGCCCGCCAGCTCGTCGACTACGACGACCTGCTGGTGAAGCTGCGCGACGCCCTCGCCGACCATGGCGACCTGGCCGAGCTGCTCGGCCGCCAGTACCGCTACATCATGGTGGACGAGTACCAGGACACCAACGCGTTGCAGGCCGAGATCGTCCGCCGGCTCGCGAGCGTCCACGACAACGTGATGGCGGTCGGCGACGACGCGCAGTCCATCTACGCGTTCCGCGGCGCCGACTTCCGCAACATCATGGACTTCCCCAAGCTCTTCCCCGGGACGCGGGTCATCACGCTCGAGCAGAACTACCGCTCGAACGCAGCCGATCCTCGACCTCGCCAACGCCATCATCAATCGCGCCGCCGAGAAGTACACCAAGAACCTCTTCACCGCCCGCGGCCCCGGCCAGCGGCCCGCCCTGGTGCGGGCCCTGAACGAGCCCGAGCAGTCGCGCTTCGTCGCCCAGCGCATCCTCGAGCTGCGCGAGGAGGGCGTTCCGCTCGCCGAGATCGCGGTGCTCTTCCGCTCGAGCTTTCACTCCTTCGACCTCGAGCTCGAGCTCGGCCGGCGCGACATCCCGTTCGTCAAGCGCGGCGGCTTCAAGTTCATCGAGACGGCGCACGTCAAGGACGTCCTCGCCCACCTGCGCGTGGTGGCGAACGCCGACGACGCGGTGTCGTGGCACCGCATCCTCCTGCTGCTCGACGGCGTCGGGCCGAAAGGGGCTCGGGACGTGCTGGCGCGCACGGCGGGCACGACCGCTCCGTGGGCCCAGCTCGCCTCGGCGCCGGCGCGCTCCGGCCGATCCGCCGCAGAGGTGCAACGCCTGGGCGCGGTGCTGCGCGCGGTCGCCGCCGCACCCACGCCCGGTGAGCAGCTGGCGCTCGTGCTCGAGCACTACACGCCGATCCTGCGCCGGCTCCATCCCGAGGACTACCCCAAGCGTGAGCGCGACCTCGAGCACTTCGTGACCATCGCCGAGCGCTACCGCACCACGACCGCGCTGCTCGCCGACATGGCGCTCGAGCCGCCGACCGACAGCGTCGGCGACGTGCTGGCCGCCGACGGCGAGGACGAGGGCTTGGTGACGCTCTCGACCATCCACTCGGCGAAGGGCCTCGAATGGCGCACCGTCTTCATCCTGTGGGCGGCGGACGGGCGCTTCCCCTCGATGTACAACGTGCGGGACGAGAGCGAGATCGAGGAGGAGCGGCGCCTGATGTACGTCGCGGTCACGCGCGCCAAGGACGAGCTCTACCTCACCTATCCGATCGAGATCTACGATCGCGGCATCGGCATCGTGCTCGGGAAGCCGTCGCGCTTCGTCGAGGATCTCGACGAGGAGTTGCTCGAGCCGGTGGCGCTCGTCGACGAAGTGATGTGAGGGTCGCTGTGTCGGCGTGAGTGGCGGCGTCGCGCCTCCGGTGATAGGGTCTATGGCTCCGGTGCGAGAGACCATGATGATCGAGGTGCGCGCCGTGGTACTGGGTTGCGCGCTGCTCGCCGCGGCCGCGCCGCCTGCCTGGGCCGACGTGATCCCGGTGCCCGACGCCGTCCGGCAGCGGCACGGGCGGCAGGAAGAGGTGCACGTCCTGCGGGCGCTCGGCGACGACACGCCGCGTCGGCGAGCAGCGCTCGCTCGCGACCGTCGAGAACGAGCGCCTGGTGCTCGACCTCAGCGACGCAGTTCACGGACGGCGACCAGTGGGAGGAGCGCGCCGAGATGAGCCTCGCCAACGGCTTTCGCGCGCTCTCGTTCACGAAGGTCGAACGGCGGGACGGCCGCGTCGTCGCCGAGGAGAAGGTCGACTTCCGGAACGGGCAGATCACGTGGCTCAGAGACGGACAGCGTGGCGAGCGCACCATGGCCTTCGCGCCCGACACCTACGTCGGGCCGATGCTGGGGGTGATTCTGGCCAGCGTGCCGGAAAGCGCGCTTGGAACGGCGTCGCTGCAAGCCGTCGTCTTTCGCCCCGAGCCGAACGTCTTCACGTTGCGTGCCGAGACGATCCTGCACGAGGACTTCCGCTTCCCGGGCGGCAGCGAGCCGACGAGCAAGGTGCGTCTCAAAGCCGATCTCGGACCGATGCAGAACGTGCTCTTCGCGAGCCTCATCCCCACGCACTATTTCTGGTTCACGCGTGAGGGGACGCCCGAGTTCCTCGCATTCGAGGGCTCGCTCGGGTACGGCGGCCGTGAGCTGCGCATGATTCCGAAGCAGCCGCCGGCGAGCACCGCGACCGCGCCCGTCCGATAGCGGCTGCTCAGTGCCGGCGGCGAGCGCTCGTGCCCGCTACGCGCTGCGCGCGACTTGGTGCTCGGCGACCGGCTCCGGAGCCAACGCGCCGCGCGCGGCTTCGCGCTCGGCGACGGGCACGAGGAGCGCGAAGGTCGAGCCGGCTCCGTCCCGGCTGCGCACCGCGATGTGTCCTCGCATCGCCGCGGCGAGGCGGGCGCTGATGGCGAGCCCGAGACCGGTGCCGCCGTGGCGTCGCGTCGACGAGCCGTCGAGTTGGCGGAAGGCGACGAACAGCTGACGCAGATCGGCGGGCGTGATCCCTTCCCCGCCGTCGACGACGGCGACCTCGGCATAGTCGTGTCCATGACTCTCCGGCCCAGGCTCGGGAACGATGCGGTCCCACCGCGACGCGCCGATGTGACCACGGCGCAAGCGCAGCACGATCGGCCGGCCGCGCGAGAATTTGAGCGCGTTGGAGGCGAGGTTGGTGAGGATCTCCTCGGTGCGTGCGGGGTCGCCGACGATCGGCGGCGCATCGGCGGCGATCTCGGTGCGAATCTCGGGGCCGTCGGCGCCGGCGATCGCCTGCATGTCCGCCGCCACCTTGGTCACGATCCCCTCGAGCGTGAAGCGCTCGCGCACGAGGCGCATGGCGCCGGCTTCGATCTTGGAGAAGTCGAGGAGCTGGACGATCAACCGGTAGAGCGTGAGCGCGTTGTCGCGGATGCGCGCCAGCCAGCCGCGCTGCTCGCCGGTGGCGTCGGGCATGAAGTCCGAGAGCATCTCGCAGAAGCCGAGGATGGCCGCGAGTGGCGTGCGCAGCTCGTGCGTGATGTTGGCGAGGAACTCGTCGCGATGACGTCCCGCCTCCTCGAGCGCGACGCGTTGCAGGAACTCGTGTCGGCGCGCCGCCGCCCCCAGCCGATGGCTCACGACCGTGATCAACGCCGTCGACACGAGGAAGTAGAGATTCGAGCCGAAGATCCGCCCATCGGGCACACCCGACCAGGCGAGACAGGTACCGGCGTAGGCGGCGATCAGCGTCGCGCAGCAGGCGATCGAGAGGCCTGCGTCCCAGGGCATCAGGACGGCCGCCGCCAGCACCACCAGATTGATGCCGGCATAGTAGGGGCTCGAGCCGCCGCCATTGAAGACGGTCATCAGCACGATTCCGAGTCCGGTCACGACGAACGTGAAATAGCTGAGCGCGGTCACCCAGCGCCGGCCGCGCGCCGTGCGCAGCGCGATCAAGACCGCGCCGGCGTTCAACATCATCCCCACACGGATGGGAATGAAGGTGCGGATGAGCCCCGGGTGAAGGATCAGGTCGAGGGCACCGAACAGCGGAACGAGGACCACAGCGAGCCAGCAGCTGGCAGTCAGCCGGCTGGCCGTGAGGCGGCGACTCTCACGCGCGTATCGGGCCGCGAGCGCGGGGCGGCCGGTGAAGGGATCGGTGCGAGACACGGCGCGGGAGGAGGAGCGCGCGCAGCGCGGCGCTCGGGTTAGCCTCTTCTCGAAGGCGTTGTGGCGGCGGCACCCGGGAGCGCGGCTGCCGGGGTATAGCGAATGAATCGCTCGTAGGGATCGGAGCTGGTGCGGACGAACACCGGACGCACGCGCGAGGCGGTGGGTGGCGCCGGAGACTGCGATGCGGGCCACGCCTGCTTTTCCCACAGTCGCAGGCGCACGCACTGCAGAACGTCACGGACAGTATGGAGGTGGCGCAGGTCGGGCTCCGGAATCGCGATGCCGAAGGCGAGCTCGAGATTGGCGGCCAGCATGCGACTCGCGGTCGCCGAGTCGAGGGGGACGGCCGTAGTCGCGCTCGCGGAGCGCAAATCGCAACCGCAGCTGGCAGTCAGGATCTCCCGTACTGTGGCCCCGAAACTCATCACCAGTCGGAATATGCAATCCTGACGCCAGCTGAGCAGCACGCGGCGAGGGGTTGAGATCCGGCACGGCAAACGCCTGAGTTTGCGAGCCTCCGCGCCGACGCCACAGCATTCGCACGATCGCCGGCTCGGGCCGACGATGAGGCGGCCGGACAGCGAAAGGTAGGGCTGCCGCCAAGCCCGTGTCACCAGCGGCAGGTCTGTAACGCGTCGGGCGGCGGGGTTCGCTACTTACCGGAGAAGCGAGGCGGGCGTTTTTCGAGAAACGACGCCACCCCTTCGCGAAAGTCCTCGCTCGGGAAGCTGGCGATCATCTCCTGGTCGGCTTCTTTGGTCGCGCTGACCAGATCGGTGAACTGGTGGGTGTAGAGCAGGCGCTTCATCACCGCGATCGAGCGCGGCGAGCTGAGCGTCGCGAGCTCGGTGGCGGTCTCGCGCGCGGTCGCGAGCAGTTGGTCGTGGGGCACGACGCGATTCACGAGCCCCATGGCGAGCGCCTCCTCGGCGCCGATCATGCGGCCGGAGAAGAACAGGTCGCAGGCGTTGGCCATGCCGATCAGACGCGGGAGCATCCACGAGCTGCCGTGCTCGGCGACGAGACCGCGTCGTGCGAAGGCCGTCCCGAAGCGCGCCCGATCCGACGCGATGCGCATGTCGTAGTAGAGCATGTAGGTGAAACCGAGACCCGCAACCGGTCCGTTGATGGCGCCGATCACCGGTTTCGCGACGTTCACGGGATAGGCGTATTGCGTCGCGAGCGCGGGATGGATCGCCGGTGGAAGGTCACGGCCTCCGAGCGCTTCGCCTCCGTCGGCGCGCCCGCTCTGGATGCCGCGCAGATTCTCCATGTCGGCGCCGGCGCAGAAGCCGCGTCCGGCGCCCGTGACCATGATCACGCGCACGTCGTCGTCCTGCCCGGCGCTTGCGAAGGCGTCGATCAGTTCCTGACCCATGCGCGGGGTCCAGGCGTTCAGGCGCTCGGGCCGGTTGAGCGTGATGGTCGCGATCCGATCACGCACGTCGTAGAGGATTTGCTCGTAGTTCATCGCCGTCTCCTTGGGCGTCCTCATAACGGCCAGTCGGGGTCGACGCAAAGGTCGATGGTGATGCGGTCACGATGCGCGGCGCTCGCGGTTGACTTGGTTTTCTCCTTCGGTGAGGGTAGGAGCCCGTCGATGCGCTTCTTCAACTTCCACCTCATGCCGTGGCCCCACCTTCCGAAGGACTACGACGGCCCGGCGTGGGTGCGCTGCCCGAACGATCTCTACGACGGCACCAAGGGCACCGCGGTCTACAACCGCTACCTCGACGAGCTGGTGCTGGCCGAGGAGCTCGGTTTCGACGGCGTGGTCGTGAACGAGCACCACGCCAACGCCTACGGCAACATGCCGTCGCCGAACCTGATCGCCTCCATCCTCGCGCGGCAGACGCAACGCGTGAAGATCGCCGTCATCGGCAACGCGCTGCCGCTCTACAATCCGCCGACGCGCGTCGCCGAGGAGTTCGCGATGATCGACGTGATCAGCGGCGGACGTCTGATCGCGGGCATGGTGGTGGGCGGCGGACCCGAATACTACTCGAACGGGCTCAATCCCAGCTACGCGCGCGAGCAGTTCGCCGAGGCGCACGATCTGATCGTGCAGTGCTGGACACGGCCGGGACCGTTCACGTTCAACGGCAAGCACTTCAAGCTGCGCTACGTCAACCCGTGGCCCACGCCGCGCCAGAAGCCGCATCCGCCGATCTGGATACCCGGCGCCGGCAGTCTCGAGACCATGGAGTTCGTCGCCAAGCGGCGCTACGCCTACATGGGCATCCCGTACTTCCACAAGTCGTTCTTCAAGCGGAACTTCGACTTCTTTCGCGAGGCCTGCGCCAAGGAAGGCTACACCGCCGATCCCGAGCAGGTGGGCTGGTTGGTGCCGGTGTACGTCGCCGAAACCGACGCGCAAGCGCACGCCGAGTACCAGGAGCACTTCTGGTATTTCGTGAAGAAGCTCCTCCCCGGTATCAACATCACCCCGCCGGGCTACACCAGCGCGCGCTCCGTGATCGGCATCGCCAAGGCGATGAAGACCTTCATGATGAACCTCGAGACCTGGGATCAGGTCGAGGAGGGGAGCTACGCGATCGTCGGCTCGGTCGAGACCGTGCGCCACAAGATGGCCGAGATGATTCGCTACCTCGGCGTCGGAACCATTCTCTGCCTGACGCAGGTCGGGACGCTGCCCGCGGATCTCACACGCAAGAACATGACCCTCATGGCGCGCGAGGTCATTCCATGGTTGCGCCGCGAGCTGACCGACCTGGCGCCTCCCTCTGTGCGTCCTGCCGCGTCGGCGGTGACCGCCTGAGCACGCGGATGCCGTTCGTCACCAGCACCATCGACGTGCGCGGACGGTCGATCGAGCTGCGCCGTGCCGGCGCCGGCGAGCCCCTTCTCTATCTGCATGCGATCGGCGGCGACACCGAGGGCCTGCCGGCGCTCGACGAGCTGGCGCGCGAGCGCACGGTGCTGATGCCGATGCATCCCGGCTTCGGCAGCTCGCAGGGCGTCGACGACATCGACTCGATCGAGGACATGGCCTTCCACTACCTCGCCGTCCTCGATGCGCTGCGGCTCGAGCAGGTCGACGTCATCGGCACGTCGTACGGCGGGTGGATCGCGGCCGAGGTCGCGTGCCGCTGGCCGGAGCGCGTGCGCCGCCTGGTGCTCGTCGATGCCGCTGGCCTCTGGCTCGACGAGGCGCCGATGGTCGAGCTGTTCGGTGCCGAGCCCGCGGAGCTCGCCGAGCGGCTCTTCCAGGATCAATCGCTGCCGCAGGCCCAGCTCCTGCGCGCGATGGTGAACGTGAGCGATCTTCCGGACGAGATCCTCCTGCCGCAAGCGAACGCGATGGCGGCGGCGGCGCGGGTGGCGTGGAACCCGTACTTCCACAACCCGAAGCTTCCCGAGCGGCTGCACCGCGTCCGCATGCCGGTGTTGATCGTCTGGGGCCGTCAGGACGGGCTCATCCCGCCCGCGCACGGCGAGCGCTATCGGGACCTTCTGCCCGACGCACGGTTGGTGCTGATCGACGGCTGCGGGCATCTGCCGATTCTCGAAAAGCCCGCGGAGTTCCTGGGCGTCGTACGGCCGTTCCTCGCAGTACGATCGGCGGCGGCACGCGCCGCGCGCTGACTCGCCGCCCGAACCGCGCTCGGAATCGATTCGCCGGCCGGGATTCGCACCGCGCGTTGACTCCGGGCCCACGACACGCGCTAGAATCGCCGGCGCGGTGCCCCCCATGAAGCGTCTCTCCAACCCCACGGCCTTCGAGCGCGCGCGCTCCGAACTGATCACGCGCCGCCTGCCGCTGTTCGCGCTCAGCTGGCTGGTGACGACGGCGGCGTGGGCGCTCGTGCTGGTGCTGTCGTCGGCGGCCACCACCGTCGAGGCTACCGCGACCATCGTCTTTCAGGCCGTCGTCCTCGCCGCCGCGCATGCCGCCTGCCGCCGCGATCGCGGCGCGGCTCGCGTCCTGATCGTAGCGATCGGCGCGTGCGTGGCGCTGGCGCTGTCGACGATGGCGTTCTGCGCGATCACCCACGCCCACGCCCACGTCCTCGCCTTCATGCTCCTCACGCTCTATCTCGCGGCGGCGCTGCTCTTCGCATGGGGATGGCGTGCCGAGTTGGCGCTGGTCACGTCGACGCTCGCGGCCTTGACGGCCGCCTTCCCCCTGCTCGAGCTCGTCGTGCCGCGCGCCGAGTTCGCGACCGCGGTCGCGATCGGCACCGCGGTGTCGCTGGCGATCGCCGATGGCTCGGCGCGCGCCTTCCGGATGGCGTTCTTCCATCGCGCCAGCGAGCAGGCGAGACGGCACGAGCTCGAGGCATCGCACGCCGCGTATCGCGATCTCGCCGAGAACGCGCGGGATCTGATCTATACCGCCGACCTCGAGGGGCACTTCACCTACGTGAACGCGGCGATGGCACGCTTCCTCGGAGAGCCGGCGTCGCAGCTGCGCGGGCGCTCGATCCTGCAATACCATACCGACCATCCGGCCAATCCGGTCCCTGCGCAGCTCCTGGAGCGCGTCGGCGCCGGCGAGGTGCTGCCGCCGATCGTCCTGCAGGCTCGCACCCCGCATGGCCCGCGCTGGCTCGAAGCCGTGGTCTCGGGCATACGGGCCGGACGGGCGGATGGTGGGGGTGCGCGGCATCGCCCGCGACGTCACCGAGCGCAAGGAAGCCGAGGAGGCGCTGCGCACCAGCGAGGAACGCTTCCGGAACGTCTTCGGCCTGGCGCCGATCGGCATGGCGGTGGTCGGTCTCGACGGGCGGCCGTTGCAGGTAAACGACGCCCTCTGCGAGATGCTCGGCTACACCCAGGCGGAGATGGTCGGGATGCCTGTCGAGAACGTGATTCACGCCGATGAGCTCGACGCTACCGTCCAAAACGTGTCACGTCTGCTGTCCGGTGAGATCGCCGGCTTCGAGATGGAGACGCGCTATCGGCACAAGCAAGGACACCTGGTGTGGGCTCTCCTCAATTCCTCGGTGTCGCGCGATGCGGAGGGTCGACCGGCGTACGTGGTCTCCCAGGTACAGGACATCACCGACCGCAAACGCGTCGAGGAAGAGATGCGCCACAGCGAGGCGCGCTATCGCGATCTGGTCGAGATGCAGCAGGACGTGATCGTGCGCACCGATCCTTCGAGTCGCATCACGTTCGTGAACGATGCCTTTTGTCGAAAGTTCGGGGTGACGCGCGAGGCGATGCTCGCGACCACGACGCTCGAGCAGCGCACGGTTCTGTTTCACCCCGACGACGCGGCCGAGACGACGGCGGCCATCCGCAAGCTCTACAAGCCGCCGTATCGCAGCTGTACCGACACTCGCGCCCGCACTCCCGGCGGATGGCGTTGGATCTCGTGGGACGCCTGCGCGATCCTCGACGCCGCGGGTACGATCGTCGAGATTCAATCCGTGGGACGTGACGTCACCGAGCGCAAGCAGGCCGAGGAGGCGTTGCGTGCCTCGCTGGAGGATCTGCGGCGCAACGAGGAGAAGCTCCGCTTGCTCGCGCAGCGCCAGGCGCTGGTGCGCGAGGAGGAGCGTAAACGCCTGGGGTTCGACCTGCACGACGACGTCTGCCAGGAGCTGATCGGGATCGGCATCCTGGTCGAGTCGCTGCGCCGCAGGCTCGCGCCGCTCCCCGAAGGGGTGGAGGCCGACATCACGCGTGTCGGCCGCTACCTGAACGAGCTCGTCGAGCACCTCCGCCTCCTCGCGCGCGACCTGCAACCGATGATGCTGCGCGATCTCGGGCTCGAGGGCTCGCTGCGTTCGCTCGCGGACGGCCTGTCGTCGGGGAAGACGCGCGTCGCCGCCGAGTTCACGACCGCGATCCCGCGCCTGGACGAGGGCTCGGAAGTCGCCGTGTATCGCATCGCCCAGGAGGCGCTCAGCAACGCCACGCGCCACGCCGCGGCCCGCACCATCGTGCTGACGTTGGGAGTCGCCGACGGTAGGCTTCGCCTCGAGGTGTGCGACGACGGGCGCGGCTTCGGTCCCGAGGCGCGCCAGCATGCCGACGCGCTCGGGCTGGTGAGCATGGAGGAGCGGGCGCTCGCCCTCGGCGGTCGCTTCGAGTTGCGATCGACGCCCGGCATCGGCACCACCGTCTACCTCGAGTGTCCGGTGGTGACGCGCGCGTCCGCGAGCGCAGCGTAAACTCTTGGCCCGTCGCGTCGACCGCGCATGATTGCGTTGGCTCTCGGGCACTACGGCGCGCTGGCGTTGTTCGCTGCGGTGGCCTACATCCTCGGCGCCCGTCTGTTGCGTCCTTTGAGTACGCGATCGGCGGTGGAACGCTGTTGCGTCTTCACCACGCTCGGCCTCGGTGTCATCGCGTATATCGTCCTTGTGCTGGGCTTGTTCGCGGCATTACGGCCCGCGCTCGTATGCGCAGTGCTGGCGATGGCGGTGGCAGCTTGTCACGCAGTGTGGACGCCGTGGTTTCGGGAAGCTCCGCAGCTCCTTCGCCAGCTGCGCCGGCGGGCCGTGCCAACCGGGGAGGTTCGGTGGGGTGGACGAATCGCGCGCGTGCTGGTGGCGGTCGCCGTCGTTGCGCCGCTCATGCTGCTTCCTCTCTATCCGCCGACCGCATCGGACGCGACCTCGTTCCACCTCGCGGCCGCGAAGCTCTACGTGCAGGCGCATGCCCTCACGTTCACGCCCTACCTCCGCTACCCGGTGTTTCCGCAGACGAACGAGATGCTGTTCACGCTCGCGCTGCTCCTCTACGACGACCTGCTCGCGCAGTTGGTGCAATGGCTCATGATGATGCTGACCACCGGCGTCGTGTACGCGTGGGGCCGTGACGCGTTCTCCGAGCGAGTGGGCCTCTGGGCGGCCGCGCTTTGGCTCGGGAGCCCGCTCGTCCTCTGGCTGGGCGCTTCTGGATTCATCGATATCGGCCTCACGCTCTTCGTCGTCGCGACGGTCTACGGCGTCGCGCTCGCGAGCGCACGCGCGGAGCCCGGATGGCTCGCGCCGGCTGCGATCTTCGCGGGGCTTGCCGCCGGTTCAAAGTACTCGGGGCTTCTCTGCCTGGTCGGGTTCTGGCTTGCAGCGGCGTGGGTCGGGCGGCGCTCCGGCCGGGTGACGTTCTCAGGCGGGGTCGCTCTTCTGGCGCTCGCGGTCGCGCTCCCGTGGTACGTGCGCAACGCATACTACAGCGGCGATCCCTTCTTCCCGGCGCTGACCGACGTGCTTGGCAACGGCGTATGGAATCAGGACGACGTGAACGGCCAGCGCCACGAGATGGCGTCCCACGGGACGGGCACCTCGCTTGCGGGCTTCGCCTTGGTTTGGTCGGGACCTTGGCCTCCATCCCGAGCGTTTCCACATGGAGGCGCCTTTCTCTCCGATCCTCTTCCTGCCGCTGCCGATCGTTTTGGTGGTGAGCCTGTACGCGCCGCTTGGTCGGCCGCTCGCGCTCGTGGTGCTGGCCGCTCTCGCGTCCTGGTACTGTTCGGTGCAGGTGCTGCGGTATCTGCTGCCGATCGTGCCCATCGTGAGCCTACTCACGGCGGCGGTCGCCGACCGTGCGGTGCGGAGCATGCGCGCCACCCGCCGCTCCCTGGTGAATGGCGCCGTCACCATCCTCGGCGGCGTCCTGTTGATCAGCACCGGCTGGCTGTACGCCGCCTCGGTGGTGCGCGAGCGTGACCTTCCGCCGGTCACGTCAGCCGGGCGCGACGCGTATCTCAGCGCGGCGCTCCCATCGTATCCCGCGTACAAGATGCTGAACGAGCGGCACAGCCGCGACTATCGTCTCTATGCCCTCTGCGACGCGCACATGGCGTACTTCGCCGACGGCGTCTTCATGGGTGACTGGTTCGGTCCCGCGCGCTACGCGCCGATCATGGGAGCGATGGGAAACGGGGCCGCGCTTTACAGAACGCTGCGGATGCTCGGCGCGGACTATCTCCTGCTCGCCGACCGTCCGCCGTGTCCGCGTGAGCTCCCGCAGGATGACTTCACGCGCTCGCGTTTCACGCCGGTGTACACGGGCGCAGGAGGCTCGCTGTTCCGCGTCGCGCCCGACCGGCGCTGAATCGCGCCCGTCGGCCCCTACTTCACGCCCTGCGGGCCGGTCTCCCAGATCACTTTCTTCTCGCCTTTGAGCAGCAGCCAGACGGCGATCAACGGCGCGAGATTGATCAGGCAGAAGTAGAGCGGCACGAAGAGGCCGGGGGCGCGGATGTTGGCGCGGTCGAGGACGAACGCCGCGACGGCGGCGAGGTACACGAGCGCCTGCAGTAGCGAAGAGCTGCGTGTAGCCCGGGCGTTCCGATCAGCAGCGCGTTGCTGACGAAGGCGGCGATGAGAAAGAACGGCACCGCCCAGCGCATCAGACGATGCGAGATCAACTCGAAGCAGAGCCACGGATGCCGGAGCGGATTCAGGATCTGCGGCATGTACCCGACGCCGCGGAGTCCGCGCAGCACGACGCGCGCGCGCCGTTGCAGCTCGTCGCCGAGCTGCTTCGACTCCGCGATCTCGTAGGCACCCGCTTCGTCCTCGACGACCGAGCGGAAGCCGCGCAACAACGCCTTGGCAGGCTGTACGAAGTCGCTGATCGCCGCCGGGTCGAGCGGCACGTAGAGATCTCGGCGCAGCGAGTAGATGCAACCGGTGGCGCCGATCACCGAGTAGATGCGGCTCTCCCAGCGGCGGATGGCGGCCTCGTAGTTCCAGTAGAGCTGCCGGCCCTTGCCCGCGACCTCCGGGTCGCGCGTCTCTTCCCCGGCGACGACGTAGCGGACGTCGCCGCCGACGCTGCCGACGCTCGGGTCGGCGAAGTTCGCGACCATGGCCGCGAGCGCGTCGCGGTCGTACATGGTGGTGGCGTCCGAGAAGACCAGGATCTCGCCGCGTGCCGCGGCGGCGGCGCGATTCTGCCCGCTGGTCTTGCCGGCGCGCGGCAGCGCCAGCAGCCGCACGCGCTCGCCGTGGCGCGCGACGAAGCGCTCGACGATGGCGTTGGTGCCGTCCGTCGAGCCGTCGGAGGCGACCATGATCTCGAGCCGATCCGGTGGGTAGTCGAGCGCGAGCGAGTTCTCGAGCTTGGCGGCGATCGCCGCTTCCTCGTTGTAGGCGGCGATGATCAGCGTGACGCTCGGTGTGCTCGGCGCTTTGCGCACCGGCCTCGACCACACGCGCGACACCACGAACAGCAGCAGCGGGTACCCGACGTACACATAGGCGAGCGCGCCGAGCGACGCCCAGAGAACGAGAGGCGCGAGCCCGTTCACGCGACGCCGAGCAGATCGCGGAGCGGGGCGAAACGGAAGTCGCGCAGGAGGCGACGGAGCTTCGCCTCGGTGCGACCGAGGTTCACGTAGTGGCTGCTGAAGCCGCGTTTGCCGGCGGTCTTGACGCGCGGCTGTCCGGGGTCGACCTCCCAGGGATGCACGTAGACCAGCGCCGCCTTGCCCTCGTCGCGATTCACCCGGCGCATGCCCCACTTCATGTAGAGGTAGGGGAAGACGCGCAGGTAGCCGCCGCCGCCGAGCGGCAGATTGCGCCCGAGGACGGTCGTGGTGGTGATCGGGAACTCGAGGAGCTGGCGCCCGTTGCGCTCGCGGATGACGTACGGGAAGCGCTCGGCGTCGGGCATGCCGTAGAGCGAGTCGCGCACCGGGAAGACGCTCGAGTCGTAGCGGAAGCCGAGGTCGAGCAGCACGTCGGGCGCCCACAATGACTTGGCGGTGAACGAGAAGGACGGCGCCCGATAGCCGAGCACCGGCGCGCCGGTCAGATCCTCGAGCGTCTTCTTGGCGCGCTCGACGTCGGCGCGAAACTCCGCCTGGGTCTGCTCGTACACGATGCGGTGGGCGTAGCCGTGGGTGGCGATCTCGTGCCCCGCCTGGGCGATCGCGCGCACCACCTCGGGGTGGCGCTCGGCGTTCCAGGTGAGGATGAAGAACGTCCCCTTGGTGCCGCTCTCGTCGAGGAGCCGGAGGATGCGCTCGGTGCTGGCAAGGACCCGTGACTCGTACCGGTCCCAGGCGTCGAAGGGGATCACGGCGTCGAAGTCGGCGACCTGGTACCAGTCCTCGACGTCGACCGAGAAGGCGTTGACGGGGGTCCCGTCGGCCGGAACGTCCGGCGTATGGCTGGCTCTCGGTTGCGGCGTCATCGTGCGGAGGTCCCGGCGGGCTTCGCAGCATAGCAAAGCGCGCGCGCCGCCAACAAGATCGGAAGCAATAGCGCGCCTGGTCGCGCCAGCCTGGCGCAGAATCTCGAAAACACCATCGTTTCTCACGTCGAGACGATTGACGGCCGTGCTATAGGCGCGTGCTATGTGCAGAGCTGCCGCCGTCGCTTGGGGCGCGCGGCGCCGAGCGCATGGCCGAGTGCCGGGGCCCGCGCGCGGTCCCCCCTCACCGGGCCATCAGGAGGATGGCTCGTCCCGGCTCATGGAAGGAGCCACCCGTGCGCCCCCTTGCTTCCAGCACGGTGGTCCTGGCCGTCGTGCTGTCACTCGTCGGCACGACGACACATGCCACCACCATCACCCTCCAGCCGTCCAGCCAGGACGCCTACATCACCCAGGACCGCCCCAACAAGATCGCGGGCGCGAGCCCGCGCAACACCCGCATCCGCATCATGTCGTCGACGCCGAACCCGCGCATCCAACGCGGGCTGGTGCAGTTCAATCTCTCGACGATCCCGGCGGCCGCGACCATCAACTCGGCGATCGCGAGCCTCTACGAGGGCAACAACCCGGGCGTGACGCGCACGCACGGCTTGCACCGCGTCACCGCCGCGTGGCTGCAGAGCGCGGTCAAGTGGAACAACCAGCCGCCGCACGTGGCGAGCGCCTCGGCGACCGCCTCGGTCGGCACGAGCACCGGCTTCAAGGCGTTCGACGTGACCGCCGACGTGCAGGTGGCCGTCAACCTGTGCGCCGCCGACCGCGGGTGGATGGTGAAGGATCAGGCCGAGACGACCGGGAACGTCAGCGTCAACTACATCGCCAAGGAAGAGGACGCGATTCCCGATCAGCCGAATCGACCGAAGCTCACGGTCGATTTCACGGCGCCCCCGTGCTCGACCAACGCCGACTGCGCCGACGCCAATCCGTGCAGCATCAACGAGCGCTGCGATGGCGGCTTCTGTCTCGTCGACCCGCTCGACTGCGACGACGCCGACCCCTGCACCGACGACATCTGCGACTGCCAGCAGGGCTGCATCAACCCGCCGATCTGCAACGACGGCTTCAGCTGCACCATCGACACCTGCGACCCCGACACGCTCGAGTGCACCAATACGCCCGTCGATGCCGCGTGCGACTCCGGCGGCTGCGGCATCGGCGAATGCGTCGCCGACCCGGACTCGTCGAGCGTCGATCCCGACACCGGCTGCGAGTTCACGCCTACACAGCCCGACGGCACGCCGTGCGTCTCCGACTCCAACCAGTGCACCGACGACGCGTGCCTGGCCGGCCAGTGCACGCACCCGAACTCGACGAACGGAACGTCCTGCGGTGACGGCAGCGCCTGCACGCTCGGCGACCAGTGCGACGGCGCGGGCGTCTGCGTGCCGGGTGGACCGGTGGTGTGTACGCCGCTCGGTCAGTGCTACGACGCCGGCACCTGCGACACCCAGACCGGTCTGTGCTCGAACCCGCCGAAGTCGAGCGGCAGCGGTTGCGACGACGGCGATCTCTGCATGCAGACCGACGAGTGCGACGGTGCCGGAACCTGCGTCGGGTCGAACCCGGTGATTTGCACCGCGCTCGATCAATGTCACGACGTCGGCACGTGCGACTCCGGCACCGGCGTGTGCTCGAACCCGATCAAGAGCAACGGTACCGGCTGCGACGACGGTAACACGTGTACGCTCGACGACGCGTGCGCCGGCGGCATGTGCCTCGGCGATCCGATGACCTGCGGCGACAACGTCGTGCAGGGAAGCTGCGCCGAGGAGTGCGACGAGGGTCCGACGGGAGGCGGGGACTGCGACGCGCAATGCCGCTACATCTGTGGGCCGGTGCCGCGCACCGGATGCCGCCAACCCGCGCTCCCCGGAAAGGGGATCTTCCTCCTCAAGGACAAGACGCCCGACAAACGTGACGTGCTGCTCTGGAAGTGGGTGAAGGGTAGCGAGACACCGCCCGCGGCCTTTGGCGATCCGCTCACGACCACCAACTAGGTGTTGTGCGTCTACGACGAGTCCGGGGCGACGCAGCCGCTCTTGCGGGCGACCGTGCCGGCGGGGGGAACGTGTGCCGGCAAGCCGTGCTGGAAAGCGATAAGTCGCGGCTTCAAGTATCGGGACAAGGACCGCACTCCGGACGGCATCGCGCTCGAGATATTGCGGAGCGGGCCATCGATCTCCGCGAAGGTCATCGTGAAGGGCAAGGGCGACAACCTCTCCACGCCCGTCTTGCCGCTTACTCCGACGGTCACGGTGCAGCTCAAGAACGACGACGGCGAGTGCTGGGAGGGCGAGTACAGCACGCCGCTCAAGAATCAGGCGGATCAGTTCAAGTCACACGCGGATTGACGAACCCGTCCATGAGCGCCCCGAAGACCTCCACGCGCGCCACCTAAGGCATCGTGTCGAGCTGTCCATAGAGCTCGGCGTCGAGCTCGTACGCCTGCAGCCCGTCGGCATGGTAGACCAAACCCTCGGGGTCGATTGCGGTGTTCAGGATTCGCACGATGCGCTGCGCGAAGCGTTCGTCGCCGGCTCGCGTGAGAAGCAGGGCCGGACGGTGAGCCCGCAGGAACAGTCGGACAACATCGTCATCCGTCCAGTCCGAGACGATGAAGAAGCGACTGACCGTTCGCGGATGGTACAAGGGCACGTAGGTGGAGAGCCATCCCATCTCGGTCGCGATGATCGGACTGCCGGCGAATCGCTCTCTGCTCAACCACTCGACGAAATGCTCTATGGCGGTCGGTCGATCTTGCGTAATCCACAGGGGAATGACGTACTGCGGTCCCGCCTTCGAGGATGACGCCCAGGCACTGGGCGCGACGCGAAGGATGGCGAGCGTCGTCAGGGACACTGCGATCAACGCGAAAGCCCGCACCGCTCGACCTGGCGGTTGCTGGTCGCTCCGGCGCTGCCATCCCAGGAACGGCAGCGCTGCAAACGGCAGGCTGATGACAAACCCGAAGAGCAGGTAGCGGTTGTACAACGTCGTCCCGCGAGCCATGCCGAAATACAGCATCATCATCCAGTAGACGACGGTTGTGGCGAGGTACAGCAGTTGCTCGAGGGTGAGTCGCGCACGCACGGCATCGCCAAGTTGTAGCAACACGCCGGCCGTTGTCGCTGCCAGCAGGATCCATCCCAAGTGCGTCAGAGCAGTATCACCGAGCAGCGACAGAGCCTTCAGAAGCCCCACGCGGTGCTCACCCAGTGCCGTGGCGTTCGTGGCAGCGCTGAGGCCCGCGAGGGGGTCGCCCATGTAGTGGGCGTTGGCGGATGTCCAGACGATCGGAAAGAACACCAGCGCCACTACCAATGCCGACGTTGCAAGTCGATTTCCGGTTCTTAGGTAAAGATAGAGCGGAACCAGAGCCGCCAGCGGCCACGCCTCGTAGCGAGTCATCTCCGCTAGTATGAAGCAGAGTGAGGCGGCGACCAATGACGCGCCCCGGTAGCGCGCACCACGCGTCCACAGCAGCAGGGCCAATCCGGCGATCATCTCGCAGAGAAAGCTCACTTCTGTGAGCGAGCTGGAACTGAGCCCGATGTGAAGCGGAAACACCGCGAGAGCCGCCGCGCTCCACAGAGCAGCAAGTGGTCCGAAGACGATCGCTACGACCGAGTACAAGAGCGGGACCGTGAGCGTTCCGAGGATGACGTTCAGGATTCTGGTCGAGATCAGTGGATCGTGCACGACGAAGGCAAACATGCCTGCGAGGTACGTGAATCCCGGTGGCCAACTGCCTGCCGTCGCCAAATATGGCGCGCGCGACCACTCGTAAGCGAGCATCGCCCGCGATGGTCCATCGCCGGGGACGTCGACGGTATAGAGAATAGCGATAGTGCGGATCGCCAGCGCGGTCAGCGACAGCACGAACACCAACCGATGCAGAGGTTGCGGACGGCTTACGCCAAGCATGCGAGCAGAGATCACTTCGCCACACACTCGGCATCGATGACGGGGCACGGGCAAGCGCGCGTCATGGGTTCGCCTAGCTCGAAAAGCCAAGCGGTCGCAAGCATGTCGGCTTGATGCTACGAGGCCCTCGTGCGAGGGGATGCGGTGCGCAGGCTGGAGATAGCGGCGGCATCGCTGCCGTTCGTGGTGCTGCTCGCCTTGCTGGTGCGACTCGCGACGTTCTTCACGACCGTCGACATCCCCGGGGATGGACCATCACGAGCGATCGACGCGTACGAGTGGTCTCGTCACCCGTTCATACCGACGTGGGGTTGGTGGCCGCCTGGTTTCCTCTTTTTGAATGGCATCATGAGCATGATGGTGCCCGATCCGCTGATTTCGGGCCGCATCGTCAATCTCGTGCTCGGCACCGTAACGGTGCCGCTATTCTTCTTGCTCGCGCGCCGTGCTTTCGCGGACGAGACCGCGCTCTTCGGCGCCACCGTCCTGGCATGCTTGCCGCTCCATGTAGAATTGAGCGCGAGCTCGTTCGCCGAGACATCGTTCGCGTTCGAGATGGTTGCGGGCATGCTGTGCATGACGATCGCGTTCGAGGAGCCGAGAAGGCGGTGGGCTCTCATCGCAGGCCTGGCCGCTCTCTCCTGGGCGTCGATGACGCGCTACGAGACGTGGTGGGTGTTGCCCGTCTTTCCCCTGTATGCGTGGTGGCGGACCGGCAGCATACGCATGGCGGTACTGGTTGGCGCGCTGCTCGCAGCCTTCCCGTGCGCGTGGACCATCGGCAACATGCTCGCGGTCGGAGATCCCCTGCTCGGCTTTACGATCACCAAGAAGGGTGGAGTGATCGAAGGAATTCAACCCGGCACGCCTTTGAGCGCGCTCAGGACGCTTGCGGACCTGTCGGTTGCCGAGTTCGGCAGTGTGGCTGCCGTGCTCCTCGGCCTCGGAGTGATCGTCGCGGTCCGCTCCAGCTGGCGGAGCGCGCCCTCGGCTCGCGTGCTCTACATGGCCGTCGCGGGACTTTTCTGGCTGGCAATCTGCTATGTCACCATCTTTCGCGGGCCGACCTTCTACTCGCGCTACCTCGTCCTTGGATACATCCTCGCACTCCCATGGATCGCGTTGCCATTCCTCGGGCCGATGCGACGTCGCTCGTGGGTTGCTGCGACGTTGCTCGTCGTAGTCGTGGTGTCGTTCGCCTTCACGGGACGCTACACGGCGCCGAAATGGGTGACGCACCGGCAACCGAGCGACGTACGCGCGCTCGCAACATGGCTTCGGGAGAACACCGCCGCCGATGCTTCCATCTTGCTCACGGACATGGACTGGGATGCGTCCTATCTCGCCCTCTATTGGCCGGAAGTTGCGCCGCGCCGCCATGTCGTGTCGGCGTGGATGGAGGACTACGAGCTCAACTGGATCCTTCATGAACGTCGGCCTCCGATCTTCATCACCCGCAATGGTGACCGGTCGCAACAAGCGCGCATCGCGACCATTCTCGGCGCTGATCCGGTCTCGGCGCCGCTGCTGCGCGAGATCGGTGCGATCCGGGTCTACGACATCCGGGCGCTGGTCGCCGAAGTGCATGAGCGTCAACGTGACGGCGGCTTGCCTGCCGGTTGAGTCGCGACGAATGACCGGCCACATTCTTGCGCCGGCGACGGCATGGGTCTTTTTGCTGATCTTGGCAGTTCTGACCGGCTGCGTCCGCGATGCCGGAAACTCTGCCCACGACACCGCGGGCTCAGGGAAGGTCGAGACGTTGCGAGCGCCAGCCTCACCGGCGGACGGTGATCTCGATCTGCACCAGCAGTGGTCCGCGGCCGAGGTGCGGCAGGACCTCGGATCAGGGGAGGAGCGCTGGTCGTTTCGCCCGCACTGGGAGCTCGTGATCCGGAACGGCGAAGGGCATCGCGCCTTGCTCATGCTGCCATCGCGCGCGGGCGCCGCGAGCACCGCCAGCTTCCGCGTCGCGCTGCCCGCGTCGACGCCGTGTGAGCTGGTTGCCTGGCTGAGCCTCGAGACGGGCGCAGGGAACCAGAGCGACGGTCTCGACTACGCGGTCACCGTGCTGCCGGGATCGGGGCCGCCCGCGTGGCAGCCGAAGGCGGCTCCGCCGTTCGAACGACTCGAGCCCACCGCCGCCTTGTCGGCGTGGCGCGAGGTGCGTCTCGATCTCTCCGGCCATGCCGGGCACGAGGTCTGGATCGTCCTCGCCGTGCGCGAGGAAGGCGAGCGTCGCGGCGATTGGCTCCTGTGGGGGGATCCACGCATCCGGATCGCCGGCGAGGAAGCGCTCGTCGTCGACCTCGCCCGTCCGGAGGAGCGCTGGCGGCGACCGCGAAGTCTCCCATGGTCGGAAGCCAACGTGTTCAAAGCCTATGCGGCCTTCAACGACGCCGACCCGAACGCGGACTTCGCGTGGATGCAGCGCCTGGTGCCATGGGTGAGGTCGATCCGGCTCTTCTCCTCGCTCGGCGCCAACTGGGGTCCGTCACTGGAGCGTGACTACGAGCGGCAGGTCGAGCGCCAATCCGACCGCCGCGCTCGGTCCGGACACGCGCTGGGCGAAGCAGTACGAGTTCTTTCGCGACGGTCCGGCGGAGGAGCAGCGACCGGTCGCGGCGCGCTTCGACTGGTCGCAATACGACCAGCTGCTCGACCGGGCGGCGTCGTCGGGGTCGGCGCTCCACGTCCACATGGCCGGCGCCCCCGAGGCGTTCACCAACCATCGTGGCTTCTACCAGAGCTACCACTACAACGAGGCGCCGGTCGTCGACGAGCAGGGATGGAAATCCTACGTCGACGCGGTCTTCGCGCATCTCGCGTCGCGCTCGTGGTATCCGCACGCGCATTTCTCGTTCTTCAGCGAGGCCAACTGCGTCTGGGTCGAGAGCGACGGTACGCCACGACGTTTCGGGTTTCAGGGAACGCCCGAGGACTACGCCCGGCAGTATCTCTGGACCTGGCAGGCGATGCGCGCGCATGTCCGTCCCGACCAGATCCATTCGGACCCTGGGTGGTCGAGCCGGCCGCGGAAGGGCCCGTGGTCGACAATCTCGAGCCCTACGTGCGCGCGATCGTCGCGGCGTTCGCGGCCGCCGGGGAGCCGTTGCCGCCGTGGCCGGCCTTCGCATTCAACATCTACGAGACCCCGCGGATCGGACTCGACAGCTTCGCGGCCGCGAAGATCGCGCACGCGCGCCGCATTCTCGCCGCGTCGCTTCCCGGCGAGCCTCTTGCCGCTGCGCTTCGACGAGGTCGGCATCCACCCCTCTTACTCGCCGGGTTCGAGAAAGCGGTCGGCGCGCCGCTCGAGGACTCGCGATGGGCTGCCGCCTGGCATGCCGAGATGGCGGCGCTCATGGTCGAGCAGGGAATCGTGCAAGGGGCGCCCTGGGTTTCGGCGCTGGCGCTCCGCGCCATCGGAGCCTACGTGCTGCTGAGCCGTGCCGTCCACGCGCTCGACTTCGGCTCGACGCCCGGGGCGGCGGTCGTGCTCGAACGACCGGCCCCGGATGCACCGGTGCCCGCCGACGTCTGGGTGCGCCCCGCGGCGCGTGCGCCTGGACGGCTCGGCTATCTCTGGTCATCCGCGAGCGGTCGTCCCGAGGTGCGACTTGCGCTCTGGCGGTATCCTTCCTTCATGATGAGCGATGCGCGCGCGGCCGCATACGCGCGCGCTCCGGTGGAGATCCGCCTTCCGGGGCCGCGAGATGCGGGCTGGCGCGTAACCGTGCTGCGTTGGCCCGACGGGCACCGAGCTCGCTCGTCGGCTGAAGCGGCGGTCGAGACGCTGTCGGTCGTGGGCCTCGCGAAGCTCGCGCTCGAGCGTTCCTCGTTTACGGCCCGCGATCGTTTCCATCTCGACCTCGCCGCGGCGGATCTGGTGCTCGTGGAAGCCGAGCCTATCGGCGCCGAAGCCGGCGTGCCTGACTGATCGCGCGGATCGCCGACGGATCGCACGCGCGGAGGAAGCGGGGGCATCCCGACGGGCTCAACGAAAATTCGCCCGCTGGGATGCCCCCGCCTTCCTCCGCGGGACGTGGTAGTGCGTTCAGCCGCGGCGGCCGAACGTCGGCCGTCCGTTCACGCCTGCTGTTGACGGCGGCGACTTCAGCCCGCCCCAGGTCGTGTACGCGATCCGCGCCAGATCCTCGGCACTCGGTGGCGGCAGTGGCTCCGGTCGCGGGCGGGCCACGACCAGTGTCTGGTGCGTCGGCACGACCCCGTGTCGCGTCAGCTCGTGGTCGAGCAGGATGATCAAGCGCGCGATCGTCTGATCCCTGGGATCCTCGAAGTTCCAGTTGGTGAGGATCCGGCTGAAGAACGGCCGCAGCACCGCGCTTCCGTAGTCGCAGCGCTCGATCACCTCGAAGTACCGATAGGTGAGAGGAAGGATCCGCGATGCGTGCGCTCCCTCGGTCGGATCGTAGGCGAGCATCCACGCGAGCGGCGTCGGGTCGACGCGCTCGCGCGGGACGCCGGACTCGAAGTCGCGGCGGTAGCTCTCGGCGAGGCAGGCATTGATGCGGTCGAGGATCTCCAACAGCTCCGGCGGGTGCTGGTGATGATCGGGTCCGACGTACTCGTCGAAGATCAGGAGACCGCTCGGTTTCAGGACCCGGTGCATGAAACGGTACATCTCCTCGATCTGCAGGAAATGGTGGATGGCGGCTTCGACGAAGACGACGTCGAAGCTCGCCGGCTCGAACGCATCCTGAAGCGGGTCGCCGCAGCGGAGATCGATGCGCGCGCCGAACGGCGGCCGTCGAGACGCTTGCGCGCAGCATGGATGGCCTCCGACGAGGCATCGTAGGCGACGATGCGATCGGCATAGCCGCGGTTCAGGAGATGCTCGTCGTGGATGCCCGTGCCACAGCCGAGCGAGAGCAGCAGGCCGGCGGGCGGCGTGAGATACGCGCGGCCGATCTGGTCGAGCCAGAAGCCGTCGGGCGACCCGGTCAGCGGAGCGGAGATGGCGTGTCGATAGATGAAAGGGTGACGCGTGTAGTCGATGGGATCGCAGTCGGCGTTCGCGAGCTGACCGGCCTGGTCGACGGTGCGATAGCGGTCGTTCCAGACACAATTGGCGAGGCTCTGATGCGAGCCGCCCGCCGGTCTGGCGCTGCGGCCGCCACCACCGCCGAGCGCCGCAGGCTTCCGGCGGTGTGACGCACGCGACGGAACGCGGCGCCGGTCGATGGAAGCGGCGAACCGTCCATCGTTCCAGCGCGCGTAGACGCCCTTCGAGACTCGACGGGAGGCTGAGAACCACGCGTGCTCCGAGCGTGCGCAGACGCGCTTCGACACCCACGCGGCAGTGGATAGCCAAGGCCGCTACAGCTGTCCAGTCGGTTCACGCCGCAGTGGCGCGCGTCTGCCTGCGGCGCCGAGCCGGCGCCACTCACGCCCGATTCACGGCGAGGATACGGTCCTGGGCGTCGACGAGCCCCTCCGCGGTGTCGCCAGACCAGCCACCGTGCAGGACCAACTGCGGGCGGAGACCCGTGTGTTCCAGGAACTCGAGGATGTACGCCTCGTCGAATGCGATTGCGGCGCAAGGGTTGTCGAGATGCATCACCCGCGACACGTGGTCGTATTCCTGGAAATCAATCAATGAACGCTTGGCGCTGATCAGATCGCGCGAGCGGTCGTTGAGCAGGAAGTGCCACGACAGCAGGAGACCGTCGGGCTTGAGTACGCGCTTGATCTCACGAGCGTAACGCTCGAAACTGCTACGATCGAGGTGCGTGAACACCGAGGGCAGAAAGACGAGATCGAAGTTCTCCTTCGGATAGGGAAAGTCGTATTCCGAGCTGCGAATGCTCCCGCTCGGATTGTAGTTGCTATTCTCGATGTCTGCGAAAGCAAACTGGACATTGGCGTAGGTGCTCGTGATCGTCTCTCTCGCCCACGCAATGGCGCGGCGGCCATGTCGAATCCTTCGTAGTGTCCACTCTCAGGATCGAGAAAGGGCGCGATGTATCTCGCGTTGCGACCGCACCCACACCCCGGCTCGAGGACATGATGCCAGGGCTGGAGACGACAGTAGATCATGAGCTGCATCACATTGAGCAGACCAACCGTCTGGAAGACGTGCGCGTCGCCCCCGCCTACCCAATCGATGAGGTCTTGAGGGGCGACGGGAAGCTCGCGAACCTGTAGGGCTCGCTGGCGCACGGAAAGATCCGTCGGCGAGTGGCTCTGCCGACGTTGGACGATTGCGTCAAGCGGTGCGTGATTACCGGCGCCGCGGCCGCAGGCTTGTCAGCATCCGCCGAGCGCCTACAAACCAATTGTCGACCTCGTTTTCGAGTGCCGTCGGCATCAGCCAAGTCGTTACCACGCAACGTCCGTTCCTTCGAGCCTTGACGAACTGGGGGATCGCGCCGTTGCAGATGCCGACTCGGGCCGCCGAGAGACCGGCGTCATGCTCGGACCCGTCTGATCCAGCACGGTGAGCCCGTCGACCCGGCCACGGCGCCGCTCACGGCCCCCCGCCACACCTCCACGCGCCCGTCAGCATGGACCCAAAGATCGAGCCGGTGTGCTGCCTGGGGCTGGTCGCAGCGCAAACGCAACACGGCGGGCGTCACGATCTCGCCCGCGAGTCGCTCGTTTCTTTGCGTGAGCTGAAGCGCGGCCGTGAACCCGCGCTCCTTCATGGCGCTCCATCCGATGGTGTCGACCCCGAGGTACCCGTAGAGTCCGTAGCGGCGGCTCGCGGTCTCGCCGGGCACGTTCGCTGCGGCAACGAGCCACGCCTCGGAGGGCGGGAGTGGGGGGTCTCGCGAAGGATGCGGGCGGCGATGTGGCCGCAGGACACCACGCGCTCGCTCCGTACGGCGTAGCCAGTGTGGCGAAGGTGAGCAGGACGATGGCTGTAGCTGCGGCCATCCGCGGTGCAACCACGGCGCTCCGGAGCACGAGGCCGAGGAGCAATGCCCAGCAGGCGACGGAGACGTAGAGATACGTTTCCGACGGATGCCCGGTGAGGGTGAGCACAGGCACGAGCGGAACGACGACTCCTGCCACGAGGAGACCGAACGATGCGACGTGCCTTCGTTCCATGGGGAACCAATCCGCGACTCGCCTGCGCACCCGCATCGCGATCGCGGCCGCCGGTAGGACGATGGCAGCGCCGACTGCCACGACCAACGCGGGGTCGAGCACGATCTCCGAGGGGGGGCGGTGTACCGACCAAAGTGTTTGCAAGCACGAGGTCGATGGGGAGCACGAGCGCGGCTCCGTACATGGCGAGGTTGCGCGTAGCGACGGCGATCGATGGCGCGTCGGCGCCGAGCGTCGTCAGGCCCTCGGCGACGAACACGAGACGCAAAGCGACGGATGCGGCGAGGAGGGTGCCTTGCGAGGCCGCGCATGCGCCGACGAGTCGCCGGTCGACGGCCGGCTCGATGCGCGCCAGCGTGTGCACCAGCAGATAGACCCACACGAGAGCGAAGGTGACCAACGCCGAATCGAGGCGAGTGAGGCCCACCACACGACGAGATGTCCGGCCGCCACCAGGGCGATCCTCCCGCGAGCGGCGTGGACCGCCATGATCACCAGCACGAGCGCAGCTAGGCTCGCCGCATGCGCCATCGTATTCGTCCAGATCGCGCCCGCGACCGTCTGATGGGTGAGCGGGTGGACCCCGAACAGGAGCGCAGCAAAGGCTGCGGCGGGTCGCGAGCGGAAGAGTTGCAGGCCGAGCGCGAAGACCAGCCCCACGGCGAGCAGATGAAAGCCGAGGTTGCGCACGCGAAAGGCCAGTGGTGCGTCACCTGCGACGTGATAGGTCGCGAGGTTCGCGAGGCGGTTCAGCGGTCGGTACTGAAGCGGTCGTGCGCCGTCGTGAGTACCCGAGCTGGATCACGGGCGTCCTCGAACGCGGTCCGTGCGAGCTCGTGGAAGTCGTCGTAGCCGCACCAGTATGCGCGGACCAGCGGCAGGTGCACGAGGCAGACGACGGCCAGGATGGCAGCGACCACGACGCGCACAGGCGCCAGAGTGAGTCTGCATTCTTCCGCTGGCGTTGCCTTGGATGGCGACGCACTGTCGATGAGTGCGTCCGCGCTGCAGCCGGAGGTGTGCGAACGCCAGCGCGCGCGCTCTTTCGCGATGGTAGGATGCGTCTCGTCCGGTGCTGCTAGAGACACACCCGGGGGCGCGCGCCGTCGAGCCCGATCGACCGCAGGATCGCGCATGCGGAGCCATACGAGCGAGCGATCAGCTCCTCGGCGCTGGCGACGTGACGATCGAGTACGCAGGTGACGACCTGATTCATGGTCGTGGCGGCGGGGTCGCAGGGACGGTCAAGGTCCGCGGGGGTAAGGTTCTGGCAACGCTTCGTGAACCGCTCCGTTGCTTTGATGCGCGCGCGCGCCAGTACGGACGCCGCTGCGGCGGGATCGAGCCGGCCCGCGCACGTTGCGGCGGCGCGCTGCGTGCCGCGCCCGCTTGCCACGTCGGCGAGCACGCGATCGAGGCAACGCTGGAGCTCGCGATACACCAGGGTCCCGACTCGCGCCGCGCGGCTTGCGAGCGTCGTCTGACAGGACCGGACCGGCGCGTGTTGCCGCGCCGCACGTCGGGCCAAAGCCCCTCGAGGCGGCAGGCGGACGAGCAGCAGTCGCCGTCCACGAGATTCCCATCGTCACACTCCTCACCGCACGCGGGCTCGTGAGCGCCGTCGCCGCAAGTCCCTTGGATGCACTGGGTCGCGAGCGTTCGCACGGTGTCGATCCGGCCGCACCCGAAGAACGGGTCACGGCCCGGCAGGCCGAGGTCGACGGCGCCCGTGCACATGGTCGCGCGAACCTCGTCGGCGCTCAGCGTGGGATTCCAGTTCCACAGCAACGCTGCGAGGCTCGGCGACGCTGGGGCGCCGACATGCTCGTCCCCGAGAGGCCGCCGTGGACACCGCTCGCTCCGGGCGCGAGGCCTAGAATCGACAGGACCTGCTCACCGGGGGCGGAGAGCTCGATGTGCGCTCCGAAACTCGAGAACGTGCTCCAGGCGTCGTCGACGTTGGTGCTCGAGACCGCAATCACCTCTGAATAGCCCGCAGGGTAGAAGACGCGCTGATCCGCCGAGTTTCCGGCAGCCGCGACCAGGAGTACGCCCAGGGCATCGGCGTACTGAACGGCGTTCGCGAGCACCGCGCTCGACGGACCGACCATACTCATGCTGGTGACGTCCGCACCGTTGTCCGCTGCGTAGACGATCGCCGACGCCACCTCTGACGCGCTCGTCCGCAGCTCGCGGTTGATCGTTCGGACCGCCATGACACGGGCGCGATGCGCGAGGCCGGCCATGTCGAGCCCGTTGTCCGCAACGGCACCGAGGACGCCCGCGACGGCGGTGCCGTGTCCCTCGTCGTCGGAGGGGTCGGCGTCGCCGCCCGGCGGATTGGGATCGATGCACGGTCCTCCCGGTCCGCCGAGTGAGTCGTGCTGGTTGCACTCGACGAAGTCCCAGCCCCAGAGGTCGTCGACGTAGCCGTTGTCGTCGTTGTCCGAGCCGTCGGCGGTCTCGGCCGGGTTCGACCATACATTGGCGCCGAGGTCGAGGTGGCCGCGGTTGATGCCGGTATCGAGGATGGCGACGACGACGCCATCGCCGCGCGCGCTCTCCCAGGCCTCCGGAGCGCGGATACGATGCAGCGCCCATTGCCAGTCGCCGGGGGCACAGTGCGGTGATGCGCAGGTGAAGCGAGGATCGTCGGGCACGAACGCAGCGTGCGCGTACTGGTCCGGCTCGGCAGCGAGGACCGCCGGGTCGGCGACAAGCGCAGCGACGACCCGGGGCACGTCCGCATCCGGAGCGAGATCCAGGACGAAGACGTTGGCAAGGTCGGGTAGCGCGACCGGACGTCTGCGGGCGCCGCGGCGCGCGGCGATCCCGCGCGTCGCGCGGGCCTCGAGAGCAGCGCGTGCCTGAAAGTAGCCGCGTGCGTCCGGCGCGAACAGCCGCCGGGCCTCTGCGCACGCCGTGCGCCTGCATGAGTGAGCGCAGGCGAATCCTCCGTCGGGTTCGCTCCCCTCGGCGTGCTGGGTAATCAGCGAGGTGACGTCACCGGTCACGGCCGGCGCGAGTTTCACCAGCACCCGGCCGGGCACGGCGGGCGGCCTCACGAGGTCGCGACCGAGATCAGTACGCGCGCGGTGCTCAGCGTCGCCGCACGAGCGAGACGGCCAGCCCCAACCATGCGATCGAGTATCCTCCTGCGGCCCTGAGGTTGCTACGGCGGTCCAGTCGGTTCAGGCCGGCGTCGCGCGCGTTTGCCGCGCCGCCACGCCGCACGCGCGTAGATCCGCCCCACGGCGCCGAGCAACACGACGGTCACGACCGGCATGAGCACCGCGCGGGTGGCGAGCCAGATCACCAGGCTCCCCATGGAGCCGGCGCCGCTCACGTGATGGGCGAGCGCGGCGACGCGGCTCACGTGCAGCGGGAAGAAATCGAGCGACTCGTTGAACACGAGAATCCAGCGCGTCCGCAAGAGCAGCGGCAGCACGCGCAGGAACTCGCTGCCGCGGCTGCTGGCGAGCAGGACGACGGCGTCGTAGCGCTGGCGTCGGAGCTGGCGCAGCGTCGCGACGCGGTCCTCCCAGCGCACCGTCGTGGTGCGGACGAAGCGGCCGGCGCGCGCCTTCTCGCGATCCTCCTCGGGCACCAGCGCTTCGACCTCGCAATCGGGAAAGAGCCCGGCCAGGCGCTCGGCAACCTCGATCGCGAGATCGATGGGGCCCGACTGCACGAGCAGGACCCTGCGGACGGCGTCGTAGCGAAGCGGAACGAGGAAGGTGAGTGGATTGGCCATGGCTATGCGTGCGGCCGGCCGTCGAGCGCGGCGCGATACGCGTCGACGAGGCGCGTGGTGATCGTGTCCCAGTCGTAGCGGGCGACGACGAACTCGCGCGCCCGCTCGTGCCAGCGTCGCCCGCCGCTCCGGGTCGGCGAGGAGCGCGACGATGGCGCGCGCCATGGCGTCGGGCGTGTCGGCGAGGACCAGCTCGACGCCGTCGGTCGCGCCCAGTCCCTCGGCGCCGATCGAGGTCGACACGACGGCACAGCCGCTCGCCATCGCTTCGAGGATCTTGAGGCGCGTACCGGAGCCTTGCAGCACGGGCGCGACGAAGACGGCGCTGGCGCGATAGTAGGCGGCGATGTCGTCGACCATCCCGGTCACCTCGACGCCG
Organism: uncultured delta proteobacterium; assembly: GCA_963846105.1. Lineage (GTDB taxonomy): Bacteria > Desulfobacterota > Binatia > UTPRO1 > UTPRO1 > CAWJUT01. The sequence goes on from CAWJUT010000025.1 coordinate 334,542, forward strand.
GGCTCGTCGGCGAGCCGGCGTACCGTCTCGCTCGGGTACGCGCCGACGACGCGGAAGCGGACGGTCGGGAACGTCGCGCCGCACCAACGGGAGGACCTCGCGGCAGAAGAAGCAGACGGCCTCGACGTTCGGCTGGTGGCGGAAGAAGCCGACGAAGAGCACGGTATCGGGCTCGCGACTGTCGGCCGCGAACGGGAAGCGCCCGCAGTCGACGCCGTTCGGGATCGTCACCACGTGGCGCGTGTCGACGAAGCGCCCGAGGACCGCCGCGGTCGGTGTCGCTCATGGTGAGCACCAGATCGGCGTGCTCGACCGCGGCGACCTCGTAGCGCAGCATGCGCATCCATTCGAACCAGAACCCGACCCGGGCGAGGAGCCCGCGGGCGGTGGCGCGGCTGCGGCCGATCGAGACGAAGCTGACGTCGTGCTCGACCAGCACGCGCAGCAGGCCAGGCGCCGGCGGCGGCATGAGGTGCGCCATGTGCGTGTACTCGACCTGCGCGACGTCGTAGTCGTCGCGGTCGAGCAGGTACTCGATCATGCCGCTCATCGACTCCGACCAGAAGCCGCGCGTCTTGGCGGGCTCCAGCATGCCGCCGAGCGTGTGGCCGGGGCGCTCCAGGACGTGCGCTCCCCGGCACAGCCTTGTTGAGCTCGGCGATGCTGCGCGGGGCGAGCTCGGCCGCGGTGTCGGCGTACGAGACCAGCGTGACGTCGACCACGGGCGCCAGGCGCCGGAGCAGCGCCAGCATGCGGACGGCGCCGCCGTGCACGGCCGGGTACGGACTGTACGGGCTCACGATCAGCACGCGGGGGCGCGCGTCCGGGGCGCGCGGCGGGACGGCGGCCGAACACGCCGCGGAAGGCGTAGCGATAGCGCGACGCGAGAAAGATGGTGGCGTCATCGAGGCGTCGTGGCGTCTCGACCTCGCGGGCGCGCGCTTTCAACACCGTCGGGATCTGGCGCAGCAAGCCGCGCCAGGTCTCGATCGCCGCGCGCGCACCCATGTAGCGGTGGATGCGCAGCGGCAGAATCACCAGGCCGGCGAGGTGGGCGGAAAGCAGTCGCCAATCGCCGACGTTCTTCCACACCAGGGCGGCGAGATTCTTCACGAAGAAGCTGTGGATCGTGCGTCTCGCTCCACAAGCGGCGCGTGGTGCCGCGGTGCTTGTGATGGACGACGCTCTTGGGCTGGAAGAGCGACGGCCAGCCGCGCTTCCAGGCGCGATAGCCGAGATCGACGTCCTCGATGTAGACCGGCGAGAAGACCGCCTCGTCGAAGCCTCCGAGGGCGAGGAACTTCGCGCGATCGTAGGCCGAAGCGCCGCCGCCGGCGAAGAAGACCGGGTAGAGACGGTCGTCGTCGTAGCGCTCGAGGTGGAAGAGGCGTGATCGTGCCGTACTTCCAGCGCGCGTGGACCTTGCCGGTCTCCCAGCGCGGCTTCGACTTGTCGATGAAGTCGATCTGGCAGGAGACGCCGAACGTCTCGGGCTCCGCGTCCATCGCTTCGAGGAGCGGCGCGACGAAGTCGGGCTCGACGACCATGTCGTTGTTGAGCAGGATCACGTGGCGTGCCGGCTCTCGTGCACGCCGCGGTTGGCGGCGCCGGCGAAGCCGTGGTTGCGATCGAGCGCGATCACGCGCACGTCGGGGCACTCGCGCGCCATCCACTCGCAGCTGCCGTCGCTGCTGCCGTTGTCGACGACGATGATCTCGCCGCCGGGCCCGTAGGCGGCAAGGGCCGCCTGCAGCGGCGGCAGGCTCATCGCGAGGAGCGGCTGTCCGTTCCAGGTCGGGATCACGACCGAGACCGGCCGGCGCGCGCGCGGTGCCCCATTGGTGGCGGCCGCGACCTCGACTGCGCCGACGGCGCCGGTCTCGGCCGCCGATGACCGCCGCCGCAGGCGTCCGCGAAGATCGACGGCCGCACAGCCGGCGGCAAGCACGAGCGCGAGCGGGACGCTCGCCGCCATGACCGCCAGCACCGCGAGCAGACCGGCGGCGCGCACGCCGGCTCTGAGCGCGCGCACGACGCCGCGGGCGAGCTCGCGCGCGAGACGCACGAGCACGCTCGCCGAGGCGACGTCGGCGACCGACTGGAGCTGGCGGCGCGCCACCGCCAGCTCGGTGCTGACACGCGCCAGCTCGGCGCGTATGGCGTCGTCGGCGGCGGTGCGTGCCGCGCCGGCATCCGAGATCGGTTGGCTGGTGGTGGCGCCGGTGGTCGGGCCGGGCGTGGGTCCGCTTCGTGACCTCGACGCTCGCGGCCGCGGGCGCCGCGTCTCCGTTCTCGTCGGCCGCCGCCGGCCCGAGCCCGCCGAACGGCGACGCTTCCGCCGGCGGCGCGGGCGGTTCCGGAGCCTTGCGTTCCGCCAACACCGGGGCGCCGGCCGCGGTCGCCTCCGCGACCAGCACTTGCACTCCGGGCACGAGCTGCTCGCTCACCGTGGTGTTGTGGAGGAAGAGAAAGGCCTCGCTCTCGAGCGGCAGACTGTCGACGATGCCCTTCACGAGGTAGTGGGTCATCAAGGCCGGCGTCGCTTCGCCGCCTCCGGCCGGCGTGCAGAGCCACAACGAGAGACCGGATGCCAGCTCGTTCGAGGTCTCGAGCGTGAAGCGGTAGCGGCGGCCGCGCGAGTTGACGATCGGGCGGAACTCGAAGCGGTGCCAGTCGTTCGCCGGCAACACGACGAGCGGCGCCACCACGCGCGCCACCCGTCGCGCGGCGCCGTTGTCCTCGAAGAGCGTGAAGACGCAGATCGCCGGTCGGCCGCCCGGTGGTCCACACCAGGACGTCGACGCGGCACAGGTTGTCGTAGGCGGCGTCGAAGCCGTGCGACGGCTTGTAGAACTGGCCGATCATCGGTGACAGCTCACGCTCGCGCGAGAGCGTCTCTTCCGAGATCAGCGCGTCCTCCTTGCGGAGCACCGCCGTGGGCTTGGTGTCGGGCGCGAACCACGCCCCCGTCGCCTTGTCGGTCGCGATGTGGGGAGCGCGGCAGAAGCGCGCGCAGCGGCTCGGTGACCGACTCCCACGAGAGCGCGCGTCGCACCGCCGCGAAGCGTGCCGCGCGCTCCTCCGACGCCGGCACGTCGATCAGGCGCGTGATCGCCTCCGCCACCGCTTCCGGATCGCCCTCGGGCACGGTGATGCCGAGGTTCTCGCGCTCGACCAGGCCGGCCAGCTCGTCGCCGCGCGAGAGCACCATCGGAAGTCCGCACCAGAAATAGTCGAGCACGCGCGTGCGGAAGGCGAACTGCGCTTCCACGCTCGGTTGGTGCAGGCTCACGCCGACGTCGGCCTCGAGCAGGTAGTTCTGGCGCTGCTCGTACGGCACCCAGTCGACGAAGTAGGCGCCGTCGTTGTGCAGACCGAGCTCGCGGGCGAGCGCCAGCGCGCGCGTCGCCATCTCCATCTCTCCGATGTCGGGATTGGGATGACGCACGCCGAGGAAGAGCGCTTTGATCTCCGGGCGTCGACTCCGCAGCCGGTGGATGGCGCGCAGCAGGGCGAGGGGATCGACCCAGTTCCACAGGCCGCCGGCCCAGAGCGCCACCTTGTCGCCGGCGCCGATGCCGGGGATCACGCCTTTGACCGTCGGCTGCGGTGTGCACGGGCGGCGTGCCCGGAACCCCGAACGGTACCACCGCCAGCAGCTCCTCGAAGCCGTGGTCGGCGGCGTAGTTGGCGTGGTTCACCCGTCCCGCGGCGGCCAGCATGCCGAGCCAGAAGCTGCGCTGCACGGTGCTCGCGCACAGGAAGAAGTCGCCGTTCTCGAGATGATGCTGCAGCCAGCGCAGCGCCAGCAGCGGCCGCCCGCCGGAACGCGTGAAGCGACCGCCGTAGAACTCGAGATCGGAGAGGATGAAGGGGTCGTAGAGATCGACGACCAGCGGCTTGCGGATCGCCGACATCAGCTCGGCCCGGCCGGCGACGACGACGACGTCCGCGGCCTCGATGAGCGCCGGCAAGGGCGATTCGGACGGCACGCGCACCTGCACGAGCTCGCCGGCGACGCGCTCGCTGCCGTCGGGCACGGCGAGGGTGACGGCGCACTCGGAGGCGAGCGCGCGCGCGATCTCGAGCGAGCGGATCGCCGTGCCCGCCATGAGCGGGCCGGTCTTGTCCGGAGCAGATGACGAGGACGGCGGTCCGACTCATACGCCGACCGCTGCCGTCTCCCCGCTGGCCGCCACCTCGTCGGCCGCGAAGGCTCGGAGCGTGAGCGAGCGAGGACCCGGCGTGCCATCGATGGTGAACGGGCCTTCGGGCCCCACGATGTCGCTGGTGCCGAACGTGAGCGCGTTCCGCGAACCGGTGCCGCGCGCCTCGATCTCGAGGGTGTAGCATCGCCCCGCGGAGCGCGGCTCGGGAGGGAACTCGAGGGCGAGCCAATCGCGATCGGGTACGAGCGCGGCGGCGAGCGTCGCCTGGGTCACCGTGGTCCCATCGTCGCGCCGTACGTGCAGGGCGAGGGTGTGGTCGAGCGCAAGGCCGTACGTGATCGTGTGGACATCGAGCCGGGTGAGTCCGGTGTGCATGGCGCGCACGCGCTGCGCCAGACGCACGCCGTCGGCGAGCGGCGGAGTCGCGGCGGTCGCCGGCGGGGTCGCGAAATCGGGCAGTGCGTGCGGCTCGCGCGCCGCCCGCGCCACCTCGCCGAAGAACGTGCGAACGAGGGCGACCTCGTCGACCTTGCTTGCCGCCGGCGCGCCGCGCCCGGCGCCGCCGGCATGACGCGCGACGATGTCGCGCAGCGCGCCCGCCAGCACGCGTCCCTGCGTGCCGGGCTCGAAGCGCGTCGCCACGTCGGCGCGTGCCGCGGCGCCGAGACGGCGGCGCACGCCCTGGTCGCCGACGAGCGCGTCGAGCGCGGCCGTCCATTCGCGTGTGTCGGCGGCGATCATGCCGGTGCGCCCGTGCGCGATCGCGTCGCGAAACGCTTCCGTCGGACTCGCGATCGTCGGAACACCGGCCGCCGCCGCTTCGAGGTACTTGATCGCTCCTTTGGCGGCGACGAACGGATCGGACCAGGCGAGCGGCGCGAGATTGACGTCGGTGGCGGCGATCTGTGCCGGCAGCTCGGGCCATGGCACGAACGGCAGGCGGCGGACCCGGGCGCCGAAGCGCGTGAGGGCTGGATCGACGTCGAGGTGGCCGCCCAGTACCAGCTCCACCGCGGGCGCGCGAGCGAGCAGGTCGCCGAGAACAGGGGCGATGGTGGCGAAATCGTCGTCGTGCGTGGGCGTGCCGCTCCAATAGCCAAGACGCACCGTCGTGTCGCGTTCTGTCGCGCCCGCGGCCGCGCGCGCGGTGGCAGCGGCTCTCATCGCGGCGGCGCCGAGCGCGAGTTCGCGTGCCCCGAGACCGGCGCGGTGCAGGACCGTCGGCTTCCCCGCCGCGCGCCCGGCGTCGACGAGCGGCGGCGTGGTGGTGAGGAACGCGTCGCAGGCGAGCAGCGTGCGGCGGTAGCGTGCGACGCCGTCATGCCAGAGACGGCGGCCGGCGGCGTCCATGCGCCGCAGCGGTGGAGCATCGGTGAGCGCGACGTCGAAGATCAGGTCGTCGATCGCAAACACGGTCGCGCGCCCGAGCGCGCGCGCCGCGCCGAGGAGATGCTCGATCCACGCTCCATGCGGCACACGGTAGAGGACGAGGAGATCGTGCTCCGCGAGATCGGCCAGCAAGCGGGGATCGGTGTGCGCGCGCACTGTCCCCGCGATGCCCTGGCCGGCGAGCTGCTCCACCCAGTGCAGCACCGCGTAGCGGTGGCAGAAGCCGTCGATTCCGCTCGCGAAAAGGACACGCATGACGGTGATCGGGGACCTTGTACATCGGGTGCCCCGGGGGTCAAGCGCGTCCTTTCCTACGGCGCTGGAGGGCTGCAGCGCCGAGTGAAGGCTCACCGCCGCCGGTAGGGATAGACGCGGAAGCGCGCGCGGCAACCGTCGGTCACCCAGATCGCGCGGTCGTCCGTCCCCCAGCTTCGTCCCCAATCGCAGCGTGAGCTGGAATATCTCTTGTCGATCTCGGCGCGCGCGACCCGGAATCTCGTGCGGCAGATTTGCGGCCGACCGTCCTTGCTCGCGCACACGATTCTCTCGAAATACTGATCGTCCCAGTCAGGACGATAGCCGCCGCTCGGTGGGTAGGGAGCGGGTGGAGGATAGGGAGCCGGCGGCGGGGGAGCGGGTCGGTAGCCGGTGCCAGGCGGTGGGTATGGACGATAGCCAGGTCGCCGCCCGTCGTCGGGCACGAGGCATCCCGCGAGCTGCAACGTCAGGACGGCCACGCTCACCGTGCAGAGGCTCTTCATCGTCAGGCGTGCTCCTTCCAAGGTAAACTGCGTCATCCTGGCGCACATCTCGACATTTCATTTGATCAACGGATCACGATACATGCTATAGGCCGTGCCCTGATGTCTCCCTAGCCACCACGAACAGTGCCGCGACGGCAGAGCGACGCACCACCCCTCCGTCTGCTCTTTGCCGACCCTTCCCGTTGCCACTGCCTCGCGCACACCACTTCCAGGAAGGAGGTTCCCGTGCGTGCGTCATCATGCTTCCAGGCAGTGCTCGCCGCGACGATCGTCGTCGGCCTCTCGGTCGCGTCCGAAGCCGCGGTCATCACCATTCAGCCCTCCAGTCAGGACGCCTACGTCAGACAGGACCGGCCGAACCAGCTCTTCGGGAGCGGTACGACCAACCGGCGCATCATCATCCAGTCGTCCACTCCGAATCCTCGCATCCGCCGCGGCCTCGTGCAGTTCGATCTCTCGATCATCCCGCAGTTCTCGGGCATCAACTCCGCGACGCTGGAGATCTACAAGCCAGTCAACGCCACCGCCACACGCACCCATGGCGTGCATCGCATCGACGACGGCTGGCTGCAGAGCACCGTCAAGTGGAATACCCAGCCGGCGCACCAGGCGAGCCCCAGCGACACCGAGGTCATCGCCGGCGGAACCGGCACCGCGGGCTTCAAGAGCTTCACGGTGACGAGCGACGTGCAGGGCTTCGTCAACGCACCGACGTCGAATCACGGCTGGATGGTGCGCGATCAGGCCGAGACGACGGACAACGACGACGTGCCCTACATCTCGCGCGAGGAGGACAACATCCCCGAGCAGCCCAACCGGCCGAAGCTCGTCATCGATTTCGACGCTCCGTCCTGCAACACCAACGCCGACTGCGTCGACACGAACCCGTGCAGCGTGAACGAGCGCTGTACCTCGGGCTTCTGCGTCGTCGATCCGCTCAACTGCGACGATTCCGACGCCTGCACCGACGACATCTGCGACCCGTCACAGGGATGCCTGCACCCGGTCGGGGAGTGCAACGACGGCTTCGACTGCACCATCGACAGCTGCACCCCGCAGGGCGGCTGCGTCAACACACCGGTCGACGCCGCCTGCACCGCCGAGGGCTGCGCGGTCGGCACCTGCGTCGCCGACCCCGACGACGAGGACGTCGACCCGGTGACCGGCTGCATCGTCACCTCGATCAATCCCGACGGGACGCCGTGCAACCCCGACACCAATCAATGCACCGACGACGAATGTCTGGCGGGTGTCTGTACCCACCCGAACGCGACGGCGGGAACGGACTGTGACGGATGGCGACGGGTGTACGCAGGACACGGAGTGCGATGGAAGCGGAATGTGCGCGGGCGGCGCCCGACCGTGTGCACGCCGCTCTCGCAGTGCCACGACGCCGGGGTGTGCGACACCGGGACGGGGCTGTGCTCGAACCCGCCGAAAGGCAGCGGCGCGACGTGCAACGACAGCGACGCGTGCACGCAGACCGACGAGTGCAACGGTGCGGGGACGTGCGTGGGAAGCAATGCGGTGATCTGCACGCCGCTCTCGCAGTGCCACGACGCGGGGGTGTGCGACAGCGGGACGGGGCTGTGCTCGAACCCGCCGAAAGGCAGCGGCGCGACGTGCAACGATAGTAATGCGTGCACGCAGACCGACGAGTGCAACGGTGCGGGGACGTGCGTGCGGAAGCAATGCGGTGATCTGCACGCCGCTCTCGCAATGCCATGACGCGGGGGTGTGCGACAGCGGGACGGGGCTGTGCTCGAACCCGCCGAAAGGCAGCGGCGCGACGTGCAACGACACCGACGCGTGCACGCAGACCGACCAGTGCAACGGTGCGGGCACGTGCGTCGGAAGCAATGCGGTGATCTGCACGCCGCTCTCGCAGTGCCACGACGCGGGGGTGTGCGACAGCGGGACGGGGCTGTGCTCGAACCCGCCGAAAGGCAACGGCGCGGCGTGCAACGACAACGACGCGTGCACGCAGAGCCGACACCTGCGATGGAGCCGGGATGTGCGTCGGAGGGAGCCCCGTCGTCTGCACGCCGCTCGATCAGTGTCACCTGGCTGGCGTCTGTGACTCCGGATCAGGCGTGTGCTCGAATCCCATCAAGAGCAACGACACACCCTGCGACGACGGCAACGGCTGCACGCTCGACGACGCCTGCCAGGCCGGGAGCTGCGTCGGTGACCCGATGACGTGCGGGGACAACGTCGTGCAGGCGGGCTGCGGCGAGGAGTGCGACGTCGGGCCCGGGGGCGGCGGCGATTGCACGGCGCAGTGTCAGTACATCTGCGGACCGGCGCCGATTCCGGGCTGCCGCAGACCGGTGCTCCCGGCGAAGGCTTCGATCCTTCTCAAGGACAAGACGCCGGACAAGAAGGACGTGCTGCGCTGGAAGTGGGTGAAGGGCGCCGAGACCCTGCAAGCGACGTTCGGGAATCCGGTCGCGTCGACGGAATACCTGATCTGCCTCTACGACGAATCGGCGGCGCCGCAGCCGCTGTTGCGCGCCACGATACCCGCGGGCGGCACGTGCGCCGGCAAGCCCTGCTGGAAGGCGCTGACGACCAAAGGCTACCAGTACAAGGACAAGCTCCTCGATCCCGACGGCATTCTGATGCTCAAGCTGCGCGCCGGCCTGGCGGGGGCGTCGAAGGTCATCCTCAAGGGGAAGGGCGTGAACCTCTCGATGCCGACGTTGCCGCTCACACCGACGGTGACCCTGCAGGTGCGGAACGACAACGGCGAGTGTTGGGACGCGGAGTTCAGCACGCCGCTCCAGAACCTCGCCGACAGATTCAAAGCGAAAGCGGACTGAACGACTGACCGATTGTTTCGAGGCGGGAGCGTCCGGCGCGGGCCGGCCGCTCCCGCCTTGATGCGCATCGAGCGGGCTTCGCGCGCCGACGCTGGCCCACGCTGATGGTCGTCGTCCATGATGGTCGTCGGACGTACGCGAGTAGCTTCGGGGTGTAGGAATTACAGCCTCGGGGCGTTTTTTCCTCGCCTCGGTCCACTGCGCAGTCCGAGTTCGACCGAAGATCCTGCGCTTCCCGGCGACAAGTCGCGGGGCACGGCCCTTGCTCTCACCTCCATGGCACTGGCCATGGACGAAACGACCTACATGGAAAACGAGCGCCGGCTATCGTCACCCGAGCCGTCTGCGGTGGGCGCAGTCGAGCGTGGCGTCGAAGCCGCGCAACGCATCGTGGTGGAAGGCCTCGAGCTCCTCCGACTGGAAGCCGAGGAGAGGCTTTCCCGGACCGTTCGCGGCGCGGCACTCTTGAGTTTGGGAGGCGCGCTCGCCCTCATCGGATGGTGTGCGCTTATGCTCGTCGTCGTGCTGGTCGTGCGTGAACGTTGGTCCCTCATCGGGGGACTCGCGGTCGTCGGCGCCGCGCATCTCGCAATCGGTGCCGGCGCGATCGCCTACGCCCTGGCCGACACGGGCAAGAGGAGGCAGCAGACGTGAACGGCGACGACGTAGAAGAGCAACGCGAGCTGCTGCGACAATCGATCGAGCGCAACGAGGCGGAGCTTCGTGGAGCGGTCGACGAGCTGACCACTGCGGTCAAGAACGAGCTCACCTTGCGAAAGCAGATCACCGAGCATCCGATTCCCTGGTTGCTCGGGGGCTTCGCCTTGGGTCTGTGGCTCGGCCGCAGCGGGTGACACGGAAGGAGAGCGATCATGGCAGAGGGTACGTCCAGTTCATGGCATGAAGAGGAGGAGCTCCATGGCGACGGGTACGCCGACGCCATCAAAGCCCGCGCAACCAAGGTCCGCTCGGGGCTCGAGAGCTTCGACGGCGAGCTTCGCACGTTGGTGAAAGAACGACCGTTCGTCGCCCTGGTGGGTGCCGTTCTCGGAGGCTATCTGCTCGCGCGCCTCTTGGCGCGACGCTAGGGGGTTCCATGACAGAGTCGTCGAAAGAACCAACCGAGAAGTCGAAATCCGGCAATGGGTCGGACGCGTCGCGCTTCGCACGCCTGCAGAAGCAGGGACGTCAAGTCCAGCGGGAGGCACGCGCTCTCGCCACGGGTCTCGAAGAGGCCGCCGACGAGATCGAAGGCTTCCTGCGCGAGCAAATGGAGCAGCGTCCGTACGGAGTGCTCGCCGCCGCGGCGGGAGTCGGCTACGTGCTCGGCGGCGGTATCCCGTCGCCGCTGACGCGGCTGCTGCTCGACTACGCGACTCGCTTCGCGTTCACGGTCGCGGTCATGCAAACCAAGAGGAGAGTGGATCATGATGAATCTCAAGGTCAAAGACCTCGTGGATAGTCTGTACGGCAGCACGGAGAGCCTCCCGAGCCGGGACGACATCATTCGTGCTCTCAATCTGATGCCGGCGCGCAGTGTGACCGACCAGCTCGTGCCGGCGATCGGCATCTTCACGGTGGGCATCATGCTCGGCGCCGGCCTCGCCATGCTGCTGGCGCCGAAGACCGGTGCCGAAATGCGCCAGGCGATCGGGGAGCGCGTCAACAGCTTCCGTGAAGGGATCAGTCAGACGCCCGCTTGAAAATTTGTCTGCTCGGCGCGTGTAGCGTTTTCACTCCGCGCGCCGATCGCCGTGCCAGCCGGCGCTCGCGGGCGGACGCGTGAGAATTCGCCACAGTCCCGCGTGCGCTGGCGCGGTGCTTGCGTCCCCTCCTCTCGGTCCGCAGAAGACGCTGAACGTCTCGATTCCGTGACCGGGAGTCCGAAGGGAGGACGACAGATGCGACGACTCATAGGTGTCTGCAGTGTGACGCTCGTGGCTCTCGCGACCTTTGCTGGTTGCGGCGGGTCACGTGAGACCATCGTTCGGCGCGAGACCGTGGAAACGGTGCCGGCGCCGGTAGTCGTAGAGAGGCGTACGACGGTCGAGGCGGTTCCGCCGCCCCCCGCTGTCATCGAGAAGAAGACCACGGTTCGGACGGAGCGGACGACCGAGTACGAAACCGAGTAGCGAGCGCGCGACGGGGGACCGACGCGCGTCATGCGTCGGTCCCCCGTGCACGTTTTTCGTGATCCGCGGGCGTATGCGCGAGCGTTCGCCCTGCCGGCTCGCGCCTTCGACGCGACGCTAGGGAATCTGCGTCGCAGTCCCCCCCAACTGCAGGCGCGCGAGGCCAGGAATGCCGCCGGCGGCGTTCACGGCGCTCGAGCTCGTCGGACCGATGCAGAAGAGCGTCGCCAGCGTCGGGTTCGACACGCCATTCTCGTCGGGCGGATCGGCCGCGCCGACCGCTGTCACGCTGCCGCCGACCACGCCGTTGTCGAGGAAGCACGGGCGGCGCTTGAGGATCGTGCACGTGGCGTTGAGATTGGCGCACTCGGCGTCCATGAAGCAGCCCTGGAAGGACGCGTCGCCGCTGCAGAACTGCTCGACCGGTCCGCCGGCACACTCGCCGTCGTTCGGATCCGCCGCGGTTGCGACACAGGTCTCGTCCTCGCACTCGTTCGGCGCCGGAGCCTGTCCCGGAGTCGAGCACGCGCCGCCCGGGCATTCGCTGTTGACCGCGCACGGGGCGCCGTTGTTGGGGCCGAGACGGCAGCGCCGGCCGCCGCACACGCCCGGCTGCCCGCCGCTCAGCGGGCAGTCGGCGTTGGTCGAGCACGGCTCGGCGGCGGCGGTGTTGCAGGTATCGCAGAAGCACCGCGCGCTCGGTCGTGCACGGCACGGGGGGTTGGCGTCGGAGAGTGTGGCGCTCACCGAGCCCGTGCTGGTCGAGAGGTTGATCGGCAGCGCCGCGATCTGGCCGTTCGGGAACGGCGGACACTCGAAGCTGGTGCTTCCGAAGAAGCTGTTCTTGTGCGTCCCGGAGACGTCGCAGGCCAATCCTTGACGCGGCCCGTTGTCACACGTGCCGCCGGGCTGGCCGTCGGCCGGTGTGGGGTCGCCCTCGCACTGCGGGCACGGCGCCGCGATCTCGAGGCCGCTGAACACGCGCGAGATGAGTCTCACGGTCGAGACGCTGCTGCCCTCCTCGATGTTGACGGTCCCGGTGATCTCGCTGTTCACCTCGTTGGTGACGCAGGCGGAGACGCCGCCCGCCGCGAGCGCCAGCGGCGCGCCGAAGAAGAACTTGCAGGCCGCGCCGCCACAGTCGGCGCTGGAGGTGCACTTGACCGCGAGGTCGTTGCTGCAGCGCTGGTTGTCGGCCGTGCCGGCATCGCGATCCGGATTCGGAATCGGCCCGCTGACGTTGCACTGTCCGCAGGGGCGCGTCGCACTCTGGCAGCCCGTGACGCTGACCGTGATCTTGCCGCGGTCGATGACACCCGCTCCGTGTCCCTGACCCGTCCACCCGGGGTCGAGCTGGGCGTTGTTGACGTCGCCCTCGAACGAGAGGGCGCTCGGGCAGGCTGATCCAGGAGTCGGCGTGATCGTCGGGCTCACCGACGTATCGGTGGCGTCGGGCGTCGGCGTGACCGTGGGCGACGTCGGCGTGCCGGCCGTCGGTGTGGCGGTCCGGGCCGGGGTGTCGGGTCCGGGGTGCCGGTCGAGCTGTTTTCGTTGTCGCCGCAATGGGCGATCGCGATCGCCATCGCGATCAAGCCAGCGGCGCGTGCGCCTGCTCGTAGCCTCATGTGCATGGTCTCCTCCGTGACACATCGTGAACGTACTGCCGGTGAGCTTCGCCGATCAACGTACTTCGCGCACCAAACTATTTCGCTTCGGACGACGCATCGCGGCGCGATGCGCGGTCGCGAACGGCACTGCGCCCGCCGCGCGTATCAGCCGTCGATGGACCTTGCAACTTCTACAACGGGGCTTACCTCCGTCCACCCGGTCGAGACTGCCATCGTCGTGAAAGCAGGGACTTGGCCTTGGCACAGATCCTGCGATTGCGACCGGCATGCTGCAGGTCGCTTCCATGGTGCTCGATGGGGTGTGGACCTCGATCGATCACGTGCTCGACTCGGTGCTTGCGATGCGCGCGCGCTTCGCGGTGCTGCTCGCGACCGGAAGCGAAGGCAGCGCCATCGTCATCGAAGCACGGGAGGGCTGGGTAACGCTGAGCGGGGAGGTCGCCTCGTCGATGGGGGCAGAACGGGCGGTGAGCGCGGTGCAGGCGATCGCGCCCATCGGCGTCGCCGATCGTTTGCGGGTCGCGTCCGTCAAGCCGCGGCGCTACGCCGATGACGAGATCCGGCGCGCGGTGCAAGTCCAACTCGGCGGCCTGCGCGCGCTGCGACTGAGCGGCATCCGTGTCGCCGCGGTGTACGACGGACTGGTGCTGCTCACGGGAACCGCAGTCAGCACGCCGTCCACTTGAGTGCGCTCGAGGCCGTGGCTGGCGTTCCAGGGGTTCGGCGCGTGACGACCGAGGTCACGATCCAGACCGCCGATGAGGTCGGCGCCGTCGCCGCCTAGTTCTTCAGAAAAGGAGGCTCCATGCACAGACACAAGCAGAGACAGAGACAGACCACACTGACCACGTTCGCATCCCTTGCGACGCTGCTCGCGCTCCCGATGTTTCTGGTTCCGACTTCCGCCGAGGAGACCATCTACGAGCGCCGGACGCACGAGGAGCAGCGCCATACGCTCGAGGTCGCGCCGGCCCCTGTGGTGAAAGAGCGCACGATCGTCGAGGCTCAGCCGCCGGTCGCGGAGAAGCGTACCACCGAAACGATCGTCCGCGAGGGTGACAAGGACGACATCGACGATCTCGAGAGCGACAACGACAACGACGACGACGACGACAACGACACGACTAGCCGGTGATCGTGGCGCGCGCGGCGCGCGTCGCGTAGGCGGCGGATAGTGGGGGACCTCCCTCGCTATCCGCCGGCCGAATTTCGCCGCATTCCCTATGGCATCTGCATCGTCCCGGCAGCGATACGATCGCCACTCGAACTTCGGACGACGCATGATAGTACTGTCCAGGTGCATCGTCCGAAGCTCCTCTGGTTCCTCCCGCTCCTGGTCGTCCTGATCGGAGTTGCGAAGCCGATCGGATCCGCGTGGGCGGCGGCGGATTTGAGTCCGCAGGTTTCGGACGTCTCGGTATTCGTGAGTGACGTCGATCCGGGGGATGTGGCCGAAGGATGTGCCGGCGGTACGACGGCGCGCACGCTCGTCCGCTTCACGCTGCGCGCCGACAACCTCGGGCCGGACGATCTCGTGGTCGGCGCGCCGAATTGTCCTGACTGTCACGAGAATCCCGGCGTGACGTGCGGCAATCCGCTGTTCACGTGCAGTACCGCGCATGGGCATGCGCACTTCTCGAGCTTCGTGCGGCCCGAGCTTCTCGACGAGCACGGCACGGTCGTCGCGCAAGGCTACAAGTTCGGCTTCTGCCTGCTCGATTCCATCTGTGCGACGCCCCAGTACACCGACTGTCTCGCGAACCAGGGCATCACCGCGGGCTGCTCCGACGTCTACCTCGCCGGGCTCCCTTGCCAGTACGTCGACATCACGGACGCCAATCTCGCGCCCGGCGTCTATTCATTGCGTGTCACGCTGGACCCGCAAGGCACTCTCGCGGAGGCCAACGAGGACAACAACACCGCGGAGGCGCCGGTGCGCATCGGCGCGCCACCTCCCACCTGTCCGGTGCACGTCGCCGCGGACGTTCCGCGGCAGATCCCCGACGATGGGTCGGTCGGCTCGACGGTGACGGTGGGCACGACCGGTCCATTGACTTCCCTGAAGGTGGTTGGGTTGCGCGGGACGCACTCCTCGGTTGGTGATCTCGAGATTCACCTCAAGAGCCCTTCCGGCACCGACGTGGTGGTGATGAATCAGGTGTGCGGCGACGACGACGATTTCGAGCTCGATCTCGACGCCGCCGCCTGTGATCCCATCGGTTGCCCGCCGACCGGCGGCTCGGTGTGGCTCCCCAGTCAGTCCCTGGCGGCATTCAATGGTGAGAACGCCGCCGGCACGTGGACGTTGACCGCCTTCGACCGGACGGCAGGCGGTACGGGGACGCTCGATGGCTGGGGATTGGAGATCTGCGTCCCCGGAACCGGCTGTCCCGTGTACACCTCGACCGACGTCCCGATGAGCATCCCCGAGCTCGGAGAGGTGCTCTCCTCGCTCGACGCTTCGCCCGGGACGATCAGCGATCTGAACGTCATCGACCTCCGCGGCACGCACTCGTTCATGAGCGATCTCGAGCTTCACCTCATCAGTCCTGCCGGGACCGACATCAATGTCATGAATCGCGTGTGCGGGACCGACGATGATTTCGACCTCGATCTCGACGACAGCGCGTGCCGGGACATCACCTGTCCGCCGACCGACGGGCTGCTCCACAAATCGAGCAGTCCGCTTTCCGCCTTCCTCGGGGAGGATGCCGGCGGCAAATGGACGCTCAAGATCATCGACCTCGCCGACGGTGACGGAGGTCAGCTCGACGGCTGGGGCCTGCAGATCTGCAGCTGCGGCAACGGCGTGCTCGATCCCAGCGAGCAGTGTGACGACGGCAACACCTCGAGCGGCGACTGCTGTTCGGCGAAGTGTCAAACCGAAGTGGTGTGCCCCGCGTGCCAGTCGTGCGACCCACTGTCGCTGAGTTGCGTCGCCGCGCCGAGGGTGGGTTGCCGCAAGCCGGTCGAGCCCAGGAAGGCGAGCCTCGCGATCTCCGACGGCAAACGGCCGTCCTCCGACCGGTTGCAGTGGCGCTGGCGAGCCGGCGCCGCCACGATTCCGAGCGACTTCGGTGACCCACGTACCGATGAGGGTTACGCGCTCTGTGTCTACGATCGATCCAAGGTCACACCGAGCTTGCTGTATGCGGGGGGAGCCGCAGAGGGCACGTGCGGAACGGATAGATGCTGGCGCGGGCTCGGAAGGCCACCGGGCAAGCGCGGGTTCTCGTTCAGCAACCGCGCCGGTACGCCCACCGGCTTGACGAAGGTCGGGCTCAAGCCCGGTGTGCAGGGTCGTGCTCAAGCGACGGTGTTGGGGCGAGGCCAGCATCTCATCTTGCCGACGATGCCGCTTCCCCTTCCTCTCCAGGTGCAGCTCCACGGCGTCAACGCCTGCTGGGAAGCCGAATACGCCGAGGACGGCGTCAGCAGGAACGAGCCGGGCCGCTTCCGCGCCAGGGCGGAGTGACGAATTCTTGCGATCCGCGCCGACGGCTGTCGATGAGGGTGGGGCGCGGACTGGACTAGTAGTAAAGATGATAAGAATAGAAAAGAGAGGATGTGAAGAGTGAGGAAAGGAAGTGGTATGGTTAGGTTAGTGTTAGGAATGAAAGAGTATATGGAAGGTTAAGTAGAAGATATGGAGTTTGAGAGAAGATGAAAGCTATTAAGATAATTAATAGAGGAGGCTAAGGGGTAGGAGGGCAGTGTAAGAAGGTAGATAAATGTATGAGGAGATGAGTTAATGGGAAGAAGATAATATTGAATGGGATGAAGAGGAAAAAGATTTAGAGGAGGAGTGGAGGAAAGAGAGGAAATGGGTAGTATAGAGATAGTTGAAGTAGGTAGGAAAAAAAGATAGGATAGTAGAGGATGATCTGGAGGGAGAGATAAGAGAGCTGAAGGAAGAGCGAGACGGGGAGATAGAAGAGGATGGCGAGGAATTGGCGCAAAGCCTGACCGAACTCTGGCGTGATCGATGAGTATAGAATCTAGGTGCACCCGTCGTGCTTGGAGACGGCTAGCCATATTTCGCCGGGGCCCAGCCGCGTCCGTCTTATGGCTAATGATAGGATTGGCGAGGATGTGATCAGGTTGGCCTACGTTCTGCTTAATCTCGCGACTAGCAGGATGGAAATAGCAGCTGAAGTCTGGTATTGGGAAGACGTTGTTAAGCAACTGATGGTTGCTAATAGGCCACTGAAGACACGGCGAGTGCTTGCGATTACAGTTTAGCGGCTGCTCTTACGAGGAATGAGGGGCTTGCAGGGCGCATGCAGCGGCGCGTACTGTGGACTCATGGTGATGACAGGGATCAGACTGGCTCCTCAGGCCACGCTGACACCATGGCACGCTGTGCTGACGCTATGGGGGAGAGGAGAACAGAAAGAAGCGCGAAGGAAGGGCGGAGGTCCGATAAGGGGGTTACGTCCCCCGGGTAAGACCCTTCATGTCGCCTATGACTCTATGACCATGCCGTGACGGGCGGACGCTCCGGTAGCATTACCTGACCGGCGCGATCCACGTCCCGCTCGATTCTTCCGCTCGATCGTACCCGGATACTCGCTGGCGAGGACACCTGGCCGTCTGGGCTCAGTTCCTCATCCGGCTTCCGGGCGTATACGTTTACAGGGGTGATGGCACGGAGGCTCGCCCAAACGGCTCAGGTACCACCTCGGGATGCTCGAGGGCGACGACATCGCTATCGGTGGAGGTCCGTAGGCGGTGCGACCACCCGAGTGGGGCACGCGCACGGGAGGCCCCCGGACGACGGCGGGATGTCGCCTGCTTTCCGACCCTGCACGCCATGAGATACGCCAGTTCATATGCAGGAAACTATCTCGCGCAGTTGCGGGAAGGTGTCGTGCGATGCGTCGACCGCGGTGTCGCGCTCGTCACGCACGTGGGTGCGCCGGCCACGTGCCACTGTGCAGCGCCGGCGGCCGCGAGCGGCGACCTTCTCCGATCCGGCCACGCGGCACATCTGGCTGCAAGCATCCGCTGTTCGCCGGTCTGCGGCCCGTCGAAACTCGGAGGATTCTCCGCATGATGCGCGTGGAGATGGCGCCTGCCGGCGCGAGCATTCTCCGCCACGGCGAGCGCGGCGCGGAGCTCTACGTCCTCGTGAGCGGCCGTGCCGAGGTCCGGCTGGGCGAGGACCGTTTGCTCGACACCATCGTGCACGGCGACGCGTTCGGCGAAATGGCCGCGATCCGCGACAGCGCGCGCTGTGCCGACGTCATCGTCGTCGAGGATGCCGCGTATCTCGTCCTCGACGCCGCCTGCATCCTGCGTCTGGGCCGCGAGTGCCCGCGCATCGCCGCAACGTTCTTCGAGAACCTCGCCTGCAGCTTGAGCGACCGCCTCGAACGCACGACGCACCGGCTCGCCACCGCGCGCCACGGAGGCAATCTCTCCAGCGGGACGCGCGAGATCGAAACGCAGGGAGGAGGGTCGTCATGACGGCGAGCCGACAAGACGGCCTGACGGTGGGCTACGAAACCCACCGGCGAGAGCTTACGACGTATCTGACCCGAATGGTCGTGCGCGAAGACGTGGCGCAAGAGCTGGTGCAGGAGACCGCGGTGCGCGCGCTCGAAGCCTCTCGGTTGCCCGACGATCCCCGCGAGCTCCGCGCCTGGCTCTTTCGCATCGCCACCAACCTCGCGATCGATCATCTGCGCCGTCATTCGACGTTCAAGGAATCGTTGCTCCTCGACGACAAGGAACGCGCGTCTCGAGATGGAGCGTTCGTCGCGGAGAGTCGACTGCTGCGTGGCTCGCCGGAGGTGAAGTCGATCGCGCGCGAGCACCTGGTGATTTGCTTCGCGTGTACGCTGCGCAATCTGCGGCCCGAGCAGTCGGCCGCCTTGCTGCTAAAGGAAGTCTACGGCTTCACTGTCGCCGAGACGGGCGAGCTGATGGGGGCGACGTTCGGGCAGGTGAAGAACTGGATTCAAACGGCGCGCGCAACGCTCGAAGCAAAATATGCGCAGACCTGCGCGCTCGTTGCACAGAAAGGTGTCTGCTACCAGTGCGTCGAACTCGATGGGTTCTTCGACGCGAACCGCGGCGATCCCACGCTGGGACGCCGGAGATCTAGACGCGCGCCTCGCGATCCTCAGGGAGCGAAAGGACACCCCGTTGGGAACGTGGCATCGCCTGATGATGCGTCTCGTAGACGAAGTGTTTGACGAGACATGAAAGGATGCAGCCGAGAGGAAGTGTCGCGGCGCTCCTCGATCTGTTCGTGAAGCGGCTGGTGGTCGCTCCGCTGGGAGGCGGAGACTGACGTCGAGGCCGAGGTGTCGTCGGGCGGTCTGGCCTTCACGGTGCACTGCCGGCCGCAGCCGCTCGCGATATGTCTTCTGTTGGTATTGTGGCTGAGCGCATCCGAGGTCTCGGCTGACGTCCAACCCGGCGACGTCATCCGGCCATCGAGCGCGGAGCGAGTGAGGAACGTCGTATCACCGGGTGTGTTTTGGTGTGTGGAGCGTGGTCTCCCGATGAGAAGGATTGCGTCGCGATCGTTCGAGTGGCCGCCCGCATACAAGGAAGCCACGGAGAAATATGCATCCCAAGTGCGACTCACCTCCGATGGGCTTCATCTCGAGGGCTACGTGGCGGGCGCCCCGTTTCCGCACCTCGATGCGAATGATCCGCAAATCGCCAATAAGCTGATCTGGAATTTCAACTACAAGTTCTACAACGGCGACGACTTCGACCTCCGCAACTTCGACGCTGATACTGGATCCATCACGGCCGACCGCGAGTTCGCCATCGAGCGTCACTTCCTGATCGCACACTTCCGGCGGCTTTGGTACGTCAACCGGCTCTACATCGATCCGAAGCCTAACCTAGTCCCGAATACGGAAGAGATAGCCTACAAGGAGACGCTCCACCCACTAATCGAGCCGTTCGACCTGAAGGGCGTGGGCTTTACCTACTACCGTTACCTCGACCCGGCGCGGCAGGACGACAGCTGGCTCTACTTGCCAACGCTACGGCGAGTGCGTCGGCTATCAACCGCCCAGTGTTCGACGCACTCTTCGGCGAGGAGTTCGATCAAGACAGCTACTACGGGTACAGCGGACAGCCGGCCTGGACGGACTGGCGATTCCTCGGCGAGAAGGAGATGCTCGCGGTGTGGCAGGCACAGAATTTCCCGACGAAATGGTAGCTGCGCTCGGCTGACTGGGCATTCGACGAGGTGTGGGAGAAACGCCTGTCTACGTCGTCGAGGGGGTATGGAAACTTCCGCAGTACGCGTACTCCAAACGGGTCCTGGTCATCGACAAGGAGCTCTATGGGATTCCGTACGCGGATATGTACGACCGGGCGGGTGAGCTTTGGAAGACCATCATCCACGCCGCCAAGGTCGGGACAAAGACGATTCCAACGGCGACGAAGGCCTCCTATCCCTACAACATGGCGTTCGCGTCTGCGATCACGATGGTCGACGTCCAACTCGGACACGCGACGCGGGTCGCGTTGCCGAGCCACCGCTTTCCCGGCGAGGATGGGTGGTACTCAACTTTGGAGATGAAATGGGGACGACCGCAGAGCAGTTCTCGATCGCCGAACTGATTCGCGCCGGCAATTGAAAGACACGCCGGTCGCCATCTGGAGCGGCTCGCCAAGGAGCGTACTCAAACGGGACAGGTGCTCACCACGTGAAAGCCGGATACGATACAGGCACCGAGCGCCATCCTGCGGCGCTCTCTTCGGTAGACTTCCGCTGGCAGTCAAGCACAGAAGACCTGTCGCGCCTAGAGGTAGGTCGAGCTGCGCGAGTACCGGGCGGCAGAAGCCGATCACGCGCGGGCGGAGCGGCGCGAGCGGCGCACGCCCGTGGGGACACCGTCGCTGACGTCCCACTCGGCTCTGGCCCGAAGCGCGCAGTCAGGAAGTCGACGAAGGCCCGCACCTTCGCTGAGAGATGGTGGGTGACGAATACAGCGCCCAGATCCCAGTCGAGCGATCCTCGTACGGCACGAGAACGGCATGGAGCGTAAGCGCCGCAGATCTGGACCGACGAAGAAAAGAGGTAGCTGCACGAGGCCCACGCCGCGCACCGCAGCCAGACGCAGGAGGTCACCGTCGTGACTGCGCAGGCTGGGCCGACCTGCACCGGCGGATCTTGCGATCGATGTCCTCGCCTGCATCTGTGGCGGCCGCCTGCGGTTGATCGCGAAGATCAAGACCCAGTCGTCGTCGAGCGCATCCTCCGCCACGTTGGCCTCCCGACCGCCACGCCCGAGCCCGCCCCGGCTCGCCCGCCGCCTGTGTCTGGCGACTGCTTCGCCTTGGAGCTCACCACCTGAGTCGTCTCACCGCGGCCCCACTTGGATCGCCGCGTCGCTCGCGCCTTGACGAAGCTGCCGGGCGCGTGCGCGCGTCGTGGTATGCCCGTCCACTGAAAGGCAGTGCGCTGACTCTCGACCACCGATCGTCACGGTCGAGACGCGCGGAGCCACCGAATGACGGAATGTCGAGCATCAGCGGCCGCCAGTCGACGGAGATGCCGACCGCCTCGGCAGCTCGAAGGACGGTCACGGCGACGAAGCATACGGGCTCTCGAAGTGGACGACGCTATGAGCGGACAATCGGAGTGCAGCGGATCGAATGCGCGAGGGACGCGTCGGCATAGCGTCGAGGCGCTCCTAAGACCATTGCGCGCCGCTCGTTGACGACGAACTCTCTCGTCACGATGAAGGTGCCGTGGGCGGAGACGTCTACTTTGACGTTGCCCGCCGCCCAGCGTCCGGTCTCGCGACGTGAAACTCGATCGTAGCCGGACCCTGCGGTCCGATCGTTTTTTCCATCGCGTCGATGACGGTTACCTTTCCGTTCTCGGTCATCCAGCGCTCCTTGAACACGATGGTGCGCGGAGGGATCCCACGGTAAAGGTGAAGAGGTTAGGGGTAGTGGAGTGGACTCAAAAGGTGGCGCAGCTCACCGGAGTTGGCTCCGCTGCTGCCGCCACGGCTACGAGCTTCGACTGCGACGTCGGTGCTCGCGTCGTGACGGACTGTCGACAGTCCACGGCGAGACTATACGACGTCATCGCCGCGAGTTCATAGCGTGAAGCGTAAGGTAGCGACGAGCGCTCGCTGTGATAAGCGTTCGCTCGGATGCGCGCGAGTTCCGTGGCCGGCCCGGAGAGCTGCTCAGGAGTAGGCGACGAGCTCGAATGAGCGGTAGTAGTGGGTTATGCTGTGGTGCGGGAGGAGTATGCGTAGATGCTGCAGAGTTTGAACTGGTGTGGATACTATTATTAGCGCAGTAACTGTGTGGTTTTAACGAAGAGAGGTGATGATGAGCGTGAGGATTAGCAACTTCACGGCACGGGGGATGGTTATACCGGGAACGCGTTGCATGACGACGAGAAGAGACGCGAGCAGAAGCAAGTACACTACTGCCGCGAGCGTCGCTGAGGCGGGATTCCGCCAGCGTGTATGCGCGGTCCGACGATCGCGGTGAGCGCGCCGAAGGCGGCGGCCGGTGGTCCGCGGAAGAAGGCCCCGAGATCCGCCTCGTTGGAGGGCACGTTCGCGTAGCCGTAGATTTGGAAGACGAACTCATACGCGATGACGCCTGCCGCGCCGAAAGCAAGCGCCGACATCCATTCGTACAAAGGGTCGGATGTCGTTGCCATGAACGTCGTAGCTACGCTGGGACTTGCTACAGGATGCCTGCCCAACTCCGCAAGGCGTTTGGAGATAAATGGATTCACCTAGTCATATGCGTCTCGTAAAGCTTCTGGCGTAAGCAGCCCCGCCGTTCTAGTCTCTCGGCGATGCGTGCCGGTCCCCGTCGTTCCCGTCACCTCGTCGTGCTCGCGGCCGTGAGCCTCCTGGTGGCGCCTTCTGTCGGCGCGACCACCTATAGTGTCGGTCCCTCGGGGAGCGATGATTTCGCCAGCATCCAGCCCGCGCTCGACGTTGCCGTCGCCGGCGACACGATCAACGTCCACGAGAAACCGACCCCGTACTTCGAAAAGATCACGTTCCCGGCGAGCGGCAACGCAATCGACGGCCACATCACGCTGCAGGCGGCTGCGGGAGAGTCGCCCGTGATCGACGGCACGGCAGTGCCCGGCGACAACATCGTCCTCATCGACTCGCGCAGCTACGTGAAGCTCGTCGGCTTCGAGATCCGCAACAACCTCGGGGTGAACGACGGCTCGGGCGTGCGGATCCTGGGAGCCGGCTCGCACATCGAGATCCGCGACAACCGCATCCACGACATCCGCGGCCAGCACGCCATGGGGATCACCGTCTACGCCACGCGCCGACCAGCCCATCTCGAACCTGATCATCGACGGCAACGAGATCTACGACTGCGACCCGGCTGAGAGCGAGGCCTTGACGCTTGAACGGCAACGTCACCGACTTCGAGGTGACGAACAACGTGTCCGCGACGTGAACAACATCGGGATCGACTTCATCGGCGGCGAGACCGACATCAACCCCGAACCCGACGAAGGTCGCGCGCAACGGCGTCTGTCGCGGCAACCAGGTCGACGCGGGCGCGCGTCAGCATGGCGGGGGCTACGCGGGCGGGATCTACGTCGACGGCGGCAAGAGACATCGTGATCGAGAACAACGTCGTCACGGAGTCCGACCTCGGCATCGAGGTCGGCGCCGAGAACAGCCGGCATCGTGGCGAGCGGGATCGTGGTCCGGAACAACGTCCTCTATCGGAACGAGAAGGCGGGCCTGGTCTTCGGGGGCTTCGACGCCGAGCGTCGGGCGCGTCCGCGACAGCTCCTTCACGAACAATACGCTCTTCGGCAACGACACCCTCGGGGCGGGCTTCGGCGAGCTCTGGATCCAGTACGCCGAGGACAACCAGGTCCGGAACAACATCTTCTTCGCGTCCGGACAACCGCGCTTGCTCACCTCCGACGCCGGCAACGTCGACAACGCGCTCGACTACAACGTCTGGCACCGCGACGGATCGCCGGTCGAGTTCGTGTGGAACGGCACGTCATACGCGGATTTCAACGCCTATCGGCTCGCGACCGGCCAGGACGCCAACAGCGGCTCGTTCGACCCGTGCTCGTCGACACGGTCGGCCCCACCTTCGATTTCCATCTGACGGCCGCGTCGGGCGCCATCAATGCCGGTGACCCGGCGTTCGTGCCGGGCGTGGGCGAGACCGACCTCGATGGCGGCACGCGCGTCAACGGCCCGCGCGTCGACGTCGGCGCCGACGAGGTCACCGCCTGCGGCAACGGCGTCACCGAGCCTCCGGAGCTCTGCGACGACGGCGATCTCGAGAGCGGCGACGGCTGTGACGCCAATTGCACCCCGACGGGTTGCGGCAACGCCGATCACCACGGCTGGCGAGCAGTGCGACGACGGCAACGTGAGCGCGGGAGACTGCTGCTCGGCGACGTGTCAGTTCGAGACGACCGGGTCACCCTGCAGCGACGGCAACCCGTGCACCACCACCGACGCCTGCACGAGCGGCGTCTGCGCCGGCGTCGAGGCGCCCGAGCCAGTTTGCCGGGTGGCGATCACCGGCTCGCTCACGCTGCGCGACCGCTCGCCCGAGCACCGCGGATCTGCTCAACTGGAAGTGGACGAAGGGAGCAGCCACGACGGTCGGTGACTTCGGCGACCCGATCGGCGGCGCGACGTCCTACGATCTCTGCGTGTACGACGAGAGCGCGGGCGTGCCGAGTCTTCTTCTGCGGGCGGCGCTCCCCGCCGGCGGGACGTGCCACGGCAAGCCGTGCTGGAAGCTCGCGGGCTCGACCGGCATACGGTACGGCGACCGTGACGGGACTCCCAACGGCGTCACCAAGGCCACACTCAAGAGCGGCATCGGCGGCAAGGCGAGCGTGAAGGTCAAAGCCAAGGGCCTGAACCTCGCGATGCCGGCGCTCTCCCTCGATCAGGACACCCACGTCACCGTGCAGCTCAAGAACAGCCAGGGCGTCTGCTGGGGGTCGAGCTATCCCGCACCCGCGATCCGGAACGACAGCGCGCAGTTCAAGGACAAGCTATGAGCATCGAGCTGAACGGCATCGCGCACATCCAGCTGACGGTGAACGACGCCGCGCGCGCCGTGCCGTTCTGGGAGAAGCTCTGTCACTTCCTCGGCATGCAGACGCTCGTCCGCAATGCGGACACCGTCTATTGCATCGGCAGCCGGACGGGCGTTCTGGTGCGCGGCGCGGCCGCGGCGAACGGCGGGCCGTTCGACCAGAATCGCGCCGGCCTCCACCACTTCTGCTTCCGGGCGCGCAGCCGCGAGGACGTGGACGCGATCCATCGCTTCCTCACCGACGAGCTCGCGGCGCGGATCATCCATCCGCCCGAGGACAGCCCGCACTTCGCTCCCGGCTACTACTCGGTCCTCTTCGAGGATCCCGATGGCATCCGCGTCGAGGTGAATCACGTTCCAGGACGGGGCCACCTCGGCCCGGGCGGCAGACTCGGCGAGGGCGGGGCCGGACCCGCGGATCGATACGGCAGCGAAGGCCTGGGCGGCGGAGGCCGCTGAGGGGCGTTCCATGGTGGAGTCTACGCTCAGCTACCTCGCGGAGATGGCGGAGAGGCCGTTCTTCTACCTGTACGACGTCTCGGCGGACACGCCGCGCAGGAACACCAAGGGTGACCGCCGGCGCGTCGCCATCCACGACGCGCGTGACCTCGACCCGCGGCCCTCGCTCGACCGCGAAGGATTCGCGCTCGCGCGCCTCACGACCGCGGTCGACGACCTCTACGACCCGGACGCGGTCCGCGCGCGCTACTATCCCGAGGTCGCGGCGCTCGTGAAGGACTTGACCGGCGCGGCACGCGTCGTCGCGTTCGACCACAACGTGCGCTGCGCGACGCGGGCCGAGCGCAACGAGAGCGGCGCGCAGATGCCGGTGCGCTTTCCCCACAACGACTACACCGAAGGCTCGGGCCCGCAGCGCGTGCGCGATCTCTTTCCCGATGAAGCGGAACGACTCGTCTCCCGGCGCTTCGCGGTGGTCAACGTGTGGAAGCCGATTCGCGGGCGGGTCGAGGAGTCGCCGCTCGCCGTCTGCGACGCCCGCACCATCAGCATGCGCGATCTCGTCCTTACCGATCTCCGCTATCGCGACCGGCTGGGCGAGATCTACTCGCTCCGCTTCAACCCCGCACACCGCTGGTTCTACTTCTCCCACATGCAGGCGAACGAGGCGATGCTCCTCAAGTGCTTCGACTCCGACGCGTCGCTTGCGCGCTTCACCGCGCACTCGGCGTTCGACGATCCGACCAGTCCGCCCGATGCGCCGCCGCGCGAGTCGATCGAGGTGCGGACGCTGGCGTTCTTCGCGGACTGAGAGACGGGCGCGCTACTTCTCGTCGAGAGTCACACCACTCGTCGCGCAGCGCTGGAGTCGCGCATCACTCGAGGCCGAAGACCGCGTCGGTGACGTCCGAGCCGATGGTGAGCGCCGCGTCGCCGAGGCACGTCGGGTCGGGCGTCTCGAAGAGGCAGCCGAGCAGCCCGGTGGTGTCGCTGCAGGTGCCGATCCGTGCATCGACCTTGGACTGCGCGGTCGCGATGTCGCCGGCGAGCGCGCTGGCGCAATCGACCGGCATCGCCGCGGTGATGTTGTCGACCTCGCAGCGGCCGAGCAGCTTCTCGATGCGATCGATGCCCGTCTGGATGCCCTTCAAGAGCCTCTTCTGACAGCTCCCGGCGGCACTGCTGCCGGCGGTGTTGAGGGGAAGATCCGGCGGCGTCGTGCCGACGGCGGCCGCGAGCATCGCTCCCGTCGCCTCGTTCTGGCGACATTCGAGGCAATCGACCAGCGCCGTCATGCTGGTCAGGTTGATCGCGCCGCATCCGCCGCCGCACGTGGGGGGCATGCCGAGAAGGGAAGGTGTGAGGCCGCTGCCGGTGCAGAGCGCGTCGTGGCTGCCGCCGATGTTGGCGTGGAAGCGCGCCGCCGCCTGCTGGATCTTCAAGTCGCGCGCGCCGGCGTCGCACGCGAGGCCGTTCACCTCGTCGAGGTAGCAGCGTCCGAACTCGCGGAGATGCGTCTTGCCGTAGCGGCGGGTGGCGCGCTCGACCTGGCGAAGACAGGCGGCCCGGCTCGCCGGCGGTGCCACCACCGGGACGAAGCTGATGGCGTTGATCGGCACGTCGAGCGTGCCCTCGTCGGGATCGTCGGACTCGATGCGAAGCGTTCCCGAGGCGATCACGACGCTGGCGGGCGTGAACGTCACGTCGATGGTGATGCTCTGGCCGAGTGGAATGTTGAGCGGCGCCGGCGGCCCGCTCACCGCGAGCGAGCTGTGCGCGCCGGCGAGCAGGCCGTAGGAGTTGATCGTGATCGGGGAAGTCGCTGCCGTTGTTGAACACCTGGACGGCGACCGTTCCGACCTCGCCCACCTCCGTGATCATGTTGACACTGGAATGCGAGATCCGGATGTCGAGCGGCTCCAGGCACGACGCGACCATCGGGGTGATGTAGGTGTGATAGTCGGGCGGCGCGTCGATGGCGTCGAAGAAGTTGTTGCACGAGTAGCCGGGCAGCGTCATGAAGGTGAGGATCTCGTCGACGTTGGTGAACCCGTCGCCGTCGGTGTCCATGCCCTCGACGTCTTGCAGCGACTGGTTGATCGTCTTGCCGAGGTAGAGCTGCTGCTCGACGGCGTTGCCGTACGGATTGCGCGCGCCGGTGCCCGTCCAGCGATAGTGACAGCGTACCGCACGCGTTGAGGTTGTCGCCGGGGCCGATGCCGTAGGTGCTCGTGAAGACGTCGAAGTACGTGGGCCGCGCCTGCACCGTCGCCGATGCCGCCAGCACCACGATCGCGATCGCGGCGGCGACCGCGTAGCGGACGCCGTTCCGGCTCGTCATGGGTAGGCCACCCCCGTGAAGCCGGGCGCCAGGCCGCCGATCGCCGCCTCCATGCATGCCCGTGTCGCCGCGACGGTGCCGCTCGTCGCGCAGCCGGCGAGACCGCTCAAGTCGTCGCAGCTCGCGATCCGCGCTTCCGCTTTCGCGGCCGCTTTGGCGATGTCGCCGTCGGGGTCGGTGGCGCAGTCGACGACCGGATCGTTCGCGCCCGTTTGGTTCGCCTCCTCGCATTTCGCGAGCGTCCGCGTCCACCCGTTCGCGAGACCCGTCGCGGCCTTCGAAAGCGCGTGCTGGCACGACTGCGCCGCTCCCGGCAGCGTCGCCGGCACGGCCGGCGGACGCACGCCGTAGGCGGCTTCGAGCGTCTCCGCGCCGAGAGCCTCGGCCATGCAGACCGCGCACGACGCCAGGTCGTTCATGTCGAACAGCGACGTCGTCGGCGCACGGGACCGGGCAGGTCGCGCCGTGGCCGAGCGTGATCGGCGTCAGGTTGCTGCCCGCGCAGCGCCGATCCTTCAAGCCGCCGATCTTCTCGCGGAGCTTGGTCTCGGCGGCGGCGATGCGCGCGTCGCGCCCGATGGCGTCGCAGGTGAGACCCGACGCTTCGGTCTGCGTAGCACTTCGCCCACTCCTTCAGGTACTTCGTGCGCAGACGCTGGTGCAGGCGTGCGAGCGTCTTGTGGCAGCGGTTCACGGCGGTCGCGTCCGACTCGACGAAGGCGTGCGCCATCGCGACCGGCTCGGACTTGTTGTGTTGGTCCCACAGGTCGAAGAGCACGTTGCCGGCGGCGGTGGTGACGTTCTCGTCGCGCAGGAACTCGACGTACTCGCGCGACGCCGTCTGGTAGTAGAGCGTCACCTCGGCCTGCACCGCGGACGGTCCCACCGGGTAGACCGCCTCGTCCCAGTACTGCCCGTCGGCGTAGGTCGCGCCGACCGGCTCGCCGTCGAACGCCTCGAAGGCGGCGTTGGTGAAGCCGCGCGGCGGGATGCGGTTGTCCTTCACGCGGACGTTGTTCAGCACCAGATGGAGGCTCGGTCCCGCGGGCTGCCCGAAGAGCGCGGCGACGGTCGGGCTCATGCCGTGCATCGTCTCCCACACGTGCAGGTAGGGATCGTAGTCGGCGTCCATCGGCACGGCGTCGTAGCCGAGCAGATCGGCGGTGGCGAAGACGTAGCGCCCGGACTCGAAGACGACGGCGCGCTCGGCGTCGAACGCGCGCACGTGCAGCCACATGCGCCGGCCGTCCGGGTAGCCGGTCGGCAGCTTGTGGCCGGTCTCGTTCGTGACGCGCACCGTCAACGTGCCGCCCGCGAGCGTCAGCGAGAGCGTCGCGGCCTTGCGGAGCATGCTTCGGTCGCCTTGGCGACGGTCTCCTGCAAGAGCGCCGCGTCCACCTCGCCGCCGAACGCGGGATGGTGCGGCAGGACGTCGGGAATGAAGGTGTTGCCGCCGACGAAGTCGTGCAGCGGCACGTCGTCGCGCACGGTGCCCGCGGTCGGCGTCGTTGCCGTCGACGGCCGGCATGTGGCAGTCCTGGCAGGTCGAGACGACGGTCGCGGTTGCGGCCGAACTGCGGCGCCGAGACGCCGGTCGCCGCGTACTCGCTCGCCGCCCACTCGTCGTAGGTCGACTGCTCGGGGAAGCCGAGCGTCGGATCGCCCGGCGTGTCGAGGGCGTTGAGCTCGTACTCGCCGCAGCATGTTGCGGGTGAACGCCGGATTGCGGACGTTGTGGCAGGTGCCGCACATGTCGGCGCTGCGATGGAACGGCGAGACGAGTGTCTCCGCCGTCGGCTGGTGCGGATCGAAGCCGAGGTCGGCGATGACGTCGAAGGGTCCGCGCAGGCGGTCGAGCGGATCGATCACCATCATCGCCGAGCCGAGCGTCGGCACCGGTGCCGTGAGCGCCGCGAGGATCGCGGCGTCCTCGGGCGGGTTCTCGGCGGCCGCGAACGGATCGACCAGGCGATGGCAGACGCGGCACTGGACGCCGTGGCGATCGTCGGCGGTCATCGCCGAGCCGTCCTCGGGCACGGAGCGTCCCTCGAGCCAGCCCTTCGGGTAGATGGCAGCGCAGGCAGGTCTCGCCGGAGTGCGGCGAGGTCCTGGTTGGCGACCGCGAGCGCCGCCAACATCAGCGGATCGCGCCCGGACTGCGCCATCATCGAGCCCTGCCAGCCGCGGAACGGCTCGACGGCTGGCAAGCCGTAGTTGGCGTGGCACGGGGTGCAGGTTCGACGGCGCGAGGAAGTTGTCGGTGATGGTGAGCGGCTGCGTGCCGGGCAGGTCGGAAATCGTTGATCGTGGTGGGGTAGGGCGCAGCGCCGGCGACGCTCGCGACGGCGAGGAGAGAAGAAGGGCGGGGAGCGCCGTCAGCGCTCCCCGCGCTCCTGGGTCCGGTGGTGGTCGTCATGCCTTGCACGGCAGAGGACGACTGCCCTGCTTACGGGCAGTCGTTGTCTGCGAGGAGCGCGCTGCTGAACGTCACGTTGCCGTCGAAGCAGTTGCCGTGATCGACGCCGCAGGCGCCGCCGGGGCACTCGGAGCCGTCGGCGCACGCGGCGCCGTCGTTGCTGCCGCCCACGCAGCGACTCCTCGAAGATCACGAACAGCAGATCCGCGGAGAGCGGCGTGTCGTTCGGCGGCGTGGTGTCCGGGGCCTGCGGCGTTGAACTGCAGGATGTTGTCGAACACGTCGTTGTCGAAGGAGGCCTGATCGGGGCTCGTGGGACTGAAGACCGGCGAGCCGGCGAGCGCGTTGATCGCCTCCTGGTCGACGACCGCGAGGCCGAACGAGTTGTTGTTGGTGATGATGTTGTGGTGGATGCTCGTCGTGTCGGTCGAGAGCATGAGCATGCCGGTGCCGTCGGGGATGAGGCCGACGGTGCCGCTGCCGACGTTCACGATGTTGTTCGCGATCGAGACGTTGTTGAAGATCTCGTGGTCGTTCGAGAGCTGCACCGGCAGGCCGGGCAGCTTGAAGATCAGGATGCCGCCGGCTGTTGCCCGTCGCGTAGTTGTTGTGGACGCTGGCGTTCGCCGAGTTCTCGATCTCGATGCCCGGCAGGGCTGGCGGTCGCCGTGTTGAAGCGCAGCGTGATGTCGGTCGACTGGCCGACGTAGATCGCGGCGTCGAGGACGTCGGTCGCGAAGCAACCCTCGACGAGGACGTCGTCACTCTCGACCGGGAAGATCGCATAGGTGGAGTTGGCGTTGCCGTCGCCGATGATGTCGCGGAACGACACGCCGAGCGCGCCCTGCACGAAGATGCCGTTGTCGTCCCAATCGAAGACCTCGAGGCTCTGGAAGTGGAGCCCGTTCACGCCCGCCGCGAAGATGCCGTTGGAGTCGGGAGGCGTGCCCGGCGGAATGATGCGCGGCCGGTCGCCGGTCGCGCCGCCGCAGCCGACGATCTGGAGGTTGTCCTGGCCGACGTTGATCGTGATCTCCTCGGCATAGTCGCCGGACCCGAGCAGGATCTTGTCACCGGCCGTGGCGCCGCTCACCGCCGTGCCGAGCGCACCGGGTCCGTTGGCGACGAACGTCCCGGTCTCGCCGTACTGCTGCCCGACGGTGTCGAGGGCGCGTGTCCAGCCCTCGCAGACGACGCACGCCTGGAGGCCGGGGATCGTATTGTGACCGGCGCACGAGAAGATGGTGTCGAGCGCGCCGAAGAGCTGGGCTTGCTCGCAACCGCCGGCGACCTTGGCTTCCGCTTTCTCCTGGAGCTTGGCGAGCTTCTCGGCGGCCTTCGAGGTCGGTCGGGGGAACGAACGAGCCTCCCGACCACCCACCGATGCAGATCGGCGCCAGATTGCCCGCCGTGCCGAGCTTCATCTGGTTGTCGAGGCACTTGCTGATCGTCTTGATCGCGCCGATCGTGTACTTGATGCCTTCGCCCTGGATCTTCTTGATGCAGGTCGCTCTGCCGGGCTCGTTCGAGTACTGCGCCGGCGTGCCGGTCAGGATGCCGAGCAGGACGTCGGCGGTCGCGTTGTGCTGTGACAGCATGCAGGTGCCGATGACGCTGTCGTCGGTGAGGCCCGAATAGGAGGAAGTAAGACCTCCCTGGACGGTGTCGTCGCCGCAGTCGGCCGCGATCTTCTCCGCCGCCTTCAAGACCGGCTTCTCGATCTTGGTGACGTCGTCGGGCTCGGGGCAGAGGCCCGGAACGCCTTGCAGCATGCACTTGCCGAGGGTCTTGAGCTTGGTCTTGTAGAACTTGGTCGCCACCTTGGCGATCGTCTTCTGACACTTCACCGAGCCCGGATCGGCGCTGAAGATGGCTGGCGCCGTGCTGTCGGGACACGTGGCGAGAGCGAAGGCGCTGGCGGGCATCGCAAGGACGGCGGCCAGGCTGACGGCCAGGGCGGAACGGCTCATGGGGAATCCTCCTCTTCGTGGAATCGGCGGTTGGCTTCGGCACCACTGGCGGCACGGCAGAGAGGGGCACCAGTAGTAGGCACATAGCGTAGATGCTCGGTCGCTGTAAAGGTGTGGCGTTCGTTGGCAGGCGGCTTTCGCGTCAGTTGAAGGGTCACAGGTCCGCAGCGGCGGCGGCCGCGTCGAAAAAGGTGGAACCGACGCTAGCGCCCGTGCTATGGCCCATGCTCTCAGAGGAGGTCCCCCTCATGCCGTCCTTCTCGATCGTTGCCGCCGTCACGTTTGCGCTCGTCGTCGCGTTGGTCCGTCCCGCCGGCGCCGACTTCCCGCCCGGATTTCTCTGGGGGACCGCGATCAGCGGCTTCCAGACCGAGATGGGAGTCGATCCCGCGAACGACGATACCAACAGCGACTGGTGGGCCTGGGTCCACGATCCCGACAACCTCGCGAACGACTGGGTGAGCGGCGACTTCCCCGAGGACGGTCCCGGATTCTTGTCGCGTTACGCTGACGACCTCCATCTCGTACGGCGACGCGTCAAAGTCACCACCTTTCGCCTCGGCCTCGAATGGAGCCGGATCTTTCCCACCTCGACCGCCGGTGTCGACACGTCGGGCGGCATCACGCTGGCGACGCTGCAGCAACTCGACGCGCTCGCCGATCAGACCGAGGTCGCGCGCTATCGCGCCATCCTCGCGGCGATCCACGCCGAGGGCATGGTGCCGTTCGTGACCCTGCTGCACTACGTGATGCCGCTCTGGGCTCACGATCCGATCGCGGTCCGCGACGCCCTGAGTGGAATCGACCCCGAAGCGCCGATCCCCGGGGGCATCGGCCCCGCGGGCTGGCTGGACGCCGGCCTGGTCACCGAGTTCGAGAAGTACGCCGCCTACGTCGGCTGGAAGTTCGGCGATCTCGCCGACCGCTGGGCGCCGCTCAACGAGCCGGTGCCCGTGGCCGCGAGCGGCTACGCGAACATCCCGGACGTCCTGGCGACATTCTTTCCTCCAGGGGTCTTCACCTTCACTGGGATCATTGCCGTGCTGACCAACGAGATCGAAGGGCACGCCGCCGCCTATGACGCGCTCAAGGCGTGGGACACCGCCGACGCCGACGGCGACAGCGTGCTGTGCGAGGTCGGCCCGGTGCACAACATGGTCGCCTTCGAGCCTCTCCGGAACAACAATCCCGACGACATCCTCGGCGCGCAGCACGCCGACTATCTCTTCAACCGTCTCTTCTTGAACTCCATCATTCTCGGGCAGACCGACCCGAACGCGAACGGCATCCTCGATCCGGGTGAGTCGCGGCCCGACCTCGTCGGCAAAGCCGACTTCGTCGGCGTCAACTACTACTTCCGCGGCAAGACCCTCGGCATCGGCGGGTCGCCCACCCCGACGATCCCGATCTTCGATTTCCTCCCGATCACCAGCTACAGCACGCCGGAAAACCCCACGACCAACCCCTGTCCGTCGCGCTGCACCGAATTCGGATGGGAGATCTATCCGCAAGGGCTCGGCGAGGTGCTGACGACGGCGGGAAGCTATGGCCTTCCTCTCTATGTGACCGAGAACGGTCTCGCCGACGCCGACGACGATCAACGCGCGTCGTTCCTGGTGCAGCACCTCGTCGTGCTCGAGAACGCGATCGCGAACGGCCTCGACGTGCGCGGCTACTTCCACTGGAGCTTCATCGACAACTACGAATGGGTCTCGGGTTACTTCCCTCGTTTCGGTCTCTTTCGCTACGACCCGGACCGCCTGAGACCCAAGGCACGCCGCAGCGCGAACACCTACAAGAGGATCATCAGGAAGAACGCGGTCCCGCCGCGGCTTGCTCTGCGCTACCCGTTCTGAGTCGATTTCGTTTGACCCACGCCGCGCCAATGCGGCAGCATCGGCGCGAGGAGAGATCGAGCCATGCATGACCGTCGACGCGGCCTGACCCCGCTCGTGTTCGCCATCGCAGCGACGTTCGCCACCGCCGCAAACGTCCACGCGTTCTCCGGGGGCATCACGACCTTCAGCTTCGGCGCCGGCGGATGCAACTCGTGTCACTTCGGCGGCACGATCCCGACAGTGATGCTGACCGGGCCGACGACGGTGCTGCCGAGCTCGTCCAACGAGTTCACGTTCCAGGTCTTCGAGGTCGGGTCGCAGACGCATGCCGGTCTCAACGTGTCGGCGCTCGACGGCGTGCTCACCACCGGCGGCGGCAACTCCGCCAACACCCAGGTGCTGGTCGGAACGGGCTCGCGCAACGAGATCACGCATACGGGGCCCAAGATGGCGGCCGCGGGTGTCACGACGTTCTCCTTCTTCTGGACGGCGCCGGCCTCGTTCAACAACATATCGCTGAACGCGTGGGGAAACGCGGTCAACTTCAATGGCACTTCCGCGGGGGACGCCGCGCAGTTCGCCAGCCTGGAAGTACTGAACGCGCTCGGCACCACAACGCCGACGCCCACTCCGACGGCGACGCCGCTCACCTGCGACGCGGCGCCGATTGCCGGCTGCCGGACGCCCGCCATCGGGCAGAAGGCGTTCCTGCTCTTGAAGGATCAGCCCGACGACAACAAGGACAAGCTCATCTGGAAGTGGATCAAGGGCTCGGCGACGGCGAAGGTGCCGGACTTCGGAACGCCGCTCACGACCACCGACTACCTCCTCTGCGTCTACGACGGCACGTCGACCAAGATCGCGGAGGGGCTCGCACCGGCCAATGGTCTCTGCAACGCCTCGAACCCGACCGCCTGCTGGTCCGACAAGCCGACCGGCTTCAAGTACAAGGACAAGGATCTCACGCCCCACGGCTTGCAGCAGATCCTGCTCAAGGAGGGGTTGGTCGAGAAGGCGAAGATCATCGTCAAAGGGAAGGGCCTGAATCTGGATATGCCGTCCATGCCGGTCACACAGCCGCTCACCGTTCAACTGAGGAACGGCGCCGGCGTCTGCTGGGAGGCGGTGTACAGCTCGCCGGCGATCAAGAACGAGATGGGGCCGCCGGGCTTCTTCAAGGACAAGGCCGACTGATATTGGCGGCAGCCGCGCGCGTCATGTCATGAGTACGTGACCATGGCGCGCGCGGAGCTCGACGTCGATCTCTACGACGACGCGGCGATCGTCGATCCCTATCCGCTCTATCGCGAGATCCGCGACCGCGGGCCCGCGGTCTGGCTCTCGGCACACGGCGCCTGGGCGATCGGACGCTTCCACGACGTCCGTGCCGCCTTGCTCGCGGACGCGCGGCTGATCTCCGGTCGCGGGGTCGCGATGAACGAGGTCGTGAACGGCCAGGTCTCCCGGGTGACGCTCACCACCGACGGCGACGTGCATCGGCAGTTGCGCGGCATCTTGATGAAGCCGATGACGCCGAGCGCGATCCGCGAGATCCAGGCCGAGGTCCAGCGGCTTGCCGATGAGCTCATCACGCGGCTGGCCGCCCGGGACTCGTTCGACGGCATCGCCGATCTCGCCCAGGAGCTGCCGGTCGCGGTGGTCTCGCATCTGGTGGGACTTCCGGACGACGGCCGACAGCGCATGCGGGCGTGGGCGGCGGCGACCTTCGACGCGCTCGGCGCCATGAACGCGCGCGCGGAAGGGGCGTTCGCGATGCTCATGGAGATGGTCGTGTACGCGCGCAAGCTCGAGCGGCGGCACCTGCGGCCCGACGGCTGGGCGGCACGCTTGTTCGACGCCGCCGATCGGGGACTCGTCGACGCGGGCGACGTCCCCGGCATGTTGATCGACTACATCGCCCCGAGCCTCGACACGACGATTCTCGGCACCGGTCATCTCCTGTTCCAGCTCGGCCGGCATCCCGAGCAATGGGATCTCGTGCGCGCGCGTCCCGAGCTGATCGCGCGCGCCGTCGACGAGGCGCTGCGCTTCGAGACGCCGGTGCGGGCCTTCAGTCGCGTGTGCGCGGACGACTACGACGTCGACGGCACGCTGATCCCGGCCGGCGACCGGGTGCTCATCGTCTTCGCGTCGGCCAACCGTGACGAGCGTCGCTACGCCGATCCCGACCGCTTCGACGTCACGCGCGACGCCAAGGATCACGTCGGCTTCGGGCACGGGGTGCACCGCTGTGCGGGCGCGTACGTGGCGCAGCTCGAGATGCAGTCGCTGCTGCGCGCCATGGCCGAGCGCGTGCGCCGCATCGAGGTCGCGGCGCCCGTCCTCGCCCTCAACAACGTGCTGCGCGGCTACCAGAGCTTCCGCGCGTCCTTCGGCTGAGGGCGGGGTCGGTTGGCGACCGTTTGCTCGGCGCCGCCTTTCGGCACATAAGCGTCAGACGCGATGACGACGACGTTTCAGGAGTTCAAGCTCATTCCGGCGCTGACCGAGGCGGTGGCGGACATGGGCTACACCCGTCCGACGCCGATCCAGGCCGAAGCCATCCCGGTCGGCCTCGCCGGGCGCGATCTGATCGGCTGCGCGTCGACCGGCACCGGCAAGACCGCCGCCTTCCTGCTTCCGATCCTGCAGCGCATGCACACCGGCGCGCGCGGGAAGTGCCGCGCCCTCATCCTCTCGCCGACCCGCGAGCTGGCCATGCAGATCGACGAGCAGGCGCTGGCGATCGGCTACCACGTCGGCATCACCGCGGTGTCGGTGGTGGGCGGCGTCGACATGCGGCCGCAGGAGCGCGCGCTGCGCGCCGGCGCGGAGCTGGTGGTGGCGACGCCGGGCCGCCTGCTCGACCACATGCGTTTCGACTACGTCGATTTCTCCGCCGTCGAGGTGCTGGTGCTCGACGAAGCGGATCGCATGCTCGACATGGGCTTCCTCCCCGACATCCGCCGCATTCTGCGCGCGCTTCCCGACCGAGCGACAGACGCTGATGTTCTCGGCGACGATGCCGCCCGAGATCCGGCATCTCGCGGGCGACATCCTGCGCGATCCCGTGACCGTCATGGTCGGGGAGTCAGAAGCCGGCGAGCGGCATCGTGCAGAGCGTCTACCCGGTGGCGCAGGAGCGCAAGGCGCCGCTCCTCACCACGCTGCTCAAGCGCGAGGCGATGCGCTCGGTGCTGGTGTTCGTCAAGCGCAAGGCGGATGCCGACCGCCTGGCGCGTACCGTCACCCGCAGCGGCGTGCCCGCGACCAGCATCCATTCCGACCGCCGTCAGGAGGATCGGATCGCGGCGCTCGAAGCGTTCCGGCGCGGGCAGTACCCGGTGCTGATCGCCACCGACGTGGCGGCGCGCGGCATCGACGTCGAGGGCATCTCGCACGTCGTCAACTTCGACGTCCCGTTCTCGCCCGACGACTACATCCATCGCGGCGGCCGCACCGCGCGCGCCGGCGCGGTCGGCGAGGTGCTGACCTTCGTCACGCCCGAGGAAGAGCGCGATCTGCTCGCGATCGAGAAGACGATCGGCAGCACACTACCGCGCGTCATCGTGCCGAATTTCGATCACGGCACGCACGAGCACGTGCCACCGCCGACAGCGGGCTTCCACGACCGGCGGCGGAGTGGACGCGGCGGGCGTGGACGTGAACGGGGGCGCGGCGCGCCCGCGCCCGCGACGCCGCACGCTGCGAGCACCGGTGACGGTGGCGCGCCGAGCCGTCCGCGGCGCCGGCGGCGGCGTGGCGGCCGGGGCGGCGCGACCAACGCCCCATCGGCGAAGGAGTAGTACCGCGATGGCAGGTCGTCGATCGCGTGCGCCGCGCGGCGGGGCGCGACCTCTACGACATGTCGCCCGGCGCGGCCGGTCCCGCAAGACAGCCGCGCCAAAGCGCGCGCGCCCGCGCACGCCGCGCCGGCGCGAGACGGCCAGCGCGAAGCGCGCGCCGACCGTGCGGCTCGGTATCGTGCAGATGCGCTGCGGTCCGGATCCGCAACGCAACCTCGAGGTGGCGATGCGCCACGTTCGCGCCGCGGCGGCGCGCGGCGCGGAGATCGTCTGTCTCCCCGAGCTCTTCCGGTCGCAGTACTTCTGCCAGGCCGAGGATCACGCCAACTTCGCGCTCGCCGAGCCGGTTCCGGGACCGACGACGCACGTCCTCGGCGATCTCGCGCGCGAGCTCGGCGTGGTGATCGTGGCGTCGCTCTTCGAGCGCCGCGCCGCGGGCGTCTATCACAACACCGCCGCCGTGCTCGACGCCGACGGCGCCATGGTCGGCAAGTACCGCAAGATGCACATCCCGGACGACCCGCTCTACTACGAAAAGTTCTACTTCACGCCCGGCGATCTCGGGTTCCAGGCGTGGCGGACGCGCAAGGCGTGCGTCGGTACGCTGGTGTGCTGGGACCAGTGGTACCCCGAGGCGGCGCGCCTGACGGCGCTGCGCGGCGCCGAGATCATCGTCTACCCGACCGCGATCGGCTGGCATCCCGCGGAAAAAGCCGAGTACGGCCGCGCCCAGCACGCCGCGTGGGAGACGGTGCAGCGCGGCCACGCGATCGCCAACGGCGTGTTCGTCGCGGTGCCGAACCGTGTCGGACACGAGACCCCGGTCGGCGGTCCCGGCATCGAGTTCTGGGGGCAGAGCTTCGTCGTCGATCCGACCGGACGCGTGCTGGCACGTGCCAGCACCGACCGCGAGCAGGTGCTGGTGGTGGCGTGCGACCTCGGCGCGCTCGACCAGGCACGGACGCACTGGCCCTTCCTGCGCGACCGCCGGGTCGACGCCTACGGCGACATCACCCGACGGCTGGTCGACTGACCGTGGGCGAGAAGCCAACCCCACGCGCGCTCGGATACCGCATGCCGGCCGAGTGGGAGCCGCACGCGGCGACGTGGCTCTCGTGGCCGCGCCGCGAGGGCATCAGCTTCCCCGGGCACTTCAAGCCGATTCCCGGCTTGTGGCTCCGCATGGTCGAAGCGTTGAGCCACGGCGAGCAGGTGCACATCAACGTCAGCGACGAGGGGCACGAACGCGAGGTGCAAGCGCTGCTCAGCCGCTCGTCACGTGTGCAGCGCGCGCAGGTGTTCCTGCATCGCATTCCCACCGACGAGCCGTGGTGCCGCGACCACGGGCCGATCTTCGTGGTGCGTGACGGTGCGGCAGCCGGTGGCGACCCGGCCGGTGCTCCGGGCACGGTCTCGCGTGAGGTAGCGATCGTCGATTGGCGCTACAACGCCTGGGGCGACAAGTACCCGCCCTACGATCGCGACGACCAGGTGCCGGCGCACGTCGCCGCCCTGCTCGGCGTGCCGCGCTTCACGCCGGGTCTCGTGCTCGAGGGCGGCTCGATCGACGTCAACGGACGCGGCACCCTCCTCACCACCGAGTCGTGTCTGCTCAATCCCAACCGCAACCCCGGGCTCGCGCGCGGCGAGATCGAAGCCGCGCTGCGCGACTTCCTCGGCGTGCGCACGATCGTCTGGCTCGGCGAGGGCATCGAGGGCGACGACACCGATGGGCACGTCGACGATCTGAGTCGCTTCGTCGCGCCCGACACCGTCGTCACGGTGGTCGAGGACGATTCCGCCGATCCGAACTATCGCGTGCTGCGTGACAACCTCGAGCGCCTGCGCGCGGCGCGCGACCAGGACGGCCGTCCGCTCGACGTCATCACCCTGCCGACGCCCGGCGTCGTCACCTGCGAGGGGACGCGCCTGCCGGCGAGCTATGCAAACTTCTATGTCGCCAACGAGGTGGTGCTGGTACCGGTCTTCGGGCACGCCAACGACGCCCGCGCGCTCGCGACGCTCGGCCGCTGCTTTCCGTCGCGGCAGGTGCTCGGCATCGAGGCCACCGATCTGGTGTGGGGTCTCGGCGCCTTCCACTGCGTGACGCAGCAGCAACCAGCCGGTTGACGATCTGCTGGACGGGGGCGATTCCGCACTCGATCGAGTGCGATCTTTCCGGTTGACTGGATCGCCGGGCAGCCGCCAAGATGGATGGACGCGACCGGACCGCCGGCCGTGTGGAGGATAGACCGACGCCGAACGTGCCGTCCCACAAGAGCTTTCTGCATCTGCGTGCGCTGCTGATCGCCGCCATCGGTGCGCTGATCGTGGTCGCCGGCGCGCCTTCGGCGCGTGCCCAGGGGCTTCCCGATCCGGACGAGGCGAAGGCTGCGAGTACGTGTCACAAAGCGATCGGCAAGGCGGCTGCGTCTTTCGCCAGCAAGAAACTGAAGCACCTCCGCAAATGCATCGACACGGTCTTCGCCTGCGTGCAGCTGAAGAACAGCTCCGTCGAGTGTCTCGACAAGGCCGACGTCACCTGCACCAAGGAGTTCAACAAGATCCAGTCGACCGACATTCCCAAGCTCGAGGAGGCGATCGCGAGACGCTGCAGCGCCGACAAGATCTCCTACGACTCGCTGAGCATGGCGACCGGCGCGGACCTCGACGCGCTCACCAATGAATGCCCGGGTTTGCAAGTCCCGCCGCCGTTCAACTCGCTGGACAAGTACCTGGAGTGCGTCCGGAAGCATCACGAGTGCAACGCGGAGGAGTTGCTGCGCTACGAGGCGCCGCGTGCCGAGGAGCTGCTCGCGATGGTGAACCATCCGCTGCGCAGCGACTTCTGCGTGCCGCCGACACCGACGCCCACCCGCACGCGCACGCCGACGCCGACGCGCACCCGTACGCCGACGCCGACCATGACGCCCTCGCTGCCGCCGTCGACGGAGACGCCCACGCCGCCGCCGCCGACGGCAACCGCCGAGACGCCGACACCCAGCCCGACTCCGACGGAGACGGCCACCGAGACGCCGTCACCGACGCCGACGCCTACCAGTACGGCTCCGACGCCGACGCCCACCGTCACGGCGACGCCGAACCCGTTCAACTTCACGTTCGTGACCTCGACCACTGCACAACGGCAACCTGGGCGGTCTCGTTCGGCGCCGACGCGATCTGCGCCGCGCGCGCGCTCGACGCCTCGCCGGCGCTGCCTGCCGGGACCTACAAGGCCTGGCTGTCGACCGACGCCGTCGATGCCTTCACGCGCCTCGGCGGCGGCGCAGGGATTCATCAGGGTCGACGGGACGCCGTTCGCGAACACGGTCTCGGACATCGTCACCAACAAGATCTTCAATCCGATCCACCTCGATGAGAACGGCGTCGACGTCGGGCACGGCCCCGGTCTGGACGGGGACCACGAAGAACGGCACCGAGTCGGTGGGATCCAAGTGCACCGACTGGACGGTCTCGGCGTCGGGCGAGCGGACTGGCGGGCACACGCAAGGCGGACCGGCGTCCTGGACGCAGGATCAGAACACCGACTGCGTCGGCTCGCGGCGACTGCGCTGCTTCATGGTCGACCGCACCGCCAACCTCGCGCCGCCGCCGGCGTCGGGAAACATCGCGTTCGCGACGCTCGCGGGCTTCACGCCGGGAGGCGCCGGGCTGGTCGCGGCCGACGAGCTGTGCGCGAACGAGGCGTCCGGCGGCGGGCCTTCCGGGCACCTACAAAGCGTTGATGGCGACCAGCACAGCGTCCGCGGCGTCGCGCTTCACCCCCGCCGCCGCCTACGTCCGGCCCGACGGCACTCTGATCGGCTCGGGCGCGAGATCACCGCCGGCGGGCATCATCCCGAGCGGCATCTGGCAGACCGCCAACGGCACGTACTGAACAGCGCCAGCGAGGCGGCGTGGACCGGAGCGTCGACGCCGGGGCCGTCGGCACGCTCGACATCGACCTGCGACGACTGGACACTGACCACTTCGCTCCAGGGCACCTTCGGATTCGCGACCTACGCGATGCGGCCTGGTGGAACTTCGGCACCCGCAACTGCAACGTCGGACTGCACGTCTACTGCCTCCAGGAGTAGCGGCGCCTTCTTCGACGGCTGGGTCGTAGGTTCGGTTTCCGACCCACGGCCGATCGCTGTCCCGGCTGGACTCAGCGCGGGGACGGGATCACCATACGCGCCGGTCGAACCCATTCCCGCTACCCAAAGGAGAGGCCCATGAAGCTCTACTACGTTCCGCAGACGCGCGCCGGACGGCCACGCTGGCTGCTCGAGGAGATCGGAGCTCCGTACGAGCTCGTTCGCCTCGACATGTCGAAGGGCGAGCACAAGAAGTCCGAGTATCTGAAGATCCATCCCCACGGCGTCGTGCCGGCGTTCGTCGACGGTGACGTCGCGATGTTCGAGTCGGCGGCGATCTGCATGTACCTCGCCGACAAATTCCCCGAGAAGCGTCTCGCGCCGCCCGTCGGTACGCCGGCGCGCGCGCTCTACTACCAGTGGATGGTGTACACGATGGCGACCCTGGAGCCGCCGCTGGTGCAGGTCTTCATGAACACCGTGATGCTGCCGGAGGCCGAGCGCTCGGCGGAAGCGGTGGAGAAGGGACGCACGCAGTTCAAGGCTGTCGCCGGTGTGCTCGAGCAAGCGCTCAGCGGGCGCACGTTCATCCTCGGCGAGCAGTTCTCGGCCGCCGACGTCATGGTCGGCAGCACGCTGCTCTGGGCGAACTTCATGGGGCTGGTCGCCGGGTACCCGGCGCTCGAGGACTACGTGAAGCGTCTCTCCGAGCGGCCCGCGGTGCAGCGCGCCCGCGCCGACTGAGCCGCGAGGAAGAGGCGCATCGGGAGCAGCTCGCGCGTCACCGGATTCAGCATCAGACCCAGGCTCTCGAGGGTGAAGGCGCCGAGAAGTGGCGTCGCACCCTCGGGGGCGAAGACGACCTGCGAGGTCCGGCCCTTCGTGCCGAGATCGAAGAACGCCTCGCCGACGTCGTAGGCCTGGTGCGTGCCATCGGCGAGCGTGAACTCCTGGCGTTCCAGCCGGATGATGCCGAGACTCTCCAGCGTGCCAGCCGGCACCGTGCTGTAGATCGCGCCGGTGTCGATGAGAAACTCCAGCTCGACTGCGCCGAGGTCGGGCCTTCGCGGATTGGACACCCTGACGGAAGTGAAGGTGATCCCCACGGTCGGCACGATAGGAGGTTTGGTTCCCGCCATCGAGACTACGAGTACCCCTGTCCGCGGGCCGATGGCAACTCGCCGTTGACGTGCTGGGCGGCCGAGATGCGCCGACCGGCATTGCGTCCGACACGCGGCTGTGGCTATGCAGGGCGCCATGGCAACCAGGAGCGCGCGCCAGCCTCCAGCGAGAAGGAAGGCCCGGCCGAAGGTCGAGCCTCGCGCGATCTACACTCCGCGTCCATTGCTCACCCGTGAGGAGATGACCAAGGCGGTGATCGAGCTCGCCAACACGCTCGCGCCGGCCGACATCGATGATCTCTTCGCCGAGGAGCAATCGGTGCGCGACCGTGCCGCGCGCCTCGATGGTGCGCCGGGACGCCTCCTGCGCGCTCAGCTCGACCTCGCGCTCATGTGTCTACGCGACCATCAGAAACGCACGTGCCCCCAGATTCCCTTCTACACGATCAGTCTGCTGGCGGCGGGCGTCGCTTATCTCGGCGAGAAGATCGATCTGATCCCGGACGACTTGCCGCACGACGGCACCCTCGACGACGCGCTCGTGATGGCGATCGCGTTCGAGCTCGCCAAGGATGGTCTGCGCCGCTACTGCACGTGGAAGGGCGTCTCGCTCGATCCTGACGCGCAGCGATGAAGCTCGGCCTCTGTCTCCGCAACATGGGGCCGCAGTCGACCCCTCAGGTCGTGCTCGCATGCGCGCGCGCCGCGGAAGCCGCCGGTCTCGACGATCTCTGGGTCGCCGACCACATCGCGATCCCGCCGGACAACGCCGAGGGCTCGGGCGGACGCTATCTCGATCCCCTGGCTACGCTGGCATTCCTGGCCGGCGCGACGACGCGGATTGCGCTCGGAACCGGCGTCCTCGTGCTTCCCTACCGTCCGCCGCTCGCGACCGCCAAATGGGTGGCGACGATCCAGGAGCTCTCGGGCGGACGTCTTCTCTTCGGCGTCGGTGTCGGGTGGATGGAGCCCGAGTTCCGTGCGCTCGGTGTTCCGTACGCCAAGCGCGCCGCGATCACCGATGCGACGCTCGAGTTTCTCCGCCGTTGCTTCGAGCGCGACGAGGTCGAGGCCAACGGGCAGCCGTTTCTCTTCCTGCCTCGACCAGCGCGGCCGCCGATCATCGTCGGCGGCGCGCCCCCCACGCGCTGCGGCGTGCCGTCCGCTTCGGCGACGGTTGGATGCCGATGGGAACGGAGCCGAAGGCGGTGCGGGCGCCGATCGCCGAGCTGCGCGAGCTCGCCGCGGCGGCGGGACGCCCGGCGCCCGAGGTCGTCCAGCTCACCACCCTGCCGCTCGACGATCCGCCGGCGGCGGCGGCGTTGGCGCGCGCGTTCGCGGAGGTCGGCGTGACGCGGCTCGCGCACGGCGTGGCGTTATCCCGATGCGGCGGCGTTCGCGCGCGCCGTGGAGGTGATCGCGGGGCCGGTGCGGGCAGCGCTCGACTAGTCGGCGTCGCCGACGCGCGCCTCAGCGCTCGCGTGTCGTCAAAGCCGCGACGATCGCATCGCACGCCTGATCGGCGAGCGCGGCCATCTCGTCGTCGGTACGGTCCTGAATGGGATGCGGCACGAAGACGCGCGCCACGTCCGGCATGCCGAGCGCGTCGGCCTGGACCTGCGCCGCGCCCCGGAACTCGTCGGAGGCGACGAAGACCGCCGGCTTCCCTTCACCCTCGAAGAATGTCGTGTCGTGCACACTGCACGTCGTGCACGACCCTCAATCGGCGAGCGCCTCGATCACGAAGTCGCACTGGGT
The DNA here is from genome assembly GCA_963846105.1 of uncultured delta proteobacterium. GTDB lineage: Bacteria > Desulfobacterota > Binatia > UTPRO1 > UTPRO1 > CAWJUT01. Next base: position 379,315 of record CAWJUT010000025.1, read on the forward strand.
CGCGATCTGCCGGCGCAGGTCCTGCGGCGCCGGTCGCGTGAAGGTGGGCTTGCTGTAGCGCTGCACGTCGATGCCGCGCGCGCGCAGGTGCGTCTCGAGGCGATCGAGGAACACGTCGCCGCGCGGCTTGCGGATGTCGAGCAAGCCGACGACGCCGCTGAGCGCCGCGGGGCGCCGCACCGGCGTCCGCCGGACCGGGCTGCGCTCGTCGGTCGGATCGAGCACGATACGATCACTCATGGGCAAACCTCGCTTGATGGTTACGTCTTGCGTGGCGTGAAATGCAAGCCCGCTACTCGTACCCCCGTGCCCAACGTTCCTGATCGCCTGCCACCCGTGCTAGGCTCCGGCCATGGGGCAAGCGCGCAGGAAGGCAACCTACGACGACCTCATCGCGGTTCCCGAGCACCTGGTGGCGGAGATCATCGACGGCGAGCTCTACACCAGTCCGCGTCCCGCAACCCCTCACGCGCTCGCCGAGATCGCACTCGGCAGCGTGCTCTTCGATCGCTTCAATCGGCCGACCGACGGCCCTGACGCGCCGGGCGGCTGGTGGATCCTGAACGAGCCCGAGCTGCATCTCGGCGAGGACGTGCTCGTGCCTGACCATGCCGGGTGGCGGCGCGAGCGCTTGGCTGTCTTCCCGAAGACGGCCGCGTTCACGCTCGCACCCGACTGGGTGTGCGAGATCGTGTCGCCACACACGGGCACGCTCGATCGCAAGCGCAAGATGCCGATCTACGCGCGCGAGCAGGTGCGCCACCTGTGGATCGTCGATCCGATTCTTCGCACGCTCGAGGTCTATCGGCTCGAGGGCGAGCGGTGGGTGGTCGTCGGAGCGCACGGCGGAGCGGAGACGGCGCGCGCCGAGCCTTTCGAGCGTGTGGAGCTCGACATGGCGCGCTGGTGGGGCGAGTCGTAGGCTCCGAGCTTCCCTAGACCTCGATCTTCCGCGTCGTCATCTGCGAGCCCATGTCGCCGGCGACCCAGCCGCCGATGATCGCCGAGAACATGCCGGCGTCGCTGCCGGCGACGACGATGGTGAGCTGGTCGTCGGTGCGGAACTTCGCGAGCGGCATGTCGAGCATGGCGGCCGGCGGCTCGCCGGTGATGCCGAAGATCTTGAGGGGCATGCCTTCGGCGCAGCGCTCGTCCGGCAGCAACTCGCGGAGCGGCCGCGCCGTCACCGCCTGGATGGCGCGGCGGATCTCGGCCTTGCCCCAGCCGTCGGCGGCGCACTTCTGCACGTGCTCGGGCGCCAGCACCAGGACGGCGTCGACCAGCCCATGGAGCTTGTGATGCATGACGGTCGCGAGCGCGCGCTCCAGCGACTCGCAGAGGCTCTGCGCGGTGCGGCTCGCCTGATCCATGACGGCCCGCGGCGCTTCACCGGCGAAGAGCGTCACCGTCGAGTCCTCACGCGCGAAGCCGCGCTCGACGTGGAGCGGGTCCCACGGGCTCGCCTCTTCGTTCTCCGCGAAGCAGTAGGTGTACTTGCCGGGGTGTCCGAGCGTGCACTTGTCGATCTCGCCAGGACGGCCGCCGCCGAGATTGCGAATCACCAGCGGCAGCGCGCGCCCGATGGTCGCGTTGGCGCGGTTGCCTTGTCCGAGCGCGTTGTGGCCGGCGTTCATGCCGATCGCGTGGCGGATCGGTCCGTTGACGATGATGAGCGGCGCCGGGAAGTAGGTCGTGGCGACGACGCCGTGCAGGTTGAAGCGCTCCTCGCACGCCGCTTCGACGCTGGCGAGCACGACCGGGAAGTACTCCGGCTTGCAGCCCGCCATGACGGCGTTGATCGCCACCTTCTCGACCGTGACCGGCACGAGGTTCGGCGGCACGACGGCGACGATCTCCTGCGGATGCCGGCGCGTGCCCTCGAGCATGCGGAGCACGCGGCCTTCGGTGGGCGGTACGATGGGAAGGCCGTCGGTGAGCCCCTTGGCGAAGAAGAGCTCGACGGCGTCGTCGAGGTCGCCGACCTCGATCCGCCGTGCCACGAGGGTAGCGCCGGCGCGTTCCGCCTCGAGGCGCTTGGCGATGTCGGGATCGAACGTGCGCGACCCGCAGCCCGGACGGAAGTCAGGCACGGCGTCGGCGGGGGCGATGATCTCCGGCGCCGCGACGCCGAGCTCGGCGGCGGCCGCGCCCGCGAGCGCGTCGAAGTCGGCGCGCGCCCAGCCCTCGAACGCCGCCCGGACGTTTCCCGCGAGATCGGTGAGCACCAGAGTGGGGACGACCTCGATCTCGTAGGCCGCCGAGACCCGGCACGCCGAGTCATCGAGAAGCGGGAAGCCGAGACCGTGGCGCGCCGCGAAGGCCTCGGTGTCGGCGCGCGCGCTCTGGCAAACGCCGCGCACGCGCACGCCCGCCGGTCCGAGGCTGCGATGCAGGCGCTCGACGAGCGGCAGCACCAGCTCGCAGGTGGCGCAATTGTGCTTCCAGAAGACCAGCAGCTCGAGGCGCACGGCGCCCGCGGCGGTAGCGGCGCCGCTCGCGAACCCATGCGCCGCGCCGCTGAATTCGTCGAGCGTGAAGGGCGGGGCCGCGAGCCCGGGCGCGAGCCGCATGCGCCGCCTCAGCGCAGGTGGAAGAGGCCGGAGGTCGGCCCGCCGTCCACCGAGAGCGTCTGGCCGGTCACGTACGACGATGCCTCCGACGCGAAGAAGATGCACGGCCAGGCGATCTCTTCGACCCGTCCGAGGCGGTCGAGCGCCGTCGAGCGCTCGACGGCGCGGCGGATCTCGGGGGTCGGCCAGGTGCGATCGCCGGATTCGGGCGTGTCGATCGGACCAGGGGCGATGCAGTTGACGAGGATGCCGTGGCGGCGCCCACTCGGCGGCGTGCGAGCGTGTGAGGTTGATCACGCCGGCTTTGGCGGCGCCGTAGTGACTCATGCCCGGGGAGCCGTCGACGCCCGCCTCGGACGACATGTTGATGATACGGCCGGGGGTCTTGGCGGCGATCCAGCGTCGCACCGCGGCGCGCGAGCAGAGAAACGTCCCGGTCAGGTTGATCGCGACGATGGTCGCGAATCCGTTCGGGCTCATCTCCTCGGCGCGCTGAAAGAAGCTCGCGCCATGGTTGTTGATGAGCACGTCGAGCCGTCCGAAGGCGTCGTAGGCGCGGGCGACCATCGCCTCGACCTGCGCGGCGTCACGGACGTCGCAGATCGACGCTCTCGACGGTGCCCCCGCCGGAACGGATGTCCGCCGCCACCGGATCGAGATGCTCGGCGCTGCGGCTGGCGATCAGCACCTGCGCGCCACGGGCCGCGAACTCGCGCGCGATCGCGGCGCCGATGCCGGTGCCGCCGCCGGTCACGATCACCGCCTTGCCGGCGACACTGAAGGGATCGTGCACGGGAGGCTACTACGACTGCTTGCCGGTAGGATCGCGCGGCGGTGGCGACCAGCGACCGTCTTGCCCGATCGTGCGCTCGATCGAGCGCTCGGCCTCGGCCATCTCGCGCGCCCAGTCGCGTACCTTGCGCGGTGCGCCGACGAACTCGTCGTAGAGCGGGCGGGCGAGCTCACGGCGGCTGATGCCGTCGGGCGCGACCATGATGTCGATCTGCGCGCTCGCGAGGTCGAAGCCGCTGTGGACGAGATCCTCGGCGTCCATGCCGTAGGCGGCGAGCGTTTGCCGGAGCGCACCGGCGTTGGTGCCGAAGCGCCGGGCGACCTCGTGGATGTTCTGGATCTTGTAGCCGTCGTTGGCGGTGATGCCGAGATGATAGGCGCAGAACAGCTCGAAGGGATCGATGGTGCTGCCGGGCGGCATCGCGGGCGCGTGCGGACGGCGCTGCTCAGGCTCCGGGCGTCGTGGCGGACGTGGCTCGCGTTGCTGCCAGCGCTGCGTCTGCGCGTACTGCGTGGTGTTACCGCCCTGGCCGCCCGCCCAGCGCCCGCGACCGCCGGGACCTCCGCCCTGCGCGCCGTTTCCCCAGCGCGCGCCCTGAGCCTGGTTGCCGTCCCAACGACCGGGCTGCTGAGGCGCGCCATCGGGCCGGCGCGGGTTCGCGCCGCCTTGCCAGCGCGGGCGACCTGACGACGGCGTGCCGTACCCTGCGTAGGCTCGCTGCGGCGGCTGTCCTCCGTAGCCTCGTTGCGGCGGCTGGCCTCCGTAGGCTCGCTGCGGCGGCTGGCCTCCGTAGCCTCGTTGCGGCGGCTGCCCTCCGTAGGCTCGTTGCGGCGGCTGCCCGTTCGAGCGGTCCAGCAGGCCCGGAGCGCGGCTGACCCGGCTGTCCTCCCCCGTCGCGCTGCTCTCCAGGACGGCGGCGCCCTCTCCGTTTCCGCCCGCTCATCTGCAGCGGACTATGCCTGATTGCCATGCGTGCGTCGAGTGGAAACCACTGCGGACGCCGCCGCTTGTCGGAGCGCTCGGCCATCCTCTAGGCTGCGCGCGATGCTCGGGTATCTGCTCGATCGTGCGCGTCGTCTACGCACGCCCGGCCACTCGGAGGCTCCGCACGTTCCCGGCGGCGGGATCGTGCGCGAGCTCGTGTTCGGGGCGAACGATGGTCTCGTCGCCGCCTTCGCCGTCGTCTCCGGTGTGCACGGCGCGGCGGTCTCCGTCCGGATCGTGTTCCTGGCCGGGTTGGCCGAGCTGCTCGGCGGCACGATCGCGATGGGCCTCGGCGGCTATCTCGCGCTCAAGAGTGAGCGCGAATACTACGAGGCCGAGCGCCGGCGCGAAGAGCGGGAGATCGACCTCTATCCCGAGACGGAACGTCGCGAGGTCGCCGAGATCTTCCGCGCCAAGGGATTCCGCGACGACGTGCTCGATGCCATGGTTGCGCACGTCACCGCCGAGCGCGAGCGCTGGGTGGAGACGATGATGCGCGACGAGCTCGGGCTCACGCTCGATCGGCACCGCTCACCGCTCGGCTCGGGCGCCGCGACTGGGCTCGCGTACGCCTTCGGCGCCGCGATGCCCACCCTGCCGTACGGGTTCTTCGACGCCGCCGCCGCGTTCCGCTGGTCGATCGCGCTCACCCTCGTGACGCTGTTCGCCGTCGGCGCGGCCAAGACGGTGGTCACCGGGCTTTCCTGGTGGCGGTCCGGAATGGAGGCAATGGTGATCGGTCTCCTTGCCGCCGCCGCTACCTTCGCGACCGGCTGGTTGGTAGGAGGCCACTGACGCCGGAATGGCCGGGCACGGGGGGGCTAGACCATGTGGAAGGAGTTCAAGGATTTTCTGCTCAAGAGCAACGCGTTTGCACTGGCCGTCGGCGTGATCATCGGCGCCGCTACCGGCAAGGTGGTGAGCGCGATCGTCGCTGACGTGCTGATGCCGGTCGTCAGCCTGATCATCCCGAGCGGGAGCTGGCGCGAGGCCGAGCTGGTGTTGACGCAGACCACCGGACCCGACGGCAAAGCGGTGGTGAACGCGATCAAGTACGGCGACCTGCTCGGCAACGTCGTCGACTTCATGATCATCGCGTTCGTGGTGTTTCTCATCACCAAGACGTTGCTGCGCGAGAAGGCCGCGCCCTCCGGACCGCCGACCACCAAGACGTGTGCCGAATGTCAGGAGACGATCCCGATCGCGGCGCGGCGCTGCAAGTTCTGCGCTTCGCCCGCCGGCTGAGCAGCGCGGGAACTGCTCCCGAGTGGCGGCGCGTCGCTGCCGCAGCGGCTTGCTATCGAGCAGCGGCGCGCGATGCCGGCGCCGCCAGGGGCTGCGCGCCACGCATCTCCGCCAAGGTCTTGGCGATCTGGTCGCGCGCACGTTCGAGAAGTTCGGCGTGATCCTCGTCCGGGTGGCGTGCGATCGGCTCGCCAACCCGCACACGCAGGCGCACGCCGAACGGCACTGGGAGGAAGTTCCGCTGCATCAGCCGCCACGAGTTCTCGATCGTCACCGCCAGGATCTCGGTAGCGGGAGCGGCGGCGAGCAGCGCCAGTGAGCCGCGCGGCTTGAACGCTTTGAGCTCGCCGGCGCGCGCACGCGTGCCCTCGGGAAAGATCACCGCCGAGACCCGATTGCGCTCGACGCGGCGCCCGAGCGCCGCGATCGACTCGACGGCCTGCGCGGCATCGTCGCGATCGATCAGCGCGTTGCCGCCGCAGCGGAGGTTGTACGACACGCTCGGGATGCGCCGCGCCAAGGAGCGCTTGGAGACGAACTTCGGGAAGTTGTCGAAGAAGATGTGTCCGAGGAGCGGGATGTCGAACATGCTCTGGTGATTGGAGATGATGAGATAGGGTCGTCCGCTCACCACGCTCGGCGGCCGCTCGACGGTGATGCGCAACCCGGTCAGGCGAAACGCCATCACCAGTGAGGTGCAGAGCCATGCAACCGAGTAGTCGTGGGCCCGTTTCCCGAACGCCTTGGCGACGCGCTGGATGACCTCGAAGACGAGAAGCACCAAGCCGAAGGCGGGCAGAAAGAGCAGGGTGAACGTCCAGTCGACGATCCGCCGCACGGCGTGGAACGTGCAGCAAAGCTGGTACGGAATCAAGGACGTCCACTGGTGACGGTCGCCCGCTCGCTGTATGACGGACCATCGCAAACCATTCACCAGCCGAGATCACGGGGGGAACCAGAATACTGGGCCTGATCGCGGACCCCGTCGTCCAGGCCCGCTCGCCCGGCATGGTCAACGCGCTCCTCCAGCGGCGCGGGCGGTTCGGAGCGTTCGTCTTCCTTCCGATGCATGTCGCGACTGGCGGGCTCGGGGGCGTCATCACGGCTCTTCGGCAGGTGCAGAATTTCGCCGGTGCGATCGTCTCCATGCCCCACAAGGTGGCGATCGTAGGACTGCTCGACGAGCTGACGGCCGACGCGCAGTCGGTGGGCGCCGTGAACGTCGTTCGCCGGAACGCCGATGGTCGAATCGTCGGCACGGTGTTCGACGGCGAAGGATTCGTCGGTGGTCTGCGTTCCGCGGGTCACGAGATCGATGGCGCATCCTGTCTGCTGGCCGGGGCGGGCGGCGCGGCCACCGCGATCGCCTTCGCGCTTGCGCGCGAGGGCTGTCGGTCGCTTGCGATCACGAACCGTACCGCGTCGAAGGCCGAGGCGCTCGCTTCCCGGGTTCGACAGGCGTTCCCGCATAGAGATGTCCGGGCAGGCGCCCCGCACGAGGGCCGATATGATATCGCGATCAACGCGACGTCTCTCGGGATGAAGGCCGACGACGAGTTGCCCTTGTCGCCGGACGTGCTGGAGAGGGCGACCCTCGTCGCGGAGTGCGTCGTCGCGCCCGAGAAGACCAGGCTCCTGGAAGTCGCCCGGGAAAAGGGCTGCGCCATCCACACCGGTGTTCCCATGCTGGCCGCCCAGATCGACCTCATGTTGCGCTTCACGGGAGTCGAATGAACCACGAGCCGGCGACGAAGGAATTCCTGAAGGAGACCACCCAATGTGTCGAAACATCAAGACGCTGCACAACTTCAAACCGCCGGCCACCGACGAGGAGATCCGTGCGTCGTCGCTTCAGTTCGTCCGGAAGCTGAGCGGCTTCACGAAGCCCTCGAAGGCGAACGAGCCGGCGTTCGCGCGCGCGGTCGACCAGGTGACGCGTGCCGCGCATGAGCTGCTCGACTCGCTCACCACCAACGCTCCGCCGCGCAACCGCGAGCTCGAGGCCGCGAAGGCGAGGGCGAGAACCGTGGAGCGTTTTCGTCCACCCGAATGCCGGGCAGCCCACCTGACGCCCCTTTGATGGAGCGACCTCGTTACAGTCCACGCCTCGTTCGCGTCGTGGACGGCCTCCTGCTCACCGCGTTGCTCGCCGCCGCCCTCGCATGGCCGGTCAGCTCGCCGCCGATCAGCACACACGGCGAGGCGCGCGAAGGCCTGGTCATCCAGGACATCGTCGAGAACGGACGTTGGGTGCTGCCCCATCGCAACGGCGAGCTGCCCTCGAAGCCGCCGCTGTTTCACTGGATCGCTGCCGGGATAGCGAGCGTCGCCGGCGTTTCGGATGTGACCGTGCGCCTGCCGTCGGCGCTCGCCGCGTGGGTGATGGCGCTCGCGACCTTCGCGCTCGGTGTGCACCTCGGCGGGCGACTCGTGGGCTGGCTCGCGGTCGGAGCCCTGGCCGGCACGCATGGCTTCTGGACCGCGGCCTCGGAGGCGCGCGTCGACATGGTCTTCGCGGCCGCCGTGACGGTCGCGCTGGTCGCGTTCTTTTTCTGGCACCGTGCCCGCGGCCGCTGGGCGCGTGCGGCGTGCTATGTCGCCGTGGGCGCCGCGGTGCTCGCCAAGGGTCCGGCCGGCGCGGTCCTGCCGGGCGTGATCATCGTGGCGTTCGTCCTTCGCGAGCACGCGCGGCGGGGTGGTGGTGGCGCGCTCGCCGTGTGGAGCGACGTACGCGCGCTCTGGTCGTGGCCGCTCGCGCTGCTGGTGGTCACCGTGGATCTCGGTTGGTACGCGCTCGCATACCGCGCCGGCGGCGACGAGTTCCTGGCCGTGCAGCTCATGCACGAGAACGTGCAGCGTTTCGCCGGCCGCGGCGTGTTCGGCATGCACGGCGGCCGCCCCGTTCTCGCGATGGCGCTCGAGCTGGTGACGGATCTGGCGCCGTGGAACTTGGTGTTGCCGTGGGCGGCGTTTCAATGGACGCGCGGTCGGCGCGAGGATGAAGGCGGGCGGTTTCTGCATGCCTGGTGGCTGGCGATTCTCGCGGTCTTCACGCTCGCCTACGGGAAGCGCAGCATCTATCTACTGCCGCTCTACCCGGCGATCGCGCTGCTTGCGGGCCGCGCGCTTGCCGCCGCGCTCGTCAAGGTTCCCGCCGAGGCGTCTCACCTGTGGGGGCGCGTCCCGATCCCGGCGCGCGCGCGCCGCGCTTTTCCGGCGCACCCGGCGACGGCGCTGGTCGCGCTCGCGATCGTCGTCTTCGACGTGGTCCTCCTCGGTGTCGGTCAGGTGGCGCGCGAGTTCAGCGATCGTCGCAAGTCGCTGGTGAGCTTTGCGCGTGAGGTCGACCGGCAACTCCCCGCCGATGCGCGGCTGCACGCCGGCACTGGGCTCTCCGACAGCGATCTCCAGGTGCTCGCCTATCGACTCGCTCGCGCGATTCCGCGCGGCGCCGCCCTCGTGCCGGTCGCCGACACGCCACGTGTCTATTGCCTCTTGCCCGCGCCCGCGGCCGACGCGCTCGCGGAGCCCGGCGCGGAGCGGCTGGTGGTGTCGGAACGACGCGGCGCGCAGGTCGCGCTCGTCGGCGGACTCCGCGAAGGCGACTGCGCCGCGATCACACGTTGACAACGCACGGGCCTATTTCCTAGCTTGGTCGCACGATGCCTCCCGCGCCGACGTTCTTTCTCGGCCATCCGTGTGACCCGCGCACGGGAGGGCTCACCGCCGAGCGGTTCAATCTCCCCGCCGACCATCTGGTCACGCACGCCGCCTGCGTGGGCATGACCGGGAGCGGCAAGACTGGACTCTGCGTCGCGTTGCTCGAAGAGGCGGCACTGGCCGGCATCCCCGCGCTCATCATCGATCCCAAGGGCGACATGGCGAACGTCGCGCTCACGTTTCCCGATCTGGCCGAGGCCGACTTCGCTTCCTGGGTGGCGCCCGGCGAGACCGCCGCGGAAGTCGCGAAAGCCTGGCGCGTGGGTATCGAGGGTGAAGGCCTCGGCGCGGCCGACATCGCGCGCTTGCGTGCCAGTGCCCGGGTGACCATCTTCACGCCCGGGAGCACGGCGGGGACGCCGATCGACGTGCTCGCGAGCCTGGCGGCGCCGGCCGATGCCATCCGGAATGATGCCGAGACGCTCGCCGCCCGCGTCACCGCGACGGTATCGGCGCTGCTCGGTCTCCTCGATCGCCCCGCCGATGTGGTGAAGAGTCCCGAGCAGATTCTGCTCGCGACCATCCTCTCGACGGCCTGGAGCAGTGGCGAGAGCCTCGATCTCCCCGCGCTCATCGGACGGGTGCAGCAGCCGCCGTTCGATACCCTTGGCGCCCTCGCTCTCGACAACGTCATGCCGCGCAAGGCGCGCGACGAGCTCGCGTATGCCATGAACGCCGTCCTGGCAGCTCCAGGTTTCGCGAGCTGGCGCAGCGGCACCGCGCTCGACGTCGAGGCCCTGGCGTTTGCGGGAGGTAAGCCGCGTCTTGCCGTCCTCTCGATCGCGCACCTGAACGACCGCGAGCGCATGTTCTTCGTGACCCTGCTGCTCCAGGCGGTCGTCACCTGGATGCGACGTCAGGCGGGTACGCCGGCGCTCCGCCTGCTGCTCTACTTCGACGAGATCATGGGCTATCTGCCGCCGCACCCGGCGGATCCGCCGTCCAAGGGACCCCTCCTGACACTGCTCAAGCAGGCGCGTGCGTTCGGCGTGGGCTGCGTACTGGTGACACAGAATCCCGTCGATCTCGACTACAAGGCGCTCGCCAACGCCGGATTGTGGCTGATCGGCAAGCTGCAGACCGAGCAGGATCGCGACCGCTTGCTGGGCGGAATGGGCGGGGGCGCGCGCGCCGCGCTCGGGCCGCTCATCGCCGCGCTCGCCAAGCGACGCTTCGTCGTGCACGACGTGCACGCGCCCGCTCCGGTGCTGCTGCAGAGTCGCTTCGTGATGTCGTATCTCGCCGGGCCGCTCACCCTCGAGCAGATCCGGCGTCTGCGGGATGCGGGACTGTCGAGCGACGGCGCGGCGGCCGCGCCTTCCGCGGACCGTGCCGCCGCGCGCGCCACCTCGGAGGCGTCCGGCGCCGGCCTTGGCCGCTTTCTCGACCGCGACGACGACCGGGCGACCGCGGCCCCGCCCGTTCTTCCCGACGGCATCGCTCAAGTGTTCGTTCCCGGCGATGGCCCGCTGGCGCCGTACCTCTATCTGCGCGCGACCCTCGGCTACCGGGACGCGAAATCGGCGATCACCGAGACCCGGCAGGTGGCGATCGCGAGCCCGTTCACCGGCAGTACCGAGTGGGTGAACGCGGGCCTCTTGCCCGCGGACACGAAACCGACGACGAAGCCACCGGCGGGCGCGCGTTTCGCGGCTGCCGACGCGGTGCTCTCCACCGAAAAGACATGGCGTACGCTCGGCAAGAGCGCCGACGAGTTTTTGCTTCGCGAGTGCCTGCTCTCCCTGGCGCGCAACGCCGCCCTCAAGCTCGTCGCGCGTCCCGGCGAGACGCCGGACGAGTTTCGTGCCCGCTGCCGGCAGGCAGCGGACGCACGCGCCGGCGAGGAGGTCGCCGCTCTCGACGCCAAGGTGGCAGCGCGGCGTGGCCAGATCGAGTCGCGTCTCGACCGCAAGCGCGCCGAGCTCGAGCGCGACACCGCGACCCGTGACGCGCGTGCCGCCGAAGAGAAGCTGTCGTGGCTACGCACCGCGGGCGATGCGCTCTTCTCTCTCGCTGGCGGCGGACGCAGTCGCACCGCGCTCGGCAAGATCGGCTCCGGCGTTTCGCGCTCGGCGACGCAGCGCCGGATGCGCCAGGGCGCCGATCTCGAGGTGGAGGACACCGGGGAGGAAGTCGCCAAGCTCGAAGCCGACCTGTGCGTGCTCGATGCCGAGGTCGAGCGCGAGCACGACGCGGTGCGCGCCCGTGCCGCGATCGACGATCGCGTCGAGACGATCAGCATCGCGCCCCAGCGCAGCACGATGACGATCGAGGCCATGGGCGTCCTGTGGGCGCCCGCTGATCTCGCGAGTGCGCTCGTGAGCCCGCGCGGGAGCGTGTGATGCCGTCCTCCGAGAAACCGCTGCCGAAGATGATGCTCGGCTTCGTGGTGCGCCAGTGCGCGATCGCGCTCGGCCACGCGCCCAGCGCCAAGGAGTTCACGGAGTGGGCCAACAACCAGGGCGCCGGCCGCGGGCGCTACTGCCTGTTCGGGCGCGTCATCTCCGTGGAGGAGGCGCGGGTGATTCTCCGTCACCCCGGACGCCCGGTCACGGTTCGCAGCGCCGGCCCCTATCCGGTGTACGCGCTCGGTCCGCTCTAGCGGCACCCAAGCGCTAGCTCCGCGCCACGGGCAGCGCGGATCAGGTCCCGGATCCAGTCAGCTGCACATCGGGGAAGCGCAACTTTTTCCTTGACAAGTAGAAACAAGACCTCCGATACTCGCCTCGCATCACCGTCGAGGCTCGAGTGCCGTACTGCGTCAACGAGTCGGGCTCACCGATGGCGATCGCCAACGTTATCTCATGGACCGCGCCGCGTGATCTCGCGCTGGAGGAATCCGATGAAGAGGCACGTACTCGTCACACTGGCCGCCGTCCTGGCGCTCGGCTTCATTGGCAGCACCGCCGATGCGCAGTGCAGCTTCGAGCATCCAGACAAGGCAAAGACGCTCAAAGCAAGCCTCGTCCAGGCCTTCGTCTCCTGTGACGGCGGCTTTGCGAACACGACGACGGAGTCCGGCATTGCGAGCTGCGCGGCACCGGAGACTTTCAACGAGCAGGCGGGTTCCCCGGCGGACGGCTGGCTGTGGGACGAGGAGTGGGCACAGGGCTTAGTTTCGTTCAGCGCCCGGAGCATCGTGAAGTTCACCCAGATCGGCACCACGCTTCCCGGTGCCAATCCCGCGAGCCCGCTCAATCCCGTTGGCGACGTCGCCGATCTCGTCGTTCGTATGGAGCTCACGGGTATCGGTTCCTCTTCCAACCCTTCTGGTGAGACGGGCAGCGGGACGCTGGCCGCCATCATGCGCGCAACGCTCGACGATCGCATGGGCGGAGACATGACGCTCATCGACTTCCCCGCACAGTTTCCGTTCGACCTCAACGCGGGCAAGGCGAAACTCAAGACCTCGGCCGCCGCGCTCCTCAACAGCATCGGCCAACCCGCGTCTACCTCCATGCACGAGCCTCGAGCTCCTCACCGTGTTCGTCCTGGACGAGAACGGCAACAGATTCGCCAATATGGGCGCGTATCTTCCGCCGGTCTCCAATTTTGCGCAGTGCCCCTTCGAGCATCCGAAGAAGGCAAAGGGGCTGCAAGCCAGGCTGACCCAGGCCATGGTTTCCTGTGACAATCCGGGCGGCAACACGCCCAACACGACGACGGAGGCAGGAATCGCGAGCTGTGCGCCGGTCGAGACCTTCAACGAGGACGCCGGCAGTCCGGCGAACGGGTGGGTTTGGGGTCCACCATCGTTCGGCAGCGTGAAGCTCAAGGCGTCGAAGAACAAGATCGTGGATCCGCTCAACCCACCGGCGAATTCACGAGATCTCATCGTGTCCTTGAATCTGGAGAAGATCTTCGACGCCCACGGCGTCGTGGCCAACGCTCCCGGCACACTTGCGATCGTCCTGCGTACCACCTTCGACGACCGCGTGGGTGGCGAGATGACGGTCATCGACTACCCGTTCAATTTTGCGTTCACGGTGCAGGGCGGTCAGGCCTCGCTGAAGACGACCGTCAATGCGCTACTGAACGGGATGGGTAAGCCTGGACTTCCCGGCTGCACCTCGATCGAGATCGTGTCGGCGCACGTTCTCGATGAGAACGGCAACCCGTTCGCGACCCTAGGGACGTTCCTGCCCGGGGTCTGAAAGACCAGAACCGGGGTCAACGGGGCGCGGAGGCACGCGACACCACCTGAATCTCGTCTCCGCATGCGACGCGTCCGGGTTCCACGACGCGCATGAACACCCCGCAACGTCGTGACCGGGACGCTCGTCATCGACCCGGGCGCGGTGGTGCACACCGCGTCGCTTCCGGCTATTCGCAGCCGCTGATCTGGTTCGTGCCAGCGCCGCCGTCACAGCCGTCACGGCCGGGGCCGCCGTCGAGCGTGTCGTCTCCCAGGCCACCCGACAAAGTATCGCCCCCCGACTCGCCGAGCAGCGTGTCGTTGCCGTCGTCGCCCACGAGGACGTCGTTGCCGCTCTTACCGCCCAGCGTGTCATTGCCGGCTCCGCCGCAGATGATGTCGCTTCCACTGCGCCCGTTGATGTCGTCGTCGCCGCCGAGGCCGGCGATGATGTCGTCGCCGTTCGTGCCGGTGAGGACGTCGTTGCCGGCGGTGCCGACGAGTGTCGCGACCCGTCCCTGACAGAGGATCGGGGTTGCCGTGGACGTTGGCGTCGGCGGAGGCCGAACGTTGGAGTGAGAGTCGGTGTCGAGCGTGCGGGGTGCGATGGTGCGCGTCGGAGTGGGGGTCGGGGTGCTGGATGATGCTGGGTCGAGTGGGGATCGGTGTCAGCGTGGCGGTTGGAGCGATGGTGGGCGTCGGGGTGCGGGTCGTGGGGGGCACGGTAGGGTGGGGTAGCCGTTCGTGGTCGCCGTCCGCGCGACGGTCGGTGTCGCGGTTCGCGTGGACGTCGGCGCACGGGCGTCGAGGTCGGCGTCGGCGTGCGGGTCGGTGTTCGCGTCGGCGTGCGCGTCGCCGTCCGTGTGGGCGTCGGGAGTTGGCGTCAGCGACCTCGGCTCGATCCGGTACACCGCGCCGTTGCCGATCGAGACCACGTACACGTCACCGTCGGGCGAAATCTTGAGATCGGTGACGGCGCCGAAGCCGGATCCGAACCGGACGAGATCACGTTCCGTCGCGCTGTCCGCGACCAGGTCTTGCAACCCGCCGAACGCCGAGAGGTCGAAAGCCGTCCGCGTCGCGTTCAACGGAAAGCGATAGATCTGACCGGTATTGTTGTCGCCGACCAGCGCCACCTCGTCATAGGCGGTACCGAGCGAGCTGCCGATGGGGAAGAGGATCGCGGTCGGCGCGACGGTCTGCAGCCACGAGAACTCGGGGTCGCTGTAGGCCGATCCGGGAATCACGTGCAGGTCGCTCGTTCCTTCGGGGTCACGGCTGACCGGACCCATGATCCGCTCCCAGCCGCTGTTCATGCCTTCCGGCACGCGGTTGACCTCATCGAAACTGCCCGGACCGTTCTCGGTGTCCCAGAGATCGCCGGTGACCGGATCGAGGGTCAGCCCGAAACAGTTGCGGACCCCGTAGGCGATGTAGCGCTCGACCGCCGTGTTGCAGGTCTGCTGGGCTGGACAATCGACGTTGTCCGCGCACACCTCCAGCGGGGCCGGGCCGGTGCAGTAGGGAAGGAGCGGATTCGTCGGATGGGGAACGCCGGCCTGCCCGACCTTGATGATCACCCCGGTGTCGTCAGGCGCTGGACCGGACGAGAAATTCTCGAGCTGACCGTTGCGATTGAGATCGCCGATCACCGTGTAGAGCGGGCTTCCGTCGGTCGCTGGGCCGATCACGAGGATGCCGCCATCGTGATTGGGTCCCGGCGTCACCGGAAGATCGATGATCAGCGTACGACTCTCGAGCCGCTGCGTGGCGGGATTCCACGTGTAACGATAGACGCGATTGCCGAGCGGCGTGCCGCTGTCGGGCAACCCGTCGCCGTCGGGATCGGCGACTTCCGTGTAGTAGAGGAAGACCTTCGGCGGCGAGTCCGCGTTGACGGCGATGCCGAGAAGGCCGCGCTCGCTATCGATGTTGACGGCCACGTCGAGCACCGGCGTGGGCTGCAGCACGCCACCGACGACCCGGTGAACCTGTCCGGTGTTCTTCTCGAGGACGAGAAAATCGTCGGGCGCGAGGAATGCCATCGTCGTCGGCAGCTCGAGTCCGGTGGCGACCGGCACCACGGTGAGGTTCGCGTCGACCACCGTCTGCGCGATCCCGATCCCGGCTGTGCCGACGAGCGCGAGCGATGCCACGAGGAAGCTCGCGCATCGCGAGCTGAACGAGAACGGCATGACAAAGAAACCTAGCGCAGATCCACGTGCTAGGCGAACGGGATCGCCGACACGTCATGCATCACAGCGGGTGGGTGGCTACAGGATCTTCTCGGCGAGCCACGTCGAGAGATCCATGAGGCTCGCCCCATTGATCTCGTGACTCATCGGGTACTCGCGGTAGGTGAGGGGCACCGCGAAGCGTCGCAGCGTCTCGACGGATTGGCGCGCGCGCGCGACGGTGATGATCTCGTCGCGGTCGCCGTGTTGGACGAGCGTGGTGAGCAGGCGATGTCCGTCGCCGGGCGTGAGCTTGTCGCTCAGCGCCGGCGGGAGCCAGGAGCTCAGCGCCGCGAGACCCGCAAAACGCGTCGGATCGCTGAGCGCCAGCCGGTAGGCCATCACGCCGCCCTGGCTGAAGCCGAGGAGCACGAGCTTGCGAGGGTCGATCGCGTAGCGTGCGCGCGCCTGTGCGAGAAAGGTGTCGAGCGCGTCCGCCGCCCGATCGATCGACCCCGCCTCCACCACCTGACCGACGCCGCCGAGCGGAAACCAGCCGAAGCCGAGAGCGCCGTCGAGCGGAACGTTGACGGTGCCCTGCGGGCAGATCATCTGGAAGCGACCGCCCGCGAGATACGGGGCGAGACCGAGCAAGTCGAGCGCGTTGGCGCCCCAGCCGTGCAACGCGAGGATCGTCGGATGCGGACCGCTTCCAGCGGGCTGATAGTGCACATGCACGAGATCCACGTTCGCTTCTCCGTTCGTTTTGGCGGCGCTGCCTGCCTCTGCTACCTTCTTGTGATGGACGTGCGCAAGGTGCGGCGGTGAAGCTCCTCCTCTTCGATCTCGACGGGACGATCCTGCACACGCGTCACACGCCCGGGCTCGTCCCGTTTCACAACCAGATGCTGGAGACCTTCGGTGTCGAGGTGACGCCGAACGGATTCCGCCCCGATGGCAAGACCGATCCGGTGATCATCGCCGAGCTCCTCGAACAGGCCGGCGAGGCGTTGCGCCCGGACGCCGCGGCGCTCGAGACGTTCAGTGAGCGTTACGCGGCCCGGCTGGCGAGCGCGCTGGCGCAGGGCACGACGCGAGTGGCGCCCGTGCCCGGGGTGCGTGCGGTGCTGGAGACGGTCGCCGGCGACAGCCGCTTCGGGCTCGGCGTGCTCACCGGCAACCTCGAGCCGGCGGCGCACCTGAAGCTCCGGGCCGCCGGACTCGACGGGTTCTTCATCGCCGGCGCCTTCGGCAGCGACTCTGGGGTGCGCGCGCAGCTTCCGGAGTTCGCGCGTGCCCGCTTCGCCGCCGCGACCGGTCGCGACCTCCGGCTCGACGACTGCGTGATCATCGGCGACACCGAGCTCGATCATGCCGCGGCGGCCCGCAACGGCATGGCGTGCGTGCTGGTCGCGAGCGGGCGGACGCCGTTCGGCGCGCTCGCGGCGCTCGGTGCGGCGGCGGTCTTTCCCGATTGGAGCGACGCGGCCGCGATCTGCGCCGCGCTCGGCCGTCTGTGAGCGCGATGCGCGCCCGTCGAGATCGCTCCGGTGCCATGGGGAAGGGTGGCCCGAAAGCCGGTGCCGGCCTCGCCGGCGCCTACCGCGTCGTCGTCGAGAAGGACTTCCTCAAGTTCTCGGCGGCGCATTTCATCGCCTATCGCGGCTTTCGCGAGCCGCTCCACGGACACAACTACCAGGTCTCGGTTGCGATCAGCGGCACGGTCGGCCCTGATGGCTACGTGCTCGATTTCGGCATCGTCAAGCAGATCGCCAAGGAAGCGTGCAGCGATCTCGACGAGCGCGTGCTGGTGCCGGCCGAGAGCGATTGCCTCACGGTCACCCGCGACGGGCCGAGCGTCATGCTCGAGTACGAGGACGGCGCGCGCTTCGTGTTCCCCTCGACCGACGTCGTCTTGCTTCCGATCGTGCACGCGTCGGCCGAGGAGCTCGCGGCGTATCTGCTCGGGCGCTTGCGCCGGGGACTCAAGGCCCACGCGGTGCGGGGACTGACGGAGATCGAGGTCGGGGTGGGCGAAGCGCCGGGACAAGCCGCCTACTGTCGCGCGCGCTTCTGAGTCGCGAGAGCATGCAGACGCGGGACGCGGCGCCGTCTTCCGAGGTGTCCGCCAGGAGCCACGCCTCCGGCAAACGCCCGGAGCCGCTGCCGCAGGTCGAGGTCGCGCGCGTGCTCGCGATGAGCGCGATCTTTCTGTTTCACCTGTGGTCGGTGGTGCCCGACGGTGTCGGCGAGTGGGCACGGGTGGCGTTGAGCCGCGGTCATCTGGGCGTGGTGGTGTTCAACATGATGACCGGGCTCGTCCTCGCGTGGCCGCATCTCGGTCCGACACGTCGTCCTCTTCCAGCCTGGGGTGAATTCCAACGCCGGCGTTTTCTGCGCATCGTGCCGGCGTACTACCTCACGCTCGGAGTCTGGGTCGCGATCGCCGCGATGGCGGCGTGGGCTCTGGCCGGCGACCGGCGCCCTCCGAGCGCGGCGAGCGTGGTTGCGCACGTCCTCTTTCTGCACACGCTCTCACCGGCGGACTTCTTCTCCATCGTACCCGCCTACTGGTGGCTCGGACTGCTGGCGCAGCTCTACTTCGCGTTTCCTCTGCTGCTCCGCGTCGGACGGGCGAGCGGTCGGTGGCTCGCCATCGTCGCCGCCGCATGCTGGGGAGGCTGGCTGCTCGTCGACGCGATCGCGCGCGCGCGGCCACACTCGACGATCGCCCTCGTGAACTACCTCGGCTACTACAACCTGCCATACCGGCTGCCGGAGTTCGCGTTCGGCGTCGGGCTCGCGCGCCTGCTGAGCAGCGAGCAGGGAAGCGCGGCGCCCCGTCTTGCGCCGGCGACCGCGAGCATCCTGCTCCCGGTCTGCGCGCTGCTGGCGTTGCTGCCGCGGCCGGACTCGGCACCGCTGGCGCACTTCGCGCAGGTCGCCGGATGCGCGGCGGTGCTGGTGGCGCTGCTCTCTCTTCCGCTCGCCGCACGCCTGGGGAGCACGCCGGTCGTGCGCTATCTGGCCGCGGTGTCGTTCGGCTTCTACCTGATGCACCAACCGATCCTCGGCTACGGGTCCGATCTTCTCACGGGCATGCTCGCGCCGCGCCCGCGTTTCTGGGTGCTGCTCGCCAGCGCCGGTGCCCTGACGCTCGCGCTCACGGCCGTGCTCGACCGGCTCGCCGCCACCGTCGCGACACGCCTCGACGGCACGACGCGGAGCTGAGAAAAGGTGCCCGTGGATCTGACCGCCTTGCAGGCGTTCGTTGCCGAGCTCGCGGAGGAGAGCGGCGAGCTGATCCGGCGCTACTACCGGAGTCCCGGGCTCCGCGTCGACGTCAAGGACGACCAGACGCCGGTCACCGATGCCGACCGCGGCGCCGAAGAGCTCATGCGCCGCAAGATCCACGCGCGCTTTCCGGATCACGGCATCGTCGCCGAGGAATTCGGGAACGAGCGCGCCGACGCCGAGTACGTCTGGGTGCTCGATCCGATCGACGGCACGAAGTCGTTCGTCACCGGCGTCCCGCTCTTCGGCACGCTGATCGGTCTTCTCCACCGCGGCGACGCCGTGCTCGGCGCGATCCATCAGCCGATCCTCCGCGAGCTCTGCGTCGGCGACGGCCGGACGACGACCCTGAACGGCGCGCGCGTCCGTGTGCGACCGACGACGCGTCTCGCCGATGCCGTGCTGCTCGTCTCGGACACCACGACGGCGGCGCGCTACCAGGACGCCGCGGGCTGGGAGCGCTTGGTCGCGCAGGCGCGATTGTTGCGTACCTGGGGCGATTGCTACGGGTACCTCCTGGTCGCGACCGGGCAGGCCGACGTCATGGTCGATCCGATCGCGAACCCCTGGGACGTGATTCCGGTGGTGCCGGTGGTGAGGGGCGCGGGCGGCGTCATCACCGACTGGCGCGGCGGCGACGCGGTACGCGGCAGCTCGGCGATCGCCGCCAACCCGGTCATGCATCCCCAGGTGCTCGAGACGCTCGCGCCGCCGAACCCGCACACGGGCACGACACCCTCGGAGTGGGTCGTCCGCTTCGCGGACCTGGTGCCGCGCGGCGGGACGGTCCTCGACGTCGCGGCAGGGGCCGGGCGGCACGCGCGCTTCTTTCTCGGACGCGGCCACCGGGTGGTCGCGATCGACCGTGACGTGCGTGCGCTCGGCGCCGTCGCCGGGCTCGAGACCGTGCGTGCGGATCTCGAGGACGGAAGCCCGTGGCCGCTCGCGGAGCGCCGCTTCGATGGGATCGTAGTGACGAGCTATCTCAACCGGCCGCTGCTGCCGTTGCTCGTCGAGCGCCTAGCGTCCGGCGGCGTCCTCATCTACGAGACGTTCGCGCGTGGCCACGAGCGTTTCGGAAAGCCGAGCAATCCAGCCTTCCTGCTCGAGCCCGGCGAGCTGCTGCGCGCGGTCGCGGGCCGGCTCCGTGTGGTGGCGTTCGAGGACGTCACGCTCGCCGACCGGGTGGTGCAGCGCATCGTCGCCGTGAACGATCCCGTTCCAGGGTAGGACCTCAGACCCGGCGCTCGCGACCTTCCCAGTAGGGGGCGCGGATCTCGCGCTTCAGGAGCTTTCCCGAAGGATTGCGCGGCACCTCGGCGACGAAGTCGACGGTGCGCGGCCGCTTGTAGTCGGCGACACGCGAACGACAGAAGTCGATGATGTCGTCGGCGCTGGCGCGCACGCCGGGCTTGAGCTGCACGACCGCCTTCAGCTCTTCCCCCCACTCCTCGTTCGGGACGCCGATGACGGCGACATCGAGCACGGCCGGGTGCTCGTGGATGACCTCCTCGATCTCGGCGGGGTAGATGTTGACGCCGCCCGAGATCACCATGTCGGTCTTGCGATCGACGATGTAGAGGAAGCCTTCCTCGTCGAGATAGCCCATGTCGCCGACCGTCATGTAGTCGCCGCGGAAGGCCGCTTTCGTCTTCTCCGGATCCTTGTAGTACTGCATCGTCTTCACCAGCGAGTTGGTGATGTAGATGTTGCCGACCTCGCCGGGCGCGAGCTTCTTGCCCTCGTCGTCGAGAATGACGATCTCGTTGCCGTCGAGCACCTTACCGCAGCTCGCCGGACGCTTGGTCTGCTCCGACGGCGGCAGGATGGTGTTGAGGCCGGCGTCCGTCGATCCGTAGTACTCGTAGATGCAGTTGCCGAAGTACTCGACCGCCGCCCGCTTGGTCTCGAGCGGAAAGGGCGCGGCGCCGACGATGAGCGAGTGCAGCGACGAGACGTCGTAGCGACGCTTGACCTCGTCGGGCAGCGCCAGGACGCGCTTCACGATCGTCGGCACCACGAAGCTCGAGGTGACCTTCTCGCGGTCGATCAACGCCAGGAACTCCTCGGGGTCGAACTTCTCCATGATCACGAGCGTGCCGCCGAGCACGATGGTGAGCACCGAGCCGAGCGTCGGGGCGCTGTGATAGAGGGGCGCCGGCACGATGTGCACCTCGCTCCCCATCTGCAGACCGAAGCCTCCGACGATGGCGAACAGCAGCGACGGATCGACCCCGCCCGGGCGGAAGACGCCCTTCGGACGGCCGGTCGTGCCCGAGGTGTAGATCATGGAGTTCATCCCCGGCGGCGGTTGGTCGGCGGGCTCGCCGGTCGGCTGTTTCGCGATCAGGGCCTCGTAGTCGGTGAAGCGGGAGTCGCCGGCGTGCCCGCCCACGGCGATGTAGCCGCCGTGCGTGACGCCGGTCAGCTGGTCGATCACCGAAGCGATCTCGGGTACGAACTCGTCGCCGCTGATCACGGCGCGCGCGTCGGAGTTGTTGACGATGTACTCGATCTCGCGGCCGCGCAGCCGGTAGTTGAGCGGCACCATCACCGCGCCGATCTTGATCGCGGCGCTCGAGACCTCGAGGAACTGATGGCAGTTGTGCAGCATGACCGCGAGCTTGTCGCCGCGCCCGATGCCGAGCCCACGCAGCGCGTTCGCGAGCTGGTTGATGCGGCCGTTCCAGTCGGTCCAGGTGTAGCGCACGTCGCCGAAGACGACGGCGGTGCGGTCGGGGAACATCTTGGCGTTGGCGGGGGCTCCGATCTCCATGACTCCGGCTCCTTCGCGTGGCGCTCCCGGGTGGTCCGCGTCGTGGGAGCGTGCGGGTCCCCCTATAGGAGCCGCCGGATGGGGAGTCGATTTGGTCGGTGCCGCGCGCTCGCATCTCCTACCGGCAGCGGCCCCCTTTGCACCGGTTCGAGCAGCACGCCGAGTTGGCGCTGCAGGTCGCGCCTGTCGGGGCGCATGTCGGCGTGCAGGCTGGGGTCGAGGAGCAGTTGGTGTCGTTGCAATCGACCGCCAGGTCGCAGTCGTTGTCGACGCCGTCGGTGCAGATCTCGTTCGGGACGGGGCAATCCACGGCGCACGTGCACGGGGTCTCGTCACCGTTGCAGGTGTGGTCGCCACACGTCGGCGGCGGACCGCAGTCGAGGCTGCAGGTGGTCCCGTTCTCGAGGCCGGTGCACGAGCCGTCGCCGCAGCAGTAGCCGGCGGCGGGGGTGTTGGTGCAGCGGAACGGCGTGGTGGTGCAGCGGTTGTCGGCGCAGGAGACCGGGTTCACCCCGCCGCCGTCGCCGCAGCAATAGCGCCCGGACGGCTTCCCGCCCTGCTGCCCGCGGCAGTCCTGCGAGCAGCTCACGCAATCCTCGCCGTTTCCGGCTTCGCACACGCCGTTGCCGCAGCTCGCGCCGCTGCCGGAGACGCAATCATCGGGGCAGCCCGTGCAGACCTCGCCGCTCTCGCAGCCGCCGTCGTGATCGCAGATCGGGCACCCGCTGCAGCTCGCGTAGCTGACGGTGCAGCTCGCGGTGCAGGTCGGCGTGCCGCCGGTGCACTGCTGCGACGCGCAGGTCGCGCCGCCGAGATCGGCGCCGTCGCACTGCTCGCCGGTCTCGCGCATGCCGTTGCCGCAGTCGCGACAGTTCGTGGTGTTGAACTGGCAAGCGGCGGTACACGCGAGCGTGCCGCTGTCGAAGCCGAGACTCGTACAGGTGGCGCCGCCCAGGTCGGCGCCGTCGCAGACCTCGCCGCCGTCGCGGACGCCGTTGCCGCACCCGCTCTCGCACGCATCCCCGATGCCGTCGCCGTCGGTGTCGAGCTGATTGGAGTTCGCGACCGACGGACAGTTGTCGACCGTGTCCTGGACGCCGTCGCCGTCGGAGTCGGCGCAGACGCCGAGCGAGACGACGTCCGGCAGGGAGCCGGAGTCCGGGGTATGGTAGCGGTTGCACTCGGTCTGCGTCATGGCGCGGTTGGCGCCGTTGTCGACCCCGTACATGATGTATTCGCCGCTGATGGTGTTGTGGTTCAGGCCGACGTTGTGGCCGTACTCGTGGACCCAGAGCACCGCCTCCGATCCGAGCTCGGTGCGGCGCACCACCGCGGCGCCATAGCCGCCGATCCATGCGCAGCCGATGATGTTGGTGCCGGGCCCGGCGCAGTAGTTGATGGCGCGGACCACTTTGAAACGTGCGGTGGTGTTGTTGAGCACGCTGATGAGCTCGCGTTGGTGTCGATGGCATCGAGCCCGTCGCTCGCCGATCCGAACGTCTTGGCATTGTCCTTGCGAACGTACTCGACGCAGCACGCGACCTCTTCGGTCGCGATCGGGTCGCTGCGCCCGACACGGGTCGAGCCTTCGCCGAGCACGGTGTCGAGTCGCGCGTCGGTCATCGGGCTCGTCACCGCCGGGTGGTTGGCGTAGTCGAGTCGATTCGCGTGCGCGGTGCTCTGCGTGTCGCTGGCGGCGGCGACGACAGCCTCGGCGGAGGCGTCCACGCCCGTGGTCGCGGCGGCTCCGCCGGCGTCGGCGTCCACGTCCGGAGCCGCCGGCGGGGCCTCGGTGCCGCGCCAGCGCTTGAGCGCGTGCTGAGCGGCACGACGAAGGTTGCGTCCGCCGCGCGCCGGGACGACACGCCCGCCCGCGATTGCGCTGAGCCGCGTGCCCGCCGACGGCGCTCGAGACTCCGCCAGGCCGAGGAGCGCCATCTCGAGCAGATCATCCCGCAGCGACGCCGGCCGGTCTGAGCGCGACGCGGCGCCCGCCAATACTCCGCCCTTGCCGCCATGGGTGGTCATCGCGATCAGCGCCTGCAGGGCACGCCCATGACCGCGCTTCGCGATGTGTCCGAGCGCCTGCGGCGCGAGCAGCAACGCGCGATCCTCCTCCGGAACACTCACATCCGCTGGCGGCCGACTGAGTTGATCGAGCAGACCTTCGGTGGCTTCGTCGCCTCCGAGAAAGGTGAGAAACGCGACCACGTTGTCGCGCCGAGGAAAGTCCGGATCGGCGAGGAGGCGCAGCAGCTCCGGTACGCCTTCCTCGCCCACCGCCTCCGCCGCGATCTCGGCGGTCATGCCGTGAATGTAGGTTTCCAGCGCTGCGGCGCGTACGCGCTCCTCGAGGGTCTCGGCGCGCGCCACCGAGGCCGCCGTCGCCAGCCCGACGACGAGAGTCGCGAGTGTCAGGAGCGCATGCATGCGGCGGCGGGCGCAGGTCGGGATGTCGATCGAGATGGATTTCAACGGTTCCTCCTCGGGAAGATGCGAAGCTGCAGGGAGATGCTACCTCTACGCGCGCAATCCGGGCAATCGAAAAAGCGCTTGTCACCACCGCGCGTTCACGGTAGCCGAAGCCCTTCATGGCGTCGGCCCATGCGTTTGCGCAGTCGGCCCGGCTCGTCGTTGCGCTCGCGCTCGTGGCCGGTTGCCGATCCCAGCTCCCCGATCCGCAGTCGGCGGGCGCGCAGATCTATCAGGTGCGCTGCTCGGGCTGTCATCGGCTCTTCGAGCCGGGATTGATGACGCGCGCGATGTGGGAGATGCAGGTCGATCGCATGGAGCCCTTGATGGTCCGTCGTGGCGTGAATCCGCTCACCGAGCAGGAGCGCTACCTGATCTTGAGCTACCTCTCGGCGCACAGCAGCGACGCCTCCGCGTCCTCCGCTACCGTGACGCCCAGGCAGCGATGATGCAGGTTCGTCTCAGCGAGGTCCCGCTCGAACGCGTGCCTGCCGACCTGCTGGCGTTCGCGCTCACCAGCGACGCGCTCGCCGCCGGTCCGGCGCTGCGGCGTCTCGAACGTCTCCTCGGCCGGCGTGTTCGCGACCAGCTCAAGCACCGCCGCTTCACGGCGGGCGAGGGCACGTCGATGCTGCTCGACGCCGGCCGGCGCATGCGCGCGCGTCATGTCGCGGTCATCGGTCTCGGCGCGGCGAAGGTCCTGGGTCTCGACACCTGGAGGCACGCCGCGGGTCAGGTGGTGGTACGGGCGCGCGAGGCCGGGGCGACCACCGCGGCGCTCGCGCTCGCGCATCGGCCGGGCGACCTCGTCGGCGTCGTCGGCGCCGCTCGCCGAGGGTGCCATCCTCACGTCGTACGGATTCAACGAGTATCGCCGCGACGCGGAGCGCGTGCCTCTCCGATCGCTGGTCATCGCCGGTCTCGAAGCGCGGCGCGATCGCGCTCTCGTCGCCGCGCTCCGGCGCGCGACGGTGCTGGCCGCGGCGACCAACCAGGCGCGCACCTGGATCAACTTGCCGGCCGCCGTCATGACGCCAACGGCGTTCGCGGCCGAGGCGGCACGCGTCGGGCGCGCCGCCGGGCTCGCGGTACGCGTCGACGGTCCGGAGGAGATCGCCGGCCTCGGCATGGGGGCGCTCCTCGGCGTCTCGAGCGGCAGCGCGGAGCCGCCGCGCTTCATCCGCTTGACCTATCGACCGAAGGGGAAGCCCGCCAAGCGCATCGCCCTCGTCGGCAAGGGCATCACGTTCGACAGCGGCGGACTCTCGCTCAAGACCGCCGACGGTATGGAGCACATGAAGCGCGACATGGCCGGCGGCGCGGCGGTGGTCGCCGCCATGTGCGCGATCGCGGCGCTGCGCCCGTCAATCGAGGTGCGGGCGTACGTGCCGGCGAGCGAGAACATGCCCGGTGGTGCCGCGATGAAGCCGGGCGACGTGTTGCGGACCGCGGCAGGGACGACGGTCGAGGTCCTCAACACCGATGCCGAGGGACGACTGGTGCTCGCTGACGCGCTCGCGGTCGCCCTGCGGGACGCCCCCGATGCGATCATCGACCTTGCCACGCTGACGGGCGCGGTGCGGACCGCGCTCGGGACCCGGGTGGGTGCGGTGATGGGCAACGACGCCGGACTCGTGCGCGCGCTCGTCGCTGCCGGCGCCGCCGGCGGCGAGCGACTCTGGGAGCTGCCGCTCGTGGCAGCCTACCGCGCCGACCTCGACAGCACGGTCGCCGATCTTCGCAACGTCGCGCCCGAGGGGTATGGCGGCTCGATCCACGCCGGGCTCTTCTTGCAGGAGTTCGTCGGTGGACGGCCGTGGGCGCATCTCGATATCGCCGGTGTGGCGTTCAGCGACAAGGATCTGCCCTGTTCGCCGCGCGGCGCGGTCGGCTTCGGCGTCCGGCTGCTGGCGCGCTACGTCAGCGCGCACGCCGAGGTCGCGAGCGAGTCCGAGGTCGGAACGTCGGGCGCGGTCAGGCCGCGGCGGCGCGCACCGCTTCGAGGTCGGCGACGGTCTTCGGGACCGCCGCGGAGAGCACGCGCGCGCCGTCGGCGGTGACCAGCACGTCGTCCTCGATGCGGATGCCGATGCCGCGCCACTCGGGGGCGGCGCGCTCGCAGTCGGGCGCGACGTAGAGGCCGGGCTCGACCGTCAGCACCATGCCGGGGGCGAGGGCGCGTGCGCCCTCGCCGACCCGGTAGACGCCGACGTCGTGCACGTCCATGCCGAGCCAGTGGCTGGTGCGGTGCATGTAGAAGGTGCGGTAGTCGCCGTTCTCGATCAGGGAATCACGTGCGCCGGTCAGCAAGCCGAGCGCGACCAGACCGTCGACCAGCACCTCGAGCGCACGCTGGTGCGGCTCGTCGAAAGAAGCGCCGGGGCGGACGGCGGCGATCGCCGCTTGCTGGGCCGCCAGCACCACGTCGTAGAGCTGCCGCTGCCGCGGTGAGAACTGGTGGCCTACCGGGAAGGTGCGGGTGACGTCGGCGCAGTAGCCGCCGTACTCGGAGCCGGCGTCGATGAGCAGCAGCTCGCCGTCGCGCATCTGCCGGGTGTTCTCGACGTAGTGGAGCACGGTGGCGTTCGGTCCCGAAGCGACGATGGAAGGATACGCCGGACCGACGGCGCCGCGCCGCCGGAAGGTGTAGTCGATGAGCGCCTCGATCTCGTACTCGAAGACGCCCGGTCGCACGCCCTCCATGGCGGCGCGATGGGCTTCGGCCGCGATCGCGATGGCGCGCTCGAGGGCCGCGATCTCCTCGGGACCCTTGAAGAGCCGCATCTCGTGCAGAATCGTCCCCGGGTCGAGGACGCCGCGCGGCCCGGCGCCGCTGCGCGCGTGATTGTCGCGCGCCCACGAGAAGAGCTCGAGAATGCGTTGATTGAAGCGCTGATCGCGGCCGGGGGCGAAATAGAGGACGGGGGCGTGCTCGACGATCTTCGGCAGACGGGTGTCGAGCTCGTCGATCGTGTAGGCCGCGTCGGCGCCGTACAGATCCCTGGCGCCCTCGACCCCGGCCCGCACGCCCGTCCAGGTTTCCTTTTCCTTGTCGCGCGGGCGGACGAACAACGTGAAGGGCTCGTGACCGCCGGGCTCGAGCACGCAGGTCGCTTCGGGCTCGGGAAAGCCGGTCAAGTAGAGCAGGTCGTTGTCCTGGCGGTAGGGATACTCGACGTCGTGCGATCGCACCGCGACCGGCGCCGCGCGCAGGATGGCCACGCCGCGCTCCATGCGCGCCATGAAGTCGGCACGCCGCCGCGCGTACACGTCACGGTCGTGGGTCACGTTCGAGCTTCTACCACAGCGGGCGAGCCGTCCGGTAGGCGGCATTGAGCGCCGCACCGCGCGGGCTTTCATCGTTGCGCCGTGCCCCCTATGATCGCGGCTCGGAGGGGACGATCATGCGAGTGTCGATGCTGTGTGCGGCGGCGGTAGTCCTGTGCATGAGCGGGCGTGCGGAAGCGGAGCTCGATTGCGCACGCGTGAAGGCGCTGCACCAGGAGGGCAAGCGCGCGTCGGACATCGCGCGCGATCTCGGCATCACCACACCCGAAGTCCAGGGGTGCCTCGCGGGCGAGATCGAGGAGCGGCCCGCGGGCGGAGGGACGGGGCTACCGATCAACAGGCAGCTGCCGGCCGGCGACGCCGCGGTCCCGCGCCCGCCGAATCAGTAGCGCGGCGATGCAGCCGCGCGGCGGTCAGCGCTCAGGGAACACCTGCAGAAAGGGCTTCACCTCGACGTGATTGAAGATGCCGTTCACCACGTACGGGTCGCGAGCCACGATCGCCCACGCGTCAGCGAGCGAGTCGGCCTCGAGCACGATCAGGCTGCCGGTTCCGTCCGTGAACGGACCGGCGAGCGGAACGCGTCCTGCGGCCGCCAGCGGTGCGAGATGAGCGAGGTGGGCCGGACGATGCAGCGGCCGCTTCTCTTTCGAGCCCGGGGCGTCGTGACCTATGATGGCGAAGAGCGGCATGGAAGTCGGTCTATAGCACATGGCGCATGAGTTCGAATCGCCGCCGGCGCTCGAGGCGCTGCTCACGCGTCTCGACGAGATGGCGGTCGTCGTCGGTGCCGCCGCGGCTCCGCGTCTCGGGGCGGTGCGCGAAGGGCTGACGCGCGCGCTCGCGCTACGCGCGCGCGGCGACGTCCCGGGCGCGGCCGTCGAGATCCGCGGCGCCATGGAAGAGCTCGCGAGTCTCGCCGACCATCTCGATCCCACCGAGGGCGTGTTGATGCGCGCCGCCGTGCAGCACTTCGCCGGTGCGCTCGGACGCGGCGAGACCTCGGAGATGGAGCGCAGCGCCGATCGCATGCGCGAAAAGTCGGGGGCGCGCAAGGTCGATCCGAAGCGCTGACGGCGGCGCGTCCGATCGGTTGACAGCGCCGGCCCGATCGCAGAAAGAAGGGCGCGTGCCCGAGACGCAGACCACCAAGCCATGCTGCCAGCGCACCATCGACCGCATGATGCGTATGATCCGGGAGAGCTACGTCTCGTTCCCGGTGATCAAGGACATTCCGTGCGAGGAGTGCAAAGAGATCCTCGCCATCCGCGTCTATCGCAAGCCCGAGTAGCAAGGGAACCGCTGCGCAAGTGGGTTCCGGCTGCGAATCGCGGTCCATCCGCGATCGACAGCGTCGCGGAGCCCTCTGCGTATCGGACAGATACGCGGTCGGGCTCCGCTCCTTGCGCTCGCGGCGGCTCGCGATTCTCGCCGCGGAACCCACTTGTGCAGAGGTTCCCAGGTGACGGTTCCCGGCACGATGCTGCCGGTGCTGATGGCGCTGCGCGTGAAGGGACGCGCCGGGGCGTCGTCGGTTGCCACCGCGGCCGGCGTCACCGTCGACGCTGCCGAAGCGGCGCTGGCACTCGCCGCCGCGCGCGGAGTCGCCGAGCGTCGCGAGGAGGGCGATCTCTTCGCGCTGACACCCGCCGGTCGGGCCGAGCTCACACGCCTGCTCGCCGCCGAGGAGATCGATCGCGCCGTTCTCGCGGCAGGCTACGACGAGTTCTTCGCCTTCGACGCCGATCTCAAGCGGCGGCTCTCCGCCTGGCAACTGCGTCCGCCAGACGCGCGCGATCCGGCGCGCACCGGTGCCGCGCTCGCGAGCGTGCGCGCCGCCGCAGGCGGTGCGCAGGTGGTGACCGAGCGGCTCGTCACCATCGTGCCGCGTCTCGCTCCCTACGCCCATCGACTGGCCGCGGCGCTGCGACAGCTCGCCGCCGGCGACGAGCGCTTCGTCGCGAGCCCGCGCGTCGAGTCGTTGCACCAGGTGTGGTTCGAGCTGCACGAGGATCTCCTGGTCACGCTCGGTCGGGAGCGCCACTCGTGAGAGTGCCGGGTACGCGCGCGCTCGCCGCGCTGGTCTTCGACTTCGACCACACGCTCACCGACTTCGGCCGCGGCGTCGACTGGCGGCGCGCGCGCGACGAGGTCTTCGCGCTCTATCGTGCTGCCGGTGTCGACGCGCGGACGCTGCCACGCCGTGGCGGCGCCTTCGCGCTCATTGCCGCGCTCGACGCCGAGGTCGCGCGGCTGCACTCGCGGGCGCGCGCCGACGCGATCCGCGTCGAGGCTTTTCGCGTTCTCGAAAGCCACGAGTGCGCCGGCGCCGCCAACGCCTCGTTGTTGCCGGGCGTGGCCAGCGCGCTCGCCTGGGCGGCGGAGGCCGGGCTCGCGCTCGCGATCGTGAGCGCCAACGCCGAGAGCGCCATCCGGCTGGCGCTTCGCCGTCTCGGCGTGGAGGCCGGGTTCGCGGCGGTCGTCGGGCGCTCGCCGGAACGACCACTCAAGCCCGCTCCCGACATGCATGAAGAGGTGTTGCGGCTGCTCGCGTGTGCGCCGGGGGCGGCGCTGGGGATCGGTGACAGCACGGCGGACATGACCGCCGCGACGGCGGCGGGGATGCTGGCGGTGGGCGTGGCGGGGGGTGAGAGCGGCGCCGACGATCTGTTCGCGGCCGGGGCCTCGGTCGTGCTCGCCGATCTCAGCGCGTTGCCGCCCTTGCTCGCGCTCTGGGTGGACGCCGCGCGCGACTGATCGACGCGGGCGCGTCGCACGCGAAAAAGACGCTTTGACTTGTCCGTACGCGCTGTGTCACGCTTTTCGTGCGCGATGAAGCTGGTGATCCAGATCCCCTGCCTCGACGAGGAGGAAACCCTCGGCGAGACTCTGGCGGCGCTCCCGCACAGCGTTCCCGGCATCGACGAGATCGAGATCCTCGTCATCGACGACGGCAGTCGCGACGAACCACCGAGGTCGCCTGGGCCGCGGGGGCGACGTAGGTGGTGCGCTTCCCGAACCACCAGGGCCTGGCGCGCGCGTTCGCTGCCGGGCTCGACCGCGCACTCCAGCTCGGCGCCGACGTCATCGTCAACACCGACGCCGACAACCAGTACTGCGCCGACGACATCGCGGCGCTGATCGCGCCCATCATGCGCGGCGAGGCCGACATGGTGATCGGCGACCGCAATCCCGCCACGCTCAAGCACTTCGGCTTCGGGAAGCGCCTGCTGCAGCGCCTCGGAAGCTGGGTCGTGCGCCAGCTCTCCGGGACGGCCGTGCCCGACGCCACGAGCGGTTTTCGCGCCTTCAGCCGCGCGGCGGCGCTGAAGCTGAACGTGCTCTCCGACTTCACCTATACGCTCGAGACCATCATCCAGGCCGGAAAGAAGCAGATCGCGATGGCGCACGTCCCGGTGCGCGCCAACCCGACGCCGCGCCCGTCGCGGCTGTTCTCGGGGCCGTCGCACTACGTGCGGCGGTCGATCAGCACGCTGGTGCGGATCTACGCGCTCTACGAGCCGTTCAAGGTCTTCAGTCTGCTCGGCGGCGCGATGATCGCGGCGGCGCTCGTGCTCGGCCTGCGCTTCCTCTACTACTACCTGACCGACGGCGGCGCCGGCCACGTCCAGTCGGTGATCCTCGCCGCCGCGCTGCTGATCATCGGCTTTCTGACCATGCTGATCGGCATGCTCGCCGATCTGATCGGCCGCAACCGCCAGCTCTCCGAGGACATCCTCTTGAGGATGCGCCGGCTCGAGCTGCAGCTCGGGTCGAGCGACGCGCCGGCGCACGGCGCTCCCGACGCGAGCGCGCGCGGCCGCGCGGTCGCGCCGCGACGCCGAGCTGACGGCGGGCCGCGATGATTCGCGCGTGCCTGTTCGGCACGTACACCGCGACCCATCCCGCCAACCGACTCCTCGCCGCCGCGTTCACCGCCGCGGGCTGCGAGGTGACCACCTGTCACGAGCCGCTGTGGGAGCGGACGCGTGACAAGACCGCGAGCGTTCTTCAAAGCGGCGAGCCTGCTGCGCCTCGCTGTCGCCTACCTCGGGGCGGCGCGCCGCCTGCGGGCGCGCTGGCGGCGCCTGCCGCCACCCGATCTCGTCGTCGCGGGCTTCAACGGCCAGCTCGACGTGCTGCTCGCGCGGCGCGTCGCCGGGCGGCAGGCGCGCCTGATCTTCGCGCCGCTCGTCACGCTCACCGAGACGCTGGTCGACGACCGGCACGTCTATCGGCGCGGCGGCCTCGCGGCGCGACTGGCGGCGGCGCTCGACCGCCGCACGCTCGAGACCCCGCGCCTCGTGCTGCTCGATACCGAGGCGCATCGCGCCTACGTGCGCGAGCGTCTCACGGCGCGCGCGCGCACCGCGACGCTCTACCTCGGCGCCGAGCCGATGTTTCGCGCGTCGCCGGCGCGCCGCCGGACGGCGGACGATCCGCTGCGCGTGCTCTTCTACGGCCAGTACGTTCCCCTGCACGGCGCGCACGTGATCGTCGAGGCGGCGGCGCGCCTCGGACCGCGCGCGCAAGTGGAATTCACCATGATCGGCACCGGGCCCGAGCGCGCGCACGTCGAGGAGCTGGCGCGCGCCCGCGGCTGCTCGCACGTACGTTTCGAGGACTGGGTCGGGTACGAGAGCTTGCCGGCGATTCTCGCCGACAGCGACGTCGCCCTCGGCATCTTCGGAACGACGCCGAAAGCGCGGGTCGTGATTCCCACCAAGGTGTACCAGGCCGCCGCCGCCGGTCGCGCCATCGTCACCGCCGACACGCCGGCGATGCGCGAGGTCTTTACCCCGGAGCAAGACCTCCTCGCCGTGCGCCGCGGCGATGCCGCCGCGCTCGCGGCGGCGCTGCTTCGGCTGCGCGACGATCTCGACCTCGGGCCGCGGCTCGGCGCCGCCGCGGGACGTCTCCTCGCCGAGCACCTCGACCCGGCGCGCACAGGGTGCACGCCTGCGTGGCGTGCTGGCGGCGGCCTTCCCGGATCTGGCGGCGCGCCTCGACGCGTCACGGTCCGCGAGCTCGCGTCCGGACGCACCCACACCGATCACGAGCGCCGCGCGCCGGAGCTAGGCCGTGAACGTCGTCGCCGTGGTACCGACCTGGAACCGCGCCGCGGCGGCAGCCCGCTGCGTCGCCTCGCTTGACGCGGCTCGCACCCGCGCCGAGTCTCGTGGTGGTGGTCGACAACGGCTCGTCGGCGGAGGAGCGCGCCGCGCTCCGCGCCGCGGTCGCGCAAGCACGACCGGGGTGCAGATCCTCACGCGCGCCGAGAACGGCGGCTTCGCGGCCGCCGTCAACGCCGGGCTTGCGGCGGCGTTCGACGCGGGCGCCGACGGCGGCGCTGGTGCTGAACGACGACGCCGAGGTCGTTCCCGAGCTTCTGGCGACGCTGACCGCCGCGGCCAAGGGGGATCCGAGCGTGGGTATCGTCGCGCCGCGGGTGCTCGACACGACGAGCGGCCGCGAGGTGTCGCGCGGCGAGCGCGTCGGGATGTCGCTCGTCTGTCTGCCGCGCACCTGGCTGCGCGTGCGCGGCGGCGGCTCCGCGCCGTACGAGGTGAGCGGCGTGCTCGGGGTGGCGTTCCTCGTCACCCGCGCGTGCTTCACGCGCGTCGGCGCCGCTCGCCGAGAGCTTCTTCGCCTACTACGAGGAGGTCGACTACTGGTTGCGCGTGCGCGCCGCCGGGTTTCGCATTCTGGTCGCGCCGGCGGCGACCGTGCGACACGCCGGGTTCCGCGGCTTCGCGGGAGGCTTCACGCCCCTCGCCGCGTATTTGAAGGCCCGCAACCTGCCGCTCCTGGCGCGGCGCCACGGCGGCGCGCTCGCGTGGATCGTCTTCGTCCCGACCTATGCCGCGCTCGTCGCCGTCAGCGCCGCAGCCTACGCGGCGCGCGGCAACGGCTCCGTCGTGGCCGCGCTCGGGCGCGGCGTTGCCGATGCGCTGCGCGCCCGCAGCGGCCCGCCGCCCGCGGCCCTCGCGTAGGCTCGGGTCCCGCTCGCCTCGCATCGGCGTCCTCGACCGGGATAGGCTCCAGCACTAGCGTGCGCATCGCGATCGGCGCCATCGTCCGGACGCTCGGCGGACCCGCGACCTACGCGGTCGAGCTGGTGCGCGCGCTCGTCGCCGCGCGCGGCGCCGGCATCGACTACGTGGTCGTGACCGACGGACCGGAGGCGTTCGACGAGATCGACGTCGAGGTGACACACGTCGCCGCTGCCGACGCCCGTATGCGCAGGTGTGGTGGGATCACGTGGCGGTGCGGCGTGCGCTCGCGCGCATCGGCGCCGACCTCTACCACGGCACCAAGAACACGCTGCCGCTCTGGCTCGCCGTCGCCGGCCGTCGTCACCATCCACGATCTCGCCATCTACCGCCACCCGCGAGAGCTTCGCGCTCCTGCAGCGCTGGCATCTGCGCGCCCACGTGCCGCACGCCGTCAACCGCGCCGAGGCCGTGATCGCCGTCTCCGAGCACGCGGCGGGTGACGTGCGGGCGCACTTTCCGGCGGCCGCTTCCAAGGTGCACGCCGTTCCGAACGGCGTCGCGCGCGCGCTTCCAGCCGGTCACCGATCGCGCCGCGCTCGACGCCTTCCGGGCGCGTCACGGTCTCGGCCCGGGGCCGCTCGTCGCCTATCTCGGGACGCTGCAGCCACGCAAGAACGTCGAGTTGCTGGCGGCGGCCTTCGCGCGCCTCGCCGGCACGCTGCCGTCGGCCGAGCTGGTGCTCGCGGGCCGTCTGCGCCCCGGCTACCGGCCGGAGCTCCCCGGCGCCCGCGTGCGGCTGATCGGGCCGCTTCCAGCGTCCGAGCTGGCGCTCTTCTACAGCAGCGCGGCGGTGCTGGTGAGTCCGTCGCTCTACGAGGGCTTCGGGCTCACGCTGCTCGAAGCGATGGCGTGCGGCTGCCCGGTGATCGCGCTCGACGCGCAGCGCCGTTCCCGAGGTGGTGGGCGACGCCGGCATACTCGTCGGCGAGGTGAGCACGGAGGCGCTGGCCGCTGCCCTCGCCCGGGTGCTCGCCGACCCAGGCCTTGCCGCCGAGCTGCGCACGCGCGGTCTCGAGCGGGCGCGCGTCTTCTCCTGGACCCGCGCCGCGGCGGCGACCGAGACGATCTATCGCGACGTCATGCGCCGAAGAAGTTCCAGGTAGCCGGCGTCGTCGCGGTTTGGCCGTAGCGCAAGCACACGGTCTCCAGGCGCTGGTGCGGCTTCTTCGACGACAGGCGCAGGATCTGTGCGTTGGCCGGCGAAACGCTGCCGGCCCTCTGGAACGACTCGCGATCGATCAGCACCGTGCCCGCCTCCGCCTCGGAGCAGAGGTACGCGGCGAGATTCACCGGCTCGCCGATCACGCCGAATTGCTTCTTGCCACCCGGCCCGAGGTAGCCGATCGTGCAGCGTCCGAAGCTCATGCCCACGCCGAGGCCGATCTCGTTCACGGTGCGGCCGGTCGACTCCCACTCGGCGCGCCAACGCTCGTGCAATCGATCGAACTCGGCATGCAGGGCAGGGCCCATCGTGCCCGCGAGACGGTCCAACAGCGCACCGGTGCTCGCACCCGCCAGCTCGGGGAGAAAGAGCGCGAGCAGACCGTCGCCGGTGTACTGGAACACCAGCCCACGGTGGGCTTCGACGACGTCGGTCATCTCGGTCAGGTACTCGCCGATGAGATCGGTCAGGTACTGGGTGTCATCGAGTGAGCGCGTGAGCATCGAGAAGCCGCGCATGTCGATCGCGACCACCACCACGGCGTGCGGGTGCGGCACCAGGAGGCCGGGGTGGGCGCGGGCGCGGAGCGGTCGCTCGAGCGTGCGGGCACCGGCGCGATCGGCGGCGGCGGCGATCGCTCCCGAGAGCCACCGTACCACCGCCGACCCGGTCGGCCCGAACCAGCGCGCCGCTCGCGACGCGAGGCTTTGCACGAGGCGATGCGGCAACTGCCGGGCCGCGGCGACCGAGGGAAGGCCGCGTGTCTCGGCGACCCAGCGCGCGACCCCGGTGGGCACCTCGGGCTGATTCGCCCCGCAGGCGAGCACGAGGTCGACGTGGCTCGGTTGATACCGGACCGCCTCGACGGCGCCGCGTGCGGCCGACCAGGTCAGATCATCGAGCACCCGCTGGAGCTGCCTGGGAGCCTGCGTTCTCGTTTCCATAGGGGGCCCTCGTATCAGACGCGGCGCGTCAGACCAAGGGATCATAGAAATAACAGGTAGTTACGTTACAGGGCTGCCACGATGAGGGCTCGCTACGAGACACAGAAAGCGGTGCGGCGATACGGGCGCCCGATCGCGAACGAGAGCAGGTCGAGCACGGACCCCCCGGCGCGGAGCGGCCAGGGTGTGGGCTCCGCAAGCCAGCGCCCGAGATAGGCCCGGTCGGCCCGCCAGCGCACCACCCGCAGCGAGGCGGCAGCGAGCAGCCGGGCGAGCGCGGCATGGGTGAAGTAGTAGTTGTGACGGTAGTCGTAGAGCAGCTCGAGCGGACGGGTTGCCCGCCCGCCGCTCAGGCGGTGGAGCAGATCGCCGGCGGTGTTGAAGAGACTCGAGGTGTCGATGGTGAAGACCATCAGCACGCCGCCCGGGGCGAGCAGGCGGCGCGCCTGCGCGAGCACGGCGGGCGGATCGAGCACGTGCTCGAGAAAGTCCCACATGGTCACGGCCGCGAACGAGCCGGGCGGGAAGGGTGCGGCGAGAAAGTCTCCTTGCCAGACCTCGAGGCCGAAGTCGTCGCGTGCGTACGCCGCGTGCCGCTCGGAGAGCTCGACACCGGCGACGTCCCAGCCGGCGCCGCGCGCGAGATCGAGGAAGATGCCGGTGGCGCAGCCGACGTCGAGCAAGCGACCCGGCGAGCCGGGCAAGCCGGTGTGCGCGGACGGGCCGAGCGCGGCGAGATCGGCGAGCGCTCTGCGATAGATGCGAATCTCCGGCGACGACTCGCGATAGCCCCGGCGTGCGTTCTGGAAGTAGGCGCTCTCGTGGTAGCGCTCGTCCTCGTACATCTCGACCAGCTCGCGCGCGTCCGGGAGCGGATGGCGAAAGCGAATCGTGCAGCCCTCGCACGCATAGACGTCGTAGCGAGGGAGCCGGCAGTGCAGGTGCACCCGGTCGCTGCCGCAGCTCAGGCATGCGCGCGGCACGTCCCGCACGCTCGACCCGGCCGCTGTCGGTGTCGTGTGGACGCTCAAGCGGTCGGGCTTCGACGATCGGCCAGCTCGGCACGCAGCAGCGCCATCTCCTGGGCGAGCAGCTTGACGTGCGCCGTCAGGCTGGAGAGCCGCACCGCGTAGTTGAGGCAGAGCACGAGCAGGAAGATCTCGCCGAAGAAGAAGAGCGTCGAGCTCGGGGTCCAGGCGCCGACGGCGCGCGTGATCGCGCGCACGATGTCGAACCACACGCTCATCACCATGATGCCGACGGCGACCACGGTCCAGATCGGCGTGTACTCCTCGCGCAGCCGGCCGCTTCGCACCAGGTACAGCACCGCGAGCAGGAAGACGACGCTCACCAGCAGGGCGACGACCCGGGTGCTGCCGGCCTCGGGCACGTCCATGATGAGGCGGCGAAGCGTTTCGATGTCCATTGTCGGCGTCATGGTCATTCCTCCATTGGGCGGCGTGTGTCGCCGCGCAGAACCGAGGCCGGGATGGCGGGAAGAGAGAGCGCGCGCAGCGTCGCGAGCAGCATCTTGTAGGGGTAGTAGAGCGCGCGCCAGCCGGCGTGCATGGGACTGTGGCCGGGAGGGTTCGGCGCCATCTGCACCGGGATCTCGAGGATCCGGAACCGCTGCCGGTGGAGCAGCAGAAGCACGTCGACGTCGGGAAAGTCCGACGGATAGAAATCGGCGCAGCAGAAGCGGTAAGCGGCGCGCGCCAGAGGCCTGGAAGCCCGAGGTCGGATCGTCGATGCGCGGGCCGCCGCACACCACCAGCAGGCGCTTGAAGAAGGCGCGGCCGGCGGAGCGCGCCGCGCCCATACGATACCCGGAGTCTTCGACGAACCGCGATCCGATGACGACGTCGGCGGCGCCGGCGGTGAGCGGTGCGACCAGACGCATCACGTCGGCGGCGTCGTGCTGGCCGTCGGCGTCCATCTGCACGACGAAGGCGTAGCCGTGACGATCGGCGTACTTGTAGCCGGTCTGCAGCGCGGCGCCGTATCCGAGGTTGATCGGATGCGAGACGACCGCCGCGCCTGCCCTGGCGGCGTGTCGCGCGGTGTCGTCGTGCGATCCGTCGTCGACCACGAGGATGTCGAGCGCGGGCGCGCACGCGCGCACGCGCGCGATGACGGCGTCGATCGTCGCCGCTTCGTTGAGCGCCGGAATGACGACCAGGCCGTGATCGGGCGAGCCGTGGGTGCTCACGAGGCGTTCCGGCGCGTCTCGGGCGCAGCTTCGTCGCCGCCGCGCGCCAGCGGCGGCGCCGTGCCGGCGCGAACCTCGACGCTCTGACGCGCGAGGACGAGATCGGGTGTGGCGACGGGAGCGAGGGTCACCTCGTACGAGCCGGCGACCGGCGGCACCGGGACGGTGATCGTTCGCGAGGTCTCGTCGCCGGCGGCGAGCGCGACCGGCAGGAGCATCGTCGTCTCGTCCTCGCGGACCACCTTGCCGAGCGCGCGCCAGCGGATGCGCACCAGGGTCGGTACGATCGGCTCAGGGTGGCGGTAGGTCGCGTCCGAGCCATTGCGGAAGGTGAACGCGAGCGCGGCCTCGGGCGGCGCTGCCGCCAGCGGGACCACCGGCGGCTTGCCGGCGTCGCCGATCGCCGCGAAGCTGGCCTCGACGGGAGCGCTTGCTCGGGCAGCCGGTAGGCGGAGTGCAGGCCGCCATGTCCGATCAACGGCAGCAGCCCCGGTTGCCAGGCGATCCGATAGTAGTTCCCCTTCGGATGCCGGAAGGCGCGCACGTCGTCGACGACGAGCGTGCTGAACCCGAGCGCGTGCAGCGCGTCGACGGCGCGCGAATCCTCCCAGATACGCTCGGCCAGGCGCTGGATGTCGTCGTGGAGCGGCAACTTGAACGAGTTGTAGCATGCTCCGACCGGGTGGAGATGAAACGCGCTCAGGAATACGTCGTCCGCCATCTCGGAGAAGCGCCCGGGGGTGAAGCCGTAGGGGGCGTCGAGCACGGCTCCCTCGGGGGCCTTCCGATAGAGGTCGACGAGCTGCGCCGGCGGCCGGACTTTGTAGGGTGCCATCTCGTTCGAAGCCCCGAAACTGTACGTCGCGACGGCCGGATGGAAGATCTCGACGAGGACCGCGATTGCGAGCAGGGTCGTGACCGCCGTCCGCAGCTTCGAGGAGCACCGCTCGACCAGCACGACGACCCCATAGCCGGCGAGGATGGCGCCTGCCAACACGACGCCGAAGCCGATCACGGCTCCGGCGCGCACCGCGTCGAGACCGGGAAGTATCCGCGATGCGAGCGTGAACAGCGAGGGAATGTTCATCCCGAGCTGCGGGATGGAGATTCCCCAGACCGCCGACCACGCGATCAGGAGACCGGCGACGAGCATCGCCACACGCGGGTCGTCTCCGCTCGTGCGGCGCGGCCCGCGCAGGCGGTCGGCGAGACCGACGGCGGCGAGCAGGAGCAGCATCGAGCCGGGGTAGGCCGCGCCGCCGGGGCCGAATTCCCCCGGGCTATAGAGCAGGGCCGTTCGTCCGCCGAGCGTGCCCCAGACTGCGCGCGTCTCGAGGTACGGTCCGAGCACGAGCCAGGCGACGACGCCGGCGGCGGCAGCGGCGGCCGCGAGCTGAGGCGTGCGCGCCAGCAGCCGGCGTGGCTTCGCGAGCGCCAGGAAGAGACCGTACGTCCCGCCGAGCACGACGAACGCGAGCAGCGGATAGATGCTTTCCAGGACCTGCAAGCAGAGGAAGAGCGCCAGGCCGGCGGCGTCACGCCAGCTTCCACGCGTGAACGTCCGGTGCGCGAAGAGCAGCGCCAGCGGCGCCCAGTGATTGCCGTGCACGTCGGGGTGGATGACGTCGCCGATGCGTGCCGGATGCAGCGCGAACACCAGGCCCGCGATGAGGGCCGCCGGCGCATTCCCGGTGAAGGCCAGGACGAGGACGTACATCGTGAGCGCCGGCAGAAAGAGGCTGGCGATGGCGACGAAGTTGTAGGTCAGGATCGGATCGCCGGCGAGGACGTGGGGCAGCGCACCGACGAGTCCTTCGCCCAGCATGTGGGGACCGAGGGTGGCCGCGCCCGGGGCCGGGTAGCACTGGCCGGCGTCGTAGAGCTGCCAGGGTCGTGTGGTGAAGCGATGGGCGTTCCAGGTGATGGTCGCGGCGCTGAGCTTCTGATCGCTGTGGACGATCGGCGTCCACGTCGCGTCCGCCTTCGTCGGATGCGGAAACGTGCTGGCGGGAGCGGGAAGAACCACCCGCATCGCCCAGAGCGCGCAGCCGAGGAACAGCACGACGGCGAGCGCATGGGTCCGCCATCGGCCGCTACGCATCGGTCTCTCTTGGAGTACGGTGCCCCTTGAGACGGGACGTAGGGGTCGTGCTAGATGGCATGCGCGGACGCGGGCGCCGAGTGTATACGATCTCGAGGATGACGTGAACGAGCGCGACGCGATCCGGAATACGTCCGCGGTCCATGCGACGGCGGATCCCGTGCTCTACGAGCCCTGGGAGGGCGAGCGGCTCTACCGCGCGCTGTTCGCGACTCCGGCGCCTCCCGTCCTCGGCGAGCGTTGTGCGCAGGCGATCCGGGCCATCCGCGCGACGCGACCGGCCGACGAGGTGGCACGGCACCGCATGCTCCTGGCGCGTGTCGCCGACCTCGAAGCGCTCGAGTACGCCGCGCGTCTACTCGGCCGACACCCGCTGCTGGTGGCGGAGGCCGCCCTGGTGGTGCGCCTGGCCGAGACCGTGCCGGAGAACCTGCCGTGCTTCGTCAGCGGTC
Source organism: uncultured delta proteobacterium (assembly GCA_963846105.1). GTDB lineage: Bacteria > Desulfobacterota > Binatia > UTPRO1 > UTPRO1 > CAWJUT01. The sequence goes on from CAWJUT010000025.1 coordinate 419,690, forward strand.
CCGTCGGACGGCCGCGGGCGCTCGCCGTGCTCGCGGCCGCCGTCGCCCGCTCGGCCTTCAAGCTCGCGAAGGGCGTGGTCGTGCTCACCTGGGGCGCCGGCCGTGCATGACGTCGCGATCGTCGGCAGCGGCGTCGCCGGTGTCGGTGCGGCGCTCGGCTTCGCCGCGCGCGGCGTGCGGCCCCTGATGCTCGACGTCGGCACGCTTCCGGATCAACGCCCGCCGATCACGGAAAACCTCTACGCCTGGCGCGCCGCACACGACGCCTTCGAGCTGATGGTGGGCGACGATCTCTTCGGGCTCGGCAATCTGCTCGCGCCGCGCGACCGCCAGCTTCCCGCCAAGCTGCTGGCGCCACGCATGGCGTGGATCATCCGCGACGCCGACTCGCTCGGTCCGGTCACCAGCGCCGGCTTCACGCCGATCCAGAGCTTCGCGATGGGGGGTCTGGCCAACGCCTGGGGGGCAGGCCTCTATCGCTACCAGTCGCGCGATCTGGCCGGCATCCCGCTCGAGACCGCCGATCTCGATCCGTTCTACGACGCGCTCACGCGCGAGATCGGCATCGCCGGCGCCGACGACGATCTGACCCCCTATTTCGGCTCTGCCCTCGGGCTCGGTCCGCCGCTCCGCCTCTCGCGCAACGCGGCGCGCGTGCTCGGCGCCTACGAGCGGCGGCGGGGTGAGCTCCAGACGGGCGGATTCCACCTCGGACGCCCGCGCCTCGCGGTCACCGCCGGAAGCGCCGCGACGAGCCGCGAAAGCAGCGCGACGAGCGCCGACGCCGGCGCGAGTGCCTACGCCAACCTCGAGTTCTGGCAGCCGGACCTGCCGCACCTCTACACGCCGCGGCGAAGTCTCGAGCGCCTGCGCACGAGCGGCGCGGTCGAGTATCGGCCCGGGCTCCGCGTCGAGCACTTCGAGGAGATTCCCGACGGCGTGCGTGTGCAGTGCCGCGAGGTCGCGAGCGGGGGATCGACGTCCTTCGAAGCGCGCGCGCTGGTGCTCGCCGCCGGTCCCATCAACAGCGCAAGGCTGGTGCTGGCGAGCCGTCGTGACGTCACGAGCGAGCTGCCGTTGCTCGACAATCCTGCCGTGCAGGTGCCGCTGGTGGTGCCGGCGGCGCTCGGCGAGGGGCTGGAGCAGGACGCGTTCGGATTGACGCAGCTCAACCTGATCTACGACGCCGCCGACGGCGAGCTCTACCAGGCGAGTCTGCTCGAGATCACCGCGCCGGCGCGCGCCGAGTTCTTCCCGCGTTTTCCGCTTGCCGCGCGCTCCGCGCTCGTCTTCGTGCGCCACTTCCTGCCCGCGCTCATGGTGATGCAGGTCTTCTACCCGCTCGGCCCCGAGCACGCGGCGCGTCTGCGTGTCGATACCAACGGACGGGTCCACATCCGCGCCGGCGCGCCGGCGCGCGCCGCGAACGTCCTGCCGGCGATCTTGCGCGCTCTCCGCCGCCTCGGCGTCTTCGGCTTCGCGCGTCTGGGCGACGCGACCGCGTTTGGTATGGGAGTCCACTATGCCGGCACGCTGCCGATGAGCGAGCGGCCTGAACCGTACCAGTGCGATCCGAGCGGGGCGCTCGCCGGCTGGCGCCGCGTCTACGTCGCCGACGGCGCGTGTCTCGGCCGCCTGGCAGCGAAGAACTCGTCGTTCACGGTCATGGCGAACGCGATGCGTATCGCCGACGCGCTGGGCGTACGCCTCGGGAGCGGGGCATGAGCCGCGTCCTGATCACCGGGGCGAGTGGATTTCTCGCCGGCTCCTTCGCCCGCGAGCTCACGCGGCGCGGCGGCACGGTCGTCGGCGTAGCGCGACAGCCGCGGCCGCTCACGCACTTCGAGGCGGTACACCGCGGCGCGCTCGGCGACCGCCTCGACCTCGATCTCGAACGCGAGCGTTTCGATGCCGTCATCCACTGCGCGTGCGATCTCGACGATCTCGCCGTCAACACTCCCGGCACCGTGACGTGGGCGGAGCAAGCGCAGGCCGCGGGCGTCCGCCGCCAGCTCTTCATCGGGTCGCTCTCCGGCGTCCCCGACGCCGTCAGCGCCTACGGGCGGCACAAGCACGAGACGGCAGCCTGGTTCATCGAGCACGGACACGTCGTGCTGTCGCTCGGTCTCGTGCTCGGGCCGGGCGGCCTGTTCGGTCGCATGGTCGGGCTGATGGCGCGCATGCCGGTCCTGCCGCTCATCGGCGGCGGGCGCCACCGTACGTCGATCGTCGACCGGCCGACGGTCGTCGGAGCTGCCTGCGACCTCCTGACCGGCGACGCCGCGGCGCGCGCCTACACCGTGCACGAGCCGGAGCGCTACACGATGCACGAGCTCCTGGTGGCCGTGCGCCGCGCGCTCGGCCTCGGCACCTGGCTCGTGCCGGTCCCGATGCCGATCGCGCGCGCCGCCGTCGGCGCGCTCGCCGCGCTCGGGATCTCGCTCGGCATTCGCCGCGAGAACCTCGACGGCCTCGAGCAGAACGATCGCATCGACGCGCCGACCGACGTCGCGCGCTTCCGCAGCGGGCGCTTCACGTTGGACGAGCTGATCGCCCGCGCGGAGCTGCACCGTGCTTGATCGCCCGATGGCCGTGTCCGCGAAGGCCGCGCCCGCAACCTCGCGGAGCTTCGCGCTCGAGATCTTCGCGGTCTCGCTCGCGGTCATCATTCTCGAGATCAGCTACACGCGCATCTTCTCGTTCAAGCTGTACTACTACTTCACCTATCTCATCATCGGCATCTCGCTGCTCGGTCTCGGAGCGGGCGGCGTGCTGGTCGCCGTCTTCCCGCGTCTGCGCGCGGTCGCACCGGCTCGATCTGATCGCGACGGCATGCCTCGTCGGTGGCGTGACCGTCCTCGCCGGCTACTTCGTGGTGGCGCGACTCCAGCTCAATGCCGCGCACCTCGACGACAGCGTGATCGAGCTCCTGAAGCTCGCCGCGATCTCTCTGGCGCTCTTCACCCCGTTCCTCGCCGCCGGGATCGTGATCGCCACCATCTTCGCGAGCGATCCGTCGCGGATCAATCGCCTCTACTGCGCCGACCTGCTCGGGGCCGGTCTCGGGTGCGCGTCCTGCATCCCGCTGATCTACGTCCTGACCCCGCCGGGCTGCGTGATGGTGAGCGGGCTGGTCTTCACGGTGGCGGCGCTGCGCGCGGCGGCGACGACGTCACGGGCGCTCGCCGCGACCAGCGTCGTCGCCGCGGGCGTGCTGCTCTTCGGCGTCGCCTGGCGCGCCGATCTCCCCGACCCGAAGCCCGACAGCAGCAAGACGCTCGGCAACTACGATCCGGCACGCACCCCGGTGGTGTTCTCGCGCTGGAGCTCGGTCTTTCGTGTCGACGTGATGCAGGACCCGCTCTTCGACGGCGCCGCCTACCTGGTCATCCACGACGGGCTCGCCGGATCGGGCTTGCACCGCTTCAACGGTGAGCTCTCGTCGCTGCGGCGGTTCGATAGCGACAGCCGTGCCTATCCCTTCCGGGTCGGGAAGCCGGATCCGACGGTGCTCATCATCGGCGCGGCGGGCGGGCACGAGATCCTGGCGTCGCTCTACTTCGCCGCCCGGCACGTGACGGGAGTGGAGCTGAACCCCGTCACGACCTCGCTGCTGACCGAGCACTTCGCCGACTACTCCGGCCACATCGCCGCGAACGAGCGCGTGACCCTCGTCAACGCCGAAGGCCGTTCGTTCCTGCGGCGCGCCGGCGACGCCTACGACGTCATCTGGTTCGTCGCGCCCGATACCTACGCGGCGATGAACGCCGCGACCTCGGGCGCCTTCGTGCTCTCCGAGAGCTACCTCTACACCGAGGAGATGGTGGGCGAGAGCCTCGACCACCTGGCCGACGACGGCATCATCTGCGCGCAGTTCGGCGAGGTCGCTCTTCGAGGAGAAACCGGTGCGCACGGCGCGCTATCTCGCCACGGCGCGCGCCGCCCTGGCGCGCCGTGGTATCGACGACTTCCCGAAGCACGTGCTGGTCGCCACCTCGCCGTCGATCGTGACGCTGTCGACCATCTTGCTGAAGAAGACACCGTTCACCGCCGACGAGGTCGCGCGCTTCGTGGCGACCACGGCGCAGGTGCCGGGCAGCGTGGTGCGCCACGCGTGGGGACGGCCGTCGGGCCACGCCGCGATCAGCGAGGTCGTCGCACGATCCGGTGACGAGCTCGATCGCTGGTACGCCTCCTATCCCTACGACGTGACGCCGGTCACCGACGACTCGCCGTTCTTCTGGCACTTCGCGCGCTTTCGCGACGCCTTCCGGCGGTCCGACGCGCCGGGCGCGGGCTGGGCGTTCGACGACGCCATCGGCGAGCGCCTGCTGGTCGTCCTGCTCGCCTTCGTGGTGGTGTTCGCCGCGCTCTGTCTCCTGCTGCCGTTCGCCGCGCTCGGACGGATGTGGCGCGAGATTCCGTACAAGCGCAACGCGGTCGTCTACTTCGGGGCGCTCGGCATGGGCTTCATGTTCCTCGAGGTGAGCTTGATCCAGATGCTGACGCTCTTCCTCGGCTACCCGAGCTACTCGCTGTCGGTCACGTTGTTCGCGCTGCTGATCTTCACCGGCCTCGGCAGCCTGGCGACTGCCGCCTACGGCGGCAATCGCGATCGCACGCTGTGGACGCTGTTCGCCGTCCTCGTCGTGCTCGTCGGTTGCTACCAGCTCGGGCTGCCAGCGGTGATCGACCGCTTCGTCGGCTCGACGCTCGCGGTGCGCTGCGCGGTGGCGATCCTCGTGATCGCGCCGCTCGGCCTCTGCCTCGGGGCCTTCATGCCGATCGGTCTCGCGACCGTCGCCGCGCTGTCGCCGCACCGGACCGAGTACGTCGCCTGGGGATGGGCGGTGAACGGCTTCTCGTCGGTGATCAGCGCCGTCTTGAGCACCATCGTCGCGATGAGCATCGGCTTCAAGCTCGTGCTGCTCGCCGCCGTGGCGGTGTACCTGATCGGCATCGTCGCGCTGGTGCGGGTTCCGGCGCCGGCAATCCCCCCGGGGACCGCGAGCTGAATGAACGACGTCACGGTCGGGAGCCACGCGGCGCGTCGCCAGGCATCGCGAGCGCGAGCTGACGGCTCTGCGCGAGGAGCCGGCCGTCCCGACTCCAGATCTCGCCGTCTTCCTCGATGAAGCCCGCCGAGGCGTGGCGGCTCGTGAAGCGTACCAGACACCAGTCGGGCGCGGCCGGCGGCTCGTCGCGAAAGTGGATCGTCAAGTCGACGGTCGGCACCTGAACGGGCTCCGTCGTGACCGTGAAGATCGCGGGAAACCAGGCATCGCTGATCGCCGCGATGACGTGCGCATCGAGCGGCTCGGGATCGGCGAGGCGGATCCACCCACCCGTCACGGCGTGGGTGGTGGGCTTTGCCTGCCACGCCGGCCGCCCGAAGGCCACGCGCATCTCATACTGGTCCCGGATGGGAAGGGTCAGCGGGCCCTGCGGATGCGGCGGCAGCTCGTCGGGTCCCGGCACCTCGGGCATCACCAGATGCGCGAACTCCGGTCCGGGGCGATCGCTGCCGAGCGCGGCCACGGCGAGCGCCGTGAGCTTCCCGTCCTGGAGCATCCGCGCCGTGACGACTGTCGTCGTCCGACCGGCGCGCTCGGGCTGCACCACGAGCTCGACCGCGCCCGCATGGGGCGGGCGGAGATAGTGCACCGTGAAGGAGCGCGGACGCCGCGCCGGGTCGGTGACGTCCGTCGTGATGGCGCGTAGGATGAGCGCGGCGAGATAGCCGCCGTTCGGGCCCCGGAGGATCCACCATCCCTGGTCGATCGTGGCGGCGTAGCGGTGCTCGCCTACGCGGACGACGGCGGTATCGGTGGCGAATCGGCTCGGCATGTCAGCGCCGACAGGTTGTTGCAAACGGCTGTGACGAGGGCGAGGCGAACGTCCCGTCCTCGTTCTCAGCTGCGCGACGGGTCGGGCTTCTCGGGGTCGATGCCGAGGGTGGCGATCGCCTCGGCGACGCGCTCGGCGTCGATCTCGCCGCGCCGCGCCAGCGACGAGAGCGCCGCGACCGCGATCGACGCGGCGTCGACCTCGAAGAAGCGGCGCAGAGCGGCGCGCGTCTCGCTGCGGCCGAAGCCGTCGGTGCCGAGCGCGTGGAGGCCGGCCGGGACGAAGGGCGCGATCTGGTCGGCGACGATCTTCATGTAGTCGGTGGCGGCGACGATCGGCCACGGCTCGGCCGCGAGCACCTGGCGCGACGTAGGGCACGCGCGGCGCTTCGCTCGGGTGCAGCAGTGTTCCAGCGCTCGGCGGCGAGCGCGTCGCGCCGGAGCTCGCTGTAGCTGGTGACGCTCCAGACGTCGGCGGCGACGTCGCGCTCGGCGAGCAGTCGCCTGCGCGCGCGAGCGCCTCGCGCAGGATCGCGCCGCTGCCGAAGAGATGGACGCGCGGCCCACGCGTCGGATCGGCGGCGGGCGCCAGCTTGTAGAGACCCGCGCAGGATGCCTTCCTCGACGCCGGCGGGCATCGCCGGCTGCGGGTACGCCTCGTTCATCACCGTCAGGTAGTAGAAGCAGTCTCTCGCCGTCGACGTACATGCGGCGGATGCCGTCCTCGACGATGACCGCGAGCTCGTAGGCGTACGCCGGGTCGTAGGCGCGCACCGTCGGTACCGTGCTCGCGAGCACGTGGCTGTGGCCGTCCTGGTGCTGCAGCCCCTCGCCGGCGAGCGTCGTGCGTCCGGCAGTGCGCGCCGATCAGGAAGCCCGGCCGCGCGCGTCGGCGTGCTGCCAGATCAGGTCGCCGATGCGCTGGAAGCCGAACATCGAGTAGAAGAGGAAGAATGGGATGGTGTTCACGCCGTGCGTCGCGTACGCGGTGCCGGCGGCGGTGAACGAGCACATCGCGCCCGCCTCGGTGATGCCTTCCTCGAGCAGCTGCCCGTCCTCGGCCTCGCGGTAGTAGGCGACGACGTCGGAGTCGACCGGCTCGTAGCGCTGGCCGTGCTGCGAGTAGATGCCGAACTTGCGGAAGAGCGCGTCCATGCCGAAGGTGCGCGCCTCGTCGGGGACGATCGGCACGATCAAGCGGCCGATCTTGCGGGTCGCTCATGAGACTGCGCAGCAGCGTGACGAAGCACCAGCGTCGTCGCCACCTCGCGCTCGCCGCCGCTCGTCGGAACTCCGCGAAGCAGTCGCGGCGGCACCGGCGGCGAGCGGTTGCGCGCGGACGATCCGGCGCGGCACGGCGCCGCCGAGCGCCGCGCGCCGCTCGAGCAGGTACTCGATCTCCTCGCTGTCGTCGGGCGGGCGGTAGAAGGGACGTCTCGCCAGGTCGGCGTCGGCGATCGGGATGCCGAAGCGGTCGCGGAAGTCGCGCAGCTCCTTGCTCGTTGAGCTTCTTCTGCTGGTGCGTGACGTTGCGGCCCTCGCCGGCCTCGCCGAGCGCCGTAGCCCTTGATGGTCTTGGCGAGGATCACGGTGGGCGCGCCGCGGTGCTCGACGGCCGCCTTGTAGGCCGCGTAGACCTTCTCCGGGTCGTGGCCGCCGCGCCGCAGCTTGCGCAGCTTCGGCGTCGGTGAGGTCGGCGACCAGCGCGAGCAGCTCGGGGATCGGTGCCGAAGAAGTCGCTTGCGGATGTAGTCGCCGGATTCGACGACGTACTTCTGGTACTGCGCCGTCCACGACCTCGCCCATGCGGCGGACGAGCAAGCCGTCGGTGTCGCGCGCGAGCAGCGGATCCCAGTCGTCGCCCCAGATCACCTTGATGACGTTCCAGCCGGCGCCGCGGAACGCCGCCTCGAGCTCCTGGATGATCTTGCCGTTGCCGCGCACCGGGCCGTCGAGGCGCTGCAGGTTGCAGTTGACGACCCAGATGAGGTTGTCGAGGCTGCTCGCGCGACGGCGAGCGTGATCGCGCCCATGCTCTCGGGCTCGTCCATCTCGCCGTCGCCGAGGAACGCCCAGACGCGTGAGTTGCTCGGTGTCGGCGATGCCGCGGGCGCGGAGATAGCGGTTGAAGCGCGCCTGGTAGATCGACGAGATCGGCGCCAGGCCCATCGAGACGGTCGGGAACTCCCAGAAGTCGGGCATCAGCCACGGATGCGGATACGAGGAGAGACCGCCGCCGGGCGCGAGCTCGCGCCGGAAGTTGCCGAGCTGCGCCGCCGTGAGGCGGCCTTCGAGGAAGGCGCGCGCATAGACGCCGGGCGCGGCGTGGCCCTGGAAGTAGACGAAGTCGCCGGCGGCCTCGGGCGTGTGGGCGCGGAAGAAGTGGTTGAAGCCGACCTCGAGCAGCGTCGCGAGCGAGGCGTAGGTGGAGATGTGTCCGCCGATGCCGCCCGAGTGCTTGTTGGCGCGCACCACCATCGCCATGGCGTTCCAGCGGATGAGGTTCTTGATGCGCCGCTCGATCTCGCGGTCGCCCGGGTAGGGCGGCTGCTCCTCGGCCGGGATGGTGTTGATGTACGGCGTGTTCGCGGTGAAGGGCGCGATCACGCCGTGGCGATAGCCGTACTCGATCAGGCGCGCGAGCAGAAAACGCGCCCGGTTCGGACCCTCGTCACGGATGATCGCGTCGAACGACTCGATCCATCCGCTGGTCTCGGAGGGTTGCTGTCGGGCTGCGGGGTGGCGTCCATGGCGCGAGGATATAACACGCCCGCCGTCACGATTTCGACTCGGTGCTGGGGACGGTCGCGGCACCCGGGGTCGTGCCCTTGCGATTCCTCCTCTCGATACTCGTAGCGGGTGGGCAGGAGTGTGGACGTCGTAGACTCTGTCCTGACGTCTGGGGGAATCGATGCGGGTACCTGGGGCTAGATTCGCCATCGTGGCCGAACGCAAGGTGAGAGGATACCTCCTGGAGCATGGCCATCCGCAGGGCGGATCAAAGGCAAAATTCTTCGCGGCCCTCGGATTTCAGCTGGCGACGTGGCGGTGGCTTGCAGCCGCGCTGCGGCGACACGTCGTGGATCACTCATACGAGAAACGGGTGGTCTCCAAGCACGGGGTCAAGTACATTGTGAGGGGCGTACTTCGTGGTCCAGGGCGCAACTCTGCGGAGGCGGTCAGCGTCTGGATCATCGAGCGCGGCGAGCAGCGCCCTCGTTTCGTAACGGCGTATCCTGGAGGCAAGAAATGAGAATCAGGGAGCTGGAGCCGGTCGTCCTTAAGTATGACCACCCTGAGGAAGGTTTGCAGGCCGGTGACCTTGGTACCGTCGTTGCCGTGTACGAAAAGACGAAAGGTTTGGAAGTCGAGTTCTTCCGCGCCAGCGGAAAGACGAAAGCCGTCGTCACCCTCTCGGCCAGCGAGGTGCGCAAGGCGCAGAACTCCGAGATCGTCGCGGTGCGTGGCGCACGGCGCTCCGCGTGAGAGATCTCAGTCGAGCTGGTACTCGCGTCCGCCAGTCGACGTCGTCGCGGAGCGCCGGCTGGTCGCGCCTTGTCGAGCAGGAAGGAGCCGAGGACGAGCGTGTCCATCTCGGTGCGCATGAAGCAGCGATAGGCGTCCTCGGGCGTGCAGACGATCGGCTCGCCGCGCACGTTGAAGCTCGTGTTGACCAGCACCGGGCAGCCGGTCAGCGCGTGGAAGCGCGTGAGCAGCGCGTGGTAGCGCGGGTTCGTCTCGCGCGTGCACGGTCTGGATGCGCGCCGAGTAGTCGACGTGGGTGACCGCCGGGACGTCGGAGCGCGGGACGTTCAGCTTCTCGATGCCGAACAGGCGCTGCTGCTCCGTCGGTCATCGCGATGCGCCGCTGCTCGCGCCGACGGGCGCACCAGCAGCATGTACGGCGAGTCGACGTCGAGCTCGAAGTAGTCGCCGACGTGCTCGCGCAGCACGCTCGGCGCGAACGGCCGGAAGCTCTCGCGGAACTTGATCTTCAGGTTCATCACCGACTGCATCTTCGGTCGAGCGCGGGTCGCCGAGGATGCTGCGGCCGCCGAGCGCGCGCGGCCCGAACTCCATGCGGCCCTGGAGCCAGCCGACGACCTTCTCCTCGGCGAGCAGCTCGCGCGGTGCGGTCGAGCAGCGTCGCCTCGGGCGAGCAGCGCTCGTAGACCGCGCCGGCGGCGCGCAGGAACTGCCTCGATCTCGTCGTCCGAGAACGCCGGGCCGAGGTACGAGCCGTGCATGCCGTCGCCTTCCGAGCGGTGCGCGGCGCTCGTTGCCGAGCACCTTGTGGTGGATCGCGAGCGCGACGCCGAGCGCGCCGCCCGCGTCGCCCGCCGCGGGCTGGATCCAGAGACGCTCGAACGGCCCCTCGCGCAGCAGCCGGCCGTTGCCGACGCAGTTGAGCGCGACGCCGCCGGCGAGGCAGAGGTTCTCCATGCCCGGTCTCGCGGTGCACGTGGCGCGCCATGCGCAGCATGATCTCCTCGGTCACCACCTGGACCGACGCGGCGAGGTCCATCTCGCGCTGCGTGAGCGGCGACTCGGGCTTGCGCGGCGGGCCGCCGAACAGCTCGTCGAACGCGCCGTTCGTCATCGTGAGCCCGTGCAGGTAGTTGAAGTACGCGCATGTTGAGCTTGAAGCGAGCCGTCGTCCTTGCAGCTCGACGAGCTCGTCGAGGATCAGGTCGGCGTAGCGCGGCTCGCCGTAGGGCGCGAGGCCCATCACCTTGTACTCGCCGGAGTTGACCTTGAAGCCGGTGTAGTAGGTGAAGGCCGAGTAGAGCATGCCGAGCGAGTGCGGGAAGTGCAGCTCGGCGAGCAGCTCGAGGTCGTTGCCGCGGCCGACGCCGTACGACGACGTCGCCCACTCGCCGACGCCGTCCATGGTGAGCACCGCCGCCTCGTCGAACGGCGACGGGTAGAACGCGCTCGCGGCGTGCGACTCGTGGTGCTCGGTGAAGAGGATCGTCGCCCTCGAAGCCGTCGAGCTGCGTTGCGGATCAGCGTCGCGCGTGAAGAGCTTCTCCTTCAGCCAGACCGGCATCGCGGTCAGGAACGAGCGCAGCCCCGCGGCGCGACGCCGAGGTAGGTCTCGAGGATGCGCTCGAACTTGAGCAGCGGCTTGTCGTAGAAGCCGACGTAGTCGAGCTCGTCGAGCCTGAGGCCGCCCTCGCGCAGGCAGTAGGCGACGGCGTTGTGCGGAAAGTCGGCGTCGTGCTTCTTGCGCGTGAAGCGCTCCTCCTGCGCGGCGGCGACGATCTCGCCGTCGCGCACGAGGCAGGCGGCCGAGTCGTGGTAGTACGCCGAGATGCCGAGGATGCGTCGCGTCATGCTCAGAACTGCCGCTCGTAGCGCTTCGGGTCGACCGGGCTCCGGGCTCGCGCTGGACCCAGTCGCTCTGCCGTCTGGTCGTCGAGCGAGCGGTTCAGCGGGTCGCGGAAGAGACGCATCACCAGGCCGACGGGCGTCATCACGAGGTAGTAGAGCAGCGTCAGGATGATGCGCGTGTTGACGTGGCCGAGCACCACGGCGAACGCCATCCAGCCGCGCTGCACCGGGCCCGAGGAGCGCGGGCGCGACCAGCGCCGGGACGACCAGCGCGCGCGCCGCAGTGCCCACGAGCACGCGCGGCGGGATCTCGTGTCCGCGCCACCAGCTGATGCCGCCGAGCAGCAGGAAGCACGCCACCGACCGTCAGCCCGAACTTGCGGAGCTCTGCCCTCGTCGGACCGGGCTGCATGATCAGAAGATCGTGTAGATGAAGGGCGCCAGCGGCGGAGCCCTGGGTGAGCACGATCAGCGAGCCGAAGAGCGCGAGGACGATGATGATCGGGCGCGAGCCACCACTTCTTGCGCACGCGCAGGAAGGCCCAGAACTCGCTGGCCAGTGAGAAAACGGCGGGGCGGGGCATGAGAGGGCCATAGTAGCAGGGGGTTCGTGGCGCTCACAAGATAGAACTCCGCGGCGAAAAGCGCGCGTTATCGCGCCCCGCGGACCGTCACTGGTCACGGTTGCGACGGCTGCATGCTGCGCAGGACGGCGGGGGCCAACGCCGCCGTGATCACCCCATGACCCTCGGCGCTCAGGTGGCCGTCGTGGGCGAGGTACACCGGACGCCCGGCACGCTCGACCGCGAGCAGCAGCGGATCGGCGACGATCAGTTGATTCCCGGTTCCAGCCGTCATCGCCCGTGCCGCCGCCGCCACCTGATCGTACGCAGCGTCGCCGCCGGTGATGTAGAGCGGAGACGGGATCATGAGCACGATCACCGGTGCGCCGCTCGTGTTGGCGGTCGCGATCAAGTGCTCGACCACGTGCTGCACGAGCGCGGTGTCGGGAGCGGCGGGTGCCGGATCGGGCGGCGCCGCGTGCGCCGGTCGCACGCCGGCGCGCGTCGCGAGATCGCCGAGCGATTTGTAGAGCAGGAAGAACGTCAGGCTCCGGTTGCCGACCGCGTCGCGCATGGCGAGCAGGGGTCCCCGCCAGGGCGGCGGGTGGAGGAGCGCTTCGGCCACATCGAGCCGTCCGTCGCTCCAGCGCACGCCGCCGTGGTCGCGCGTGTCGCCGGCGTCGTTGAAGCTGTACTGCAGCACGACGACATCGGGAGCGAGGTCGCGTCCCTCGTAGAGGAAGTAGAGCAGCTCGTGGGCCGTGCCGAAGCCGTTGAAGCCGGCGTTGAGGACCCGGGTGCGACTGCCGGGCGGCGCGCTCTCGTTCAACGTCCGCTCGAGGCGGGTGGTGAAGATCACGTCTTCCGGGAGCTGCACGGCGGCGGTGTAGGAGTCGCCGAGGACGAGCACGCGGCGCTCGCCGGCCGGCTTGGCGCGCGGGAAGGACTCGCCGCGCAGGCCGTGCTCGTTGATGCGAACGTCGGCGGTCGCGGGCTCGACGGAGGGGAGATTGTGGTAGGCGAAGCGCGACCCCGGATACCAGGTGTAGAACCCGTGTGGAGAGACGCGCAGATGGGGAACGTCGACTTGCGGCGCCACCGTCAGGCGCAGGCCGACCTCGAGGAGCAGCAGGAGGGCGAGGAGGAAGACGAGGAGGAGCACGCGGTTCTTCATGGCGGCGGCGCTTGTAGCACACGCCCGATGGCTGCTTTGACTCGGCGCCAGCACCCTCGGCCCACCTCCTTGACGGGGCGAAATATGACCTGGCACACTGGCGCGGTGCCGGCATCACCCGTGGAAGCAGAGCCGGTGATGGCCGCTCAGCCGCGCGTCATCATCGTGATGCCGGCCTTCAACGCGGCGAAAACGCTCCTCCTCACACATCACGACATCCCGAAGGACCTCGACCACGAGATCGTGCGATGCTCAGACCCCTCGCCGCCGGCACCGACGTCGTCTTCGGATCGCGCATGATGACACCGGACGGTGCGCGTCGCGGCGGGATGCCGCTCTACAAACGCATCGCCAACCGCGTGTTGACGATACTCGAGAACGCCGCTCACGGAATCCGCCTCACGGTCGCGCACACCGGCTACCGCACTTACTCAGCGCGTTTACTTCGCACCGTTCCTTTTCTCCGCAACTCCGGAGAGCTGTACGACCTCGCGCGCGACCCCGGTGAGACGACCAACGTCATCGACACGCATCGCGAGGTGGCCGCGGCCTTTCTGCTACGGATCTGGCGACACCAGGCGCGCTCCGGCGGCGGCGGTTCGCCTGTGCAGCGCGACGAGGCGGCGCGCACTCGACTTCGCAGCCTCGGCTATCTCATCGACTAGGTTCCACAGCCCCTACCGGGAGGCTGCGCAGCGCACGTGACGAGCATCCACACCTCTTGCGAGCGGCGCAGAAAGATCGCGCTCCTCGCGCTCATGGTAATCGCGGCCACGCTCCGCTTCGTCTGGGCGAACGCGGCGGGAGTCGACCCCCGTCAGTTCCGTTACGACGCATCTGCCTACGACATGCTGGCCCGTTCGCTCAGCAACGGGGGTGGGTTCCTGTGGTTCGACGGCAAGCCGACCGCTTACTTTGCGCCCGGCTACCCGTGGCTCCTTTCGCTGGCGTACCGGCTCTGGGGACCGCATCCTGGTGGTCGCGTGGGCATTGAACGCGCTCGCGGGCGCGATCACCTGCGCGATGACCTACGCGCTGGGCCGTCGCCTGTTCGGATCGACGGTCGGGCTGATCGCCGCTGCGATCTTCGCGTGCTTCCCGAGCGACGTCTTCTATGCGGGTCTCACCATGAGTGAGTCATTGTTCGGCCCGGCGTTCACGGGCATCCTCTACTTGCTCGTCCGCTGGAGCGATCCTGACTCGTTCGCGCGGCCTCGACGATGGCTCGTCTTCGGAATGTTGCTCGGCGGCGCGGCGTTGATCCGCGGCGTGGCGCTTCCTTTCGTATCCGTACCGATCGCGTTCTGGGCTGCGAGTCGGCGTCATCGGGCAGGAGCGTGGCAACGCAGCGCCGCGTGCGTGCTCGGTGTCGACGCTCGTGGTGACGCCCTGGATGGTGCGCAACGCGATGCAGGTGGGGGCGCCCATATTCTCCGCCGATGCAACGGTCGCGTTCTGGCCGCGACATTGCGAGGCCGCCTTCGGGGAGTCAGGACGACCGGATGCTCGTCACGCACGAGCGCGAGTTCCTGCACCTCGCGCAGCTTCCCAATCCGGCGCGCGAGGTCGAAATGGCAAAAGCCGAGGTGCGGTCGGGTCTGCGCTATCTTATCACCCACCCCTGGCGGGAGATCGCGTTGATTCCGCCCACCATCGGCTATCTCTTCGAGCATGGCCACTGGGCCCTCACGTTCTCGAAGAGCTTGGTTGCCACACGCGAGCGGCGAAACGTTGATCCTCTTCAGTCGTGAGCGCGATCGTCGCTGGGAGATGGTCGCCGACGTCTACTTCTTCGCCCTGCTCGCCCTGGCCGCTTCTGGCTCTGCCGCGCGTGCTTCTCGAGCGCACGCGCCGCCGTGGATTCTCGTCTTGACGCTCGCTGCTCTTCACCTTCCTGCACGGCGTATTGTTCTTCGGCGAGGCGCGATACAACTCGCCACTGACGCCGACCTTCGCGGTCATGGCGGCTGCGACCGTCACGTCGACGTGGCGCCTGTTGACCGGGCGCTCGGCGAGGTCAGGCGCACCGCATGAGGAACGCATGAAGGTGGACGTGGTGATCCCGGCGCTCGACGAGGAAGAGACGGTTGGCTCCGTCGTGCGCTCGCTACCGCGCCGTATCGTCCGCACCATCATCGTGGTCGACAACGGCTCGCGCGACCGGACCGCCGAAGAAGCGCGCGAGGCCGGTGCCGAGGTCGTGCAGCGAGCCCCACCGCGGCTACGGTGCCGCATGCCTCGCCGGGATCGCCGCGCTTGCCCACCGACGGCGACGTGGTCGTATTCCTCGACGCGGATGGCAGCGACGACGTCGAGGCGCTCGAGCGATTGCTCGAACCGATCACCGAAGGGCGTGCAGATCTCGTCGTCGGGTCGCGGGCCGGCTCGGGTGCCGAAGCGCTCTCTGGAGCGCAACGCGCCGGCAACGCGATTGCCGCCGCGTGGCTCCGCCGGAGATACGGGATGAACGCGACCGATCTCGGGCCCTTCCGGGCGATCCGCCGGCACGCGCTCGCGGCGCTCGCGATGCGAGATCGTGGCTACGGATGGACGGTGGAAATGCAGATCAAAACGGCACGTCTGGGACTCGCGTATGCCGAGGTGCGCGTGCGCTCACTGCCGCGACGTGGCGGTCGTTCCAAGGTATCGGGTACGTGGCGTGGCGTGCTCGGCGCTTCGTGGAAGATCCTCAGTTTGCTCATCCGGAACGATCTGCTCGCGAGCCGATCGCGAGGTTCACTGGGGTAGGCTCGCGCTGAAGGGCGGAGAAAGCGCGCCGTCCTCGTCGGTGACGAAGGTCGGCTCGAAGTACTTGCGGTACGCCGGCGCAATCCGACAACGCGGCCGATAGAGATCGTCGAGGGTTTCAGTCGGTCCGACGAACGTCCGCCCGCGCGACCCCGTTCCCGCGTGACGCCGCGAGAGCACCGCGAGGTTGCGGGCGGTCATGACCGCGAGCTGCGGCAGCCCGAGCTCGCCCCGAAGCCAGGCCGATGCGCTCGTGCCGAGCGCCTGCCAGCGAAAGCCCTTGAGCGATCCGACGTCACGCAGGAACGTGGCCACACGCTCGAGGTCGTCGCGCGGACGGACGCAGAGCGTCGAGCCATTGAGATCGCGCACGCGGAGAGGAGGAAGCAGGCGGCCGGCCTCGGCACACTCGCGGAAGAACGGCGTGCCGGGGTACGGAATCGCGGTCCCGAGGAACGCCGGCAGCACACCGTCTCTACGGCGTGGTGATCGCCGCCACCTCCGCGGTCAGATCCTCGACCGTGCGATGCATGACGTCGAGGATGAGACCGTACACCGGCAGGATGCCGGCGCCGAGCGCGATCCTGAGGACATCGGTCGGTTGCGCGTGGAGGTTCTGGCGCTTGTGGTACGCGGCGAGCGTCTGCCGGTCGAACGACTCGATGCCGCAGAAGAGCGCGCGGCAGCCCGCCGCCGCGGCGCGTTCGACGCGCGACGCGTCCTCGAAGAAGTCAGCCGTCACGAGCGCGCCCCATGCACTGAAGCGCCCGCGGTCGCGAAGCTCGGCCAGGAACGCGAGGCGCTCTTCGAACGCATCGCGATCGGGGCCGAAGAAGTTGTTGTCGATGAGCACCAGGATCCGGCGGCGCGGCTGCGCGTCCACTTGACGGTGGAGATCCGCGAGCACGTAGCGCGCGTACGGGCGCGCCTCCGCCGTCAGCGAGCAGAAGGAGCAATGGAAGTTGCAGGATCTACTCGACTCGACATAGATCGCGCCGCGTGCCCAGGGCGCGAGGTCGAACCGCGGGGTCCATTCGAGCGTCGCGGCGGAGGGGCCGAACGCATCGGTAACGACCTCTTTGATCTCCTCGACGTCGCCGAGACACGCATAGTCGAACCGGTCCGCCGCGAACCGGGGCACGGCGCGCACGGCAGGGCCCCCTGCCACGGTGACACAACCGGGATTCGCGGTCTTGGCGAGCGCCGCCAGATGCAGCATCCGGTCGAGGGCCGACGTCATCCCGGTGAGGATCACGAGATCGTGCTCACCGACCTCCGCTGGCGTCCGCAGCGGACCGCCGGTGTGCTCGTCATGGAGGCGGATCGACCAGCGATTCGGATCGAGCCAACCCGCGAGGAACGGCGGCGCCATCGTCCGCAGCACGGTCTTCGTCTCGCGCGCGTGATGGCGCGCCTCGGGAAAGTACCCGTTGACGATCAGCGCGCGGTACCTTGATCGACTTCGTGCGAGCATGCGCGATCGTGGCTACACCGCGCTGGGCGAGAGGGTCAAGGTACAGCGCGCCGTCAGCCGGCGGCGGTAGTGTCCTAATTTGACCGCTACAGCTCGATTCTGATGGGTTCGACCTTGAGATCAAATACCCGCATGTCGTTGGGGTCCCTGCGCGGCTCGTCAAAGCGCCGGACAACAAGCTGTCCGTTCTCTTGTCGCCAGATCGTCATGGCAACGCCTTCGGCCTGCCTGCGGTCGAAGGCACGCTGGACAATCGCCTCCAGCGCCTCCTCGGCTGGCAGAGGCAAGCGCTGACGCGCGTACCACGCTTCTATCTCTCGCTGGACGCTAGGCATCCCGCCTCGCCGCATCTTGCGGGTGCGCCCCGGAGGCAGGTGACGCCCCATAGCTACGTACCCCTGGAATCGTCGGACTGAGCGACGATGCTCGCGCGAACTGCATCACTAGCGGTCCGGATCGGCCCGTCGGCGAGCACGGCTACGTAGCGCCTACCGCCCGCGTCCGTCTCGTGCGCCCACGCGTACGCGATGCTCGCCTTCGGATGGTCAAGAAGCGTGAACACCTCGACGACGCCCTCCCACACTGTCTCGCCCTGGAACGTCTCCCGCACCGATTCTGAGCGTAGGTGCGTGCTCTCGCACCCGTGGAGATCCTTGATTGCCTTCTGGAGCCGCGCACGCTCGTTCACGCCGCCATCTCTACCAGATCCTTGACCGTCATGGGACTCGACGTGATGCCGATCTCCATCGCCGGCGTGCAGCGGATCGAGCGGTGGAAGCGCACGAAGTTGTAGTGGCAGAAGTGGAGATCCATTGCCGCGCGAAGGTTTTCGACCTTCTTGCTGAACGCGTTGGTCAGCCGCGTAAGGCGACGCACTTGGGTTCTGATGCTCAAGTTTTGGCGCTCTACGTAAGACGTGCTGATGTGGTTGATATCCGGGTGTCCCCATGTAGAGATCCTTGGCGACGGCGACGATGCGAGGAATTGGAGGCCGTGAATCCTCAGGATGAAAAAGGGCAGCGGAGACGAAAGCACCATCAATGGCTCACGGACGACATTGGACACCCATCGCTTGCACGTCACTTGTTCGCCCTCATCGGAATCATGAGGGCAACTCCGAGCGGGCCAGATGCCTGGAGGCACCTGGTGCGGATGACGGCGGTTACACGTCGGGGGCTCACGCGGGCAGCGCGAGCGGGGTTCGATTCCCCCGCCCTCAGCTAAGACGGAGGCGAAAGTGGCAAACGTCCTAAAGACCGAGAAGCACGTGGCCGTGATTTCGATGCTCGTCGAGGGCGCCTCTGTTCGCTCCATCGAGCGCGTGACGGGCGTGCACCGCGACACCATCCTTCGCCTGATGGTGCGCGTAGCCGTGCGGCGTACTGGTGCCGGAAGTGCCAAACCCCAATCGGACCGTTCTCAAATTAGGACACTACCCCGGCGGCGATCGTCGGTGCCGGGACGCGGCGCAGGGCCGCTATGCCGACGGCGTAGACGCCAACCGCGATCAGCAGCAGCAGCTCGAATCCGACGATCATGGCCAGAATGGTGCTGCCGATCGAGCTGATGACCGAGAAAAAGCCGCTTACGGCCCATGCCCAGGTGATGAGCTCGTCGCGCTGTTCGCCCGCCGCTCCCGCGACCGTCGCCAGGCCTAGCGGCATGAAAGCGCCGAGGCAGAGGCCGAGCGGCGTTATCCGCGCTTCCGCTGCGCTGCGTGCTGGCGCTCCTGCACGACGGTGGGGCAGCGTGCTGGGCGGCGACGTACACCAGCGCGCGTACGAACGTCGCCGGCGTCTTACGCGCCCGCACGCCGTGACCGCCGACGTCAGCTCGGCGCGGTGGTTCCATCCCCCTGGAGTTGCTGTGCGGCCTCCCAGCTTCGAGTTTGTTCCCCGCGGCATTGGGTCTTGGCGTCAGCGAAGGTAGCCGAGCGCCTTCAACTTCTCTGTCGTGGCAGGGTCCAGCGGCGCTGATGCCTCTTCGGGGATCACATTGCCGAGCGCCTGGCCGGCCGCGTAGGCCATGAGGGCCTTGCGTCCGTTCCTGATTGAGGCGTCAGTCCTTTCGGAGATGTCGCTCTTCTCCAGCGGGTCACGCGCGAGATCGTAGACTTCAAATCTAGCCGTCGGACGCTTGGGGACAGCGGCTGGGGTGAATATGAACTTCATGGTGCCGGTCCGGAGCGCGTAGGTCGGCGGTTGCCAACTGGGGTCGAGGGTACCGTCGGTGAGCATTCGGGTGGCCGCCCACGCTTCGGCATAGATGGGCCGTTCCGCCAGACCCGCGAGACACGCGGCGCGCGCATCGGCATTGTCACCTAGCGCTCCGACAAGAGACTGCCCTTGCGCCTGGGGGGCCACGGGCAAACTCAGTAAGTCGAGTAGCGTTGGCAGCACGTCGATCAACGCGACTTGCTCGTGGACTCGGAGCCCTTCTGCGATGAGACCGGGCGCGTGCATCAGCAGCGGCACTCGTAGGGTTTCCTCGTACAGATTGGAGCCGTGATCCAGCGCGCCGTGTTCGGCAAACTCTTCGCCGTGGTCGGAGGTGACGATGAGAATCGTCGTGTCATCCAACCCAAGAGAGCGGATCTGCGACCAGAGCCAGGCGAGCCAGTCGTCGGTGTAGCGGATCTCTTCCTCGTATCGGTCGAGGTCGGCCAGCGGTCCGTCCTGCACGCCCGAGTCGAAGCGTCCCTTGTAGTCGGGGGGCGGTGTGTACGGACTGTGTACTTGATACGTGTGCAGAAACAGGAGGAATGGCAGTGAGCGATTGGCCGTTATCCACTTTGCGGCGGCGCGAAACGTGCTCTCGATATGTCCGACCGTCGTCGACAAATCGGGATTCTTGTTCTCGAGGTAAGTATCGAAGCCTCGTTCGAATCCCACACCGGCGTGCAGCAAGCCATCTTCGGTGAATGCCCCGGTTGCGTACCCGTTCCGGCGTAGCAACTCGGGCAGCGTCACGAATTTCTCGAGATCGAGTGGCCGCAGGACGCTAGTCACGCCGTGGTCACGCGGGTATCGCGAAGTAAACAGTGACATGTGCGACACCGGTGTGATCGTGGACTGGGCGACGGCAACCTCGAACAGTGCCCCCTGGTTGGCCAGCTTGCCGAAGAACGGCATGGTCGGGCGCTCGCGTCCGTAGGCGCTGATGCTCTGAGGACGCAGCGTATCCAGGGAGATCAGGAGAACGTTCCAGCGCTTCGCACTCCGCTCTGCTGCGCCAACGAGAAGCGTCGGATTGCCCCACACGGGCACGCTGACCGCAACGCGTCCGTCGATCGGGTCGGTCGTCGTCTGGAAGATCAACGTCAGGGGACGTCCCGAGTAGCGACGCAGGTCGACTTCGGTCGTGAACCAACGCTGCTGTGTGGGATCCTGCGCAGGATCGAGGCGTGCCAAGAAGAGCGGTGCCGCGAGTCCGCCGGCGAGTACTTCGAAGATTGCACCTCCCGCACCGGACGCCCACCCTGGAGCCTCGACCCCATAGGAGACCCTCAACCTCGCGCCCTCGGGCACGCGAGCGAGGCTGAAGCGTCGTTGGCGAGCTCCGCTTCTCGGCAGCTCGCGGACGTTGATCCAAAGATCGACACGTTTGCCTCGCAGCGCAGGTGGCACGGAAAGGCTGATGGCGAGTTCTCTTTTCGGGGAGGTTCCGAGGCAGGTGCCGATGGCCCAACTGAGATTGCGAGCTTCTGAGTGCCCGATTGCCACCTGAGCGAGGAGGTTGTCGCAGGCGTCAAACGCGGCTGCGAGTGGGATCCGAAGGCTCACTCCTCCATCGGCAGGGATGTCATACTTGGCGTCCCGGTGTAACAAACGGAGAGCGGGCCGCTCGAACGTATAGTGCATCTCGTCACCGACCGTGGCACGGGCCGATCCGCGCGGCAGCGGCTCTACTTGGTCGAGTGCGGTGACTGGTCCGTCCTCGGCACCAGAAGCGGTTTCGATCGACGGCACGTCGACGAGCCGAATGCCGATGCTCTCGGGAGATGGCGATCGATCGCACCCAATGATGCTGGTGACGAAGAGCGGCAAGGAGAGGAGCAGGTGAAGCCGTCGGTTGGCAATTTCCGCCGCTCCACACGTGCCTCGCCTAGTCACGACGCAGCCTCAGGCGGCAACGGGTGGTGGCGGCAGGCGCGACAGAGCGACAACACCAACGGCGTAGACACCGACCGCGATCAGAAGCAGCAGGTTGAAGCCGACGGCCATGGCGAGGATCGTACTCGCGACGGAGCTGATGACCGAGAAAAAGCCGTTCACCGCCCACGCCCAGGCAACGAACTCGTCGCGATGTGTGCCTGCGGCTCCCGCGACCGTCGCGAGGCCGAGCGGCATGAAGGCGCCGAGGCACAGACCGAGGGGCGTGATCAGTAAGATCGCAAGCACGCATCGCAACGGAAGCGCCGCCCCAGCAAACCGGTGCACGAGAAATTCCAACCCGAAGCGGTAGAAGAGCATGAGCACGAAGAGGGAAGCGAGCAGGACGATGAGTGCGCGGTCTCGTTTCCCCCGATACGCACCGCTCGCCAAGCTTCCAAGTCCACTCGCGGTGAGGAGACCGAACAGTGTGACCGACAGCGAGTAGCTCGGGTAGCCGAGGAAGAGCGTCAGCATCTGGATGAGGCTGACCTCGAACTGCATGAACCCGACACCGAGTGCGGCAAAATACAGTAGCGTGCTGGTCTTGTAGGGGAGGCTGCGCCAGGCGCGGCCGAGGACGACGAACGGGAGGAAGAGCCATACTGCCGCGAACACTGTGGCGAAGGCGAGCAGCACAACGATCAACCGCTCGCCGATGACATCGTCGATGTCGACGTAGACGCCACGCGCCTCGCGTGCCGCGGTCGAGCTCAGCGCGTCGCGGAAGCGGGTGAAGTGCCAGAAGAAGGGAGCGTCGTCGGTCACCGGATCGATGTAGTAGGGGTAGGAGTCGTACGAGTGCGAGAGCTGCTCGCGCGCCAAGAATATCGCGCGCTCGACCGGACCGTCGCCGCGCGGCGGATTCCCGGGTGCGTGGCGGACGACGCTTTCCGGCACACGCTCGGCGCCACGGAGGAGTTGGCGCACCTCGTTGTCGGTGAAGGGCTCCTTCTTGAGGAGGATCGTCGACAGATAGACGATGTCGGGCTTTGTCGTCACGATGACGTGGCGATCGAAGTCCGCGATGCCGATCCGCCGGAACGCTTCGCGCGCGGTGGCGAGATAGCGAGCCGTCCGGTTTGGTTTTCGATCGTAAGCGAGCTCCCCGAACATCACGCAGATCACGCCGCCCTCGGCGAGGTGACTCAGGGCCTCTTGGATCATCTCGATCGTGTACAGGTAGCTCTCCGAGAGCACGAACGCGCCAGAGGTGGCGGCGTTCATGGCGGCATAGCTGTCGGGGGCTACGAACCAGATGAGGTCGTACGAGTCGTCAGTGCGCTGAAGATACGAGCGTCCTTCGGCGTTCACCAGCGTCACTCGCTCGTGAGCCGCGATGTGACCAGTGTAGTCGGCAAAGCGATCGGTGAGCAGTGACACCGTCGCGGGATTGAGCTCGACGGCCGTAATGTGGCGCGCACCAAAATAGCGTGAGGTGAGGATTTCGTGTCCACCGGCGGCGCCGATGATCAAGACGTGAGGCGCGGGTTTCGTAACCTGGAACGGCAACGAGCGTGGATCGGTATCGAAGCGTGTGAGCGTCGAGAGATCACCGTTGAAACGGTGCAACACCGAGCCGAGATTGCCGTCGTGGTGGATGAGATAGGAAGAGCCAGGAACGAGCGAGTTCTCGGTGACGTCGATGCGGAACACGGTACTCCACGACGAGAAGACGCTCGGTCCGTAGGCGGCGCCGCCCTTCATGCCGAGCGTCTTGACACGGTCGGGAACGGGGTCGGGTAGCTGACGGTGCAGGGCGACCAAGACCGTAAGGGCCGCCACCATGCCCCACCCGACGCGCCGAGTGTTCCCACGGGGGGCGCTGTGCACGCCCGCGAGCGCGTACAGAAGACCTGCGAGCACGACCGTGCCGGGCGGACCGATCACGGAGATCAGCGGCACGGCGAGCGCGCAGCCGAGACCGGCACCCACGAGATCCGTCGCGTACAAGCGATGGATCCTTGCCGGCCGCGCGGTGAAGATCGTCGCGATGATGATGCCGGCCGCCAGGAACGGCGTGAACAGCGCGCTCGAGATGATCACGAGCTTGAGGAGCTCTTTGTAGCCAACGGCCAGATCGAAGGCGTTCAGTTGCATGCGTGCCACGACGATGTAGCCGAGCGCGATCGTCGCGCTTCCTGCGAGCGCGCTACAGCTCACCACATGGGATGCCGCCGCTGACCGCAGGCGTGCGAAGACGGCGACGATGACGCCCCCCGATCCGAGACCGAGCAAGGCGAGGCCAATGATCAGATAGGTGAAATAGTAGTAGAGCTTGAACGAGATGATCCTCGTGTAGCTGATCTCGAGGAGGATCGCGGCCAGACACACCGTGAAGATCTCGACGTAGAAGCTCGGAGCGGCTGGCTGTGAGGCGAGCTCAGCGCGCGATGGCAGGGGGGACTCACCCGTTCCGGTGGGCCCAGAGGGCAGCACGCTCACGAGGGCGACCCTGCTGACGGCGACTCTCGTGGGGCGATCCCCTCTGGCTCGCAGTTGCTGGTAGAGCAGCTCCGCCTCGACTTCGTGCCCCGCGGCATTGGGATGGATCGCATCGACGGGCGCGAAGGGACGTCCAAAGCGATAGCTCCCCGCCACGTCGATGACGGGCACTCCAAGCTCCGCTCCGACCTCACGTGTGGCGGCGTTATAGGATTCGCGGAGCTCGTGCAGTTGTTTGAACGATCGGATGCCGCTCCATGCGAGCTGAGCCAGCTGCGATGACGCACTTTCGGCGAACGCTCCATACTGCGTCTCGAATTCCGCGGTCATGAACGCATCGGGGGACGTGAGCAACCATACCCGTGCCCCTCGTGCCTGCACCAGCTCGACGATGCGACGAAGGTTGTGTTTGTAACCCAGAAGCGGGACGTTGGGCTGCCATTCTGCAGGCGGCTGGTTGGGCGGTCGCTGGTCACTCGCAAGGCGGGCGCTCAGGTCCATTCCGAGCCGCAACCCAAACGGATAGAGGGCCGTGCGCAAGAGCAAGCCCTCGAGAACCCGGGCGACAGCGCTCGTTGGCTCGACGAACGCGCTCCCAGCGGCCATGTCTCCCGAGCTCATCAAGTCGTTCCAGCCGTACCGCACCGTAACCAGATCGGCTTCCACGTCACGGAGCTTGGTTCGGAGTAACATGACCCCGTGGTAGCTGTTGTACCCCGGCACGCCCGCGTTCAGCACCTCGACCTTCGCGGGCCCATGACGCTCGGCGAGGATTCGTCCGAGGCGCTCGGGATATGCCTCGGGGAGGAGCCCTGCACCTCGCGTCGTGACGACGAAACCGAAGGTGCAGGAGTCGCCTAGCGCCACAATGCGATAGACTCTCTTATCTTTCGGGCGTAGCTCCGCACCTCTGAACCCTCGCGAGTTGATGGGTTTCCCGTCGACGAGAAGGTCGGGGTTTGTGCGGAAGTGCAGAATCGGATCACACACCCACAGCACGGACTTCCGCACTGCCGTGCACGTCTCCGCGGCTCCTGTCAGACGCACCACCACCTCGGCCACGCCAAGCAGGAGTACTAGGGGCGTGACCGCAAAGAAGAACATCTTCACGCCTCCGAATCGTGTACCTTCGCTCGCGGGAGTCGTCACCGCACCACCGAGCACTGCGACTGGACGATCGAGAATGAACGAGAGGGGCGCTCAGGCACACATGCGTCCGCGGGAGTCGGCCCGCCTGATACGTGCGTCGCCGGTTCCCGTCAAGCTGTCGTTCCGATCCGATACACTCCCACCCCGCCGCAGCTCTGCGACGAGACGACGTTGATAGCCGGGCCTCCTTGTGTCATCAGCCTCACGGCTTGAGAAGAAAACCAATGTGGTTGCGTGAACGCGATGGCCATCTTTACCTTGGCGTCTTCCTGGTCTCCATGGCGATATTACTGCTCCAGATCGCCCTGACACGCATTTTTTCGTTCACACTCTGGTACCACTTCGCGTACGTCACGATCAGCGTCGCGCTCCTCGGGTACGGCGCCAGCGGCGCATTCCTCGCGGTCTTTCCCGGTTTGGCCGGCTCGACTCCGGCGCGCAGGCTCCCGCTCTACGCGATCGCGTGCGGCATCACGATCGTCACCGGGCTCTACGTCTTTGCTGAGGTGCCGTTCCACCCCTTCGAGATGATGACGATCCTGCTGGTGGAACCGACCCGGCAAGTGCCCCGGATCCAGTTCGCATACCTCATTCTCTACTACCTGACGGTCACTGCGCCCTTCTTCTTCGCTGGTCTCTGTGTATCGGTCGCCTTGAAGACACTCTCACAGCACGTGAGCCGCCTCTACTTCTTCGACCTCGTAGGAGCCGGGATGGGTTGTTTGATCGTCATCTTCGTCATCTCGGCCCTTTCGACTCCCGGCGCGGTGCTCGCCGCAGCGGTGATTGTGAGCCTCGCCGGGGTCGTCTTTGCATTGGGTGACACGCGCGGACGGCTCGCGTTCGCGATGGGCGGCACGCTTGCGGTCGCGCTGCTGGGAATCTGGGTGCTCACGCGCGTCGAGTTCGAGCCGAGCCCGGAAAAGTTTGCGTACGCATTCCTAAAGGACACGAAGGCTTCCCGAGTCTACCGCCATCAATGGAGCCCCATCTTCCGTACGGACTCTTTCGGCTACCAAGATGAGGAACAATCACGCCGCGGCAGCTATGCGGGCTGGGGTATTAGTCCGCACTGGAAGGAGAGGGCCGCCACCGAGGGCCCCAAGCTCCGCATGATCACCCACGACGGCGATGCCGGGGCCGTGATTTATAACTTCGACGGGGATCTCGCGAAGCTCGAGATGTTCGAACACCTCATCCTGAAGACCCCCTATCTGCTGCTGGAAAACCCCAACGTGCTGGTCATCGGGGTCGGGGGCGGCACGGACATCGTGAACGCAATAAAGAACCGTGCTCGGCACGTGACCGGCATCGAGCTCGATCCGGTCACCGTCGAGATGGTGCGACGCGACCACGCCGATTTCGCAGGACGCCTCTTCGAACGGTCGGACGTGACGATCATCGTCGGGGAGGGGCGCAGCACGCTCCGGCACTCCGATGCCAAGTACGATCTCATCCAGATGACCGGCGTCGATACGCTTGCGGCGCTCTCGACGGGCGCCTATGTGCTTTCCGAAAGCTACCTGTACACCACCGAGGCCATTCACGAGTTCCTCGACCACTTGACGCCGAACGGCGTACTTTCGGTGGTCGTTGCCGACTGGTTAGGCGGGCCGGTTGGCGTCCCCCGCCACACCATGCGCCAGCTTTCACTCTTTCTCGAAGCCCTGCACGAGCGCGGTATCGAGGACGCCGAGAAGCGCATCGCCGTCATCGCTTCGCCCGAACGCGTGCCACAGGTCTCGATGCTGCTCAAGAACAGCCCGTTCACCCGGGGAGAGGTGGACCGGCTGAATGACTTCGCAGAGCGGATGGGGTTCCAGGTGTGGGCACTCCCCGGCGTACCGCTCGAGACCGTGCACTCGCGCTACCTTCGCACCCCCCGTGCCGCGCGTCCGGCGTTTCTCGGGCAGTACCCGCTCATCATTCTCACGCCCACCAACGACGACAATCCGTTCTTCTTCAACTTCTACCCGTGGCGATACCTCGGAAGGAGCCGCGCCGAGGTCGATGCTGGTCACACGCTCGCCACGGGGCAGATCATCATGGTCCTCATCCTGCTCCTGGCGATCGTCTTCTCGACACTGCTCGTCCTCTTGCCCCTCTTCGTGTTTCAGCGACGGGGTCTGAGAACGACGGGCAAGTGGGGGTTCATCGTCTTCTTCTCGGCGATCGGACTCGGTTTCGTTCTGATCGAGATCAGCTTCATCCAGAAGTTCGTGCTGTTTCTCGGATATCCCACGTATTCCCTCACGGTCGTTCTGTTCTCGCTCCTGACATACTCTGGCATCGGAAGCTTCCTCACCGGCCGAATGCGCCGACCTCCGGAAGGGCGTTTCCTCTTCCTGTTTGCGGGGCTTGCAACTGTCAGCGTGCTCTACCTCGCGGTGCTTCCAACCCTGTTCCAAGCCTTCCTCGGCAGCCCGTTCGCGCTCCGCGTGCTGATCGCGAGTGTCGCGCTCGCTCCGCTCGGCCTCGTCATGGGAACGTTCTTTCCGAGCGGCATGCAGATGGCGCACCGTGCCAACGTGGAGTTCGTCCCATGGGCATGGGGTATCAACGGTTGCGCCTCCGTGGTGGGGACCGTGCTCGCCGTCATGGTTGCCATGTCGTACGGATTCCGTGCGGTTACGCTCCTCGCGTTGGCTACCTATCTCGCTGGCGTGCTTGGGATTCGTGCGAGCGCACGGGCGCTCTCTGGCTGACGAAGCCCCGCATCGCTTCTCCTCGGCGCGCGTCGGAAAGCGATTGACAAGAGGGCTCGCCGCAAGCCAATCTACAATGTTCCCATGGGAAGATTTCGTGCCGTTGGCACTCTCGTCCGGGAGTTCCGACTATTCCTCAAGGAGGATCGCACCTGGTGGCTTGCGCCCATCCTCGTCGTGCTCGGAGGTCTCGGGGCGTTCATCATTTTCGTCCAGGGCTCAGCGCTGGCGCCATTCATCTACGCACTGTTCTAGCGGGTCCTGCAACGTCGTGAGTCCCCCTTCCGCTTCTGCGCCGCTCACGGTTGGCCGTGCCGGTGAGCCGACCGAGCGCATCCTCAAGGTCGTCAACGAATTCTATGAGGCGAATCCGTTCCCGGGGTTCAATCCCGGGAAGTATGAATCGCGCCAGGATCTGGTGGCGCGCGCAAGCTGGTACGCGCAACGCATCGATGCCGAGATTCCGTTCGGCGCGTCCGTCATCGATGTTGGCTGTGGCACTGGCCAGCTGGCGTGCCTGTTGGCGCTCAAGGAGCGGCGGGTGGTGGGGATCGACTATTCGCAGCACTCTCTCGAACTCGCCCGCACGTTGAAGGAGCGCTTGGCTCTCAAGCACGTCGAGTTCCAACGCAAGAACATCCTCGACTGGGATCTTTCGCCGAACGCTTTCGACTACGTCTTTTGCAACGGAGTGCTGCATCACACGAGCGACCCATACGGCGGCTTCAAGAATCTCGTTGCGATCACCAAGCCCGGTGGCATGCTGATCGTCGGCCTCTACAACTACTACGGCCGATTCATGCTCCTGGTCCGACGGCGGATCGTAGCGCTGCTCTCCCGCTTCGACCCGGGTGCTCGCGATCGCGCCATCAAGAAGCAGCTGGTCGAGCTCGAGGACGATGAGGAGAAGCGCCGGACGTGGTTTGCCGACCAATACCTCCACCCGCACGAGTCGACGCATACCGTGCGTGAGGTGCTTGGCTGGTTCCGCGAGAACGGGATCGACTACGTGTCGTCGTTTCCCAAGATCGAGCTCTTCGGCAGCATGCCGAAGCGCATCTTCAGGGAGCGGCGGGTGGCGCGGTTTCGCTCCAACCCGCTTGCCCATATCGTCGTGCAACTGGCATGGATCATCACTCAGAACGCCGGCGGCGGCTACTTCGTCCTGGTGGGGCGCAAGCGTCCGTGAACATCCTCGGCATCTCGAGCTTCTACCACGACGCCGCGGCGTGTCTGATCCGCGACGGACGCATCGTATCGGCGGCGTCCGAGGAGCGCTTCACGCGCCAGAAGCACGATCAGAGCTTTCCGGTGAACGCGATCCGGTATTGCCTGAACGAGGGCCGGTTGCTGGTCGACGATCTCGACTATATCGGCTTCTACGAGAAGCCGTTCATCAAGTTCAAACGCATCCTGTCCTCGCACCTCGCGTGTTTCCCGCGGTCGTTTCCCTCGTTCCTGCGGGCCATCCCCTCATGGTTGCATCAGAAGCTGGCGATCCCAACATTGATCCACGAGGAGCTCCAGTACGACGGGCCGATCTACATGATCGAGCACCACCTCTCGCATGCCGCGAGCGCGTTCCTGGTGTCGCCGTTCCGCGAGGCGGCGTTGCTTACGGTGGACGGTGTCGGCGAATGGTCGACGGCGACATACGGGCGCGGCCGGGATGCCACGATCGACCTCTTCAAGGAAGTCCGTTTCCCGCACTCTCTCGGTCTCCTCTACACCGCGTTCACGTCGTACCTCGGGTTCAAGGTCAACAGCGCCGAGTACAAGGTGATGGGGCTCGCCCCTTACGGGATCCCGCGCTACGAGAAAGAGGTCCGCGAGCTGATCGACGTGGCGGAAGACGGTAGCTTCCGTCTGAACATGGAGTACTTCGCGTATCACTACGGGCTCCAGATGACGACGGAACGTTTCCATCGCCTTTTCGGTGGGGCACCGCGCTCGTCCGAGGGTACACTCGAGCAACGCCACAAAGACATTGCTGCGAGCATCCAGGTGGTGACCGAGGACATCATGCTCAAGATGGCCCGGTACCTGAACCGCGAGACCGGTCTCCCAGATCTCTGCCTCGCTGGCGGTGTGGCGCTGAATTGCGTAGCCAACGGACGCATCGCCCGCGAGGGACCGTTTCAAAATCTCTTCATCCAACCCGCGGCTGGCGATGCCGGCGGCGCCCTCGGGGTCGCGGCCTACATCCAGCACAGTGTCCTGGGTTTGCCGCGTGAATACGTCATGCGTGATGCCTTCCTCGGGCCGGCGTACGATACCGACGAGATCCGCGCTTTCTTGACGGTAAAAGACGCCGTGTTCGAAGAGCTCGGGCGCGAGGCGCTGCTCGAAACCACGGCCCGCGCGATCGCCGATCAACAGGTCGTGGGCTGGTTCCAGGGGCGGATGGAATTTGGTCCGCGTGCCCTCGGCGCGCGCAGTATCCTTGCGGACGCTCGCAATCCCAGGAATCAAGACACGGTGAACATGAAGATCAAGTTCCGGGAAAGCTTCCGCCCGTTCGCGCCGGCGGTACTTCGCGAACGCGTGGGAGACTACTTCGAGCTCGATCGCGACAGCCCGTATATGTTGCTAGTGGCCCAGGCGCGTGACGGCCAGCAGCGATTGCCGGCGACGACCCACGTCGATGGGTCGGCACGCATTCAGACCGTCGACGCCGAGACCAATCCCTTGTTCCACGATCTGCTGCGAACCTTCGACCGGATCACCGGCACGCCCGTGGTGATCAACACCTCGTTCAACGTCCGGGGTGAGCCCATCGTGTGTAGCCCGGCCGACGCGCTGCGCTGCTTTCTCACCACCGGCATGGACATGCTGGTGATCGATCGCTTCGTGTTGCGGAAACCGGGACAGCCCAACGTGGCGCCGGCGGGGGATCTGCCTACGGCGTACGCGCTCGACTGATCGTGGCGATCTCGGCCACACTGAAGCACGGGTGGATGCGCTTCGCGCACTCTCTCGGGCAGATCCAGACGGCGATCCTGCTTTTTCTCATCTACGTGATCGTGATCGGACCGTTGTCGTTCATCCTTCGGGTGTTCGGGCGGCAGGACCTGCTAGAGGTGCGGCGATCGAAGGCGCCGAGTTTCGCGCACCCCAAGACGCAGGTGCCGACTGACGCCGCGCGCTGCGAACGGCAGTTCTGATCATCGTATGACGCTTCCCTCGGCACACCCCCCGCTCGCCACGGGCAAGAAGCTTCTCTTCGCGTCGATCACGCTTCTGATGCTCTTGGTCTTCATAGACGTGGCTGTCCGTGTGGGTGGAGTCGCCGAGACGTGCCGAAACGCCTACCGATACTCCCCGCTGTGGTCGTGCGATCCGATCTTGTCCTTCAAGCTGAAAGAAGATCTCAAGCCCGGCGGTGTGCCTCTCAACCGGGCGGGATTTCGCACGCACGAGTTCACGCTCAAACCCACCGGCGTCTATCGCATCCTGTCGCTCGGCGACTCCTGCACCTTCGGCATGATCGTCACCAAATCATTCGAGTATATTCCCGAGCCCTACCCGCAGCGTTTGGAGCAGTTGGTCGCGGAGCGGGCGGGTCCGAAGAAGGTCGAGGTCTTGAATGCCGGGGTGCCGGGATACAATAGCTACTTCGGCGTCATGCTCCTGCGCACCAAGCTGCGTGGCCTCTCTCCGGACCTCATCACCGTTCGCTACGGCTGGAACGATCACTTCATGTCGCGAGGCGGCCAGAAAGGAAACGCGTACCGCGAGCGCGAAAGCCCCATCGCGCGAGCTGTTGAAAACATGCTCTTGCGCACGGCGCTCTATCCGTTTGCGTGGCGGCTCGCGATCGACGTGCAAGCATGGCGACAACCGGACCAGAAGCCGACGCCCGCGGACATTCCGCATGAATGGCTCCCCGACGTGCCGCTCGATAGCTACAAGCGCAATCTACGGCGCATCGTCGAGCTGGGACACACTCAGGGAGCGGAGGTGTGGATCCTCACGTCGCCGCATGCTTTCGTCACCGATGAAAACGCCGGCCAGTACGACAAGTTTCCCACCACCATGGCCGCCAAGGCGCTGATCGCGTTCAGCGCCATTCCCACGTTCGACCGGCTGATCGAGATCCACGACGCCTACAACGACGCGGCCCGTGACGTCGGTCGTGAGCTCGACGTCCCCGTCGTCGACATGGATGCGCTCTACCGTGGCCATCGCGAGGCCCATCTGTTCGAGGCCACGGACGTGCCCCATCCGACGCAGCTGGGACATAACTTGGAGGCCGAGGCGCTATACGACCGCTTGGTTGCGAACGGGGTCATCGTGCCGATCGCCACTACCGCGAAGGAAGGTGGTTGATGTCTGAAGCACTCCGGTTACGCGTTGCTGAAGGTCGTCACGGCGTCTAAAGAACCTGTCACATCGATTCTGCTGCAAGCGGCACGACATAGTTCACCGGTGACTCGGGGCGTCGATGCGGCGACGTCGAAGAGAAATGTTTCTCGCGACGCTCTCAATCAGCGAGGTAGCCCAGGCTCTCGAGTTTCGCGCGCGTCTCCTCATCCAGCTGCATGTGCTCGCTGCCGGATGGCGACTTCGGCTGGTACGCCCATACGCGCTTCAACAACGTCGCCCCGAGATCGCGATTCGCAGCGAGTACGTTGGTCGTCTCATCCGGATCCGCGTCGAGGTCGTACAGCTCTTCGGAATAGTAGCGCAGCCGCTGGTCGTCGGTGATGGGTGGCGGGTAGGCGCGGTCAACCAACGGTATCGGGTCGTTGACGATGAACTTCCACTGCGGCGTGCGCAGCCCGACGCGGCGAAAGCCCATTCGGATGTCGGAACCGTCGATCACGTCGGCGAACAGCGAAGTCGCCGAGAGGTACGTTTCCACATAGGCCTCCTCGGAATCGCTGTCCACGTGATCCTTTGCGACTGCGACGAGGTTCTCGCCGTCGACCGGAACGGTCGCTGCGACCTGCGCCAGGTCAAGAATCGTCGGGAATAGATCGACGTTGCGAGCCAAACGACGGACGCGCTGACCTGCAGGGAGAAGGCCAGGTGCACGGATGATCAGGGGGATGCGGTGGCCGGATTCGTAGACATAGCGCCCGTGTCCAAAGTAGTTGTGCTCAAGCAAGCTTTGCCCATGGTCGGCGTGGAGCACGACGGCCGTACGCTCGGCGAGGCCGAGCTCTTCGAGCGCCGTCAGGACTCGGCCGACTTGCTCGTCTGCGAACACGACGTCCGGGTCATACCGATCGAGCTGTATCCGGCGCTCCTCGAAGACGCTGGTTCCAGGCTGTGGCTTCTCGTGGGGACCGAAGTAGTGCACCCAGAGAAAGAATGGCTCGTGACGCTCCTCGCGTAGCCATCGGATCGCGCGGTCACTCACTTGATCGTCGGGCCGATAGGCGTCACCAAGCGCCTTGCCGATGATGAATTCGTTCATCTCTTGGCGGGCGTTGTCGAAGTGTTTGGTCGGTGTACTCGGTTCTCTGAGGATGACCAGAGGGGCGCTGAACTTCTCGTCGTAGGTCACAAAGCCCTGATTGAGCCCGAAGACCGAATGCAGAGGAAACGAGGCGATGATCGCCGCCGTATGCAATCCTTCGGCGCGCAACGTCTCGGCGAGCGTGATCGTCTCCGAGGTCAAACGCTGGAAGCTGGAGCGCAGCCCGTGCACGGTCGGGTACCGTCCCGTCATGACTGACGCCATCGAGGGCGTCGTCCATGTCACGTCGCAGAAGGCGTTCTCGAAGAGCACGCCCTCCTCGGCAAGGCGATCGAAGTTCGGCGTCCGATGCTCCTGATAGCCGTATGAGGAGAGACGATCGGCGCGCAAGGTGTCCACGGTAATGAGAATGACGTTCTTTCTCGATCCTGGTCCGACGGACCAGGTAGCCAGCGCCACACCGACGCCGGCGAGAAGGAGCGCGCGCACCATGCTGCGGGTCGACATATTTCTACTCTCGAGCCGACAGGAAGAAGCCTCTCGGCATCATTCAGCCCCTCTGTGTGCCATGGTTGTTCCGCGCAGGGCAGCACGCGCCCACGCGGCTGCGGTGCGCACGCGTTGCACCCGATCCTTGCTTGAGCGCGTCGACGAACGGCAGCAGCGCGGGATCGTGCAAGGCCGCCGCGATCCAGCTCAGCGTCTCGCGTTGCTTCGGGGTCCCACGCTGCATGCCGCGCGCGATCGCGGGAATCACGGCGGCCGGCGCGTGACGGTGCAGGTCGATGAGGGTGGTCGGCAGGAAGATGTCCTCATGGGCGAGATGCGAGACGACGGTATCGGCGGTCGCTTCCGCCTGCCCGAGGCGGGCGAGCGCGTACGCGGCGGCGCGATGGAGGTCGAGGTTGGAGCTGCCGAGCATCGTCAGGAGATACGGCACGCTCTCGCGATCGCCGACGACGCCGGCGATCCAGGCGGCGGCGTAGCGCAGGCGCCCGTCGACGCTGGTATCGCTCAGCCACCAACGCAGCGGAGCGACGTCGATCTCGCGCAAGGCGGCGAGGTGCCGCTGGCGCGGCGGCGATCCGAGCCAGTATTGCTCCATCATCGCCTTGTCGGCGATGTAGTAGAGGGCCGACGCCGCCAGCTCGGTGCTCTCGTTCTCCTCCCAGGTGGCCCAGCTGCGGTCGGTGCCGTCCTCGATCTCGCGCAAGGCGTGGCGCTGTACGATGGCGAGGAAGGCCGCCACGGCACGCTCGTCGCTGAATTGCGACGCGATGCGGAGGAAGAGCACGCGGTGCGGTGAGTCGTCCTTGGTGGCGCGCCGCGCGAGAGCGGCCGCCCCCGCCGGGTCGCGCCGGCGCTCGATCTCGTAGGTCGCGGCACGTTGCACGTCGGGAGAGGGATCATTGAGCTCGTCCCAGGACGTCTCGTCCACGAGGGTCGGATCGGCCTCCGGTTGCGCGGCGGGTTCCGGCGCGTGCGCGGCCTCTCGGTCCGGTGAGTCGATCGCCTCGCCCCGGCGTCGCAGCACCGCGTAGGGACCGAACTGCCGCGTCAGCTCGAACTCGGCGGTGACGAAGTCACGGATCAGGAAATAGTAGAGCGAAGCCGAGGTGACGAACGGCTGATGCTCCTGCAGGCTGAGCACCAGCTTGGGCATGCGTTGCCGCATGCTGTCCACGACCTCGGCCTCGATGGCATGGTCGGGATAGCCGGCGATGAAGTATCCCTTGGGCGTCGGGTTCAGGCGCTCGGTGAGGAAGCAGAGCAACGGCAGATTGGGGAACGGGAAGACGTAGTCGTCTGGTCGGGTCTCCGCGGCGACGTAACGCGTCACGGCGCGCAAGGGTCGGAGCTTGTCCTCACTGCCCGGCTCGAGGAAGAGGCTCGCGCTCGGCAGGTCGAGATGCGTGAGCTCACTCACGCGGAAGGTGAGATAGTGGGTGTAGAGACGGGCGGCGAGGGCGACCCCCGGCGCCATCATCACGGCGGATACCACCACCGGCAGCGCAGTCAGCATCGCGACCGTGGCCCAGCGCCAGAAGGGTGCCGGCGGGAGGGCGCGCTGCCAGAGCTCGAGGACGCGTCCGAGGAGGACGACGGCGAGCACGATCGAGCCGGGCGCGGAGATGAGCAGGTGCATGTAGTCCGAGCGCGGATACATGCCGAGCGCCATCGCCGGGCCGGAGACGGTCAGCAGGACGAGGCTGGCGAGGAGCGCGCTGCGGTCGTGCGGATCGCGGGTGGTGTCGCGGGCGACGAGCGCGATGCCGCACCAGTTGACGGCGGGGAGGAGGAGAAACACGATATCCTCCACCCGCGTCACGACCGCGCTGTGGAAGCCGCCACGCATCGGCGCCCAGAGACCGACGTACGCCGCGCCGGCTACGGCGGCGAAGGCCGCGCCCGCGATCGGCAGCCAGGCGGGCAGCACGCGTTGCCGTATCGCGACCGGCGTCAGCACGACGGCCGCGCCGACGGCGAGGAGCGCGAGGTCCCAGCGCGTCCACAGGGCGCGGTGCGGGATGTAGAAGAACGC
Organism: uncultured delta proteobacterium; assembly: GCA_963846105.1. Lineage (GTDB taxonomy): Bacteria > Desulfobacterota > Binatia > UTPRO1 > UTPRO1 > CAWJUT01. Next base: position 455,246 of record CAWJUT010000025.1, read on the forward strand.
CGCGTACGAGGAGCCGAGGAGAAAGACGTCGCGGAGGAAGCGGTCGAGGCCGAGACGGACGAGAAAGTAGAGCAGCCAGGGGACGGCCGGCAGGGCGAAGCCGAGCACGAGCACCGCGGCGGCGCGCAGGAATCCGGGTCGACCGGCGGCGCGCCGCGCGTTGATCAGGAGTATCGCCGCGATCGCCAGGACGGGAAGCGGAAAGAACTGGAACTCGCGGCTGCCGACGTGGACGCCGAAGATCGCGAGCACGCCGGCGATCGTGGCGAGACCGAGCGCCCACCAGCACCAGCGCGTGAGTCGCGAATCGTCGGCAGTGGGCGCATGCCACCACAACAGGAAGAGGCTGAGCGCGACGAGGTTGAACAGGCCGACGTTCGGCTTCATCGAGAAGCTCACGCCGGCGAGCAGGGCGGCGAGAAAAAGCGAGCGCGTGCGGCCGTGGTCGACGTACGTGCCGAGCGCGACCATGCTGCCGAGCCAGAGCGGGATGTTGTACCAGGCGGGGTAGGGCACGTTGAACGGACAGAAGGATCCCGGGTACGCCGGCAGTCCTCCGAGGAAAAGTACCGGGGCGAGCAGCGCGAGCGCCGGTGGGACGAGGCGGACCGCCAGACGGTAGAAGAGGTAGAGCGTGAGGATGTTGGCGATCGCGGTGCTCACGCGCACCACCAGGGCGTCGACGCCGAACAGCCGGAAGAGCGTCGCGTGCCAGTAGAAGTATCCCGGCGTGTAGCCGGTCGAGAAGTCGACGTACGGGAGCTGTCCACGGTAGACGGCGAACGCCTCGTAGAGGAGGTCGCCGTCCTCACCGACGTGCAGTCCGTAGGGCGCGAGCCCCCCGAAATACCAGACGCCGAAGGCGAGGGTGGCGAGTGCGAGCGCGCCCTGCCCGCGGACGCTGCCGGCGAGCTTAGCCGTGTTGGCGCTCCGCACCGCCGGACTTGCGAAAGAGGAAGCAGCCGTGTCGCGCCCGCCCATCGGGGAGCCAGCGCTCGCACAGGATCTCGAGGGGATAGGAGAGCTGGATGACCGGCCACAGCGGCAGGAACAGCGCGCGCCGGCGTCCGATCTTCTCGAGCACCGACGGTGCGGTCACGTCGTCGCTGCTGGCGGCGGCGCCGGTGCGACGTCGCAGCAGCTTCTCCAGCATGCGCATGAGCGGGACGTACTCCTGTCCTTCCCAGTGCACGATCTGCATGCCCTGTTGCGCGTAGAGGTCGATCCACGCCTGCGGGGAGCGCGGAAACACCACCCGTCCGGGATCATGCTCGTCGGTCAGATCGAAGACGAAGAGATGCCCGCCGGGCTTGAGCACACGGCACATCGCCACCGCCGCTTCCTCTTGCTCGGTGCGGCGCAGATGCTGGATGACTGTCACCGCCATCGCGAGATCGAAGCTCGCTGCGGGAAGATCGATGCTGGTGGCGGACATCTGATGAAACTCGACGCCGGGTGAAAGCCGTCGCGCGGCCTCCAGCATGCCGGCGGTCGGATCGATGCCGATCGCGGTCGCGCCGCGGCTCGCGAGCCATCGGCTCCAGCGGCCGCTCCCGCAGCCGACGTCGAGCGCGCGCATCCCCGCGAGCGGCAAGCCGCCGAGCATCCGTTCGACGGCGCGCAGCTGGAAGCGCGCGTAGAAGCGGTTGAACCACCCGGCGCGGCCGGATAGCACACCGCACCCAGTGGATCGGTCGCCGCGTAGGTGCTGGCGACGCGATCCCAGTAGGGCATCAGGGTCGTGCGACCGGCTTTTTCTGCTCGCCCGTGGGGGTCATCGGCTGGGCGACCGGCGCACACTAGCGACCTGGTCGGGGTGTCCAGAGCACGCGATGCCTGCGATCAGCCATCATCGATCGGCATGGGGACGCGGCGGTTTCTTGGGAATTCGTCGCCTACTACTCCGGGAGGAGAAAGAGTCGGCGGTTGCCCGGGAGACGATAAACCGAGAAGTCGCGGCGATCGAGCGTGAAGATGGTCTCCAGCTGCTCGCGATCTGCCAGATACAGCAACGCGGCGTCGGCGAGTTGCGCACCGAGCTTCTGGTAGCGACGCATGATTCTAGCCAGCGCTTCTCCCGCGTGCTCGTCGAGCTGCAGCGGCGTCAGCCAGCCCGCGTGAAACCCTTCGAGCATACGCCACACCGCCGCGGGCTGATGGCGAAGAAGCCACGCCGCTTCCGTGATGACCGGCCAGCACGTGAGCAGCGGCGCGGCCACTTCTCGCATGGTTCCCACGCACCGCTCGTGCTGCGCGTCGCGACGGGACAGCATCGCGACCAGCGGTCCGGTGTCCAGCAGGACCCGTGCCCTCATCGACCGCCGAATCCCTTGAAATGTCGCCGATTGGTGCTGAGATCGCGGGGGGCACCCTTGGCACAACCGATCGCCTTTGCCTTGCGCGCGAGGTCATAGCACGAAGGCGTCGAGTCCGGACCTGCGAGGTCCCGCTCCAGAACCTCGCGGACGATCTCCGATGCTTTCTTGCGGGAGCTGCGCGCATGCATGCGGATCCGCCGCGCCAGATCGGGACCGATGCGAATGGATAGTCGCTGCGATGCCATGATGACTGTCTGACAGGATACAGACCTGTCAGACAAATGGTCAAGGGCTTCTCGCCGTCCGGCCGGCGACGCGCAAGTCGACTTGTGCCAGACTGCACCGGTCTATACGTCACAGCCTTCTATGGAATCCCCCGCCCGTGACACTCCGGCGCCTTCGGCTCTTCCGCGGGTATCTTCTGCACCTCGCTCGGCGTTTTGCTCCTCGAGGTCGCGCTCACCCGCATCTTCTCCTTCACGATCTGGTACCACTTCGCGTATCTGACGATCAGCGTCGCGCTCCTCGGGTTCGGCGCCGCGGGGTCGATCCTGGCGGCTTTTCCCTCCCTGCTCGAGCGACCCGGCGAAGCTGCTGCGGCGATCGTGCTTGGTGGCGGGGGCGGGCGTTTGTATCGCGTTGACGGTGGTGAGTGCGGTGCCGCTCGATCCGCTCGCCGTGCTGCGTGATCGGCAGCAGTTCCTGAACCTGCTCGTCTACTACATCGTCGTGACGATTCCGTTCCTGGCCTCCGGCTTCGCCGTTGCGGGCACCCTCACGATCGCTCCCGAACGCGTCGCCCGGCTGTACTTCTGGGATCTGATCGGGGCAGGGTTGGCGTGCTTCCTCGTGGTTCCGCTCATCTGGTGGCTGGGGACGCCGATGACGGTTGCGCTCTCCACCGTGGCGTTCGCGACGGCGGCGATCCTCTATTCCGGGACGGCCCTCAGGCCGCATGGTTGCGCTCGCGGTCGTGGTGGCGGTTGCCGGCATCGCGATAGGCCGGACGGTCGACTTCACGCCGGGGAAGAACAAGTTCATCTCCATCCACATGGCGAGCCGGCGGGGAGCCAGCGTTCCATCGCTGGACGCCGATCAACCGTGTGGACGCCGTCCAGTGGAACGAGATCAAACAGAACGCGCGCACCGGCTATCGCGACTGGGGATCGTCGAAGCGCTACGACGGACCGGGCTCGCACTTCATGATGATCGGCTACGACGGCGACTCGTGCGCCAGCATGTACCGCTTCGGCGGCGATAAGAAAGAGCTCGAGTGGTTCCACCACCACGTGTTCAAGGCGCCGTATCTGCTGCGCGAGCGGCCCGAGGTGCTGATCATCGGGGTGGGCGGCGGCACCGACATCCTGAACGCCATCGCCAACGACGCCTCGCGCATCGTCGGCGTGGAGCTGAACCCGGTGACGGTCTGGCTCGGCAAAGGTCCGTACGCCGAGTACAGCGGCGGTATCTTCAACCGGCCCGAGGTCACGATGGTGGCGGCCGAGGGGCGGAACTACCTGCGCTCGCATCCCGGCAGCTACGACATCGTCGAGATCAACAGCGTCGACACGCTCTCGGCGCTCTCGAGCGGCGCCTACGTGCTATCGGAGAGCTATCTCTACACGGCGGACGCGGTCGTCGACTACTTGGCGCACCTGAAGCCGGGCGGAGTGTTCGCGATGGCGATGGGCGATTTCAACGTGCCGGGGCACCAGGCACGACACACGCTACGGCTACTCGCCAATGCCCGCCGCGCGCTCCACGAGCGTGGAGTTGCATCGCCAGAGCGCCACGTCGCGGTGATCGCGAGCCTCGAGGGGGTTGCCATGGCACACACCCTCGTCAAGAACGAGCCCTTTACGGCTGAGGAGATCAGTCGCCTCGACGCGTTCGTTGCGCGCGAAGACTTCGCGTACTGGCAGCGCCCGGACCGTCGCATCGAGCACGACGCGGCGACCGTGCTGTGGGCGGACGACACCGAGCGGGAGGCCTTCTACCAGAGCGCGGATCTCAACCTGCGCGCCACCACCGACGAGAGCCCGTTCTTCTTCAATTTCTACAAGTGGCGGAGTCTGGCGCGCCGTGCCGGCGAGCTCGACTCGGCACGGACGTTCGCGACCGGTCAGATCGTGCTGGTGATCATGCTGGTGCAGTCGATCGTCTTCGCCACGTTGCTGGTGCTGGCACCGCTCGTCCGTCTGCGGCGCGGCCTCGCGGGCGTGCCGCGGCGTGCCGGCTACGTCCTCTACTTCGTCGCCCTCGGTCTCGGCTTCATCTTCCTCGAGATCAGCTTCATCCAGCGCTTCGTGCTCTACCTCGGGTATCCGACCTACGCGCTCTCGGTCGTGCTCTTCTCACTGCTGAGCTTCACCGGCATCGGGAGCTACTGCGCCGGCCGGATTCGTCCTCCGTACGAGCGCGTGCTGCCGGCGCTGCTTGCAGTCCTCGCCGCGCTCACCGTCGCCTATCTCGTAGGACTCCAGCTGATCTTCGACGCGACCCTCGGCCTCGCCCTCCCGATGCGGATCGTGATCGCGGTGGCGCTGCTCGCCCCGCTCGGCATCACGCTCGGGATGTTCTTTCCGCTCGGTGTCACGATGGTGGCGGAGGTGAATCGCCAGTTCGTCCCCTGGGCATGGGGCATCAACGGATGCGCGACCGTGGTCGGTACGATTCTCGCCGTGATCGTCGCCATCACCTGGGACTTCCGCGGTGTGAGCCTGCTGGCGCTCGCCATCTACGGCGCCGGCGTGAGCGGCATGCTGTGGGCGCGCGCGGCACGCCGCGCGACAGCGTGACGCAGCGCTCGCGCAGCGCTCGAGCCGCTCGAGTGACGAGGATCAGAGCCGATCCTTCTTCTCGCGCAGGCCGCGCGTCCTGACGCCCTTCGCCACACCGCGATACCCACGTATCGCCCGTTCGGGGACGAGGAAGATCACGCCCCCCTTGCTCACCACCGTGAACCTCATGCCGGGACGCAGGCCGAGATGCTCGCGGGCCCGTCGTGGCACGACGAGCCGGTATCTGGTCGAGAGCGTCGCGGTTTCCATCGGCTTACGTACCTAGGTGTCGCGGTCGATACGTAAGTCAACGGAGACGTCGACTCGCTGATCGAGGCAAGCTATTATAGCCTCGTGAAAGAGGCCGAGATATCCGACATCAAGAAGAACCTGAGCCGCTACCTCGCCCTGGTGCGCCGGGAGAGGTGGTGCGCATCCTCGATCGCGATCGTCCGGTTGCGCAGATCGTCCCGATCGGCGAGCCGACCAGGGGTCGCCCCGTCGGGACGGAGCCCTGGCCGAGATGGAGCCGCGGGCTGGTTCGTCGCGGCTCCGGCCGGATCGATCGCGCCATCCTGGCGAGGAACCCGCCCGGCAAGCCCTGCGGTGTGCTCGCAGCGCTGCTCGAGGAGCGGGAAGGGCGGTGAGGTTCTGGACTCGTCCGCCGTCGTCCCGCTGGTGTGTGCGGAGACCCGGTACCGAGTGTCGATCGTGGCTACGCGCGACCCGGTAAGGTGGTATGGGCGCTGCCGCGACCGAGGTCGCGTCGCGCTCAGCCGCAAGCGCTGGGAAGGCGCCTTCGACCAGGCGCGTGTTCACGGCGTGCAAGCAGCGCCTCGGAAGGGAGCGCGCATGGAACGAGATTGCGCACTACGATGCTGTGCTACGCGCGCGCGACGTCATGCTCGAGGACGCACGCCTACGATGCTCGCGGATGCCCGTTGCAGCCGCGACCGGCACTGGCGAGAGCGTCGTGGTCTCCAGCTTACGACTACGAGAGTGGTACGTAGACAGCTCTGCGGCATGGAGATCGTGACCTCGCTCGAGAACTCGCCCGCTAGTGGGAGAGGGAGGCGTTGAAGGCGATCGACCGGAGAAGTGACTAGCAATCCGCAGGCGTGAGCGGTCGGGTCTTGCGGCGTGCGGCGCGTTGGCCGCCGCGCTGGCGCGATATCGCCAGCCACGTGCCGCGTCAGGTCGAGCTGGGGGCGGCGGCGCTGCGGCCGTCGCCGCGGTGTCCGACGCGATCACATACAGCGGCCGCCCCTTCACCTCCTCGAAGACGCGGCTCAGATACGTGCCGAGCACGCCGGTCGCCATCAGCTGCACGCCCGAGAGCAGCGCCACGACGATCAGGACCGAGGCCCAGCCTTCGGGGGCCCGGCCCTCGATGAGGCGCCCGTAGAGGGCATACACGACCACCAGCAGGCTGAGCGCGGAGACCACGAAGCCCAGGTAGGCGACCATGCGGAGCGGCAACGTCGAGAACGACGTGATGCCGTCGACCGCGAGGCGCACCAGCTTGGTATAGGGATACTTGGTCTCGCCCGCGAAGCGACCGGCGCGCCGGTAGGGTACCTCGGTGTGGCGGAAACCGAGCCAGCGCACCAGGCCGCGCACGTAGCGGTTGCGTTCGGGGAGCCCGTTGAGGGCATCGGCGACACGGCGGTCGAGGAGGCGGAAGTCGCCGACGTCGGGCGTGAGATCGACCGACGACATGCGCTGCAACAGGCGGTAGAAGACCCGGATCAGGAAGAGGCGGATGGCGCTCTCGCCCTCGCGCACGGCGCGCACGGCCGACACCACCTCGAATCCGGCGCGCCACTGCGCCACCAGCTCCGGGATGACCTCGGGGGGATCCTGCAGATCGGCGTCGATGACGACGATGGCGGCGCCACGCGCGTGCTCGATGCCGGCGGTCACGGCCGCCTGATGGCCGAAGTTGCGGCTGAAACGCAGCACGCGCACGCGGGCGTCGGCGGCGGCCGCCGCCAGCAGAACCGCCGGCGACTCGTCGCTCGAGCCATCGTCGATGTAGAGGACCTCGTGATCGGCGCCGCAGCTCGCCAGCACCGCGGAGAGGCGCCGCTGCAGCTCGGGGAGCACGGCAGCCTCGTTGAAAACGGGTACGACGACCGACAGCTCCGGCACCTCCCGCCCTCCGCCCGCGCGCTACGCGGCGCGCTCCGCGAGACACACCACCGACACCCCCACCGGCAGGCGCCCGCGCGCGAGCACGGCGCCCTCGGCGGCGAAGACGCGCGTCAGCACGTCGTTCACCAGCCCGGGCTTGGTCATCGTGAAGTCGGATTTGATCGGACCCTTGGGTGCGGGTCCGAGGCGACGCGCCATCCGGATCGCCGCCACCACCGGGAAGAGCACGGCGTTGAAATAGCTGAGCGTGGCGATGCGAAAGCCGGCGGCCTCCACCTGCGCACGCAAGCGACCGAGCGTGTAGCGGCGGCGATGGTGGCTGATGACGTCCTGGTTTCCCCACAGAAACTGAAACGCCGGCACCGTGAGCAGCACGTGCCCGCCCGGACGGCAGACGCGCGCGAGCTCGCGCAGCGCATCGTCGTCGTCGTCGACGTGCTCGATGATGTCGAAGGCGGTGACCAGATCGACCGAGCCGGAGCGCAACGGGACGCCCAGGACGTTGCCGACCATCATCGGCCGGTCGCAGCGCGTGCGGGCGAAACGGATCGCCTCCTGCGACAGATCCATGCCGACGACGTCGCCGTAGCGTGACAGGAACGTGAGCATGGCGCCGGTGCCGAATCCGATGTCGAGGATACGCAGATCGCGCCGCTTTTCGAAGCGTTCGAGCACGCGCGTGAAGATCGCGCGCCGGCCGCGAAACCACCAGTGGGTATCCTCGATCTCGGAGTATTCGCGGTAGAACTGTTCATCCATGGAACGACCAGTGGCTCGGCTCGGGTTCCGGGAATTCTCGGGTGAATCGCTCGTCGGCGGCGATCCAGCACCGATGCCACGCTTGTAGTCTGCGCCGATGGACAGGGTCAAGCCATGATCGCCGGAATGGGCGTCAAGCGTTTGACCCTTGCAATCTCGGGCAGGCTCGGCTGAAACTGGTGCGGTGCATGCCGATTCCCCCTGCACGGCCGCGGGTGCTCGTCATCGTGCTCAACTGGAACGGCACGGATGACACGCTTGCCTGTCTCGACAGCCTCGCGACCGCCGACTACCCGGCTTTCGACGTGCTCGTGATCGACAACGGGTCGCGACAATCGGTCGTCCCGATGGTCCGCGAGCGGTTTCCGCGGGTCGCCTGCACCGAGCTGGCGGTCAACCAGGGCTACGCCGGCGGCAACAACGTCGGTCTGCGGCGCGCCCTCGACGACGACTACGCGTTCGCGTACGTGCTGAACAACGACACGGTGGTGGATCGCGACTTCCTGCGTGCCGCGGTGGCGGCGGCGAGCGAGCCGCGCGTGGCGGCGGTCGGCGGCAAGGTGCTCGCCTACGACGATCCCGGCCGCTTGTGGATGACCTACGGCGAGGTCAACTATCGCCAGAGTCTGATCGGCCTCGCCGGCTGGGGCGAGCGCGACGTCGGACAGTACGACACGCGGCGCGACGTCGAATGGGTTCCGGGATGTGGGGTGCTGCTCTCGTGCGCGGCGCTGCGCGAGGTCGGACTCTTCGACGAGAAGTTCTTCGCCTATCACGAGGACGTCGACTGGTGCACGACCGCTCGCGAGCGCGGCTGGCGGATCGTGTTCGCCCCCGACTCGATCGTCCGCCACCGCGGCAACCAGACGCTCGGCGGCGCGGTGTACACCAGCCCGCGCAAATATCTGAGCGCGCGCAGCACCGTGCTCTTCGCGCGCAAGCATGCCTCGCGGGCGCAGCAGGCGAAGCTCGCGGCCAGTATCCTCCTCACGCTGCCCTTCGTGTTCCTGCGCCGGCTCGTGACCGGCGAAGCCGGCGGCGTCGTGCTCAAGATGCGCGGCTGGATCGACGGGCTGCGCGATCGCGAGCCGCCGTTCGACGCCCTCGGTCTGCGTTGAGACCCCGTCCACCCTTCCATGGCACGCAAGATCGTCGTCATTCCAACCTACAACGAGCGCGACAACATCGTGCGCATCGTCCCCCAGGTTCTGGCGCAGGACCCGGAGATCGAGGTGCTGGTCGTCGACGACACCTCCCCCGACGGCACCAGCGCCGTGGTCGCGGAGCTGCAGACGACAGATGCCGCGCGTGCACCTGCTCACCCGCCCCGAGCGCCAGGGCATCGGTCCGGCGTACAAGTCGGGATTCACGCGCGCGCTCGAGATGGGGGCGGAGCTGATCGTGCAGATGGACGCCGACTTCTCGCATCCGCCGGGCGTGCTCCCCGAGTTCTTCGCGCGTGCCGCCGAGTGGGACGTCGTGCTCGGATCGCGCTACCTGAACGGCATCACGGTCGTGAACTGGCCGATGGACCGGCTGCTGCTCAGCTATTTCGGCAACGCCTACGTGCGCGCCATCACCCAGCTGCCGGTCCGCGACACCACCGGCGGCTTCAAGTGCTGGCGCCGCGCCACGCTCGAGGCGATCGGTCTCGAGCGCGTGCGCTCCAACGGCTACGCCTTCCAGATCGAGATGACCTATCGCGCCTGGCGCAAGGGCCTGCGGATCCACGAGATGCCGATCATCTTCATGGATCGCACCGTCGGCGAGTCGAAGATGCACAAGCGGGTCAGCATCGAGGCGCTCTGGATCGTGTGGTGGCTCAGGATGCGGGATCTGCGCGGGAAGCTGTGACGGTGGCCGGCGCCCGGCCGCATCTGTTCGTGCTCAACGAACGCGACCACGCGAAGGCCGCTGGCCGGCCGCATCTGTTCGTGCTGAACGAGCGCGACCACGCGAACCCGAGGACCGGCGGCGCCGAGGTGCATCTGTTCGAGATCTTCGGCCGCCTCGCGGCGCGCGGCTTCCCCGTCACGCTGATCTGCGCCGGCTACCCGGGCGCGTCGCCGCGCGAGCACGCGCACGGCATCGACATCCGGCGCGTCGGCAACCGCTACACGTTCTACCTGCGCGGGCCGCTGCTGTTTCGCCGGCTGGCGCGTACGATCGACGGCCGCGCGCTCCTGGTCGAGGATCTGAACAAGCTTCCGTTCTACGGTCCGCTCTACTCGCCGCTTCCCATCCTGGCGTTCGTGCATCATCTCTTCGGCACGACGGCCTTCCGGCAGGTGAGCCTGCCGGTGGCCGCGGTCACGTATCTCTCCGAGCTCGGCGTTCCGCCCGTGTATCGGCGCGTGCCGATGATCGCGGTGTCGCCGAGCACGCGTGACGACCTGGTCGCGCGCGGCGTCGCGGCCGGGAGCATCACCGTCATCACCAACGGCCTCGATCACGTCCGCTACTCACCCGACGGCAGCGAGCCCGGCCCCGTCATCCTCTCGCTCGGCCGCGTCGAGCCCTACAAGCGCATCGATCTCGTGGTCGCGGCGATGCCCCGTATCCTGGCGGCGGTGCCGTCGGCGCGCTTCGTCGTCGTCGGACGGGGCGACGCGCTGCCGGCGCTCGAGCGCCAGGTAGCCCGCCTCGGCGTCGGCGGCGCGGTCGAGTTCCGCGGGTTCGTCGACGACGACGAGAAGGTCGCGCTCTATCGCGCGGCGCGGGTGTTCGTGAACCCGTCGGAGAAGGAAGGGTGGGGCCTGACGGTGATGGAGGCGAACGCCTGCGGCGCGCCGGCGGTCGCGAGCGACGTGCCGGGTCTGCGCGATTCCGTCCGCCACGAGGAGACCGGGCTGCTGGTGCCGTTCGGCGACGTCGACGCGTGGACGGCGGCGATCCTCCGCCTTCTCCAGGAAGCCGAGACCTGGCGACGCCTGCGCGCCGGCGCGCTCGCCTGGGCGGCGCGCTTCGGGTGGGACGCCATCACCGACCAGGTCGAAGCGGTCATCGAGCGCGTGGTCGAGTCGCCCCGTGCGTGAGCGCTCCGGCACGGCGCCGGTCGAGCCGTCTCGTGCATGAGCGCTCCGGAACAGCGCTGGTCGAGCCGTCTCGTGCGTGAGCGCGCAGCGATAGCGCTGGTGGCGGCCGCCCTGACCCTCGTCTACCTGGTGCCGTTTCGTGCCTACGGCTTGAACGTCGACGACGAGGGCACCTTGCTGTACGAGCTCCAGCGCGTCCTCGCCGGCGACCTTCCGTATGTCGATTTCCGGACCGGCTACACGCCGGGGTTCTTCTATGCGAGCGCCGCGCTCTGGGGGCTCGCCGGCGATGTCCCGACCTTCCGTGCGCTGCTGGCGTGTCTGCACGCGCTCACCGTCGCTGGCCTCGCCTTCCTGCTCGCGCGCCGGGTGCGCCCGATGCTGGCGCTCGGTGTCCCGCTTCTCTACCTGGCGTTCATCCCGGTCTTCCCGGGCGATTTCTGCGCCTTCAACGTGCCGTACCCCGCCTGGTTCGCGACCGCCGCCTGGGTTGCGACCGCGGGCGCCATGGTGGCGTTCGTCGAGCGGCGGCGGCGGGTGTGGCTCGTCGTGGCGGGGCTCGCCGCCGCGGCTGCTCTCGGCATGAAGCCGAACGCGGGAGTCTTCGCGATCGCGGCCGCTGCCGCGGTCGTGCTGGCGGTCGAGGCACGACCGGAGGAAGCCGGCCAGGGGACGGGCGCCCTCTGGCTCCTGCTGTGGGCGGGTGTGCTCGGGGGCGTCGCGGCGGCTTTCGGCGTACGCGTGCGCGCCGTCGATGCGCTCGTCTATCTGGCGCCGCTCGCGGCGGCGCTTGCGGCTCTCATCACCCGCGCGCGCCTTCACCGCCCGGGTCTGACGGGCGACGTCCTGGCGCTCCTCGTACCGTTCGTGCTGGCCTCGGCGCCGTGGCTCGCGTTCTTCGTGCAGCGCCTCGGTCGAGAGGACTTCATCCGTGAGGTCCTGCTGATCGGCTCGGGCGCGGCCGAGCTCTACTACGCTCCGTACCCGGTGTTCACCCCGTGGGCTCTGGTCGTCGTGGCCCTCGTCCTGGCGGTCGCGGTGAGCGGTGCGCTCGTGCGACGCCGCGGTTTGCGGCCCGCGGTTGCCGCCGCGGCGATGCTGGTGGCGCTCGCGGCGGCTCTCGGAGCGGTGCTGCGCCTCGGCCTCATGCCCGAGCGCCTCACCTGGTCGATCATCTGGCAGCTCGAGAGTGCCGCGTTCCCTCTCGTGCTGGCCGCGCACGTGGCAGGCGTGGCATGGCTCTGGCGCCGGCGACACGCGTCGCCGGCGTGGGCGGTGGTGCTCGTGCTCTTCGCGCTCTTCATGCACCTCCAGCTCTACCCGCGCGCCGACTTCATGCATCTCGTCGGCGCCGCGCCGCTGACGGCGGTGCTCGCCGCCGTCCTGCTCGATCGCGTGCTGCGGTGGTGGGAAGAGGGCACGACGCCGTCGGCGCGACGCGCGGTCTCGTTCGTCACCGGATCGCTACTCGTCGGCGCGATCGTGCTGCGGGTGTCGCCGAGCCTCGCCGCTCTCGCGGCGGCGCCGCGCTTCATCCTGCCGTTTGCGGTCGCGCCGGTGGGCGTGGAGCGCGAGCACGCCGCCGATCTCACGCGACCTGGCGAGCGCGGCGACGACGCTCGGGCAGGCGGTCGGAGAGGGCGAGAGCCTCACCTTTCCCGCCATCGACGTGGTGCTGGTCCTGACCGGCGCCCGCAATCCGACACCGTACGCGTACTTCTACCCGGGACGCCCCGACCACCGCGAGGAAGCGGAGATCGTCGACACGCTCGCCGCCCGGCCACCGGCCGCCCTGGCGAGCCTGAACCACCACTTCACGTTCTTCGATGCCGCGCCCGGCTACTACTTCTTGCTGCGACGTCTCGTGCACGAGCGCTACACGCTCGCGGCCCGCCATGGACGCTTCGACGTGCTGACACCGCGCGATGGGGCGGCGCCATTGCCGGCGCCGCGCCCCGCGACGGACGGCGCGGAGCGGATGCGGCCTTTCCGATGCGACGGAGCGCGCCGGCGGGTCGCGGTCGTTGTCCGACACCCCCGGAGCACTTCTGGACGCCGCCACCAGCGACGACGCGAGCGCGCGCGGCGCGGCGCTCGCCGCGCTGCTCACGGTGACGTCCGGGTCGGGGCGCGGCCTCGAAGACACCGTTCGGGAAGCCGCGCTCGATCGCCGCCGTCAGGTGCTGTTGCTGCGGACCATTCGCGACGCGCGCGACGTGCGCGCGGCATCGTACCTCTTCCACGCCACCGCGAGCGGCGACCCGCGCCTCGCGGGCGAGGCGCTCGAGGCCATGGCGCGCACGCGTGCCGAGCTGAGCGCCCGGCGTCACCTGTGGGCTGGTCGCGAGGAGCCGCGTGCATGGCCGGCACGCGACGCGTTGGTGCAGGCGCTGCGGACGACACTCGCCGATCGGGCAGCGCACCCACGCGCGGTCGCGTTCGCGGCCTATCTCGCGGGGGCGCTGCTCGATCGAGACTCCGTACCAGCCCTGCGCATGCGCTTCGCCGCCGGCCTGCCGGCGGCCGGGTGGCCTCGCGGTGGTGTCGGAGCGACCGCCGCGGTCGCGGCCGCCGCCGCGCGCTTGCCGGTGAGTGACGGGGCGACCACCGCATCCGCCGCGCACGCGCTCGCCAGGCTCACGCCCGCCGGGCTGGCGTGCGATCTGACCGCGTTGCTGGCGAGCCCGGCGGTCGAGATCCAGGAGATCGTCCCGACGCTCCTGCTCGAGCTGGCGGAGGGTGATCGAGCCGTCGCGCAGCGAAGCGCGCACGTGTCTTGCCGGGTCGATTGCGGGTGCGACGCCGGGACGCGAGGCAGCAGCGTGGGTCGCCGCCGTGCTCGCCGACGGGGCGTTGGCCGGACCGTTGCGCGTCGCGCTCGGAGCGCCCGAGGCGGGCGTGCGGCGCGCCGCGGCCTGGGCGCTCGGCGAGCTGCCGCACGATGACGCCAGCCTGACGGCGCTCACCAGTCTCGCGACCGCCGACGTCGACGCGATCGTCCGCCGTTTTGCGGCCGGCGCGGCGGCCAAGCAACGCGGCTCGGTTGCGCGCGCGCTCGGTCGCGCCGCCCGCGGCAAGGACGAGGCATGAAGGCGATGAAACGTCGATGGAGAAAGCTCAGCGCCGAGCGGCCGGGCCGGGGCGCGGAGTTCGCCTACGACGAGGCCAGGCATCTGGCGGCGTATCGTCATGCGCGCGAGCTGGCGCGCGGTCGCGACGCGCTCGATGCCGGGTGCGGCGAGGGCTTCGGCACCGTGCTGCTCGCCGAGACCGCGCGCTCGGTCCTGGGGATCGACTATGCCGCCAACGCGGTCGCGGTCGCACGCGCGACCTACGCCCGACCCAATCTCGAGTTCCGCCAGCTCGACGTCCTGGCGCTCGCCGACCTCGGACGGCAGTTCGATCTGATCACCAACTTCCAGGTGATCGAGCATCTGTCCGACCCGGTACGCTTCGTCACCGCCGTGCGCGCGGCGCTCGCGCCCGGGGGCGTCCTGATGATCACGACCCCCAATCGCCTCACCAGCGTCTCGGAAAACCCCGTCCACCTGCACGAGTACACCGCGGCGGAGCTCCACGAACTGCTCGCGCCGCTCTTCGCTCGCGTCGAGATCCAGGGCGTGATGGGCAGCGAGAGGGTACGGCAATTCGACGCCGAGCGCGGCAGGCAGGTGCAGCGCATCCTGCGTCTCGATCCGCTCGGGCTGCGCCACCTGCTGCCGCAGCGGCTGGTCTATTTCGCGTTCGCCAACCTGGGGGCGCTGGTGCGCCGCCGGGCCGCACAGGCGGAGCGTGACGTGGAGTTCGGCGCCGACGACTTCACGGTGGTGGCGGAGAGCCGTCCGGACGCGCTCGATCTCGTCGCGTTCTGCTGGCGGTGACGTCTCGGGCGGCTGGCGGAGAGACGCGTTTGACCGCCGGCGAGGGGAGTAAGTGTGCCAGCGGGCGAATTCCGTTGAGCCAGCTGGCACACTTACTCCCCTCGTCGGCCGCTCTACCTCGTGCTACCGCTAGCCGCGCGCGCGGTCGACCGGCTCGTTGACGCGCTCGAGGATGAGCACGCGACCGGTGCCGGGAACGAGCCATCGCGAGAACGTCCGCTCCTCGCGGATGGCGTAGCCCGGCAGGAGCTGGAAGCTCGCGACGTAGCGGTCGTCGACCACCCACCACCAGCTCCGGCGTGTCGCCTCCTGACCGACCTTCACCTCGTCATCGGTCGGCCACGTGCCGAGGGCGGGCGCGAGGTGCCAGGCGTTGAACTCGACGCCCCCGTCGATCGATTGCGCGGGGACACCCGCGGCGAGGAGCGCGTCGAGGCCGGCGAAGCGGGCGCGATTCCACGCCAGGTAGTCGTGCGTGCCCGCGACCGCGTACCAGGCGAGGCAAGCGGCGAGGACTGCACCCGGCGGACGCACGGGCCCGGACGGCCAGAGGGCGAGGGTGGCGGCGAGCGCGAACGGCAGCACCGCCAGGAGGTAGCGGTCGAAATAGTAGCGGGCGTGCAGCAAGGTGCCGGCGAAGAGGAACAGCGTCGCCAGCAGCAGGAAGGCATGGACGGGTGAACGCACGCGCGCGAGCCCCGCTGTCCACGCGGTGAGGAGGAGTCCGGCGGTCGCGGCGGCGACGATCGTGAGCGGCGCCGTGAGCGCGGGTCCGGCCTGCAACGGAGGGGCGAGGCCGAGGAAGAGCGTGTCGCGCAGCGTGAGCGCGCCGACTCCCAGGTCGTAGAGCACGTTCGTCAAGTAGAACATGAGCGCGCCGTCACGCAGGTAGAGAACGACCACGCCGCTGCCGAGCAACGCCCACGCGGCTCCGAGCAGACGGGGATGGCGCTTGCCCACGCTGGTGAGCAATCCCGGCGCCAGCGGGCAGAGAAAGAGCCCGAGGTAGGCGAGGCCGCGGAAGGTGCAATTCAGGAGGCCGACGAGCGACGCGCGCTCGGCTTCGACGACCTTGTTCACGTAGCCGCCGGGCGTACCGTGGAAGAGCAGGAGCCAGAGGTGGAAGCCCACGAACGCCAGCGCCGGCAGCGCTCCGGCCGCAAGCGCGCCGCGCAGGCGCTCGCCGGATCGCCACTCGCGCGCCGCCAGCGCCGCGAGCGCGGCGGCGGCCGCGAGCAGGATGCCGTGCTGGCGGATGAGGAGCGCGGCGGCGGCCGCGAGGCCGCCCCACAACAGCAGATCGACGCGACGCTCGTCGAGTCCACGCACGTACGCGACTCCGGCCCACACCGCCACGGCCACGAACGGCACGTCGGTCATGAAGGTGAAGGCGAGGTTCACGTGCAGCGGATTCGCGGCGAAGAGCAGCGTGCCGATCGCGAGCGCCGCGCCGCGCACGCCGGCACGGCGAAGAAGGACGAAGACGCCGACGGTGCCGATGGCGGCGAGCGCGACGCTCGAAGCGCGCAGCAACGAGAACGAAAAGCCGAAGAGCGCGCACAGTCCAGCGCCGTACCACGCTTGCAAGACCAGGCTCGCGCCCGTCCACGGCAAGAACGTGAGCTCGCCGGCCTGGCAGAGCGCGCGCGTCGCGAACGCGTACGACCAGTCGTCGCTGAGCGGAAAGTCGCCGCGCACGCCGACGATGCCCGCGATCAGGATCCATGCGGCGGCGATGGTGAGCACGGCGGTGCGGGTGTCGCCTCCCGTCGCGTGACCGCGGGCCATGCCCCGCCGGCCGGCGGCGTCACCGCCGCTCTCCAGATCCGCCGCCGGATCGCGCGCGTCCGCCACTCTTCTGACGTATAGCGTACCGTCGACGTTGCTTTCCATCAGGAGGGCTTTCAGAGACAATGCGCCGCCAGTCCGATGACGCTGACGACCCCCTGCGCCCTCTGTGGCTCCGCGCGCTATCGGCTCCTGCACGACATGGGCTGGCGACAGGTCCTGCGCTGCGCCGAGTGCGACCTCATCCGCGCCGATCCGCTGCCGACGCTCGAGGAGAAGGTGGCGGTGGAGACCCAGGGCTACACCGACGAGACCGCCTTTCCCGAGGTGCGGGACTTCTTCGCCAACTGTCACCGCAACTTCGTCGAGGATCCCGTCATCCGCGGCATGCGCGGTCACCTCGTGGAGCTCGAGCACCAGCTCGGCGGTACGGGAACCCTGCTCGACGTCGGGGCCGGCACCGGCATCTTCATGCACCTGGCGCGTGAGCGCGGCTGGCATCCCACCGGCGTCGACATCTGCCCGCTCACCGCCGAGAAGGCGGCGCGAGAGTTCGGCGTGCAGATCGCCGTCGGCCCCTTCGAGCATCACACCTTCGACGGCGGCCAGTTCGATGCCGTGACCATGCTCGACGTCCTCGAGCACGTTCCCGATCCGATGGCGGTTCTGCGGCGCGTCCATACGCTGCTGCGCCCCGGCGGGGCGGTGTACATCGCGGTGCCGAACCAGCGCTCGCTCCTCACCGCCATCGTCGATGCCTACGCGCGTGCCGGCGGTCCGTGGGCACAGAAGCTGCTCCTGCGCCTCTACGTGGCGCCGCACCTGCACTACTTCACGCCCCGCACCATCGAGCGTGCGGTGACGGCGGCGGGTTTCCGCATGGCGCGTCTGCAACAGGGACGCGTCTACCTCGGACGCTACCGGCTGCCGTTCGGCCTGCGCATTCCGCTCGAGCTGATCCTGGCTGCCGGCGCGCTCGTGGGGATGGACGCGCGCATCGGCGTGCTCGCCGTCAAGTGACCGCGCCAACCGTCGCCAGCGTGCCCACGCCCGAGCGTTTCTCGCGCGCGACGTTCTTCGCGCTTGCGGCCACGGCGCTCGAGAAGGGCGGCGCGATGGCGGTGCTGTTGCTGATCGCGCGCCTCCTCGGCCCCGAGGACTTCGGTCGCTACGCGGCGCTCATGGCGTTGCTGGCGATCTTCCAGCTCGCCGCCGAGCTCGGCCAGGAGCCCGTCCTGGTGCGGCTGCTGGCGCAGCGTCGGGAGGACCAGGCGCCGGCGCTGGTACAGGGTGCCCTGGCGGCGCGGTTGGCGTGGGCCCTGGTGGCGGCGGCGGTTCTAATAGCGATCGGCCGGCGTGCGCTTCCCGACCTCGGGCCGGCTCCGGTGTGGATCGGCGCGGCCGGGCTGGTGGCGACGACCGGCCTGGCGCTGCGCGCCTGGTTTCGCACCAGCCAGCGCCTCGAGTCGCTCTGCGTGCTGGCGCTCGCCAACGTCGGCGTCTTCGCGATCACCGTGGCGGTGCTGCACGCGCTCGGGCTCGGCGTCGCCGCGGCGGTCGCCGGGTGGGCGGCGGGACAGCTCGCGGCGTCGCTGGTGGCGGGCATGCTCGCGGCGCGCCACCTCTCGCCGCGGCCGCGCTGGAACACGGCGCAGGCCCTGGAGCTCGCGGGCGCGGGATGGGCGCTGGCGCTGAACGGCATGCTCCTGACGGTGACGCTTCGCATCGGTCAGCTCATCGTCATCCGCCTCGACGGTCCCGAAGCCGCCGGGTATCCTCGCGGCGGGCTCACGGCTCGCCGAGGCGTTCGCGCTCCTTCCCGAGGCGGTGATGCTGGCGCTGCTGCCGGTGCTGTCGGCGGGCAACCCGGAGGACCGGGCGGCGCAGCGACAGCTCGCCGCGCAACTGGTGCGTGTGCTCGTGCTCGCCTCCTTGCCGGTCGTGCTGGTGGTCGCGATCGGCGCGCCGGCGCTGCTGGGATTGCTGTTCGGGCCCGCCTACGTCACCGGATCGCCGGCGCTGCGCCTGCTCGCGTGGCTCGCGCCGCTCGCCGCCAGCGGCACGGTGCTCACCAACCTTCTCATCGCGCGCGGACGCGAGCGCCTGCTGCTCGCGATCGGCGCGCTCGGCTCGGCGCTCACCGTCGGGCTCTCGTTCGCGGCGGTGCCGCTCCTCGGGTTCGTCGGCGCGGCCGCGGCGACGTTGCTCGCAAGCGTGCTCGCCCAGGCGACGTTGCTCGTCGTGCCGTCGGTACGCGACGACGTCGCGACCTTCTTCCGGCCGCTGCGCGGTCCCGTGGCGCTGGCCGTCGCCCTGGCGGCGGTCGCCATGGTGACGCCGGGTCCGCCGCTCGTGATGGCCGCCGTCGCAGTCGCGCTGTTTACGCTGGTGGTGCTGGCGACCGGAGCCGTCAACGGCGCCGACGTGGTCATGCTGCGGCGCGCGCTCGGAGCGGGCGGCATCCGGCGCGACACCTCAGGTTGACGCGTCGGAAGGCGGTCCAGTATGCACGCGCGTGAGGTCGAGACTCTGAGCTACTTTTGAGCGCGCTGCTGGAAAGCCTGGCGGTCCTCGCGCTGGTGCTGGTCGTTCCCGGGTGGGCGGCGGCACGCGCGCTCGACATGCGCGCCGACCTGTTCGCGCGCGTCTGGCTCGGATTCGGGATCACCTCGGTCGTCGCGCTGCAGCTCGCGTACGCCGGAGCATTCTCGTTGACGCTGCTGCTCGGCGTCCTCGCGGTCGTGAGCGGACTCTGCGTCGTCGTGGGGCGGCTGCGAACGCGGCTCGCGCTCCACCGCGATCGGGCGGCGCCACGACCGCCCGCTGGCGGGAACGTGGCAACGACGCGCGCGCTCGCCTTCGCGGCGGGTATCGCCGCCTTCCTCGTCTGTTGGCCGCCATACGAGACCGTGATCGCCGCCTCGGACTCGACGATGTACGTGAACGCCGGCATCCACCTCGCGCGTACGGGGACGCTCGCAGTCCACGACACCATCGTGTCGCTCTTCTGCGCCCTTCACCGCGCGCAACATCTTCCCGAGCGTGAGCGTACCACGGATTCGGACCGTTCATCCGTCTTCCCGGCGGTCTGCTGATGGCGGATCTCTTCGCGCCAGACTCATGTCGCCAGCCCGGCCTTTTTTCCTTTGCTGTCGGTATGGGCGGGCATCCTGGCGTCGGCGGGCGGCATGGAGACCGCGACGGCAATCGCGCCGATTCTGATTGCACTCGCGGTCTGGTCGGTCGTGCTGTTCGCGGGTGAGGCCGTCGGTACGCTGGCGGCAGCGGCGACCGCGCTGCTGCTGGTCGGCAATTTCGCGTTCTGGTGGTTCGGTCGATTCGCGATGGCCGAGCCGCTCACCTGCGCGTTGCTGTGGGGAGGCCTCGTGCTGCTCGGCCGCGCGCTCGCGGAGCGCCGGCACGGCACGGCGCTCGCGGCTGGTGCGTTGATCGGCCTCGCGGGGCTGGCGCGCACCGAGACGTTTCTCTTCGTCGCCGCCGCCAGTGCCCTGTGGGTGCTCGCCGAACGGGTGGGCCCGCGGATGGCGGTGAGCGCCGCCGCGGGTTTCGCGGCCGTGCTGGCTTTCGCCGCGACCATCGTGCGCGAAGCTCCGAGTCACCATCTCGCCTATCTGAGGAACGAGGGCGGCCTTCATGTCCTGGCGCTCATGCCGCGCCTCACCGAGGCGTGGCAGAACGGGGCGGTGGCACTGGCGTGTGTTGTGGTGTCGGCGCTCGTTCTGGGAGCTGGAGTGCTTGGACGCCGGCGGGGCTTCGGCTTCGCGCGGGGCGCGCTCGCTGCGCTCGCCGTCCTCATGATCGGTCGCGAGCGTGCTCATCTATGCGCGACTCGGCGCATGACGGTCGCGCCGTCGCGCCATCTCGGCTGGCTCGCTGCCTATTGCTCCTGGCCACTGCTCGCGTTCGCGCCCGTCGGCGTCGTCGTCCTCTGGCGCCGGGGCCCGGTGGCGCGGCTCGCGGTCATCCTCCTGCTGCTGGTGGGGACGGTCTTTCTCCTCAACCCCCGTGTCGCTCCGTATCAGCCGTGGGCGATCCGACGCTTCCTCCCGGTGGTCATTCCCGGGTTGACGATCGCCGCGGCCGCGGCGATCGCCCGTCTCGCCGAGACGCGTCGCCGCGCGCTCGGGGGCCTGGTGGCGATCGTCGTGGCGCTCGGCATCGTCGCGCTCGAGGTGCGACCGATCCTGGCGGTGCGATCGCTGCCGTATTTCGCCGGCAGCTTCGGGAGCGTCGGCGAGCTGGCCAAGCGCTTTCCACCCGACGCGGTCGTCGTGTTCGACAGCAGCTTCGCCGATCTGCAGTTCCAGGTGCCGCTCTGGCTGGCCCACGGTCGCGAGACGATGATGGTCAGCGGTGACGGCCCGTTCTGGCACGAGACGATGCGGTCGCTGCTCGCCGGCCAGCGGAGGGTGTACTGGGTCGACAACGTCTACGCTCCGGTGCCGGGCGCGCCCGGCCTGTCGGTTCGTCCTGTCGCCCCCGACCTGGAGTTCCGGGTGCCGCTTCCCGATGGTCCAGCCGACGTGCCCCCGGGACGCACGGTGAACCGGTTGGTGCTGTTCCGGATCTACCAGGTGCGTTTGGCCCTCTGACTCGCATGCGCGCGGACGAACGGCTGCCGTGGGTCAACGTCGCCATCGCGGTCGCGATCGTCTGGGCGATCCCGCGCGCGGGCGACGACCTGCACGTGGCCCTCGCCGGCGGCCGCGACATCCTGGCGGGCCGGCTCGGTGCGCCCGACGACTGGTCGTTCACGACCGGCGGGCGGACGTGGCTCGATCAGAACTGGGGCGCGCACGCGCTGCTCTATCTCACGCATGCCGCCGGCGGGGAGACCGGCTTGCTGCTGCTGAAGGCGGCGCTGTGCCTCGGCATTGGACTCGGTCTGATCGCGTCGTGCCGGGCGCGAGGGGTGAGCGGCCCGGTACCGCTTCTGGTCGCCGCCGCCATCCTGCTCGCCATGCGGACGTACGTCGACCTGCGGCCGAACCTCTTCACGTTGCTGGCGCTCCCCGTGCTCGCGTGGCTGCTCACCAGCGACCGGCGTCCCGCCGCGCCGGCGGCGCTCGCGGCGCTCGGGCTTGCGTTGTGGGCGAACCTCCACGCCGGCTTCATCTTTGGCCTGGGCATGCTGGCGCTCTGGACGGTCTGTCTGCTGCTGTCGGCCAGCCGAATGCACGGCGTCACCTACGGCCTCGCCCGTTGCCGGCCCTGGTTTTTCGCGACCGTGGCGGCCGTCGCGCTGGCCGCGCTCGCCAACCCGTACGGGGTCGAGAATCTGACCCATCCATTCATCGTCGCGCGCTCGCCGGTGTGGCAGAACGTTGCCGAGTGGGCGCCGATCTTCGCCGACTCACGTTTCGCCGCGCACTTGAGCACGTGGGAGCCGTTCGCCGTCCTGGCGGTGCTCGTCCTGGCGCTCGCCGTGAGGATCGCCGCGACGACGGCGGGGCGCCGGCACGACTCGACTGCCGCGGGTGACCAGCGGCTCGCCACCGTGCTCTTCGACGCCGTGTTGGTGGCCACGACGCTGGTGATGGCGCTGCGATCACGGCGCTTCGTTCCGCTCGCGCTGCTGGCGATGGCGCCGCCGCTGGCCGTCCAGTGCGCGTGGCTGTTGCGGGTGCTTCCGCGGCGCGCGCCGGCGATCATCTCGCTGGTTCTGCTGGCGCCGGCGCTGATGCTCGGGTACGGGCTCGCGATGCGCTACCGGCCCGACAACCCGCTGTTTCCGCCCGAGAGCCTGTTTCGCCGCATGACGGGCTCGCGTTCGTTCTATTCCCACGCGGCCGACTTCGTCACCGCCAATCGGCTCGCTGGACGCGTCTACAACGCCTGGGGGTGGGAAGGGTACCTGCGCTGGAAACGCGTTCCGCTGCAGCTCTTCGTCGGCGCCCGGGCGCAGCAGGTGTACGACGAGGAGACCTACTCGACCTTTCTCAGGATCCTGGCGGTGCACGAGTCTCCGCGCGTGGCGCTCGCTGGCTTGCAGGTGCATCTCGCCATCGTCCCGATGAACGAAGAGTACGCCCCATTTCTCAGCACGCTGACTCGCGAGCTCGGCACGCCCTGGGTCTACGTCTATGCCGACGGACAGTGGGCGGTCGTCACCGATGGCGGCTCGCACGAGACGGCGACACTGGTCGAAGCCGTCGTGAGTGGACGCGCCTGGTATCCCGACGCGTTCGTGGCGGCCCTCAGTCGCGCCATGTATCTCGCGTCGCCCGCGGCCCGTGCCGACCCCAAGGTCGTGCGCGCCGCTCTGGTCGCCGTCAACGAGATCCGGCCGGCGCCGCACGCGTACTTCGTGCTCGGCGGGCTGACCATGGACGAAACGCTGGGAGCGCGCGCGTCGGTCGCGTACCTGACGGCGGAAGCCGAGCGACTGGCCACGATGAGGACGGACGAGCCTCTCGGCGTCGACGTGCTGTACTGTCGCCGGGTGATTGCGTCCTTCCTGGCAGGTCTTCACGAGGCGAGCGGTCGAGACGAGGCGGCGCGCGCCGCCGCGACCGCCGAGCACGCGCTCGAGGGTCAGATTGACGCGCTGGTCGCAACCTGGGGCTACGGCGAGACATGAGCGGGACCTCCTCGGGCAGTGTCCGCTCGGTCCCTCCCGGCACGGCCCTGCTGATGGTCTCGGCTCTGCTCGTCGGTCTCGTGGGACGAGTGGTCCTCGTCGGTCTCGCGCCCCGTCATGGCTATCTCCCGGACCACGACCACTACGTGCGTTGGGGTATGCAGGCGGTCGACGAGGGCGTGCTGTCCGTCTACGACCACGGTCCGAAGTCGAATCCCGTCGTTCGCTACGGCGACGACGGGCAGCCGGTCGTCGGCACGACCGGTCTCGAGTGGCCGCTCAACTATCCGCCGCTGTTCGCGTACGCGAAGTGGGTCGAGGGGCACGTGCACAAGGCGATCGACCCGGCACGCACCGGCAATACGCTGACCTCGCGGGCGGTGTACAGCTCCGTGGCGATCCTCGCCGACGTGCTGCTGGCGCTCGGATGCGCGGCGATCGTGCGCCAGCATGCCGGTCCGCGCGCCGGCGGACTCGCGTTTGCCGCCGCTTTCCTGATGCCGCCACTGGCGCTCGACAGCGCGCTCTGGAGCCAGTCGGACGCGTGGCTCGTAGCGCCGGCGGTCTGGATGGCGCACGCGATGCAGAACGAGCGCTGGCGGCGCGCCGGCGTCCTGCTCGGCGTCGCCATCGGATTCAAGACCCAGGGGATCATGTTGCTCGCGGCCTGGCTGCCCGCCCTGGCGCTCGCCCCGTCGCGCCGGAGGGTGATGCAGGGCCTCGCGCTCGCCGGGTTGCTGCTGGCAGCGGCGGCTTTCCCTTTCTGGTGGCACGCGCGCTGGGAATGGTTTCATCAGTCCTTCACGGCCAATCTCCGGCAGCATCTGCCGTTCAAGACCCTGTATGCTTTCAATCTCTGGTATCTGGATCTGCTCGTGACCGGCCGCCGGGAGTCGACGGATCTTCTTCTCGGCCTCACCCGTGATGCGTGGGGGTTGGTCCTGAGCGGCGCGGGGACGCTGGCCGGCTACTGGCTGCTCTGGCGTCGGTGGCGGAACGAGCCGTGGCGCTGGACGTTGCTGCTCGGGTGGGTGCTGCTCGTCGCGGTGACGTTCGCGGCCCGCATCCACGAGCGCTACGTCGTCCTCTGTCTGCCCTTCGTCATCATCGCCGCGTTTCGCGTGCGCCGTCTGTGGATCGGTGTTGCCGGACTCGTGCTCGCGGCCACCTTCCAGCTGACGGTCTACAACTGGGGCACGATCCTCGCGTTCCACACCATCGACGATGTGAGCGCGGCACGCGAGACGATCAAGCGCATGACTCCCCCCGAGCAGTGGATCGAGATCCCGCCGCTCGAGTCTCTGGTGCGGGACTACCAGATCGGGCGGGCCAAGGATCTCCCCCGAGAATGGATGCTCGTGGTGTTGTCGTTGCTCAGCACCGCGTGGATATTCGCGACGCTCGCGGCGCACGGGCGATCCACCCCGACGCGATCCGCCGATCCCCCCGGTTGACGCTCTCGACGCTCACCAGTATTGCCGCGACTGGCGGCGACATCGCCGCGAAGGGAGACATCTGAATGCGACGGACGACGCTCGCGGCAGTTTCCTGGTGCGGCGGCTTTCTGATGGCGGCCACGGCCGCCTCTGCGTATATCAGGGTCGACCTCTGGCGTTCCTACGGCGAGTACTTCCAGCTCGGCTACGTCGTTGGATTTCTGGAAGGCGTTGCTTTGACGAGACAGGGAGACCCTCGCATCAGCTACGTGCCGGGGGGCGGTCGCATGCAGCACGAGCGCTGGCGCGCGCTGGTGAACGAGTTCTACGCCGACCCCGCCAATGCCAAGCGCCCTCTTCCGGACGCGATGCAGGCCGTTGGCATCAAGATCTTCGAGGAAAGGAAGAAGGGCTGGAAGAGCACTCCCGAGCCACAGCAGAGCCCGGCCGCTCCCCAGGCCTTGCAGAGCCTGCCCGCCAGGACCCCGGCCGCCGGGTGAACGGACCAACCGCTGCGGCGCCCGCTGCGGTCGGCGCAGCCGGTCAGGGCTTCGGCGTCGGCGAGGGAAGGACGAGCGTCGGCAGCGTTGCGGGGTCGATGTTCTGTCGCTGCGCGTAGTCTTCGGGTGAGAGGAGAAAGAGGACGAGCTGTACCTTCGATGTTCGTCCCTCGCCGTCCGTGCCGACCACGAAGACATCGACCCTGCCGAGCTTCGTGAAGGTATGGACGAGCGATTCGCCGCTCTCGGGGGCGACCCGTCTCCCCAGTTCCAATCGAACTTGAACGGCGGCGTACCGTTCATCGCCTTGGCGACGAAGGCGACCTGTTTCGGGACGTAGCCGGTGTAGCTGCTCGCGTCGGCGTCGATCTCGAAGTCGGACCACGGCTGATCGAAATCGTCGTCCTCTTCCGTCCTCTTCCACCTCGGCGACCGAGGCAGGGGTGGCGCTTGCGATGGCGTCGGGCGCCGCCGGCGGCGCTGCGCTCGCGATCGCCTCCGGCGTCTTCGGCGGAGCCGAGCCGGGCTCGTCGGCGCGCGTGCAGGCCGTCACGGAGACGATCATGAGGAGAACCATCGACCACCACACCATCGTGCGCCTCCGCTGTCGAAGAAGATCGTTCGTGGTGATTCCGGGGAGTCTCTGAGGAGGGCTAGATATGCCAAAGCCACCCGCCCCGTCTACGGGCGGATGGCTTTGGGATCATTTCAAGCGTTCCGATGAACGCTGCGTGGACTACAGGGTCATGAAGTTGCCGAGGCGGGCGAACTTGGTCGAGTTCTCGTCGAGAACGTTGATGTCCACCACCTCGATGGCTCGTGCAAGGAGGAAGACCCTTCTGGCCGATGCTGTTCAGAAGCGCAGCGGCAGAGGTCTTCAACTTTGCCTGGCCCGCCGTGAGATCGAACGGGAAGGCCGCCGGGAAGTCGAACACGGTCATGTCGCCGCCCACGCGATCATCGAGCGTGGCGCGCGCGAGGGTCGCGAGGGTGCCCGTGCCGCTGGCGCCCGCCGGGCTGTCATCCGCGATGACGCCCTTGAGCTTCATCTGGATGACGAGATCGACGACATCGCCAGCAGGATTGTTCGGGTTGGCCGGGTTGGCGCCAGGAAGGACGGTGCCGATCTGGATGAACTTGACCTTGTTCGCCGACTTGAAGGAGATGGAACCTTGGCCCTTGAGCTCGTCCCACTCCCAGCCGTCGGCCGGGCTACCGGCGTCCTCGTTGAACGTCTCGGTCGGCTTGCAGCTGGTCACGCCACCTTCAGTCGTGGTGTTCGCACGTGTTGCCGCCCGGATTGTTGCAGGAGACGAATGCCTGCACAAACGAGCCCTGGAACTTCTTCGCTTTCTTGGGATGCTCGAACGCGCATTGCGCGCTGGCCATGCTGGCGGTGAAGCCCAACGCCAGAATGGCCGCTAGTGTGATGAACGCGTGCCTTCTCATGGGTACCCTCCTTCGTGTGGGTTGTTGACGGCGATCGTGATTTTTGTTTCATCGCCGTCTGCTTTCTGGCTCACCGCTCAGCGTTCCCACATCCGTGAACCTGGTGCACGTCTGAGCGCACGGCGCATTCAGACGAGCATCACGAACGAGAGAACTCATGAACGTTTAGCACCTCGAGTTGGTAGTTCTGCTGAACTGATTCCAGCGATCCGGCTCAAGTACACGGCACCTTGCAGCGTCAGCTTCGCGATAGAGCAAGTATTGAAGAGTATGCTTCCACTTGTCAAGTGGAAATTTCGTGGGTGATGACCTGGAACCAACGTGCTTTTCATGCACTTGTGCGACATGCTTGTGACCTCGCACGAGTCGTGTCGATGCGCTCCGGGAGGCGCGATCGATGGTCGACGGACCGGTCTGAGGGGAAGCGCATCGGCGTCAGAATGTCTAACAGTGCGGAATTCCGGGGCCCATTCTCCCGTCTTACATGAGAAGAAATCCCCCGGAGCCGGCCATCCGGCCCCGGGGGCGCTGAAGGAATCAGTTGAAGGTTGCGGTGCTGGGAATCGTGACGCGGCCAAGTCCCGGCAAGCCGGACACCGCGTTCACGGAGCTGCTCGACGTCGGCGGGATGCAGAAGAGCGTTCCGAGCTTCGGATTCGCCGTATTGCACGTCGCGGGCGCCGGCCAGAACCGCAGACCTCGACGTCGCCGCCGATGGCACCGGTGTCGTCGGTGAAGCACTCGCGGAAGAGGCCGTTGGTGCACGTGTCGCCGGGGAAATCCGGATCGAGGCAATCGGCATTGGTCGTACAACCGCGGAAGGTCGCTTCGCGCAGAAGAGCTCGAACGGTCCGCCGGCGCAGACGCCCTCGTCACACGAGCCGGTGTCGAGCGGCTCGGGCGTGCAGGTCGAGTCATCGCATCGTTCGGTGCGGTCGTCCTGCCCGGGCGGCCGCAAGCGCCGCCGGGACACTCGCTGTTGACGGCGCACGGGGCGCCGGCGTTGCCGCCGCCGATGCACCGTCGGCCGCCGCAGATCGGACCGGTCGGTCCCGGCGGATCGGGGCAATCGGCGTTGTCGTCGCAGGGCTCTGCGGCGCCGTTGTTGCAGGTGTCACAGAAGCACTCGAGGCGGTGAAACCCAGGGCGCGTGCAGTTCGGGCTGCCGGCCGCAAGCGTCCGCGTCTGTGTGCCCGTGCGCAGATCGAGCGGGATCGATCAGGTTGCCGATGTTGCCGCCCGGATCGGGTGGGCAGTCGAGAGCTGACGTTGCCGAACAGCGGGCTGTTGCCGTTGATCGGTGCACGGATCGCCGACGTGCGGGCCGCTGTCGCACGTGCCGCTCGATGCAGTTGCGGACAGGGCTCTTCGGCCGTCGGGCCGGTGTGCACGCGCGAGAGCAAGCTGACGTTGGCCTGCGAGGTGCCGGCTTCGACGTCGACCGTTCCGGTTACGCTGGCCGCGATCTCGTTGGTGACGCACACCGAGACGCCGCCCGCGGAAAGCGGGAGCGGCGCGCCGAAGTAGAACACGCACGGGCAGGCGCCCGGGCAATCAGCGGGGCTGTTGCACTGCACGGCGGTGTCGCACTGGCAGCGTTGGTTGTCGAATGCCGTCCCGCCGGCGTTCTCGGCCGGTCCTGACACGCTGCACTCGCCGCAGGGACGGACGGCGTTGTGCGCAAGCGCTGACGTTCAACGTCAGGCGACCCATCGACGGCACGGTGGCGTCGTGCGACTGACCGGTCCAGCCGGTGTCGAGATCGACGCCGCCGGTGTCCGCGTCGGTCTGCACCGTCGTCGGGCAGGGATCGCCCGGCTGCTGGGCAGGGTGCGGACACCTCGGCGACGACGTCGAGGACTTCGGCGTCGACCTTGGCCTCGAGCGCCGCCGTGTCGTCGAACGTCACGCACGTGACTGGAACCTTGGCCTCAGCCTTCTCGAAGCAGCCCTTGGTCGGGTCGGCTCGCGCCGTCGAACTTGTCGATGCACTTCTGCAGCTTGGCGGGATCCGGCGGCAGACCCTTCTTGAAACCCTTGGCGTGCACGCCGAGCATGCACTTGTTCTTCTTGTTGACGCACTTGAGCTTCGAGGCCGTGCAGGGATTCAGGTCGATGACCGACCCTGGATCCAGCTCTTCCTGGACGTCGGCCACGAAGGCGTCGACCTTCGCTTCGAGCGCCGCGGTGTCGTCCTCGGTGGGACAGATCGTCTCGGGCTTCAGGATGTCCTGCTTGCCCTCGAGCTTCTCGAAGCAGCCCTTGGTGGGATCGGCCGCGCCGTCGAACTTGTCCTCGCACTTTTGAAGCTTGGCGAGATCGAGGACTCCCGTCTTGTATGCCTTTCGCAATGACGTTTAGACGGCATGCCTTCTTCTTGGATACGCACTTGATCTTGCCGGCGATGCATTTGTTTTGCGCTTCCGCCGTAGTGACCCCGAACGCGAAAAGCGCAACGATCGAGGCGACCACGACGCTCGCGAAACGCGACCTGGCTCTCATGACGATCCTCCTTGGTCCTGCACAGTTAAAGGCTGCGACGATCGGGCCTGATCGCCGCCATCGTCCGACGTGGGTGCACGGTCACGACCACGCTGGACTTTCCTCGAAAAACGAACAGGTTCGGCACTATTTACGCCTTGCCCGACAAAGGCTTAGCTACGTCGAGAGTAGGTCACCACAGCAAAGCCTGTCAAGGAAAAACTGGTCATTCGCGCACACTGTTGAGGTGTCACAGCGTCTGCCGTTCGGTTGGCTGTGTGACGGCTCTGCATGAGGCGTCGCGTAGGGGTCGAAATCGAAGGGGGCCGGTAGCCTTCCGGCCACCGGCCCCCTGGTTCTCATATCGCCCTTCGGGAAGGGCGATCTCTAGAAACCCGTCTCGACGCGGGTCTGCGGCGTGATCAGGCCGCCCGGTCCCGGGAGACCAGCGGTCGAGTTGACCGCCGAGCTGCTGGTTCCGGTGATGCAGAAGGTCGAAGCGGACTTGCCGTCCGGCACTCCCGGCAATACCCGTGCGGACGACGCCGCTGTTCACGAAGCACTGCCGGAGGTTGGTGTCGCACGTCTCGGTATTGCCCGGATCGCAGAACTGGCAAGCAGGCGCCTGACAGTCCGCATCGACGTTGCAGGTTCGGAAGGTCGTGATCGAGCACGTATTCGCGATCGGCCCTTGCGGTGCAGATGCCGTCCTCAGGATTGGTCGGATCGGCAGGATTCACGCGGCAATCGCCGACATGGCAGAAGCCCGTCGGACAGTCCGCATCGGTTGCGCATGAGTCGGCGTCATCAGCACCGGTCGACACGCACGCCGACGTCGCAGTCATTGGGCTTCTCGGTGACGCCGTTTCCTCCGGCCGCGGACTGCGTCGGGCAGAAGCACTGATGCTTGCAGGTTTCCGTCGGGTCACAGTCGCCGTTGACCTGGCAGGGCTTGCCGGTGGTGGCGGTGGGCGGGTCGTTGACCGGATCGGTGACCAGGCACGCCATGTGCGCGTACGGCTGCGGACCGCAGAAGCCGCCCGGACATTCGGAGTTGACCGTACAGGCCGTGCCGTCGTTCGCCCCGTTCAAGCATTGCGCGCGGATGCACGCCCCACCGGGACACGCCGACGAGTTCAGGCTGACCGGCGAGCAGGTGTTGCCGTCGTTGCCGCCGCCGAAGCAGCGCGGAGTGCCCCCGCCGGCGAAGTTGTCGCATTGATACTGCGGCAGCAACGAGGCCGTGCCGGTGGTGGCGGGGTTGAAGAGGATGTCGATGGTTCCGAGCAGGGCAAGGTGAGTCGCCGGGCAGTCGTTGCTCGGATTGCCGAACAGCGGCGTGCCGCCACCGAAAGGCGGATCCGGCCGGCACTCCTGGTCGGTCCTCTCGCCGGAGTCGCAGATGAAGTCGGTGACGCAGGGGACGCCCGTGCAATCGGCGTTGGTCGTGCACTTCTTGCGCGTCCCGCCCGGAGGATCACCGCAGAACCCGCCGCAGATCGGACACGGCTTTGGTGGTGTCGGTCCGAGGCGTGTCGACGAGTTCTGACGCAGCCGGATCGCGCCGGAACCGGTCGCGAGGTTCACCGTTCCGACGACGTCCTCGGTGAAGACGTTCTCGACGCAGACCGACACGCCGCCCGACGAGAGCGGCAGCGGCGCGCCGTGCGGGGTCCTGACGCAGAAGTTGTCGTTCAGGCCCGGAGTATCCGGACACTGTCCGTCGTTCACGCAGACGACCTGGGCGTTGAGGTTGCAGTGCGGGCCGACCGCCGTCTGCTCTTTCCGGCAAGGGCCGAAGATGCCGCACGAGGCGTCGTTGGTGCACGGCGCGTTCGTTCCGCCGGTACAGCTCGGACCGACGATGCAGTCGAAGTCGCCGATGTTGTCGCAGTTGTAGAGATCGGCGACGTAGCCGCCACCTTCGACGATGCCGGAGTCGTGGCTGATGCCGGTCCAGCCGTTGTCGAGGTCGGCGTTGGAGTGCTCGATGATGCGCTCACGCTGCTTGTTCGTACAGAGGCAGCCGAAGTCCCCGCTCGGGGCGCCGCACAGGCCCGGGCACGCTGCGTCTTCCGTGCCGTCGCACTCCTCGATGAAGTTGAGCGGGCTGTTGCCGTTCAAGATGTTGTCGCCGCAGGTCGGGGCGGTGGCGTACTCGAAGTCTGCCGCGTCCGCGGGCTCGGCGTTGTCGAGATTGTCGACAGCGTCGCCGTGCGTCTCGATGACGCAGTCTTGAAGATCCAGCAAGGTATTTGCCGGAGGATCGCAGACGTCGAGGTTGGCGATGATGGCGGCCGACGTACACTTCTGAGCGATCTTCGCGCGCGCCTTGCTGTCGGCCTTGGCGATCGCATCCACGGCCTTCTGGTTGTTGGTCGCGCAGAGACGGGGCGGAACGCCGAAGATCTTGCCCTTGTTGATGTCGTTCCGGCACTTCTGGACGGCCTTCAGCCGGGCGTTGGCATACTTCGCCGCGCTCTTGACGATCTCCTTCTGGCAGTTCAACTCGGCGTCCGCGAGCGGACCGACCGTGGAGCCGTACTCGTCTTCGATCAGTCGCGTCGACGAGGTCCTCGTGGCTGTCGATCATGCACGTCTGCAAGATCGGTACGAGTTGAAAGTGTCGAGCGGCGTCGCGTCGACGCACTTGCCCGGGATAGCCAGCACCTTCGAGCTGCGACTGTATGCAGCAGGCGGGGACGGCGCACTTCTTGGCGATCCCTTCGCCGAGCTTCGTCTCGAGTGAGGCGAGCGTGGTCGGCGAGCTTGACCATGTCGCAATCACCCGGCTGGGCCAGATCCTGGTTCTTGCATTTCTGGATGGTCTTCAGCTTCTTCTTGATGAACTTGCCGCCACTCTTGGCGACGGCTTCGACACAAGGGCGCTTGTCGGGGTCGCTCTGCGCCGCCTGGGCAGCAGGCATTCCGACGGCGAGCGCCAGCACGGCTACTAGGACCGCGCTACAGCTTCTCGTAGTGCGTTTCATGGTCATCCTCCTTAAAATGGCTGGCAAGAACGGTCGTCCTGCATGTCCGGGAAAGATCAACGACGATCACGGCACCCGGCACGTCGGGTCAGAAATCTGTGGACAGAGTAGTGCGGCAGCCGTCACGCAGTCAAGAAAATAAAGTAGGGATTCGGGTGTGAAAGGCGTGAATTCCGGTCGACGGGCCAGGTGAGACACAAGCTCTGGCAACTCTTTCGCGAGACCTCTGCGTCAATACGCACGACACAACGACGCCGCTCGATGACGCACAGCGTTGCTCATGCCGGAGCCCGCTGATATCACGCGCCGGATGCGATTTCGGTCCTGGTCGCTTGGCGTCGTGGTGCTGGGCGCCGCCCTCCTGCTGCCCAACCCTCTCGGTCGCGGTTCGAGCATCGGCGACCGCGACGGCTTGCTCTCCGGCGAGCGGGTCCATTGGCTTCCCAGTGAGGTCGGCCGCCTCGTGACCTCGCTGCTGGCCGAAGGGACGGACGTCGCCGACGCCGCCGAGCTCGCGCAAGTCGTGCATAGCGAGAGCCGCCGGGTCGGTGTCGATCCGCTGTACGTGCTGGCGTTGATGAAGGTCGAGAGCGGGTTCCGCGCCAACGCCGTCTCGCATCGAGGCGCGATCGGTCTCCTTCAGATAAGACCGATCGCCGCGCGCGCCGTCGCCTGCGTCGAGCCCTCGGCTCATCTCGACGCGACCCGTCTCGATGATCCGCGCACCAACGTCGCCCTCGGGTTGCGCTATTTGCAGCATCTCGAGGAGCAGTTCCCCGACCGCGCGACCGTGCTCGCAGCGTACAATATGGGACCGACCCGCGTGCGCCGGCGACTGGCCGAGCGCAAGCCCGTTTCGCGGGCGTACGCGCAACGCGTGCGGGCAGCATACCGGGCGTTGCGCGCCGGGCCAGGCCAGCGCGCGTCCCGCGAGCACGCCGACTCGTAGCCGCAGGCGCCGGCGCGAATTTGCCGCTGCGGCTGCGCGCGACTAACATCGATCATCGATGCTCGGGCGTGTCCTTCCGGCAGCGCTGACCGCCCTCATCTGCGCCGCTTTGGCCGATGCCGCGACGGTCGACGACCTCGCCCCGGGGAGCGTCTACGAAGTGCGGGCGGTGCGCGTGCGGGGCACCGAGGCGATGTCGAGCCGGGCGATTCGTGACGTGATGCTCACCCGGGCCCCGCCCTGGTACACGCCGTGGCGACCACGCCGGACGTTCAACGCCACGCTCTTCCGCAGCGACCTCGAGCGCGTGCGGGTCCTGCTCCGCGAGTCGGGCTACTATCACGCGCGCGTCTCCCACGACCTCGAGCTCGCGGCCGAGGAGCTGAACGTCGTGATCATCGTCGAGGAAGGCCCGCCGGCGAGAGTCGCGAACGTTCTCATCGAGTCCGTCGACTTCACGCCTGCTCCCG
Source organism: uncultured delta proteobacterium (assembly GCA_963846105.1). Classification (GTDB taxonomy): domain Bacteria; phylum Desulfobacterota; class Binatia; order UTPRO1; family UTPRO1; genus CAWJUT01. Next base: position 488,837 of record CAWJUT010000025.1, read on the forward strand.
ACGAGGAAGCGGAGCGGCGACGCCAGGTCGCGCTCGCAGCCGAGCAGGTCTTCACGCAGCATGCGTATGACGAGGGCCGTGAGCGGCTCGAACGCTACTATCTGGAGCGCGGATTCGCGTACGCCAGGGTGACGAAGGCGGCAACGCTCGATACGAGTGATGACCGCGTGCGGGTGGTCTACGGCGTCGAGCGCGGTCCGCCGGCGGTCTTCGGCGAGACCGAAATCCACGGTCACGAGCGCGTCGCCGAGCGCCTGGTCAGGCGCGAGATCGTCTACAAGAAGGGCGACCCATACGATCCTCGCAAGCTCGAGCAGGTGCAGGCGAACGTCTTCGGTCTCAGACTCTTTCGCTCGGTGGCGGTGAAACCCACCAATCTCGAGGCCCGGAGCGGGATCGTCCACACAGCGATCACGGTCGTCGAAGGCCCGGCGCGCGAGGTCCAGGTCGGACTCGGCTACGGTCTCGAGGACGAGGTCCGCGGCCAGCTCCGTTGGCAGCACAATGACTTCCTCGGCGGTGGCCGCCAGCTCGGCGCGCGCATCAAGGGCTCGACGATCGAGCAGGCGATCGAAGGCGAGTTTCGCCAACCGTACTTTCTCGCACCCCCGCCAGACGTTGGTCGTTCCGCTCAGTCAGGTGCGCGAGGAAGAGCCTGGGTTCACGGTCGCGCGCATACGCCTCGCCCCGCGCGTCGACCGGCAACTGTTCGCCGACACCAAGGCGTCGCTCGGCTACAACATCGAGTACGACGATTTGAGCGACGTGTCCGAAGCAACGGAGGCTCGTCTCGAGGAGTTCGAAGCGCGCGGGTTCGTCTCCAGCATGGTCGGCGTGCTCGAGCGCAACACCACGCTCGACCTCCTCGATCCAAAGGAAGGCAGCGTCGTCAACGTCACCGCCGAGCAGGCAGGCGGCCCATGGCAAGGCGACTTCAGCTTCTATCGCGCCCTCGCCGAAGCGAAAGCGTACCTGCCGCTCGCCGGAGACCGCGTGCTCGCCGGGCGGGTGCGCATCGGCGGCGGGCGACGGCTACGGGAGCGACCGCGATCTCCCGCTATTCCGGCGCTTCTTCGCGGGCGGCATCAACAGCACGCGCGGCTATGGTCGTCATCTGGTCGGTCCGCTCGACGACCCCGCTTCGCCGCGTCCGGTGGGCGGACGGAGTCTTCTGGAGGCGAGCGTCGAGCTGCGCACACCGATCTACGGCAAGGTGAGCGGCGTGGTCTTCTTCGATGTCGGCGAGGTGCGGCGCCGGCCTTTCAGCTATACGACCGGAGATCTACAGTTCGGTGCGGGCATCGGCGCGCGCTACCAGACGATCGTCGGGCCGGTGCGCGTCGACCTGGGCTTCCCCTTCGACCCGCCCCCCGGCGAGCCGAGCTGGCAAGTACACTTCAGCATCGGGCAGGCGTTCTGAGCATGATCCGGCGCGCACACTGCGGCACGCGCCGCGCGAGGCTGTCGTGACGGCGACGCCAACGACGAGAGGGCGATGGCGGCGGGTTCGCGCCGATTGCGATCATCGGCTCGGCCTTCGTCCTCATGGTCGCGGTGTCCGCGATCGTTTCGCAGACGGCGGGGTTCCGGCACTGGTTGCGGGGGCAGATCGAGGCCCGGCTGAACGAGGCGCTCCTCGCGCGCGTCACGATCGGGCACCTGGAAGGGAAGCTGCTCGGCACGTTCGGAGTGCGCGACCTCAGGATCACGTCCGACGCCGGGCGCGTGGTCGCGATCCGGCATGCCCGCGTCCACTACGATCTGCTGACGCTTCTGCTGGCGCGCCGCCTGGTCGTGACGGCGGCGGCGATCGACGGCATGGCGGTCAGACTGATCGAGGACGAGCGCGGCTGGAACGTCGCCCGGCTGGCACGCCCGACCGACTCGACCGAGAGATCGGCCTTCGAGGTGACGCTCGACGGAGTCGAGATTCGCGACGCCGCGCTCACGGTCGTGCGACCGGGCGAGGCATGGAAGTTCCGCGACCTCGCGCTGAGCGGCGCGATTGCGTTTGGCGGCGACGAGACGCGCATCGACCTCACGAGCGCGAGCACGGCGCTGCCCGCACGCGCGCTGCGGATCGAGACGCTCGCCGGCCGCCTCGTCGTCGACGCATCGGGCGTCGCCGTCGACGATTTCGCTCTCCGCACCGAGGCGTCGGAAGTGCGCGCGCGTGTGCGCGTCCCGCGGGACCGGACGCAGACGCATACGGCGCGCTTCGAGATCGCCCGCCTCTCGGCGAGCGAGCTGCGGCGTCTGGCGCGCGAGTGGCCGCTGGTGGTGGATCTCTCCGGGACGTTGGAGGCGATCCGGCCCGGGCACCGCGCTCGCCCTCGACGCGAGCATGACCAGTGCCGCCGGTGAAGCGACCGTGAAGGGCACGCTCGACTTGACGCGCGAGCCAACCGGCTACGACCTCGCCGCGACCGTCACCCATCTCGACCCGGCAGCGCTCCTCGGGCGTGACGAGGCCGCCTCCGATCTCACCGGCGCCGTGACGCTGCGTGGTGCCGGCACGACGTTCGAGGACACGAACGGTACCGCCACGCTCGCGCTCAGCGACTCGACGCTCGCGGGGACGGTGCTGCAAGCATTGGACCTGAAGCTCGCGCTCGCGGCGCGCCGGCTCGAGATCGAGGGCTCGGCCGCGACCACGGCCAGCGGCCGTGCGCAAGCGCGCGGGGTACTGGCGGTCGCCGAGGAGCACTACGAGCTCGAGGCGACATTCGCCGACTTCGACGTCGCGCCCTTCGTGAATCGCCCGGCGCTGGCGGGACGCTCGAGCGGTACGGTCGCCATGCGCGGCACGGGTTTCACTGCCGCGACGACGCGCGGCGAGCTTCACCTCGCCCTCGGACCCGGCACGGTCGGGAAGGTCGAGGTGCAGAGCGCGCGCATCGACGCGCGTGCCGCTGGCGGTACGCTCAGCGTCGAACGCGCGACGCTGCGCTCGCGGCTCGCGAACGCGGACGCAAGCGGAACGCTCGCGCTCACGCCGGAGGTGACCGCCGACCCGACCCGCGCCAGCGGCGCGCTGCGCTACGAGATCGTTGCCGCCGACGTGTCCCCGCTCGCCGCGCTGGTTGGTTGGGCGCCGCTCCGAGGTCGAGCCACCGTGACCGGGAACGCGAGCGGCGGGATCGGCGCGCTGGACGCGCAGGCGAGGGTCGAGGGGCGCGATCTCGCGCGCGAGGGGATCGCCGTCGGCACGCTCACGGCGGACGTGCGCGGCAAGCGCCTCGGCGGCGCCGGCGCGCGCATCGATGTCACCGCGAACGCCGCCGACCTGCGCGCCGGCGGGCGTCATTTCGAGCAGCTCGAGGCGCAGCGCGTGGTGGCAGCGCCAGGCTGGAGCCACGGCGCTGGCTGCGGTCGATCTCGATCTGCGTGAGGACGAAGCGCACCGCCACGGTCTGGAAGCCGAAGCCGCACTCCGGCCGCCGGAGACGGAGATCCGCGTGCGTGCGCTCCGGGCCGACCTCGGCGGCGAGACCTGGGTGACGAGCGGCGAGCCGACGATCGTGCGCCGCGGCGACCGCGTCGCCATCGCGAAACTGGAGCTGCGCTCTCCGACCGGCGCGGCGCGCCTCGAGGGAAGCGCCGGCGCCAGCGGCGCGCAGGACATGACACTCACCGTCGAAGGGCTCGACCTCGGCGTGCTCGCGCCCACGCTGCGCGAACGCGTCGGCGGCCGGCTCTCCAGCGTCGCGCGTCTGCGTGGCACGGCTGCCAGACCGGAGCTCGACGCCGACATCACCGTCGCGGAGCCGACGGTCGGCGCGACACGCTATCAGACGTTGCAGGCGTCGCTGCGAGCCGCGGCGGGAAGCGCAACGCTGGTTGCGCGCGTCGAGCAGGAGGCGAACCGCCAGCTCGCGCTCGACGTGACGCTTCCACTGCAGTTCACACTCGCTCCCGCTCGCTTCGACCCCGGCGATCATCTGGTGGGATCGATCAAAGCGCACGCCCTCGACCTCGCGATCCTCGGGCCGGCGCTGCCCGACGTCGCGCGCCTCGGCGGCCAACTCGACGCCGACCTGACCCTTGCCGGGACGCCGGCCACACCCGAAGTGCGCGGAGTCCTCGGAATCGCCGGCGGTCGCGGGTACGTGATCCCGCTCGGGCTCACCTACGATCCGGTGGAGGTCCGTGCGAGCGTCGACGGCCGGACGGTCACACTCGAGCGCCTGCGCATCGTGAGCGGCAAGGGCAGTCTCGAGGCCAGCGGCGCCGCGGCGCTCAGCGGCGACGCCACCGCCATGGACGTTCGCTTCGTGCTGGCGCGCTTTCCGCTCTTCGCCAACGACTACGGGGACGGTGCGGCGAGCGGCTCCATCACGGTGCGCGGCACCTCGCGCGCGCCGGAGGTCGCCGGTCGTCTCACCACCGACGGATTGGTGCTCAAGATCCCCGAGAGCCTACCCGGCTCGGTACGGCCGCTCGACCCCACCATCACGATCGTCGGACCGAACGCTCCGGCGCCGGTGACGGAACCGGCGCGCGCCGCGGGTGCCGCCCCCACTACGCCCGCGTCGCAGCCGCTGGTCGGCTCACTCTACGAGCGCGCCGCGATCGATCTCGCGCTCGACGTGCCGCGCGACGCCTGGATCCGGCGCTCGGATGCCAACGTCGAGCTGCGCGGCACGCTCGCGGGACGCAAGCTGCCGGGCGAGATGTTTCGCCTGACGGGCGAGATCGAAGGCGTGCGCGGGTGGTACTCGTTTCAAGGGAAGAAGCTCACGCTTTCCGAGGGGCGGGTGACGTTCACCGGTGAGGGCTTCGATCCGAACCTTCGTCTCATCGCCGTGCACGAGACCGAGGGCTACACGGTGCGCGTGATCGTCGCCGGCACCATCACCAAGCCGGCGCTCACGCTCGAGAGCGATCCGCCGCTCGAGCAAGCGGACATCCTCTCCGTGCTGCTCTTCGGCCGTCCGACGGGACACCTCTCCCAGACCGAATCGGCGGGGCTGCGCGAGCAGGCCATCAGCGTCGTGGGGAGCTATGCCGCCTCCGAGCTCCGCCAGTCGGTGATCGACGCGCTCGGCGTCGACAACCTCGAGTTCGACGCCGGAACGAAAGGATTCGCCGACTCCAAGTTGTCGATCGGCAAGTACGTCGCCCCGGATGTCTTCATCAGCCTCGCGCACCGCTTCGGCAAGCAGAACGTCGGCGAGTTGCGCCTCGAGTATCGCTTCGCCCCGCAATGGAGCATCGAAACCTCGAGCGACACGCTCGGAGAGAGCGGCGTCGACGTCTTCTGGAAGCGACGCTACTGACGCGTCGGACGCGTGCGATCAGGGCCAGATCGTCAGCGTCGGGTGCCGGCGCCAGAAATAGCGCGCCATCGCCGCCGCCGCGAGCAGGTTGCCGACCAGAATCGCCGGCCACGCCAGTGCGTGCAGGACGTCTGCGGCGAAGATCATCGCGCCCACCAGGAACCCGAACTCGAAGACGACGAAGAGCAGCAGAATCCCGAACCCGTAGTTGGGGTCCTTCTCCGCCAATCCGAGGAGCAGCGCCGCGGCTCCACCGATCAGCGCGAACACCAGGAAGTGCACCCACGTGAACATCAAGGCCATGTCGATCGAGACCGGAAGGTTCTCGGGTGTGGCGAGTCCCTCGCCGCCGCGAAAAAGCGCCGTGCCGAGCACGGTGGGCGTGTAGAGCGGTCGTCCGGCCATCGAGTCGAGGAGCAGGAACCAGACGGCAACCGTCGCCGCACCGAGCGTGCCCGCGACGATGCCTTCCTCGTAGAGCTGGGAGCTCGCCCGCGACGTGCTGCCGAGTGCCGGGCTCGCTGCGCTGGTGTGAGTGGTCATGATGCACTCCTTTCCGGGTACGTGCCTCCGTACCCTGATGAAGGGTCACTCTGCGCTGTCCCCTTCTTAGCACGAAACCCCACCCTCATGGGACTCGACTAACGGGCCGAAGAGGGCCATAAGGCTTCCACATTGGCGTCCTCACGTCCCACGAAGACCGCGGCGCGCGCGCGATCAGCGCCGCGTAAGACGACCGAGAAGCCCCGCGAAGCCGTTCAGAAGGGTGCCAAGCTGCCGGCATCCAGCCGTGCCGCGCCGGCGATCGCCCTGCCGCGCCGCGCCGTCTTCATCGACGTCGAGAACACCAGCAGCGAGCACGATCTGCTGCGCGTGCTGGACGAGCTCAAGATCGAGACCGGCACCACCGAGCTCACGGCGGTCGGCAACTGGCGGGTGGTCGGCCAGCAGCTCGGTCGGACGCTGGCGCAGCGTGGCGCGCAACTCGTGCACAGCGCTCCCGCGCCCCGCGTCCCCGATTGGAGCGATCTCTGGATCGCGGTGTCGGCGGGGATGTGGCTCGGACGGTCGGCGCCCGGTGACAGTCTCGACATCGTCTCGCACGATCGGGCGTTCGACGCCGTCGGCGACGCGGCGGCGCGCCTCGGCGTCGCGTTCCGGCGCATCACCTATCGCCCTTCGAGCCGGCGGGCGAGCGGACGCAGGCGGAGCCGAGCGAGACGCGCCGCGGGGGACGTCGGCGCCGTCGCCGGCGACCGGGCGGGCGCGCGGGCGAAGCCGGGACCGGGTACGCCGTACCGGCGGCGGCGCAGAGCACCGCGCCGCGCGGTCATGCGCCGACGACGACGAAGGGCCGCACGCGGCGTCACAGGAGCAGATTCGCGCCATCATTGCGCGTCTCACCGTCCGCCGATCCCGCGCGCGGCGTGAATCTCGATGCGCTCACGGTGGCGCTCAAGGCCGAGGGGTTCCAGCGTCCGCCGGGCTCGCCGCGCCTGGTGACCCGTCTCAGACGCATGAAGGACGTCGAGGTACTGTCGAGCGGGCGCGTGCGTCTGATCGGCACCGCGGCCGAAGTCGCGTCGGCGCTCGCCGCGCCGGCGCCGTCCGCGGCCGATGAGGTCGCGACGCCGGATGAGTCCGGGAGCGCGCCGCCGAAGCGACGGCGCCCGTCGTCACGGCGCGGCGGGCGGCGCCGGAGCGCGCGGCGGCGCGCCGCCGAGGCCGCCGCGACGGGGTCCCGCCGAGTAGCCGTCAGTCGACGCCTGGCTCGGTCATCCGGAACGGGTCGAGGCTGTGGGCGAGGCGATCCTCGGGAAGCAACTTGCGCTCGCGCGCGAGCTCACGAACGGTTTTGCCGGTCGCGACCGACTCTTTGGCGATCGCCGCCGCCGCGTCGTAGCCGATCGCCGGAGCGAGCGACGTCACCATCGCCAGGCTCTGCTCGATCAGGCTGGCGCAGCGCTCGGCGTTGGCGGTGATGCCGCGTCACGCAGCGATCGCTGAACGCGCGCACCGCGGCGGCCATGATGCGAATGCTCTCGAGGAGCTGGTACGCCATCACCGGCATCATGACGTTGAGCTCGAAGTTGCCGGCCTGGCCGCAGAGGGTCACGGTCAGATCGGCGCCGATCACGAACGCCGCCATCTGGCAGACCGCCTCGGACATCACCGGGTTCACCTTGCCGGGCATGATCGAGCGAGCCCGGCTGCGTCGCGGGGAGGTTGATCTCGCCGATGCCCGCAGCGCGGACCGGAGCCGAGCCAGCGGATGTCGTTGGCGATCTTGGTGAGGCTGACCGCGGCGGTCTTGAGCGCGCCGGAGAGCTCCACGATCGCGTCCTTGGCGCTCTGCGCCTCGAAGTGATTGGCGGCTTCGCGGAACGTGATGCCGGTGCGTTCGCTGAGCAGCTGTCGTCACCCGCGCGGCGAACTCGGGATGGGTGTTGATGCCCGGTGCCGACCGCGGTGCCGCCGAGCGCCAGCTCCTCGCAGACCGCCGGCGGCGGCTCGAGGCGCGCGACCGCGAGCTCGACCTGTCGCGCGTAGCCGCCGAACTCCTGCCCGAGGCGGATCGGCGTGGCGTCCATGCAGGTGGGTGCGCCCGATCTTCACGATGCGGTCGAACTCCGCCGCCTTCTCCGCGAGCGCGTCGCGCAAGCGCGGCAAGCGCCGGGACAGGTCCTCCTCGACCGCGCGCGCGCGCGGCGACGTGCATGGCCGTCGGGATGACGTCGTTGGACGACTGGCCCATGTTCACGTGATCGTTCGGGATGGACCTGCTGTCGCCGCCGCCGCGCGAGCTCGTGGCGCGATTGGCGATCACCTCGTTGGCGTTCATGTTGGTCGAGGTGCCCGAGCCGGTCTGGAACACGTCGACGACGAAGTGCGCGTCGAGGCGCGCCGCTCGACGACCTCGTCGGCGGCCTCGCGAATGCGGCGCCGAGCTCGGACGGCGAGCAGCCCGAGCTCCGCGTTCACCTCGCGCCGCGGCGTGCTTGATCAGGCCGAGCGCGTGGATGAAGCGGCGCGGGAAGCGATAGCCGCTGATCGGAAAGTTCTCGACGGCGCGCTGGGTCGACGCCCCCCACAGCGCGTCCGTCGGGCACGCGCATCTCGCCCATCGAATCGCGCTCGATCCGCATGGCATCATCGGGCATGGTCGCTCCTTCGTGACGGTGATGATCATTTTTAACCAAGCTGCCCGAAGATTGCACGCGGCCGGCCGAAATCGGCCGGGACGGCGTCCCGACGCGATCTCTTTCTATCCGTCGCGCGGCCGCCTAGGCTCGGGCCCTCGATGGAACGGGCTCGGCGGCTCAGCGAGGACGAACGCGACCAGACGGCGGGACCACCTCCCGTCGCGACGGCACGATCCTCCGTCGTGGTCACGGCCGTCATCGTCACCGCTCTGATGGTGGCGACGGCGGCGACCTACCTTCCCGCGCGCGACGCCCAGCTCTTGAACTGGGACGACAACATCGTCGTCACGGAGAACGTCCACATCCGCGGGCGGCCGTGGCAGGTCCTGCGCTGGGCGATGACGACCGACCTCGCGGGTTACCCGATGCCGCTCACGTGGCTCTCGCATGCCCTCGACTACCGGTTGTATGGCCTCGATCCCCGCGGTCACCACGCGACCAGCGTCCTGCTCCATGTGATGAACACCGCGCTCTTGTTCGTGGTGCTGTGGGCGTTCACCGGCGCGCGCTGGCGCAGCGCATGTGTCGCCGCGCTCTTCGGTCTGCATCCGTTGCACGTCGAGCCGGTCGTCTGGGTCACGGAACGCAAAGAGGTGCTGTGCGCGTTCTTCTCGTTGCTGACGCTGGCGGCCTACGTGCGTCTTCGTGCGCCGGCGCACCGCGTCGAGCGCCGTCCTGGTCGCGGCGGCGTTCGCGGCCGCGCTGCTCAGCAAACCGATGGCGATGACGCTTCCCGCCGTGCTGCTCCTGCTCGACTACTGGCCGCTCGCGCGCTTGTCCTGGCGGAGCGTGCGCGAGAAGATCCCGCTGCTCGTCCTGGCGATCGCCATGGGCGTGTGGGCGTTCGTCGGCTCCGCGGCGGCGGGTGCCGTGAAGTCGGCAACCCTGGTCGCGCCCGCGGACCGGATCGCCAACGCCCTCGTCTCCACCGTCAAGTACCTCGGTCTCGCGGTTTGGCCGACACGCCTGTCGCCATGGTACTCGCATCCGGCGCTCGAAGGGCATCCGCTCGCGCCCGGTGCGGTGGCGGGGGCGGCGCTCGTGCTCGCGGTCGCAACCACTCTCGCGGTGCGCGTGGCGCGCAGCCGGCCCCACGTCACGTTCGGGTGGCTCTACTATCTCGTCACGCTGGTTCCCGTGATCGGCCTCGTCCAGGTCGGCGGCCAGGCGATGGCGGACCGCTTCACCTACGTACCGCTGACCGGGATCTTCGTCCTCGTCGTGTGGGAGCTCGCGGCGCTGCCGCTGTGGCGCCGGCGCGTCGCGCGTGCGATCGGGATCGGCGTCACGACGGCGGCGCTGATCGCGCTCGCGGTTCTCAGCCGACAGCAGGCGCGCATCTGGCACGACTCGGCGACGTTCTGGGCGTACACGCTCGAGGTGAATCCGCGCGCCGCCGTCGCCTACTACGCGCTCGGCGGCATGCTCAGCGCCAAAGGCCGCGTCGACGCGGCGATCACGGCCTATCGCCGATCGCTCAAGTTGCGTCCCGACTTCGTGAACGCGCACACCGAGGTCGCGAATCTGCTGGTCAGCAAGGGACGCCTCGCCGCCGCGGCGGCGCACTACCGCAAGGCGATCGCGGGCGGGCAGAAAGCCGAGGGCCACAACAACCTCGCCAACGTGCTGCTGCGACTCGATCACCCCGACGCGGCTCGGCGCCATCTCGAGATCGCGCTCGTGCTGCGGCCGAACTTCGTCGAGGCGCACAACAACCTCGGCATCGTGCTCGCCAACCAGGGACACCTCGAGGAAGCGGCGGAGCAGTTTCGTGCCGTGCTCGCGGTCCGTCCGGACTTCGCCGCGGCGCGCAAGAACCTCGAGGTGATCCTCGCCGAGCAACGCGCGGAGCGCGAGGAGAAGGAGAAGGGCGCCGACCCGGCCCCGTGAGCGCCGACGAGACCGACGTCGGGACGACCTGGTTCATCGCCCTTTGACGGCCGGCGCCGGGGTTCGTATAGGGAAGTCCCGTGGTCGTGTACCGGATACATCCGGACGCGGCCGCGGATTTTTTTGACCAATGACACAGGTCGTCGCCATCATTCCGGTTCGCTACGGATCGACCCGCTTGCCGGGCAAGGCGCTGGCGCGGGTCGGGCAGGCGCCGATGGTTCAGCACGTCTACGAGCGCACGCGGAAGGCGGCGGGCATCGACCGGACGCTGGTCGCGACCGATGACGAGCGCATCGCTGCGGTGGTGCGCGACTTCGGCGGCGAGGTGATCATGACCGGGGCATGCGCCACCGGCACCGACCGCGTGGCGGCGGTCGCGGCCGGCATCGACGCCGACGTCGTCGTCGACGTGCAGGGCGATCTCCCGCTCCTCGATCCAGGTGCGCTCACCGCCTGCGTGGCGGCGTTCCGCGCCGACCCGTCGCTCGCGATGGCGAGCCTGATGACCCCCATCCGCGATCAGGCCGAATGGCTCAGCCCGCACGTCGTCAAGGTGGTGACCGATCGCGACGGCTTCGCGCTCTACTTCTCGCGCAGTCCGCTGCCGTATTGGCGGGAGGCGAGCGCCGGTACGGCGCTCGGGTGGCGTCACATCGGACTGTACGCGTGGCGGCGCCCGATTCTGCTCGAGCTCGCCGCGGCGCCACGCACGCCGCTCGAGCAAGCGGAGGAGCTCGAGCAGTTGCGCGCGCTCGAGCGCGGCATTCGCATCAAGATGGTCAAAGTTGACAGCGCCAGCCCGGAGGTGGATACAGCGGAAGACCTCGAACGGGTGCGGCGCTTGGTGGAGGGCGACGGATGAGCGGGAAAGACTCCAAGACCAAGTTCATCTTCGTCACCGGCGGGGTCGTCTCCTCCCTCGGCAAGGGACTCGCCTCCGCGTCGATCGGCGCGCTGCTCGAGAGCCGTGGCCTCAAGGTCACGCTCGTCAAGATGGACCCCTACATCAACGTCGATCCCGGCACGATGAATCCGTTCCAGCACGGCGAGGTGTTCGTCACCGACGACGGTGCGGAGACCGACCTCGATCTCGGGCACTACGAGCGCTACGTGACGACGCGCATGGCGCGCAAGAACAACATCACGACTGGCCGCGTCTACCAGACGGTCATCGAGAAGGAGCGGCGCGGCGACTACCTCGGCGCCACCGTGCAGGTGATCCCGCACATCACCGACGAGATCAAGACGCGCATCCTGGCGGCGGCCGACGGCTCCGACGTCGTCATCGGCGAGGTGGGCGGCACGGTCGGCGACATCGAGAGCCTGCCGTTTCTCGAGGCCATCCGGCAGTTCCGTGGCGATCGCGGTCGGGACAACGTGCTCTACGTGCACCTGACGCTGGTGCCCTACATCTCGACCGCTCACGAGCTGAAGACCAAGCCCACACAGCACAGCGTGAAGGAGCTGACCGGCCTCGGCATCCAGCCCGACGTGCTCCTGTGCCGCACCGATCGTCTGCTCGACAAGAAGCTCAAGGCGAAGATCGCGCTCTTCTGCAACGTCGAGGACAACGCGGTGGTGACCGCCAAGGACGTCGCCTGCATCTACGAGCTGCCGGTGATCTTTCACGACGAGGGTCTGGACGAGCGCATCGCGGAACGACTCAACATCTGGACGGGAGCCCCCAACCTCGGGCGCTGGAAGAAGATCGTCGCGGTCGCGAAGAATCCCAAGGAGCGGGTGCGCATCGCGGTGGTCGGCAAATACGTGGACGTCGTCGACTCCTACAAGAGCCTCAACGAGGCGCTCGCGCACGGCGGACTGGCCAACGAATGCGCGGTCGATCTCGACTACGTCGACTCGGAGGTGGTCGAGAAGGAGGGTCTCGGCGCCGTCCTTCAAGCGGACGGCGTGCTGGTGCCGATGGGATTCGGCCAGCGCGGCACCGAAGGGAAGATCGCGGCCGTCCGCTACGCGCGCGAGAATCGCGTGCCCTTCTTCGGCATCTGCTTCGGCATGCAGATGGCGGTGATCGAGTTCGCGCGTCACGTGTGTGGGTTGAAGGGCGCCAACTCGACCGAGGTCGATCCCGACACGCCGCACCCGGTGATCGATCTGATGACGATGCAGAAGGGGCTCACGCAGAAGGGCGGGACGATGCGGCTCGGGTCCTACCCGTGCCAGCTCGCGGACGGCTCGCGTGGCCGCGAAGATCTACGGCAAGAAGAAGATCGCCGAGCGCCATCGCCATCGCTACGAGTTCAACAACACCTACCGGGAGGCGATCGAGGCGCGTGGTATGCGGCTCTCCGGACTGTCGCCCGACGCCACCCTCGTCGAGGTGGTCGAGGTCCCCGACCATCCGTGGTTCGTCGGTTGCCAGTTCCACCCGGAGTTCAAGTCGACGTCCACTCGAGTGCCACCCGCTCTTTCGCGGGTTCATCAGGGCCGCGCTGCAACGCAGGAGCCAGGAGCACGAGACGCTGCCGCTCGGCTCCCTGCACGCCGCCCGCCGATGACGGGGCAGCGCGGCCGCGCGCCATTGCTGCTCGGAGCACGGTGCCGGAGGCCTCGCCCGCGTGGGGACTGAGACGACGGATCGCGTCGTCAAGGTCGGTGCGGTCGAGTTCGGCGCCTCACGGCCGCTCGCCCTGATCGCCGGTCCCTGCGTCATCGAGAGTCGCGACTCGACGCTGCGTCACGCCGAGCGCCTGCGCGACCTGACGCGCCGCCTGGGCATGGGATTCGTCTTCAAGTCGTCGTTCGACAAAGCCAACCGAACGTCGCGCGATGGCTTCCGCGGCCCGGGCCTCGACGACGGTCTCGCCATTCTCGCCGAGGTGCGACGTGAGATCGGCGTTCCGGTGCTCACCGACGTGCACGAGGCCGCGCAGGCGCCTCGAGTGGCCGCGGTGGTGGACGTGTTGCAGACGCCGGCGTTTCTCTGCCGGCAGACCGATTTCATCCGCGCCGTCATGGCCGCCGGCAAGCCGGTCAACATCAAGAAGGGGCAATTCCTCTCGCCGTGGGAGATGGAGCACGTGATCGCCAAGGCCACCGCCGGCGGCAATCACCAGGTGATGGTGACGGAGCGCGGCGCGAGCTTCGGCTACAACAATCTCGTCTGCGACCTGCGCGCCCTCGACGTGATGCGCCGCTTCGGGTACCCGGTGATCTTCGACGCGACGCACAGCGCCCAGCTCCCCGGCGGAGCCGGCGGCGCGTCCGGCGGTCAGCGCGAGTTCGTCCCGGCGCTCGCGCGCGGCGGCGTCGCGGTCGGGCGTCGCGGGCGTCTTCATGGAGGTGCACGAAGACCCCGATCGCGCCATGAGCGACGGGCCGAACTCGCTCAAGCTCGCCGAGCTCCCGGATCTGCTGACGACGCTGCTCGCGCTCGACCGGGTTGCGAAAGGACGGTCCGACTGATGCCGACGCGGGCGCGCGGAGCGGGCGCCAAGCGTCGGGCGCAAGCAGGCGGACCGCGCCGGGCGCGCCAGAGCCAGCCGTCGGGATCCGTCACGCCGGCGAAGCGGGCGACGTCGAGCCTCGCACACGCCCGCCGGGTGCTGGCGATCGAGGCCCGGGCGATCACCGCGGTCGCGGCGCGGCTCGATGCGCGAGTTCAGCCGCGCCGTCGAGCTCATCGCCCGATGTTCCGGGAAGGTGGTGGTGACCGGGATGGGGAAGTCCGGGCACGTGTGCCGCAAGATCGCCGCCACACTCGCGAGCACCGGGACGCCGGCGTTCTTCCTGCATGCCGGCGAGGCGCTGCACGGCGATCTCGGCATGCTCGAACGCCGCGATCTCGTGCTCGCGATCTCGAACAGCGGCGAGACCGGGGAGATGCTCGATCTGCTGCCGATGATCAAGCGTCTGGCGTTGCCGTTGATCGTGCTCACCGGCCGCCACGACTCGACGCTGGCGCGCGGCGCGGACGTCGTGCTCGACGTCAGTGTCGCCGAGGAGGCGTGTCCACTCGGGTTGGCGCCCACCGCCAGCACCACGGCCACCCTCGCACTCGGTGATGCCCTCGCCGTTGCGCTGCTCGAGTACCGCGGCTTCAGCCCCGAGGACTTCGCGGCCCTGCATCCCGCCGGCACGCTCGGCCGCAAGCTCATGCGCGTCGAGGACCTCATGCATCGCGGCACCGAGCTCCCGATCGTGCGCGAAAACACGCCGTTCAAGGAGACCATCGTCGAGATCACGTCGAAGCGGCTCGGTGTGACGGGGGTCGTGGATGCGGCGGGCGTGCTGGTCGGTGTGATCACCGACGGCAACATCCGCCGGGCCTTCGAGCGCCTGCCCGACGTCCAGCGGGCGGCGGCACGCGATCTCATGACTCAGGCGCGACGCGAGAGCATGACGGGCCCGCCGAAGACGATCGCCGCCGAGGCGCTCGCGGCCGAGGCCGTCGCCGTGATGGAGCGGCTCGCGATCACCTCGCTCTTCGTTACCGACGCTGCCGGGCGCCCTGCCGGCGTGATTCACCTTCACGATTTGCTGCGAGCCGGCGTCGTCTAGCGCGCACTCGTCCATACCGACAAAATTCCTCAACTTTACTCCCTAGGTGGCGAGTGGTATTTTTTTTGCATGGGGGCACGCCGCCGGATCCGGCTCGGGCTGGGAGTGGTTCTGGTGCTGGTACTGGGGATCGTCGGCCTCCAACTGGCTCGCAGCCAGTGGCAGCAGCACCTCCGGAGCCTTCGCACCAGAGAGCTGGACTTCCTTCCCGAGGCGGCACAGCGCATCCAGAACTTCCGGCGCGTCAAGATGGAGGGCGACCGGAAGGCCTGGGAGGTCGCCGCCCGCGAGGCGCAGTACTTCGAGGAGGACGGCCAGATCGCGATCGAAGGACCGCACGTGAGCCTCTTTCTCAAGGGCGATCAAGGCGTGGTGTCGATCACCGGGAACCAGGGACGGATCTTCTTGAGCGGACGGGAGATGGATCGGGTCGAGGTCGAGGGCGGCATCGAGGTGCACTTCAAAGACTACGTGGTGAAGACCGACCGCGCGGTCTACGAGCGCAGCTCCGACACGGTGGTTTCCCCGCTTCCGGTCACGATCGACGGCAACGGACTGGCGTTGCGCGGAAGCCGGATGACGGTCGAGATGGAGACGCAGCGCCTGCGGCTCGACGGCAAGGTCGAGACCGTGCTGCGGCAGGACGCGAAGGAGCCCGGTGTCGGCACGCTCTAGCAGCAAGCTCCTGCTCGTGCTCGTCGTCCTGGTCGCGCTGGCCGCCCGGGCGCGCGCGCAGGAGAAGGCGAACGCCGCCACCCCGAGCGGTCCCAACGATCTGTTCCAGAGCCTCTCACTCGGCTCCCGCAAGGAGCCCATTCGCATCGACTCCGACTCGCTCGAGCTCGACTACAAGGGCAGCACGATCACCTATCGCGGCAACGTGCGGGTGACCCAGGGCGACGTGGCGTTGACGAGCGATCGGCTCTCGATCGCATACGATCGCGATGCCACGCGTCGCGGCGGCAAAGACGGTGCGACCAGCGCGACCTTGCCCGGACAGGGCGACGCCGCCAGCATCAAGGAAATCGTCGCCGAGGGAAGCGTCCGCATCCGCCGAGGGTGACAGGCTCGCCGAGGGGCGGCGTGCGGTCTTCGATCAGGCGGCGCAAACGATCGTGTTGAGCGACGGGGCGGTGTTGCACGAAGGACCGAACAAGGTCGCCGGCGACCGGATCGTCGTCTATCTCCAGGAGGAGCGCAGCGTCGTCGAGAGCGGCTCCAAATCGCGGGTGTCGGCGGTCTTCTATCCCAACAGCTCGCTCGGAAAGCGACGGCACTCCGGGGGCCGCCGTCACCGGCCAGGGACGCTGACGCGCGTGACCGAAACCCTCCTCACGGCAGAGCGGCTCGACAAGTCCTTCGGCGGCCGCCACGTTCTCAAGGACGTATCGGTTCGCATCGCCGGGGGCGAGGTCGTCGGGCTGCTCGGGCCGAACGGCGCCGGCAAGACGACGACCTTCTACATCATGGTCGGCCTGATGCGGCCCGACCAGGGACGGGTGTCGCTGAACGGCAGAGATCGTGACGGAGCTGCCGATGTACCAGCGCGCGCGCGCGGGCATCAGCTATCTGCCGCAGGAGCCGTCGGTGTTCCGCAAGCTCACGGTCGAGGAGAACATCCTGGCGATCCTCGAGACGCTGCCGATCTCTGCCGAGGAACGCAGGAGCGTCTGTGCAGACTGCTCGAGGAGCTCAGCATCGCGCACCTGGCGAAGAGCAAGGCGTATGCACTCGTCCGGCGGCGAGCGGCGGCGGCTCGAGATCACCCGCGCGCTGGTGATCTCGCCGGCCTTCATGCTGCTCGACGAGCCGTTCGCGGGCATCGATCCCATCGCCGTGCTCGACATCCAGAACATCGTGCAGCAGTTGAAGGAGCGAGGCATCGGCGTCCTGATCACGGACCACAACGTGCGCGAGACGCTCGGGATCTGCGACCGCGCCTACATCCTGAACGAGGGCGCGATCCTCGAGGAGGGCGTCCCGGCCCACATCGCCGCGAGTCGCCAGGCGCGCGAGATCTACCTCGGCGAGCGGTTCCGGCTCTAGACCCGATGGCGCTCGAACACCAAACTCTACCAGAAGCTGACCCAGCAGCTGGTGATGACGCCCCAGCTGCGGCAGGCGATCAAGATCCTGCAGGTTCGCGCGCCGAGCTCGAGGCGCTGATCGTCGACGAGATGGCGCAGAACCCGGTGCTCGAGGAGGTCGGCGGAGACCGTCGAGGAGCCCGAGCTCGAGACCTCCGAGGTGCCGACGGTCGACGGAACCACGCCCGCGTCGAGCCAACGACGAGTGGCAGCCGGACGACGGACGCCGCGCCGGAGGTCGCGGCCGCGAGCGGCTCGGCGAGATCGACTGGAAGGAGTACCTCGAGAACTACAGCAACGACTTTCATGCCACGCCCTCCGGCAGCAGCAGCGCCGAGCACGACGACGACAAGCGTCCGGCGCTCGAGAACATGCTGGTGCGGCGCAGCTCGCTCGCCGACCACCTGATCTGGCAGCTCCGGCTGTCCGACTTGAGCGACGCGGACAAGACGATCGGCGGCGATGCTGATCGGCAACCTGGACGAGCGACGGCTACCTGCGCTGCACGCTCGAGGAGATCGCCTTCATGGCCGACGTCGAGCTGCGACCGACGCGTCGAGCGCGTGCTGCACGCGCATCCAGGAGTTCGATCCGCCGGGCGTCGCCGCGCGCGACCTGCGCGAGTGCCTGCTGCATCCAGCTGCGCCAGCTCGGCCTCGGCGACTCGCTCGCCGCGCGCATCGTGCGCGATCACCTGAGCGTGCTCGAGGGCCAGCGCTTCGACAAGCTCGGCGAGCGAGCTCGAGGTCGTCGATGCGACGACGTCGCCGAGGCGACCAAGTGTCATCGCCACCCTCGAGCCCAAGCCGGGACGCGACTACGGCGACGGCGACGTCGCGCTACGTCACGCCCGACGTCTTCATCCAGAAGGTCGGCGACGAGTACGTCGTCACGCTCAACGACGAGGGGCTGCCGCGCCTGCGCGTCAGTCAGTTCTACCGCCAGGTGCTCGGGCAGGCCGGACGTCGGAGGCGAAGGGCTACATCCAGGAGAAGATGCGGGCCGCCGCCTGGCTGATCAAGAGCATCCACCAGCGCCAGCGCACGCTCTACATGGTGACGTCAGCATCGTGAAGTTCCAGCGCGACTTCCTCGATCACGGCGTGTCGCATCTGCGGCCGCTGGTGCTGAAGGACGTCGCCAACGACATCGGCATGCACGAGTCGACGGTGAGCCGCGCCACCGCCAACAAGTACGTCCACACGCCGCAGGGCATCTTCGAGCTCAAGTACTTCTTCACCTCGAGCCTGCGCAGCGGCCGACGGCGACGAGGTCTCGGCCGAGAGCGTGCAAGGAACGATCCGGGAGCATCATCGGCGCGGAGGACGCCACGCCGTCCGCTCAGCGACCAGTACATCGCCGAGCTTCTCGCCAAGGAGAACATCGACATCGCGCGCCGCACCGTCGCCAAGTACCGCGAGCTGATGGGCATCCTGCCGTCGTCGAAGCGCCGGCAGGTTTCTGAACCTGAGGGGCGGGTCGGGGCGGTGGCGCCACGGACCGGCGCCAAGAGGAGGGGCAGCGCCATGCAGGTGAACGTCACCTTCCGGCACATCGAGGCGACCGCCGCGCTGCGCCGCTACGCCGAGGACAAGGTGCAGCGTGTCGCCAAGTACCTGCGCCGCCCGATCGACGCCCACGTCATCCTGTCGGTCTCCAAGCGCCGCCACATCGCCGAGATCATCCTGAACGCCGACCACGTACGATGTTGAACGCCAAGGAGGAGACCGACGATCTCTACTCGGCGATCGACCTGGCGATGGACAAGCTCGAGCAACGCGCGCGCAAGCACACCAGCAAGCTGAAGAGTCACAAGCTGCCGGCGTTGCCGGCGCGCCGGCGGCGCGGCGCGCCCGAGGAGGTGCCGTTCGTGCCCGTGAAGAGCGGGCCTGGACTTCGCATCGACGTGATCCGCGCCGACAGCTTCTCGCGCCGCAACGGCCCCGACGTCATCAAGAGCACGCGTCTGCCCGTCAAGCCCATGTCCGTCGAGGAAGCGGTCATGCAGATGGATCTGATGAGCAACGAGTTCCTCGTGTTCCGCAATGCCGCCACCGAGACCCTGTCCGTCGTCTATCGACGCAAGGACGGCAACTACGGGCTGATCGAGCCGGAGGCGCCCTGAGCGCCCCTGACCGGATCCGCTCCGGTGTGAGTTTTGCCCGCTCGGGACGGCTCGTGTATACGGTCGCGCACCGCAATGAAGATCCTCGACATCCTGGAGCCCGGGGCGATCATCCCCGAGATGCGCGCCACCTCGAAGCGGGAAGCGTTGCAGGAGTTGGCGGGTGTGCTGGCCGCGCGTCACCCCGAGATCGCGGAGGCGCGACTCGTCGAGGTGCTGCTCGATCGCGAGGAGCTCGGCAGCACGGCGATCGGCGAGGGGATCGCGATCCCGCACGGCAAGTTGCGGTGGCATGAGCGGTGTGGTGGCGGCGTTCGGGCGGAGTGTGCAGGGAATCGACTTCGATTCCCTCGACGGCAGCCCGACGCGTCTCTTCTTTCTCCTGGTCGCGCCCGAGGATTCCGCCGGCGTTCACTTGAAGGCGCTGGCGCGGATCTCGCGTCTGCTCAAGGACAAGGGCTTCCGAGAGCGGCTCTTCGCCGGCACCAGCCGCGAGGCGCTGTTCGCGATCATCAAGGAAGAGGACGACAAGTACTGAGAGTTTGAGCGAGCGCAGCACATGGTGACGATTGCCGAGCTGCTCGAGGCGCGCGGCGCAGCGTGGTCGCTCACGGTGCTGGCCGGCGAGACGGCGCTCGCCAACGCCGTCACCGTGCCGCGCATCCAGAAGCCCGGGCTGGCGCTCGCGGGCTACCTGCCGCAGATCCATCCCGAACGCGTGCAGGTGGTCGGCAACACCGAGCTCAAGTACCTCGCCACCCTCGACCCGGCGCGCGCGCGTGAAGCGATGGAGCGGGCGTGCACGCAGCGCATCGCCTGCTTCATCGTCACCAACGGGGCCACCCCGCCCGCGGACTTCGTCACGATCGCGGCGAAGCCACCATATTCCGTTGCTCGCCACGTCGCTCAGTAGCTCCGAGCTGATCCGCAAGCTCACCGCTTGGCTCGAGGAGCGCCTGGCGCCGCGCGCGATGCTGCACGGGGTGCTGGTCGAGGTCTACGGCGTCGGCGTGCTGCTCCTCGGCAAGAGCGGGATCGGGAAGAGCGAGGCCGCGCTCGATCTGGTGTCACGCGGTCACCGCCTGGTGGCCGACGACGTCGTCGAGGTTCGGACGGCGAGCCCGGGACGCGTGATCGGCTGCGGCGCCGAGCTGATTCGCCACCACATGGAGATCCGCGGTCTCGGCATCATCAACGTGCAGGACCTCTTCGGGATCCTCGCCACCCTGCGCGAGAAGGAGATCCAGCTGGTCGCGGAGATGATCGAATGGTCGCGGGAGGAGACCGCCAATCGTCTCGGTCTCGAGGACGAGGTCCACACCATTCTCGGCATCGCCTTGTCCAAGGTGCGCATTCCCATTCGACCCGGCCGGAGCGTCGCGACCATCATCGAGGTGGCGGCGCGCAACCACGTGTTGAAGGGTCTCGGGCGCCACACGGCACGCGAGTTCGCGGCGCGGCTCGACGACGAGATCGCGCGCCGGCGCGGCGTCGCGGTGGTCGGCGAGACGGAAGCGCCCCCGCCGGCGGAGACTCCGGCGCGGGCACGGCGATCGCGCCGGGCCGGGGAGCGCCGCTCGTGAGGGAGGCCGGCCTGCACGTCGTGATCGTCACCGGGCTTTCCGGTTCCGGCAAGAGCACGGCCATCCGGGTGCTCGAAGACCTCGGATTCTATTGCATCGACAATCTGCCGGTGGTGCTCACGCCGAAGTTCATCGAGCTCTGCCAGAACTCCGAAGAGGGAATCATGCGCGTCGCGCTCGGGATCGATCTGCGGGAGCGCGCCTTCCTGGCCGGCTTCCCGGCGGTGATCGACGAGATGCGCAACGCCGGGCACCGCGTCGAGATCTTGTTCCTCGACGCCGGCGACGACGTGCTGGTGCGTCGCTTCAGTGAGACCCGGCGACCGCATCCCCTCGCCGAGGGAACCAACGTGACGAGCGGCATCCAGCGCGAGCGCGAAAAGCTCGCCGAGCTGCGCTCGCGCGCCGACCGCATCCTCGACACCTCCGCCTATACCGTCCACCAACTGCGCGACGAGCTGCGCGAGCGTCTCGGCGCGCGCGGGTGGCGTCGAAGCGGTGATGCGGGTGTTTCTGGTGTCGTTCGGCTACAAGTACGGATTGCCGACGGACGCCGACATGCTGCTCGATCTGCGCTTCCTGCCGAACCCGTTCTTCGTCGACGAGCTTCGACCCCTCGACGGCACCGATCCGGCGGTGGCGCGCTACGTGCTCGAGCGGCCGGAGACGCAGGAGTTTCTCGCGCGTGCGATGAGCCTGCTCGAGTTCGCGCTGCCGCTCTACGAGCGCGAGGGCCGGCGCTATCTGACGATCGGGCTCGGCTGTACGGGCGGCCGTCATCGCTCGGTGGCGATCGTCGGCGAGATCGAGCGCCGCCTCGCGGCTCACGGCTATCCGGTGCAGGTGCAGCACCGCGACGCCGCACGGTAGGGATGATGATCGGCATCGTGCTGGTCGGCCACGGCGCCCTCGCTCCCGCGGTGCTGCGCAGCGTGGAGAGCGTGCTCGGTCACTCGGTGCCCGGCGTGGTGGCGGTCGCGAGCGCCGCCGACGATACCCTCGAAGGTCTCAAGGAACGGATCGCCGACGCCGCACGCTCCGTGGAGCAGGGACAGGGCACCATCATCCTCACCGACATGTTCGGCGACTCGGCGACCAACGTCAGCATCGAGCTCGCGCGCGAGGGGCACGTCCAGGTGGTGAGCGGCGCCAACCTTCCGATCCTGCTCAAGGTGGTGTCGGCGCGGCACACGATGGATCTCGAGACCCTGGCGGGCTTCATCGTTCAGTACGGACGCGACCACATCCTGCGCGCGGGTCCCGGTGCGCACGGGACGCCCGTCGGCTCCGGCAAGCACGAGCCGCGATGAAGAAGGAGCACGTCGGTCCCGACACGCTGCGTGCGGAGATCGCCATCGTCAATCGGCTCGGACTGCACGCGCGCGCGGCGGCGCGCTTCGTCGAGGTCGCCAATCGCTTCACGGCCGAGGTGACGGTCACGAACGGCGACGAGTCGGTGTCCGGGAAGAGCATTCTCGGCCTCATGATGCTGGCGGCGGCCGAGGGCACCACCCTCACCGTCGAGACCAGCGGTCCCGACGCCGAGGCGGCGATCGACGCGATCGCCGCGCTGGTGGCCGCGCGCTTCCACGAGAGCGCGTAGGCATCGAGGCCGCGGCCGCTCGGGCGGCGCACCTTTCACAAAAGCGCGTAGGCATCGAGGCCGCGGCCGCTCGGGCGGCGCACCTTTCACAAGCGCGTAGGCATCGAGGCCGCGGCCGCTCGGGCGGCGCACCTTTCACAAAGGCGCGTAGGCATCGAGGCCGTGCCGCCGCTCGGGCGGCGCGCCTTTCACAAAAGCGCGTAGCGAGCGCTCGAGAGATCACGGCACGATCCCCTACGTCCCCAGGCCGTCGAGCAGCGCCAGCGCCCGGGCGCGGGCCTCGTCGAACGGATCGCGGCGCGCCCCGGGGTCGTGCCGCGGCTGTACGCCGCCGATGAGGAAGAAGGCGCTCTGGACGAGCAGGAATCCCCACAGGGCGAGCGCCGTGGAGAACGGCGCCGCAGCGGCGAGAAATCGCGCGAACAGCAGCCCCCCACCGAGGAGCAGGACCTCGGTCGTCACCGCACGCGCCGGCGCCGCGCGATAGAGGAAGGCGCTGCGTGCGAGACCGAGCAGCGCCGCGAGGCCAAGCGCGAGCTCGGTCGTCGAGCGCGCCAGGATCGCGATGGCGATCCCGGCGACGCCGGCGACCAGCGCGGGCAGCAACCGCCACCCGCGCGCTCCGAGCCCGAGCACATAGAGCGCCGTCACTCCACTCAAGTAGACGGCCCGCGCCCCCCACACGCCGAGCATCGGTCCGGTGACGACGACCCAGGGAAGCCATGCTGACGCCGCGACCGCGGCGAACAGGGCGCTGCGACCGAACGTGTGCCAGGTCATGACTCCACCTCCTTCTCGCTCCGGCGTCGCATGAGCTCGAGCTCGACCTCCTCGTCCGCGACGTTTGCTTCGCACGGCAGCGCCAGGGGATCGGCGCTTTCGCTCTCGCGCGCGAGCTCGGCACGGACGCGCGTGCGCAGGCGATCGAACTCCGCCTGCTGTGCTTCCAGGCACTCCGCCAGCCGCTCGGCTTCGGCGCGCCGCTTCTCGACTTCGGCGCCGAGGACCTTCACCTCGTTTCGTCGCGGCAGCAGCCTGCGAATCGCGAAGCGTGCGAGATCGTCCTTGCCGCCGGCGAGCGCCAGGTCGACGTCCTCGTCGAGCGACCGTACCTCGGCGGCGCGCGACGCCACCGCCTCCCGGAGCCGCTTCTCCTCCTCGCGCAGGGCATCGAGACGGGCGCGCTTGCGACCGACCTCGAGCTCGGCTTCGCGCACGTACTGCTTGAGCAACAAGCTCCGCTCCTCGAGCGACTCGACGAGGCCGTGGGCGTCCGCCTTGAGGAGCGTCGTGATCCGATCGAACAATCTGATCGCCATGATGCGCCTCCTTCACTTCTTGCTGCCGGTGCGTCGCCCATCGACGGCGGCGGCGCCCTTGGCTTTGCTGAAGTCGTTCTGTCTCTCGGGTTGGTTCGGACCCTCGAACGCGGCTGCCACCTCACGCTCGAGCTTGTCGGCGTCGAAGAGCTGCTCGGCCACGGCCGGCGACTGCACGCGCGCGTTGATCGAGGCGGCGGCGTCCCTGAATGCCCGCAGCTTGCCGAGAGCCTCGTCGCGCCGGCCGGATCTCACTTCCTCGGCCACCTCGGCCTGCATCTTGTTGTAGGCGTCGACGACGACCGAGCGCGCCCACGCCGGTACGTCGAGGCCCGCATAGAACTCGTCCTCGCTCGCGACGCACGCCACGCGCGGCGTCTCGGTGAACGCGATCGTCTTCCGCTCCCGCCCGTCGTCGAAGGCGAGCGCGAAGCGGCCGAGCGCGTAGCTCGCCGACGGCGGCGTTCGGCACGGCCAGCGTGACCCAGACGCGGCGCTCCTGCCCGGCGAACAGCGACCCGGGCCGGAACGTCACCGTGCTGCCCGCGTGCTCGAGCGGATAGCCGGCCGCGTCGACCACCCGCACGCCGGCGCCCGGCTCGATCTGCACGGCGAGCCCCGAGGCGACGGTCGTGCGTGCCGCGTCGAACTCGCGCGCGAAGGTTTGCGCCAGGTCCTCGGAGCCGCGCAGGTAGTAGTAGTTGCCGGTCCCGGCGTCGGCGAGCGCGGTCATCAGGTACTCGTTGAAGTCGGCGCCGACGCCGACCGTCGACAGCACGTACTCGCCGTGCGCGGCGCGGCCGGCGCGCCGGGTGAGCCCCTCGTGGCTCGCGTCGCCCTGGTTGGCGAGGCCGTCGGAGATCAGGATCGCGCGCGGCACCCGGCCGCTCGTGCGTGCGCTTCGATGACGTCGAGGCCGAGGTCGAGCCCGCTCGACATGTTGGTGCCGCCGTCGGGTCCGATCTCGCCGATCCGTGAGGCCCAGGCAGCGTCGCGCGCTCGACGCTGGCGGTCTCGAGCGGGATCGCGAGCTGCGCGTCGTTCGAGTAGGTGACGAGCGCGAAGCGATCGTCGGTGCCGAGCTGCGCCGTCAGCTCGCGCACCGCGGCGCGCGCGTGCTCGATCTTGTCGCCGGCCATCGAGCCCGAGCGATCGAGGATGACGACGAGGTCGGTCGGCACGCGCACCGCCGTGCGCACCGCCGGGGCGTCGGACCCGATCACCAGCTCCATGCGCACGGTCCCGTCGCCGACCGCGCTGCACCGCCGTGCGATCGAGGTGCCGGTGAAACGCGACCGTTCCGCCGCGGCGGCCGCGAACTGCGCGCCGGTTGCGGTCGAGCCGCGCGGGGTCCCGCGGGCCGCCGCCCCGGCCAGCGCCGTGCCGAGCACCAGCGCGCCCGCCATCATCACGTGTCTTCGTCGAGTCGTCATTGGTGTGTCCTCCTTTGCGAGCAGTATGAGCGCGCACAACACGAGACGCGGGAGAGGGGTTTGGTAAAAGGACGGTAAAAGCCAGCGGCGCGTCGCGATCGTGCGTTTACACGCGATCGAAATCGCCTACACTCGTGGATGATGGCGTCCGCGAAGCTTCCGATCCTGGTCGTCGAGGACGAGGCGGCGATTCGTACCGGCCTCTGCGACGTGCTCGCCTTCCACGGCTACGCCCCGACCGGCGTCGAGTCGGGCGAGGACGGGCTCGCGCACGCGCTCTCGGGACGCTACGCGCTGGTCCTGCTCGACGTGATGCTGCCCGGCATGAGCGGCTTCGACGTCTGCCGCGAGCTGCGCGCGCAGCGTCCGGAGCAGGCGATCCTCATGCTGACCGCGCGCGGCGCCGAAGAGGACGTGCTCGAGGGCTTTCGCTGCGGCGCCGACGACTACGTCACCAAGCCGTTCTCGGTCTCGGAGCTGGTGGCGCGCGTCGAAGCGCTGCTGCGCCGGTCGGGGGCGCTGCCGCGTGCCGAGCCGGGGCCGTTCAGCTTCGGCCCGTGGCGCGTCGACCCGCGGGACTGATCGCCGAGGGACCGGCGGGGCACGTCGCGCTCTCGCGCGTGAGGCGGAGCTGCTGGCCCTGTTCGCGCGCGAGCGCGGCGGATCGTCAGCCGCCGGACGTTGCTCGCGAGGTCTGGGGCATGCGGCACGTGCACAAGATCCAGACCCGCACGGTCGACATGCACATCGCCAAGCTGCGCAAGAAGATGGCGGTGGACGGCACGATCCGATCGAGACCGTGCGCGGCGAAGGGTACCGCTTCCCGGGGTAGCGACGGTGCGAAGGTTTCGTCTCGCCTTCGTCGGTATCGGGCTCGCGCTGCTCGTCCCGGTGGCGTTGCTGGTTGGGCGTGCCGTCCAGAGCGTCGCGCTCGAGCGCGAGATGCGCCACCAGGCGGTGGCGGAGCGCATCTTCGACGAGATGGAGCGCGCGCTGTCGGCGATCCTCGAGCGCGAGGAAGCGCGACCCGTCGAGCAGTACGATCGACCGATCACCCCGGTCGACGCGCCGTTCGTGCTCGGCTACCTCGAGATCGACGCCGCCGGCCAGGTGCGGATGCTCTCCGGCGGCCGGGCGACGTCACCGGAGCTGACGCAGCGCCTGGGCGCAAGCCTCGGCCGCTGGCGCCGCGAGCGCGCGCACGCGGGCGGCGGTTCCGAGCACGCCGGCCGGAGCATCCCAACTGCCGGGAACGACCGTCGAGGTCGGCGGCCGCGAGTCCCGCGACCAGCATGCGAAGGCCGAAGAGGCCGAGCGCGGGTCGGCCTACGATGCGTTGCGATCGCTCAACAAAGCGGTCGCGCAACGCGCCGAGCGGCAGCAGAAGGCGCGCGAGAACGAGACCGCCCTCGCCATGGCGGACCGCGCCGCCGCGGCGCCGGTCGCGCGCTCCAAGGCGGCCGACACGCGCACGGACGAGGCGTTCGAGGGTGACACCGACGAGTTCAGGCAAGCCGACGCAGCGCGAGAGCGGGCGGCGTCGCACGAGGAGACGCCGCCCGCGGGCGCGGTTGCGGAGGCGATCGTTCCGCCAGCGCAGGAGCGTGACGCCGTCGTCGCCGACCGGGCGCCCATGGACGGACGGGTCGTCGACGAGCGTTACCTCGTGCTCTCCCGCGGCGTGGTTCGCGACGGACAGCGCTATCGCCAGGGACTGGTGATCGACGTTGCCGAGCTCGGCCAGTGGCTCGCGGCCCGCGCCATCGGCGACGGCCTCGCGGACCTCGCGACCCTGACGTTCGGCACGCGCTTCCTCCCCGGCGGCTCCGCGGTCACGGCCGATCTCACCTACGAGCATCGATTCGCCGAGCCCTTCGCCGACCTGAGCGCCCGGCTGATGCTGGCTCCGCTGCCGAGCGTCTCCAGCACGAGCTACGTGTACACGCTCTCGACCCTCCTTCTGGTGGCGCTCGTTCTGGGTCTGGCGTCGCTGTACCGGATGGTCTCCGTGGTCGTGAGCTTCGCCGAGCGGCGCAGCCACTTCGTTGCCGCCGTTTCCCACGAGCTCAAGACGCCGCTCACCGCGATCCGCATGTACGGCGAGATGCTGCGAGACGGGATGGTGTCCTCGGACGAGAAGCGTGCCGAGTACTACCGTCACATCACGGTCGAGTCGGAACGCCTGTCGCGGCTCATCAACAACGTGCTCGAGTTCTCACGGCTCGAGAAGGGCACGCGTCAGATGGCGTTGGTCACCGGCCCGCTCGCGCCGGTCGTGCAGGAGGCCACCGTGTTGCTCGGTCCGCACGTCGAGGGCGAGGGCTTCGCGCTCGACGTCGACGTCGCGGGGGATCTTCCGCCGGTTCGCTACGAGCGCGATGCGGTCCTCCAGGTCATCTTCAACCTCGTCGACAACGCGGTGAAATACGCGCGCGGCGCCGCCAGCAACCGCATCACGCTCGCGCTGTCGGCGCGACGAGCAGGGCGTGCGGCTCTCGATCCGCGACAACGGCCGTGGCGTGCCGGCGCGCCATCTGCGTCGCATCTTCGAGCCTTTCTTCCGGGGCGAGACCGAGCTCACGCGACGGAGCAAAGGGTCGGGGCTGGGGCTCGCGCTGGTACAGGGCCTTGCGCTTCGCATGGGAGCGCGCGTCGACGGCCGGAACGTTCCCGACGGCGGGTTCGAGGTGGCGATCGTCTTTCCGCCGGCATCGGGAGCGTGAAACGCCCGGTCCGGATGCGTGTGGAATGAGGCGGAAGTGCACGCCGACAGCCGCTCCCCGCCGTCGCGCGTGCAGGTTTCGCCTTGACGCTATGCAACCCCGGCCGGTATAAGAATCGCTCACTTCTTAGGAGGAATCACATGCCACTCAAGGATTTCCTATTCACCTCGGAGTCTGTCTCCGAGGGGCATCCGGACAAGATGTGCGACCAGATCTCGGACGCGATCCTCGACGCGTTGATCGTCGAGGATCCCTCGAGCCGAGTCGCGTGCGAAAGCCTGGTGAAAACCGGCATGGCGGTGGTCGCGGGAGAGATCACGTCCTCGGCCGTCGTTCCGTACTCCGACATCGTGCGTCGCACGGTACGCGAGATCGGTTACACGTCGTCCGATATGGGCTTCGATGCCGACACGTGCGCGGTGTTGATCGCCGTCGACCGCCAGTCGCCCGACATCTCCCAGGGAGTGACCGAGGGCGAAGGGTTGCACAAGGAGCAGGGCGCGGGCGACCAGGGCCTGATGTTCGGCTACGCCTGCGACGAGACCGACGAGCTGATGCCGTTCCCGATCGCGATGGCGCACCATTTGGTCGAGCGCCTGGCGGAGGTCCGCAAAGCCGGCATGATGCCGTTTCTGCGCCCCGATTCGAAGTCGCAGGTGACCGTGCAGTATCGCGATGGCCGGCCGGTGCGCATCGACTCGGTCGTCGTATCGTCCCAGCATGCTCCCGACGTCACGCACGCCACGCTGTCGGCCGCGATCACCGAGGAAGTCATCAGGAAGACGATCCCCGCGCAGTATCTCGACGCCAAGACACGGTTTCACGTCAACCCGACGGGTCGTTTCGTCGTCGGCGGTCCGATGGGTGATTGCGGACTCACCGGCCGCAAGATCATCGTCGACACGTACGGTGGCTACGGGCGGCATGGCGGCGGCGCGTTCTCCGGGAAGGATCCTTCCAAGGTCGACCGCAGTGCCGCGTACATGGCCCGCTACGTCGCCAAGAACATCGTCGCGGCCGGGCTCGCGTCGCGCTGTGAGGTCCAGCTCGCGTACGCGATCGGCATGGCGGAGCCGCTCTCGGTGCTCGTCGATACCTTCGAGACCGGCGTGATCGCGGAGAGCCAGCTCGCCAGTCTGCTGCGTGAGCTCTTCGACTTCCGCCCCGCGGCGCTGATCAAGACGCTCGACCTGAAGCGACCGATCTACCAGCGCACGGCAGCCTACGGGCACTTCGGCCGTACCCCCGAGAAAGGCTTCTTCCCTTGGGAGAAGACCGATCGCGCCAATGATCTCCGGAGCGCGGCCGGCCTCGGGACGGGTGCGCGCGCGGCTGCGGGAGCGGCGCGCCAGGCGAGTCGGTAAGCGGTCGCCCGTCATCGTCCGGCGAGATGAGAGAGCCGCTGCTGCGTGGCGGCCGGTCCTGCGCGCGCCCGAAGCACGATAAGGAGAGCATCCAATGACGGCAGCAACAACCGCGGAAGCACGCAAGGGATCGACGGAGAGTGGGCGTCCGCCCTACAAGGTTGCGGACCTGACGCTCGCCGACTTCGGTCGTAAGGAGATCCGCCTCGCCGAGCAGGAAATGCCCGGTCTCATGGCGCTGCGCCGGCGCTATCAGGGCAAGGCACCGCTCCAGGGCGCCAAGATCATGGGCAGCCTGCACATGACGATCCAGACCGCGGTCTTGATCGAGACGCTGGTCGAGCTCGGTGCGGACGTGCGTTGGGTGTCGTGCAACATCTTTTCCACGCAGGATCATGCTGCCGCGGCGGTGGTCGTCGGCCGGCCGGAGCGTGGCGGCACCGTGCAGAACCCCAAGGGCACCCCGGTCTTCGCCTGGAAGGGCGAGACCCTCGAGGACTACTGGTGGTGCACCGGCGAAGCGCTGGCGTGGCCCGACGGCAGCGGTCCGAACCTGATCGTCGATGACGGCGGTGACGCCACCCTGCTCGTGCACAAGGGCGTCGAGTTCGAGAAAGCGGGCAGCATCCCGGCATTCAAGCCCGAGAGCGAGCCCGAGGAGTGGGGTGTGATCCTCGACCTGCTGCGGGCGGAGCAGAAGAAGGATCCCAAGCGCTGGTCGCGCATCGCCGCCCACATCAAGGGGGTGAGCGAAGAGACCACCACCGGCGTCCACCGGCTCTATCAGATGATGGAGGCGGGCACGCTGCTGTTTCCGGCGATCAACGTCAACGATTCCGTCACCAAGAGCAAGTTCGACAACATCTACGGCTGCCGCCACTCGCTGGTGGACGGGATCTGTCGCGCGTCGGACGTCATGCTCGGCGGCAAGGTGGCTGTGGTGTGCGGCTACGGCGAGGTCGGCAAAGGGTGCGCCCAGGCGCTGCGCGGGCAGGGCTGTCGCGTGATCATCGCCGAGATCGATCCCATCTGCGCGCTGCAAGCGGCAATGGAAGGCTACGAGATCAAGCGCGTGGACGACGTCGTCAGCACCGCCGATCTCTTCATCAGCGCCACGGGCAACCTCAACGTGATCACGGTCGCGCACATGGCGCGCATGAAGGACAAGGCGATCGTCGGCAACATCGGTCACTTCGACAACGAGATCGACATGGCCGGTCTGAAGAAGGTGCCGGGGATCGAGCGCATCAACATCAAGCCGCAGTACGACGAGTGGCGCTTTCCCGACGGCCACAGCGTGATGGTCCTCGCCGAGGGACGTCTCTTGAATCTCGGCTGCGCGACCGGGCATCCGAGCTTCGTCATGTCGGCGTCGTTCTCCAACCAGGTGATCGCGCAGCTCGAGCTGCACACCAACAACGCCGCGTACGAGAAGAAAGTCTACATGCTGCCCAAGCATCTCGACGAGGAAGTCGCGCGTCTGCACCTCGGGCACCTGGGCGTGAGGCTCACCGAGCTCACCGCCGAGCAGGCCGAGTACCTCGGCGTGCCGGTCGACGGCCCCTACAAGTCCGACCACTACCGGTACTAGGAAACCTGGGAACCTCGCCCGCGAGCGCGCGCGGGTGTGTCGAACGACGTGCGTCGAACGACATGCGTTCTCGCATACCACGCCGCACGCGCGTGCGCCGGCGCACCCGCCCAAGCCGCCGCTATCGGGTCACCGATGACACACGCTCGTGACGCATGTGCCAGCAGCGCCCGGTCCGGGACGTCGTGCACACCCCAAAGGCGCGCGGATCCGACATGCGAGCCCGCGCCCAGGGTGGCGCACCCCTTGCTCCCTGCAGGGTCGTGGGTGATGGGGCGACCCCTACAGGACTCTTGCCGGCGCACGGGCCGGAGTGGCCGCACGTGCGCTCGCGGCGATGGGTCGGCGCGGCGCTGGCTTTCGTCGTCGCCGGCGCGGCCGTCGCCATTGCGCTCGGATGGATCGCGCTCGCGAGCGACAGCGCCGGAGTCCGCTGGGTGGTGCTCATCGCGATGCTCACGCCGTCGGCCGCCGCGCTCGCGGCGGCGCTCATCTGGACGATCGGTCTGAGTCGCGAGAACCGCCGACTCCGCGAGGACGTCACGGGCACGGTCGCGCTGGTACAACGAGCCGATCGCCTGTCCTCTCTCGGCTGCGTCGCCGCCGGCCTCGCGCACGCGGTCCGGAATCCACTGGTCGCGATGCGTACCTTCGCGCAACTTCTTCCCGCGCGTTGGGACGATGCCGAGTTCCGTCGCGAGTTCAGCGAGGTGGTCTTGCGCGAGATCGAGCGCACCAACGTGCTGGTCAACGATCTCCTGCAGTTCGCTCGGCAGGCTTCGGCGCGGAACGCCCAGGGGAGCATGAGCGACAGCGTGACGGCGATCCTGCCGGTCCTCCGCGCTCAGGCCGAGGACAAGAACGTGACGCTCGAGTTCGAGGGCACCGCGGAGACGCCGGGGTTCGCCGCCGATCCGAACGAGCTCAGGCAGGTGGTGATGAACCTCGTGCTGAACGCCATCGAGGCGACGCCACCGGGGGGAACGATTCAGGTCCGCTGCGGACGATCTGACGCCGAGCGCGGCGCGCACGTCTTCGTTCGTGTGCGCGACTCCGGTCCGGGAATCCCGGCGTCCGATCTCGACCGTGTCTACGAGCCGTTCTTCACGACTCGACGGGGAAACGCCGGGCTCGGCCTCGCGATCACGCGTCAGATCGTGCACTCGCACGGCGGCAGGATCGACGTGGAGAGCACTCCCGGTGCGGGTGCGACCTTCGTCGTCGAGCTGCCGGTTGCCGACGGGGCCGAGCGACCGTCGATCGGCGCGACCGACGTGCCGGGGTCGTCAGCCTGGCTGCCGTCGTCAGCCCGGCTGTCGTCGTCAGCCCGGCTGTCGTCGTCGGCCTGGTTGCCGTCGTCGGCCTGGTTGTCGTCGTCAGCCTGGTTCCGTTGAGCCATTCCCAGGCCGCCAGCCCTTCGCGGTGCAGGCGCTGCAAATCGTGAGCTGCCGCCGCCGGCCGGGCGGGCCGACGCTCACCCCCACCATCAGCTCCGTGGACTCTCGCTTGGCGCACTCGGGATTGGCGCACTGAGCCGCGAGGGTCTTGTTCTCCATCGCCTTCGTCGAGGGCATGGGGGCGACCTAGCGCGCGCCACCGATGCCGTCAAATCAGCGTCCCGCGGACCGTTTGCGAGGTCAGGCGGCCGGCGTTGTCCTTACTCTGCCCCGGCGATACATTGAGCCCGAGCGCGCCAACGCGCGATCCGTGTACTGCGAAAGGAGCCGTGGCATGAGCTACGAGAACGTCGTCGTCAGCCGTACATGCGAGGCCATCCAGATTCCCCTCGGCACCACGGTCACCATTCCGGAGGGAACGCTCGCGATCATCACGCAATCGCTCGGGGGCACCTTCACGTTGCAGGTTCCAAGCATGGGCGGGCTCTTCCGGATTGCCGACAAGGACGCCGACGCGATCGGGAAGGAGAGCCAGAGCCCGCGCGCCGCGGCGGCGGCCGGCGCGTCGGGAGAGGTGAGCGAGGACGCGGTGTGGGCCGAGCTGCGCAACGTGTACGACCCCGAGATTCCGGTCAACATCGTCGACCTCGGGTTGGTCTACGACCTCAAGATCGAGCCGCTTGCGAGCGGCGGGAGCACGATCCAGGTGGCGATGACCTTGACCGCGCAGGGATGCGGCATGGGGCCCTCGATTGCGATGGACGCCCAGCGCCGCCTCGAGGTCCTGCCGGGAGTCGCCGAAGCGAACGTACGCGTGGTCTGGGATCCACCCTGGAACCCCAACATGATTTCGCCCGACGGTCGGGCGAAGCTCGGGATGGCCTGAGTCCAGATCGACAGGTCGCTCGGCCGTACCACGTGGTCGAGCGATACATCGAGACCGATGGACAGGGACGCCTGCCTTGCGTGGTTTGCGCTGAACCGCCGCCGTTCGCGGCAGTGGTTCGACCTCGTGAGCCCCGAAGCCTATCGCGCGCGACCGGTTCCGTTGCGGCATCCGATCGTTTTCTACGAGGGACACGTCATCGCCTTCAGCGTCAACACGCTCTTGAAGCGCGCCCTCGGACGTCCCGGCCTTCACGCATCCTTCGAAAGCCTGTTCGAACGGGGTATCGATCCGCTCGATGACGGTGCTGGTGAGGCGGCCGAGTCGGAGTGGCCGGCGCGCCCGGAGATCTTGGCCTACGCCGAGGTTGCCGAGGCGGCGGTCCGCGAGGCGCTCGCGCGTGACGACGTCGATCGCGCCGACGACCCGATGTTGCGCGGCGGTCTCGCGGCGTACGTCATGCTCGAGCACGAGGCGATGCACCACGAGACCTTGCTCTACATGTTCCATCAACTTCCGTACGATCAGAAGCGGCCGCCGGCTGGCGCCGCGCGACCGGTCCCGGGCAGTGAGCCGCCCCGTCCGAGACGGGTGCGAATCCCTGCCGGCTGCGCGACCCTCGGCGTCGACCCGGCGACGCTGCCGTTCTGCTGGGACAACGAGACGCCCCGTCACACGCTGGCGGTGCCGGCGTTCGAGATCGACGTCTACGACGTCACCAACCGCGACTACCTGGAGTTCGTCGAAGCCGGTGGGTACGCGATCCCGGCGTACTGGACGGCGGAGAACTGGGCGTGGCGGGCCCGGCAGGGCATCCAGCATCCCCTTTTCTGGGCGCGGCGCGAGGGTCGGTGGTTCTGGCGCGGCTTCTTCGAGGAGCTGCCATTGCCGCCGGCGTGGCCGGTGTACGTCAGCCACGCCGAGGCCTCCGCGTACGCCCGCTGGAAGGGCTGTCGGTTGCCGAGCGAAGCCGAGTACCACCGCGCAGCGTTCGCCACGCCCGCGGGCGACGAGCGCATCCATCCGTGGGGCGACGCCCCGCCCGATGCCAGTCGCGGCAACTTCGATCTGGAGCGGTGGGACCCGCTGCCGGTCGGCTCGTATCCCGCGGGCGCCAGCGCCTTCGGCGTCCACGATCTCGTCGGCAACGGCTGGGAATGGACGACGACCGTGTTCGATGGGTTTCCGGGCTTCACACCGACGGCTTGCTATCCCGGCTACTCCGCCGATTTCTTCGACGGCCAGCACTACGTATTGAAAGGGGCCTCGCCGGCGACGGCGCGTCAGCTCGTGCGGCGCAGCTGGCGGAACTGGTTTCAGCCTCGCTACCCGTATCCGTACGCGAGCTTCAGGTGCGTGAGCGCATGATCCGCCCGGCGCGCCACGATCCCGCCTCGCAACCCGTACCGTCCGCGATCGCGGCGCGCTCGGAGTTCGCCGTCGACGTGCGACACGGGCTTCTCGATCGTCCCAAGTATCTGCAGGCGAAATACTTCTACGACGCCCTCGGCTCGCAGCTCTTCGAAGCCATCTGCCATTTGCCGTGGTACCGGATCACGCGTGCCGAGCGGCGTCTGCTGTCACGTTTCGTCGAGGCCATGGTCGAGCCGGTCGCGGACCTCGCGACGATCATCGAGCTCGGTTGCGGCAACGGCGTGAAGATCGCGACGCTCGTCGAGGGGATCTGTCGCCGCCGCCCGGCGCCGCGCGTCCACCTGATCGACATCTCGGCGACCGCGCTCGAGCTTTCCGCCCGCACACTGGCGCGACTGCCGAACGTCCCGGTGACCCAACACCGATCGACGTACGATAGCGGGCTGCGGGACGCGACGGCGACACGACCGGCGCGCGGCGCGACGCTCGTGCTCTTCCTCGGCTCCAACATCGGCAACTTCCACCCCTCCGAGGCGGCGGTGTTCCTGCGCAGCGTGCGCCGCAGGCTGCGGCCGGGCGACGCGCTCCTGCTCGGCGCCGACCTCGTCAAGCCGGAGAGCGAGCTGCTGCTCGCCTACGACGATCCCCTCGGTGTCACCGCCGCGTTCAACAAGAACCTGCTCGTGCGCATCAACCGTGAGCTCGACGGCGATTTCGACCTCGACGCGTTCGAGCACCGCGCGCTCTGGAACGCGGAGCGCCTCGCGCGTCGAGATGCATCTGGTGAGTCGTCGAGCGCAAGAGGTGCGGATCGAAGCGGCGGATCTGACGGTGCCGTTCGCTGCCGGCGAGACGATCTGGACCGAGAGCTCGTGCAAGTACTCGCCGGCGTCGATCGCGGAGCTCGGCGCCACGGCGGGCTTCTCCTGCCATCAGCAGTGGATCGAGCCCGACGCGCGCTTTGCGGTGAGCCTGCTGCGCGTCGAGTAGCGGGCGGGCGACACGGGCCGACGCGGCGCACGCGCGGGGCGCTCGCTGACGGTTTGCGTACGCGACGCGCGACTCCGGCCGCGTGCGGCCAGCCGCTAGAGAAAGCTCGCGAAGATCGTGTCCGCGATCATCAAGCCGCGCTCGCTGAGGACCAGTCGGCCGTCGCGCTCGGCGAGCAAGCCGTCGGCGGCGAAACCCTCCACCTCGGGATGCACGTCCGCGAGCGCGCGTCCAAATCGGG
Organism: uncultured delta proteobacterium; assembly: GCA_963846105.1. Lineage (GTDB taxonomy): Bacteria > Desulfobacterota > Binatia > UTPRO1 > UTPRO1 > CAWJUT01. The sequence continues at coordinate 524,448 of CAWJUT010000025.1, forward strand.
TCGCGAACGCCGCCGCATCCACGCCCGCCATCTCGCGAAGACCGAGGAACATGAACTCCGCCGCCGCCATCTCGAACGAAAGATCCTCCCGCGAGACCACGGCGCCGCCACTGGCGACACTCGCCACGTAGCGGTCCGGGATGCGCTCGTTCGACCAGCGCCGGCCCCAGCCCGGTGTCGACGCGTACGAGTGCGCGCCCGCGCCGAGCCCGAGGTAGTCGATGCCGCGCCAGTAGCTCAGGTTGTGGCGCGCGGCGCGCTGCGGCCGCGCGAAGCTGGAGATCTCGTATTGCGCGTAGCCGGCCGCCGCGAGCGCGGCGCGCGCGTGCTGGTACATCCACAGCTCGTCGCCGTCGTCGAGCGGCGTGAGGGCGCCGCGCGCGCGCAGCGTGTGGAAAGGGGTGCCGGGCTCATAGGTCAGGTTGTAGGTGGACACGTGCTCCGGAGCATGACGGATGACCTCGGCCACGTCGCCGGCCCAACCCGCCCGCGTCTCTCCCGGAACCGCGAAGATGAGATCGAGATTGAGGTTGTCGAATCCCGCGGCGCGCGCGGCCGCGATGGCGGCGCGCGCGTCGTCGGCGGAGTGGATGCGACCGAGCGTCGTGAGCAGGGCAGGCTGGAACGACTGGATGCCGAAGGAGAGCCGGTTGACGCCGGCGCTGCGGAAGCCCGCGAGCCGGGCCCGCTCGACCGTGCCCGGGTTGGCTTCGAGCGTGACCTCGACGTCGGGCGCGAGCGGGCAGAGCGCGGCGATTCCGTCGAGCAACCCGCCGATCGTGGCCGGCTGGAAGAGTGACGGCGTGCCACCGCCGAAGAAGATCGTCGCCACCGTCGAGCCGTGCCACGGCGGCTCGGCGACGTAGAACCTCAACTCCTCCACCAGCGCCTGCGCGTAGCGCCCTTCCGGCCACTCCGCGGCTGCGTAGGAGTTGAAGTCGCAATACGGGCACTTGGCCTGACAGTAGGGGATGTGGACGTAGAGGGAGAAGCGGCGCCCGGCGCCGGCAGCCGCCGGTGCTGCCGACGGTGCGGGTTGCGGCGCGCTCATCGCGCCTCCCGCTCCGGTAGCGCGGCGGCGAGGTCCAGAACCGTCGACACCGCGAAGTCTATGGCCGCATCGGGTGGCGTGGCCGCGCCAACCAGCATGGTCGACATGCCGAGCCCGTGGGCGGTGTGCAGGTTGTCGATCCGGTCGTCGATTGCCAGACACAGTTCGGGCAGGGTGCCGACGGCGGCGAGCAGGGCCGCGAACGCCTCGGGAAAGGGCTTGGGAACGTAGCGAACGTCCTCGAGGCTATAGACCGCATCGAAACATTGCCGCACGTCCAGGCGCGCCAGCACGCGCTCGGCGTGCGTCGCCGAGCCGTTGGTGAACACGATCTTGGTGTGCGGCAAGCCATCCAGCATCGCTCGCAGCGCCGGGTCGGGCTCGAGCAGACCATCGATGTCGATGGCATGGACGTGGGTGAGGAACTCGTCGGGCGCGACGCGATCGTGAAGCATGAGCCCGTTCAGGGTCGTCCCGTGCTGCTCGCGGTAGCGGACGCGTGTGGCGCGTGCCGCGTCCGGCGACAAGCCGAGCCGCGCGATCATGAAGTCGTTGATCAAGGCGTCGACGTGGTCGACGACGCCGCGTGCCGGCGGGTAGAGCGTGTTGTCGAGGTCGAAGATGAGGTGGGTAATACGGCGCACGTGAGGAGCGTACCGGCGCCCGAGAGGGGCGTCAAAAGCTTCTGATCGCGTCAGGCGGCGGAGCGACGGCGGACCGGCGTGTACTTGCGCATCACCGCCGTGACCACGCCGCGGATCTCGACGTCGGCCGCACGCGCGAGAATCGGCGCCATCTGATCGTTGGCGGGCTCGAGGCGAACCATGCCGGCTTTGTCGCCGTAGAACCGCTTCACGGTCGCCTCGCCGCGTACCAGGGCGACGACGGTCTCGCCGTTCTCGGCGCGGGCGCGCGACTGCACGACGATGTAGTCGCCGTCGAGAATGCCCTCGTTGACCATCGATGTGCCTTTGACCCGCAGGACGAACGTCTCGCCACGGCCGACCAGCTCTTCAGGGACGGCGATGGTGTCGGGCTGCTCGAGCGTCTCGATCGGAGTGCCGGCCGCCACCAGGCCGAGCAGCGGCAACTCGAGCGCGCTGGCGCGTCGTTGCTGCGGTACGACCTCGAGGGCGCGGCTGCGGTTCCACTTGCGGCGGATGAGGCCCTTCTTTTCGAGGTTGGTGAGGTGCTTGTGGATGGTGGCGAGTGAGCTGAGGCCAAAATGGTCGCCGATCTCCTCGAGGGTGGGAGCGTAGCCGAGCTTGCGGATGTGCTGGTCGAGGTAGTCGACGAGCTCCTTCTGCCGCCTGGTGAGCATGGGACCAGTCGCGCTTCTCGCCATGTATGTCGTATAAGCGAAGAGAAGGCGAAATGCAACGGCCGCGCGCGGGACATCCACCGCTTGGCGAGCCTGCGGCATCCGGCAGGACCTCTGCCGTTTTCGGCAGGCTTCTCGGGCCGCGAGCTGCCGAAAGCTGCGCGCTTCGGTGCCGAATCACTGGCCCTCCCATTGCTGTAACGACCTCGTCGGACATCCCAAGGTCGGACATTCCAAGAAGGAGGGACGCACGATGACCAGGACGACGACCGTGGTGGCAATGGTGACGGCGATGGGGTTCTGTTTCGTTGCGCAGACGAGTCACGCCGCGAAAGCATGCGACAAGACCTCGAAAGCGGCGCGCTCGGCATGCAAGAGCGCGGCGAAGGACGACTACTGGATCGCCGTCGGGAACTGCAACAATCTCTCGTCCGAGGCCGCCCGCAAAGCCTGTCTCAGCGCGGCGAAGGCCTCCCTCAAGGAGGCCGGCCCGGAGTGCAAAGATCAGTTGGAAGCGCGCGCCGAGCTCTGCGACGCGCTCGGACAGGACCCCTACGATCCCGTGATCGATCCGTCCAACTTCCGGACGCCGGCCGAGACGGCCGCCATGCCGAACCCCTACCTTCCTCTCGTTCCGGGGACGGTGCGGACCTACGAGGGTCCGGGTGAGACGATCACCGTGACGGTCACCAACCAGACCAAGGTGATCCTGGGGGTCACCACCATCGTCGTGCACGATGTCGTCGTCGACGACATGGACGTGCCCATCGAGGACACCGAGGATTGGTTCGCACAGGACCTGGCGGGCAACGTCTGGTACTTCGGCGAGCTCTCGAAGAGCTTCGAGAATGGCGAGCTGGAGAGTCTCGGGCGGCTCGTGGACGGCAGGAGTCGATGGCGCCAAGCCCGGGATCGTCATGAAGGCGAACCCCATGGTCGGCGACGTCTACCGGCAGGAGTTCGCGCTCGGCAACGCCGAGGATGCCGGCGAGGTGATCAGCACGACCGGCACCGAGAGCGTGCCGGGAGCGAGTTGCACCGGCGACTGTCTCGTGACCCGTGACTTCACGCCGCTCGAGCCGGGAGCCGAGGAGAACAAGTACTACAAGGCCGGAGTCGGTCTGATCCTCGAGGTGGATCTCGAGACCGGCGAGCGCGTCGAGCTTCAGCCGTGAGGACTGCCTGAGAGTACGTCCCCGGAAGGATCAAGTTCCATGCTTCGAACGCGACGGCGGCGCGAACCCACGGCGGGTTCGCGCCGCTTCTTCATTCGAGTCGCAGAACCACGCGCACCGAGTCGTCCACTTCCGAAGCGGGCACGTAGCCGATCGCGTTCGGGTCGGAGGCGACGTAGCGTCGTACCGCTTCCGTCGAGGCGAGCGTGGCCGGCGGAAGGTTGCCGTAGAAGTACTGCCGGTTCCAGTGCTCCGCCAGTCGCGCCTCGCTCTGCCGCAGAACGGTGCGAGAGAACACCGCCCGCAGCGTTGTGCCGGCCGCGAGGTTCAACGGTACGATCGGCACGCTGTCGTCCCAGAATCGTCGCCGGCGCAGGTAGATCTGCGTCAGATCATCCTTCGACAGCTCGACACGCCGTTCAGGATGGACGATGACCGCGATCGCAGACTCTTCGGTAGCGGCGCGCGCGGGGACGAGCAGCATGAGAACCACGACAACGGTGAAGATCCGGGCGCCCATCTCAGAACAGCACCGAGAAGGACGCCCGGACTCCGGGCGCCGACAGCTCGTCGAAATGATCCGCGAACAGATAGTCCGCCTTGATACGGATGTATGGGACGGGGACCCAGGCGACGCCGAGATCGAAAAGATCGACGGCCCGGCCAGCCCCCGGAGGATCGAAGCGCTCGTAGCGGCCGACGGCGTAGAGCGTCGGGAAGGTCTCCACGACCGCCTGCGCGTACAGCCCCCACTGCCCGCCGTCCTCGCGCGTCCCCTCCCCGAACACCGCCTCCGCGGTCAGCTCGACGCGCTCGTGCGGCCGCCACAGGCCATCCACACCGCCGAGGTGGTTCCACTCGCCGCCGGGCTGCTCGGAGGCGAAGTACGAGGCCCCCGCCGCCCACCGAACGTTGCTCGCCCATTCCAGATGCACGCCGGCGCTGTGCTCCGCCGGCGGTGCGCCTCGGTCGGGCGCGATGGGATCGAGAAACGTCCCGTAGAGCGCGTACGATAGTACCCCGCCACGCGGAAACACCGACCCCCACAGCATCGCCCCCGTGGTAAACTCGTCGAAGACTTCCTCGACGATGAGTGGCTCGGACGTCGTCCACACGAGCGGCTCCGCGAGCGTCAGGTTCCAACGTCCGATCGGCGTCTGGAATTTCCCGAAGCGAAGGTTCGCGAGGTCGCTGGCGCCGAAATCGACGTACAGCCGTTCGACCGTCACGCCGGGGTCGGAGCGCAGGCCTTCGTGTCCGCTCTTGAACTCGGCGATCTGGCCGATCTCCAGCTCCGAGAACACGTGCACGAACGGCACCGGGTCGAAGGAGAGCAGGAAGTTCACTCCCTCGATGCCTCCTTCGCTCTCGCCTCCCTCCAGACCTTCGGCGCTCGCGGTCGCGAAGCCGCCGATGGTGAGACCGGTGTCGCCCACCCGCAGGCCGCGCCCGGTGCGGTACTCGAGACGGCCGAAGGGCGTGTCGGTGCCGAAGAGTTCTGGACCCTCGCGCTGCGGGGACGGAATCGGCTCAGCCGCGAACGCGATTGGCGGCCGGAGCGTGAACGCGAGAAGCGCGAGGAGGAGTACGGCGCACGGCCGCGAGCGCCACTGTCCGGGCCGGCTGGCGGGACCGTTTGGCGCTTTCGGGTCGCTCATGAGAACGTGCGTGAACGGGAGCCGATCGAGTGAAGGCGCGGAGCCTACAGTTTTTCTCCCTGCGGACCAAGCTCCTGCTCTTCGCGGCGATCCTGGTTCTGGTTCCGGGCGCGATCTACGGGGTGGTGACGGTGTCGAGCAGCCGGGCGGCGCTGGCGCGCGTGGTTGGGCGCCAGCTCGTCGAGGCGGCGCGCAACGCCGCCGACCGCCTCGCGACCACGCTTCGCTCCGAGCGCGAGAGCCTCGAGTCGTTCGCCCGCCAGGACGTCATGCGCGAGATCCGCATCGGTGACCTCGACAAGCGGATCTCTTCGTTCCTCACGTCGCTCAAACGCGGCTGCCCTCAGTGCATCGATCTCTCGGTGCTCGACGCCAACCAGCGCGTCGTCGCCTCCAGTGACCCGTCGCTGATCGGCAGCGCCGGCAATGCCGCGTTCGGCGCGGGGAGAGCGGGCGCGGCGATCGAGGGGCCTCTCGAGTCCACCACCCCTGGGAGGCCGGGCTTGCGATTCACGGTCGTGGTACCCGATCCGGACGTTCCGGAGCGCGCGATCGGGAGCTTGGTCGCCCTCTACGACTGGGAACGGACCACCGAGGTCATCGCCCGCGTACGCGAGAACCTCGTGTCGGTCGGCCTCGACGCCGATGTCTTGATCCTCGGTGCCGGCGGGGTCGTGATCGGAGGGGCGTCGCGACCCGACGGGCGCTGGCGTCGCGGCGATGCCGTCGGACTCGGGGACTTTGGCGGCGATCTCCCCGAGGTGAACGGCCAGATCGATGATCGATGCCGGCGTGCTGTTCGGTCACGCGCCGCTTCCCGGCGACCTGCCGGGCTGGCGGGTCCTGGTGTCGCAACCGCTTTTCGAAGCGTTCGCGCCGGTTCGTCGTACCGTGCGCCTGCTCGCAGCCGTGCTGGCGGCGACGCTGCTCGCCGCGCTCGCGATCGCCCTCGCGGCGGCTCGTCGCGTCACCCGCCCGCTCGCCGAGCTCACCGACGCCGCGCAGCAGGTTGGCCGCGGCAGGCCGGCACCGACGGTTCCGGTCCGTTCGCGGGACGAGGTCGGTGCGCTGGCGGAAGCGTTCAATCGCATGGCCGTGGATCTCCGCCGCGCCGAGCGCGAGCTCGTCGACGCCGCCAAGTTCGCGTTCGTGGGCGAGCTCGCGGCCGGCGTCGCCCACGAGGTCCGGACCCCGCTCGGCGTGCTGCGCAGCGCCGCCCAGCTCCTCGAGCGCTCGCTCGATGCCAGGGAGGAGGAGACGCGCGAGCTGCTGCAGATCCTGCGCGACGAGGTCGACCGCGTCGACCGCGTGGTCTCGGGGCTCCTCGAGCTCGGCCGCCCGCGTGAGCTCCGGCCAGAGCCCTCGCCGCTCGGGCAGATCGTCTTCCGCGCCGCGGACTTCGTGGAGGTGCAAGCTCGCGAGAAAGGCGTGCGCCTCAGACGCAGCGTGGTCGAGCCCGAGCCGGTGGCGCTCTGCGATCCGGAGCTCGTCTATCAAGTGGCGCTGAACCTCCTGGTGAACGCGATTCAGATCCTTGCGGAGGGGGAGACGGTCGAGCTCTCGCTCCTGCGGTCACAGGACGGCTACGCTGGATTCGAGGTGCGCGACGACGGGCCCGGCATTCCCGCGGAGATCAGAGGACAGATCTTCGAGCCGTTCTTCACCCATCGAGAGGGCGGGGTCGGGCTCGGGCTGACGTTCGTGCAGCGGGTCGTGCAGGAGCACCGCGGCCGGATCGCGGTCGAGAGCGCCGACGGCCGCGGAACCGTCTTTCGCATCGAGCTGCCGGCAGCGGGGAGCGCGACATGAAGCATCTGCTCGTCGTCGACGACGATTCGAGAATGCGTCGGGTGCTCCAGATTCTCGCGCAGAAGATCGGACTCGAATGCACGGCCGCCTCGGGTGCGGACGAAGCGTTGGCCGCCTTTCGCACCCTGCGCAGCGACCTCGTCGTGACCGATCTCCGCATGCCCGGGAAGAGCGGGCTCGAGTTTCTGCGCGAGCTCCGCGGCGTCGACGTCGACGTGCCGGTGATCGTGCTGACCGCCCACGGCACCGTTCCGACCGCGGTCGAGGCGATGAAGCTCGGCGCCGTCGACTATCTCCAGAAGCCCTTCGACCTCGACGCGCTCGAGATGGTCATGCGCCGCGCCCTCGAGCTTTCGCGCTATCGGCTCGAGAACCTGTTTCTCCGTGAGGAAGCGGGCAGGGCACCGCGTTTCGGAGACCTGATCGGCGACGCCCCGGCGATGTTGCCGATCTTCGATCTGATCCGACAGGTGGCGCCGACGCGGAGCCCCGTCCTGATCACGGGTGAGACCGGCACCGGCAAGGAGCTGGTCGCGCGCGCGATCCACGAGCTGAGCCCGCGCAAGGACAAGCTCTTCGTGCCGCTGAACTGCACCGCGATTCCCGCCGAGCTGCTGGAAAGCGAGCTCTTCGGACACGTCCGCGGTGCGTTCAGCGGAGCGCAAGCCGACCGTGTCGGCAAGTTCCAGGCCGCCGACGAGGGCACGCTCTTTCTCGACGAGATCGGCGACATGGACGTGCGCCTGCAGGCGAAACTGCTGCGCGTTCTCCAGGAGGGAGTGGTCGAGCCGCTCGGCGCCAACCGCCGCATCCGGATCGACGTCCGCATCGTCTCCTCCACCAATCGTGATCTCGAGTCAGCGATGCGCGAGGGGCGATTCCGCGAGGATCTCTATTTCCGGCTGAATGTCTTTCAGATGAAGTTGCCGCCGCTGCGCGAGCGCACGCAGGACATCCCGGCGCTGGCGACGGCCTTCCTGGCCGAGGTCGCGCGCGATCTCGGGAAGCCCGCGCCCGGACTGGATCCGCAGGCGACCGCGTTGCTGCAGGGCTATGCGTGGCGCGGCAACGTGCGCGAGCTCCGCAACGTGATGGAGCGCGCCGCCGTCCTGAGTCACGACGCGAGCGTCAGCGCTTCGCTGATCGCCTCTCTCCTCCCAGCCGGAACCGAGCCGGCGCGCGTCGACGTGAATCTGGAACGCGCGCTCGCCGACCTCGAGCGGCGGCTCATCCTCGATGCCCTGGTCGCGACCGACAACAACAAGACGACGGCGGCCGGCCTCCTCGGCATCGGCGAGCGCACGCTCTGGACGAAGCTGAAGAAGCACGGGATCTGACGCACGGAGGAGGGCCGATCGGCGGGCCTCCTGGTCGTTGCGTGACGACCCGAGGGGCGCGCGCGATCAGCGGGCTTTCTGATAGCGCGCGACCGCCCGGTTGTGCTCCTCGAGGGAGCGCGAGAACTCGTGTGAGCCGTCGTTGCGCGACACGAAATACAGATGCGGCGTCTCGCTGGGTGCGAGCGCGGCGTCGATCGAGGCCAGACCTGGATTCGCGATCGGACCGGGAGGGAGACCCGCGATGAGGTAGGTATTGTACGGCGACGGCCGCGTCAGATCGGCGCGCGTGAGATCACCCCGGAAGTCCGGTGCGGCATAGATGAGCGTGGGGTCGCTCTGCAACGGCATGCCGAGCCGCAACCGATTGCTGAACACGCCCGCGATCAGCGGCCGCTCGGCGGCGAGCCCGGTCTCCTTTTCGACGATCGACGCCAGGGTGATGACCTGATCGACGCTCATGCCGCGCGCGGCGGCGCGGCGGTGGCGCTCGACGTCGAAACGCTCGTGAAAGCGGCGCACCATCGCGCCCAGGATCTCCTCGGCGCTCGCCAAGGATGAGAAGCGGTAGGTATCGGGGAAGAGATAGCCTTCGAGGTGCGCCCCTGGAACTCCGGCGGCGAGCAGGAACTCGGGATCGTCGGCGAGACAGAGAAAGCCCTCGGCGGACCCGTAGCCGTGGCGCGCGAGGAGCGCCGCGACCTCGCGCACCGTCAGTCCTTCGGGCACGGTGACCTCAGGCTGCTCCCCGCCGGCGGCGAGCTTCGCCAGTACTCGATCGAGCGTGTGCGGCTCCGTGAAGCGAAACTCGCCGGCCTGGAGATGGCGGTCCTGGCCCGTGAAACGGGCGCGGGCGCGAAAGAGCAGGGCGCTCCGTACGACGCCAGCGCGCTGCAAGCGCTCGGCGATGGCGGCCACCGAGTCGCCGTCCCGTATCACCACCAGGAGACCACCAGCCGGCGGGGTCGGCGCCGTCGCGAGAAACACGACACACGCCACCGCCGCCGAGACGACCGCGAGCACGCTCGTCGCCGCAGTCCAGCGGCGACCGGTCACCGCTCGCGCCGGGCGAACTGCAAGCTATCGAGATACCCCTGCAGGATGAACACCGCGGCGGCCTTGTCGATCACCTTGCGCCGCTTGGCGCGACTCAGATCGGCCTCGAGCAGCACGCGCTCGGCGCCGACGGTCGACAGACGTTCGTCCCAGAGGACGATCGGAATGCCGAGATGCGCCTCGACCCGTTGCGCGAATGCGGTCACTTTCTCGGCCTGCGGGCCGAGCGTGCCGTTCATGTTCTTGGGCAGGCCGATGACGAGCGTCTCCGGCTCGTAGGGCGCCAGGCAATCACGGAGCGCGTCCAGGTCGGCGTCGAGCGTGCGGCGGGTCAGCACCTCGAGACCCTGCGCGGTCCACCCCTTCTCGTCCGAGATCGCGACGCCGATCCGGCGGTCACCGACGTCGAGTCCGCCGATACGCATGGAAGCGGCGCGGACATTAACAGCGTCGTCGGTGCCTCGCAACGCGCCCGACCAGACGGTCAGTTCGCCTCTCAGATAGCTTGACAAGTAACATGTCGATTGGCAGGGTGCGCCGAATCTCGAATCCAGGGGGAGGACTTCGAGTGACGCGTGTGCGAAACACCGCGGTTGTGACGCCCGAAGATCGCGGGACTGGCCGCGGCGCTTTCCGCAGTGCTGTTCATCGTCACGTGGCTCATCCCACAGACGATAGCCTCCGGCGAGTTACAACCAACGAGTGCGACGCCCACGTTCGAGGGCGCGCCGAGCACGACACCGGACGACGACGGCGTGCAGGTTCGTCACCGGGTCGGCCGGGGCGAGACGTTCGCCAGCATCCTCCAGAGCCGCGGCCTCTCCAGTGCCGAGATCCGGTCTTGGGAGCAGGCCGCCATCGCGCCTACGACCTGGCGGCAATCCAGCCCAACCACGCGTTTCTCTTCACCTTCGCTCGCGATCAAGGACAACTGACGGCGTGCGAGTACGAGATCGACAAATACGCGCTCTTGAGCATGCGGCTGGTGCACGGTCAGATTCAGGCGCGCCTGAAGGCCATGCCCCAGCTCGCGGCGGTACGCGGCGTCGCCGGTCGGATCGAGGCGAGCCTCGCCACGTCGGCCACGGCCGCCGGGGTCCCCGCGCACATGGTGTCGGAGCTGGCGGAAGTGTTCGGGTGGGAAGTGGATCTCGAAGACGACGTCCGGCCCGGCGACTGGTTCCGGTTGCTCTACGCCGAGCTGCGTGACGAGGAGGGCGGCACCGTACGCCCCGGCGACATCCTCGCCGCGGAGATCAGCAGCGGGGGCCGCACGCTCACCGCCATCCGCTTCGAGAACGACAAGGGAGAGAGCGAGTACTACGACCTCGAGGGCACGCCGGTCGGCAGGCCCTTCCTCAAGTACCCGGTCGATTTCATCACCATCACCTCGCAGTTCAACGGCGCCCGCATGCATCCGCTCTTGAAGCGCCGCCTCCCGCATCTCGGCGTCGACTTCGCCGCCCCCAAGGGCACACCCGTGCGCGCGGTCGCGAGTGGGGTCGTCACCTTCGCCGGCCGCAACGGCCGATACGGCAACCATGTCGGGCTCGACCACGAATCTCCCTACGCGTCTTCGTACTCGCACCTGCAGCGGATCGCGCGCGGTGTGCGCGTCGGCTCGTCGGTGCGCAAAGGCCAGGTGATCGGGTACGTCGGCCGCAGTGGCATGGCGACCGGCCCGCATCTGCACTACATGCTCTTCAAGGACGGACAATACGTCAATCCGCTCAGTGTCAGGATCGCCTCCGACGAGGTGCTGACCGGCGCCCAACAAGCGCGCTTCGCGGCGCTCCGGGGCGACCTGCTCGCGCGATTGGCCAATCTCTGGGGCGGCACAGAGTTGTCGTCGCTCGAGTCGCCCTCGGTGTCGGCGCTGGTCCGCTCCAAGGCGGCTTCGTACGTCGACTAGAGAGCGACGCGGCGGATTCACGGGGCGGAAGCCTCGTCTCTTCGGTCACCGCGGCGCCGCCGGGATAGCCCCCGAGAACACGCTGGTCTCCTTCCGTCAGGCCCGCGCCGACGGAGCGGACGTCCTCGAGCTCGACGTGCACGCGACCGCCGACGGCGAGATCGTGGTGCTGCACGACCCGACCCTCGATCGCACCACCGACGCGAGCGGCGCGGTCAGCGCGCGCACGTGCGCGGCGCTCGCGCGCGTCGACGCCGGGTATCGCTTCACGCCGGACGGCGGCCGAACGTTCCCCTTTCGCGGTCAGGGCATTCGCGTCCCGAGACTCGCCGAGGTGCTGGCGGAGTTCCCCGACGCCCCCCTCAACATCGAGATCAAGGCGCCGCAGCCGTCGATCGTCGAACGCGTGGTGGGCCTCGTCCGCGGCCACTCCGCCGTCGTCGTGCTCGCCGCCGAGCAGGACGCGATCATGCACGACATCCGGGCCATCGCGCCGGATCTCCCCACGAGCCTCGCCGCGGGCGAGGTCGCGGCGTTCATCGGGGCGTTGCAGGCCGGCGATCGCCCGGTGCTGCCCCCGGGGGCGGTCGCCCTGCAGATCCCCCCGCAGTTCGGCGACGTGGTGCTGGTCACGCCGGAGAGCCTGGCCGCCGCGCACGACCTCGGTGCCGAAGTGCACGTCTGGACGATCAACGAGCCGGCCGAGATGCGTCGGCTGCTCGGGCTCGGCTGCGATGGGATCATGAGTGACTTCCCGGCACGTGCGCGCGCGGTGCTCGACGAAGTCGCGTCCGCGCGTGCTGCACGCGGTCTCTCTCCCGGACGCGCGGGGAGGCGTCTCTGCGCGCGAAGGTTCAGCTCATTCGAGCGCGGCGCGAGCGACGCGGATGGTGTTGAGGATCGACCGGTGCAGCACCTGGTTCGACGCCACCAGGCCGGGAAGCAGGGTGTCGCGGTTGTTGAAGCGGATGGCGCGTCCGTCGGGATCGGTCACCATGCCGCCGGCTTCGGCAACCAGCAGCGTGCCCGCGCACACGTCCCACTCGTTCTTGGGCGTGAGCGTGAAGGTGGCGTCGTGGGCGCCTGATGCGACCAGGGCGAACTTGTAGGCGACGCTGCCGGTCAACTCCACGCGCATGCGGGATTTGTACGATTCCCACTCGCCGCGCGCTTCTTCGCTGCGGCTCGCCAGCACGCTCGCGTGACGGAGATCGGTCTGTTGGCTGACGTGGATCGGCTGGCCGTTCAGGAACGCCCCACCGCCCTTGCGCGCCGTGAACAGCTCGTCGCGGACCGGATTGAACTCCACCGCGATGCGCGGAGCGCCGTCCTCCACCAGCGCGATGCAGACGCAGAACTCGGGAATCTCGCTGATGAACTCCTTGGTGCCGTCGAGCGGATCGATGATCCAGACGCGGCGGGAGCTCAAGCGCTCGTCGGAGTCGGCGGTCTCCTCCGAGAGCCAGCCGTCGCCGGGAAAGGCGCCGAGGATCGCCGACTTCAAGGTGGCGTTCGCCTCGAGGTCGGCGGCCGTCACCGGGTTGTCGGCGCTCTTCTCGGCGACCTTGTACTGACTCCCGTAGTAGCGCAGCAGCACCTGTCCCGCGGCTCGTGCTGCCGTGGTCGCCGTCTCTAGCTCACGATCCATATCCGTCGCGTCTTCGCCGTGCGTTCTCGGGCTCAGCTCGTTCGCGGTCCGCCGACGCGCCGGAACTCGCGGGCCAGCACCTCGACGAACCGGTCGCGGTGGTCGTAGAGGCGCTTCGGCGTGCGCGGACCGCGCGCCGCCAGGGCGTACGCGGTGAGGATCGGCAGCGCCACGGTCGAGTCGACGTAGCAGACCACCGTGTCGGGCAGCTTCTCGGGATCGACCTTCCCCCACGACACCGCCTCGCCGGGCGTCGCGCCCGAGAGCCCGCCGGTGTCGGGTCGCGCGTCGGTGAACTGGAGGAAGTAGTCGTGACCCTTCTCGGCGATGCCGAGCACTTCCTGGATCTGCGGCTCGGTCTGCAGCACGAAGTTCTTCGGCGAGCCGCCGCCGAGGATGACGACGCCGCTGCGACCGCCGTTGCGCTTGGCGTCGTAGCACGATCGCCGCGGTCTCGTTGACGTCGCTTCGAGACGTCGAACGAAAGGCGGTTGCCGAGCAGCGCCATGGCGGCGACGTTCATGCCGATCGAGCTGTCGCCGGGCGACGAGGTGTAGATCGGCACGCCGCACTCGTACGCGGCCGCGAGCAGCGAGCGGCGCTTCAGACCGAGCACGCGCTCGCGCTCGGCCACGTAGCGCCCGGCGCGGTAGTGGAACTCCGCCGTGCCCATGGAGCGCTGGAACTCGTCGGCGGTGATCATCTGCGGAAGAACGCGTCGGTCTCCAGCAGCACGTCGTAGTCGAAGAAGATGTCGTAGATGCGCACGACGCCTTGCTCGCGCAGCACCACGTCGCTGACGTCGTGCCGGCCGCGGTGCAGGCTGAGGCCGATCCCGAAGTGCGTGTCGTGATAGAGGTTGGCGCCGGTCGAGACGATCCAGTCGACGAACCCCGCCTCGATCGAGCGGGATGATCGCCGCGATGCCGAGCCCGGCGGGCGTGAGCGCGCCGGTCAGGCTCAGGCCGACGGTCACGTCGTCCTCGAGCATGGATCGACTGAAGAGCTGGCAGGCCTCGCGCAGGCGCGCGCCGTTGTAGGCGAGGAACGTCCCATCGACCAGCTCGCGCAGCGTCATCGACCCGGTGATCGGCGCCGGATCGATCCGGGGTCTGCTCAGGAACTCGCTGCGGTTTGCCATGGCTCTCTCCTCCACACGGCCACGCGGACACCCATGATCGGGCGGCTTGTTAGCACCTTTCCGCGTAAGAGACCAAGGCGCGGTATGCCTTCTGCCGTAGCAGAGCGCAATTTGAGTTGACATACTTCGGACCGCTCAGCTATTTTCGCCGTCAGCCGACTGAATAGGCATCCGGAGTCTCCAGGACAAATCGCGCGCTTCCCGCGGGCATCACTCTCGGTCTCCATGGTGGACGGGTTGGGGTAGGGAGTCGAGCACTGTCTGGCGTCGACGGAAGCCGTGCCGTCACCGAAGAAATGCAAACCATCACGCCCGCCGCTTCCCCAGGAGCATCCCGTGGCCGCTGGCGCGTTGCCGCCATCGTCCTCGGTTTCTGCGTCGCGCTCGCACAGCCCGCCTTCGCCATCGACCGGACGTGCGGCGCGAATCCGCTCACCAACACCACGAATGCCTTGTGTGCGGCCGGCACCTGCACCGTCGTCGCAGGTCACGTCACCACCAACCTCGACCTCCACAGGTTCTGCACCGCCGGACCAAACGTAGGTCTATCGTGCTCGGGGATCAGCAACTGCGGCGGCTGCGCCGCTGGGGCGAACGCGGGCGCCGTCTGTACGGCGAGCAGTCAGTGTCCCGGTAGTACCTGCACCTTCAGCCCCTGCTCGGGTTGTGTCTTCGACCTCGGCGGCCGCATCCTGGAGATCCGGCGGACGGTCCAGATGATCGGCGGCGGCGGCCAGATCGACCTCATGAACGCCGGCAACGTGCTGCTCACCGACACCGCGAAGCTGAAGGCGCGCGGCGACGAAGTCCTCCCGGCGGCTTCACGACGTCCGGAGGGGACGTCGTGATCGACAGCACCGGGACGATCACCGCCCAGAACGGCGCGTTGTTCGACGTCTCCGGCGACTCCGCGGGAACGGTCGATCTCATCGCCGACGGCAGCGTCAGCCTGCTGGGCGGCAGCGCGTCCGAGGTCGTGCGCGGATCGGGACTCAGCGATTTCGTCGATGAAGGCGAGCGCGGCACCGACGGCGGCGTCCTGCAGATCGTCTCGGGCGGTACCATCACCCTCAGCGGGCCGGTCGCGCTCAGAGGTCAGAATCAGGCCGCCGGCGGATCGGTGCTCCTCGACGCCATTCTCCAACATCGACGTCAACCAACAGATCGACGTCAGCGGCGGGGGCGGCGGCGGCGGTGAGTTCGATGCCACGGCCGGCGGCAACATCACCATCAACAAGACGATCGACCTCGATAGCCGTGTCGGCGGCGGTGCCGGGGGCTTCTTCACCCTGGTTGTCGGGCGACGATCCGCCGGGTGACCCGACTCCCGGGGGATTCGTGCTCGTCAATACGGCGACGCTGCGCCTGAACGGGAGCGATTCGGAAACGTTCGGGGACGACGGCGGCGATGTCGACATCACGGCGCTCGGAAACATCACCTTCCAGGGCACGGGCGTCGGCATTCTGTTGAACGGTGGCATGAACTTCGACGGCAGTGGTGGAACCATCGTGCTCGACAGCACCGATTCCAACCCGAACGTCGTCGGCTCCGGCGACGGCGACATCACGATCAACGGCCCGATCATCGGCACCAGCGGCAGCGTTGGCGGCGAAGGGGCGTCGATCGAGTTTGATTCGGGCAAGAACTTCAACCTCAATGGCGACGTCAACTTGAACGGTTTCGACTCCGGCGGCACCATCGACGGCACGGTCGGGGGCTCCATTCTGCTGAACGGTGTCATCCAGGCGATGGGAACCGCCACGACCGGGGCGGGCGGCGGCCTCGACCTCTCCTCCGGCGACGCGAAGGGCGGGACGTTGGGGGGAATCACCGTCGCCAAGAACATCGATATGAGCGGCGGCGCCAGCAATGGCACCGGCGACATCATCCAACTACTCGGTTGCACGCTGACGGTGAACGCCAACGTCAAGATCGACGGCCATGGCGGCACGAGCCCGGCCAACTCGCTCGGTGGCGCGGCCATAACGCTCGCGTCGCGCGCGCCCATGCAGCTCAACGATGGGTCGCAGTACCTCGCTTTTCCTGGCGGCAGCATCAAGACCACCCATCCACCCGGACAGAATCCGGTCATCGGATCGGGAGTGGTCTTCAACCCGGCCCGCACCGACGATCCGAACGCGATCTTCCTGTATCCCAATTGTCCAGTGTGCGGTGACAGCATCGTCCAAGCCGGTGAGCCGTGCGACAAGGGCGCGGGCGCGCAGGGGGCGTGCTGCAACGCCGACTGCACCGCGTTCACCTGTTTGACGCCGACGGCGACGCCCACCGTCTCGCCGACACGGACGCCAACCCCGACGGCGACGCGCACCCCGACGGCAACGCGCACGCCGACGCCGGTCCTTACTGTCACGGCCACGCTCACCGCGACGCCTCCGGTCACCGTGACGCCAACCGCGACGCCGACGCTGACGGCGACACGTACGGCAACGCCGACGCTGACCGCGACGCCAACCGTCACGCCGACGCTGACGGCGACGCGCACCGCGACGCCAACCCTCACGGCCACCCCGACCCTCACAGTCACGCCGAGCGTCGCGCCGACGTCGACGCGCACGGCCACACCCACGCCAACGGTAAGCAGAGGACGGCGACCCCGACGGTAACGGCGACCCCGACGGTAACAGTGACTCCAACGGTCACCGCAACGCCGACCGTGACGGCCACGCCGACGCGCACCGCCACACCAACCGCGACGCTGACCGCGACGCCGACGGTGACCTTCACGCCTCAGCTCACCGCGACGCCGACCGTGACGGCCACGCCGACGCTCACCGCCACACCAACCGCGACGCTGACCGCAACGCCGACGGTGACCTTCACGCCTCAACTCACTGCCACGCCGACCGTGACCGCCACGCCAACCCTCACGGCGACCCCGACGGCAACGGCAACGGCGACGGTGACAGTGACTCCAACGGTCACCGCGACGCCGACCGTGACGGCCACGCCGACGCGCACCGCCACACCAACTGCGACGTTGACCGCGACGCCGACGGTGACCTTCACGCCTCAGCTCACCGCGACGCCGACCGTGACGGCAACGCCGACGCGCACGGCGACACCAACGGCGACGGCTAACCGCGACGCGACGGTGACCTTCACGCCTCAGCTCACCGCGACGCCGACCGTGACGGCCACGCCGACGCGCACCGCCACACCAACTGCGACGCTGACCGCGACGCCGACGGTGACCTTCACGCCTCAGCTCACTGCGACGCCGACACTGACAGTCACCCCGACGCTGACGGCGACCCCGACGGTGACGGCGACCCCGACGGTGACGGCGACCCCGAGCGTGACGGCAACGCCGACAGTCACGGCGACGGCGACGTCTACGCCGAGCCTCACGCCGACGCCGACAGTCGGTGCAACCACGACCGCCACGCCGACGCCCACTCTCTCGGTGACGCCGACCGCCACAGTGACGGCCGGGACGCCCACCCCATCGGTAGACCCGTCGGAGACGCCGAGCGGCACCCCGACGGTCACGCGGACGGCGTCGATCACCGTCACACCGACCACGACACCGACGCCGGTCGTCGAAGACCCGGCGGTCGGCAAGGCACAAGTGAAGTGTCAGAAGGCGATCACATCCGTCGGGAGGGTGCTGGCCGGGAGACGGCTCAATGCTCTCCACACGTGCGCGAGCGCGGTCCTGAAGTGCGTCCAGACGCGGCCTGGCGACCTCGCCTGCATCGACAAGGCCGAGGACAAGTGCGCGAGCATGCTCGCCAAGATCACCAAGGTGGAAACCACCTTCGCCTCCAAACTCCAGAGCAAGTGCCAGACGACGGTCGTGCCGGCGGACATGCTGGGCGCCAACGGCCTCGACTACGGATCGCTCGACGCGGAGTGCAACTCACGCTTCGGCGTCGATCCGGTCGACGCGGCCTCGATCGCGGAATGCATCATTCGCCAGCACGCCTGCGAGGACGAGCGTCTGCTCGAGACCGAGAATCCGCGCGCCGCCGAGCTGCTCCGTCGCGGCAACGCGAGCCCGGGTCCCGGATCGTGTCTCGAGCTGGACGACTCCGACAAGGGCGACGTCGGCAACACGGAGTTGGGCAAGCAGGTGGACGCGTGTGTCGTCGGTGTACAGAGGGCGGCGGTGAAGTTCGTCAACGCCAAGCTGAAGGGCATCCACAAGTGCGCCAACGCGATCTTCACCTGCGTCAAAGGCAAGCCGGGCGACAACGGATGTCTCGTCAAGGCCGACGCAACCTGTACGAAGGCGCTCGACAAGATCGACGACGTCGAGGCCGGGAAGCTCACGGAAGCGGTCGACAAGAAGTGCGCGGTCGCGTTCAACGTCCTGGCGAACAGCAATGGGGCGAACTTCGCTGCCCTGGCCGCCGACTGCGCCGCGCACGGCATCCCCGCGCTCAATACGCTCGCCGACTACGAGGCGTGCCTCTTCCTCCAGCACACCTGCCGAACGGAGGAGTTGCTGCGCTTCGAAATGCCGCGCGCGCAGGCGCTGATCACGAGCCGCGGATTGCCGTCGCAGCAAAGCGCCTTCTGCCCGCCGCCGAGCCCCTGAGTCGACCGCGGGGCACCCGCTGGTGATTGCCCCAGGGCTGCACTAAGATCCGCGCCGCTGGAGTCTCTCCGAGTTGCGACCGTGCGGCGGGTGATCACATTCCTTGCAACCGGGGCCTACGTGGGGCGTATCTCCGTCGCGCCTGGAACCTTCGGCTCCGTGCTCGCGATTCCGCTTCTCCTGGCGCTGCCGCGCCTCCGTCTCCCGCCGGCGGCGCTGCTCCTATTGCTGGGGGCGTTTGCGGCCCTGGCGATGCTGATCTGTCACCAAGCGGGTGTGCTGCTCGCCGATGCCGACAGCGGCCGGATCGTGCTCGACGAGGTCTGCGGCATGCTGGTGGCCGGCGCGCTGATCGTGCCGACGCCGATGGCGCTGCTGGTGGCTTTTCTCGCGTTTCGCTTCTTCGACATCGTGAAGCCCTTCCCGGCGCGCCTCATCGACCGGCGTTTGAAGAACGGCGTCGGGGTAGTGGCTGACGATCTGGTGGCGGGTCTCTACGCCAACCTCGTGGTGCGAGCGATCACGTGATCGAGGCCGCGATCATCAGCACGGGCGACGAGCTCACCAGCGGTCGCACCACCGACACCAACGCCACCTTCATCGCCGACAAGCTGCACGCGCTCGGCGTCGACGTCGTGGCGGTGCTCACGGTGGGCGACCGCCCCGAGCGTCTGCGCTGGGCGTGGACGGAAGCGCTGCGCCTCGCGCATCTGGTGATCGCCACCGGTGGCCTCGGTCCCACCGCCGACGATCTCACCACCGAGACCGTGGCGTCGCTCTTCTCCCTTCCGCTCGAGACCGATCCCGAGGTCGCCGAACGCATCCGTCAACTGTTCGCGCTCTTCAACCGGCCGATGCCCGAGAACAACCTGAAGCAGGCGGCGTTCCCGGCTGGCGCCGTCATCATTCCGAATCCGCTCGGTACCGCGCCCGGCTACCGGCTCGAGGTGGGACCGCCGGGCGACCGGCGTCACATCGTGGTCCTGCCGGGAGTCCCCCGCGAGATGAAGCCGATGCTGACCGAGACGGTGCTGCCGTGGGTCGCTGGTCTCGAGGGCGGCGCGCGCATCGGTCACCGCACCTTTCAGACCTTCGGGATCAGCGAGTCGGGGCTCGACGAGCTGATTGCCGCCATTCCCGGAGAAGGGCGGTGGGCCTTCCGCGCCAACTTCCCGGAGGTTTCGGTACGGGTCACCGTCAGCGGCAACGACGTGGAGGCGCGTCTCGACGCCTTCGCGCGCGAGGTGCACGCGCGGCTGGGGCACTACATCTACGGCGAGGGCGATACCAGCATGGAGCGGGTCATGGGCGCGTTGCTCCGCGAGCGTGGCATGACGGTCGGGTTCGCCGAGTCGTGTACCGGCGGTCTGGTGGCCCACCGGGTGACCAACGTCCCGGGGTGCTCGGCGTACTTCCGTGGCGCGGTCGCGGCCTACGCCGACGAAGTGAAGCGCGACGTGCTCGGCGTGCCCGCCGCGCTGCTCGCGGCACACGGCGCGGTGAGCGAGGAGGTGGCGGGTGCCATGGCCGAGGGAGCGCGTCGGATGCTCGGCTCGGACCTCGCGGTCGCGATCACCGGCATCGCCGGTCCCGACGGTGGCAGCGCGGAAAAGCCCGTCGGTACGGTGTGCTTCGGCCTCGCCGCCGCGGCTGTCCCTCCCGTCACACGCCGCTACCAGCTCTGGGGCAACCGCGAATGGGTGAAGCTGCTGTCGTCGCAGATCGCGCTCGATTGGGTGCGGCGGTACGTGCTCGGCTTGCCGTTGCTCGAGATCGGGCGTCGCGACGCGCCGCCGGCCGCGCCCGGACGCGAGAGCGTCGCGCCCGGCTGACGCGGTATGGCGCGCGAGACGGCGTCGGACGACCGGCCGATACGCAGCTTCGTCGCGATCGAGCTCGGGCCGCCGGCGCGCGCGGCGGTCGAGGAGTATCTCGCGGCACTGCGCTCGTCGATCTCGGGGGTGGCGTGGACGCGACCCGAGAAGCTGCACCTCACGCTCAAGTTCCTGGGCGGCGTCGCGTCGCCCCGGCTCGATTCCCTGGCGCGGCGCCTGGCCGCGGTGGCGAGCGCGCACGCGGCTTTCACCGTGACGGTCGCCGGCGTCGGCGCGTTCCCGAGCATCACTCGGCCGCGCGTCGTCTGGGTCGGCCTTCATGCACCCGGCCTCGTGACCCTCGCCGCCGCCATCGAGGACGCCTGTACCGCGGAAGGCTTCGCGCGAGAGGCGCGCCCATTCCATCCTCACATCACGCTCGGCCGCGTGCGCGCGGTTCGTGGGCGGCCGCCCCGCGCAGCGCGCCCGGCGGCGCAAGGGTCTACGTTGGGCAGCCGGCTCGTCGCTGATGCTGCGCGCGAATTCGGGACGTCGGGCGCGACCGCGCTGGTCCTGTTCCAGAGCGAGCTTCGCCGCGAAGGCGCGCGCTACACACCCTTGCGTGTCATGGCGCTCGCCGACGCCGCGCAAGCGTGAGGTGGGCGGAGGATCGATACCCCCGGCGATCCCGCCGTGCCCTACTCGCGCGCCAGGGCGGCACGCGCGCGCGCGAGGAGCCGCTGCGCGTCGGCGGTCACGAGGCGCACGCGAGTGGTTGCGAAGAGGTCGTCGAAGATCCCGTACATGACGGGCGTCACGATCAAGGTGAGCAGGAGCGAGAGCGACTGGCCGCCGATCACGACCACGGCGATCGTGTAGCGCTCCTCGGCGCCCGGGCCGGTGCCGAGCGCCAGCGGCAGCATGCCGGCGACCAGCGTGAAGGTCGTCATCAGGATCGGCCGCAGCCGGTCGCGGCTGCCGCGCAGGATCGCGCTCGTCCGATCCATGCCCTGCGCGCGCAGCTGCTTGATGTGATCGATCTGAAGGATGGAGTTCTTCTTGACGACGCCGAAGAGCACCAGGATGCCGAGCGCCGAGTAGAGGTTCAGCGTGTTGTCGGCGAGCCACAGCGAGAGCAGCGCGAAAGGAACCGCGAGCGGCAGCGACAGCAGGATCGTGACCGGATCGATCAGGCTTTCGTACTGCGCGGCGAGGATCATGTACATGAACGCGATCGAGAGCAGGAACGCCAGCAGGAACTCGCCGAACGTCCGCTCGAGCTCACGGCCGCGACCAGAGACCGACGGTCGAGTAGCCGGGCGGGAGGCCGAGCTCCTCGGCCGCGGCGCGTACGGCCTCGAGGCGATCGCCGAGCGCGTAGCCGGGCGCGACGGTGGCGCGCAAGCTCGCGACGCGCTGGCGATCGAGCCGATCGATGCGCGACGCGGTCGTCGACGGGCTCGAGGCGCGCGACGCTGTCGAGACGCGCGAGGCCGCCGCCGGTCCGCGGCACGTACAGCCGCGCGATCGTGCTCGGGTCGTTGCGACTCGCCTTCCTCGAGCCGGACCTGCACGTCGTAGTCCTCGTTGACGGTCGGGTCGATGAAGCGCGACACGCGGTCGTCGCCGCCGACCATGAGTCGCATCGCCATGGCGATGTCCTCGACCTCGACGCCGAGATCGCCGGCGCGATCGCGGTCGATCACCACGCGCAGCTCGGGCTTGTCGAGCTTGAGCGTCGTGTCGGCGTCGGCGATGCCGCCCATCGCGAGCATCGCGCGCGCGCAGGTCCTCGGCGAGCGCGCGCGAGGACGCCGAGCTCCGGGCCGCGGATGTTGAAGTCGATGTCGACCGACGCGCCGCCGAGGTTGAAGGACTGCGCGTTGCGGACCGAGATGCGGAGGTCGCGGATAGCTGCTGGAACTTGGCGCGCAGCGCCTGCATGACGTCGCGCTGCGTGTAGTTGCCGCGAAAGGCCGCGAGCGGGATCGAGGCGAATGACGCCGCCAGAGGAAGCGCGTCAGCGAGAAGTAGCGCTCGCCGTGCGGCGCGATCCGCACGTAGGCGTTGCCGGTGTTGACGTTGCCGAGGAAACCGCCGCCGACCGTGCGTGAGCACGGTCTCGACGCCGGGCGTGGCGCGGATGTCGCGCGACGACGGCGCGCATGGCGTCGTCCATCGCGGCGATGCTGGTGCCTTCGGGCGCGGTGACGTAGACGTCGAACTCGGCCTCGTCGACGTCGGTCGGGATGTACTCCTGGCGGATGGCGCCGTAGAGCGGAATCGAGGAGAGCATCACCACGCCGGCGAACGCCGCGACCAGACCGCGGCCGGCCGAGCGCCCAGGCGAGCCAGCGCGCGTAGAGCCGCGTCGAGCCGCGCGTAGAGCACCTTCGCGCGAGCGCGCGGCTCGCGGCGGGCCCTGGCCTGGAGCAGGCGCGCGCTCATCATCGGCGTCAGCGTGAACGAGACCAGGAGGCTCACCAGGACGGCGACCGCCGCGGTCAAGCCGAACTGGTAGAGGAAGCGCCCCGAGATGCTCGACATGAACGATACCGGGACGAAGACGACGACCAGGCTCAGCGTCGTCGCGAGCACCGCGAGGCCGATCTCGGCGGTCGCCGCCCGCGCCGCCTGCATCGGCGGCATCTTCTTCTCCTCGACGAAGCGGAAGATGTTCTCGAGCACGACGATCGCGTCGTCGATGACGACGCCGACCATGAGCACGAGCGCGAGCATCGTGACGCTGTTCAGCGTGAACCCGAGCGGCCACATGAAGGCGAACGTCGCGATCGAGCGACGCCGGGATCGCGACGCCGGCGATCAGCGTCGAGCGCCAGCTCCGCATGAACAGCAAGACCACGAGACAGGCGAGCAGGCTGCCGAGGATCAGGTGCACGGTGATCTCGTGCAGCGCCGCGTAGATGTAGCGCGACTGGTCGCGGATCGATCTCGACGCGCACGTCGGGCGGAAGCTGCGCGCCGACGATCGCCAGGTTCGCCTTCGCCGCCTCGATGACCGCGACGGTGTTGGCGCCCGACTGCCGTCGCACCTCGAGGACGACGGTCGGCACGTCGTCCAGACGGGCGACCGAGCGCTGCTCCTTCGTGCCGTCCTCGGCGCGTCCGACGTCGCGCACGCGGATCGGCGTGCCGTCGCGCGTCGCGATGACGAGATCGGCGAACGCCGCCGGGTCGGACAGGCGGCCGAGCGTCCGGAGGCTCGACTCGACCGTCGCCGTGGTGACGTTGCCGCCCGGCACCTGGCTGTTCTGCCGCAGGACGGCGTCGCGGATGGCGGTGATCGGCAGTTCGCAAGGCGGACAGACGGTCGGCGATCGACCCAGATGTTGATGGCGCGCTCGAGCCCGCCCACCAGGCGCACCTCGCCGACGCCGCGGGCGCGCTCGAGCTGCACCTTGACGATGCGCTCGGCGAGATCGGTGAGCTCGCGCAGCGGCCGCTCGGCGGAGAGCGCGACCGTCAGCACCGGACTCGACTCGTTGTCGAACTTGGCGACGATCGGCGGATCGAGATCGTCGCGGCAGGTCGACGAGCGCCGCCTGAGACGCGATCGCGAACGTCCTGCGCGGCGACGTCGATGTCGCGCTCGAGCTTGAAGTTGGCGAAGACGAAGGCTGCCCCCGAGCCCGAGACGGAGCGCAGCTCGTCGAGCCCCTCGACGGTGTTGACGGCCTCCTCGAGCCGCTGCGCGACCTCGGTCTCCATCTCCTCGGGCGCGGCGCCGGGGAGCGTGGTGCGGACGCGAATCTGCGGAATGTCGACGGCCGGGAAGCGGTCGACGCCGAGCTGGAAGTATGCCGCCATGCCGATGACGACCAGCGCAGAGCATGAGCATCGTCGCGAAGATCGGACGGCGGATGCAGACCTCGGCGAGCTTCTGCATGCGCTAGGGCTCCGCGAACGACGCGCTGCCCGGCCGTGAGGTTGCCCGGCTCGGCGACACCGTCTCGCCCGCCTGCAACCCTTCGAGCACCTCGACGCGGTCGCCGGCACGGCGTCCGACGTGCGGATGCGGCTTCTCGACGACCCGTCCGTCGGCGACGCCGAGCGACCTTGCGTCACGCCGGCGAAGGTGACGACCGCGGCCGCGGGGACAAGACGACCGGCTGCTGCTGGATCGACACGATCTCGGCGCGTGCGAAGGCGCCCGGACGGAGCCGGCCCTCGGGGTTCGGGATCTCGGCCTCGACCATGAGGGTGCGCGTGCTCTCGTCGACCGCGGGGCTGATGCGCGCGACCCGTCCCTCGAGCTGCGACCGTGTGCCCCTCGACCGCGAGGCGCACCGGCTGTCCGAGGCGCGAGGCTCGCGGCGTCGCGCTCGGGGACGGGCAGACGGAGCCGCAGCGGATGGATGCGCACGATCGTGACGACCGCGCGCGCCGACGTCGAGGTACGCGCCGACCGAGAGGTGTCGCTCGCGCACCGCGCCGTCGAACGGCGCCCGCAACGTCGCGTCGGCGAGCTGCTGCTTGCGCGAGCGCGAGTTGCGCGCGCCGCTCGGCGACGAGCGCCTGGCGGTTGCGTACCTCCTCGAACGCCTCCTGCAGGCGCGCCTCGGCGACGCGGCAGTCCGCGTCCGCCTGGTCGAGCTCGGCCTTCGACGAGGATGCCGTTCTCGTGCAGCGTCGTCGAGTCGCTCGCGCTTGCAGCCGCGCCTGCTCGAGCACGGCCGCGCCTGCCGCACGAGCGCGGTGCGACTCGACCTCGGGACGCGTCCGCGGAGCCGTCGAGCGGCACGCCGAGACGCGCCCGCGCCTGCGCGCAGGGCCGTCTCGGCCTGCTCGACGCGCAGCCGGAAGTCGGTGAGGTCGAGGACGGCGACGACGTCACCCGTGCTGAACCACGCGAGCCGAGATCGACCGGCAGCTGCTCGAGGCGACCGGCGACCTTGGTGTTGAGCACGACCTGATCCTCGGCGGCGAGCGTACCGGTGGCCGTGATCGTGCGGGGAAGCGAGCCCGTATCGACGGTGACGACGCGCACGGTCCGAGGCTCCTCGGGCTTCGGTACGATGGTGCCGTCGGCGCGCTGGTCGTTGCAGGCCGCAAGCAGACTGGCGAGGGCCAATGCCGCAATGCCGCCAAGCCAGCGACGATCGACGGTCCGCATCGGTAGGTTAGAGCACGGAAGCCGGTTGCAAGGCAGAGGGGAGGCCTGAAGGCGCCAAAGCGCGCCCGCCGGGACCGGCCCGGCGGGCGGTTCGATCTGGGCGTGCTCGCAGCCTTCTCGCCTTCCGCGTCGCGACGTCAGTCCATCAGCGATCGTCGTACCACGCGCGGCATGTTGTAACGGTTCCACGCGGACGCGACCACGAACCACGCGGCGCTGCCGAGCCGCCGCAGCCCCGACTCGCGCGTATAGATCCAGGTTGCCGCCAGCCGGCATCCCCTTCGCACCTTCACTTCGTACATCCCGCGGCCGTAGTAGATGCGGCGCGTCCCGGCTTGGATCGCGTGGGCGATCAATGAGTAGTAGGTGAGCCGGAAGTACGTGTAGTCGTTCGGGGCCGCGGGGTCGACGCCGACGGCGACGGGGAACGCCGTTGCGTTTCGCTCGAGCATGACCAGGACACCCGTGATGACGCCGTCTTTGCGCGCCGTGAAGACCTGCGCCTGCGCGCCCATGTTGCGTTCCAGCTCGGCAAAGAATTCCCGACCGCACGTGAACGGGCGGCCGCCGTGTTTGCGAGCGTTGGAGTCGAGCAGCCCGAGCAGTCGATCCTCGGCTCCAAGCACACGATCCGTGACCTCGATCACGCTTCCACCGTCGCTGTTCCGATTGATCTGCCGTCGGAACTCTCGACGGCGCTTGGGAGGGAGGTCCGCGAGGTAATCGTCGAAGGTGTTCCACCGCACGTCGAGCACGCCGACGGGGACGTTGCGACAGCCGAGATAGCCGCGCGCTTCGAGCAGATCCTTCAGCTCTCGCTCGTCGCCGAGCAGATGGATGAAGCTCACCCGTAGCCCGAGCTTGTGGGCCTCGGCTTCGATCGCGTCGAGCACCAGGCGGCGCGCCTCGTTTGCGTCAGTGCTGCTCAATCCCGGATCGACTCCGATGTGCCAGCCGTAGCCGAGCGCAGGACCGCAGACGACGGCCGGAAGGAAGCTCAGACGGAGCACGCGTGCGACCGGCGCCAACCGGCCAAAGAGCAGGTCGTCGAGCGTCTCGACCTCGCGGCTCGCCCTGCACACATAGCAGACCGAGCCGGCGACGAGCACGCCGTCCCGTCGAAGCGTGAAATACAGAGGTTGCGCGGCGGTCCGCCACGAAGCTTCGACCGTGAGCAGCCAGGCGTGAGTTGCGAACGCGTTGTGTCCGGCCAGGCGGTCCCATTCCTGCGCGTCGATGTGACGGATGCTGCCGTGTACCGATAGCGAGGACTGCACGTTCACCGGCGGGTCGTCTCCTCGATCATGCTCGATGGCGCCGACGCGATCGCGTCACGGTAGCGGTCGATCATGCGCGCGCTGCCCTTCTGAACCTCGAACGATCCCTGTTTCCACCTCGGATGAAGCCTGTTCCCGAACGCCCATAACATGAGCGCACGGGTGCGTGGCCAGTAGCTCAAGGGCGCCATCCACCGGGCGAGCCGGCTGTCCGGTAGCGGTCGCTGCGGGCCGCCTTTCTTCACCTGCCCGAAGAGCTGACGAGGAACGCCGGCCTCTTCGGCGATGCGGCGGGCGATCGGCTTGTCGTAGTGGCCGCCGATCGACCACGGCCGCATCTCGGGCCCTGCGTTCCAGCGATGGATGACAGGCGCGTGGATGGCGGCGATGACGGCGGGCGGGAAGTGGAGGAATCCCGTCCGCAGCCGGAGCTCTCCCAACGCGCAACCCGGGGTCGCGTCCACCGGAAACTCGAAATCCGGCAATCCCCAACGCCTGTCGCCGCGCGTCCACACCGTCTCGCCCGACCTGCCGCTCAAGAGCAGCGACCCGGTGAGCTGCTGTTCCATCACCGCCATGGTGCGGTCGACGCCCCACGGCTCCAGATAGAACTCCTCCGCGCGGAAGCCCGGCGTCGTGGCTTGGTCGTTGCGCTCGTACGCCGTGACGGTGAGCCCGAGCGAGCGGCCGACTGCCTCCCCGCTATCGTCGACGTAGCCGCGGCCACTGTGGCTTCGGACGAAGGTCACGGCCTCGCGGCAGCCGGCGCGACTTGCCAACGCCGCGACGGCGTTCGAGTCGTACCCTTGCGAGACCATTGCCAACGGCCGGTAGCGCCAGCGCCGGTCGCCATCTTCGGCGTTGTCGATCACGCGCCGCAACGTGCGTTCGAGCAGCGTCACATAGTCGTCGTAGCTCGCGGGAGACGGTCCCCAGGGCTTCTCGACGCGGGTCATGCGGCCATCCGGGCCGATCTCGAGATTGCAGCAGTCATGCAGCTCCACCCATCTGCCGCCGGCAAGGCGCAAGCGCTTGCGCTTCTCCCGGATGCCACACCGGAACAGATCGAGCAGGTCGAGATAGTAGTGCGGATGGTCGGGGTCGAGCCGATCACCGGACTGCGCGAGCAGGAACGCGAGTGAGTTCGAGACCAGCACTGCCGCGTCCGTTCTCATCGAGTGCAGCCGCTCGTACATGTTGGCTGGGGTCGCGAACACGACGCCGTGCGGCGTCGCCCGTCCCCCGGAGCCGGCCAGGACGTCCGTTCGATCGATGGCGCCGGCGGCGAACGGCCCGTCCCAGGCTCCCTCGACGAAGAAGTCCTCGCGCGCCTCCACCCACGATCCGTGCAGGACGCGCACGACGGGATCTCCATCGCCGATGCGCGCCAGCCAGGCGAGACGGGGCAAGGTGCTGACCAGCTCCAGCGCGAAACGCACCGGTCGATTGTCCCAGGATGCTGGTCCGGGTCCAAGCGCGACGTATCGCGAGCGCCGTCGGGGTTGCGATTGTAAAGATTGCTGAATGTCCCGGACCTTTTACCCGATTCTACACACCGAAACGTCCATTCCGCCCCAAACAGGGCGATGGAGGAGCTGTGGCATGTCTCTCGCACAGCTCAGAGGTTGGCCGCGATCATTCGTCGCGGCTGAAACGGAGGGACCTATGCGAAATCGAGCCACAGCAGCGGTGATCGTGTGTGCCGCATTCGTGGCAACGGTCACATCCACTGTCTCGTCTGCGTTCGTGGGCGATCCGCGCACCGCGACGGACATGACGAAGACCGACTTCGTGGAACATGCCATCGCCGGCGGGATGGCCGAAGTCGCGATGGGCGAGCTTGCGGTGAGGCGCGCGACGAACCCGGAGGTCAAGGCATTCGCGCAGCGGATGATCGACGATCATTCGAAGGCGAATCAGGAGCTCGCGCGACTCGCTCAGAAGCTCGACGTCGCAACGCCGACGAAGCTGGATGCCGACCAGGAAGCGGAGGCGGCGCGATTGGCGACGTTGTCAGGGCCGGAGTTCGATCGTGAGTACATGCGATCGCAACTGGCGGACCATGATGAGACGCTCGCCATATTCGAGCGTCAGACGGCGCCCGGCAAGGACGGGGATGTGAAGGCCTGGGCGTCGAGGATGATTCCGACGCTGCGCTCCCACCGGGAGCAAGCCGCACAGGTTGCGCAGCAGGTCCGGGCCGATCTGTCGCACGAGCGGACGTCGGCGTCCCGGTACTGAGGCGGGTTGCATCGATCACACCTGATCACGGCGGCGGCAACGGCGCGCGTACCTCCCGGCGCGCCGCGCCGTCGCGGCGCTCGTCCGCGCCTGCGGCTTGACTTCCGTTCCCGGCTTCGCCTATTCTTCGCCTATGCCGGACCGCGGGCGGGCCCGGGCGATCGGGAAGGATCTAGCTACTCGCAGCCTTGGTTTTTGGTGTACGGCCGCCGGGCGAATGGGTAGAGTCGCGTCCGGTTCGGCTTGAAAACATTCTCGCGGGGTAAAGGGAGGGGGAGCATGGCCGCTACGGAAGTGAGCAATCGTGATCGGGCGATCGATCTCGCCGTCAGTCAGATCGAAAAGCAGTTCGGCAAGGGTGCCATCATGAAGCTCGGCGCCGACGCGCTCATCCGCGACATCGCCACCATTTCGACGGGCTCGCTCGGCCTCGATCTGGCGCTCGGTGTCGGCGGTCTACCGCGCGGGCGCGTGGTCGAGATCTACGGGCCCGAGTCATCGGGGAAGACGACGCTTGCCTTGCAGGTCATCGCGCAGGCACAGCGCTACGGGGGAATCAGCGCCTTCATCGATGCCGAGCATGCGCTCGACGTCACCTATGCGCGCAAGCTCGGCGTGCGGACCGAAGATCTACTGATCTCGCAGCCGGACAATGGCGAGCAGGCGCTCGAGATCGCGGAGACGCTGGTGCGCAGCGGCGCCATCGACGTCCTGGTGGTCGACTCGGTGGCAGCGCTGGTTCCGCGCGCCGAGATCGAGGGCGACATGGGCGATCCCCAGATGGGATTGCAGGCGCGACTCATGTCGCAGGCCCTGCGCAAGCTCACCGGAACGATCGCGAAGTCCAACACCATCGTCGTCTTCATCAATCAGATCCGCATGAAGATCGGCATCATGTTCGGCAACCCCGAAACCACCAGCGGCGGCAACGCCCTCAAGTTCTACTCGTCCGTACGGCTCGACATCCGTCGGCTGGGGGCGATCAAGGTCTCCGACCAGATCGTGGGCAGCCGCACCAAGGTGAAGGTGGTGAAGAACAAGGTCGCGCCCCCCTTCAAAGAGGCGGAGTTCGACATCCTCTACGGCACCGGTATCTCGAAGGACGGCGAGCTGGTCGACCTCGGTGCCGAGTTGGGCATCATCGAGAAGAGCGGCGCCTGGTACTCGTTCGAGGGCGAGCGGATCGGCCAGGGACGTGAGAACACCAAGGAGTTCCTCAAGGAAAACCCCGAAACTGCCGAGGCTATTGAGCGGAGAATTCGCGAAAAGTGCGGTCTCACGAGCCCCGGCAACGGAGCGGCGACCTAAATGGCTTGATTGCCAGCGCCAAGGCGTGCCGGGGACGTGGGCGGAGGTGCGATTGAGCATGCAACTCGACACGATCCTTGCGCAGAGTGTGGTCCTTCATGCGTCCGACGTGCACCTGAAGGTCGGGCGGAGTGCATCGCGGTGAAGGAAAAGACCCACGAGCTGCACGATTGCATCGCGCGCGGTCACGCAACCTACGGCATGCAGACCTTCGATCAGTCGCTGATGTCGCTCTATCGCCAGGATCTGATCAGCTACGAGGAGGCGATGGCTCAGGCGACCAATCCGGACGACTTCGCGCTCGAGGTCCGCGGTATCGCGTCTACCAGCGACGCCCGCTGGGATCAGTTCGACAGCACGTCCGAGCAGGCGGAGAGTGGCCAAGCGCGGGCCGCGTTCAAGGTCAACCGCTTCTGAGGCACTCGCGGCGTCGCCCGTCGACCGGGCGCACGCCGCGGCCTGCCGACTGCTGGCGCGGTCGCCGCGTTCGGCGGCCGAGGTCGATATCCATCTCGCGACGCGCGGCTTCGCCGCCGCGACGATCGCCGAAACGCTTCAAGCCCTCCGCGATCTTCGGTATATAGACGACACGACGTTGGCGCAGCGCCGCGCCGAGGAGCTCATGCTCCGTCGCGGCTGCGGACGCCTCAAGGTGACGCACGAATTGACTCGTAGGGGAGTGGCCGATACCGTCGTGTTAGCCGCGGTCGCCGCGGTTCTGGAAGAGCGGAACGAAGCCGAGCTGGCGCGCGGCGCGTTGGCAGAGCGGTTTGGTGAGCCACCGCTGGAATCGATCGCAATGCGTGCGCGGGCGTTTCGTTTTCTCACCGGCCGCGGCCATCCGGCAGACATCGTGAACGACATCCTGGGAGACGATACCTGACCATGCCGACCGGCACCGAGATCCGACGAGGCTTTCTCGAGTTCTTCCGCGGCGCGGGGCACACGTCGTGCCGAGCGCGCCGCTCGTCCCGGAGAACGACCCGACCCTGCTGTTCACCAACGCCGGCATGGTGCAGTTCAAGAACGTCTTCCTCGGCGAGGAGACGCGCCCGTACCCGCGCGCCGCCGACGCCAGAAGTGCCTGCGCCTCAGCGGCAAGCACAACGACCTCGAGGAGGTCGGGCGCGACACCTACCACCACACCTTCTTCGAGATGCTCGGCAACTGGTCGTTCGGCGACTACTACAAGCGCGAGGCGATCGAGTGGGCGTGGGAGCTGCTGACCGCGGTCTGGAAGCTGCCCAAGGACAAGCTCTGGGCGACGCGTCTACACGACCGACGACGAGGCGGCGCGCTCTGGCCGCGAGTGACCGACATCGCGCCGCGCCACGAGTCCTGCGCTTCGACGAGAGGACAACTTCTGGGAGATGGGCGAGACGGGGCCGTGCGGCCCGTGCTCGGAGATCCACATCGACCGCGGCCCCGACGCCTGCGACAAGCGGGCGATCGCCGGCCATCGCTGCGGCGTCAACGGCGGCTGCGCGCGCTACATCGAGCTCTGGAACCTGGTCTTCATCCAGTACAACCGCGAAGCCGACGGGTACGCTGACCGAGCTGCCGGCCAAGCACGTCGACACCGGCATGGGCCTCGAGCGCATCGCCGCCGTGCTGCAGAACGTGCCTCGCAACTACGACACCGACCTGTTCCGCGGCATCATCGCCGTCGCCGAGCGCTTGCCGGGCAGGCGCTACGGGCGCGAGCGCAAGCGACGACGTCTCGCTGCGCGTCATCGCCGACCACGGCCGCGCGCGTCACGTTCATGATCGCCGACGGCGTCGCTGCCGTCGAACGAGGGCCGCGGCTACGTGCTGCGCCGCATCCTGCGCCGCGCCGCGCGCCACGGCAAGCTGCTCGGCCTCGAGCGGCCGTTCCTGCTGCGACGCTGGTCGACGCGGTGGTCGGCGATCATGGGCGCCGCCTACCCGGAGTTGCGCGAGCGCCGCGACTCATCGCGAGGTGGTGCGCGCCGAGGAGGAGCGCTTCGCCGAGACGCTCGACAAGGGCCTCGCGCTCCTCGAGCAGCGAGGTCGCGAAGCTCGGCGGGCAGGCAGCGCCGTCCTCTCCGGCGACGTGGCGTTTCAAGCCTCTACGACACCTACGGCTTTCCGCTCGACCTGACCGAGGACATCCTGCGCGGGCGAGGGCATCGCCGTCGACCAGGCGGGCTTCGACGCGCGCGATGGAGGCGCAGCGCGCGCGCGGCCGCGAGGCGCGCAGAAGTTCGCTGGCGCCGAGGCGCGTCGGCGCGACCGAGCGTCGCTCGCGCTTCGTCGGCGACCGCATCTACGAGTGGGAGTCGACGTGTCCGGCGCTCCCGGTCGACGGCGAAGACCGCGCCCGCGGGGTGCGCGAGGGCGAGATCGTCGACGTCGTCACGCCGAGACGCCCTTCTACGCCGAGTCCGGCGGCCAGGTCGGCGACCGCGGCGGATCGAGACCGCGGACGGCGCGCGGGTCGAGGTGACCGACACGCTCAAGCCGCGCCGATCTGATCGTGCACCGCGTGCGCGTCGTGCGCGGCGCGCTCCGGTCGGCGACCGCGTGCGCTTGCAGGTCGACGCCGAGCGCCGCGAGGCCGCCCGGCTCAACCACTCGGCGACCCACCTCCTGCACGCCGTGCTGCGCCAGCGCCTCGGCGAGCACGTGCGGCAGGCGGGCTCGCTGGTCGCGCCCGACGGCTGCGCTTCGACTTCAGCCACACCGGCCCGATCGGCGCCGACGAGCTCGCCGCCATCGAGGACGAGGTCAACGCGCACATCCGCGCGAACGCCGAGGTGACCAGCGAGGAGATGGCCTACGACGACGCGATCAAGCCCGGCGCGCTCGCCTTCTTCGGCGACAAGTACGGCGACCGCGTGCGCGTCGTCCGCATGGGCGACTTCTCGACCGAGCTGTGCGGCGGCACGCACGTGCGGCGCACCGGCGACATCGGCCTGTTCAAGCTGCGCGGCGAGAGCGGCGTCGCGGCCGGCGTGCGCCGCATCGAGGCGGTGACCGGCGGGGCGCGCTCGACTGGGTGCGCACGCGAGCAGACGCTGCGCCAGGTCGGCGAGATGCTGACGGCGCCGACGAGGACGCGGCGGAGCGGCTCGAGCGCCTGCTCGCGCAGCAGCGCGAGCTCGAGCGCAAGCTCGCGAAGCTGCAGCGCGAGGCTCGCCGGCGGCGCAGAGCGCGACCTGCTCGGCGCAAGCGCGCACGCGTCAACGGCATCACGGTGCTCGCCACCCGGGTCGACGGCCTCGACGACAAGGGGCTGCGCGAGATGGCCGACCGGCTGCGCGACCGCATGGAGCCGGCGTCGTCGTGCTGGGCACGCCGAGGGCGAGAAGGTCGCGCCTGCTGCCGCGGTCACCAAGGACCTCGCCGGCCGCTTCCACGCCGGCAAGCTCATCAAGCAGATCGCGCCGATCGTCGGCGGCGGCGGCGGCGGCCGGCCCGAGTTCGCGCAGGCCGGCGGCAAGGACCCGGCACGCTCGACGAGGCGCTGGCGCGGCCTACGAGCTGCTCGGATGACGGCGCGGCGTCCGCCACGTTACCCGCACAGCGGATGGCGGCCGAGGACACGAACGGCCGCCACGCCGACCCTGGGAGCGCAACGCCTGACAGCCCCGGGACGAGCGCGGCGGCGGAGGTCCCGCGTCGCCGCGAGCGCCGCTCGCCACCGGTCCCGACTGCTCCAGTCGAGTTCCACGACCACCGCTCTTCCACGAGCTGCTCGGCCACCACGACGAGCACATCAAGACCATCGAGCGCGCGCTCGGCGTGCGCATCGGCGTCGGCGAGCGCACGCTGACGATCAGCGGCGACCAGGTCGAGCGCGAGCTCGCCGGCCGCGTGCTCGACCCAGCTCTACGGCCTGCTCGAGCAGGGCTACCCGATCTACGCCAGCGACGTCGACTACGCGGTGCGCATCCTCTCCGGCGACCGCAGCGCCAAGCTGCGCGACATCTTCCTCGACACCATCTACATCACCGCCCACAAGCGCGTGATCACGCCGAAGAGCGTGGCGCAGAAGGCGTACATCGACGCGATCCGCAACTACGACATCGTCTTCGGCATCGGCCCGGCGGGAACCGGAAAGTGTGTGGCGGGCTCCACGCTGGTCTTACGACGAGAGGACTCGTACCGATCGCAGCGCTCGGTGAGGGTACGAGCCCGGCGAACACCGCCCGATCGATGCTGAGGTCGCGGGCCTCGCCGGCGTCGAGCGGCGAGCCACGTCTACAACGGCGGTCAATCGCGCACGCGTCGGATCACGACACGTCTCGGCTACGAGATCGAGGTGACCCCGGAGCATCCGCTCTTGCGCATGCGAACGGATGGGACTCGCGTCTGGGAGCGGGCGGAGGCGCTACGCAGTCGGCGACTTCGTCGCAATGCAGCGCGGGCAAGGGATGTTCGGGAGCGCGCAGGCGGATCGCCTGCCAGTACCAGCGCGAACGGATCCAGGACCACGCGAAGCCGATAGCCGTCGAGACGACTCGACGAGGAGCTGGCATATCTCCTCGGTGTTCTGACGGGCGACGGCTGCCTGACGTTCCGCAATCGCGTCATACTGACGAGCGCCGACGCGGAGATCGTCGAGCGCTTCACCGCTTCGCGCAGCGGGTCGGCCTTAACGTATTCCGGAACGGGGTTGGACGTCCATACGATCACGTCATCGCCAGCGCGCAGCTGTATCAGCTGCTGCTCGGACTCGGCATGACCGCCGGAAAGGCGGCGGAGAAGCGCGTTCCCGCGAGCCGTGCTTGCACGCTCCGCGCGCGATCGTGCGGCGCGTACCTGCGCGGCCTTTTCGACACCGACGGAACGGTCGAGCGGCGCAGCGGCTATCCGAGCATCTGCTCCGCATCGAAGCGCTTGATCGACGAGGTGCAGGTAGCTCTCTTGAACTTCGGGATCGTGGCGTCAAAGCGCGCGCCGGACGATCGAGTATCGTGGCTGCGCCAAGCAATACTACGAGCTGGAGATGCGAGGCGCTGGAAGCGGCGCGCTTCTACGATGAGATTGGGTTCGCATTGAAGAGGAAGCAGACCCTGCGGAAAGCTGTCTCTCGCGAACACAAACGTCGATGTGGTCCCCAACGTGGCTGGTGCTCATCGACCTCGCGGTCCGTGCGACCACACTCTCGCGCGCGAGCCACAAACTCGCTCTACGACTACCGCATCGGTCGCCGCCGGCCGAGCTATGCCAAGCTGGCTGAGATCATCGCTCGTACTGGCGCAATGCTGTTGCCGGCGACGCCTATCGGCGGCTCGAAGGGGCTGCATGAACGACGGCTTTTCTGGGCGGAGATCACCGAGATCAAGGACGGTGAGGCCGAAGTCTACGACCTGACCGTCCCCGGGTCCCATTCGTTCTGTGCCGGAGGCTTCGTCAATCACAACACGTACCTGGCGATGGCGATGGCGCGTCGCCGAGCTGATGAAGAACAGCTTCACGCGCATCGTCCTCACGCGTCCGGCGGTCGAGGCGGGCGAGAAGCTCGGCTTCCTGCCCGGCGACCTCGCCGAGAAGGTGAACCCGTACCTGCGCCCGCTCTACGACGCGCTGCACGACATGGTCGACTTCGATCGCGCGCGCAAGATGCTCGAGCGCGGCACCATCGAGGTGGCGCCGCTCGCGTTCATGCGCGGCCGCACCCTCAACGATTCCTTCGTCATCCTCGACGAGGCCCAGAACACCACCCCCGAGCAGATGAAGATGTTCCTCACCCGCCTCGGCTACGGCTCGAAGGCGGTCATCACCGGCGACGTCACCCAGATCGACCTGCCGGCCGGGAAGCTCTCGGGCCTCAAGGAGGCGCGGCACATCCTGCGCGACATTCCGGGCATCCAGTTCGTCCGCTTCAGCGAGCGCGACGTCGTCCGACACCGACTCGTGCAGGACATCATCGCCGCCTACGAGCGCGCCGAGAACCCTCCCGAGCGGAGCGGCGGCTGAGCGTCCACCGACGGCCCGTCGTGACATGCCGGTAGCGTTCTCGTGCCGGACCCCGGCCGGCGTCCCCTGGGAGCCGTACGTCGCGCGCGCGGGCCGGCAGGTGCTGCGAGCGCTGGCGCTCGCACGCTGCGAGCTCAGCGTCTCATTGGTAGGCGACGCCGAGATGCGCACGCTCAATCGCACCTATCGCCGGCGCGATCGACCGACCGACGTTCTCGCCTTCGCGTTCGACGATGACACGCTGCCGGCGTCGGCGGCGGCACGTCGCCTGCTCGGCGACGTCGTGATCTCGATCGAGACGGCAGCGGCGCAGGCGCGGGTGAGCCGGTGCAGGTTGGCGGCGCGTGTGGACGCACTGCTCATCCACGGCGTCCTGCACCTGGTCGGCTACGATCACGAGATCTCGCCCGCCGAGGAGCGGCGCATGGCGCGCCGGGCCCGCGAGGTGCGCCGCCTGCTCGTCGCCGAGCCGTGTCCAGCTCCCCCGGCAGCGACCGGAGCGACGGCGGCGCGCACGTGAGCGGGAACGGCACCGGCGCCGAGCGCGCACCGACGGACGGGCGCCCGCGCGACGAGCGTTGGCCGCGACGGCTGGGCGCGCTCGCGAGCGGCGTGGCGTTGGCGCTCGCCTTTCCAGGTGCCGAGTGCAGCCCGCTCGCCTGGATCGCGCTCGTGCCGCTCCTCTGGAGCGCGCTCGGAAGCGGCACGGCGCTGGCGTTTCGCGTCGGCTGGATCGGAGGGGTCGTCTTCTTCCTCGCCACACTCTACTGGCTGGTCTTCACGATCGGCACCTACACCAACCTCTCGCCGCTGGTGAGCGTCGGTCCGCTCCTCCTCCTGTGCGCGTTTCTCGCCTGCTTCTTCGGGATCTTCGCCGCCGGCTGCGAGCTGGCTCGCCAGCGGTCCGTCGACCTCGTGTGGGTCGCGCCCGCCCTCTGGACCGTCCTCGAGTGGGTGCGCACCTACATCCTCGGCGGGTTCCCCTGGGTCGCGCTCGGCTACTCGCAGTACCGTGCCAGCCATCTGATCCAGTTCGCGGAGTTGACCGGCATCTACGGCGTGTCGGCGCTGGTGGTGCTGGTCAACGTCATGGTGTACCGCGGCTTTCGCGGCTGGCGCGACGGTGATGCGCCGCGAACCGGCGGCATGATGGCGCTCACCGCGCTCCTGGTCGTGCTGGTCGCCTGGGGCTCCTGGCGCGTGCATGGGCTCGCGACGGCGCCGCCGGCGGGGACCCTGCGCGTCGGGCTCATCCAGGGCAACGTCCAGCAAGACGTCAAATGGGATCCAGCGTACCAGGAGTCCACCATCGACGGTTACGCGGCGCTCACCGCCGAAGCCGTCGCTGCCGGAGCCGAGCTCGTGGTGTGGCCGGAAACGGCGGCGCCGTTCTTCTTCCAGGACGAGAGCGAGCTGCGCGAGCGCGTGATTGCGCATCGCTCGCCAGCCACGGGATCTGGCTCGTCGTCGGCAGCCCGGCGTACAGCTACGCCGAGGGCGCCCTCGCGCTCCACAATCGGGTGTACCTGGTGCATCCCGACGGCTCGGCCGATCGCTACTACGACAAGATGCAGCTGGTGCCGTTCGGCGAGTACGTTCCGCTCGCGTCGGTCTTCTTCTTCGTCCACAAGATCGTCGAGGGCGTCGGTGAGTTCCGGGGCGGCACCGACCCGGTGGTCTTCACGACTCCACGAGGCGCCTTCGGCACGCTCATCTGCTACGAGGGCATCTTCCCCGGCCTCACCCGCCGTTTCGTCGCGCGCGGCGCCGACTTCCTCGTGAACGTCACCAACGACGCCTGGTTCGGCCGGACCTCGGCGCCGTACCAGCATCTCGCCATGGTGACGCGTTCGCGCCGTCGAGAACCGGGTGCCGCATCGTCCGCGTAGCGAACACCGGGTTCTCTGCTATGGTCGACACCGACGGACGGATTCGCTGGCGCACCGGCCTCTTCGAGACCGCCTGGCGCGTCGAAACCGTCCGTTGGAGCGGGGTGACGACGCTCTACACGCGCGTCGGTGACCTGTTCGTTTACGGGTGCTTGCTGATGCTGGTTGCCGTCGCGCTCGGTACGATGGTCGGCCCGCGCAGCATGTCGATGGACGGGAGGCAACCGATATGAGCTCGGCAGAGACCACTGCGGCGACCAACGAACTGAAGGAGCGTCTCGCGGCGCTCGAGCGCCGTCTCGAGACTCTACGGGGGCATCTTTGACATCCCGGGCATCGAGGCCAAGCTCACCGCACTCGACGCGCTGACCGGAAAACCCGACTTCTGGAACGACAACGAGCGCGCCCAGAAGGTGCAGCGCGAGCGCGCGCAGCTGCGCGCGACCGTCGACGGCTGGCAGCGCCAGCGCACCGAGCTCGACGACGCCGGCGTGTTCCTCGAGCTGGCACTCGAGGGCGACGCGGACGCGCTGGTCGAGTGGCACGGCCAAGATCGAGGGCGCCGAGCGCGCCATGGCGGCGCTCGAGATGCAGCAGATGCTCGGCGGCGAGCACGATGCCGGCAACGCCATCCTCACCATCCATCCCGGCGCCGGCGGCATCGAGGCGCAGGACTGGGCCGAGATGCTGATGCGCATGTACCTGCGCTGGTGCGAGCGCAAGCGGCTATCGCGACCGAGCTCGTCGACCAGCAAGCCGGGCGAGGGCGCGGGCATCAAGAGCGCCACCATCACCGTCGAAGGCCCCTACGCCTACGGCTACCTGCACGCCGAAGCGGGCGTGCATCGCCTGGTGCGCATCTCGCCCTTCGACGCCAACGCGCGCCGGCACACCTCGTTCGCCTCGGTCTTCGTCTACCCCGACATCGACGACGACATCGAGGTCGAGATCGAACGAGGCCGACCTGCGCGTCGACACCTACCGCTCGAGCGGCGCCGGCGGCCAGCACGTCAACAAGACCGACTCGGCCGTGCGCCTCACGCACCTGCCGACCGGCATCGTCGTCGCCTGCCAGAACGAGCGCTCGCAGCACAAGAACAAGGCCGATGGCGATGAAGATCCTGCGCGCCCGCCTCTACGAGCTCGAGCTGCGAGAAGCAGCGCGAGAAGATGGAGGTCTGCACGAAGACCAAGAAGGAGATCGGCTTCGGCAGCCAGATCCGCTCCTACGTCCTGCACCCCTACCGCATGGTGAAGGACCACCGCACCAGCTACGAGGTCGGCAACACCGACGCCGTGCTCGACGGCGACCTCGACCAGTTCATCGAGGCCTATCTCCTGCAGAAGCTCGCTACACCTTCCCGGACACCCGACGGCGAGACCCGCGCCGCAGCCCTGAACACGGCGAGCCCGTAGGCGGCAAGCGAGAGCACCGTCAGCCAGCTCCCCACGACGAAGGCCGTCGGGCGATACTCGAGGCGGAGATGGTGCGCGCCTGCCGTGAGCGGGATGCCGCGCAGCGTGTGGTCGGCGGGAAGGATCGCGTAGTCCTGGCGCGATGATTCGGAGACCGACGTCACCTTCCAACCGGCGCTGTAGTTGTCGGTGAGGAGCAGGATGGCTGGCGCGGGTGTCTCGGCGCGGACCTCCAGGATGTCGCTCGAGATGTCGACGACCGCGACGGATGCGGACGATGGCACGGACTCGGCGCGATGGATCCCGGCGCGGCAGCGGCAACGAAGGCCGGACCGGGGTCGGTCTCGAGCAGGACGATTGCCCGCGCGTCGAAGCTCGGATCGGTGAGGGCGGCGAGCCGTTCGTCCTTGTCGGCCACAATCCGCCAGATCTCGAACGAGCAGCGCGCGGGGTAGCTCCTTGAGGTCGGCGAAGCGGGCGACTCCGGCAGTGCCTTCGACGCGAAACGTGTAGCGGAGCCGCAGCAGGCCCAAGGCCGGCACGACACGACCCATCCGGGTCACGACCAAGTCGTCGGGCTCCATGCCCTGCGCGTAGGCCAGGAACTCGGCGTAGCGTGCCAGAAGCATCGGATCGAAGCCGTAGAGGTCGGACGCGCCGGCACTCATCGCGAGGTAGGGATTGTAGCTCAGGAGCCGGTAGTCTCCTGGAGTTCGCGCGAGGAGCAACGGCTCAAGGCCTCGATCGCCTCGAGTGATCGGCGCGAGATCGAAGGTTGGCCGGGAGTACCGCGCGTAGGCGAAGAGCTCGAGGCCGCCAAGGAGCGCGATGCCGTAGACCGCGGCGCGCCGGCGTCGCGCCGCGCGCCGAACAGGGCGGCGAGCAGCGCGAACGTGCAGGCCGCAATGAGCAAGGACGTCGCGGCGTGCCGCCCGGCGCGCGCGAAGAAGTCACCGCTCCGGTCGACTTTGTAGAACAGGTACGCTTCATCGCTGAGGTCGATCGACGCCAGGAGTCGCGCCCACCATCCGTCCTGACCTGTGACTACCGACCACAGGATTGCGGCAGCGGCGAACAGAAGGAGCACGAAGGCAGCGGCTGCGACGCGCTCCGTGAAGCGCGTCTCCCCGAGCGCCGGTCGAGAGGCGCGCTCCGAGTCCGGTCGCCGGCCCCGCGCCGCCGCAGGGGATGTCGCGAATTCGCCGTGGTCCGTCAGCAGGTGGTCGAGGCCGACACCCGCGAGCATCGCGAGAAACGCCGAAGCCAGGAAGGTGAACTTGGTAGTGCCGCGGAAGCTCCCGAACCCGGGGACATAGTCGTAGAGGAGCCGATGGAGCGGGGTGTAGTAGCCGAAGGCCAGAACGAGGGCGACGACGGTGAGCGCGAGCGAAAAGCGCCGGCGCTCCCGGTCCCCATAGCGCACGGCATGGATGGCGCACAGAAAGGGTGCCGTGCCGATGAACAGCGACATCTCGGAGAGTGTCCATCGTCCCCAGTACGGCTGACCGATCATGTCGCCGAAGACGCCGGGGAGCACGAGCGTGAGGAGATTCTCCGGAGGGAACGCGAAGATGCGCGCGATCTTCCACTCGAGGTCGGCACGGACAGACATTCCGATACCGCATCAAGCCCGGTGAGCAGTTGGACCGCGACAAGGCACGCCGCGCCGGCATAGATGGCGGGCGGAGACCGGGGATCGCGCGCCAACGCCCACGGGTGCGCGCACGACGCAGAGCGATGACGGAGAGGCCGGCGATCAGCGAGGTGTAGAAGAAACTCCTGGACGTGGCCGGCAAGGAGCTGGAGGGCGACCACGGCCATGCCGAGCAGCACCCACGACGGCGCGCGGTCTGAACGAGGCCGTCGGCGACGAGCAGAACGAGGGCGCCCAAATCACCGTGCGGAGGTTCGGAAGGTGGCCGCGGTAGAGCTGGAGGAAGTGCGCACCGCAGAACATGAAGACGAGACCCGCGAAGACGCACGCCGCGGGGTGCAAGCGCCGGTACGACGCCCAGAGGTAGGTCCAGAGACCCGGCGAGGAACACGTGCAGCGCCACACCGACGTTGATGGCGGTAGCCGTCGAGAGGATGAGCCCGAGCCAGTTGGGCGGGTAGAGCAGTGCCGGTTGAAATCCGCCGACGAAGGGCTGCGCCGGAGTACACGTGCGGGTTCCAGAGCGGGAGGTTCCCCTTGCGTAGCTCGGTGAACCCGAACACCTGCCAGTTGACGAAGATGTCGAAGAGATCCTCGTGCGCCTTCGAGACGACGAGCGCGCGCGCCGGTGAGCAGCACGTCGCCGAACATGGCGACGCGTCGCGAGCAAGAAGACGGCGCAGGCAGCGGAGAACGCGCCCCATCCCCCTGGCGGGGCCATGGCGACCCTTTCGGTCGCTACGCCATTCGTTCTCAAGCGCGCCGGCCCGTCATGTCGTCGTCCTTGCGGCGACGTCCGGTTAACACCCGGTCGGGAAGGTGTCGACCCCGAGACAGGCTCGGCGAAGTGCTGGGACGGCTACGGTGTGGGCGCCGTAGTCAGGGTCGGGCAGAAGTCGGGGGGGAACTTCGGTGCCGGGTCGAGGCCGAGCCCCGGAAAGTCGACGCCG
Source organism: uncultured delta proteobacterium (assembly GCA_963846105.1). Classification (GTDB taxonomy): domain Bacteria; phylum Desulfobacterota; class Binatia; order UTPRO1; family UTPRO1; genus CAWJUT01. The sequence continues at coordinate 566,747 of CAWJUT010000025.1, forward strand.
TCGATCAGCTCGGCCGCGCGCGGCATCTCGTACGTCGCGAGCTCGTCGACGACGCACTCGTGTTGGCGCACGAGACACTGCGCGTACTGACTCACGCTGGTGGTGATGTCGGAGACGCCAACGCTCGTGCACTCGTCCGTGAGCGCCGCCACGTTCACGCCCAGCGGATTCCGCACCGCCGGGTACAGCGCGTCCGGACAGGCCTTCGCCACCGCCGCACCCAGCGCTTGCTCCGCGCTCGCGATCTTAGCGAACTGCTTCGCGCACTCCTGCCCTGCTTTGGTGCTCGCAGCTCGGATCGTCGGACTTGGTCTGCTCGCATCGGAAGAGGCGTGCGATGCACTTGGCGACGCTCTTCTGCTTCTTGTCGACGAACTTTCGTGCCGCCTTCGAGATTCCTGCCGTGCACTTGACCAGATCCTTCCCGGTCTCGGTGTCCCCGAGGCCCGCGCCCCATTCCGCCACGGTCGGTGCAGGCACGTGAGCGCCGCCAGCACGCTCGCGTCCACGCCGCCGCTGTATCAGCAGCTCACGCAAGCGTGGCGCCTCGAGGTCGAGCAACTGCTCGGTCGCGCACGAGTGTTGGCCGAGAACGCACACCAACACTCCCGCCAGTCCGCTGGTCGCAAAGTCCGCCTGACAGGCGGTCTCCAGGGTTGCGTATCCGAGTCCGACGTTCGGGTCCCGCAGTCCGACCTGCACATCCAACGCCGTGCAGCTCGCCGTGACGCGCTTTGATGAACGCCTGTTCGGCTGCGTCGAGCTTGGTCGTGAGCGCGGCCGTACACTTGTCTCCCGCTTGTGCGACGCACGCGTCTTGCTCGGCCCCGGCAGGCTCGCGTCTCGATGCACTTGAAGAGGGTCTTCCGGCATCCCTCGAGGAGCTCTGAGCCTCGTTCGTACGAGCCGTCCGCCAGCCTTCCCGAGCGCCACCTGACACTTCTCCGCCGCCTTCGCCGCAGGAGTCGCGGATGCGCTCGGCGTCGAGCTCGGGGTTGCGCTCGGTGTCGGCGTGCGCGTGCCCGTCAGTGTCGGAGTGCTCGAGGGAGTTGCCGTCCGCGTTGACGTCGTGGTTGGCGTGGCGCTCACCGTCAGCGTCGGGGTCGGCGTCACAGTCTGGGTTGCCGGAACGGTCGGCGTGGGTGTGGCGGTTGTAGGCGGCGTCAGCGTGACAGTCGGCGTCGGCGTCCGCGTCTGAGTCGGCGTTGGCGTCACGGTCGGCGTCGGCGTCACCGTGCGCGTCGCGGTCAGGGTGGGTGTCGCCGTTACGGTCGGCGTCGCGGTCACGGTGGGTGTCGGCGTCCGCGTCTGGGTTGCCGGAGCCGTCGGTGTGGGTGTGGCGGTTGTGGGTGGCGTCAGCGTGACAGTCGGCGTCGGCGTCCGCGTCTGAGTCGGCGTCAGCGTGACGGTAGGCGTCGCAGTCGCGGTCGGCGTTGGCGTCACGGTAGGCGTCGCTGTCACGGTCGCTGTCGCCGTCACCGTGGGGGTGGCGGTCCGGGTCGGCGTCGCGGTCTGCGTTGGCGTCGCGGTCACGGTTGGGGTCGGCGTCACGGTCTGGGTTGCCGGAACAGTCGGCGTGGGTGTGGCGGTTGCGGATGGCGTCAGCGTGACGGTCGGCGTCGCGGTCACGGTCTGAGTCGGCGTCACCGTTACCGTTGGGGTTCCGCTGACCGTCGGCGTTGTCGTTACGGTCGGCGTCGCGGTCCGGGTCGGGGTTGCGGTCATGGTCTGAGTCGGCGTCACCGTTACCGTTGCGGTCGCGGTGACCGTCGGCGTTGTCGTTACGGTCGGCGTCGCAGTCAGGGTCGGGGTTGCGGTGACCGTCGCCGTTAGCGTCGCGGTGGGAGTCGCGGTTACCGTTGCGGTCGGCGTCCGGTCACGTCGACGTCAGCGTCGGCGTGGCCGTAGGCGTGGAGGTTGGCGTCGCCGTCGCCGTGGCCCCGGGGTCGACGTCGCACACGCAGCCGGGGCCGCTCAGCTGACAGACGAACGGCCCCGGACACGTGCCAGTACAGAGCGGAAACCCAAGGCCGCCCGAGCATGCTCCTCCGGGGGTCGCCGTGACGGTCGGGGTCGGCGTTGTCGTTGCGGTGGGCGTTGCCGTCAGGGTCGGGGTTGTAGTCACCGTCGGCGTAGCCGTTGCGGTCGGCGTTGCCGTCAGGGTCGGGGTTGCAGTCACCGTCGGCGTCGCCGTTGCGGTGGGTGTTGCCGTCAGGGTCGGCGTTGCAGTCACCGTCGGCGTCGCCGTTGCGGTCGGCGTCGCGGTGATCGTCGGCGTTGCCGTTACGGTAGGCGTGGCGGTCAGGGTCGGCGTCGCGGTCACGGTCGGCGTCGCGGTTACGGTCGGCGTCGCGGTGACGGTCGGCGTCGCGGTCACGGTCGGCGTCGCGCGTCGCGGTCGGCGTCGCGGTCACGGTCGGCGTCGGCGTCACGGTCGGCGTCGCGGTCAGGGTCGGGCGTCGCCGTTACAGTCGGCGTTGCGGTCACGGTCGGCGTCGCGGTCACGGTCGGCGTTGCGGTCACGGTCGGAGTCGGCGTTACCGTTACCGTCGCGGTCGCGGTGATCGTCGGCGTCGCCGTCACGGTAGGCGTGGCGGTCCGGGTGGGCGTCGCCGTGACAGTAGGAGTGGCGGTCACGGTTGGCGTCGCCGTCCGGGTCGCCGTTACCGCGGGTGTTGCAGTGAGTGTCGGTGTCGCAGTGCGTGTGGGAGTTGGTGTCGGCGTGCGTGTCGGGCTCGCTGTCACCGTCGGCGTGGGAGTGCGGGTGACGGTTGCCGTTGGCGTTACGGTCGGCGTCGGCGTGGGAGTGAGGCCTGTTGCCGTCGGTGTGACCGTCCGAGTGGCCGTTGGGGTTGGTGTCGGCGCCGGCGAGAAGCTCAATGTCACGCTCAGTGCACCTCCTCCCTCGACATCGAACCCCGCCACCTCGATCAGGTACTGCGTGCCACCCAAAGCTGGAAAAATGATCTCCGATTGAAGCGTAGAAATGTCCTTGTCGTCATTGCACTCGACCTCGCTCAAGCTCCCGCAGGCACCCGTGTATGCGGCCAGCACCGTGTCGTAATCACTTCCCAGGGTGTGGACCGTCACCGTACCCGGGCCAGCGGGCGTAAAGCGGTACCACACGCTTGCCGAACCCTGCGGATCGACGTCCTCCGGAACGCACAGCGCCGGGTCGTTGCCGGCGGTCGTCGCCCCGACGGTGTTGCGGCTGTCGGCGAAAGGTGTGGCGCCGACGATCACCGGCGCCGTGCAGGCGTCGTTGCTGGGCGGCGAACCGAATCGGAGATTGAAATGAAGGTTGGTACCGCTTCCCATCGAGTCGCCGTGCTTCGTGATCTCGAAGCGGTACGTCGTACCGGACGTGACCGGGACGATGACCTTCGAGTCCACCGAGCCGCTGTCGTCATTGCATTGGATTTCGGTCGGGGTCGCGCAGGTGCCCGTGTACACGCTCAGCACGGTGTCGTAGTCGCTGCCGAAGGTATCGGCGATCACGGTCCCGTTGCCGGGTGCGATGAAACTGAACCAGACGCTCTTCGTATTCTTCGGCACGGTGACCGATCCGCAGCTTTGCGACGGATCGCCCGCCTCCGTCGTCGCGGTGGCAACGTTCTCGGTCGTGCTGAATGGCGCCGACGCGATCACCGTCGGCGACGCACAGGCGTCGTTGGCGGGCTGGGCCGCCGCGTTGGTCGCGGCGAGCATCAGGACAGTGAACGCCAACGAGACGCACCGCAGCCGTCCGCCCGTTGGTCGTCGGCACAAGGGGTCTACGGTTGATTGGTAGGTGGCCACCGAGTGAGACAAGTCCATGGCAAGAAGCTTGCCACCTGCTACGACACAGGATTCAACCGATTCGCCTAGGGATGTCAATCACTTGAGTTCACCATCCAGCTTCGCAGCGGTGCGCGAGTGCGGTGGCAGATGCGCACATGCGTCGCGCGCGCGCGACCTTCGTGCATGGGCGCGACCTTCGACCGCGCCGGCTCTCCCCGGATGGCAGGATCCCGCGTCTCGCGGGAGGGGTACCCCGGGGACGACTACCGCTTTCGAACGGACGTGAGCGCGGCGTCCATCACGCCGAGCGCGTGCGCGATCTCGCGGCGCGAGACGGTGAGGGGCGGCGCCAGGCGGATGACGGTGTCGCGGTGCAGGGTCCAGTTGAGGACGAGCCCGCGTGCGAGACACGCGGCGGCGAAGCGACGGGTCGCTGCCGGGTTGCGGAGCTCGATCGCCTGCAAGAGCCCGATGCCACGCACCGCCCGGACCTGCGCATGACGCTCACGCAGGCGTTCGAGGCCGCGCGCCAGCTCGGCACCCCGTACCCGCGCGCGCGCCGGCAGGTCGCGGTCGACGAGCACGTCGAGTGCGGCGAGCCCTGCGCTGCACGAGAGCGGGTGACCGCCGAACGTCGTCACGTGTCCGAGTGGTGGATCGGCGGGAGAGCGTCCCGAGGATGCGTCGCGGGCCGATGAAGGCGCCGAGTGGGAGGCCGCCGCCGAGCGCTTTGGCGAGCACGAGCAGATCCGGGCGAATACCGCTGTGCTCGAATGCGAAGAGCGCGCCGGTGCGGCCGAGACCGGTGACCACCTCGTCGAAGATCAGTACCGCGCCGACCGCCGTGCAGCGCGCGCGCAGCGCCCGCAGGTACGCGGGGTCGGCGATCCGGACGCCGCCTTCTGCTTGCACCGGCTCGATCACGACGGCGGCGACCCGCCGGTCGATGGCGGTGAGCGCCCGCGTATCGTTCCACGGCAACACGCTCACGCCGGGCAGCAGCGGAGCGAAGGGCGTGCGGTAGCGCGGGTTGCCCCCGATCGAGAGCGCGCCGAGCGTGTCGCCATGGAAGCCGAGCGCGAACGCGACCAGTCTGCTTCGTCCGGTGTACTTGCGCGCCGCCTTGAGGGCGCCCTCGATCGCCTCGGCGCCGCTGTTCGTCAGATATGCGACGGTGAGGGGCGGACCCGCCAGGGCGGCGAGTCGCGCGGCCAGGCGTACCTGAGGCTCGAGCACGTACTCGCCGTACACCATGACGTGCAGGTAGCGCCGGAGCTGCGCGGCACACGGCCCGGACGACGGCAGGGTGCGCGTGGCCGACGTTGGCGACCCCCATGCCGGCGAGGAAGTCGAGATAGCGGCGGCCGCGACGATCGACGAGCCAGCTACCGCGCGCGCGTGCGATCGCGAGGCCGAGAGGCGCGGCCGAGGTCTGGGCGAGATGGCGGCGAAAAGCGCGCGTGAGCGCGCCCGTGCTGGCAACGCGTGACGACGCCGGGCGCCGGCGCGCAGCGCGACCGCTCATGCACCGCGCTCCTCCGGAGCGAAGCACGCGAGACGCGCGTGACCGCTCTGGCGCCACGCGAAGGGCGGGGCCTGCATGCGCGCCAGCGGGCACACGCGGTGCGCACCACACGCGGCCGCGAGGGCAGCGACGGTATCGGTGCGCCGCTCGTCGCCCGCATAGCCGATCGCCTCGATCAAACCCCGCAGGGGAGCGAGGACGCCTTCGATGGCTGCCAACGATGCGACGGGCACCACCACGAGGTGTCGATGGAGCGGGCTTGGGGGGAGCGTGCCGCTGCGATCGACGACGACGCTGAAACGACCTTCGGCGTCGGCGAAAACGCGGACCGGGGCACCTTCCTGCGCCCGCCAGCGCTGCCGATCGAGAAACCGCGCGACCGCCGCCGATTCGGGGAGCGCGAGCGGTGCCGCGGGCAACGTCACCGCCAGACGCCCGAGCTCGCCGGCGAGCGCGGCCGCGAAACGCTCGCTCCGTCCCGGTTCGTCGCCGACGGCGATCAGAATCTGCGGCGAGAGACACCCTTGTTGATCGAAGAGCGCCACCTGGAGCGCCGCATCGACGGCCGTCGCGGGATCGTCGAGCGCCTCGGCCGCGACCACGGCGACGCTGAGACGCGGTCCGAAGCGCAACAGGCGTCGGGGCCGCTGGGCGGCGATCGCATCCAGCGATGCGGGGCGGCCGTAGGCGAGCACCACGTCGGCGCTCGCGAGCGCCGTCCGCTCGTGCGCCTCGCTCCCGCCCGGCCAGTGCACGACCGCGAGCGCGGCCCCGAGGCGCGGGTCTTCATTCGCCATCGCCCGCGCGACGAGCGCCGGAATGAACGGCTCGCGGCGCGCGGTCTTTCACGAGCCCCGGCACGCCGGTGAGCAGACCGGCGATCATTCCGAAGACACCGACGCCGGGAACGTTGCCCGCGAGCACGTGAACGGCGAGCCGCGGGCGCCCGCCGGCGTCGTTTCCGGCGACGCCCTCGGCTTCCGCGACCGCGCGCAGGGACGGCGCGCGCAATGCCCCCCAGAGATGATCGAGCGCGAGCCCCACGGTGGCGCGGGGATAACCGGTCGCCGCGGGCACCCCCTCGAGGGCGAGGCGGCGCCACGGCGAGTCGTCGCGGAGCCATTCGGCGGCGACCCGGTCGATGGCCGCGATGCGGTCGTCGAGCGTCATGCGCGCGAGCACGTGCCCCGACTGGACGAGCCGGTCGATGATGGGACCGAGATCGTGCGGCGCGACCCGAAGATCGAAGTCGCCCGGCGACTCCTGCGCGGCAACCGCCATCGTCGTCACGGTGCGAGGAGCAACGAGCAGCCCCGCGCCTCGGCGCGCGGTGCGCGGCCGAGCAGCTCGATGCCGCCGTCCACCTGCCGGCCGATGTCCTCGGTCTGGATCGCCACGACCGAGCCGAGATTGGCGAGATCGAAGTGGCGCAGCAGACCCGCGTGGCCCGGAGGCTGGGGTCGACCGGTGAGCGGATCGCACACCAGCGTGCGCATCCACGGTGGAGGCTCGAGCGGACCGGTGGCGCGCGCGTAGAGCTGCGAGCACAGCTCGGTCATGCCGTACTCGTTCACCACCTGGGCGGGCGGGACGCCGAATACCTCGCCGTAGCGAGCGACGATCGCCGCGCGGGGAACGTCGCGCGGGTAGCCTTTGCAGCCCCCCGTGTCGACGACGAGGCTTCCCTCGGGAAGCTGCCAGCGCCGACCGCTATCACGGCCGTCGTCGGCGAGCCGCAACAGTGCCGATGTGACCGCGATCAGCACGATGGGCTCGCCGGGCGCGAGCGTATCGAGCGCCGCCGCGAGACCGGCCAGATCGAGACCGGCGGGGTCGAGAAAGCCGGGTGTATCGCCGTTGTCGTAGGCGGTCGCGGAGCCAGCTCACCATCTCGCCGAGCGACGACGCCGGATGTGACGCCCGCTCGGGGGCCGCGACGATGAAGCGACGACGCTCGCCGGCGGGCAGCACGGCACGCGCGAAGCCCGCGAGCGCCGCGCCGCGATAGAGCGCGGTATCGGGCACGTAGTGGCGCGCGCGACGCTCCGCTCCCTCGGTGGTGCCGCTGCTCTCATAGATGCGCTCGGCGCGACCGCAGACGAGCACACTCTCCTTGAAGGCGGCTGCCGGTACGGCGGGAATCTCCGGCCAGTGGGTCGGCCGCGCCGCGCCGACACGATCCGCGAGCCGGCGGTAGGGAGCGTTCCGTCGATACTGGTAGGCATGCGCGGCAAGCGCCAGGGCGTCAAAATCCTCGATGGAGGATGCCGAGATGAACGCCTGGATTCGCGCCGCGACGTCGTCGTGGTCAACGTCGGTCATGGTAGCGATGCTGTTCGGTGCTTCGTTCATGATCTGGGTGGTTCCCGCCGGGGCGGAGGTGACGATTCACTTCCGCAACGGTCGCGCCATCGTCGTCCGCGACTACTGGTATGCGGGCAAGTGGCTGATGTTCTGGCGCGAACGGGGAACGGTCGGGGTGCCGCGCGCCTTCGTCGCCGCGCTCGTCGAAACCCCACCGCCGGCGACCATAGGGGCTGCCCCGCAGGGTGTCAACGTCGGCCGGAGCGCGGGTAGCGACTCGACAGTGAGTCGCGACCGGGGCGCGAGCCGCGATACCGATCGCTAGCCGGTGCCTCTCCTCGCGGAGCCCGCGCTTGTCGCCCTGAGGGCGATCCGTTACTCTCGCCGGAGCATGCCGACAAGGACGAGTTGTACGACCGTGCGGTCGATCTCGTCGCCGATGGACAGCTCGACGACGCGATCGCGGTATACGAGCAGGCGATCGCGCTCGACCCGACCTTTGCCGACGCGATCCACGGCATCGCCATGGCATACGCAGACAAGGGCATGTTCGACGAGGCGATCACCTACGGACGCCGACTCGTCGAGCTCACCCCCGACGATACGCTCGCGCACACCAGCCTCTCGATGTTCTACCAACGCAAGGGATTGATCGCCGAGGCGGAAGCGGAGGGCGCCAAGGCACGCGTTCTCGACTGGAAACGCCAGCTCGCGGAGGAGCAGGCGGGAACGCCAAAGAAGGACGGCGGCGGGTCCTGATCGCCGCGGTTGCCGCGCCCCCGCCCGCACGCATGGTCGACCGCAGCGACGCGTACATCCTCGGTCGTTTGGTCGAGCGCGTGCGCCTTCTCATCGCGATCTCGGATGACATTCCCACCGAGACCAAGCTCCAGACACAAGGGATCCTCAAGATGTTTCAGGCCGAGGTTGCGCTTCCCGAGGACGAACAGGACCGCTCGCGCGTGCGGGCGCACTACGCGCTGCTCTACGACGACCTCGAGCCGTACGCGGACATCGAGGCGTTGCTCGCCGCGATGAAGAACTTCATCTCGTACTTGTGAGGGGATCTGCCGGTGGGCCGACGGCGTGACCCGCCGCCGGCAGGAAAGGAAAATGTGGAACGCGAACGCGCTACTGTGCGCCGCCGCCTCCTGCACTCGCCAACGAGCGCTGACAGGCTTCCTTGTCGCGGGTGGCGAGCGCGAGCTGGCTCTTGATGGTCTCGCGCTCGTTCTTCAGCGTGTTCACCATCTCGGTCTGCTTGTTGAGATCATCGCGCAGGACCCGCGCGTCGCCCCAGAGCTCGTAGCCGATGAAGACACCGGCGCCGACGCAAATCAGGAGAACGACCGCCCACCCGGTATACGTCCAGATGGCCTCTTTGACTTCCTCTGCCTCGTGACCTGCGCCGTGTTGTTCCGCCATAGTGCCTCCTCCTGGCTACGTGTACCTGCTCTCCTGCGTGATGTGGTGAGCGACGGAAACTCCCGTCACAGAACGTCGGTGCGCGACCCTTCCAGATAGTGGCCCACGTACGGCCGTGCTTTCATCAAGGCGTCGTCAAGGCTCCCGAACAATTCCTCCCGTACCCAGTCTCCCCGGATCCAGCAGTCGAACGAGGACTCCTCGCCGAGGGTGAACTCCAGGATGCGCTCGCCGATGGGATCGCCGGTGATGATGAAGCGTACCGAGCGGCCGGAGTCCACTATCACGCCCCGCGCGCCCGGGGGAAGGAGGAGGCGGCGCTTCATACGCTCGAGCTCGGCGGCGGGTACCGAATGGTTCGGGACCATGCGTATCACCACCCATTCATTGGCGGCAGGCTTGGCTTCCTCGAGAAACTTGAGGTTGATGTCGGTGAGACGGGTGCGCGCTCGGTCCTGATCGAACTCGTAGCCGATATCGAAGAACTTGCTTCCAACCGGCGGGCGCTCGCCGGATTGGACCGGCCGCGTGTGCTCCTTGATCTTGTCGGTATCGACCCACCAGCGATTGGCGACCGCCGGTCCGCCTTCGCCGCGCTCCTGCGACATGCCGGCGGACCTTAGCGTGCGACCTGCAGGAAGGCAAGGAAACTGAGGGGTTGGGCATGCGGGTCACGAGTGCGGCGCTGGGTTGCCGATGTGGGGATGCGTGCACTATGTTCCGCCGCCGATGTGGGCGTTGATCCTCGGGGCTTCGAGCGGCTTCGGTGCGGCGACGGCGCGCGAGCTCGGGCGCCGCGGCATGGGCGTCTGCGGCGTCCACCTCGATCGCAGGCGCCGGCTGGCGCACGTGACGGAGATCACCGCCGCGATCCGCGCCGACGGGGCGGCGAGCGCTCTTCTTCAACGTCAACGCCGCCGACCACGAGAAGCGCCGCCATGTGCTCGACGCCCTGAAGGAGCACGTCGCAGAGGACGGCGGATGGCAGTGTGCGCGTGCTGCATGCACTCGCTCGCGTTCGGCAGCCTCGGTCCCTTCGTGGGCGCCGACGCGACGCGACTCGCGACACCGGCGCAGATCGAGATGACGCTCGACGTGATGGCGCACAGCCTGGTGTACTGGGTGCAGGACCGCTCGCGCGTGGACTGCTCGGCGCGCGGCAGCCGCGTCCTCGCGATGACGAGCGCCGGCGCGGCGCGCGTCTGGCCCGGCTACGGCGCCGTGTCCGCGGCCAAGGCCGCCCTCGAGTCGCACGTGCGGCAGCTCGCGGTCGAGCTCGGCCGGCGCGGGCATCACGGTGAACGCGATCCGCGCCGGGGTGACCGACACGCCGGCGTTGCGCAAGATCCCCGGCGGCGAGTGGATGGCGCAGCAGGCGCGGGCCGCAACCCGAGCGGGCGCATGACCAGACGACCGACGTCGCGAAGGCCATCGCGATGCTCGCCACCGAGGACTCGCAGTGGATCACGGGTAACGTGATCGGCGTCGACGGTGGCGAGGACCTGATGGCGTAGGCGACAGCGGATCGTCAGCCGGCGCTGCGCAGGCGTCCGACGCTGCGACGTGTTCCGACGAGTCGGATGCGCGCCGGCGGCTTGCGGGCATGCCCCGCCGGTTGAAGGGAGAGTCCTTGCATCATGCCGGCGGCGAAGAGGTCGGCCTTTCGTTCCGCGTCGGCCCAGAAGAGATAGTGGCCCATCTCGTGGTGAACGGTGTGAATCCACTGTCGCATCGTAGTTGTACTTGCGTCCCTTCTTCCAGTTTTCGGGATGCACGAGGTGGATCTTGCCGTTCTCGTATGTTCGTCCGGCGCCCTTGCCCCAATCCAGGTATTCGTACCATTCCACGCGCGGCGGCTTCACATCGTAGAACCGGCATATGGTGGCGATCGCACGACGAAAATCGATTGATCGATAGTTGGTGAAGAACGCGCGGAGAGAGCGATCGGCGGTGCGACGATCGCGCTGCGTCGGGAGCATCATTCGCATTGTCCAGGCCTCGAAGGGGTACGTGCGCTTCGGGATGAAGCGTGCGGTCGAGACCTTACGCAGCGCTCAGACTATGTGTCAACTACCCCTTGATTTTACAAGGATTCCGACCGTGTGGAGGGCCCACCGGTCGTCGCGCCACGGCTCGGTTGCAGACCCGAGCCGCGGCGGCGACGCGTGGATGGATCAGGCGGCCTTCGTATACCGGGTGCCGCGCCGCGACCCGGTGCGCTTGAGCTTCTTCTCCCGCACCCAACCGGTGAGGCGCTGCGAAAAGGTTCCCGCTGCCACGCCCGAGACCAGTTTGCGGACGTCGCCGGCGCTGAACGGTCCCTTCGGCAAGCGCGCGAACACGGAGTTCCAGTCCACCCGGCTGCGTGCACCGCGGCGTCCGCGTTGCGCTGCACGGGCCCCACCGCGCCCGACGATGCCTGCGGATACGCCGCCGATGACCGCATTGATCTCCTCGACGAGCGTTTGCCGCCGCCGGTTGAGCCTTGCAATCTCCTTCTCGATGGCGCCGAGCTGTCGTCGACCCGTGCGTTGAAACCTTTTCATGACGGCGCGCGCTTGCCGGCGCAGCTCCGACAGAGTCGTCGTCGCGCTGCTCGTCGCCTTCCTCGTTCGTTTGCGTCGTTTTGCCATATCGACCCCCGACAGAGTTATGACATCTATCGCGCCGATCCTTATCAGACCGACATCAGCGGTAGCAATGGGATCAATTGTCGGAATGCTCGTGAGCGGCGACGAAGATCGTCCGGACATTCACAAACTCGCGCAAACCGAAATACGAAAGCTCACGACCGAATCCCGAGCGTTTGACGCCGCCGAAGGGCAGGCGTGGATCGGAATGCACGATTGCGTTGACGAATACCATGCCGGCGTCGAGGTGGCGGGCAAGCGTCTCTGCGCGCGCGGTGTCACGGGTCCAGATGCTCGCGCCGAGGCCGAAGCGCGATCGATTGGCGAGTGCGAGAGCATCGTCCTCGTCACGCGCCGTCACCACCGCTGCGACCGGACCGAACACCTCCTCGTCGAACACGCGCATGCCCGGGCGCACGTCTGCCAGCACGGTCGGCGCATAGAAGAATCCCGGCCCCGGGAGCTTCGTCCCGCCGCAGAGCAGGCGCGCCCCGGCGCCGAGCGACTCCTCGACCTGACGCGCAACCTCGTCGCGGAGGTCGCCGCGCGCCAGCGGCCCGACCTGGGTGCCGTCGCGGCGCGGGTCGCCGACCGCGAGCGCCCGCATGGCGGTGACGAGCTCGGCGGTGAATCGCGCCGCGACCGGTTCGACGACGATGAAACGCTTGGCGGCGATGCAGCTTTGCCCGGAGTTGATGACGCGCGCGGCGGCGGCCTGGCGGGCGGCGTGTGTCACGTCGGCGTCGGCGAGCACCAAGAAAGGATCGCTGCCGCCGAGCTCGAGCACGCATTTTTTGAGGACCCGGCCGGCGCACGCCGCCACGTTCGCCCCCGCACCCTCGCTGCCGGTGAGGGTGACCGCGACGACCCGTTCGTCGGCGATCACCGTCGCCACCCGTTCCGACCCGATCAGCAGCGTCTGGAACACACCGGGTGGACATCCGGCCTCGCGAAACACGTCCTCGATCGCGAGCGCGCATCCCGAGACGTTGGCGGCGTGCTTCAGCAGGCCGACGTTGCCGGCGGCAAGCGCCGGCGCCGCAAAGCGGAAGACCTGCCAGAAGGGGAAGTTCCAGGGCATCACGGCCAGCACCGGTCCGAGCGGATCGAAGACGACCATGCTCTTGGCGGCTTCGGTCGGAACGGGCTCCGGCGCCAGGATCCGGGCAGCCTGCTCCGCGTAGTATCGACATCCGGAGGCGCATTTCGCGATCTCGGCACGCGAGTCCGCAAGCGGCTTCCCCATCTCGTCGGTCATGAGTCCGGCGAGAGTGTCGCGGCGTGCTTCCAGAACCCGAGCCGTGCGCGCCAGCACCGCGGTGCGTTCGCTGATCGGCGTCGCGCGCCAGTGCGTGAACGCGTCGGCGGCGCGTGCCAGTCGCGACTCGATCGCGGCGGCGTCGTGCTCCGGGTAGGCGGCGATCAGCTCGCCGCTGGTGGGGTTGAGACTCTCGAGGGCCATGCGTCCATCATGCTCCGCGGAGCGCCTGCAATGCGAGGCCGACGGCCGGATCGCCCCGATTCTCGACCTCGCGGTCCTCTGCTAGGGTCAGGCGCGTGTCGCCCCCGCGTCCCTGTCCCGAGCTCCAGCGGATCGCTCTGCTGCTGGTACTCGCGGTCATGCTGGCGTGCGCGACACGGGCGGGAGCGCCACCGGACGTCCAGGCACCCGGCACCGGAACGGCCAGCACGGTTGCCGGGACGGGGTCCGCGGGCGCTGCGCCGGCGGCCGCCGACCGTCGCGTGTTCGCGCTCCTGCTGAACGGCGGCAGCCGGCGTGAGATCAACTACCGGTCGCACCTCGTGCACGTGACCGAGATGCTCGCGCTGCTGCGCGCGCACGGTGTCCCGGACGCGCGCATCGCCGTCTTCAGCGGTGACGGCGCCGATCCGGCCGCCGACCTGGCGATCCGTGAGAAGACCGAGGGGGAGTCCAGTCCCGGAGAATGGATTCTGCCGACCACGGGTGCCGATCGATGGCTCCGGACCCCGATCACCTACGTGAACTCGGAGATCGACGGCGTCGTGCTCCGCCCGGCAAAAAAGGACGGCCTGCGCGCCTGGTTCACGGAGGAGGGCGCGCGTCTCGGCGACGGCGACACGTTGCTGTTCTACGTCACCGACCACGGCGAGAAGAACGAGGCCGACATCACCAACAACACGATCTCGCTGTGGGGCGAGAAGCTCGACGTCGCCGAGCTGCGCGGGCTCTTCGCGCTCCTCGATCCGCAGGTCGCCGTGGTGATGCTGATGTCGCAGTGTTTCGCCGGCGCGTTCGCCAACGCCATCGCCGGCGCGCCCGCCGCCGCGACCGGCACGCCGGCCGCCGCACCCGTCACGCCCGCGGGCAACGTGTGCGGGTTTTTCGCCTCGACGGCCGATCGGCCCGCCTACGGCTGCTATCCCGAAAATCGCGGCAAGGAGGGCATCGGCCACTCGCACAACTTCGTCGAGGCGCTCGCCGAGCTCGATCGCTTCTCCGAAGCGCAGCGCCGTGTGCTGGTGACCGATCGAACACCCGACGTGCCGCACGCGACCGTCGATTTCTATCTCGATCAGTTGCTGCACCACGCCGCCAAGGCCAGCGGGCGCGATTTCGCGGAGCTGGTCGACGGCTTGCTGGCCACGGCCTGGCGGAACCGCGCCGCGTGGGAGCCGGAGATCCGTTTGCTCGATCGGATCGGTCGAACCTTCGGCTCGTACAGCCCGCGTTCGCTCGCCGAGCTCGAAGAGCAGGCACGCACGCTTCCCGAGTTCAGCCAACGGCTGGGCACGTACGCGGAACGCTGGCGGCAAGCGCTCGAGTCCCTGAAGGTCGAGAACATGCGGGGCTTCGTGGAGCAGCATCCGGAATGGCGCGCCCGCCTCGAGCCGAAGCAGCTCGAAGCGCTCACCCCCGAGCAGCGCGGCGCGACGGCGCGTGAGCTGATCGCCGGCTTGCTGCCGTTCGCGGAGAACGACGCCGAGCGGTACGCGCGCTTGATCGCGCTCAGGAAGAAGGCGGAGGAAGCGGCGGCGGCGAGCTACCGCGCCGAGGTCCGCCTCGGCGTGGTGCTGCGGATGCGCGCGCTCCTCACCAGCATCGCCGGACGCGTGTACGTCGCCGACCAGGCGGCCGCGGAGGAGCGCGCCGCGGTCGATCGCCTGGCGAGCTGCGAAGCGCTGGCGCTCGGCAACGAGGCGCGGGTCGCCTCGGCGGCCGAGCTCGAGCCGCCAGCGCCGTTTCCGCCGATCGCCGAGGAGCAGCGCCTCGTCGAGAGTCTCATGCCCGCCTACATGGGGATCCATTTCCGCCCGCTGTCGGAGACGCAGCGCCAGCGCTACAAGATGGAGCGCGGCGCGGTCACGGTCATGCACGTCAATCCGGACTCGCCCGCCGACACGGCGGGACTGCGTCTCGGCGACATCGTGCTCGGACCGCCAGGACACCCGTTCACGGAGCCCGAGCAGGTGCGCGAGTGGACGATGTGGCGCGAGATCGGCGAGCCCGCTCCGCTCGAGGTCTCGCGCGCCGGTCAGCCCCTGCGTATCACCCTCCGTCCCGATCCCTACCCGCTGGCGATGCCCGATCTGCCAGGGCCGCCGAAGGTCGGCAGCGTCGCGCCGGCGCTCAAGATGGAGCTCTTCCGCGGCACCACCGAGCTGGCGCAAACGAAGCCGCGATTGCTGTTCTTCTGGGCGACGTGGTGTGTGATCTGCAAGCACGCGGTTCCCGAGATGCTGGCGTTTGCACGCGAGCGCGACGTCGAGCTCGTGGCCATCACCGACGAGGATCCCGAGACGCTGGCGCCGTTCTTTCTCGACATGCAGGAGCCGTTCCCCGAGGTGGTCGCCATCGATCCCCTGCGGATCTCGTTCCGGAACTACGGGGTGAGCGGGACGCCGACCTTCGTGCTGATCGATGGCAAGGGCGTCGTCCGCCACTATCAAAGCGGGTACACGCTGGAGCGGGGCTTGCAGATCGAGGGCTGGAAGGCCGTTGCCAGTCGCAAGCCGGCGGCTCCGGCCGCCCCGGCGTCCCCAGGCGCTCCCGGAGTGCCAGCGGTTCCAGCGACACAGTGATTCGGTCTGGCGATGCCGGCCCGCCGTCCCGGCGATCGTTTCAACTTGACGTCGCCGGTGCCACGCGCGTAGCTTCTAGAGGCGCGGAAGCAATGTCCCGGTAGGCCCCCGCGCCGAAGTGCCGAACCCCGCGATGAGCTCGTCAGCAACCCTAACCCCTAAGGAGGATGACGAATGATCACGCTCAAGCGTAACAGAGGCGAAGCAGCACTCGCGATCGTGAAGACGATCGCAATCGCGGCCGCAATGGCGGTGCTCGCGACCGCGACACCGGCCGAGGCCGGCAAGAAGAACTTCATGGCGGTCCTGAACGGCGGCCAGGAAGTGCCCCAGGTTGCGAGCAACGGGCTCGGTGTTCTCTACGGAACCCTCGATTCCGACACCGACATGTTCTGCTTCTCGCTCACATGGGGCAATCTTCTGGAAACCGAGTCGGACTGTCACATCCACGGCCCCAACGCTCCGGGCACCGAGACGCCGGGCAACATCATCTTCCCCATCGCACCGCCACTGCCGTTCACGGGTCCGATCAACACGTGCGTCGGGCCGCTCACCGGTGAGCAGGCGTCGTTCCTGAAGAAGGGTCTGCTCTACGTCAACGTGCACACGACGCCGACCTTCACCGCCGGCGAGATCCGCGGCCAGATCTTCCCGGTCAAAGGGAAGTAGCAGAGACTAAGGCGGAGCGGCTCGCGCGGCGAGTCGCTCCGCTCCGTGGATGCCCCCGCCGCGTCTTGTCGATCGCCGGGTCGTGGACGCACTCGGCGTCCTGCTCGTGCTTCGCGACGCACTGTTGTAAGGAAGCGATCGACGAGGAGGGGGCGCGGTGGAGGAACTGACCAAGCAGCTCGAGTACGTCGCCGGTCTCGTGTGGGGACCGCCGATGCTGATCCTGCTCTTCGGCACGCACGTCTACCTGACGCTGCGCCTGCGCTTCATCCAGCGCTACACCGGAAAGGCGATCCGCATCTCGCTCGAGCGCGAGACCGAGGGGGAGGGCGACGTCTCGCAGTTCGCGGCTCTCGCGACCGCGCTCGCGGCGACCATCGGCACGGGCAACATCGTCGGGGTGGCGACGGCGGTGGCGTCTGGCGGACCGGGCGCGGTCTTCTGGATCTGGCTGACCGGCGTATTCGGGATCGCGACGAAGTACGCCGAGGGCGTGCTTTCGGTGAAGTATCGCGTGAAGGCGGCCGACGGCACGATGGCGGGCGGCCCGATGTACGTGCTGGAACACGCCCTGAAGCAGCGGTGGCTCGGGCTCTTGTTCGCGGCGTTCACCGCGCTCAGCGCGTTCGGCATCGGCAACATGGTGCAAGCGAACTCGCTCTCGACGCTCGCGCACGACACGTTCGGCGTCGCGCCCTGGATCTCGGGAGCGCTCATGATGGTGCTGACGGGGCTCGTGATCCTCGGTGGCATCCGCTCGATCGCCGCCGTCTGCGAGAAGCTCGTGCCCTTCATGGCGATCTTCAACGTCGTGGGCTGCATCATCATCCTGGCGATGAACTGGTCGCAGATTCCGGCGACCATCTCGCTCATCGTGACGAGCGCGTTCACCGGGCAGGCGGCGATCGGCGGCTTTCTCGGGGCCGGCGTGCGCGAGGCGATGCGCTACGGCGTCGCACGGGGGCTCTTCTCGAACGAGGCGGGGCTCGGCAGCGCCGCGATCGTCGCGGCGGCGGCACAGACCAGGAATCCCGTGCGCCAAGCCCTCGTGTCGTCGAGCGGAGTCTTCTGGGACACGGTGGTGATGTGCGCGCTCACCGGGCTCGTCATCGTGCAGTCGGGCGATTGGATGCAGGGGCTCGGCGGCGCGCAGCTCACGGCGCAAGCCTTCAACGACATCCCGGTGGTCGGCCCGATCGTGCTGACGGTCGGCCTTCTCACGTTCGTGGTCGCGACGATTCTCGGCTGGGCATACTACGGCGAGAAGGCGTGCGAGTATCTCTTCGGCACCAGGTCGGTCGTCGTGTATCGCGTGCTCTGGACGATCGCGGTGATGATCGGCTCGGTGGCGCCGCTTCCTGCCGTCTGGGCGGCCTCCGACATCACGAACGCGCTCATGGCGATCCCGAACCTCGTCTCGCTCCTCCTGCTCACGCACGTCGTGGTTGCGGAAACGCAGACCCACCTCTGGAGCGAGAGCGGTTCCGAGAGATGAGGCTGCGGTTCGCCATGCCGCCGTTCTCGCTTGGCTGAGCTCGAGGTGCGCCGCTGCGGCGTCATCCGGCGTGGTGATCTCTACTAGACCGCGTCTCTGCATAGACAACACGCATAGTGCATCGAGTCCGTAACGACTCGACGCCGCCATAGACTCCGCCTCCGAACATTTCTTGCAACTTGACGGCGCGACCATGCGCGCCTGCGATTCCCTTCGCTGATCGTGCAGCGCCGCGAAATCGGACATCGAGATTTCTCCAGGTTCTACGTGGATCGACGTCGGTCCGGCCGTTGCTCAACTGACTCCGCACGGAGGGAAGGATTCAATGACAAACGCTATACGCAAATCATTCGCGGCCACATTCACGATGATCGCGATGTACGTGACGATCGCTTGTCTGGGGACGCCGACGCCGGCGCCGGCGTTGGCAGTCCACGATGCTCAGTTCGAGCTCGAGGGCGACGTCGCCGACGACGCGGACCCTAAGGCCGATTGGGCGAGCATCTTCGATTCCAACGGCGACGTCGCTCCGACGCTGCCGCCGAATTTTCTGTCGTCGCAGTTCACCCGCGACTTCGTGGCGGGATCGTCCGCGGACGCGTCGACGTTCAGCGGCGGCAGCAGGGACACGCTCAACATCAGCACCGGATGGGAATGCGCCCAGTCGAACAACGCTTTGGACAAGGCCGACCTGCTCAACACCTACGCGACCTTCTACGTCGATCCCGCGACGAGCGAGACGATGCTCTATTTCGGCGCCGAGCGATTCGACAATTCGGGAGCCGGGAGCATCGGCGTGTGGTTCCTGCAGGATCCGACGGTGGGGTGGCCGGCCGCGCCGCCTTCCCAGCGATACCCTCAGTGCTGCGTTCCCCCTGCTCTTTTCCACTGGCACGCCGCGTGCGATCCGCAGAGCGGCGAGTGCTCGAATCCCGTGAAGCCGAGCGGCATGTTGGCGCAGCCCTTGCGGGCCTGCGCCGCACGGCGCGGGCGCTCCAATCAAAAGCCGTCGGCAATCGAGAAGAAAGAGCATCCCCGACGTAGGTCAGTTAATGATGGCGACACTGTGCGATGTGCAGCTCGCTTGCTCGAGCGGTCGCGTTTGCGTTAGCGGTTACGGCATGCAGGTGTTCGACGAGCGGCTTGACTTCGCCGTCGTATCGGCTGCACCGTGAAGCGCAACTCGGGATGATGCGTTCCCTCGAACCCCACGTTCTCGAGGCGTTCCGTGCTGAGACTCGGCGGGTCATCGTGCGTCGGGGGCCCTTCGGAATCACTTTCTTTCTGGGCCTCGTCGGTGCCGCGGGCTTGATGGAGCTCGCGTACTATCCCGAACGCGCACGACCGCTGGTGTGGAGCCTGGCGCTCGATCTGGGACTATGCGTGATCGGTCTCGCCGCTCGGCGCATCGAGAGGTTGGAGCGATACATCGTCGCCATCGTCGCCTGCATGACGGTCGGGATCGCGTTTTCGATCACCGGTTACATGGTGACCGTCGGCGGCAGCGGTGATGCGCTGGCGTTCGCCTTGATCGTTTTCCTGACGGGCGTACCGCTGGTCTATCCCTGGGGCGCGCGCGGACAGGTCCCGCTCGCGTTCTTCACCTTCGTTGGCTACCTCGTCGCGCTCGCGCTCGGCGTGCGCGGCGAGCTGCCGGCCCCCTATGGAATCACCAGCGTCGCCGGCGCGGCCGGGAGCTCGATTCTCGGCGCGGTGTTCCTCGAGAGGCACCGCCGCGCGATCTTTCACCAGCGTCTGCTGCTCGCGCGCACGCGCGATGAAGAGATGGCCGTGCTCTACGACGTCACGCGCACCGTCGCAGCGACGCTCGAGCTCCAGCAGGTGCTGTGGCTCGTGTGCCAGCGGGTGCTCGATGCGCTCAAGTTCGACCGCTTGTGGCTCCTGTGGCGCGAGGCTCAGGATGGTGATCTACGCGGACTCGAAGCTGTCCGTTTCGACGAGCGAATTGCGGTGGCCGACTTCGTGGGTGACACGTCGCGATGGGAGGCGTTGTTCCATCGCGCGGCGAACGCGACGCCAGCCGTCCTCGACGCGACGGCCGAGCAGCAACAGGCCCTCGGCGGCGACAACGTTCCTGATAAGCTGCTATGGATTCCGCTTACCGTCCAATCGGAGCTCGTCGGGATGATCCTCGCCGCGGGCGATGTTGGGCGCTTCACGTCCGAGGCGAGCCTGTCGGATTTCGCGGCGACCCTCGGCAACAGCGCGGCGATGGCCATTACGAACGCGCGCCTGCACGCGATCGTGCTCGCGCACCGTGCCGAGTTGCAACGTCTGTCGAACAAGCGGATCGACGTGGCGGAGGAAGGGATGCGACGCATCTCGCGCGAGCTCCACGAAGGCGTCTGTCAGGCGCTGATGGCCATCAAGCTCGACCTCACGCTGTTGGAGCCGCATACGCCTGAGGATCTGCACGGCGCCGTCGACGACATCCGCGCGCAGGTGATCGACGTCGTGCAGGGCGTTCGGCAGATGTCGGCACGTGCTCCATCCACCGGTCCTCGACGATTTCGGAGTGGTCGCCGCAATCAAGTCGGTCGCCGAGAAGTATCGTGCCGCATCGGAGCTCGAAATCCGGGTGACGGCCCCGGATCCGACGATCCGCTGCGCTGCCCCGCTCGAGCTGATGTTCTTCCGTGTCTTCCAGGAAGCGCTGATCAACATCGTCAAGCATTCGGGAGCGCGGCGGATGGTGGTACGCATGGCGGTCGACGATGACGCCGTCGTGCTCGAGATCAGCGACGACGGCAAAGGGTTCGACTCCCACGCGTACTTCCGGAGGCCACCGGCGTCCGCCGGGCTGGGACTGATTGGCATGCGCGAGCGCGTCGCGCATTTCGGCGGCGTCTTCCGCATGACCTCGCGTATCGGGACCGGCACGCGGCTCTACGTCAGTGTTCCTGCCGAGCCGATCGCGATGGAGTCGGTGGCGGCCGCCCTGTAGCGCACCGCTTCGGGCGGCGGGGCAGGAGTGAAGTACGGAAGTGCTGGGAAATCACATCTCGCAGGGCCTACCGGGAGTCAGTCATCAGGAGGGCATCTATGGAGTCCTTGCCCGGGCGCGCGCACGGGTCGAACGCTGCGCGCGCTTTCCATCGCACCGCGAGCGGAGCTAGAGATGGTCGTGTAATGGAAACTGGCGGCTTGGTGCGCTCGCGGCAGTTCTCACACTCGTCGACGCGGCCGCGGCGCACGAACCGTGACACCTTCGTCGTTGCCGCCATGCTCATCGTGGCGATCGTTCCATCGGTCGCGACCGGAAAAGAGAACAGGGCCGCCGACCGCGTCGAGGCGATGGCGGCTTTCCTCGCCAAGGCGCAGCGTCTCAGCGTGACGGCGGACTGCGCGTACGACGTCCTCCAGAACACCGGCGAGAAGATCGAGTTTGGTGAGCGACGGGTGATCGTGCTGCGGCGTCCTGACCGAGCGCGCATCGACATCACCC
>CAWJUT010000026.1:0-81567 GCA_963846105.1 uncultured delta proteobacterium
CGCTCGTCAGGCATGAGGCCGATCGGCTCGCCGGCCTGCCGCTTCATGGTTTGCCAGCACTTGATGCTCTTGTACGGACCGACGGCAGCCGGAGCGTCGGATCGGCAGGCCAGCACGAAGGCCGGGCGTTCTCGCGCCGCCGCG
Source organism: uncultured delta proteobacterium (assembly GCA_963846105.1). Classification (GTDB taxonomy): domain Bacteria; phylum Desulfobacterota; class Binatia; order UTPRO1; family UTPRO1; genus CAWJUT01. The sequence continues at coordinate 145 of CAWJUT010000026.1, forward strand.
ACCAGACCGACGGTGGCGGGCAACCTCCACGCCGCGTCGCACACCACCGCGAGCAGGAGTGTGAGCGCGATGAGCGAGCGCGCGCGTGGGGCGAGCGTCGCGGCACGCGTCATCGCGATGTAGAGCACCGCGCCCAGGCCGAGCAGAAGAAACGGCGTGACGTGCCGGATCCACATGAACTGATGCAGGAAGAAGTACCACCACGCTGCTCCCAGCAGCGCCGCGACGAGACCGAGCTGGAAGAGATCGAGCACCAGGTCGCGCCGGCGGGCGCGCCAGCGGGTGAAGATGTCGTGCAGCAGCACGACCACCGGGAAGAAGAGAAGCCCGACGATCTTGATCTTCACGACGGTCGCGTAGTGGCTCCACTCGAGCGTCGGCGCCGCCAGCCGCGCCCACAGGTCCTGCGTTCCGAGCGGCGTGTCGACGTCCGAATAGTGGCCGATGCTATGCAGTCGCCCGCGATCGTAGAGCCACTGCGCGAGGCCGTTGTCGCCGGTGCGTACCCAGACCAACACCACCCAGAGGACGAGAGGCGTCAGGAAGAGAAGCAGTTGCACGCCGAGCAAGCGGGCACGCGCGCCGGGCGACACGTCCTGGCGCGCGGCGGCGAACGCGATGCCGAGCAGCGCCAGAGGAGCGTAGATGAATTTGGTGTGCCAGACGCAGAGTCCGAAGACCAAAGCGGCGAGCCGCGGCCGCGATCGGCCGAGCGCGAAACCGATGGCGAGCAGCAACGCGCCGCTCAGCTCCCCCATGCTCTGCACGACGATGTGCGGCAGACCCGGCACGAGCGTGCACGCGAAGTAGAAGACGAAGAGCGAGAGCGGAACCGCAAGCGGCCGCAGCGCCGGCGTCGCGGTGCGCGCGACGTAGACGCCGAGGCCGACGGTGAGCGCCAGGCAGTAGGCGGCGTCGGCGAGGCGTGCCGACAGGAGATTGCCGCCGGCGAGCCACCCGGCGCCGGCCGGCCAACTGGAAAGGATGCCGATGCTCCAGATGCCCTCGAAGGATCCGAAGAACGGTTTGGTGAGATCGATCGCGTAGTGTCCATGGGCGAGGAGGTTCATGGCCATCTGGACGGTGGCGTTCTCGTCGGTGAAGCAGCCGAAGAGCAGCGCCGCCGGCAGGATCGCTTGCACGCAGGCGAGGAGCAGCACGAGGGTCGCGCCGTTCACGCGCCAGGCCTGCACGTGGTCGCTCGTCATGGGCCCGCGGAGGACCGAACCGCACTCCGCCCGCGCCGAAACTCTGCGCTCATGGCGCGTCGATCGACGGGCCCGAGCGTCGTTGGCCGGGTCACGAGCCGCCCGTCGACTAGCGTGCTCCGTTCTCGGGAAGCACGCGAAAACCCTCCCGTACGGCCGCCGCCCTCAACCTGGTATCGAACGAGATGAACGCATGCATCGCCGTCCTGCCGCGCGCCCACAAGAGCGCTGCCGAGAGCTGAAAAGCATCCGCAGCTCGAAGCGGATGTACGGCGAGAAGGCGCTCGGCGCGCTCGCGGAGCGGCGTGCTCGGCGAGATCTCCGACCAAGCGGTCGCCAGGGCCGACAGGACACTACGCGCCTGCCCTTCGGCCTTCGATGTGAACGTCCCATTCCGGGCGAGACGCGCCAGCGCTGACACGCACTCGGTGCGCGTGGCCCACCAGACGACCATCGACGGATCGGCCTCGGCAAGAGCACGCATCTCGCGGGTGGCGGGTTGCACCACGACGAGCGGGACCACGGCCGAGGTATCCCAGAACTTCACCTGTTGTCCTCGCGTTCCTCGAGTACGGCCCGTAGCGCCTGCCCTTTCGGGTCGCGTGGCCGCGGCAGTTGCCAGAATCGCCTCGGGAGCTTTCCCGTCCCGAGACGAATGAGACCCTGTCGCTCGAGGTCGCGGAGTTGCTCGACCTCGCCTGCAACTTCACCGATCGGGACGAGCCGAGCGACGGGGACACCACGTTCCGTCACCAGGACCTCCTCGCCACCCTTCACCCGATCCAGGTAGCGGCTGAGATGCGTCTTCAGTTCCGCTATCGGTGCGGTCTTCATGATGACTAGTCTAGTCATCTCGGACGGGGCTGACAAGACGATGGTGTGCTGATTGCGTCGCCGGGAGCGCTGATTCATGGTGCCCTGCCATGCGAGAGTCGGCGACGACGCCCATCTGGTGGCCTTTCCTTCTGGCCGCCGCGGCGCTCGCGCTCTACGCGAACGCGCTCCCCAACCCTTTCATCTCGGACGATGAGTTCGTGATCGTCGGCAATCCGACGATCAAGCAGCCGAGTCTCGTGGGCCTGACGAAGTCGTGGACCGTCGGCTACCTGCAGGGCATCGATCCGCAGGGACGCGTCATCCCCCTCGTGCCGGGCCCGACGGGCAGCGAGCACACGGTGTACCGGCCGATCACCACGTTCGCGTTCTGGCTGAACGCCGTGGCGACCGGAGTCACGCCGATCGGCTTTCGCATCGTCAACGTCCTCTTGCATGCTGCCGCCGCTTGGATGGTCGGCCGCTGGTGCGCCGCCTTCCTGGGCGGCCCCGCCGGGCTGATCGCCGCCCTGCTCGTCCTCTGCCATCCGCTCGCGACCGACGTCATCAATAGAATCGTCGGGCGCGCCGACATTCTCGTCCTGCTCGCCGTCCCTGGCTTTCTCGTCACGCAAGCGACGGCGACCGCGAGCCGCTGGACGTGGGGAAGGACCGCCACGGCTGCTCTCTGGGCGTCGATCGCCATCGGCGCCAAGGAGATGGGAGCCGTGCTCCTGCCGCTGGCTGCCCTGCAGGCTTTGATAGACCGGACCCCGACCGCCGGCGGCGCACGCGACACCGCGAGTCGTCATGCGTGGCGCGGCGGCCTGGCGCTGCTCGTGCCCTTCGCGTGCTACTTCGCCGGACGTCTGATCGCGCTCGGAGTGCAGGCGCCATACCGCGCCGATCCCTCATGGGATCTGCTCGGGAATCCCTTGATCGGCAGAAGCCTCGTCGAGCGGCTGCCGGCGTCGGCGGCGCTCGCCGCGAGCTATCTTCGCATGCTGGTGTGGCCGTGGCCGCTCATGGCCTTCGACACGCCCGCACATCTGCCGGCGTGGTCGGACGCGGTCGCGTGGCTCGGGCTCGCGGCGGTCGTCGCGCTGGCGCTCGGCGCGGCCGTGCTCGCGATGCGGCGAAACCCACTCGCGCTCCCGCTCGCCTGGTGGCTGGCGTGCTTCCTGATCGTCGGACAGTTGATCGCGCCGATCCATCCCTACCGGGAGGTGCGGTTGGCGTACGCGATGGTCGGCGCCCTGGGATTCGTTGGCGGGTGGGTCCTCGGCAGCGTCATCTGGCCGCGGTCGTCGCTCAGAGCGGCGGCTCTGGCGGCGACGGCCATCCTCTGCGTCACCTGGAGCGCGCTGATCGTCGAGCGCAACACCCATTTCCAGAGTCTCGGCGGCCTGGTGGCGGTCGACGCGCGCCTCCAGCCGGACAGCGGGGCCGCGGCCAGCCGGCTCGGGAAGTCCTACGAGCAACAGGGTCGTCTCTCCGGAAGCGCAAGCGGAGCTGACGCGGGCGACCAAGCTCGCGCCCACGTCGGCACAGGCATGGGAGGACCTCGGGTCGTTTCACGCCGACCATGGCCGCCTGGACGTCGCCAAGCCGATGTGGGAGCGGGCGCTGGCCCTCAACCCGGCACATCCGTTCGCCCTCGTCCGATTGGGGGTCACGGCCTTGAACGCCGACGATCTCGCCGCCGCCGAGCACTATCTCACGCTCGCGGAGCGGGCGGCGCCCGACGATCCGTTCGTCGGGTTCAACCTCGCGGTGCTCGACGAGCGGCGCGGCCGGCTCGACGGCGCGATCGCGCGACTCGAGCGGCTGGTGGAGCAGTATCCCGACAACACCATGGCGGCGCGCGGCCTCACGACCCTGCGGCAGGTCCGCGACGACGCCCGCGGGCGGCGCGGCGCGCCGTGAATCAGGCGACCTCCCCGCGCGCGATCGCGGTCGCGTGCGCGCTCCTGCTGGCGGTGGTGCTCGCGATGTTCGGCGACGTGCTCGTCACCGATCGCATCCTCTCGAAGGACAGCGAGGATCTCTCGGACATCTTCCTGCACTGGCACCAGTTCGGATTCCGCGAGCTCGCGAGCGGGAACCTGCCGCTCTGGAATCCGCACATCTACTCGGGCGCTCCGTACTTCGGCTCCTTTCAGCCCGGGCTCCTCTATCCGCCCAATTGGCTCGGCCTCGTGCTCGCGCCGGCGGCCGCCATCAACCTCGGTATCGCGCTTCATTTCTTCCTGGCCGGACTGTGGACGTACCTCTGGACGGCAAGGCGCGGCCTCCATCCGGCGGCGTGCCTGCTCGCCGCGATCATCTTCATGCTCTGCGGCGCGCACTTTCTCCAGCTCTATCGCGGCCACGTGCCGACGCTGCGCACCGTGATCTGGGCGCCGCTGGTGCTGCTCGCCATCGACGGCTGGCTGGAGACGCGCAGGGCGCGCTGGGTGCTGCTCGGCATGGCGGCGGTTGCCCTGCAGACGCTCGCCGGTCTGGTGCAGCAGACGTTCTACACCGCGCTCATCGCGGGACTCTACGCGACGCTCTGCTCGATACGATCGGGCGATCGCATCCGGTTCCTGCTCGGCGTGATCGGCATGTACGCGGGCGGCGCCGCGCTCGCCGCCGTTCAGATACTCGCAGGTCTCGACGCCGTCTCCGAGGGCGTGCGCGGCCGCCTCGCCTACGACCTCGCGCGCAGCTTCGCCTTTCCTCCCGAGAACCTGCTCACGCTCGTCCTCCCCGGCGTATTCGGCGACATGGTCAGCGAGCCCTACTTCGGTCGCTGGACGCTCTCGGAGATGTCCTTGTTCATCGGCTGCGGCGCCACGCTCCTGGCGCTCCACGGCGCGGTCACGGACTCCCGGGCGCGGCGGCGATTCTCGGTGTCGATGACGCTCATCGTGCTGGCCCTGGCCTTCGGCTACTACACGCCGCTCTTCCGGCTCCTCTACGACTACGTACCCGGGTTCGCGAGCTTCCGCGGCACGACCAAGTTCACCTTTCTCGCCTCGCTCTTTCTGGCGATGCTCGCCGCCGCCGGCTTCGATCTCGTCCTGCGAGCGCCGGCTCCCTCGCGCTGGCCCGCGCTGGTCGCGCTCGGCGCCGGCATCCTTCTCCTGGCCGGCGCCGGAAGCGAGGGACGATGGGCGCAATGGCTCGCCGCCGTCGACCTCCGGGACGAGGCGTTCGGCTACTATCCCGTGGATCGCGGCGGGGACTTCGTCGTCCGGGCCGGAAAGCACGCGGCGCGCTCGATGCTCGTCGCCGGCACGACCTTTCTCGTGCTCGCTGGTCTCTGGCTCGCCGCTCGGTGGCGACGCCGTCTGGCTTTCGCGATCGCCGTCCTCTCCTGCGTGGAGCTCTTCGTCTATGCCCGCTCCGTCCGCCTGAGCTTCGATCCGGGAACGCGGTTGCGGGCGGCGGAGGAAGTCCGGAACCTCATGGCGAGGAGCGAGGGGTACCCCCGCGTGCTCGCCAACACGCCCTACCTCGCGATGAGCGCCGGCTCGTACGACCTCTGGGGCTACGACCCGATGGTCACCACCCGCTACGCGGAGTTTCTCGCCTACACGCAGAACATGCGGCCGGCCGACGTCCAGGTCATGCCGCTCCGACGTCTCTCCCCTCTCTTCGGCATGCTGCGCTTGCGCTATCTCTTGCGCGTGGACGACGCACACGTGCGCGCGATACCCACGAACCTGCCGGAGCTGCCGCGCGCCCAGCTCGTCTCGGAGTGGCGCGTCATCCCCGACCCGCGCGAGAGGCTCGCCGCGCTCGCGGATCCGCGGTTCGATCCCCGCAGCACGGTCCTTCTGGAAGCGGAGCCGAACCCACTCCCGGCGGCCGACGGCGTTCGCGGCTCGGTATCGCTGCGCGACGTGTCGTCCGATGCGATCGAGGTGCGCGCCGAGCTGCCCGCGCCCGCGATTCTCGTCATCGGCGATGGGTACAGCGCCGGCTGGAAGGCAACGGCGCTCGCGGCCGACGCGCAGCAGACGTACGCCGTCATGCCCGCCGATCACATCCTGCGCGCGATTCCGCTGGCGGCGGGCACGCACCATCTGCGCGTCGAGTATCGCCCGGCGGCATTCGTCGCCGGCGCCTGGATCACGACGGCTGCGCTGGGCGCGTACGTGCTCGCGCTCGTGGGGATCTGGCGGCGGAGACCATCCCCATGAACGACCAGAGCGGGAGGCTGGGATCGCGGACCCGCGTCGGACGCTCCTCTCGAGTCACCGCTGCGATCCTGCTCCTGCTCACGGTCGTGGCCGCGCAGGAAGCGCTGCTGCGGTTCTTCTTCCCATTGCCGGAGCTGAAGGGGTTCAATCGCATCCAGTACATGCCTCTCGGGCCGGCCGGCAAAACCGACGAGGCCGTACGTTCGATCCGCATGGTCGTGGAGTCTTCCCCCGATCACGTCCGCGTCGCCGAGGCGGCTGAACGAGTACGGCTTTCGCGGCGACCGATGGCACACGCGCAAGGCGGACGACACGCGCAGAGTGGTCTTCATCGGCGATAGCTACGTCGAGGGAATCCTCGCGCGCGACGGCCATACCATACCGGACGTCTTTCAGACCGAGGCATCGGCGCGCGGCCTGCGCGTGGAAAAGTTGAACATGGGCGTCGCCGCTTCCGGATTGGGAGACCACGTCCGGCTGGCCTTCGACACGGTGCCGGTCTTCCGCCCGGACGTCGTGTTCCTCGTTCTCTATGCGAACGATCTGCCGGACGACGCGATCGTGCCGGAGCCACGGGTCTTCACGCGCTACGCGTGGTCGACGCCGCGTCTCGTCGAGTTGTTCGCCATGGCGTCCCGGCACGAGATGCTGCCCTACCGGTGGCGATGGCAGGAAATACGCCAGAATCAGGCGGTCCCGAGCGCGAACAATCCGTGGAGCGACCCTGCGTTCGCCGCGGAGAACGAGCGCTACGTCGCTCCGGAGATACTCTCGGCCATGAAGGACGGGGGATTCAATCCGTTCCGCATCGGCGGGTCGCTCTACCTGGAGCGCCACCTCCGCATGCGCTTCGACGTCCGGGCCGCTCTCGACGCACTCAAGCGCGCACCTCGAGCGACACGGCTCACGATTGTACGTGGTGTACGTCCCCGAGCGCGGCACCGTGACGAATCACTACAAGCAGTTCGAGAAGGACTACAGCAGATCGCTGCCGACCGACCTCGACATGACCGTCGCCGACTACCAGCTCCATCGCTATCTGCTACGCGCGCAGTGCGCGAGGGTGGGCATCGACTTCCTCGACACCACCGATCTCATCGTTGCAGAGGAGGTCGCCGGCCGGCACATGTACCTGGACTTCGATGACCACATGCGCGAGATCGGCTATCGCACGGTCGGCAAGGCCATCTTCCAATGGTGGTCACGTGACGATGGCTAGAGATCGCGCCAAGCGAGAACGCGGCTCGCTCGTCCGAGCAGCCGTCCTGGGAGCGTGCTGGACGCTCGGGCTCGCGGCTCCCTCGCTTGCCGTCGCGTCCACCTCCGGCGTGCATCGACTCGGCACGGACGGGAGCTGGCAATACTGTACGCTTGCCGGCGAACGCCGGCCCGCGGCTCCGTGTGCGCAGGTGCGGCTGCTGTCGAGCGCGCGCGACGCGACCATTCCCGACGACGGCCTCCTCGAAGCGCCGCTCACCGCCGGTGAACCGGGACCCGCTTTTCTCATTACTGAAGCGTTGACCTTCAGCGCACCGCCCGAAGCGCCCGACGTCCTCACCCGGTGGCAGAAGCTCGACGCGACGTTGACGACCGTCACGGGGCTACACGGTCTCGAGCAGGCCCTCGGCCACTACCCGATGTTCCGTCCCGCCCCACGAACGGTCCAGGCCACGCTTGCTCCGCCACCCACCGTCGCGCTCCGATTCGCGCCCGAGGAGCGCGGCAAACGGGCGGCATACGCGGTGTGGAGCTGGCCGATCGCACGCGCCGAGCGCGTGCTCGGGCCGTTCACGCCGGCGGCCGGGCAACGCCTGCGTCTGGTATTCGGCGTCCAGGAGGCGGCCTGGGAAGGCGGCGGGACGGCGGTGCGCTTCCGGGCGGAGCTGAAGCGGCGCGGCAGCCGGTCGTCGCTGTGGCAGCGGACCCTCGATCCGGCGCGCGTCGAGGCCGATCGCGGCTGGCAGGAGGTGGATCTCGATCTCGAGGCAGCCGGCGAGCCGGTCGAGCTCATCCTGGCGGCTCGTGCGCGGGGTGGAGCGAGCCTCCCCGTGTGGGGACGCCCTGCCCTCGTCGATCGGACCGAGCAGTCGTCGCGCCCGAACATCATCCTGCTCTCGCTCGACACCCTGCGCGCCGACCACGTGGGCACCTATGGTCATTCACGGCCGACCACGCCCGCCCTCGACGCGCTCGCCGCGCGCGCCGTCCTCTTCGAGCAGGTGATCGCCCCCTTCCCGTCGACGACGGCCTCGCACATGACCATGCTGACTTCCCTCGAGCCGTGCGCCCACGGTGTCCTGAGCCCGAGCTTCAAGCTCAGCGCGAGCATCCCGATCGTGACCGAGCAGCTCGCGGCGGCGGGCTACGCCACCGCGGGAATCACCGAGGACGGATTCATCAAGGGCGCGATCGGCTTCGAGCGCGGCTTCGACACCTACCGCGATATGTTCGTCGATCCGGTCGTGGCGCCGCTCGGCCTCTTCTCGAAGGGCATCGCGCTCTCCCTCGCCTGGCTCGAGCGACACCCCGCTCCGCCTTTCTTCCTCTTCCTCCACACCTATCAGGTCCACCCGCCCTACAAGGTCCCGGATCAGTACCGGGGCCTCTATCCGGTCGCCGTCCGACGCGCCGGAAGCACAGAGGATGGACGCCGAGTACGATCGCGGGCTCCGCCATGCCGACGACCTGGTCGCCGGCTTTCTCGATGCCCTCCGCGCACGCGGTCTCGATGCCAACACGGTCCTGCTCGTCACCGCGGACCACGGCATCGAGTTCGGCGAGCACGGCGGCATCGGACACGCCCGCGGCGTCTACGAAGAGCAGGTGCGCGTCCCCCTCATCGTCGTCGATCCGCGCGTTCCACGTGCCCGTCGCGTCCGCGGCCAGGTAGGGCTGATCGATCTCGCGCCGACGCTGCTCGGGCTCGCCGGCCTGCCGGCGCCCGGGCATTTCGTCGGGACGAGTCTCCTGCCTTTTCTCGCCGACGGGACCGAGCCGCCCGAGCGCACGCTCGTGGCCGAGCAGCTCCTGGGGCCGCGCCAGACGCTGGTGCGCACCTCGCGACGCGCCTGGATCCAGAAGCCCAGCGGGTTGGAGCTCTACGATCTCGCCGCCGACCCGCGCGAGCAGAAGGACCTCGCGCCGGAAATGACGTCGCTCGCCGAAGAGGGCGCCCAGCGGATCGCCGACTTTCGCGCCGACTGCCGGCGCCGCCAGACGTCGCTGCGCGGCGGGCCTGGCCATGTACCGCTCGATCCGGAGCTCACGAAGTCGCTCCGGGCGCTCGGCTACATCAAGTAAAATCGGTCCTGTCGCTTGGAACGAGAATAGCGAACCCGGCGTTCCGCCGCTCAGCAATCTCCCAGAAGTCGGAGCTTCTCCTTGACCTCAGCGAGCACACGCCCCGGGAGCTTTCCTAGACGTCGCTTGATGCGACCGTTATCGATCGCCCGGCTCTGGTCGATCATGATCTCGCACTCGGCCACGTTGCCGGCGATCGCGCGCGGGAGACGCACGCGGAGGAGACTCTCGCCCGCGAGCTTCGTCGTGCAGGGCAGCACCCACGTGGACGGGTGCCGCGCGGCATTGAGGAGGTCTGTCTGGACGACGAGAACCGGTCGGACCTTTCCCGGCTCACTGCCGAATCTTGGACTCAGATCCGCCACGTATAGACACCCGTGCTCGACGATCGCGTTCAATCGATGCCTTCGCCCGCGAGATGGTCGAGCGCCGCGATCTCATCCAGGGTCGATTGGCGACCTGCAGCTGACGCCTTGCGATAGGCCTCCTTCAAAGCCAGCCGGTCGGTTGTTTCCTTCAGCAGACGGAGGCCCCGGCGCACGACCTCGACGTTGCTCTTGAGTCCGAGACGCTTTTTCAAGGCCGTCACGAGCTTGCGCTCTTCCACGGGAAGGGTGATGCTCGATTTGGTATTACTTTTCATACTTTCTCAATACCCCTAGCAGCGAAGGCTGGCAAGATACCGTGAAGATGACGATCTCGTCGTCCGACGCGAAGGGGTTCGCGAGCGCGTTCACCTAGATCGCGAACGCTGCGACCGCCAGGAGGAGCGGCCACCAAGCAGGCGCCGTCTCTACTCTTCGCTCCACGAAGGGAGCTCGCCGCGCTCCGCGCTAACGAAAAAACCCCGGGCCGCCACGCGGGAGGCCCGGGGTTGAGAGTCGAACGTGGGACGGGCAGGTCCGCCCGTCCCACGACCTTCGTTCTTGTTACGGAGTCAGGCCGCGTGCATGGCCCGGCAGCTCGAGCTTGCCGAGACCCGGGAGGCCGGCGGCCGAGTTCACCGCGCTCGACGACGTCGGTCCGACGCAGAAGAGTGCCGCCAGGGTCGGATCCGACTCGTCCGCCACCGGCGCATCGGCCAAACCGCTCGCCGTCACGGACTCGCCGATGAGGCCGTTGTCGAGGAAGCATTCGCGGAAATGCCCGAACGTGCAGGTGTCACCGCCGAACGTACAGTCGGCGTTCGTCGTGCACCCACGGAAGGTCTCGACCGGCTCGCAGTAGAGCTCGAACGGACCGCCCGTGCACAACCCTTCGTTCCCGCCGCAGATCCCGCCCGGGCATTCGGACGCCACCGTGCAGAGTGCCCCGATGTTCGCACCACCGGCGCAGGTGTCGACCGCAACGCAGGTCGCGTCGTCGCACTGGTTCGGCGCCGTCGCCGCACCCGGGCGCCCGCAGGCACCGCCCGGGCACGCCGAGTTGACCGTGCAGGCCGCACCGGCGTTGCCACCACCGGTGCAGCGCGCGCCACCGCAGATCGGGCCGATCGGTCCGGCGGGATCGGGACAGTCGGTGTTGTCGTCACAGGGCGCGGCGGCCAAGCTGTTGCAGGTGTCGCAGAAGCACTTGAGCGTCGTGAACCCTGGCGCGCGGCAGTTCGGGTTCGCCGCGCTCAGCGTGCGGCTGGTCGTACCGGTCGTGTTCGTGAGATCGATCGGCAAGGTCGCGATCACCCCACCCGCCAGCGGCGGGCAGTCGAGGCTGGTCGAGCCGAAAGCCGCGTTGGGCGACGAGCCGGTGATGTCGCAGATCTTCGTGTTCCGCTGACCGCCGGAGCACGTCCCGCCACGGATACCATCGTTGGCGGTGGCGTCACCGTCGCACTGCGGGCACGGCTCACTGAGCGTCGGACCCGAGAAGACCTGCGACTGGAGATTCGCCGTGGTCGCAGCCGACCCGGTCTCGACGTTGGCGGTCCCGGTGATGGCTCCGACGATGCGGTTGCCGACACAGGTCGACACACCGCCGGCAGCAAGCGGTAGATAGGTGCCGAAGAACCACTCACAGGTACCAGCCGCGGAGCAGACGCCGCCCGGACACGCGGAAGCGGCCGCACACGCCACGCCGTCGTTCGGGCCACCGACGCACTGCTGGAAGCACGGGGCGGCCGTGGTGCAAAGGACGTTGCTGTTGTTGGTGCAGCGGCGGTTGTTGATGTCACCGCCGGGTCCTGCCGGATAGGTGGCCGCGTTCGGGTTGGCGATCGGGCCGGAGACGCTGCACACGCCGCACGGCCGCGTGCCGGCGTCGCTGCTCGGGCAGGCCGTCACGCTGACCGTGACCTTGCCTTCGTCGACGACGGTGGCGTCATGGGCCTGACCGGTCCAGCCGGTGTCGAGGACGCCGATGCTCCCGGATGTACCTTCGAAGTCGACCCGGCTCGGGCACGGACACTGACAAGTTGCGCTGCAGGTGAACGGACCAGCGCCGTCGCTGCATGCGCTGGCCGGCGGATCGCAGTCCTCACCCCCGTCGATCATGCCGTTGCCGCAGTTGCTCGGCGTGGCCGTCACGGTCGGCGTCGGCGTGACCGTCGGCGTCGGAGTCCGCGTCGCCGTCAGCGTCGGCGTCGGAGTCCGGGTGGCGGTAACCGTAGGCGTCGGCGTCCGCGTGGCGGGTGGCCGTCAGCGTCGGCGTCGCAGTGAGCGTCGGTGTCGCGTGGCGTCCGCGTGGCGGTGGCCGTCAGCGTCGGCGTCGCAGTGAGTGTCGGCGTCGGTGTCCGCGTTACGGTAACCGTCGCCGTCGAGCGTCGGCGTCGCGGTGAGCGTGGGGGTCGGGGTCGGGGTTCGGGTCTGAGACGTCGGCGTCGGCGTACGTCGCGGTGCGAGCGTCGGCGTGGCAGTGAGCGTCGGCGTGGCCGTCAGCGTCGGTGTGGCCGTCAGCGTCGGCGTGGCCGTCAGCGTCGGCGTGGCCGTCAGCGTCGGTGTGGCCGTCAGCGTCGGCGTGGCCGTCAGTGTCGGCGTGGGTGTCGGAGTACGCGTCGCGGTCAACGTCGGCGTCGCCGTGAGCGTGGCCGTCGGCGTCGGAGTGCGCGTCGGCGTTGCCGTCAGCCGAGTACGTAGCCGTCGGCGTCGGCGTCAGAGTGACCGTCGGCGTCACGGTGACCGGCGTGCCGTCAGCGTCGGCGTCACGCGTCGGGGTAGCCGTTTGAGTCGGTGTCGGCGTCTCGGTGACCGTCGGCGTCGGTGTCGGAGTACGCGTCGCGGTCAACGTCGGCGTCGCCGTCGTGGCCGTCGGGGTCGGAGTCGCGTCGGCGTCGCCGTCGGCAGCGGCGTCGACGTAGCCGTCGGCGTCGGCGTCGGAGTGACCGTCGGCGTCACGGCGTCTGGCAGTGAGGGTCGGCGTCGGTGTCCGCGTCTGAGTATCGTCGCAGTCGGTGTCGGCGTCGCGGTGCCCGTCGGCGTGGGCGTTGGAGTGCGGCGTCGCGGTCAGCGTCGGCGTCGGCGTCGGCGTCTCGGTGGCCGTCGCCGTGGCCGTTGGCGTCGGCGTCTCGGTCAGCGTCGGCGTCGGAGTCGGCGTCTCGGTGGCGGTGAGCGTCGGCGTCGGAGTCAGCGTCTGAGTAGCCGTGGCGGTCGGGGTCGGCGTCTCTGTGGCCGTCGGCGTGCTGTCGGCGTCGGCGTCTCAGTAGCCGTCGCAGTTGGTGTCGGCGTCTCGGTCGCAGTGAGGGTCGGCGTCGCGGTGCTCGTTGCCGTCACCGTCGGCGTAGGCGTCTCGGTAGCGGTGGGCGTAGGTGTCGGAGTGCGCGTCGCCGTGACCGTCGGCGTCGGTGTCTCGGTGGCCGTCGGCGTGGGTGTCGGGGTCAACGTCAGCGTCGGCGTCTCGGTGACCGTCGGCGTCGGCGTCGGAGTCGTGGTAACCGTCGGCGTCGGGGTCGGCGTGGGGAACGCGGGATTGAGCTCCGCGAGGACATCGTTCACTTCAGCGTCGACCTTGGCCTCGAACGCCGCCGTATCGTCGACCGTCACGCACGTGAACGGCACCTTGGCTTCGGCCTTCTCGAAGCAGCCCTTGGCAGGATCGGCTGCGCCGTCGAACTTGTCTTCACACTTCTGCAGCTTCACCGCATCGGGCGGGAGCCCCTTCTTGAAGGCTTTCGCGTAGACGTTGAGCTTGCACTTGTTCTTCTTGCGGACGCACTTGAGCTTCGCGGCGGTGCAGGGATTCAGCTCGATGACCGAGCCGGGATCGAGCTCTTCCTGGGCGTCGGCGACGAAGGCGTCGACCTTCGCTTCCAGAGCCGCGGTGTCGTCCAGAGTGGGACAGAGCGTCTCGGGCTTCGCGAGGTCCTGCTTGCCCTCGAGCTTCTCGAAGCAACCCTTGGCGGGATCCGCCGCGCCGTCGAACTTGTCCTCGCACTTCTGGAGCTTGGCGAGATCGAGGACGCCCATCTTGTAGCCTTTCGCGAGCACGTTCAGCCGGCACGATTTCTTCTTCGAAACGCATTTGACCTTGCCGGCGGTGCACTTGTTCTGCGCGTAGGCCGCGTCGGTTCCGAACGCGAGCAACGCAGTCAGCGATACGGCGAAGAGGACGGCACGAGTGGCGGTTCTCATGAGCTCCCTCCAAGACCGGCGCAAGCGGAATGCGCGTAGAGTTGGCCGATGGTCCAACGATAGTCAACGAGAAGGGCTTCAGCGCGCCACGCGGGGCACCCGATGTCCCGAGCCGGTGCACACGATGACGGGGCCGCGGGATCTCCAGCAGGCGCCCGGCTACATCGAGTAGCGCGCTACGGGAGTCCACGCCGATCGCGGCCTCCGTCGGCGGGCACTACCAATCGCCAAAGAAAAACCCCGGGCCTCCACGCGGGAGGCCCGGGGTTCGAGTCATGCGTGGGACGGGCCGGATCCGGCCCGTCCCACGACAGTTGTTCTTGTTACGGAGTCAGGCCGCGTGCGTGGCCCGGCAGCTCGAGCTTGCCGAGACCCGGGAGGCCGGCGGCCGCGTTCACCGCGCTCGACGACGTCGGTCCGACGCAGAAGAGCGCTGCCAGGGTCGGATCCGACTCGTCCGCCACCGGCGGATCGGCCAAACCGCTCGCCGTCACGGTCTCGCCGATGATGCCGTTGTCGAGGAAGCATTCGCGGAAATGCCCGAACGTGCAGGTGTCACCGCCGAACGTGCAGTCGGCGTTCGTCGTGCACCCACGGAAGGTCTCGACCGGCTCGCAGAAGAGCTCGAACGGACCGCCCGTGCACAACCCTTCGTTCCCGCCGCAGATCCCGCCCGGGCATTCGGACGCCACCGTGCAGAGTGCCCCGATGTTCGTACCACCGAAGCAGGTGTCGACCGCCACGCAGGTCGCGTCGTCGCACTGGTTCGGCGCCGTCGCCGCGCCCGGGCACCCGCAGGCACCGCCCGGACACTGCGAGTTCACGGTGCAGGCCGCCCCGGCATTGCCACCACCGGTGCAGCGCGCACCGCCGCAGATCGGGCCGATCGGTCCGGCCGGATCCGGGCAGTCGCGCGTTGTCGTCACAGGGCTCGGCGGCCAGGCTGTTGCAGGTGTCGCAGAGGCACTTGAGCGTCGTGAACCCGGCGCGCGGCAGTTCGGGTTCGCCGCGCTGAGTGTACGGGTCACCGTGCCGGTCGTGTTCGTGAGATCGATCGGCAAGGTCGCGATCACCCCACCCGCCAGCGGCGGGCAGTCGAGGCTGGTCGAGCCGAAGGCGGCGTTGGGCGACGAGCCGGTGATGTCGCAGATCTTCGTGTCCCGCTGACCGCCGGTAGCACGTCCCGCCGCGGATACCATCGTTCGGGGTGGCGTCACCGTCGCACTGCGGGCACGGCTGACTGAGCGTCGGACCCGAGAAGACCTGCGATTGGAGATTCGCCGTGGTCGCGGCCGACCCGGTCTCGACGTTGGCCGTACCGGTGATGGCTCCGACGATGCGGTTGCCGACGCAGGTCGACACGCCGCCGGCGGCGAGTGGCAGGTAGGTACCGAAGAACCACTCACAGGTGCCAGCCGCGGAGCAGACGCCGGCCGGACACGCGGAAGCGGCCGCACAGGCCACACCGTCGTTCGGGCCACCGACGCACTGCTGGAAGCACGGCGCGTTGGTGGTGCAAAGAACGTTGCTGTTGTTGGTGCAGCGGCGGTTGTTGATGTCGCCGCCCGGTCCTGCCGGGTAGACGGCCGCGTTCGGGTTGGCGATCGGGCCGGAGACGCTGCACACGCCGCACGGCCGCGTGCCGGCGTCGCTGCTCGGGCAGGCCGTCACGCTGACGGTGACCTTGCCTTCGTCGACGACGGTGGCGTCATGCGCCTGGCCGGTCCAGCCGGTGTCGAGGACGCCGATGCTCCCGGATGTACCTTCGAAGTCGACCCGGCTCGGGCACGGACACTGACAGGTTCCGGTGCAGGTGAACGGCCCGGCGCCGTCGCTGCAGTCGCTGCCCGGCGGATCGCAGTCCTCACCACCGTCGAGCATGCCGTTGCCGCAGGCGTTCGGCGTGGATGTCGCAGTTGGCGTCGGCGTGCGCGTCGCGGTGACCGTCGGCGTCGGGGTGCGCGTCGGGGTGGCCGTCAGCAACGGAGTCAACGTAGCCGTCGGTGTCGGCGTCACGGTCGCCGTCGGGGTGGGCGTCGGCGTACGGGTCGCCGTCACGGTCGGCGTCGCGGTCACGGTCGACCGTCGGCGTCGGCGTCACGGTGACCGTCGGCGTCGGCGTGGGGTGTCTTGGTTGGCGTCGTGGTCGCCGTCGGCGTCGCGAACGTGGGTTGAGCTCCGAAAGGACGTCGTTGACCTCGGCGTCGACCTTGGCCTCGTGCGCCGCCGTGTCGTCGAGCGTCACGCAGGTGGGGGGCACCTTGGCCTCGGCCTTCTCGAAGCAGCCCTTGGTGGGATCGGTGCCGCCGTCGAACTTGTCCTCGCACTTCTGCAGCTTGGCGGGATCCGGCGGCAGGCCCTTCTTGAAGCCCTTCGCGTACACGCCGAGCTTGCACTTGTTCTTCTTGCTGACGCACTTGAGCTTGGCCGCCGTGCAGGGATTCAGGTCGACGACGGACCCGGGATCGAGCTCTTCCCGGACGTCGGCTACGAACGCGTCGACCTTCGCTTCCAGAGCCGCCGTGTCGTCCTCGGTCGGACAGAGCGTCTCGGGCTTCAGGATGTCCTGCTTGCCCTCGAGCTTCTCGAAGCAGCCCTTGGTGGGGTCGAGCAGCGCCGTCGAACTTGTCCTCGCACTTCTGGAGCTTGGCGAGATCGAGGATGGCCGTCTTGTAGGCCTTTCGCGATCACGTTCAGCCGGCAGGCTTTCTTCTTCGATACGCATTTGACCTTGCCGGCGATGCACTTGTTCTGCGCGTAGGCCGCGTCGGTTCCGAACGCGAGCAGCGCAGTGAGCGATACGGCGAAGAGGACGGCGCGCGTAGCAGGGGTTCTCATCAGCTCTCCTCCTTGGGCGATGTCGCGCGGCGGCGCGCATGCTCGGCAAAGCCGAAGCTAGCGACGCGGCGCCCGGACGGGCAAAAAGAATCGATCATTGGCAACGTTGAGCTCTCCGCCTTCGTGGCAAGTCAGCCGGCACCAGCGGATGCCCTAGAGTGCTTCAAGGGTCCGTCGAATGTCAACGAAAAAGCGCCATTCTGGCGCAGAAAGTTCCTGTCACTTGCTGGAGCATGCGCCGCTGGCTCGCGCATAGTCAAGAAAAAAGCCCGCCTCTACCCAGCACGACCGAGGGTCTGAGGTTCCCCAGAGCAATCGCGGGCTTGGGCGGCCAGCCCGAGCCGGCTGACGCATCTGCCGGCGCCCTTCCCGCTTGCGGACCGGCCCGCCGGCGTCGTAACGGCGCGCGTGTCGAAGCACCCGGCCGGCTCCCCACCCGAACGACGCGTGCCGAGCGGGACGGCGACCTTGCTCGCCGGCGTGCTGCTCGTGCTCGCCACGCTCGCACCGTACTGGCAGGTGACCCGCCACGACTTCGTCAACTACGACGACCCGGTCTACGTCACCGAGAATCCCAACGTGCAGCGCGGCCTCGGCGCCGACACGGTGCGATGGGCCTTCACCACCACGGAGGAGAGCAACTGGTTTCCGCTGACCCGTCTCTCCCACGCCCTCGACTACGAGCTGTTCGGCCTGAACGCCGGCGCCCACCACCTGGTGAGCGTGGCCATCCACCTGCTGAACGTGCTGGTGCTGTTCGCCATCCTGACCCGTACGACGGGAGATCTATGGTCGAGCGCCTTCGTCGCGGCGCTCTTCGGTCTCCATCCTCTCCACGTCGAGTCGGTCGCCTGGGCTGCCGAGCGCAAGGACGTGTTGAGCACGCTCTTCGCGCTCCTCGCCGTTCTCGCCTACGTCGAATGGGTCTCGTCGCCCAGGGTCTGGCGCTATCTCCTGGTGTGCCTGCTCTTCGCGCTCGGCCTGATGTCGAAGCCGATGGTCGTGACACTCCCCGGCGTTCTCCTGCTGCTCGACTACTGGCCGCTTCGCCGGACACGCACCCCTCGGCCGCCTCTTGATCGAGAAGGCGCCCCTCTTCGCGCTCGCCGTCGCGTCCAGCCTGGTGACGTTTCTCGTGCAGAGCGCGGGCGGATCGGTGGTGTCGCTGGAATCCCGTCCGTTCGGGCAGCGGCTGGCGAACGCTACGGTCTCGTACGTGGCCTACATCCGCCAGACGCTGTGGCCGACGGACCTGGCCTGCTTCTACCCTCGCGTGCTGGATCTCGGGGCGGGACAGGTTGCCGGCGCGGCGCTGTTGCTGGTGGCAGTCACCGCCGGCGTCTTCTTCCTCGCGCGCCGTCGCCGGTCTCTCGCCGTCGGGTGGCTCTGGTACCTCGGGACACTCGTGCCGGTGATCGGCCTCGTCCAGTTCGGCGATCAGGCGCGCGCGGACCGCTTCACCTATCTGCCCCTGGTTGGGCTCTTCATCCTGATCACGTTCGGGGCTCGCGAAGCTCTCGAGCACCGGACAGCGAAGCGTCTCCTCGGCATGCTCGGGCTCGTCGCCCTCGCCGCCTGCGCGGTCATCACCTGGCGGCAGGTCTCCGTCTGGCGGAACAGCGAGACGCTCTTCACCCACGCGCTGGCGGTGACGAGCCGCAACCACGTGGCGCATCTCAATCTCGGCGGCGCGCTCCGCGAGGCCGGGCGTCTCGAGGAAGCGCGCACGCACTTCCTGGCGGTGCTGGACCTTCTGCCCGGCGACGTGCACGCCCGCAACGACCTGGGCGTGGTCCTGCAGCTCGAGGGGCGCGTCGACGAGGCCATCGCTCACTATCGAGCGGCGCTGAGCGCGGCGCCGGACTATCCGGATGCCCACTACAACCTCGCCAACGCACTGGCGGCCCAGGGCCATCTCGACGCTGCGCAGGAGGAATACGCGCGCGCCATCGCGCTTGAATCCGGCTTTCGCGGAGGCGCACAACAACCTCGGCAGCCTGCTCTCGAAGCGCGGCGACCCGGGCGGCGCCATCGCCGCGTACGAGCGCGCCCTCGGCATCAGGCCGGCATACCCGAGCGCCCTCATCAATCTCGCGACGCGCACACAAGCGACGCGGGGATGTCGCGCGGGCGATTGCGCTCTACGAAAAAGCGCTCGAGCTCAGACCCGCGTCCGTCGAGGCACACAACAACCTCGGCAACGCCCTCGCTTCGCAGGGCCGGTTCGGCGACGCCATCGTCCATTACGCGGAGGCGCTGCGGATCGAGCCGGACTACGCGCAAGCCCACTACAACTGGGGCACCGCCCTCGCCCAGCAGGCGCGATTCGAAGAGGCGGCGGAGCACTTCACGGCGGCGCTCCGGCTCGAGCCGGACAACGCCGACGCCCGGGAAAGCCTGGCGCGCGCACGCGCCGCGCTCGCTGCTCCGGAGAAGTAGGAGCGCCCGGAGGCTGGCGCCGCGTCCGCGGCTCCCCGCTCCCGGCGGAGCGCACCAGAAACGACGAAGCCCCGGGCGTCCTCACGGACCCCGGGGCTTCGTTGGGATGCGACGAGCGGCGACCGGAGTCGCCGCTCGTCATACGTTCAGACGCTTACGGCGCGCCTGGATTCGCAATCGGACCAGTGTAGGTGCAGACGCCGCAGGCCGGCTGCCCGCCGCCCGCGCAGCCCGTGACCGACACTGTAACCTGACCGCAGTCGATGACCTGTGAGTCATGCGCCTGACCGGTCCAGCCGGCATCGAGAACACCCAGGCTTCCTGCGGTCGGCAGGAACTGGATGGTCGTCGGGCAAGCCACCAACGTCGAGTTGTCGATCGCGTGACCCGGCAGCTCGAGGCGGCCGAGGCCAGGGATACCACCCGCCCCGTTGACCGCCGACGAGGACGTCGGGCCGACGCAGAAGAGCGAAGCCAGCTCGGGATCGGCTTCGTTGTGACCGTCGCCAGCGGTGGTCGGAGGATCGGCGACGCCAGTGGCGCTGACGCTCTCGGTGAGCGCGCCGTTGTCCGTGTAGCAATCACGGAACTGGCCGAGCGAGCAGGTATCACCCAGGAACGGGCAATCCGCGTTGGTGGTGCACCCGCGGTAGGTCTCGACCGGCGAGCAGAAGAGCTCGAACGGTCCACCCGAGCAGGTGCCTTCGTTTCCACCATCCCCAGTGCACGTCGCATCGTCACACTGGTTCGGTGCGGTAGCGGCACCGGGTCGGCCACAGGCGCCGCCGGGGCATTCAGTACCCGTCGTGCACGCAGCGCCAGCATTGCCGCCGCCGATGCAGCGTGCACCGCCGCAGATCGCTCCGATCGGTCCGGCCGGATCCGGGCAGTCGGTGTTGTCGTCGCAGGTCTCCTGCGCGCCGTTGTTGCAGGTGTCGCAGAAGCACTTGAGGCCGTGAAGCCCGGCGCGCGACAGTTCGGGCTCGCGGCCGTGAGGGTCTTGGTCGCCGTTCCGGTGGTGTTCGACAGGTCGACGGCCAGCGTGGCGATCAAGCCGCCGCCCAGGGGCGGACAATCGAGACTGGTCGTCCCGAAGGTCTCGTCGATGGGATGCGTCCCGTTGCCATCGCAGGTCATGCCGTTGTTGTCGCCGCCGGAGCACGTCCCACCGCGAACGCCGTCGTTCTTGGTGGCGTCGCCGTCACACGTTGGGCAGGGCTGATCCAGGGTGGGTCCGCTGTAGACGCGCGAGATCAGATTCGCGAGGCCCGCGGCCGAGCCGGTCCCCTCGTTGAACGTACCGCTGATCGCGCCATTGAACTGATTGGTGACGCAGGTGGAGACGCCACCGGCTGCGAGAGGCAGCGGCGAGCCGAAGTAGAACTGGCAGGTGCCGCCCGGAACTGCGCAGTCGGCGTTGGTCGTGCACTCGGTGCGCGTGTTGCCCGTGCACCGGCGGTTGTCCATCGGCGTGCAGGCAGGAGCCGCGCTGCTCAGCTCGGCCAGGACGTCGGCGTCGAAGGCGTCGATCTTGGCCTCGATCGCCGCCGTGTCGTCAGTTCGTCTGGCATGGTCCGTCGTTCTTGGCTCGGCTTCTCGAAGCAGCCCTTGGTCGGGTCGGCGCCGCCGTCGAACTTGTCGATGCACTTCTGGAGCTTCGCCAGATCGGACCGGCAGATCCGGTCTTCGCCGCCTTGCCCTGCACGTTCAGGATGCACTTGTCCTTCTTGCTGACGCACTTCAGCTTGGCGCCGTGCACGCATTCAAGCTCGACGACCGAACCCGGATCGAGCTCTTCCCGGACGTCGGCCACGAAGGCGTCGACCTTGGCCTCGAACGCCGCCGTGTCACCGAAGGTGACGCACGGGCCGTCGTTCTTGGCCTCGAGCTTCGGCGAAGCAGCCCTTGGTCGGATCGGCCGCGCCGTCGAACTTGTCCTCGCACTTCTGGAACTTCGCGGCATCGACGGGGGCGCCCATCTTGTAGGCCTTGCCGATGACGCCGAGTCGACACGACTTCTTCTTCGACACACATTTGATCTTGCCGGCGAGGCACTTGTTCTGCGCCTCGGCGACGCCCCCGAACGCCAGCAGCACGGCAAGTGCGGCGGCTCCGAGGACAAGATTTCGGCTGATAACTCTCATGATCATCCTCCTTGGGTTTGAACGTGGATCCTCGATCCGCCCAGCACTGACCGGACGGGCCTTCCAGGTACGGCGAAGTCTCCTTTGGTTTCTTAAGCCTGGGTTCAAATCGACGGCAATCACTGAAACCAGGGATGTTCGTGAAAATTTTACGGGTGCGGTTACCTGAACGGGTTGGCTGCCCGACGATGCAGCGGCACTCCGGTGGAATCCTCGCCCGAGCCTAGCGATACTCGGGGGCGTATATGCGCCAGAGCGATGGCCACTGTCAAGTAAATTGAGCGACGGCGCACGGGCGCGAGCGATCGAGGGTGCCGGTTCTCTGGACCGCACCGCTCCGCGGGGCAGCACTACGGTTGCGCGGTTTTCCTGGTCACGCTACAGGCCGTGACCTTGTGTGCCGCCACACCGTCGCCGGGCTCTCAACCGGCGAGAATCGCTGAGAGAACGAGAGGATCGACACCATGAATGGCAGCGCACCGGACGTCCAGACGCTGGCGCGGCAGGTCGCGCGCCTGAAGTGGCTCACGTTTCTGCTCGGCGCCGTTGTCGCGGCGCTCGCGATCGGAATTCCCGCAATGTCCAAAGACATCATCGAAGCACGTGAGTTCCTGGTGCGCGACGACCAGGGCGTCGTGCGCACCCGCCTCCATACCGAGGGTCTCGCCATCCTCGACGAGCAAGGACAGGCACGCGGGCATCTGTTGCTGAACGACGGCACGGTACGTCTCATCCTGCTCGGCCCCGAGGCCGCGCAGGTTCAACTGGCGGTTGCCACCGACGGGACCGAAGGTCTCTATTTCTTCGACCGCAAGCTGAGACAACGCGCGCGCCTGAGCTTGCAGGACAACGACACGGTAGGCTTCACGCTCTTCGACCAGAACTACACCTGGCGCGTGATCCTGGGCGTGACCAGCGAGGGTAGACCGAGCATCACGCTCTTCGACCCCAAGGGGAAGATCATCGACCGCATGCCACCGGAGCAACCCCAGACAGCGCCGACGCCCGCTCAGTAGGTCGCCCCAGGAGCGTTGCGCCAACAGGGGTTCCAAGGTAAGGAGGCCGCCGCCGTGCTCGCCCGTCCAGGAATCACCCTTGCCGCGATCGCTATCCAGGTCGTCGTGACCGGCTGCTCCCAGTCCACTCCGCCGGCCGACCAGGCGCCGATAGCAACTGCCAGTCCGTCGACTCCTCCGAGTCCCTCCATCCCCCCGAGTCCTTCCATTCCTCCCAGTCCTGAAACTCCTCCCAGCCCGTTCAGCGCGGCGGCTGCGGCTGCAAAGGGATACGCGGGGGGGGAGATGGTGCTCATTCCGGCGGGCGAATTTCTCATGGGAAGCCCGGAAGGTGATCCGCTGGTCTACCCATGGGAGGCTCCCCACGAGCAGCCCCAGCACCCGGTGAATCTCAAAGCCTTCTACATCGACAAAACCGAGGTCACGAACGCCGCCTACGAGACATTGAGGACCGACCACAAACGGGACACCGAGCGCTCGCCATGCGACGAGTGCCCGGTCACGCGCGTCAACTGGCACGCCGCGAAGTGGTACTGCGAGAACTTGAAGCCTCCGAAGCGCCTTCCGACCGAGGCGGAATGGGAAAAGGCCGCCAAGGGAGGAGCGACCGACGGCGGGAATCCGGAGCCGCTCGAAGCGTACGGCTGGTACTCGAAGGAGTCGATCACGCGTACGCAGCCGGTGGGACAGAAGAAACCGAACGGCTACGGCGTGTACGACATGGTCGGAAACGTCCGTGAATGGACGGCCAACTGGTACGACCCCAAGTACTACCAGCAGCGCGTCCGCGACAACCCCAAAGGTCCCGCCGAGGGCGTCCGCAGGGTCGAGCGTGGCGGGGCGTTCTTCCTTCCCCGCAAGGGCGTGACGACGACGATTCGCTACAACCATCCGCCGCACTTCCAGCTCTACTTCCTGGGTTTCCGCTGCGCGCGCGATGCTGAGTGACCGGTCGCCCACGTCGCACCTGCTCGAGCGACCGCTGCCGGTCCGGACCGCCGCCTTTGGCGGTTCTCGTTGACATGCGATGTGTCACCACTGCATGCTAGCGCCTAATTTCGAGGGCCGCGCCGCGGCTGTGCCGTCGGCCAAGGAGAATGCACATGATCGTTCTCGTACGCCGTCTGTCTGTCGCCGCCCTGTCGCTGGTCGCGCTCGCGACCTTCGTCGTCCCGGCGGAAGCCGTGCCTGATCCCGAGCGCTGCACGCTGATCATTCAGCGCAGCGCCGGAAAATATGCCCGCGCGCGAGTAAGGACGCTGCGCTCCTGCGAGGCATCGGTGCTCTCGGGACGTCTACCGCAGGCCACCAACTGCGAAACCGAGCCCAAGGCCGCCGGCAAGCTCGCCACGGCGCTGACGAAGCTCCAGACCTCCATTCGCCAGGCGTGCGGCGGCGACGACCTCCTGTGCAACGGCGTCGATGACGTGATGCCGGGGGACATCGGGTGGCCCGGCAATTGCCCGAATTTCGAGAACGGCTCCTGCAACAACGCGATCAACACCTGCGAGGACATCACCGATTGCGTCCAGTGCATCGCCGACGCCGCGATCGATCAGCTGAGCGCCCTCGTCCACGACGGCATGACGAACGACATTCATCCGTCGGGGTCACCCGAGCAGCGCTGTCAGGTGAAGGTCGGGAAGGCGATCACCCGCTTCGTCCAGGTGAAGTCGAAGACGCTCGGCAAGTGCTGGAGCGCCGTCGACAAGGGTCAAGTCCCCGGCCCGTGTCCCGTCCCCGGACTCAGCAGCACGCAGCCCAACATCGACAAAGCCGAAGGCCGGAAGGTCAGGGACATGTGCATCGGCTGCGGCGGCACCAATGACGCCGATGCCAACCTCGACTGCGACACGCCCGGCTTCGATCCGGCCGACTTCGGCTTCTCCGGGAACTGCCCGAACGTCCAGGTTCCGGGCGGCCAGAACTGTGGCAGCATCGGCGCGCTCAACACCCTCGATGCCTTGATCGACTGCCTCGATTGCGTCGCCGAGTACAAGGTGGACTGCGTCGACCGATTGGTCGTGCCGCATCTCCCCGGTGGGACCTACCCCGGCGAATGCAATGGTAGTGGGACGCCCGGGCCCACCGGTACGCGCACGCCGACGCCGACGCGCACGCCCACTCCGACGACCACCCGGACCGCGACGCCGACGGTCACGCTCACGCCGTTGCTGACGGCAACGCCAACCGTCACCCCGACGCCGACCCTCACGCCTACCTCGACGGCGCCGACGGCAACGCGCACGCCGACGCCAACCCTGACGCGTACCCCGACGCCAACCGTGACGGCGACGCCGAACAACTGCGGCAACAGCATGCTCGACGCCGGCGAGGACTGTGATCCACCGGGCAGCGCCTGCGACGACGGCTCCGGGCCGTTCACGTGTACCGCAAGCTGTCAGTGCCCATGCCCGAGCCGGGTCGACTTCGAGGGCACGGCCGGGAGCATCGGCGTCCTCGACACCGGCTGGACCGGTCAGGCCCATGACGCCACCGTCGTCGACGAGGGCAAGGTCACGGTGAGCGTGACGAGCTGCCCGAGCAGCGACGCCGGCACGCGGCCGTGCGGCGTGTGCAGCGTCTCCGGCCCGATCGCCAATCCGAACGCAGGCGACCTATCCGGCCGGGCCCGGCGGCGACATCAACAACCGCCGCTGCACCAACAACAGCAACATCGTCTGCACCACCAACGCGCCGTGCTTCCGGCAGTGCGTCGGTGGCGCGAACGACGGTGTGGCGTGCACGGCGAACTCGGCGTGTCCGGGGGGCATCTGCAACGCCGCCGCGGGAACGTGCGAGTGGTTCTTCGGCACCTATCTGCCACTCGCCGCCGGCGGTGTGTCGACCTGCGTCGGCAACCGTATCGTCGGAGGCATCACCGGTACGGCCAACGTCGAGACCGGGTCGGCAGCGACCGTGGCGAATCTGCCAATCGCAGGTCTTCTCGGGTCCGACCCTGAGTCAGCCGTGCCCGCAGTGCGACGGTGACGCCACCGCCAACGATGGTATCCGCGGCGGGACGTGCTCCGGCGGTCAGCGGGATACGAAGATCTGCGACATCACCGGCTCGTCGCCCAACGCCGCTTTCGGCTCGACCAGCCTCGACTGCCCGCCGCTGGCGGGCGGGGTGATCGCCACCTTGCCGATCGATCTCACGAACACGACCGGCACGGTGACCCGTACACTGAGCGCGGCGAACCCGAACTGTCGCGCCACTGGGTTCACGTCGCTCAAGTGCTTCTGCGACACCTGCAACAGCCTGGCAGCCGAGCCGTGTGACGCACAACGCCGACTGCCTCGATCCGGCCGGACCGATCGGGCCGATCTGCGGCGGGCGGCGGTGCACCGGTGGTGGTAATGCCGGGGCGGCCTGCACGATCAACTCGGCGTGTCCGGGCGGTGCCTGCGGGTTCGCCGGCGCGGCCACGGCGCCGAACCAGTGCGACGACGCGACCTGCGTGGCGGTCGACACCTGCTCCGGTGGTGCGAACATCGGGGCAGTCTGCACTGGTGGAGTCCGAATGCCCGGGCGGGACCTGCGGCGGGAACGAAGGGTCGTGCGCGGGCGGTCCGTTCGAGCTCTACTGCGAGCCGGTCGAGACCTTCCGTGGGTGCACGTCGAACGCCGACTGCACGTTCGGCGGCGACACCTGCACGTTCGGGAAGTTCCGCGAGTGCTTCCTCGACAACGGCATCATCGCCGGGACCGTGACGGCGACCGGCGTCGTCGATGCGCCGGTGGCGGACGAGTCGGATCCGACCCTGGCAGCACTCTTCTGCGTCGGACCGACGTCGTCGAGCGCGGTGAACGCGGCCGCCGGCCTCCCGGGTCTCGGCAAGCTCGAGCTTCCGGGCCACGCACGCGGCCTGCCGGCTCCGTAGCAAGGATCAAGGTCGTGGGACGGGCCGGACACCGCCCGTCCCACGTTCGCCTCACAACCCCGGGTCTCCCTGAGCGGAGGTCCGGGGTTTTCGTTACTCGGTTGCCGGTTGCATCCGTCGGAGGTGTCTGGGAGAGGTGCCGGCGGCAGACCGCGCATGCTCGCTCGCCGTCTCGGACAGACGCTCCTCTGGCTGTTTGCCCTCTCGGTTGCCGCCGGCGCGCTCGGGCGCGTGACCGGCGTCGTGCGCGACCAGCTCGTGGCGCCCTTCGATCTCATCTCGGAGGGCCCGCACATGAGCACCATCAAGGCGATCCGGGCGGGTCAGAACATCTACGACCCGGCCTCCTTCCTCGACCTGCCACTCGTGATGACGCCCTACACGCCGCTCTACCACGTGCTGGTCGCGGGCTTGCCGGCAGATCCCGAGAATCCGTTCTTCACCGGCAGGCTGGTCGCGCTGCTCTTCATGCTGGGAGCGGCGGCGAGCCTCGGCGCGCTGGCCTGGCGCCGTCGTGAGCTCTGGCCGGTCGGGTTGATCGCCCTCGCCCTCTTCTTCCTCATCCGCTCGGTGGTCGGGAACACCGCCTATCTGCGCTCCGACAGCACCGCCCTCTTCTTCTCGGTGTGGGCGGTGGTCAGCGCGGCGCGCGCCGGCGCGGAGCGCCGCGGCGTGATCGCAGCGGCGCTGCTCAGCGTGCTCGCGGTCGCGGGCAAGCAATCGATGGTCGCGGCCGGCGGGGCCTGTCTCCTCTATTTTCTGCTTCGCGACCGGCGGCGTGCGGGCCTCTTCCTCGCCAGCGCGCTCGCCGCCGGCGCCGTGCTGGCGCTCGTGGCGACGCTCGTCTGGGGCAGCGGCTTCTGGCTCGCGGTCACGATTCCGATGACGGACTATCCGCGCGACTGGGAGAGCTGCCTCGTGCACTGGCGGATGATGCTCGACCAGCCGGTGTTCCTGCTCCTGGTGTCGCTGGCGGTCGGACTAGTGGCGGTCGTCGTCGCAACCGGGCCGGCCGCCCTCGTCGCGACGCCCTACTTCATCTACATGCTGCTCGCCTGGGCGACCGGCGCCTGGGTCATGACCGGTATCGGCGCCGAGAACCACAACCTGATCGAGCCGATCCTGGCGACGCTGCTCTGGATGACCTCCACCATCGCGCGACCGGGCCGGTCGATGGCGCGAGAGCTGGACGACCGTCGCGGCGGCGGGCGCCGCCGTCGTCGCCATCGCAGTCGCGGCCGCGCTCGAGCTGACCGGCGCCGAGCGCGCCGACTACTCGTACACCACACCGCTCGCGACCGAGCGCTACGTCGAGAACCGCAACCAGATCAGGGCGGCGCTCGGCACGCTCGGCATCGAGCGCGGCCGCATGCTGAACCTCAAGAACTCGCAGGTGACGCACGACTTCGACGGCGAGATGAATCTGAACGATCCGTGGATGTACATCACGGTGCTCTTCGAGAGCCGGCCGATCACGGTCGCGCGCCTGGTGCACGCGATCGAGACGCGCTACTTCGACGCCGTGCTGGTCGCGCCCGGGCTCACCTCCGCCGCCGGACAGACGACCGACAACCCGACGCAACACATCATCCGGACGATCTTCCGGTACTACGCGTTGCGTGTGCGCGGCGGGGAAGTGAATGTGCTGACGCCGATTTCCCCGCCGTAGTCAGGCGGCGGCCGGGCGCGAGTCCGCTTGCCCGGCTCAGGTCGGCCGCGGCTGCTAGCTCTACTTCAGCAGCAGATGGATCTGCCGCTCCCACTCGGCCACGTCACCGCCGCGTGCCGCGAGCAGCTCGGTCAGATCATCGACGTCGCGGTGCACGCTGTCGGTGAGACCTGCCGCCACCTTCTCGAAGGCGCGGATGCGAGCCGGGATCCGAGCGGCGCGGCAGCAGCACCTCGCGGTAGATGTCGAGGAGGTCGAGCAATGCCCGGAATGGCGGCGCGAGCTCCTCGGCGACGATCGTCTTACGGAAATCGGCGGCCGCGGGATCCTCGCGCAGGATCAGATACTCGAGGTAGTTGAGCTTCGCGAACGGGCTCGCCGGAAACTTCTCGAGCGCGTCACGCATCATGGCGGTCGCGCCCGCGGCGTCGCCACGTCGCAATGTCAGCAGCGCCAGACGTTTGACCGCCCAGGTGTAGGAAGGATTGCGCTTCAGCGTGTCCTGGTACCAGGTGATCGCGTCGTCGGTGCGGCCCGCCTTCTCGAGAAACCAGGCGTAGTGCGAGCGCGTCCAGAGATCCTCACCCGCCGGACCTTGCAGCGCGCGCTGATACCAGGTCTCGGCCTCGTCGAAGCGCCGGTGACGCTCGAGGATGTAGGCGTAGTACTCGGCGCCCTCGACGCGCTCGGGCTCGAGGGTGAAGGCGCGCCGGAGGTGGTCGAGCGCCGTCTTGAAGTCGTAGATCTTGCCGTGACACTGGCCGATGCCGAAGCGCAGCAGCGCCGACTCGCCGCCGCGCAGCAGGTGCTCGTAGAGCTCGATCGCGAGCTGGTAGAGATCGGCTTCGCGCAGGTACTCGGCGACCTCGGTGACCGTTGCCCGATCGGCAGCGGCGTAGTTGGCGCGCACGCCGGCCAGGTCGCGCGCCTTGGCCAGCTCCAGCAGTGGCGTCGATGGGTTCGTCACCGCGCTCGCCATTCGGGGGTGAATCTTGCATGCGCTGTTGTGCGATCAACATGATCCCGTCCTTTCTTTTTTCTCTTCCCTGCTTCCTTTTGTAAGACTTGACTCCCGGCGGCGTCATAGCGTAACGGAACGTCCCTTACTCGACGCCACGATGGCGCTTTCGGCTTCACGGACCAACACCCCCCTGAAAGGAGCGATTCATGAGATTCGACCACCTGTTTGCCTCCACGCTCGCCGTGCTTGCAAGCGTCGCACTGTCGGCAGTGCCTGCCACAGCGGTGCCGCCGCCCAACGACGCAATCGGCGGAGCGACCGCAATCGCCTTACCGTTCGGCGAGACGCTCGACACCACCGAGGCTACAACCGACGCCGAGGACGCGGCCATCAACGCCAACTGCGGGGCACCATTCACGGACGCCAGCGTTTGGTACAGCCTCACTCCTGCCAATGATGCGCTCATCTTCGTCGACGTCTCGGCGTCGAGCTACAGCGCCGGGCTGATCGTTGCGACTGGCACGCCGGGCAACTTGTCTATCATCACCTGCGGACCCGTCAGCGTCGCATTCCAGGGGATCGCGGGCGAGTCGTACTTCATCCTGGCCTTCGACGATCAATCCGACGGCGGCAGCAACGGCGGGTTGCTTTCGATTTCCGTCTCCGAGGCATCGCCGCCGCCGGAAATCTCGCTCACCGTTGATCCGGTCGGTCATTTCAATGCACGCACCGGCACGGCCACGCTCACCGGCACCTTCACCTGCAGCGGGGAGGCCTTGTTCGCCGGAGTCGACGGGACGCTCGATCAGCCCGTGGGTCGCCGGGCTGTAGTGAACGGCTCCTTCTTCACCGTTCCCGTCTGCGACGGGACCACGCATTCGTGGACCGCGGAGGTCTTCCCGAACGGCGGCAAGTTCGCCGGCGGTCGGGGGACGGTGCACGCCAATGCCTTCGCCTGCGGGTTCTTCGATTGTAGCGAAGACTTCGTCGAGCAGTCGGTCAAGCTGCGCGGCGGTCACTAGTCCTTCGACGCCGAGCTCGACGGTATCGCAACGTTCGTTCTCCGATCGTCGCCGAAGCCGTCGAGCTCGGTGAACTGCACCGCATCCTTCACGCACGTCGAACGGGACCCGCCGTCGCGTGCAATAGCCACCGGAGGAACGAGGGGCCGACCGGGTGCGCTCGCGGCGCCTGTCGGCCCCTGTCGGTAGCTGTTCGTGGTGAGAACGTGGTGAGGTTCGTAGTGAGGCTGCGCCCTCACGGCCACCAAGGTCGTTGCATCGCCGCTGTCCAGGTCGCGATCGCAGCGAAGCATCCGAGTCACTGTCCATATTGATCATGTACATATGAGATGGTAGCCTCCGACCGTGCGGCTGGTGGTGCGTGGGCTCAAGGGTTCGAATGGGATTCGGGCAATTGGCGCAAGTCGGAACTTCGGCACGGCGTCGCCGCAGCCGAGGCGCAGGAGGTACTGCTCAACGATCCGCTGTGCCAGGTCGACGTGCGTCACTCAGAGGCAGCGCAGCGATACGTCGCGCTCGGAGTCACGAACGAGGGCCGCTGGTTGTTCGTCGCGTTCACTGTGAGGCGCAGTCACGTACGGATCATCTCCGCACGACCGATGAGTCGAAAAGAGCGAGGGGTCTATGAAAAGCAAAAACAAGCTGACCGAAGCTGAAGTCGCCGACTACTGGCTCGCACACGACAGCGCAGACGAGGTCGACTGGACCGCGCCGGGCGTGCGGCTCGACTTCGACCGTGAAGTGGAGCGCCCGACGCGACCAGTGACGCTCCGTCTGCCCCGGCGGCTTTTTCAGGAGCTCCGCGTTCTCGCGAAGGATCGGGACGTTCCCTACCAGTCACTCATGAAGGTGCTGCTGGCGGAGAAGGTCGCCGAGTTGCGCCGGAAGGCCGGCTGAGCGGCCGGAAAAAAGAGTGGAGCCGCAGGGAGTCGAACCCTCGACCTCTTGAATGCCATCATTGCGAGGGGCGCCTACCCCCGCCGTCGCGCGCACACAACTACCGGATGAATGAGGGGCCGACGGGTCGCGTTTGCCGCGCCTGCCGGCCCCTTCCGGTAGCTGTTCCTGGTGAGAACGTGGTGAGGTCGGGGGGGAGTAGCGGTCGAAGGGCCGGCGCGGTGTACCAGTCTCCCCGATCTGTACGTTGACCGAGTAAGCCACTGACGTAGTATAGTACGGTGCGAGTCGAGTGGGATCCTGTCAAAAACCGCTCGAATCGTAAGAAGCATGGGATTCCCTTCGAAGAGGCGAAGGTGCTCTTCGAAGGGAGCTCCGACTACCTGGTGATCTTCGATGACGAGCACAGCGACGATGAGGATCGCTTCTTCGCGATCGGGGCGATCAGCCGTGCAGTCATCACGGTCGTATACACCGAGCAGGCAGACGACGTGATCCGGATCATCGGTGCGCGAAAGTCGACACTACGGGAGATTTCACTGTTCAAGCGCTACATCGGAGGTGTCCGGAGATGAGGAACGACATTCGCGAACTGACCGACGCGGACTTCGCGCGCGCCATTCCGCGTCGCCTCCGCGATCGGCTGATCCGGGGTGAGTTCAAGAGCGGAGAGGATATCGCCGCACTCAGACGGTTCGCAGGCCTCTCACAGCAGACCTTCGCCCTAGCACTCGGAATCAGCGTGCACACCCTGCGCAATTGGGAGCAGGGCCGTCGTATGCCGGAAGGTCCCGCGCTTGCGTTGTTGCGTATAGCTGCCCGTCACCCGCGCGTTCTGCGTGAGAACCTCGCCCTTGCGGGATGATCTCCGAGTGCAAAGGGCAAGATGAGAGTGGAGCCGAAGGGAGTCGAACTCTCGACCTCATGAATGCCATCATTCCGAGGGGCGTCTACACCCGCCGTCACGCGCACACAACTGCCGAGACAACGAGGGGCCGACGGGTCGCGTTTGCGGCACCTGTCGGCCCCTGTTGGTAGCTGTTCGTGGTGAGAACATGGTGAGGTTCGTGGGAGCGGTACCCTAACCTTCGCTGGCCCGGCTACTTCTCTCGCGCGGGCTCGATTGCGGCGACGAACACCACCTTCATAGACGACCATATGGCCCCCAGGATGCTCGGCGGTGCGTCGCATCGGGCGGTCGTGCGGGGTTGGCCCCATAGTGGAGCACCTTCTGTCCTGTTGCCCATGAGGCAAAACACTGACCGATCCCGAAGCGCTTGCACTCGCGCTGCTCGACCAATGACGCTAGGTCGGCTAACGATTGGCTCTCACGATGCGGCTCGTGCACAGCCCAGCCCGAACGTTGTTGGCATCGATCGCGTCGGATCGATCGGCGGGTGCCGCGTCACCAGCAACGACATGATCTGTCACTACTAGGCGCAACCTTCCGAAGGAGGACCACCGTGGACCACAGACATCTCACGCACCTTGCCCTCGCCCTCGTCGTCGTGGTCGGACTCATGCTTCCAGGCGTCGAGTCGGTCGCGGCGGCCGACGCTCCTCCCCTCACCGGCTTCGCCGTGTGCCCGTGGGGAAGCGACGACTGCAACGTCTGCGTCCCCGACGTGCCGGGCGCCATCCGCGCGCTCCGCAATCGCGGCGACATCATGGGTTTCCACATGAACGGCGCCCCAGACGTCGATCTCTTCCATCACTGGCAGGGCGTGCAGCGGCCTATGAGCGGCGGCGGCAGGTATCTCGTGGTGTCACGGAGCCTCGAGACCGAAAGCACCGACGTTTCCTTCGTCGTCGTCGAGATGGCCTCACGCAACGACGACGGGCTGCGCTTCCGGTCGAATCGTCTCGCGCCGTCGATCGATTTCGATTCCACGCCGCCGCCGCTCGAGGACACGGTCGTCGCGATCGTCCCGCACGAGGTCGGCTACCTTCACGCGGGCGGGATCCAGCTGCTCGGCAACGTGCTCGCCGTACCGTTCGAAACCGGCAACCCCACCTCGAAGGTCGTGCTCTTCGATCTCGCCGATCCGCTCAATCCCGTTCGCCTCGAGAACGAGGTCATTCACGCGACGCCGGACGGCGTCTCGTCCGAGGCCGGTACGGCGACGCTCGGCAAGCTCGCCGACGGCCGTTCCTCCTGGTCATCGGACGCAAGGACGCCAACATCCTCGATTTCTACGTGTCGACCGACACGGACATCCGCACCACCGCGTTCGAGCACTTCGACACCTGGAGCGAGGGTGAGGTCCGGACCGAGCTCTGCGATCCCCAGGTAGGCTGCATATGCGGGCTTCCACCGTTCCCCGATTGCGAGTTCGGGAACTACCAGAACCTGAGCCTCGTCCATCAATGCGACCGCGCGCTCTATCTGGTGGGTACCCACAAAGACTCGGTCTCGAGCGAGGACTTCGTCGATCTCTACCGCCTCGACAACGTTCCCGAGAGCAACGACGTGGCGATCACCAAGGTCGTGAAACGCCAGCTGGTATGCGGCTACCGCGGCCACAACCATTGCGACTTCGACGCCGCCGGCGGCGTATACGTCGATCCCGAGCATCGGCTGTTCCTTTACGGCACCGAGCACGACAACGACGGTCCGATCCAGGCTTTCCGTTCTGCAACGGATCGCCATGCAGCGTGAAATTCGAGGAGTTCCGCCCGGTTCCACACGGGCCGTGCACGCGCATCCGTGACGCCTGGGTGGAGCTCTACGACAACACCGCTCCTGATCGCGATCGCAGCATCATCATCGACTTCGTCGACCGCGCGCTCGAAACGTACACCAACTACAACAACATCGATGATTTCGAGGATCGTCCGTCGCACGCCCTGTGGTGCATTCCCGAGGGCGCGACCCATCGTTTGTGGGAGAACAGGACTCATGTGGTGGAGATCGTCTCGATCTCGTCGGGACGGGTAAGGTCGGAGGAGATCGGCAACCTCAACGACGTCGGGTTCGGCGATGACACCTCGTGCTCCGAGTGGCTCGGCGGGCCGTTCGCCGACGCGGGCAACGACGTCATCGTCGAGTGCGCGTCGCCGTCCGTGACACCCGCGCAGCTCGACGGCACGGGGTCCGCCGTCATCGAAGGCGGGCCGGCGATGTTCCTCTGGGAAGCGGCCGGCGTGACGTTCGACGATCCGACGTCGCCGACGCCGACGGGGCAGTTTCCGAAAGGTGTCACGACGGTCACGTTGACCGTCTCGGACGGCATGGTGGCGGTCACGGATACGGTCGACGTGCGGGTCGTCGATACGGCGCCGCCCGGCGGTCCATGCGATCTTCCACTCAACATCGACCGGGCGCGCGTCCGGCGCAGCACGAGCCCGAGGGGATCGATCATCGCACACGGCGACGTTCCGCTTGGTCGCACCCTCACGTTCCAGCCGGCCAACGGTCTCGTCATCCGTGTGCTCGACGGACTCACGCTCGACGAGAGCTTCCTCTTCGCCGCCGCCGATTGCCGTCTACGCGCCGGCGGTCAGGTCCTCTGCCAACCAGGTCCGCGACTGGAGGATCAGATTCACGCCGCGTCTCGGCGGGCGAATGGACTTCGATCTCCGATTCGACAAGCTCGACATCACGGGACCGTTCGGGCCGCCGTTGACCATCGTCTTGACGACCGACCCGCCGGACCCAGGCGTCGGCGTCGATCGCGCCGGCACGATCGCGACCTGCCACGTGACCTCCAACGGCATGAGGTGTCACTAGACCTATCGCGCTCGTTGGAGCGATGCCGGCCGGTCGCCGATCTCACCGAAGTGGCGGATCGCGCCGAGGCGCGCGTGGCTGAGTTGGGCAAGTTCTAGGCGTAGAGAAGAAGAGTGGAGCCGAAGGGAGTCGAACCCTCGACCTCTTGAATGCCATTCAAGCGCTCTCCCAACTGAGCTACGGCCCCACAGATCGCTGCGCGGGTTGGGTAAGTGCCCGCTTCTACCAGAAATTTCCGCCATGCGACAAGGTACACTTCGGATTCTGACTAGTGCCTGTGGCGGTGGTGGAGATCAGGAAAGTGTCGGTGGGCGTGCGTGACACCGTCGTGCGTATGCGGATGGGCGTGGCGGGTCCGGGCGCAATACCTGGGTGTCCATGCTCGTGATGGCCGTCGTCGTGACGATGACTGTGTGTGTGCGTGACCCTCTCGTGATCGTGGAGGTGGACGTGCCTGTCGGAGAGGAGCAGCGCGATGCCTCCGGCCATGAGGACGGCGCCCCCGACGTGTGCAACGGTCAGGTACTCGCCGAAGACAAGCCACGCGATCACTCCGCCGAGGAAGGGAGACGTCGCGAAGAGCATCTGGGCTCGCGCCGCGCCGATCTCCTGCGACGCCGCGACATAGAGCGCGAGGGAGACGCCGTAGCATAGTGCTCCGGTTACGAGTGCGCCGCCGACCGCGCCAGTGTCCGGGCCAGGCCGACCCGAGTGCGGCAGCGACGCTTATATTGAACGTACCGGCCACGAGACCCTTGATCGCCGTGTATTGCGCGGGCGTGAAGCCCTCGATGAGCGCCGTGAGATTGTTGTCGACTGCCCAAAATACGCAGGCGAGGGCGACGAGCGGGACAGCGCGCACGACGTCAGATCCGGCGGGTGCGGCAATGACCACAGCGGCGAATGTCACGACCCCCACGGCCACCCAGCCGCGTGGCGCCGAGATGTTCCTGGAAGAATCCCCACGCGATGAGCGCGGTCGCAACGGTTTCGAGTGTGAGCCACAAAGAGACCGAAGTGGCCGGTGCGTGCGCGAGGCCCCCTAGAAGCAGGAGAGGAGCGATGACACCCCCACAGCTCACCGCTGCCATCAGCCTGGCGATGTTGATCGGGTGGGAGCGTGAGCCGCCGGCGCGATGACGAATGGCGAGCGGCAGAACCACGAAGGCCGCACCGAGGTAAAGAAGTCCCGCGAGCACCTGGGAATCCATCGTGCCGAGCAGCGTCTTGGAAGCGGGGGTCGCCGCGCCGAACAGCATGGCGGCGACGATGCACCGTAGAACTGCCAACGACGTCAACGGCCCAGCGGCTCCCTTCCCCATGGGATGAAGCGGCCAGTCCGACGGGCATAGGCACGATACTCGGACCCGAATTTCGCTTCGAGCAGTTCCTCCTCGACGCGCGCTTCCGCAGACACACCGAGCACGTAGAGCGGCCAAAGCACTAGGAGGAGCATATTGAGCGTCCCGAGTGCGCTCCCAATCCAGAGCGCGAGGTCGCCGGCGTACGCCGGGTGGCGCATGAAACGGAAAGGACCACGCATCACGAGTGCATGGTCTGAAAAGACGACCGCTTGAGGGATGAGAAATCGCCCGAGAGTCGCGGCCGACCACGGCAGGAGAGCTATGGCATACACGCTCACAAGCACGCCGAGCACCCTGACGACGGGCCACTCAGCGTGTATCTCTCCGATGCGCAGAAGGATCATCCCTGGAGGTACCAGGAACGCAAGGGGGAGCATGATGGCCGGCAGGTAGCGCCGTGCATCGTCGGGCCGGTGCTCACCGGCACCTGCTCGGAAGGCGGCTGGCAAGACTTGCACGATCAAGACCAGCAGACTGATGCCGTAGAAGCCCAAGAAGTAGAATCGCACAGCCTCCGAGAAAGACGGCGGCAGCATACTAGTCTCCTGTTCGGCCTCTTCCTATGCGTCTTCAGTCAACCGCTCGACGACTCGTTCAGAGTGAACGCGGGCGTGGAATCGTCCGCCCCCTCTCCGGAATGGCGAGAGACCACTCGTTCTCTCCGGCTTCTCTCCGGGTTCAACTACCAACAGCTCCCCGAACGCGCCAAGAGCGCGCCGGGTGAGCTGTCGTAGTTGTCGGTAGTTGGGTGGTTCTTCTGGTAGCTGTCGCAGCCCCGAGAGCGAATGCCATTCAAGCGCTCTCCCAACTGAGCTACGGCCCCACAGATCGCTGCGCGGGTTGGGTAAGTGCCCGCTTCTACCAGAAGATTCCGCCACGCGACAAGGCGGGCGTGAATCAGGCCGCGGGATGGCGGGACAACGGCGGCACACCCGGCGCGAGCGGTCGCACACGCCAGCCGACGCGCGCGCCGCGGGCATCGAGCGCGGGCCTGATCTCGCGGAACACGCCCTGATACCGATACCAGGGGATCGTCGTCCAGAGATGATGCACGAGGTGGTAGTTCTGTCCGAGGAAGATGCGCGTTCAAGAGCCGGCCCGGATAAGCGCGGGTGTCGAAGTAGCGCGCGTCGGTGTCGTAGGGGTAGTGCGGCAGGAAGTCGAACGCGAACGCCAGAAAGAGCACGGCGACGGCCGCGGGCACGACCCAGAGAACGAGCAGCGGCACCAGCCACCCTCCCGCTATCGCAGCCGCGACGACTGCCAGAAAGGCGACGTCGATCGCGACCGCCTCCGCGCACTCGCCGCGCGAGCGCCAGAGCCGCCGTCTGTAGAACGCCAGGCGGTACTCGAAAACCACGACGAGACACCAGAAGGGCAGCAGTACGCGTGGCGCGCGTGCGACGATGAAGTCGGGATCGCGCCCGGCGTCGTTGGTGTGCGAGTGGTGCTCGTGGTGCACGGCGCGGAAGACCGCGAACGAGAGCAGCAGCGGGGGAGCCATGATCCTTCCGAGCATCCGGTTGACGAGGTGGCTCCGGTGTCCCGTGCCGTGCGTGCCCTCGTGCATCACGGTGAACGCGAGATACGCGGCCGTGGCGTTCACGGCGACCGTCGCAATCGGAGAGAGCGCTCCCGTGAGATACCCGATGAAGCCGATCCCGAGCATCAGGAGCACCACAGCGCCGAGCCAGAGCGTCGGGTTGGCGAGGGATCCGGAAGGCGCTCCGACCCAACGGCGATCGGGGACGATCGGTGTGCCTTCAGTGCCAGCACCGCCAGGCACCACCACACCTGACACTTGTGGTGTGGTCGGCGACCGCGGCGTGCCGAAGGGGGACGGCGCGCCTGATTTCATCTGTCGTTTTCTCGGCGCCGCGAAATGCTGCTCGCGGCCCGGCAAATCTAGGTCGACGACACTCGCGGTGTCAACGAGAAACGCCCGGTCGATCGTGGCTCAGCGCCGCGTCTGCCGAGACGGCGCAGCTCGGCGGCATGGCGACGTGCTTGCGCCGTGATGGTCACTCCGCCGAGCATGCGCGCCAGCTCCTCGACGCGCTCGGCGTCCGACAGACGCTCTGCCGAGGCGCGCGTGCGTCCACGCGCCGGGCGCTTGCGGACCACGAAGTGGTGATCGGCGCAGGCGGCGATCTGCGGCAGATGCGTGATGCAGATCACCTGCCGGCCGCCCGCGAGCGCGGCGAGCTTCCGTCCGACCACCTCGGCGACGCCGCCGCCGATACCGGCATCGACCTCGTCGAAGAGCAGCGTCGGCACGTCCGGAGGCGCCGGCGGTCGCCGCCTTGAGCGCCAGCATCACGCGCGACAGCTCTCCACCCGACGCGATGCGCGCGAGCGGACGCGCCGGCTCGCCGGGGTTGGCCGCGAGGACGAAGACGACGCGCTCCGCGCCGGCGGACGTGAGGGCGCGGTCGCCGCGTATGTGCGCCGGCGACGTCGCGGGTCCAGCGCCCACCGGCTCGAGCGTCACGTCGAAGGTGGCGGTCCCGAAGGCGAGCTCGCGCAGTCCCGCCGTGACCCGCTTCGCGAGCGCCGCGGCGGCGCGCTTCCGACCCGCGGAGAGCGCATCGGCGGCTTGCCATGCGGCGGCGGCCGCTTCGGCGACCTGCGAGCGCGAGCGCGCTCGGGTCGGAGCCGACGCCCTCGATCTCGGCGAGCTCGCGCTCGGCATGCTGCAACCGCTCGGCGAGCTCCGCGGCGGCGCAGCCATACTTGCGCGCCAGGCGCTGGATCGAGGCCAGACGCTCCTCGATGCGCTCGAGCCGCTCCGGGTCGGCGGCAATCGCGCGCGCACGCGCGCCGAGCCGTAGCGCCGCCTCCTCGAGCGCCGGCCGCGCCTCGTCGAGAAGGCGTGCCGCCTCGCCGAGCTCGGGATCGATCGACGCCAGCCCGGCGAGACGTGCCGACTGACGCACGACCGTGTCGAGCACGGCGCCGTCACCGGCGTAGAGTGCCTGCTCGGCTTCGGCAGCGGCGCCGCGCAGACGCTCGGCGTGGCGGAGCAGCTCGCGCTCGCGCTCGAGCCCGTCGACCTCGCCCGGCGCGAGCGCCGCGCGCCTGGAGCTCCTGCACCTGGTACGCGAGCAGCTCGCGCCGTGCCGCCAGGCCCGCGGCCCCTTCGCGCGCCACACGCAGGCGCTCCTCGCCGAGGACGAGCTCGCGATGACGAGCTGCCATCGTCGTCGCCGCCTCCGTGAGCCCGCCCGCGTCGTCGAGTATCGCTCGTTGCGCTTCGGGTGCGAGCAGCGTGTGGTGCTCGTGCTGGCCGTAGACGTGGACGAGACGCTCGCCGACATCTCCCAGGCGAGCCGCCGTCACCAGACGGTCGTTCAAGTAGGCGCGCTGGCGACCACCGGCGGTGAGAACGCGGCGGACGGCGACCTCGTCGGTGTGGCCGGCATCGTCATCGCCCGCCTCTTCCGCGTCCGCGCCATTCGCGGCCGTGAGCGCAGCCGCCACCGCCGGCCCGGCGAACAGCGCTTCGACCTCGGCCTCGGTCGCGCCGGCGCGCAGCAGATCGGCGGCACCGCGATCACCGAGCACCAGGCCGAGCGCTCGCATGAGGATCGTCTTCCCCGCACCGGTCTCGCCGGTGATGACGTTGAAGCCCGGCTCGAACGCGATCTCCACGTCCTCGATGACGGCGAGATTGCGAATGCGGAGGTCGGCGAGCATGCCGCGGAGGTCGTGAGGCTACGCCGCGGAGCCTAGTGTCCCGTCACTAGCGCTCACCCCAGTGCAGCTTCTCGCGCAGGACGGCGAGAAAGCTGCGCGCCCCGGTACGCACCAGCGCCACGACGTGCGGCGACTTGGCGATCTCGACGACGTCGCCGTCGGCGAGCGGAATGCCTTCCTGCCCGTCGAGCGTGAGCACCACTTCTTGATCGGGTGCGTGCAGCTCGACGTGCACCTGCGCCGAGTCCGAGACGATCAGCGGACGCTGGGTGAGCGTGTGGGGACAGATGGGAGCGAGAAGGATCACGCCGACCGACGGTCCCACCACCGGCCCGCCCGCCGACAGCGAGTAGGCGGTCGAGCCCGTGGGCGTGGCGGCGATCAGCCCGTCGGCCTTGTAGACGCACACGTACTCGCCGTCGATGGAGGTGCGGAGATCGATGATGCGGGCGAGCGCGCTCTTGTTGATGACGGCGTCGTTCAGCACCTGCGAGGCGGCGACCTCGCGCCCCGCGCGCCGCACGCGCACCGCGAGCAGGGCGCGCCGATCGAGCTGGAACTCCCCGGCGAACACGCGCTCGAGCGCCGCCAGCGCGTCGCTCGTGGTCACCTCGGTGAGGAAGCCGAGGCCCCCGAGATTGACGCCGAGGACGCGCAACTCGCGCGCGCCGGCGAGGCGGGCGACGCTCAGCATGGTGCCGTCGCCTCCGAGTGTCACGATCAGATCGGCGGCTTCGACCATCGCCGCCTTCTCGGCGACCCGCGCCCCTGCGACGTCGGCGAGCGCCTCCTCGACGAGGACCGTGACCCCTCGCTCTCGCAGCCAGGAGGCGGTCGTGCGCGCCAGCGCCGTCGCCTCGGCGAGGTTGCGCTTGACGACCATCCCGACGGTGCGAGGCTTCGCGGTCACAACACCGGTCTATATGATGGGCGCCCCGACAAATCGCAACCGTGGTGTGCGGTCATACCTCCCGCCTATATGACGGGATGACGGGCGGTTCGACGAATCGCAACCGCGGTGTCAGGCGCCGGGCCGGTCGTTGCCGACGCGCCGCAAGAGCACGACCCCGAATTGCCTGTCCACGAAAGGCTCGGCGCCGACGCGCCCTATGCGGACGTAGCGGGCGTTCACCCACTCCATGATCTGGCGACCCCAGTTGGGATCGGCGCCGAACGCGCCGACGCCGAACTCGGTGCCGGTGCGGTGCACGAGGGCGATGAAGTCCGGCGGGTGCGCCTCGATGTCTCGCAGGATCGGAGCTTCACCGCCGACGAACGGCAGCATGTTCGGCGTGAAGAGCGTGTAGCGTGTCGGGTTCGCCCGCCGCACCCAATAGTTGAGGATCGTCCCTTCCGGGAGCACCAGCAGCGTCGCGTCCTGCGGCATCTGTTCCCGCAGCGTTCGCGCGGCCGACCAGAGCACGACGGGAACGCGGCTCATATCCGGATCGTAGGCGAGAATCGCATCGCCGCCCTCGCCGACGACGAGGGTTCGCCGCGCATAGTGATTGTTCGACCACCAGAGGTGGAAGACCAGAACCGCCATCACCGGCGCGAGCAGGAGCGCCTGCGCAAACGATCCGGCTCGCTGCCGCGCCCGCAGCCAGCTCGGCACGAGCCACATGAGCATCGCGACCAGCAGCAAGGTCGCCGGCATGGCGAGCACGAAGCCGTAGTGCGAGAGGCGCACGTTCAAGATGACTTTGAAGAGAAGCGCGAACGCCAGAACCGTCCACATGGTGAGCGGCACGAGCCGCAGGAACCCGTCGCCGTCGCCGGCCCGCCGCCGCCGCCACTGCGAGCCACGAGACCGCCCCGAGCATCAGCAGGGTCGTGAGCGGAAGCGCCCGGGCGACCGACTGCCATGGGGCCGTGCTCGGATTCCACGGCAGGACCGCGAAGACCGCGAGGGTCAGCAGCGGACACCAGAGCAGAACGCGCAGGCGTGCGCGGCTGAGCACGCCATCGACCGCGACGGCGACGCCGATCGCCGTCACGACCGCGAGGAAGACCGTCACCATCGATCCCAGGTTGCCCCACGGGTCGTCGAGCCCCATGCCGGCCAGATAGAACCGTCCCTGGAAGATGTCCGCTCCGGCGTGTGCCCAGTTGCCCGCGACCCCGCGCGCGGCGGCTGGCGACACCAGGGCGGCAAGCAGCAACCACGCCATGACGACCGGGACGATGGCGGCGCCGGTGAAAGTCACGACGGCTTTGGCGGCGTCGCCCCGCTTCGTGTCCGGCGCGACCGACAGCGAGCAGCACGCCCGCGATCGCCGCCACGGCAGAGGGCACGAAGAGCTCGGCTTTCGTGAGGAAGACCAGGCCGAGGCATCCGCCGGCGAGCGCGCACCAGAGCAGGCGCCGCCGGCGCGCGTACTCGCCGAGCATGGTGATCATCGCGACGGCGAGGAAGATGCCGTGGGTCTGCTCGGGCGTGTAGGGACAGACGTAGTTGTAGTTGCCGTTGATGGTGTGGACCGTGAACGCGAAGACGGCGAGAAAGACGAGACTGGCGACGGTCGCGGTGAACGCGCCGCAGGCGTGCGCGAAGATCCGATAGATCAGCCACGTGAGGACCGCGAGCAGCGCCAGGTTGAACCAGACCAGGGTCGTGAACGAGCGGCCGAAAAGCGTGAACAGCAAGGCGTTCACGTACTGCGAGAGCGGACCCTCCTTGTAGTCGAGGTCGGCATACAGCGCCTTGCCGAGCGAGAGCTGCCACGCCAGGTAGAGCTGATTGCCGAAGTCGAAGAGCACGTCCGGCCACTTCCGCCAGCTCCACCAGCCGAGCGCAGCGAACGCCATCCCGACCGCCGGCAGACCGAGCCAATGGGGAAACCACTCGTCGGCCGGACCGGAGAGCAGGGTCACGTCCGGTTGCGACGCCATTCGACGCCCACTATCCTGCTTGCCCGACCTCATCGTTCGCAGCCCGTGAGACGACGCGAGTCCAAACCCGACCTGTTTGCCGCTGCCGGCGAGCGCGAGCGCCAACGCAAAGCGCCGCTCGCCGACCGCATGCGG
Organism: uncultured delta proteobacterium; assembly: GCA_963846105.1. GTDB lineage: Bacteria > Desulfobacterota > Binatia > UTPRO1 > UTPRO1 > CAWJUT01. The sequence goes on from CAWJUT010000026.1 coordinate 42,903, forward strand.
CCGGCGACGCTCGACGAGTTCGTCGGCCAGGAGCACCTGCTCGGTCCCGGACGCATCCTGCGCGAGACGATCGAGACCGGCGTCGCGCACTCTCTCATCCTCTGGGGCCCGCCCGGCACCGGCAAGACCACCGTCGCCCGGCTGCTCGCGCACACGGCGAACGCCGAGTTCGTCGCCTTCTCTGCCGTGCTTTCGGGCGTGAAGGAGCTGCGCCAGATCATCGACGAGGCACGCGAGCGGCTGCGACTGCACCAGCGCGGCACGATTCTCTTCGTCGACGAGATCCACCGCTTCAACAAGGCGCAGCAGGACGCCTTTCTGCCGCACGTCGAGGACGGCACGATCGTCTTGATCGGCGCCACCACGGAAAACCCTTCCTTCGAGGTGATCGCGCCCCTGCTCTCACGCATGCGCGTGCTCGTCCTCGAGCCGCTCACGCCAGAGCAGATCGCCCGGGTCCTCGAACGGGCGCTCACCGATCGCGAGCGCGGCCTCGGCGGCACGGGACTCGTCCTGCCCGCCGACGCGCAGGCGTTTCTCGCCGAGCACGCCCACGGCGACGCCCGCGTCGCGCTCGGCGCCCTCGAGGTGACGGCGCACCTGGCAGGCCAGCGCGGCGAGCGCACGCTGACTCTCGAGCGGGTGGAGGAGGCTCTGCAACGCAAGGCGCTTCTTTACGACAAGGGGGGTGACGAGCACTACAACGTCATCTCCGCCTTCATCAAAAGCCTGCGCGCGAGCGATCCCGACGCCGCCGTCTACTGGCTGCTGCGGATGATCGAAGCCGGCGAAGACCCGCTCTTCATCGCCCGGCGCATGGTGATCTTCGCCGCCGAGGACGTCGGCAACGCCGACCCGCAGGCCTTGCAGGTCGCGGTCGCGGCCAAGGACGCCTTTCATTTCGTGGGCCTGCCCGAGGGTCGCATCCCGCTGGCGCAGGCGGCGACGTATTTGGCGACGGCGCCGAAGTCGAACGCCTCGTACCGGGCCATGCTGGCGGCCACGGCGGCCGTCAAGGAGCACGGCGCCCTGCCCGTGCCGCTCGCGCTTCGCAACGCGCCGACGCCGCTCATGAAGGGTCTCGGCTACGGCGCCGACTATCGCTACCCGCACGACTACGAGGGCGCGGTGGTGGAACAGCAGTGCCTTCCCGACGCGCTCGTCGGCGAACGCTTCTACGAGCCGAGCACGCGCGGCGCCGAAGCGGCGATCGGCGAGCGCATGCGAGCCGACGCGGCGGCGAAGCGGACGTCGAAGCCGGCGCGGCAGCGCCGTTCCGACGACGATCGCGACCAATAGCCGGCCGGCCGCCTCACGCCGCGGTGGCCGGGGTTCCGATCGCGAGCGGGCATTCGAGGTGGACGGCGGTCCCTTGGCCGGGAGCCGACCGGACCTCGACGTGACCGCCGAGCGCGATCGCGCGTTCGCGCATGCCGACGAGACCGAGGTGCGCGAGACGCGGCGGCTCGTCGGACGCGAAGCCACGGCCGTCGTCGCGGACGTCGACTGACAACCGTCCGCCGTCCACCGCGAGGCGAATGACGATCGTGCGTGCCGCGGCATGTCGGGCCGCGTTCGCGAGTGCCTCCTGCACGATGCGGTACACGCCGATCTCGACGTGCTCTTCGAGGCGCGGAACGCGGGTCACGAACTCCGTGACCACGCGTGTACCGTTCGACGACATACCCTCGGCGAGCGAGCGTACGCTCCCTTCGAGACCGAGGTCGCGCAGGAGCATGGGCTGGAGATCGCGCGCCAGGAGCCGCAAATGCTCCACCACCTCGTTCAGGTAGCGGGTGACGTGCTCGAGACCGGTGACGGCCTGGGGCTGCTGGGAGGCGATCTGGCGGCGGGCCGACTCGACCAGGATGCCGATGCCCACCAGCTCCTGGCAGACGTCGTCGTGCAGGTCGAACCCGAGCCGCTTGCGCTCTTCCTCACGGATGAGCGCCTGGCGCTGGGCGAGCAGGCGGAGGTCCTCCTCGCTGCGGCGCAGATCTTCCATCGACGCCCGCAACGCCTCTTCGGCGGCACGGCGTTCGGTCACATCGCGTGCGATGCCACGGACGCCGACCACCCGGCCGTCGTCGGCGCGGATGGCCGTGACGACGCACTCGATCCAGCGCGGCTCGGTGCCGCGCAGGACGGGAAGAAGGACGGGCGGCACCGTCTCCCCAGCCACCAAGCGCGCGATCACTGCCATGGTGTCGGGAGCAGGTCCGTGATCGGCCACCATGTCGGGCGCGCGCTGCCCGACCAGCTCCGCGGCGGGTTGCTCGGCGTAGCGCGCGAACGCCTCGTTGACGTAGGTGAGGCGCCCCTCCAGATCGTGCGTGTAGATCAAATCGCTCGCGTTCTCGGCGAGGTCGCGGTAGGCGTCACGCGAAGCGGCGAGCGCACGGGTGGCTTCTTCCTCCCGGCGCCGGTGCAGGAAGCCGATCGTGAAGCTGCGCGCCGAAACCTCGGCGAGCGCGAGGCTGACGAGCGATCCGACTCCGATCGCCGCCACCAGCTCGATCGTCGGCATGAAGAACTTGAGCCGCGGAATCGCCGCCACCCAGGGCACGACCGTCACCAGCAGCAGACCGAGCATGATCCGCCGACCCCATGCGAAGAAAAATGACGATGCCAGGTAGAGGGTGAGAAGAATGAAGGCGATGATCTCCCCATTGCCACCCGCCACCGCGAACAGCGCGGTGGACGAGATTCCCAACACCGCCGCCTCCGTGGCCACGACCGCGGTCACGCGCGGCGCGCGCGGGTCGGCGCGGCAGACCATCAGGGCGAGCACGATCACGGCGAGCTGCACGGCGAGCAGCAGGAGCGCGGGCGCCGGCGTGATGAGGCCCTGAGCGACCAGCACGACCTCCCACACCAGGGTCGTCCCGAACCAGTAGATCGCGAAGTACGGAAGGCGGGAGACGATCAGCCACCGCCGCGCCTCCGCGAGCGCGGTGCCGGACGGGTCGTGCTGGGTCGGCCGAAGCAGGGAGCTCACGCGGCGGCATTCTACCGCCGCGGCGGGTCGTCCAGTCAACGCCCGCGCCGGGAATCCGCGGCCGGGTAGCGCCGGTTACGCGTAACTGACGGCCACCAGCACCAGGCCCTGCGGTGGTGCCGTGGGGCCGGCGCGCGTGCGGTCGCGGCTGGCGAGGATCTCGGCGAACGCCTCGGGAGCAAGGTCGCCGCTCCCGACCTGGATCAGCGTGCCGACGATCGCGCGCACCATGTGCTTCAGGAACGCGGTGGCCTCGATGCGGTAGGTGAGGAGATTCTCGGTCTCGGTGAGCCCGCTGTGGCTCACCCGCCGCACCGCGGTCTCGGCCTCGCAGTCGGAGGCGCGAAACGCCGAGAAATCGTGCGTGCCGACCACCGCCGTCGCGGCGCGCTGCATCGCGCGCAGATCGAGCGCGCGCGGCACGTGCCAGGTGAAGCGATGCCAGAACGCCGAGCCCCAGGGTTGGTTCCAGATGCGATACTCGTAGACGCGCGCGGTCGCGTCGCGACGGGGGTCGAAGCTCTCCGCCACCTCGGCGACCTCACGGACGGCGATGTCCGGCGGGGTGAGAGCGTTCAGCGACTTGCGGAGCTCGCGCGGCTCGAACACGCGCTCGCTACGGAACGTGGCCACCTGTCCGAGCGCGTGGACCCCGGCGTCGGTGCGGCCGGCGGCGTGCAAGCGCACGGGATGGCGGAGCACGGTGGCGAGCGCCGTCTCCAGCACCTCCTGCACGCTGGGGGCGTTCGGCTGCAGCTGCCAGCCGTGGTACATCGTGCCGTCGTACTCGAGCAGCAGGCGGTAGTGCATGCGTTCAGCGCTTCAGCGGCGCCGGCGGCGCGCCGACCGTCGAGCGCCGTGTCCTCTACGACTCGCGGGCCACGATCTCCGCGATCTGCACGGCGTTGAGCGCCGCGCCCTTGCGCACGTTGTCGGCGGCCACCCACAGCTGCAAGCCGCAGGGATGCGAGCGGTCGTTGCGCACCCGTCCGACGAACACCGCGTCGGTGCCGCCGACGTCGGCCGGCGTCGGATAGACGAGGTCGGCGCCGATCTCGCAGAGCAGGATACCGGGCGCGGTGCGCAAGAGATCGCGGGCATCGCCGGCGTCGAGCGGCCGGTCGGTCTCGATCGTGAGCGCCACCGCGTGCCCATAGAAGGTCGGGACGCGCACGCAGGTGACCGCGACCGCGAGGTCGTCCTGGTGCATCACCTTGCGGGTCTCGGCGACGACCTTCGCTTCCTCCTTGGTCGAGCCGTCCTCGAGGAACGCGTCCACCTGAGGGATGCAGTTGAAGGCGATGCGGCGCGGGAAGACCGACGGCTCGTTCTCGTCGGCGGCGTCGCGCAGGTTGAGCAGATTGATGGTCTCGCGCGACAGCGCATCGACACCGCGCTTGCCGCCGCCGGAGACCGCCTGGTAGCTGGCGGCGACGAGGCGCTGAAGCCCGACGGCGTCGGCGATCGGCTTCAGCGCCACCACGATCGGGATCGTGGTGCAGTTCGGGCTCGCGATGATGCCGCGCTCGCGCTCTCCGATGTCCGCCGCGTTCACCTCCGGAACCACCAGCGGGATGTCGGCGTCCTGGCGAAAGTGGCTGCTCTTGTCGATCACGATCGCGCCCGCCTCGACCGCGAGCGGCGCGTACTCGGCGCTCACCGCACCCCCGGCGCAGAAGAACGCGAGGTCGACGCCGTGAAAACCGTCGGCGTCGAGCAACTCGACACGGCTTTCACCGCCGGCATACGCGACCAGCGTGCCCGCGGTGCGCTTGGACGCGAAGAGTCGGAGCTCCGCAACCGGGAACGCGCGCTCCTCGAGGACGCGCACCAGCTCGCTGCCGACCGCCCCGGTGGCGCCGACGATCGCGACCGTGAGCTCGCGCCCGCTCACGGGCGCCCCCGTAGCGCGACACCCGCGCACCGAACCATGCACCCGGCGCGCATCGTCAATCCTCGACTACGCGGTTGAGCGGCACGCGGGCGCCGCTGTCGGGGGCCGCGGCCTGCGGGATCATGCCGGTCTGCCGGGCGTACGCGAAGAGGCCACCAGCATCGATCACCGGCCGGGCGTCGCCGAGCGGGTTGAGCGTCAGGCGTGCGCCGGTGCGCAGATTGGTGAGCGTGCTGGCGTCGAGGTCGAGCTCGGCCTCGTCGCCGATCACGAACTCGTCGCGCAGCCGGACCGGGCTCTCGATCGGATAGAGCTCGCCGGTGGCGACGCAATTGCGGAAGAAGATGCGCGCGTACGACTCCGCGACCACCGCCCTGGCGCCGGCCGCGCCGAGCGCGATCGGCGCGTGCTCGCGCGAGGAGCCGCACCCGAAATTGCGTCCCGCGACCAGGATGGGATACGGCGTCTTGGTGGTCCCTTCGGGGACGAAGGGCGGCGCGTCGAGGAGACCCGAAAGCGCGTAGCTTCCGAGCTTCTCGTACTCGTCGGGGATGGTCGGCACCAGGTTCAGGTACTGGGCCGGAATGATCTGATCGGTGTCGACGTTGTCGCCGAGCACGAACACCTTGCCGCGGATGGTGGTCATGACAGCATCTCCCGCGGGTCGGTGATCCGCCCGGTGACGGCCGAGGCCGCGACGGTGTAGGGCGAGGCGAGGTAGACCTGCCCTTCCTTGGCGCCCATACGGCCGGGGAAGTTGCGGTTGGTCGTCGAGATGCACACCTCGGGCCCGTTGATGCGCCCGAAGGTATCTTTGGGACCGCCGAGGCAGGCCGCGCAGGACGCGTCGAGCGAGATCTTGCAGCCCGCGTCCTCGAAGATCGAGAGCAGCGTGCGCCCGCCGACCTTCTCGGTACGGATCGCCTCGGAGATCTCGGTGGTGGCGGGGACGAGGAAGGTGTCGACCGCCACCTTGCGCCCGCGCATGATCTGCGCCGCGTTGATGAAGTCGGTGAGCTTGCCGCCGGTACACGAGCCGATGTAGGCGCGGGTGAGGCGCACGTCGGCGAGCTCGCGCGCGGTCGCGCGCTTGTCGGGTGAGTGCGGCCGCGCCACCGTCGGCTCGAGGGTGCGGGCGTCATAGGTCTTGGTGAAGACCGACTTCGCCCCGGCGTCGGGCGCGACCGGCTCGAACGACTTGGAGGTGCGCGCGCGCAGGTAGTCGAAGGTGGTCTGGTCGGCTTCGATGATGCCGTTCTTGCCGCCGCCCTCGATCACCATGTTGCAGAGGGTCATACGCTCTTCCATGGTGAGACGCTCGACCGCCTCACCCGCGAACTCCATCGCCTTGTACGTCCCGCCGTCGACGCCGATGTCACCGATCACCTGCAGCACGACGTCCTTGGCGAGGACGTACGACGGGAACTCGCCGGTGAACACGAAGCGCATGGTCGGCGGCACCTTCACCAGCAGCTTGCCGGTCCCGAGGATGAAGGCGGCGTCGGTGTTGCCGATGCCGGTGGCGAACTGGTTGAACGCGCCCGCCGTACAGGTGTGCGAGTCGGTGCCGAACAGGACCTCGCCGGGACGGGTGTGCCCCCCTTCGGGCAGGGCGATGTGGCAGACGCCCTTATAGTCCTTGGTACCGACGTCGTAGTAGTGCGGGATGCCTTGCTCGCGCACGAACTGGCGCAGGATGTCGACGTTGCGGTGACACTTGTCGTCGTTGGTGAAGATGTAGTGGTCGGGGATGATGACCACCTTCTCCCGGTCCCACACCTTGGCGTCGGCGCCGAACTCGCGCCGGAAGATGCCGATCGTGCCGGGACCGCAGACGTCGTGCGTCATCAGCACGTCGACGTTCACCCAGACGTTGTCGCCCGGGTTCACCTCCGGCTTCCCGGACGCGCGCGCCAGGATCTTCTCGCGTCATCGTCATCGCCATCGTCAGGGTCCCTCCACGCGCACGCGCTCGGCGTATCGTTTGCGGTACTCGATCTTGTTGAGCGCGTTCAGGAACGCGAGCGCGCTCGCCATGATGATGTCGGTGTGGGCGCCCTGCCCCATCGACGTCATGTCGGCGTCACGCACCAGGCACGACACCTCGCCCTGGGCGTCGGTGCCGCCGGTGATCGACTTGACGGCATAGCGCTCGAGCTTGCAGCTCGTGCCGGTCGCCTTCGCGATCGCCTTGTAGCAGGCGTCGACCATGCCATCGCCGGTGGCGTGCTCGGTGCGCTCCTCATCGTCGACGCGCAGACGCACGGTCGCCTGCGGGACCGCTTCGCTGGAGGACGTCACGTTCAGGTACGCGAGCTCGTAGCGGTCGGGCACGCGCACCGCCTCCTCGGCGACGATCGCCATCAGGTCCTCGTCGTACACGCTCTTCTTCTTGTCGGCGAGCGCCTTGAAGCGCGCGAACGCCTTGTTCATGTCGATCTCCGGCGCCGCGATGCCGAGCTCGCGCAGGCGATCCATGAAAGCGTGACGACCGGAGTGCTTGCCGAGCACGAGCCGATTGGCCGCCAGGCCGACGGTCTCCGGCGTCATGATCTCGTAGGTGATCTTGTTCTTGAGCACGCCGTCCTGATGGATCCCGGCCTCGTGGGCGAAGGCGTTGTCGCCGACGATCGGCTTGTTGATCGGAATCGGGATGCCGGTGATCTGCGACACCAGCCGGCTCGCCGGATAGATCTGCTCGGTGACGACGCCGGTCTCGAGGCCGAAGAAGTCCTTGCGGGTCCTGAGCGCCATCACCACCTCTTCCATCGAGGTGTTGCCGGCGCGCTCGCCGAGACCGTTGACGGTGCACTCCACCTGGCGTGCCCCGGCGTGCACCGCGGCCAGCGAGTTGGCGACCGCCATGCCGAGGTCGTTGTGGCAGTGCGCGCTCCACGTCACCCGGTCGCCCCCCGGCGTGCTGGAGATCAGGTAGCGGAAGAGCTCGCTGAACTGCTCCGGCAACGCGTAGCCGGTGGTGTCGGGGACGTTGAGGGTGACGGCGCCCGCTTTGATCGCTTCGCCGAAGACCTGCACCAGGTAGTCACGATCGCTGCGCGACGCGTCCTCGGCCGAGAACTCGACGTAGTCGAGATGCTTCTTGGCGTAGCCGACCGCCCAGCCCGCCGCATCGATCACCTCCTGCCGGCTCATCATCAGCTTGTGCTTGAGATGGATGTCGGAGGTGGCGATGAAGACGTGGATGCCGGGGCGCTTCGCCTTCTCGACGGCGCGAATCGCGCGCTCGATGTCCCCTTCCTTGGTCCGGGCGAGGCTGAGCACGATCGGACTGCTGACCGTCTCGGCGACCCGGCGTACCGAGTCGAAGTCGCCCTCGGAGGAGGCCGCGAAGCCGGCCTCGATGACGTCGACGTGCAGCTGCTCGAGCTGGCGGGCGATCGCCACCTTCTCCTCGACGTTCATCGAGGCGCCGGGCGATTGCTCACCGTCGCGCAGCGTGGTGTCGAAGATCTGTACGTGGTTCGCTTCTCTCGTTTCCATGTGTCGTCTCCTCATTCTTCTCGGGTTCCGAAAACAAAAACTCCCGCGTGGCGTGCTGCCAGCGGGAGTCTCACCTCACAGGATCCGGGGCTCAGTCGCGTTAGCCTAGGTTCTTCACCCTCGCGACTAGGGCCTCTTCCCGTGCCCGCTGGCGTTTCCGGTAGCCTAGGACCCAGGCCACCGGACCCGATAGGGCGTAGAGGAGAAACGCCGTGAACAAGAAGATTTGCGGTTCAGCGATCACGAATTTGAGTCCTACGATCAAGGCCACCAGGATCCAGAGGGGTTGCCGCGGACTGAAGTGCAATCCCTTGAAGCTCTGATAGCTGACGTTACTTACCATGAGAGCCGCGAGCGCGTAAATGACCCCAAGCAGAATAATGTGCTTGTGGGTCGCCCCCTCGCCCCCGAAGAAATAGTAGAGCAGGACGGTCGAGGCGATCGTGTCGGCGGCCGCCGGGATCGGAAGACCCACGAATCCGCGCTTCTGGGACGTCTCCGCCTGCACGTTGAAGCGCGCCAGGCGGAGCGCTCCGCAGGCGACGTAGAGCGAGGCGGCGAGCCATCCCCAATGGCCCCAGGGCTCGAGCGCCCACTTGTAGACCAGGATGCCGGGGGCGACGCCGAAGGCGATCACGTCGGCGAGCGAGTCGTACTCGATGCCGAAGCGACTCGACGTCTTGGTGAGACGCGCGATGCGGCCGTCGAGCCCGTCGAAGACGTGCGCCACCAGGATGCAGAGGGCAGCGGCCTGATACTCCGCGTTGATCGTCGAGATGATCGAGTAGAAGCCGGAGAAAAGACCGCAGGTGGTGAGGAGATTGGGCAGCAGATACACGCCCTTGTGCAGCGGCTCGTCCGGACCGCGCTCCGGCCGGCGACGCCCTTCGATCACGCGCATGCCCTCGCTCATCGGATACGTTCCTATCACGGATGTACCGGCGGAGACACGGTCCCCGACCGCCACCCGAATCTCGACCGCCGGCGGCAGGTACAGGTCGAGCCGCGAACCGAACATGATCATGCCGTAGCGCTCGCCGCGGCGGACCTCGTCACCGGGACGAAGCCGGCACACGATACGACGCGCGAGCTGCCCGGCGATCTGCACGAAGAGCACGCGCTCGCCGCGCCGGTCCTCGACCACGACCGCGTTCTGCTCGTTGAACTCGGAGGACTTGTCCAGGTAGGCGGCGTGGAACTTTCCCGACGTGTGCTGGACATCCACCACGCGCCCGTCGACCGGAATGCGGTTGACGTGCACGTCGACCGGCGACATGAAGATGCTGACGCGCCGGCACTCGCGCTTCAAGAAGCGCTCCTCGCGCACCCCGTCGAGCACGGCCACGACCTTGCCGTCGGCGGGCGACGTGACGAGGTGATCGCCGGGAGGGGACGCGCGCTCGGGATCGCGAAAGAAGTTGAGGAAGAAGAGCGTGATCAAGAATGCGAGTACGCCGAGGTAGGTCCAGCCGAGCAGCCACGCCAGCAGCGTCACGCCGGCGGCGGCGGCGATGAACCGGTACCCTTCAGGGGCGATTCGCATTCCGGCCCGATCCGATAGCGGCGCCTTGGCGGACCGTCAAGGCGACGTTCGCAGCGGAGGACTGTGCGCCCGGGCTCAGCCAGAAGTTCGCCCCTGGCACACCCCCGCTGACCTCCGCTGAGTGGCGATTGACGGCGCACACACGGCACGCCTAAAACGGTGCCGTGCGCGTCGCGATCGTGACTCTCGCGCTCCTCTCCCTCGTGTCCGCCGCTGGCGCCGAGGTACCAGCCGCCCCTGCCGCGGCGCCGAGCGCCGCCCCTGACGCACCCGCACCGCGCGCCCAGATCCAGAAACCTTCGCACCACGCCGGCAAGGTCGAGCAGGGGGCGATCGTGCGGCATTCCTATCTCATCAAGAACATCGGCACGGCCGAGCTGAGCGTCGACGCGAAGCCTGGTTGAGGCTGCACGGTGACCGAGTTCGACAAGGTCATCCGCCCCGGTGGGGTGGGAAAGGTCACGGCTTCTTTCGATACCTCGCACTACCGGGGCCCGAACTCGAAGACCATCACCGTCAAGACCAACGATCCCGCGCAGCGCACCTTCATGCTGCGTCTCTCGGTCGACGTGGTCGCCGCGCTCACCGTCTCCCCGACCGAGAACCCCGTCATGAGAGGACGGCCGCAGGATCTGAAGCCGGCCGAGCTGACGTTCGCTTCGACCGACGGGAAGCCGTTCGACGTCGTTCGCGTCGATGCCGACCCGAAGCTCGTCGTGACCGTGAAACCCGCGGGCAAGAAGACGGGGAACGCGCCGGGCAAGGGTGCGAACGCGGCCACGGCTCCGATCGCGGCGGGGAGCAATCGCTACACCGTCACGATCGCCGCCAAGCCCGACGTGACGATGGGCCACTCGGCCGCGAGGGTGATCCTTGCGACCTCGCGCACGAAGACACCGAGCATGGCCATCCACGTCAACCTCACGGTGCTCGGTGAGCTGGAGGTCACGCCCGAATGGTTGTTCTTGCGTGCGAAGGACGCGATGGACGTGCGGCACGTGCAGATCAGCAAGCGCGAGGGCAGCGGCCTCGAGATACTCGGCGTCGAGTCGAGCGACCCGGAGGTCGTCGTGACGAGCACGCCGGTGACCGCGGGCCGGGTATACGACCTCACCGTACAGTACACCGGCAAGCCGGGGCGCGGGCGGGTGAACGCCACCATCACGGTGAAGACGAACGAGCCCGGTCAAAGCTCGATCGTCATCCCGATCTCGGGGCAGATCTAGCTGCAGCTAGTTCTTCGCCTTGTCGACCAGGCGCTCGGAGCCGAGCCACGGCATGAGCCCGCGCAGCTGCGTCCCGACCTTTTCGACCGGATGGTGCTCGGCCTCGTTCCGCAGCTCGCGGAAGTGCGGCATGCCGCACTTGTACTCGGTGATCCATTCGTCGGCGAAAGCGCCGCTCTGAATGTCGCCGAGGATCTTCTTCATGGCGGCGCGCGTCTCGGGACCGATCACCCGCTTCCCCCGGGTCATGTCGCCGTACTCCGCCGTGTTGCTGATGGAGTAGCGCATGTTGGCGATGCCGCCCTCGTAGATCAGATCGACGATCAGCTTCACCTCGTGCAGACACTCGAAGTACGCCATCTCCGGCGCATACCCGGCCTCGACCAGCGTCTCGTAGCCGGCGCGGATGAGCTCGGTGAGCCCGCCGCACAGCACCGCTTGCTCGCCGAAGAGGTCGGTCTCGGTCTCCTCGCGGAAGGAGGTCTCGATGATGGCGGCGCGGGCGCCGCCGATCGCCTTGCCGTAGGCGAGCCCGAGCGCCTTGGTCGTCCCGCCCGGATCCTGATGGATGGCGAGCAGGCACGGTACGCCCCGGCCGCGCTGATACTCGCTGCGCACCAGGTGCCCGGGTCCCTTGGGCGCGATCATGAACACGTTGACGTCCGCGGGCGGCACGATGCGCTTGAAGTGGATGTTGAAGCCGTGACCGAACGCCAGTGACTTGCCGGGCTTGAGGCCGGGCGCGATCTCGCTCTGATACATGTCGCCCGCGAGCTCGTCGGGCACCAGGATCATCACGACGTCACCCCACGCCGCCGCCTCCGCGGTGGGGAGCACGCGCAAGCCGGCGTTCTCGGCTTTCTTCCACGAGGCACTGTCGCGCCGCAGGCCGACGGCGACGTCGACCCCACTGTCGCGCAGGTTCTGGGCGTGCGCGTGCCCCTGGCTGCCGTAGCCGATCACCGCCACCTTCTTGCCCTTCAGGTGCGCCAGATCCGCGTCGCGCTCGGTATAGACCTTCATGCCACTTTCTCCTTCCCGTCCTTCTCGTCAGCCGCGAGCGTGCGGGTGCCGCGAAACATCGCCACCCGGCCGGTGCGGACGATCTCGGTGATTCCGAATGGCTTCAGCAGCTGCAAGATCGCGTCGATCTTGTCCTCGCCGCCCGTCACTTCGACGATGTACGACTTCGGCCCGACGTCGATCACCTTGCCGCGGAAGATGCTGACGATGTTCATCAGCTCGCCGCGCGTGTGCTGGTCGGCCGTCACCTTGATGAGCGCGAGCTCGCGCTCGACGTGCTCGGTATCCTTGAAGTCCGACACACGGATCACCGAGATGAGCTTGTTGAGCTGCTTGGTGATCTGCTCGAGCACGGCGTCGTCGCCGGTGGTGACGAGCGTGATGCGGGAGATGGTCGGGTCGAGTGTTTCGGCGACCGACAAGCTCTCGATGTTGAAACCGCGACCGCTGAAAAGACCCGCTACACGCGCCAGCACTCCGAACTCGTTCTCGACCTGAACCGATATCGTGTGTCGCATTGGGACCTTTCGGGGAAACGTCGATCTTCGCGGCCCGCGCGCCGCAGCAGCGTCGGCTGTACCGGACCTCGAGCGCGCGTTCAGCGCTTCGCGTTGGCGGCGGGCTGGACCGCCTCGAGTCTACCGATAGCGGTTCAGAATCTCCATGATCCGATCTTTGCCGGCGAGCTTGATCTTCTGCAGGCGCTTGCGCTCGACCTCCTCCTCGGCGTTGAGGAAACCCTTGTGGTTCATCTGCGCAAGCTGCTTCTCGAGCTGGACGTGCTCTTCGTAGTAGCGCTTCAGTTCTGGGTCTCGGTCGACAAGGGTGAGGATCAGCTGCTCGTCCTTCGACTCCATAGCGAGACTCCTTTCAGCGCGGCGACCTGGTGGTGAGCTGACGGTGAGAGGGGATGGCAAGTATACGGAAACACTGCGGTTTAGCTTCTAGTACACGAGGGGAACCTTGTCAACGAAGGTCGCGGTTGCGGGCGGTTGCGCGGACGGTGAGCGCTGACTCTGAGTGAGCTCCGCCTCGGGTGGACGCAGGTACGCGGGCGCGAGGCCGACGAGATCGTCGCCCGCGGGTCGCCGGGCGAGATCGGCGGCCGCGAGGCGCGCTACCGCGGCCGCGCTGGGCGGGTGACGCGCCGAGGAAAGCAGCACCGCATGGTCTCCGAGCAAGCGCCGGAAGGCCTCCCCGTAGGCCTCGACCGCGTCACCGACGAAGACGCACGGACCGGAAAGGTCCCTCGCCAGCCGTTCGACCGCGAGCGCACGAGGCGGGCCGAGCCGCACGATCCGACCCGCATCGCGCTCGTAGAGCGCCGCGTAGATCTCCTGCTTGCGAGCGTCGAGCGCGGCACAGAGTCTTCCCTCCCATGGCAACGCCGCGAGTGCCAGCGCGTCGAGCGTCGGTACCCCGACGATCTTGAGGCCGCCCGCGAATGCCAGCCCTTTGGCGAAGCTCAAGCTGATACGCAGGCCGGTGAACGATCCGGGGCCGATCGAGAGCGCCACCGCATCGCCCGGCTGCGGCCGCTCCCCGGCAGCGTCGAGTACCTCCCCTACCAGTCGAGGCAGCACGCCGGCGTGGCTCGATTCCGTACGCTCCGTCCGCTCGGCGAGCACCGTGCCGTCGCGCACCAGCGCCACCGCGCACGTCCACGTCGATGTATCGAACGCCAGGATCCGCACGAATCACGTTCCCTCGAGCGCCGGGTCCGTGTGGGCGGCGGCGACTCCCGACATGCGCCGCCCCGTTTCGTCGGACGATCGCGCCGCTGCGCTAGCCGCTGACGATCCGCGTGATGTCGTTGTAGACGACGAACACCATGAGCGCGAGCAGCAGCACCAGGCCGACTTGCTGCGCCATCTCACGGTGCTTGATGGCGAGCGGTCGCCCGCGTAGCGCCTCGAACCCGAAGAAGAGCAGATGGCCACCGTCGAGCACCGGAATGGGCAACAGGTTCAGGACGCCGAGGTTCACGCTGATGAGCCCGAGGAACCGAATCAGATACTCGAGCCCGAGATCGGCCTGCTCACCCGCGGCACGGACGATCTGAATCGGCCCGCCGAGATCGCGGGCCGAGACCGATCCCTGGAAGATCTTCACCACCGAGAGCAGCGTCACCTTGACCCAGAAATAGGTCTGATAGGCGCCGAGTCCGATCGCGTTCACCACCGAGACCGGCTCGATCTCGACGAAACGCTCGATGCCGATGAGATACGTCTGGCCGAGCACCTCGCCGAACATGGAGCGGTCGGCCTTCTCCTCCGGCGTGATCGAGAGCTCCTCCACCGTGCCGTTGGCGCGCTGGACGTTCAAGCGCAGAGTCTTCCCGCCGCTGCCCCGCACGGTGCTCGACAGCTCTTCCCAGGAGCTGATGCTCGTGCCGTCGATCGCCAGCACCGTGTCGCCGTCGGCGAGCCCGGCTTTGGCCGCCGCCATGCCCTCCACCACACCGCCGATCTTCGGCTTCTCGGAAGGAGCTCCGGCGCCGAAGAGGGCGAACACCAAGCGTGAAGGCTACGAAAGCAGTCGCCAGGTTCATGAGAGGTCCGGCGACGACGATCGCCACGCGCTTCCAGAGCGCCTGCGTCGAGAAGGCACGTGCCATCTCGCTCGCCGGAATCTCCTCCTCCGGGTCCTCGCCGAGCATCTTCACGTAGCCGCCGAGCGGCACGGCGCTGATGGCATACTCGGTCTCGCCGCGACGCCAGGCGAACAAGCGTGGACCGAAGCCGAGCGAGAAGCGCTCGACGATGACCCCCGACCACTTGGCGACGGCGAAGTGACCGAGCTCGTGGACGAAGATCAGGAGACCGAGAACGATGATCGCAGGAAGAATAGAACCCAACATGCACCTGTTTCCCTTCGCAGGACCCTAGAGGTGGAAGAAGAACCTCGCGTAATAATAAACGAGCGGCGCCGGGAAGACGAGACTATCAATGCGATCGAGGACTCCCCCGTGTCCGGGGATGATCCAGCCCGAATCCTTGGCGCCAAAGGCGCGCTTGAGCATCGATTCGCAGAGATCGCCGACCTGCGCGAGCGCGCCGGCGGCGAGACCGAACCCCACCACCTCGGGCCAGCTGAGCACGCGAAAAAACACGAGCTTGCAGAAGACCGCCCCGAGGATGTTGGCACCCACGGACGCCAACGTACCCTCCATCGTCTTCCCCGGACTCACCTGTGGCATGAGCTTGTGTCGCCCGTAGTAGCGACCGCCGAAGTACCCGCCGACGTCGCCCGCCATGGCGATGACCAGGGTGAGCATCACCCAGCGCCACCCACCGGCGAGCCCCTCCACCGGCGCCACCGGATCGGGCAGCGCGTGCAACCACGCGTAGTGCGGCAGGAGGAACGCCGTATACAGGACGCCGAGCAGCGTGAGCCCGAGGGCGTCGACGCCGCGGCGGAGATCGTCGTTGCGTGCGAGCGTGAGGATGAGCCCGGCGACCACCACGCCCGCGAGCGCCACCGCGAACAGCTCGTGCACCGGCGCCACCATCGCGACCACCACCAGCGCGCCCGCGGCGATGCCGAACACGCGCTCGACGACGGCGCCGGGAAACGCCATCGCGAAGTACTCGGTCACGCCCACCAGAGCCGCGGTCCCGACCAGCCAGGTGAAGAGGGACCACGGGTTGGAGACGACGATCCAGATCAGCAGCGGGATCGCGACCGCGGCGGTCGCGAACCTAGTGCGCAGCACGCAGGTGTTCGCGCTCGGCTTGCTCGCCGGTGCGACCGAAGCGCCGCTCGCGGCGCTGGAAGTGCATGATCGCGTCGAGGAACTCGCGCTCGCGGAAGTCGGGCCACAGGGTTTCGGTCACGTAGATCTCGGTGTAGGCGATCTGCCACAGAAGGAAGTTGCTGATCCGCATCTCGCCGCTGGTGCGTATGAGAAGGTCGGGATCGGGAATCCCGGCCGTGCCGAGATGCGCGGCGACGACGCTCTCGTCGATGGCCTGGGGCTCGAGCTCGCCGCGCTGCACGCGCCGCGCGATGCCACGCACGGCGTCGGTCAACTCCTCGCGGGCACCGTAGCTCACCGCCAGCACGACCGTCATGCCGGTGTTGTGCTTGGTCTGCTCGACGGCGTTGCGGAGCGCGGTCTGCACCTCACGCGGCAGGCGGCGCAGGTTGCCGAGCGCGAGCAAGCGGATGCCGTTCTTCATCATCCGCTTCATCTCGCTGACCAGGTAGTGGCGCAGGAACCGCATCAGCGCCGACACCTCGTCGCTTGGGCCGCTGCCAGTTCTCGCTCGAGAACGCGTACAAGCTCAAGTACGGCACGCCGAGGCGCCGCGCGGTCTCGACGACCTCCTTGACGGAGTCCTTCCCGCGGCGATGCCCGGCGATACGAGTGAGACCGCGCTGGGTGGCCCAGCGCCCGTTCCCGTCCATGATGATCGCGACGTGGCGCGGCAGGCGCTCTTTGTCGATCGCGACCATCAGACCGCCATGATCTCCTCTTCTTTGGTCTTGAGGAGCTTGTCGATCTTCTCGACGTACTCCTTGGTCAGATGCTCGACGCGCTCGTGGCTCTTCTTCAGATCGTCGTCGGTGAGCTCTTTTTCCTTGTGCAGCTCCTTGAGCATGTCGAGAGCGTCGTGGCGGTGTTGCGCGCACCGAGACGCGGAACTCCTCCGCCATCTTCTTCACGTGCTTCACCAGATCGCGGCGACGCTCCTCGGTGAGCTCGGGAATCGGGATGCGGACGATCTTGCCGTCGTTCACCGGCGTGAGTCCGAGGTCGGACTGGAAGATGGCGCGCTCGATGTCGGCGATGACGCCGCGGTCGAAGGGCTGGATCACGAGGAGCCGGGGCTCGGGCGCGGAGAGTGAAGCGAGCTGGTTGAGCGGCGTCTTCGCGCCATAGTAGTCGACGACGATGCCCTCGAGGAGCGCGGTATGCGCGCGCGCGGTGCGCAGGCGCGACAGGTCGCGCTTGAAGGCCACGACGGTCTGCTCCATCTCCTGCTTGCAATCGTCCATGACCGTGGCCATCAGGTGCTCCTTCCGCACGATGGTGCCGATCGCGTCGACCCATGACCGCTTTGTGGATGTTGCCGGCCTGCGAGGAGATTGAAGACGATGATCGGCAGCGCGTTGTCCATACAGAGCGAGATCGCCGTCGAGTCCATCACCTTCAGACCGCGGTTCAGCACGTCGATGTAGGTCAGCTCGTGGAAGCGCTCCGCTGCCGGGGACGTTTTCGGGTCGGCGCTGTACACGCCGTCCACCTTCGTCGCTTTGAGAATCACCTCGGCGCCGATCTCCATCGCGCGCAGGCTCGCCGCGGTGTCGGTGGAGAAGTACGGATTGCCGGTACCGGCCGCGAAGATGACGACACGTCCCTTCTCGAGATGGCGCGTGGCGCGACGGCGAATGTAGGGCTCGGCCACCTCGCGGATCTCGATCGCCGAGTGCACACGCGTGCTGACACCGACGTCTCGAGCGCGCTCTGCAGGGCCAAGCTGTTGATGACGGTCGCGAGCATGCCCATGTAGTCGCCGGTCGCGCGGTCGACACCGAAAGCGGCGCCGGCGAGTCCGCGAAAGAAGTTGCCGCCGCCGACCACCAACGCGAGCTCGCAGCCGAGTGCGTGCACGTCGCTGATCTCGCGCGCGAAAGCCGCCACCGCTTTCGCGTCGATGCCGAAGCCGGCCTCGCCGGCGAGGGCCTCGCCGCTGATCTTCAGCAGGACGCGTCGATAGCGGAGTGAACGGACAGGCGCGGCGCGCCTGGCCCGGGGAGCATCGCTGGGCGACTCGTCGCCGCTAGGCGTTGGGCTTCCCGTCATCGCCCTTGCTTTGGTCAATGCTCTCTCCGAGACGGAAGCGCACGAACCGGCGGACGGTGATGTTCTCGCCGAGCTTGGTGATGGCGTCGTTGACCACCTGGCGCACGGGCTTGCCGGGCTCCTTGATGAAGTCCTGCTCGAGCAGACAAACCTCGGCGGCGTACTTCTCGACCTTGCCTTCGACCATCTTGGCGATCACTTGCGCCGGCTTGCCCGACTGCGCCGCCTGAGCCGTGTAGATCTCACGCTCGCGAGCCAGCTCGCTTGCGGGAACTTCGTCCTTGGAGACGTAGATGCGGGCTGGCCGCCGCGACCTGCATGGCGAGGTCGCGCGTCAGCTGTTGGAAGTCGTCGGTACGCGCGACGAAGTCGGTCTCGCACGCGACCTCGATCAACACGCCGATCTTGCCGCCGGCATGGATGTAGGCAGCTGACCAGGCCTTCGGTGGTGCTGCGGCCCGCTTTCTTGGCCGCCGCCGCCAACCCGCGCTCGCGCAGGTAGCGGATCGCCGCGTCGAAGTCGCCGCTGCTTTCGCGCAGCGCCGCCTTGCAGTCCATGAACCCGGCGCCGGTCTTCTCGCGCAGGTCTTTGACTTGCTGGGCGTTGACCTCGCTCATCCCGATCTCGCCCCCGAGGGATTCCGTCGCGACGCCGCCCTCGTTCTCCATCACCGCCTCTCCCTCGTCCTCTTCCGTCGCCTGGCCGCGCACACGCTCCTCGTGGAGCTGCTTGCCTTCGATGACGGCGTCGGCAATGGCGGTGCAGAACAGACGGATGGCGCGGATGGCGTCGTCGTTCCCGGGAATCTTGTAGTCGATCACGTCGGGGTCGCAGTTGGTGTCGACCGCGGCGACCACCGGGATGCCGAGCTTGTTGGCTTCCTTGACCGCAATCTCTTCCTTCTTGGGGTCGACGACGAACAGCGCGTCGGGCAGCTTCTTCATGCCCTTGATTCCGCCGAGCGACGCCATGAGCTTGTCGCGCTCGCGCCGCACGTAGATCATCTCTTTCTTGGTGAGCGCCTCCATCATCGCGGGGCTCTCGAGCGTCTCGTCGAGCTTGCGGAGGCGATCGATCGACTGCTTGATGGTCTGAAAGTTGGTGAGCATGCCGCCGAGCCAGCGCGACGTGACGTGGAACATGCCGCAGCGCTCGGCTTCCTCGCGGATCGCGTCCTGTGCTTGCTTCTTGGTGCCGACGAAGAGCACGCTCCCGCCTTCGGCGGCCAGATCGCGCACGAAGCCGTACGCGTCCTTGAACATGCGTACCGTTTGCTGGAGATCGATGATGTAGATGCCGTTGCGCGCTCCGAAGATGTAGGGTTTCATCTTGGGATTCCAGCGACTGGTCTGGTGGCCGAAATGCACACCGGCCTCCAGCAGTTGCTTCATTGTCACTTCGCTCATCGGCACTCTCTCATGCGTACTCCTTCGCGCGACACTCGTGACTGGGGGAACCAACGGATGGTGCCTGCAAACAGGCTTCTATAGCAAGAACGAATCGCCGCACGCAACTCAGTCTTGGCGCGGCTGGCGGCTCAAATTGGACCGGCGCTCGGGTGCCGCAAGCGGCCCTAGGGGCCCGGATCGGGCGGATCGGGACCTCTGCTCTGCCGCCCGCGGGGACTCAGGAATTCATCGAGTCGAGGAACTCCTGGTTGTCCTTGGTGCCGTGGACCTTGTCGATCAGGAATTCCATGGCCTCGACGGTGTTGAGCTGTGAGAGAAGCTTGCGCAGAATCCACACGCGGTTCAGCACCTCGCGCGGCAGCAGCAGCTCCTCCTTGCGGGTTCCCGAGCGATTGATGTCGAGCGCCGGGAACATGCGCTTGTCCATGAGCCGGCGGTCGAGATGGATCTCCATGTTGCCGGTGCCCTTGAACTCTTCGAAGATGACCTCGTCCATGCGGCTGCCGGTATCGACCAGCGCCGTTCCGATGATGGTCAGGCTGCCGCCGTCCTCGATGTTGCGCGCCGCGCCGAAGAACTTCTTTGGACCCCTGAGCGCGTTCGAATCGACACCGCCGGAGAGGATCTTGCCGCTGGGCGGCACCACCGAGTTGTAGGCACGCGCCAGGCGCGTGATCGAGTCGAGGAGAATGACGACGTCCTTCCCGTGCTCGACGAGTCGCTTCGCCTTCTCGATCACCATCTCGGCGACCTGGACGTGGCGGGTGGCGGGCTCATCGAAGGTGGAGCTCACGACCTCGCCCTGCACCGAGCGCTGCATGTCGGTCACTTCCTCGGGACGCTCGTCGATGAGGAGGACGATCAGCGCCACTTCCTTGTGGTTGTGGGTGATGCCGTGCGCGAGGTTCTGGAGCATCATCGTCTTGCCGGTACGCGGGCGCGGCGACGATCAGCCCGCGCTGCCCCTTCCCGATCGGAGTCATGAGATCGATGATGCGGGTGGTGTACTCCTCCGGATTGTGCTCGAGCCGCAGGTGCTCGTTGGGATAGAGCGGCGTCAGGTTGTCGAAGAGGATCTTCTCACGGGCCCGCTCGGGCTCTTCGTAGTTGATCGCCTCGACCTTGAGCAACGCGAAGTAGCGCTCGCCCTCCTTGGGTGGGCGGATCTGACCCGAGACGACGTCGCCGGTGCGGAGATTGAAGCGACGGATCTGGCTCGGGGAGATGTAGATGTCGTCCGGACCAGGGAGATAGTTGTAGTCCGGGGCACGCAGGAAGCCGAAGCCGTCGGGCAGAATCTCCAGGACACCTTCGCCATAGATGAAGCCGTTCTGCTCGGTCTGTGCCTGGAGTATGGCGAAGATCAGCTCCTGCTTGCGCATCGCCGACGAGCCCTCGACGTTGAAGTCGCGAGCAAGCTGCGCGAGCTCGTTGATCTTCTTCTCCTTCAGGACCTTGAGATTGAGACCGGATGGACTGGCAGGGGCCGGGGTAGGAGCCGGCTGTGGCGGTGGTACCGCAGCGACTACGACCTCAGCGGGCGGGTCGGGATCGCCGCGGTCTTCCTGCGGCTGGTGTGCATCGGCGCGTGCGCGGTTGCGTACCATGGGAGTCTCCCTCTAGCGGATGGTTGACCTGAGACCTGGGACCCAACGTGACATGTGCCCTCGCGGGCCGAACAAAGCGCAGTGAGTTTGGAGGAGGCGGGAGCGTGAGTTCGATTGCTGATCGATCGTGAGAGACGGCCGAGTTGCGGCCGGTACTGAAAGTTACGCCCGCATCCTCATGACCCCCGGCCCTCCATGTGCCGGCGGGGTTCTCTATCGTTCATCGAATCCACCACACGCGACTTGATGAGGAAGAATGTCTCGGAAGGGATTCGTTCTAGACGTGAGGGCGATCACATCCGCCCAACCCACCACCACGACTCAAGGCGGACGCTAATGGATGGTGAAGGAGATTGTCAATAGATACATGCACATCACGCGCAATCATTTCGCGGACACGCAGCGTCTTCAAAAGCTCCGCCATGTCGTCCCAGAGCGGCGCGGTGAAGGTCACGCGCTCGCCGCTCGCGGGATGCGTCACGGTGAGCGCGGCGGCGTGCAGTGCTTGACGCGCGATCGCCGCCGCAGTCGTCGGACGGCGGCGGCCGTACACGGCGTCACCGAGGATCGGGAACCCGTGCGCCGCCAGATGGACGCGAATCTGGTGCGTGCGACCGGTCTCGGGCGCCGCCTCCACCAGCGTCGCGGTCGCGAACCGCTCGAGAACTCGCACCCGCGTGAGCGCCGTCCTGTGAACACGCGCCCGCGTCGACATCTTCTTTCGTTCGGCGGGATGGCGGCCGATCGGCGCGTCGAGGACGAGTGCGTCGCGTCGGATGACTCCCGCAACGACCGCCAGGTAGCGCTTGGCGACGGTGCGATCGTGGAACTGTCTCGCGAGATGCTCGAGCGCCGCGGGCGTACGCGCGATCACCATCACGCCCGAGGTGTCGCGGTCGAGCCGGTGCACGATGCCGGGACGAGCGTCGTCGCGTGACGGCAGGCGCCCCCAACGGTGCATGAGCGCGTTCACGAGGGTGCCGTGCCAGCGCCCGGGCGCGGGATGGACGACCATCCCCGGCGCCTTGTTGATCGCGATCAGCACGTCGTCCTCGTGCAGCACGGAGAGTGGCAGGTCTTCCGGGACGGCGACACTCGGCGCGGGCGGAACGATCTGCACCGCCACCCGCTCGCCGGCGCGCACCAGGTAGCCCGGCTTGCGGCGCACGCCACCGACGGTGATGCGGCCGTCGTCGATCAGGCGCCGAGCCTGCGAGCGCGTGATCGTGAGCCCGCCCGCCGCGACGAACGCATCGAGGCGGCGGCCCGCCCCGGCGGCGTCGACCGTCAACTCGTGGCGCTTCACGGCGTCAGTCGCGCTCGGCGGCCAGGACGGCGCGGGCGCGCTCGGCGTCGCGGCCGATCTGCGCGACGAGGTCTCCCACGGACGGAAACGTGATCTCGCCGCGCAGGCGCTCGATGAACGAGACCCGCAGGCGCTGGCCGTAGAGGTCGCCTTGAAAGTCGAACACGTGCACCTCGAGCGTCCGCGCGTTCTTCCCGAAGGTCGGATTGCAGCCGAGATTGGCGACCGCGGGCAGGACGCGATCGTCGAGCTCCGCGCGCACCGCGTACACACCTTCGGGGGGGTGCATGCCGTCGCGCACCCGCACGTTGGCAGTGGGAAATCCGAGTCCGGCGCCGCGCCGCTTGCCGACGATCACCCGTCCGCCGAGACGGTGCGGCCGGCCGAGCAGCGCCGTCGCGAGACGCATGTCCCCGGCGGCGATCGTGCGACGGATGTACGAGCTCGACACGTCGTGCGAGTCGACGCGCACCGGTCCCACCACCTCGACGCCGAACCCGAATCGCTGGCCGAGGTCGGCGAGCGGTCCCGGCGTTGCCGCGGCGCTCGTGACCGAAGCTGACGCTGTGGCCTACGACCAGCTTGCGGGCGCGCAAGCGCCCGACCGCGAAGCGCTCCACGAACTCCTGCGCCGTGAGCGCGGCGAACGCTGGCGTGAAGCGCTGCAGGATGCACACGTCCACGCCGGCTTCGGCGATCAGCATGAGCTTGTCACGCAGGGCGGTGAGCGCGGCGGGCGCGCTCTCCGGCCGCAGCACCGCGATCGGATGCGGGTGGAACGTCATCGCCACCGCCTCGCCGCCCAGCTGGCGCGCCTCGGCGACCAACCGCGCCAGGATGGCCTGGTGTCCGCGGTGAACGCCGTCGAAGTTGCCGAGGGTCAGGACCGGCGCGACGAAGTGGCGCGGGTGCGAGCCGATGTGGCGGATGACATCCACATTAGGCGCCGAGGATGCGAAGCTTCTCTCGAGCCTGCGCGGCCTCCGGAGACGACGGGAAGTCGTTCACGATCTTCTGGAAGAAGAGCCGCGCGTCGCTCTTGTTGTTCATCTGGAGGAACGTGAGACCGATCTTCAGCAGCGCCGGCGGTACTCGATCACTCTTGGGATGCTGTTGCCACAGATCGTTCAACGCCACGATCGCCTGCGAGTACTGGCCGCGTTGGTAGTAGCACTCGCCGATCCAGTACTGCGCGTTGGGAGCGAGCGGCGAATCGCCGTTCGTGCGCAGGAACTCGCGGAAGAGCTGGAGGGCCTGGTCGTACTCGCCCTTGCGGACGTGGGCGAGGCCGCGGCGGTAGTCATCGGGAACGTCGCGCGCTTCTTCACGCGCGAGATCGTTGGCCGCGATCTCCGGACGGGGCGGCTCCGGACGAGCGGCGTCGGTGCGGGCTGCGCTCCGGCCGATGCTCCCGGATCACTCGCGCCCGGCTCGGCGCCGGCGCCCACTGGCGCATCGGGGGCGCGCACTTGACCCTGCTCCAGCGCCGTCAGGCGGGCCTCGATGTTCTCCAGCCGTTGCGCCGCGCCTTGGCGGGTGGAGTAGCGCGCCTCCTCGACCCGGCCCTTGATCCCGCCCAGGTCGCTCTGGATCTCCTCGACGCTGGCGCGCGTGTCGGCCAGTTGCTTGCGGATGCTCCGCTGCTCGCGGTGCATCTCCTGGATGTCGGCCTGCGTGGCGCAGCCCGCGAGCGCGAGCAGCGTCAAGAGCACGGTCAAACAGGGCGCCAGCACGCCGGTGCTCTTAGCATCGCGCGGGCGGGGGGACAAATTCCGCACCGTGCTACGACAGCGTTTCGATCTCACCGTCGCGCAGCGACGCCTTTCACCCGACCCGTCGCGACTATTGCGCCGGGACGAAGTGCACGCGCCGGTTGCGGGCGAAACACGACTCGCTCTGCGTCCCGGCAGAGCGGCAGCTCCTCGCCGTAGCTGATGGTCGAGAGGCGATCGGCCGAGATGCCGAGCGTCACGAGGTAGTCCTTCGACGGCCTGGGCGCGGCGAGTGCCGAGCGCCAGGTTGTACTCGATCGTCCCGCGCTCGTCGCAGTGGCCTTCGATCTCCGCACGGGCGCGCGGATTCTCCTTCAGCCATTCGGCGTTGGCGGCGAGAATGTCGCGCGCCTGCCCGTCGAGCTGGTAGGAGTCGTAGGCGAACCGGACGTCTTTGAGGACGCCGTCCTCCTCGGGACCCCGTCCGTGCTTGTATCGATCGAGGCTGCTGCCCTCGGTGATCCCGGCTCTCACCGCCGGCGCCGGCACCCATCGTGCTCGACTCGTCGGTGATGCGCTTCTTCTTGGCGCAACCCGGGAGCGCGACCGCTGCCACCATCACGAGCACCGCCACCACACGAAACGATCGTGCCATACACGCCCCTCCTCGACGCCACGTCGCGCTCATTTCTCCAACCAGCGCGACCACGCGGGAGTGCTATCATCGCCCCCCGGTGGGGTCAATCTTTTTTGCTGCGTTCCGGACGCGTCGGAGAAGTAGATCGCGCCTCGCCCGCCGTCACGCGTCGAGCTGAATACCAAGTAGCGCCCGTCAGGTGACCACGACGGATCTTCGTTGTCGCCGCCGCTCGATGTGATCTGCTTCGGCGAGCCGCCGCCGAGGTCGGTGACGAAGACCTGGAAACGCCGTCCGATGCGACTCGCGTATGCGATGCGGTCACCCTTCGGCGACCAGGCCGGCGAGGTGTTGTAGTTGCCTTCGTACGTCACCCGTCGCGCGTTGCCGCCGTCGACGTCGACCACGAAGATCTGCGGCCCGCTGCCACGATCGGAGCAGAAGACCAGACTCCGGCCGTCGGGCGACCACGACGGAGACACGTCGATGGCGCGATCGTTGGTCACGAAGCGGATGAGCTGCCCCTCGGGATCGATGAGCGCGACGTCGGTCGCGCCGCCGTTCTCCAGGGTCACCGCGATCGCACGACCCGCCGGTGACCAGCGCCCGCCGAGGTTGAGTCCTCGCCGGTCGGAGATGCGACGGCGATCGGCGCCATCGAGATCGATCCGGTAGAGACTCGGGTTGCCGCTGCTGTACGACGTGAAGAGCAACGTCCGTGCGGTCGGGCTCCAGCGTCGGCGAGAGCGCGATCGAGCGCTCGCGCGTGACCGCGCGCAGGTCGCCGCCGTCGAGAGACATCGCGTAGATCTCCTTGAAGGGACCCTCGCGGCGCGACGCGAACGTGATCTTGGAGTCGAATGGACCACGCTCCCCGGTGATGGCGAGCATGATCTCGTCGGCGAAGCGATGCGCGATGCGGCGGATGTCGCCGTCGCCGCTGCGGTAGCGCGTACCGGTGCGCAGCGTCCGGTCGACGACGTCGAAAAGCCGCGCCTCGACCACGAGATCGTCCCCCGAGCGCTCGACCGTCCCTTTCACCAGCAGCAGCGCGCCGATCGTCGCCCAATCCTGGAAGTCGATAGTGTCTGCGGTGACCCCCGAGCCGCGCATCCTCGATGTAGGCGTCGCGCGGAATGACGCGGAAGAATCCCGAGAGATCGAGGTCGCGAGCGACGATGTCCGCGAATCGCTCGCCGCTCGCGACCACCGGCGCCGACGCTCTTGAGCGGCGAGACCGCGACCGCGATGCTGCGCGCCCCTGGTCCGACGATCGTGCCGCGTACCTGCGCATGCGCGGGCGCGGCGACGAGCACCGCCGTCACCGCCCCCGCTACCGAGAGCGCGGCCCATCGTCCGCGCCGCTGCTCCTCGCCGCCCTCCGTTCGCTCATGGCGTCTCCTTGCTTCGTCACCGTGACGGGCTCGCCAGGTCGGCCGGACGGAACGTCAGCTCGACGTCCGCGAAATCCTTGCGGTACGCCACCGGCGGTGGACCCAGCGGGCTGGCGCGCTTCACCGCGCGCTCGACCGAAGCGTCATAGCTCGGATCTCCCGAACGCTCCATCAGCCTGATGGCGACGATCTCCCCGGATTCGGCAGGATACTGAAACGCACAGTGACACGCAGGTCGGAGCGCTCGCCGACCTACGTCCAGCTTTCTTTGATGCGGTTCAGCATCTGATTGTAGTAGATGACGAACTCGAGGCTGCGCAGCGTTCCCCCGCCGCCCGGGCCTTCGCCGCCCACGCCGGGCGGACGATCGAGTCGGTCCTCCGTCCCGCCCATCCCTCCGCCCCGAGCCGCGCCCGGCACCTCGTCGCGGCCGCCCGATCTGTCGACCCGCGACTCGACACCCTTGATCGCGGCCGCGATCTGGCTGTCGAGGTCGCGGCGCGGGCGACGGTTGGGCGCGCTCCGCACCTCGACTCGTCGGCAGAGCACGCGGCGTCTCCTCGAGATCGCGCTCCTCCCGCCCTTCGGGCCTGGGAGAGAGCCACGGGGAGGGCAACGCGCGGCGAGGACTCGCAGTGGGCGCGGCGGTCGCCCGCGCGCTCGCCCTGGAGGGCGTGCGCGGCCGGACGCGCCGTCGCTTGCAGTCGCCGCGTCGGCTGCGCCGTCGGCGTCGGCCGGGTGAGACCGATCGGCATCGTGTCCTCATCGGCGACGTGTCTCCGGCTCGGGCTCGCGCGGCTCCGCCTTGGCGACCACTTCGGGCTCCGGCGGCTCGGGGCCGGCTCGGGCGCTCGGCTCAGGCTTCGGCGGCTCGGGTTCCGGCTTCGGGCGGCGCCTGACGACCGGCTGCGCCGCCGATCGGTCCGGCGAGCAGCTTCCCGCCGAGCGCGCCCGGGTCGACGATGTCCACCGTGTAGGCGGTCGGCGGCGCCGGTTGCAGGCGATGCGGCGCGAGCAGCAGTGAGCGCGATGGCCGCAGAGTGCAGCACCGCGGAAAGCACGCCGGCACGCACGAGCGAACCGTCCGCGTCGCGCGGCCTGCCCGGGCCGCGACGTCGAGCCTCGGCCATGCGTCACCGACCGTCCGGCAGCGGCTCCGTCACCATGCCGAGCGTGTCACGCCGGCCTGCTTGCCGCGGCGATCACACGCACCACCTCACCGTACGGCACCCGGCGGTCGGCGCGCAGAAATACCTGGCGGCCCGGGCGCTCGCGCTCGATCGCGGCGAGCTTCACGCGCAGCGTCGTCGAGCGCAATCAGATTGTCGTTCAGATAGACGTTGCCGTCCGTCGCCAGGCCGACCACCAGGGGCTCTTCCTGCCGAGTTGAGCGCCGCCGCGCGCGTCTTCGGCAGGTCGACGCGTCACGCCCTGCTGGATGATCGGCGCCGTCACCATGAAGATCACCAGCAGCACCAGCATGACGTCGACGAGCGGCGTGACGTTGATCTGCGCGATCGTGCCGCCGTTGCCGCGCGAGTCGAAGGCCATCGCAGATCTCGCTGCCTACTTCAGGAAGTGGCGCTCGGCGATGTTGAGGAACTCGGAGGCGAAGTTGTCCATCTCGGCGCCGAGCACGCGGACCTGACCGGCGAAGTGGTTGTAGGCGATCACCGCGGGGATCGCGGCCGCGAGCCCGATCGCGGTCGCGATCAGCGCCTCGGAGATGCCGGGCGCGACCGCCTGGATGCTCGACGACTGCGTGACGCTCAAGCCGCGGAAGGCGTTCATGATGCCCCACACCGTGCCGAAGAGGCCGACGAACGGCGCCGCGCTCGCCGTCGTGGCGAGGAAGGTGAGCGAGCTGCTCGAGCTGGGTGATCTCCTGGGTCGCGGCGCGCTTCATCGCCCGCTCGACGTTCTCGACGCCGCCGAGGTCGGTCGACATCTCGTCGCCCGGCGTCGCCTGCGCGCTTGGCGCGGGTGAGCCGCACCAGCTCCTGGTAGCCGGCGCGGAACACCTGCGCGACCGGGCTCTGCCTTCAGGTCGAGGCTGGCGGTGTTGATGGCGGTCAGGTTCTTCGCCTCCCAGAAGATGTCGATGAAGCGCTCGGACTCGCGCTCGGCCCGCCGGACCTGGCGGCGCTTCGTGAAGATGATCGCCCAGCTCGCGACCGAGAAGCCGAGCAGCAGGAAGAGGACGGCCTGCACGACCGCGCCCGACGCCGGTGACCATGTCGACGATGGTCTCCTGCTGCCGGCTTCCGAGTCGGCTCGCGGCCTGCACCGTCAGCTCGACGGACGGCGAACTCCCACATGCTCCACCTCACACCCCGCGCAATCCACCTCGGAGTCGGGCGGCACGCTAGTCACATGGTCTGCAAGCAGTCAATCTACGCGTTCTACAAGGGCGATTCGGTTGACTGGATTGGCTCCCCATGTCATACGGGCGCCTTACCCTCGGGACCGTTCGAGGAGGAATACCCCATGGCTGTGCGCGTCGGTATCAACGGCTTCGGCCGCATCGGACGGAACGTGTTCCGCGCCTGCCTCGGTGAGCGCGGGCTCGACATCGTCGCGGTGAACGACATCACCGACGCCCAGACGCTCGCGCACCTCCTGAAGTACGACTCCGTGCACGGCCAGTTCGAGGACGACGGTCACGCACGGCCAGGGCACGCTCAGCGTCGGCGGCAAGGAGCTCAAGGTGCTCGCCGAGCGCGACCCGGGAAGCTGCCCTGGAAGAGCCTCGGCGTCGACATCGTCCTCGAGTGCAGCGGGCTCTTCACGGACCGCGACAAGGCCGCGCAAGCATCTGACCGCCGGCGCCAAGAAGGTCATCATCTCCGCGCCCGCCAAGGGCGCCGACATGACGGTGTGCTACGGCGTCAACCACGAAGACCTACGACGCCGCGAAGCACCACGTCGATCTCGAACGCGTCCTGCACCACCAACTGCCTCGCCCCGGTCGCGAAGGTCCTGCACGAGAGCTTCGGCATCAAGCGCGGCCTCATGACGACGATCCACGCCTACACCAACGACCAGCGCATCCTCGACCTGCCGCACGAGGACCTGCGCCGCGCCCGCGCCGCCGCGCTGTCGATGATCCCGACCACGACCGGCGCCGCGCAGCGCCGTCTCGCTCGTGCTGCCGGCGCTCGAAGGCAAGCTCGACGGCATGGCGGTCCGCGTGCCGACGCCGAACGTCTCGCTCGTCGATCTCACCGCCGAGCTCGACGCAGAAGGCCACCGAGAAGGACATCAACGCCGCCATCAAGAAGGCCGCCGAGGGCCGCTCAAGGGCATCCTCGCGTACTGCGACGAGCCGCTGGTCTCGATCGACTTCAACGGCACGCCGTACTCGTCGATCTTCGACGCCGAGCTCACGCGGGTCATCGACGGCAACTTCTGCAAGGTCCTGTCCTGGTACGACAACGAGTGGGGCTTCTCGAACCGCATGCTCGACGTCGCCCTGCTTCATCGGCCGCGGTCTGCGGCTGAGGACGAGCGCGCCGCCCATGGCGCTACGCTACATCGATAGTCTCGAGCTCGCCGGCACGCGCATCTTCATCCGCGCCGACTTCAACGTGCCGCTGAAGGACGGCGCGATCACCGACGCCACGCGCATCGAGGCCGCCCTCCCGACCATCATGGGCCATCGCGCACGGCGCCCACGTCATCCTGGCCTCGCATCTCGGCCGCCCGAAGGGCGAACCGTGATCCCGAAGCTCATCGCTCGCGCCGGTCGCCGAGGCGCTCGCCGAGCTGCTGCATCTGCAGCGTCCGTCTCGCGCCCGACTGCGTCGGCGTCCGAGGTCGAGCGCATGAGCCGCGAGCCTCGATCGTCAGCGAGGTTCTGCTGCTCGAGAACCTGCGCTTCCACCCCGAGGAGGAGAAGAACGATCCCGACTTCGCCGCAGCTCGCCGCCCTCGCCGACGTCTACGTCAACGACGCCTTCGGCGCCGCGCACCGCGCCCACGCCTCGACCGAGGGCATGGCGCGTCTCGTGCCCGTCAAGCGCCGCCGGCTTCCTCATGAAGCAAGGAGGTCGAGGCGCTCTCCAGGATCACGACCGGAGCCGCGAGCGGCCGCTCGTCGCGATCCTCGGCGGCGCCAAGGTCTCCGACAAGATCAAGGTCATCGAGCATCTGCTCACCAAGGTCGACGCGCTCCTGATCGGCGGCGCCATGGCCTACACGTTCCTGCGCGCCGCAGGGTCACACGACCGGCGACTCGCTCGTCGAAGAGGATCGTCTGGCGATCGCGACCGACGTGCTCGCGCGCGCCGAAGGAGCGCGGCCATCGCGCTGCACCTGCCGGTCGATCATCTGGTCACGACCGACGCTCGACGGCGCGGCGCCCGCACGCGAGGTCGGCATCGACATTCCCGACGGCACCAAGGGCGTCGACATCGGGCCGCGCGACGATCGACGCCTACCGGGCCGAGATCGCACGCGCCCGCACCGTCTTCTGGAACGGCCCGATGGGCATCTTCGAGGTCGAGCCCTTCAGCCGCGGCACGATGGCGATCGCCGACGCGCTCGCCGACAGCGACGCCACCACGGTCGTCGGCGGCGGCGACTCGATCGCCGCGCTCGCCCGCTCGGGGCGCAGCGACGACATCACTCACATCTCGACCGGCGGCGGCGCCTCTCTCGAGTTTCTCGAGGGCCGCGCGCTGCCCGGCCTCGCGGTGCTCGCGTCAATGAAGAAGACCGCCGCACGCCGGCCGCTCCTCGCCGGCAACTGGAAGATGCACGCCACCCGCGCCGCGACCACCGCGCTGCTCGACGGCATCAAGCTCGCCGCTGCCGGCGCGCGCGACCGCGAGGTCGTCGTCGCGCCGCCCTTCACCGCCCTCGAGACCGCGGCGCGCGTGCTCGCCGGGAGCACGCATCGGTCTCGCCGGACAGAACCTCCACTGGGAGCCGAAGGGCGCCTTCACGGGCGAGATCGCCGGCGAGATGCTGAAGGACGCGGCTGCGACGTACGTCATCATCGGCCACTCCGAGCGCCGGCAGTACTTCGGCGAGACCAACGAGATCGTCCGCCAGAAGATCGAAGCGGCGCTGCGCACCGACTTGAAGCCCATCGTCTGCATCGGCGAGACGCTGCGCGAGCGCGAGGGCGGCAAGACGCTTCCGGTCATCGAGCGGCAGGTACGCGACGGCCTGGCCGGCTTCAGCCGCGAGGTCGTGCGCGGCCTCGTGATCGCCTACGAGCCGGTGTGGGCGATCGGCACCGGCAGGACCGCGACGCCCGAGCAGGCCAGGAGGTGCACGCCGCCATCCGCGCGCTGGCTGCGCGAGCTCGCCGGCGAGACCGGCGGCGAGGCGGTGCGAATCCTCTACGGCGGCAGCGTCAAGGCCGACAACATCGACGCGCTCATGGCTCAGCCCGACATCGACGGCGCGCTCGTCGGCGGCGCCAGCCTGGAAGCCGAGTCGTTCAGTCGCATCATCGCGTTTCGCGATAGAAAGGCACAAGCCATGATGGATTCTGGTCACGATCGTTCACGTGCTCGCCTGCATCATTCTCGTCCTCGTCGTCCTCTTGCAGGCCGGCAAGGGCGCCGACATGGGCGCCGTCTTCGGCGGCGCCAGCACCACCATCTTCGGCAGCAGCGGCGCCGGGAATTTCCTCACCCGACTCACCACCGGCGCGGCGTCGTCTTCATGGCGACGTCGCTCGCACTCACGTACGGTTCGGCCCGCAGCGCGGCGATCGACGCTCATGCCGGAGAGCGCAGCGCCACCGGCCGCGAGCGACCCGTCGCCGGCGGTGCCGGTGACGTCGCTGGTGAAGCCGCGCCGGCGCCGAAGGCGCACCCGCGGGCGAAGCGGCCGCGCCCGCCGCGGATGCACCTGCCGCGGACGCACCTGCTGCGGAAGCGCCGGCGGCGGCGCCCGAAGCAGCCGCCGCCGCTCCCTGACGAGGCCGCGCTGACGCGACCGCTGCGCGCGAACGCGCGCAGCGATGCGCGCGCGTGTCGCATCGGCGTCTCGCACTCGACAGCGTCGCATGCCGATGGTAACCTCGACTGCTGTCACGCGAGGATGGCGGAATGGCAGACGCGCTAGTTTGAGGGGCTAGTGGGGTAACACCCGTGGGGGTTCAAGTCCCCCTCCTCGCATTGGATATTCCTCGTCTTTTTCCGCACGAGGGTCCATGTCAGACCTCAGAGTTCAGGCGCGCGCGCTATCGGCATCGAGCGCGCGTAGATGCTTCTAGAGTGTGGCAGATGCGACTCCGGTCTACTTCTAGACCTGAGTGGATCGCGAACGGTCTGCAGGAGCCACCGGCACGCAGGTCTCCTTACCGTGCCGAAGGAGTCGCGCGTGAGGCCCGACGCCTTGGAGCGCTTTGCACACGTCTTCAGGTTCGATCGGCTCATGGGCTGTCGTCGTGGGGCAAGTGTCTTCGGCGTCACCTGCAGCAGCTTCGCGTAGCGCGGCAGGCTGGGTGTGATAGCCCCCTCTCGCACTCGAAGTTCCCGGCCGGCCTGGAGACAGCCCGTCATGGCGACCGCAAGCACCTCGGCCCGGTCGTTGGTTCTCCGGCGGACCTACCAACCACTCGGCCGTGCGATCCGCCAGCCATGACACCAAACCCGTCGCGAACGCCAACAGCATCAACGATCCGATCACCGACGCGAAGGTTACCCATCGTGCATGACCTGCTCAACGATCCGGGTGAGCGATTCAATTTCTGGGAAACCACGCGGGACATGGCCGAGGTCCTGCGCCCGGTCACCGAGCAGATCGCGAAGTTGCAGCAGAGCATCGCGAAGTATCCGAACGTTGAGACGGGTGAGGACTTCACGGGCTATCCGTAAACCAAAAAGGTTCCGCAGCACCGTGGTCCCTGGCGCGACGCGACGGGCGTATGCGAAGCTGAAGCGTTCCGGGAGCGCTTAGCGCTCGCGTCATTGGCTATCGGACATGGGATCGCCCATCGGCCGGCATCAGGTCAACGGTCTCACGGCGATGCTTCCGCTCGTCGGGAGAAGCATTGGACATCTCCGAAGTGCTCGTAACTCTCGACGTGCGGCTGGAACCCTAGCCGGCCCGGATCGACATCCATGTACTCGAGGGCGGACCGCGTGAGGAGGGTGTAGTGGTCCTGCCGTGGCATCTGGTTTTTCAACAGACGGTGTACGAGGATCACGTCGCTTCCGGCAACCTGGGATCGGCCCCCGATTGTCTGCAGTAGAAAGCTGCCGTAGTGACCGATCGCCTTCAGCCGGAGCCGGTCGACGTGCAGGCATGCGTTGCACGAGCAGCTGTCGTCCGAATCCATGAGCGCCTGCTGCCGCTCCCGGAAACCGTCGAACCCGGCGCGCAATACGTCGAGCAACCTCGCCGGAGGCACGACGGTCCCGTGTGCACCGAGGGCGAAGATCGCATCGCCCTCGATGCCCTCGATCTCAAGCGGGGGCGAGATACGGCGGATGACCGCCTCCAGGAGATCCGCAATGATGGCCGGGCCGTGCTCGAGCTCGGTCGCGGTGACCAGAGCCGTGAATCCCGAGATGTCGGCCAGCACCAGGAAGCCCTGCTTCGAATCCATCGCGACCTCCCTCTGAGCGCAGCGCCAGCCGTCAGCTGAGCTCTCGAGGCGGCCGTCGCCCGTAGTTGCGACACCACACGCGACCGGGTGTGAAATCATCGCGGGGTGGTATTCCGCGAATCATAGGCGAGACCGCAGGCGACACAAGGCGCACTGAACTAGACCCCTGCGCGCTGAGGCAGTTTATTTGTCCAAACCGGCCAACCGTCCGGTTTTCCTTGCAGACGGCAGGCGATGAGCCTCGGGTGGGAGTCATCGCCGCGTATGGCAGTGAGGTGGCGGCGACGCGGAGGGTCACGCCGACTTCACCTTCGCCTTGCTGACCCCGCCCGGTACTGGATGGAACGCCTAGATGGAAAGAGGCGCCCCAGAATGCAGAATCTGCTTGACTGACCCGGCCGGTCATATATACCGGCGCCAATGGCACGCCGCATTCCTGATGACCGGCTCGAGCAACTGATCGAAACTGCCGCAAACGTCTTTATCGAACAGGGCTACCGCCGTACGCAGATGGCGGACATTGCTCAGGCGCTGGGGCTCGCGAAAGGGACCCTCTACCTCTACGTCGAGAGCAAGGAAGCGCTCTTCGACCTTGTTGTCCGTCATGCTGACGCAGAGGTCGGCACGACTGTCCTCGCCCTTCCACTCCCGATACGAACCCCGCGGGCTGGCGCGACGCTCCGATACGTCCGTGAGGAGCTTGAGCGGCACCAACGTCTCCCGAGACTTGCGGAAGCACTCGCACGACGCCGGGTCACCGACGTCGCTGGAGAGCTCGAACACATCGTGCGCGAGTTTTTCCAAGCGCTCGCGAAGAATCGCCGACGCATCAAGCTGATCGACCGCTCAGCGCGCGACTACCCGGAGCTCGCCGCACTCTGGTTCGACGGTGCTCGAGGCGGTTTTCTGGCGCTCCTCGAGCAGTACCTCAGCGACCGAGTCGAGCGCGGGAGTGTGCGCTCGTATCCCGACATCCAAGTCGCAGCACGTCTCATCCTCGAGACAACCGTTTTCTGGGCCGTCCACCGACATTGGGACGCCCATCCACAGAGCGTCAGCGACGAAGTTGCCGAGGCGACCGTCGTCCACTTCGTCGTCCATGCGCTCACGAAGGAGCAAAAGTCATGACCCCAAGCGCGACTGCGCGTCGAGAAGATATCGACGCCCTCCGCATCGCTGCGACCTACCTCCTCTTTGTCTTCCACACCGGCGATGGTCTTCAACCCGGCGCCCTTCTACCACATCCGGAACGATGAGCTTTCGTTCCTGATGCTCATCGTCTGCGGCTTCATCTCGTTGTGGCACATGCCACTGTTCTTTCTTCTCGCCGGCTGGGCGACGCATGCGTCGCTGCAGCGTCGAGGGCGCGCGGGCTACGTTCGCGAACGCATCTCGAAGCTCTTCATCCCGCTGATTGCCGGCGTCATCCTTTTCGGGCCCGCCATCAAATTCCTCGAGCTCCGAAGCGGTCTCGACCTGAGCCACACGGGTCTGCGTGTCGCCCCCGCGCTCCAAGAGTCGTTCCGCGTAGTCATCCCGAGCGGCCTCGACATCGCGCCGCCCTTTAACGAGACCTTCCTCGAGTTTCTGCCGACGTTCTTCACAAGCCTCGATCGGTTTAGCTGGTCGCACCTCTGGTTCGTCGCGTATCTCTTCACCTTCTCGCTCGTTTTCGTGCCGTTCTTGCCGTGGCTCGCCCCGTCGGGCAGCGAACCTCACCACGGGAAGAACGTGGCTCGTCTACCTCCCGATCGTACCGCTTGCCCTCATCCAGCTAACGCTTCGCGAGCGCTGGCCGGGTATTCAGAACCTCTACAACGACTGGGCGAACGTCGCGTACTACACCGTCTACTTTCTCGCCGGGTTTGTCGCGGCCGCGCAGCCACGGCTCGAACGCGCCGCCCATGGCGAAGGCAAGCGCGCGCTGCTGATCGCACTTGCCGCAACGGCCGTCCTTCTCCTCGCCGTGCTCAAAGTGTTCACCGCAACATGGGTCGTGCTCGCGGGCTCCGCGATCGCCGGATGGTGTCTGAACATCGCGATCATCAGCCTCGGCGAGCGCTTACGGAGGATGTGGGGACAAGCGCTGCCCTACCTGCGCGACTCCGCATTTCCGGTCTACATCCTTCATCAAGCGGCGATCGTCGTGCCCGGCTACTTCCTCATTCAGCTCCCGCTTGGCGTCCCCGCAAAGTTTCTGCTCGTCCTCTCTGTCGCTGTCTTGTCGGCGCTCACGCTCTATCACTTCGTCGTGCGCCAGTGGGAACCCGTCGCCTTTCTCTTCGGGGCACAAGTTCGTGCCACTCCATCAAGAGTCGTGGTACCCGCGGCCGCGGCGCTGCTCGTCCTCTGGGTTCTCACGATCCCGAGCGCTCGTGGGAGCAGCCCAGTGTCGACGACACCACCGCTCGGACGCTGGTATGCCGAAGGGGGATCGGCGCAAGTTGAAATCCGTCCGTGTGAGGATCAGCTCTGTGGGCGTGTCGTCTGGCTGCGATCGCCGTGGGATGAGTTCGGCTGCGAGCTTCGCGACCGTTACAACCCGGACGTAACGCTCCGGGACCGGTCAGTCCTCGGGCTCGATATATTGAGCGGCCTTGCCAAAGCGCCTGATGTAGACGGCGTGTGGCGCGGGGGCGCCATCTACGATCCGTCATCCGGTCGCACCTATTCCTGCCAAGCCGAGCTCGCCGGCCCAGACCGGCTCGAGCTCCGCGGCTACTACGGGATTCCCCTTCTTGGCCGCACGACCCGCTGGTTTCGCGTGGGAGCGAGGAGCGCATGTGTCGCACGGCCCAGACAAGCGCCGCCCCGGCGCAGGAGAACCAGCCATGAAGCTTCGCCACTGGACGCCTCTGCTCGGGTTCGTGCTCCCGACTCTCATCATCGGCTACGGCTTCGTTATCCCGCGGAGCTGCATCGCGGGCGTGAACCAGCTCACATCGGCTTTGCAACGACGGTCGCGGCCGCAAGCCTCACCTACTGGATGGGAGTGCGTAGCGTACTCCGTGAGTTCGGCGCGCTCGGCAGCGGCAGGCAGTGCGCGTTGAAGACGCCGCCGGCGGCGCGTTGACGTGCGTCGACCTGAGTTCATTGCCAGGCAATCTGGTCAACCCTCTGGCCTCCTCGGCAAGGTCATCGGGTGGATCATGGAGCGAGAAACGGCGGCGCAGAACGATGCCGCCCTCGCAGCGCTCGCCATCAATCCAGGGGACCGGATCCTCGAGATCGGCTTTGGCCACGGTCGTACGCTCGAGCAGCTTGTCGCGGCGGCGCCCTCGGGCTTTGTCGCCGGACTCGACCACTCGTCCGAAATGTATGAGATGGCGCGCCGGCGGTGCGCTCCGCTTCTACAGAGCGGTCGCCTCGAGCTGCACCTCGGAAGCAGCCAGGTGATGGCGTATCCGGATGCCAATTTCGACCGGGTGCTCGCGGTCCACACCCTCTACTCTGGAACAACCCGACGGAGCACCTTCGCGAGATTCATCGGGTGATGAAGGAGAGCGGCGTCTGCGTGCTCGGCTTTCGTCCCAAGGAAGACCCGCACGCGGCAAATGTCCCGGAGACGGTCTACACGTTCTACCCGCGTGACGTAGTGCGAGACCTTCTGTTCGACGTCGGCTTTGCCAACATCGCCTTGAGCGAGCCGGCTCCCGGCCTCGTGCTCGCCCGAGCGGTGAAAAGCTAAGGCTTACTGACCGCGAGCGGGAAGAATGCCCGCCCCGCGCGTACCTCCTCGCCGAACCAGTCGGCAAAACCGTTCTTCATCACCCATTCGAGGCGATCGCTTCGCCATTGCACGCGGTTCGGGTCGAACGCCTGTTTCTTCTCCGCCTGCAGTCGTTGCAGGGTCTCAAACACGTCGGCGTTGTCACGCATCACGGCCGGGCGCGCCTGCACCCGCTCCGCCCACTGAGCAAGATTCGGATGGCGTGCTGGATCGACGGCGAATCCGAGAAAGGTCGCCGCCATCACGTGCGGAGCGATGGCAATGTCAGCAAGCGAATAGGACACGCAGAAATAGGGGCCTTCACCGAGAGATCCCTCGAGCATCGCATAGATTCGGTCGACGTCGCGTCCAGCGGCCTCGTGCATCTCGGCATCGCTCTCCCCACGGCCGAGCTCGACAACGGCAATGGCGTGCGTCGCTGCGTCGAGCTGCGTGTCCGCGACGTCATCGAGCAGACGGCACTTCGCTCGCTGCTCCGGGTCGAGCGGGTAGACGGCGGGTCGGGGTAACGGTCCTCGAGATACTCGCAAATGACCGTCGAATCGTAGAGTGAGAAATCGCCGTCGACGAGCGCCGGCACTTCCGCGCGCGGGTTTACATCGATGAAGTCAGTTCAAACGCAATCGCCGTGCAGCGCTCGGACTCGCTCGAACGGGACTTCCTTCTCGTAGAGCGCGTGCAGAGACTTCTCTCCGAGCGTACGGGCTAGAAGACATCGCCGAAGAGTGTGACCATGGCGCTCGTGTACCGCCTTGGTACAGCTGATGCGAGGGGAGAGGCGCCCGTCGCTCCGTCTATTTGCGAGTTGCGGATGTGATGACGTACTGGCGAGGCTGCATGGGGACCCGGACTGGCTTGGGAACGTCTCGTGCCACGCGATCATGTCGCGTCGGAACCCCTCGCGGGGCGGGCGTCGTCGAGGTTTGCGGCGGAGCGTCTTCGCTGGACCATAGTGGTTCCGCCCACAAGTTCCACGCCTGCTCACCCGAACCGTAGCGCAAGTCGATTCGTGCCTTCCTCGAACTTCAGCTCGAAGCTCGGACTGAGCATTTCCTTCCAGCCGCTCGTACTTGCCCCACTCGAATGGAGACGGTGGGAGGCGGCTGCGGCGGGGGAGGCATGAACTTCTTCATCACGCCGAACATGTGGAAGAGGTTGCTGTCATGCTTCCACGTGGCGAGCACCACGCGGCCGCCCTTCTTCACGACGCGGGCAAGCTCAGCTGCCGCCGCCTCGGGCCTTCCGACAAACATCACGCCGAAGGTCGAGACCACTCGATCGAACGTGGCATCGGCGAACGGGAGC
>CAWJUT010000027.1:0-106729 GCA_963846105.1 uncultured delta proteobacterium
GGTCCAGTACTCGCGGCACGCGACGGTGTAGAGCTCGAACAGGGCGGTTGCGAGCTGGTCCAGCGCCGGCGCATCGAGCGTCTGCACGTGCGCTTCGACGTCGCTACCCGGATCGACGGTGGCGCGCACGGCCAGAGGTGTCCGACGCCGCCCACTCGGGAACGGGCGCGCTCTCGAACGCGAGCGCGAGCTCGCTGAGCGCGCGGCGCACGCGCGTGGTTGGCGGCGCGGTCAGGGACATGAGCGCCTGGACGGCGTTGCCGATCTTCTCGTGTTGATGGCGGATCACGTCGATCTGCATGACGGGAAGACTAGCGGCTCGCCACGCGAAAAGAAAAAGGGCCCCCGGGAGTTTCCCGGGAGCCCTTGGTGTCGAATTGGCGATGAAATGCGCCGCCGTCAGGGAGCTGGCGGCGGGGGCGGGCTGGCGCGCACGCAGGTCCGGAACGCTTCTCGGCAACCCTGCAACCCGGGCCGGGCGGTCTCTTTCGCCTGGTCGCGGCACTGGAACGCCTCGACCTGCACGTTGTCGATGCATTGATCGCGCTCGGGCGTGCCCTCGCCGAAGAGGTTCTGGCAGTTCGCGACCCCGGCATCGCGGGTGGCCTTGCAGGCGGCGAGATCGGTCGCCAACTGATCGAGGAACGGCTGCTTGCAGGTGGCGCGCTCGGCGCGACACTGCTCGACGCACGCGTGGTCGCGGTTGCGGCACGCATCCTTCGCCGACCTGGAAGTCCTCACGGCATTCGGCCCCGCACGTCAGGTAGGCGGCCACCGCGTCGGTCTTACACTGCCGGATATCGGACGACGGAGTCGGCGGGTTGGCCGGCGGGCAGGCCTTTGCACACGCGCGGAAGGTTCGGCGACATTCACGGAGCAACGGCTTGGCGACCTCACGCGCGGCGTCGCGACACTGGAAGGCGATCACTTGTACTTGATCGATGCACAGGTCGCGCTCGGGGGTGCCGGCGGCATGCGCGTCCTTGCAGGCCTGGCGGTCGATATCGAGCTGGTCGTTGCAGGCATCGATGGCGGCGTCGAAGCCGGTCGCCTCACGGCAGTCCGACCGCTCGGCGCGACAGAGCTCGACACAGGCGTGGTCGCGGTTCAAGCAGGCGTCTTTGGCGGGCTGGAAGTCTTCCTTGCAGCCAGCCTTGCAGTCTTTGTAGTCGCGCTTGGCGTCCTTGATGCAGGGGTGGGCTGCCTACCGCCAGCGGCGCGCTCAGCAGAACGGCCAACGCGGCGAGCGCCACCGTCAATCTTCAGCGAAGTCATGGTCTATCTTCCCTGGGGGAACGGCACTGTGGATCCAGGCTGGTCTCGGCCATGGCGTCCACTAGTCAACGGGCGATCTGGTGACGGCGATCGGTCGACGAGGTGCTGGACAGCGAACAACATAGGGTCGAGCGTCGCGAAGTAGTGGACGTTGCGCAAGCGGATGCGCGATCGGGTGCCGGCGGCGAGATTGACGACCGTCATCGTCGTGGTGGTCGGAAACCCTGGATGGTTCCACGACATCGGCGCTGTAATCCGCTGCAATCGCCCGGCCACCCGGAACTCACGGCGCAACAGGCGGAAGTCGCCCGCCCGGGTCCACACGCGTCGTCGACGGATTCCCGTCTCGGTGCCGGTGATCGCGAGCATGTACGCTCGTGGCCGTCACGCATCTCCCGCGGCTCGAGGACGGTGTGGAGACCGGCGAGACGCTGTTCGAGGTCGCTGGCGCTGAAGTCGCTGCCGAAGAGGCTGCGGTCGCTCTCGCCGCCGGCGATACG
Source organism: uncultured delta proteobacterium (assembly GCA_963846105.1). Lineage (GTDB taxonomy): Bacteria > Desulfobacterota > Binatia > UTPRO1 > UTPRO1 > CAWJUT01. The sequence continues at coordinate 1,776 of CAWJUT010000027.1, forward strand.
CCGGGCGCGGTGGGAGGTCGGCACGTAGAATCACTGGTGCGAAGGACTACCGGGGGACTGCCGACTCAAGAACTCCACGCCGCGCATCGGCCCGGGCTCTCGCTCACGATCAAGCGATCGCGACCGTCTGGCCGGATGTCCTTGTAGAAGCGACCGCGTCGCTCGGCGTTCCAGGTGGCGCGCGTACCTCGAGCACGAACTCGGCGCTCCGGCTGCCGCCCGCATCGACGGTGGCGCGGGCGCGCGCCAGGATGGCATCGGGTCGGGCGCGTTTGCCCTCCGCCCACGATGCCGGGGTAGCCGCAGTACCAGGTGAGAAAGATCGTCATCGCGACCGCCATGCGTGGCTGCAAAGACCACGGTCATGGACCACCTCTCCGGGGATGACGCGACGAGCAAGTGCGGTGCCGCGTCACCTACGCGGTCGGCAGCCAACGATCGTCTGCTCGCGACTGGGCTTGCGGCGTGCGCGCCGGACGGCGAGTACGTCAACGTTGACGGCCGGCGACGTCATTACGTAAAGTCATCCGTCGGACCGCGCGGTGCAGAGCGGCGGCGCGCGCGGCGTTGGCGGGTGCGGATCTTGCTCGAGGATCCAGCGCATGCACGCCGCAGACACCCTGCTTCCCGGGCTGGTCGGGACCAGTCGCGCCATGCGCGAGGTGGCGCGCCTCGTTCGCGCGGCGGCCGCGACCGACATCACCGTGCTGATCGAAGGGGAAACCGGCACGGGAAAGATCTGATCGCGCGCGCGATCGCGATGCTCGGTGCGCGACACGCCCAGCCGTTCGTGGCGATCAACTGCGCTGCGCTTCCCGAGAGCATGCTCGACGCCGAGCTGTTCGGCCATCGACACGGCGCGTTCACGGGCGCCGCCGGCGATCGGCGCGGCCTGCTCGAGTCCGCGCATGGCGGTACGGTCTTCCTCGACGAGATCAGCAGCATGAGCGCGAGCTTCCAGGCTCGACTCCTGCGCGTGCTCGAGAACGCCGAGGTTCGTGCCGTCGGCTGCGATCGAGCACGCCACGTCGACCTGCGCGTCGTCGCCGCGAGCAACGTGTCGCTCGAGGACGCCGTGCGCCGGGGAGAGTTCCGCGCCGACCTCTTCTATCGGCTGCGGGTCTTCCCGGTGGCGGTGCCGCCGTTGCGTGAGCGGCGCGACGACATCCCGCTCCTGATCGACGCCTTTCTGGGGGCACGACACGGCGTGAGTGCGGACGCGGTCGCGTCCCTGCTGTCGCTACCACTATCCCGGCAACGTCCGCGAGCTCCGGAACGAGATCGCGCGCGCCGCGGCTCTGGCCGGCAGCGCCGAGATCGCCGTCGAGCACCTGTCCCCGCACGTGCGTGCCAGCGCCGGCTGCCGGTCCGACAACGGTGCCGGGATGGAGTCGGACGGCGGAACGCTCCCGACGCTCGAGCGGCGGCGCGCCGAGGCGATCGCCGACGTCGAGCGGCGCCTGGTGTTCGAGGCGCTCGAGCACCACGCCTACAACCTGAGCCGTGCAGCCTCCGCGCTCGCGATGAGTCGCTTCGGGCTTCGCAAGCGCATGCGGCGCCTCGGTCTCTGTGTGCGGCGATCCGTCGTGCCCGCCGGCACGCCGCCTTCTCCCTGCGAGGCCCGGCCGTGAGCGACACGCGCGTATGCGTGACCGGGGCAGGGTTGGTGTCGTGTCTCGGGCCGACGCTGGCGGCGACGCATGCGGCACTGCGAGCGGGAGTGCGGAACGGCCATGTGCTCCTTGGGTTCGGGATCGAGACCGCCAGGGCGCTGCGCGGTCACCCCATGGCCGATCTCGATCCATCGGCGCTGGCGGTGGGCCCCGGCGAGGCGCGCGGCATGTCGGCGGCGATGCGTGCGCTGCAGGCAGCTGCACGAGGGGCGCTCGTGCAGGCAGGTCTTGCCGGCGATCGCCGCCGGCTGGCGTCGTTCGGGATATCGATGGGCGCCCACAGCGGCGAGCGGACGAGCCAAGACGAAATCGCCGCGCTCGAGCGAGCGACGGACGCCGACGGGCGGCTCGACGCCGCCCGCTATGGTGAAGCGCTGCTGGCGCGCGCACCGCGTAGCGCCCTCAAGGCACAGCCGGGCTTGCTCGCGGGCATGCTCGCGCTCGTACACGGGGTCCAAGGACCGTGCATCACCGTGATCGATGACGGTGTCGCCGGCGCTCGAGCGGTCGCGGAGGCGTACCACGCCATCGCCGATCGATGGTGTGAACGCTGGATCGTGGGGGCGGCGTTCGATCTCGACGATCCGTGGATCCTGCTGACGCGCGGCCGATACGCACCGGCCCTCGGGAGCGCGGCGGCGGTGCTCGTCCTCGAGTCGGAGGACGCTGCCCGCAGGCGCGACGCTCCAGTGCGCGCGACCCTGGAGGAGCACGGCGCGTTGCATGGGGAGGGGGAGACCGGTGATCTCGCCGCGAGCTTCGCGGCGTTGCGCATCGCGGAGCGACTCGGTGACACGCTCGCCGCCGCCGTGCCCGTGGCGCTGGCGCTTGCCGTTTACCACCTCGACGCCACCAGCGGGGAGAGAGCAGCGCGGGCGCGGGGAGACCTGGTGTGCATCGCGCCTGCGGGAGCGGCGCCGGGGTTTCTCGTCCGCGCCGCTGCGAACGGCGTGCCCTCTCGCGACGCGGAGGAGGCCGATGGAGCTCGTGCTGAGGCAGGGGCGCTGGACGCTTGCTGAAGGGCAGCGCCAGCAGAGCCGGCCGCGTCTGACGCGCGCGCTCGAGTGGATGGTGCCGTGGGGCGTGCGGCTCGTCCACGGGGGCTACTTCCATGCAGGGGTCGAACGGCCGGTGTGTCGCGCAATCCATCGCGCCGCGCGGCGCGGGACGCTGTATCGCTTCGCGCCGCCGCCGCCGTTGCGCCTCGTCGGAACGGAGCGAGGCGGTAGCCGCGCCGACGAGTACCGCTTCCGATCGCCGTTCGTCAGCCATCAGGCCGCGCGCAACGAAGGGGCGATGCGACACTATCGCTCGGGTGCCGCGGACCGCCCGCTGGTGGTCTGGAACCACGGGACCGGCGCATGTGCTCGTGTGCTGGAGCACCTCTTCGTCGCCAGGTTGCTCGCGGCCGGCCTCGACGTCGCCGTGCCGGTTGCCCCGGGCGTCGGACTTCGGCGCGACCCGGTCCTCGCCCGGCACTGGGCGGCGACGGTCGGGTCGGCGCTCTCGGCGATCGTGCAGTTGGTCCACGACAACGTCGCGATCGAAAGCTGGGCGCGCGGGCGCGGCTATCGCACGGTCACCGTGAGCGGGATCGGAATAGGTGGAACCGTGGCGGCGCTGGTTGCGGCCACCACGACGCGTTTCGACGCCTGCGTGCCGATGCTCACCGGGCCGCATCCCGGACGGCTGCTGGCTGCCGCCGCGCACCCTGGCGCGTGGCGTGAATCGCCGGGCGCTGGCGCGGACGGGTGTACGGCGGATGCGCACGCTGGTGCGCCTCTTCGATCCGGTTGCGCCCGAGCGTCTGCCGCCGCCGCGCCGTCGCCATCGCTGTGCCGTGATCGGCCTCGGCTTCGATACGCTGGTTCCGGCCGCGGACGTCCGTGATCTCGCCCTGCATTGGCGCGTCGCGCCGCTGTGGCTGCCGCGCTGCCACGTCGAGCTGCCGATGTGCGCGGCCGATCTCGCCGCCGTTCTGGCGCGCGTAGTCTGGGCGGCGGCATGACCATCACGGCAGACGCCGAGCGCATGGTGCCGACGCGCGGTGGCGTGCAGGTGCGTGTCCTCTCTTTCGCCAGCCGGACCCAGCCCGCCGCCGGCCGCATCCTCTTCGTGCCGGGATTCCTCTCCTTCATCGAAAGCTGGGAGCTCGTGCTCGCCGAGCTCATGCACCGTTTCGACGTCCACTACTTCGAGAGTCGCGAAAAACGCTCGTCGATCGTGCCGGCGCACGCGCGCTACCGCATCACCGAGCTGGTGGCGGATCTCGACGCGGTGGTGGTCGCGCTCGCGCTCGCGCCGGGGAGCTTCGACATCGTCGCGGCGTGTGGGGGCGCCGCGACGGTACTTCAGGCGCACGCCGATCTCGGCCTGCGGCCCCGGCGCATGGTGTGGGTGGGGCCGAGCTTGAAACCGAGGCTGCCCTGGATTCTCGTGCCGGCGAGCCTCGTCCTCCGCGGACCGTTCTACGGCCTGCTGCAACGACTCGCCGTCGGTTGGTACCGGCGTTTCCTCAACCCTCCGGGCAAGGACGCCTTCCAGCACTCCCGCTTCATGGACGTGGTCGCGCGCGCCGATCCGATCAAGGCGACGCGTGGCGCACGCGACATCTATGGTCACGCCGTCGACCCTGCGGTGGCGAGGAGCGTGCGGGCGCCGGTGCTCATTCTCGCGGCGTCGCGCGACGTCTCCCACCCGTACGCGGACATCGTGCGGCTGGCGGGCTTCGTTCCCGACGTGCAGACTCGAGGATGTGGGCGCGTTCTGGCGCACGCACGCGCCGGCCGCCGGGCGTGCCATGGCGTCGTTTCTGGGTGCGACCCGAGCGTGACGTGCGCCCGCTTCGGATCTTCAGGCGTCGTTTCGGGCGCGGCGTGAGCGTGTCGCGTGGCCGCATCGGGCTCTCAGTGCGCGCCGCGGCGCCGCTCCTTGTCCGCGCGACCGGTCTTGCGCTCTCGCAGGCGCGTGGTCTCGTTCTCGCCGCCGGAGTCACCGTGGGCGTCGGATTGCTGGTCGGGCTCGGCTCGGTCACCGAAGATGCCGCGACGGCGTTTCGCGTCGCGCTCGAAGAAGTGACGGGGAGGGCCGATGTGCGCATACGGGGTGGCGAAGCAGGGTTGCCAGAGGCGTTGCTCGACACCGTGCGCGCCTTGCCCAACGTGGCGGTTGCCACCCCGCTCGTGCGTGGCACGGTGTTCACCGACGATGAAGGTGGGGCGGCGCTCGGGGTCTTTGGCATCGATCTCGTCGACGACGAGGCCGTCCAGCTCTACCAGGGCACGGGTTCGGTTGCGCCGGCGCTGGTGGACGATCCGCTGCTCTTCATGGGCGACCCGCGTTCCGTTCTCATCGGAGCCGGGCTCGCCGCGGAGCGTGGACTCGCGCACGACTCGACCCTCACCGTCGTCGCTCCGGGCGGTCCGCGATCGCTCGTCGTGCGGGGCATTCTGCCCGACGAGCGGCTCGCGCGCCTGCACGGAGGACGGGTGCTGGTGATGGACGTGTATGCGGCGGCACGGCTGCTCGAGCGACGCGGCCGTGTCGACGCGATCGACGTCGTACTGCGCGACGACGCGCACATCGCGTCGACGACGCACGCCCTGCGCGCCCGGCTTCCGGCCGGGCTCGAGGTGGGACGCCCCGAGGAGGGCGGCGCGGACGTGGACCGCATGCTGCGTACGTTCCGCGCGCTGGTCGAGACCAGCGGCTGGCTTGCGGTGGGGTTGGCGGCGTTTCTCGCCCATGGCGCGGCGTCCAATGCCGTCGTCGCCGCGCGCCCGGGTCTCGGCATGCTGCGTGCCCTCGGCGCCACGCGCGGCGACATCATGCTGGTGATACTCGGCGCCGCCGCACTCCTCGGGTGTGTCGGCGCGTTGGCCGGCGCCGTCCTCGGGCGCGGCCTCGCTGGTCTCCTGCGCGAGCCGGTGCTGCATGCGTTCGACATGCAGTTCGCGCTCGCCGTGCGTGCCGGCAGCGCCGGTCTCGACCCGGGCGCGCTCGCGGCGCGCGTGGCGGCGGGCGCCCTCGCTGCGATGGGTGGTGCGGCCGGGTCGGCCTGGGAAGCGACGCGAAGCTCGGTGATGGAGGTGCTACGCCCACGCGCTGCCGTGACGCCAGCCCGATCATGGGCGGCGCCTTGCATCGGGACGGTGCTCGTCGCCTCCGGTCTCGCGCTCTCCACGGTGGGCGTGGGCGGATTCGGCCTGTTGCTCGTCGGGGCGGCGCTGCTCGCGCGCACGATGCTGCGTGCGGGTGCGCGTCTGGCGTGGGTCGCCTCCGCCCGCATCGGAAGCCGCACCACGGTCCTTGCCGAGGCCGCGGGCCGCGACATCTCGGGCCGGTCGGTGGTGACGGCGACCGGGCTGGCGCTCTCGGTGGCGCTCCTCGTCAACCTCGCGGCCATCCACTCGAGCGTCGAGGAGTCGGTGCAAGCGCTGCTCGTCAAACAGATCCGCGGCGACCTCGTCGTCAGCTCCCAGCATGTCGCGGGTGGCTGGGTGCCGGCGCCGCTCGCGGGTTCGCTGGTCGAGAACCTGGCCGCGCTGCCGGGCGTGACCCGGGTCGTGACCATGCGCACCATCGAGCAGTCGTATCGGGGCGACCGGGTTCGCATCCGCGCCATCGGCGGCGCCCTCGACGACGACACGCGCGCGCGGGCGCTCGTCGAAGAGGGCGACCCGGCGGCTGCCGCGGCGGCGCTCCGTGCCGGAACAGGCGTGCTGGTCTCGCGCACTCTTGCCCTGCACCACCGGCTGCGCGTCGGTGAGACGATCCAGCTCGACACGCCACGCGGCCCGCGCGCGTTTGCAGTGTCGGCCATCCTCACCGATCTGTCGTCGGATCGCGGTACGATCACGCTCGATCGAGGACTGTTCGCTCGCTATTGGGAGGACGACCTCGTCAACGTGGTCGAGCTGTCGGTCGCTCCCGCGCGCGCCGTCGCGTCGGTTGCCGACACGATCGTGAGCCGCTTCGGACGCAGCCATCACCTGCTCGTGCGCGACGCCGCGGAGCATCGGCGTCTGCGACTCGAGAGCGTGCGGCGCGCGTTTGCGTTCACGCGTGCCGTCGAGGCGCTGACGCTGCTGGTCGTGCTGCTCGCCTTCGCGGACAACCTGCTCGCGAGCCTCCGCGAGCGCGCGCGTGAGCTGGCGATTCTGCGTGCGGTCGGCGCCACCCGGCGTCAGATCGCCGGCCTGCTCATCGAGGAGGCGCTCGTTCTGGGGGTGGGCGGCAGTCTCTTCGGGCTCGCGCTCGGTAGCGCGCTGGCGCTCACCTGGCTGCGTTTCAGCCTGCCTCACCTGATCGGCTTCGTGGTCGACTTCCACTTTCCGCTGGGCGGTGCGCTGCGCGCGTGCGCTGCGGCGTTGGTCGTTGCGGTGTTGGCCGGCGCGCTCCCGGCGTGGCGTGGATCGCGGCTCGGACTGGCGCGCGAGCTGCGTACGGTTGCGTGAGCGACGCCCGGCGCTGGCGTCGACCGAATTTCCTTGACAGTTCGCACGGCATGGGGGTACCGAAGCGGCAAAGCCGCCTGCAAGGATCGCCGTGGATCCAGGCGGAAGCCGTGCGAGGAAGTCGCACGGCCGAGCAACCGTCGCCGGCGCGCCGCCGCGTGCAACCAGGGACCCAAGGAAGGAGAGCCATGATGCGCGCAACGAGCAAGGTGGTAGCAGCTCTTGTCCTGATGTGACTGCCGTCGTCTTCGCGGGCGGGACCTGGGCTGCGGACCAGACGATCTTCGGCGCCAAGGCCCAGCTCAAGGACAGGCCGGGAATTCCCGGCACACGACGGGTCGACATCAAGGCCAAAGATGTGCTGACCCCCGGCACCCTGGTCGGCGATCCCGCCACCAACGGCGCCACGGTCACGGTGATCACACAGGGCGGAACTCCCGTGACCCAGACCTTCACCCTGGCGCCCAACGGCATCCTTCCCTACTGGAAGCGTTATCCATCGGACACGTTGGTTCCGGCGGTCGGGTGGACCTACAAGGACAAGTACGGCGCCAACTCCGCGGTCACCGCGCTCAAGATCAAGATCAAGCCCGGCTCCAGTGCGCAGCTCCAGGTAAAGATGTACGACAAGCTTCAGAACCAGCCACTCAACGTCGTCCCCCCCAACCCAGGGACGTACGTCGGGCTCTCCTTCACGATCACCGGCGGCGACACGTACTGCGTCAACCTCGGTGGCGCGGCGGGCGGCTACTATAAGGAGAAGGGCGCCTACGCTTTCTACATCAAGAAGCCGGTCAGTGAGGCCACCTGCCCGGACCCGAGCGCGGTGTGCGGCGACAACGTCGCCTCACCACCCAACGAGACCTGCGATGGCACGGACGACGCGGCGTGTCCCGGCCTCTGCGGCGTGAACCTGCCCTGCCAATGTCCAATTTGTGGTGACGGCTCGCAGGACGCGGGCGAGGATTGTGATCAGCTCGACCTCGGCATCTGTACCGAGGGCTGTAGCTTCGCCTGCACGTGCACCACGTGCGGGGACGGTGTCGCGGAGCCACCCGGCGAGTCATGCGACGGTGCGGACGACCTCGCATGTCCGGGGCTCTGCCTGCCGCCCGGGAACGTGAATCAGTGCCAGTGCCCGATGTGCGGCGACAACGACATCAATCAAGGGACCGAGCAGTGCGACGGTACGGCAGACGCCGCCTGCCCGGGCCTCTGCGTCGAGCCGTTCGGCCCGACCGAATGCATGTGTCCCGTGTGTGGCAACGACATCGTCGAGCCGGGCGAGCCGTGCGACGGTACGGATAGCGGTTCCTGTCCGGGCGACTGCGGCTTGACCGGCGGCCCGAATCAGTGTGTCTGCGCCGTGTGCGGCGACAACGAGGTGAACAACAGCGGCGAGGAATGCGACGGGACGGACGACGTCGACTGTCCCGGCGTCTGCGACGTGAGCTGCCTCTGTCCGTGACGCGTTTCCGCTTCCGCGTCTGAGCGAGGAATCGAGACCGGCCGGGTCGCGGCTTTGTGCCGCGGCCCGGCCGTGTCGCATGAGGCCCGAGTGGGGCGCCGTTCTCGTTTCGCGGATGCTCGGCGACGTCGCGGCGTGACACCCCACGGCCTGCTGACACGGCCGGACCGTTCGCCTATAGACGCAGGGACGGAAAGGGGGTCGCCATGGCACGTCTACAGGTAGGCGTCGAGACGGGCTGCATCGCGCCGCTCATGATCGAGCGCGCGAGCATGCGACTCGCCAAGCTCGCGGGCGTCGACAGTCTCCTGCTGCCCGACCACTACGTCGGCTTCGTGCCGCGCGCGGTGTGGAAGCCCGAGTACACGCCGGCGGCGAAGATGGTGCCGTCGACCGACGCCTTCTTCGATCCGTTCGTCATGCTCGGCATGATGGCGACGCGCTATCCGCGCGTACGCATCGGGACCGGCGTGACCGAGGCGTTCCGGCGCCACCCGGTGACGCTCGCGCAAGCGTTCGTCACCGTCGATCACATGAGCGGCGGGCGCGCGATTCTCGGCATCGGCAACGGCGAGCGCGAGAACACCGAGCCCTACGGCATGCCGTTCACGCGTCGGGTCGGACGTCTCGAGGAAGCGCTCACCATCATGCGGAAGCTGTGGGAGAGCCGCGGCGAGCCGGTCAACTTCGACGGCCCGAACTGGAAGCTGCGCGACGCGCTGTTCGCGACACCGCTCTACAAGAACAAGGCGCCGACGACGTGGATCGCCGCGCACGCGCCGCGCATGCTCGGACTCACCGGGCGCTTCGGCGACGGCTGGTACCCGACGCAGAAGATGACCGGGCCCGAATACGCGGCCAAGCTGAACATGATTCGCGCCGCGGCGGCGGAAGCCGGCCGGCCGGTCGATCGCTTCGAGGCGGCGATGCAGATCCAGGTGGCGCTCGGTGCCGGACGCCGGCAGGTGCTCGAGCAGATCTGCAAAGTGAAGCCGGCCGCGTCCTTGAGCCTCCTGCTGCCGGGCGCGGTGTGGAAGAAGAACGGCCTCACGCATCCGCTCGGTGAAAGACTTCGAAGGATTCGCCGACATCATCCCGAACGCGGTGCCCGCCGAGGCGCTCGCCGCCGCCGAACGGCACGTGTCACCCGAGCTGCTGAGCGAAGGTGTCTGCGCGGGCACCGTGAACGAAGTCGTGGAGGAAGTGAAGCCGCTCGTCGCCGCCGGTCTGAAGCACGTCATCATGTGGAACGTCGGGCCGCTCGCGACCGGCGGCGGGCCGGCGGACATCGTCCGGCAGACGCAACTCATCTGGCGCTTGAAGAAACTGCAGACGTCATGAAGATCGGCCTCTTTCTCCCCACCTTCGCCGCCGGGCATCGGCCCGAGTTCCTGCGCGCCCTCGCCGAGGCTGCCGAGAGCGTCGGCGCGGCGAGCTCTCTGGGCGCCGGAGCACGTGGTCCTGGTCGACTCCACCGCCTCGCGCTACCCGTACTCGGAGGACGGCAGCTTCCCGCTCGATCCGTCGGCCGGCGGCCTCGGCGATCCGTTCACGGTGCTGACCTTTCTCGCCGCCGTGACCACGCGCGTCCGGCTCGGGACCGGCATCTGTCTCGTCCCGCAACGCAACCCCGTCTACACCGCCAAGATCGTCGCCGCGCTCGACGTGCTCTCGAACGGCCGCTTCGATTTCGGGGTCGGCATCGGCTGGCTCGCGGAAGAGTTCGCGGCCCTCGAGATGCCGTTCGCGCGGCGCGCGCAACGCACGCGCGCCTATCTCGAGGTCATGCGGCGGCTGTGGACCGAGCCGGTCGCGAGCTACGAGAGCGACTACTATACGTTGCCGCCGGTGCGCTTCGAGCCCGAAGCCGGTGCAGCAGCCGCATCCGCCGATCATCTTCGGCGGCGAGAGCGACGCGGCGCTGCGTCGCACCGCGGATCTCGGCCAGGGATGGTTCGGGTGGAACGTCACGCCCGAGATGACGGCGGAGCGCGTCGGGGCGCTGCGGCGCTTGCTCGACGAACGCGGCCGCAAGCCCGCCGAGGTGTCGATCACGGTATCGCCGTACATGCGGCCGGTGCACGGGGTCGACACGCTGGCGCGCTATCGCGACGCCGGGGCCGAGCAGGTGGTGCTCCTGCTCGGGCTCGCCTCGTCGGCGGACGAGATCCGTCGCAGCGTCGAGCTGGTCGCCGAGACGTTCATCGTGCCGGCGGCCCGTCTGTGAGCGGCCAGCCGTAGAGATCAGGGTCCCGCTCGCGTCCCTGGAGATGGGCCAGGCGGTGCGGCGCCGCCGAGCAAGGACCTCCAGCTCGCCCAGAGCTTGCTCCACCTCGAGTGACGGGTCGTGTCGACGATGAGCTCGGTGATCTGGGTGGAGAAGACATCGTCACCGGACACCCATTCCTGAAACGTCCAGAAGCGTGACGGGTCGACGGGATCCGCTACCGTTGCGCTGTAGTCCCCCCAATTGGTCCCACCATAGTCGTCCACGCCTGCCTTCACGAGCGTCGGTCGACCGAACACGGTGGCGCCGGACGCATCGGTCGCGCCCGCGACAGCGTAGACGCTTACGAACTGAGTCGCGCTCGATCCGTTGAACCCGATCACGACGTCCCCGAGCTGGTTGACGGCGATCGAGCCGTTGTAGAAGTGCAACACCGGGTCGCTGATGACACCCTCTTGCAGGAGTGTCGCCTGCTTCGCATCGACCTCGAGCCAGCGCACGGCGGCGCGATCCTCACGACCCACCGTCTCGACACTCCAGATCGCTCCGTCGCGCAATATCGCGTTCGTCGTCATGCTGGGGAAAACGCGGATCCCAGGTTTTTGCGCTGGTGCCGGCGGCTGCTCAGCCGGGGGAGCGTACGGATGGGTGCCGGTGGGGATGTCCTGGCGGGTGATCGCGGGGGCTCGTACCGACCCGGTGATGCTGACGAGCGTCGCCTTCCCGACCTGCGCCTCCGATTGAATGAGGTAGAAGGGAAGTCCGGTGTTGTCGAGGTTGAACGTCGCCGACAAGCCACCGAAGCATTCCATGTCGCCGAGCACGGATGCGTTGGCCACCGTCGGCGTCGAGGCGAGAAGATCGGCTTTCGGCACGACGACGATCACCTGGACGCAGTCCTCGGGGTCCCGATGCCGGCCCTGATGTAGACCCCGTCGGCATCGACCCCGATGCCCGGAAAGTCCCCGAGGGTCGCTCGGGGCGTGGATCGCTGAGCATGCTGAAGCCGGTCCATCCTTCCGTGGGATCGGCAGAGCGCGATACCGCGAGCAGGATGGTACTCCGGTTGTCGGGCGATGCGACGTGCGCGCCCGTGGCGAACCAGCGCTGGCTGAACGGATCGAATACCACGCGCGAGTCGAGCGTGATGTTGATCGGATCCCGCGCCGGTGTCTCTCCAGAACTGCTCCAGGACACGAGACTGCACGAGGGTGCCGTCGCTCTTGCGGTAGACCGAGTAGCGCCCGTTGATCAGCTCGACGAGGTGATGCGCGCCGACCGCGCCCGTCGTATCGGCAGGCAGCGTCGTCTGGGTGTCGACGCCGAGTGTGCTGGCGGTGAAATTCAGCCCGATCTGCAACGCCGGCGGAGGCGCAGACTGGCAGCCGCAGAGCGTCCACAACGTCAGCGCGACTGCCGGCACGTGATGGATGAGCTTCGTGCGTTTCATGCGTTCACCTCCGGAACCTCGTAGACGCGCACATCCTCGCCTCGATACACCTCGGGCAACTCCAGCTCCTTCTGGACGCAGGGGTTGTCGGTATCGGGGGTGATGACGTAGCGAATCGAGAGCGCGCGGAGAGCCTCGCGTCCGCCGGCGCGACCGAGGCCGGAGAGCGGCGGAATGTGCTGCGAGTAGTGCGCATCGAGACCAGGCCGCCCATCGGCCGTCCGCAGCACTCGCGCCGGTACGATGTGCCGCTCCTCACCAGGCGGCGCCCAGCTGAGGTGCAGCTCGGCGTCGCGGTCGGCTTCCGTGACCGTCAACTCCAGGAGGTGTGAGCCGGCGCGAAGGTCGACCTCGCCGACCTCTTCGCGCAGCCTCGCTGCGTCCGGGTACGCGATCCGTCCCGCGACGTGCCGCGGTCCGATCCGCAGGCGCGCGCCGACGGTCGTCGACAGCCAGAATGTGTAGCGACCGTCCGCGGGGATCTCGATCGTTCCCGTCCACTCGGCCGTGAAGCGGTCACCGACCAGCGCGGGTTGGCGCGCGCCGGGTCGTGCTGCCTGATCGCCCCACGCGAAATCGACCTGCGGATCGACCTGCGTCAGCGGCAATTGCGCGTCGGGCCAGGTGATCGCTCTGATGACCGGCTGCTCGAGCATCCAGTCCTCGAGACGTTTCGGCACCCGCCCGAGGTATCCTCCCACGATCGGCTTGCGGTGGATCGTCGCGTGCCACATCTGGCGCCAGCCGCCCGACACGTCCAGCACTGCCCAGTTCCCGGGATCGCTCGACCAGGTTCGCAGAACGGCGGGCACCGGAGCGGACGAGGTCGTCGGCGTGCACGGTCGGTACTCGTAGAGCGCCAACGCCGCGACGGCAGCCACGAGAGCCGCCGAAAGCGACGCACGGGGGACGATCGCGCGCACACGTGCAAGGCCGAAGGCCGCCGCGGCAATCAAGCCGAGATACATCACGTAGCCAAACCGTACCGGGCACGCCGCTGAACTTGAACATGGGAACGAACCGCTCGAGGTAGGCATAGGGCAAGGGCACCCCGAGGGCGCCGCCGTTCCATCTGAGGTCTGGACCGAGCGCCACGATGCTTCCGAGCAGGGCGATGACCACGAACGCGCGGCCGAGGGGAGCCGACGAGGCTCCGAGCATGGCCAACAGGAACACCGTGAACCCGACGTAGGTGGCGTGCTCCCCGGCCTCGGGCCCCCATGGAGTGTTCGCCGCGCTCCCTTCCAGGCACCAGGTCTGGATTGCGCTCGGCTTCACGAAGGAAACGACGTCCGCGGACAACACTTGTGCATCGTGGGCGCCGAGGATCGCCTCGCTCTGCTTGGCGACCACCATCGCGACGAGAAGAGGTCCCGTAAGCGCAATCAAGGTGCCGAGAAGGATCAGCGCGCTGCCGAGGAAACGAGTGGACAGCACCGCGTCGCGGTGGTGCAGCACGCCGTAGACGATGAGCGGCGGTGTGATGAGCGCCGCGAACAGCAGGTGGTACCAGGAGGCGAGCGCCGCCAGCGCGAGAAACACGCCGCCGAGGACGGCATCGCGGCGCCGTGCGCGCCCAGAGACGATACGCAGGAAATGGACGAGGTACAGAGGAATCCAACCCATCGAGATGAGATGCAGGTGACCTTGCAGGTGCGCGTAGTGGTACGGGACGGCGGCGAAGAGAACGCCCGCGACCAGCGAGGAGGGAACGTCCGCGGTCAACTCGCGAGCGAGCCGGAACATCCCGTAGGCGGTCAACGCAAAGGCGAAGAGCACGGCGGTGTTGTAGATCGCCACTTCCGGCAGGAGGCCCCACAAAGGAAGCACCAGGAGCGTGCTCGGCAGGTCGAAGGTGTGAAAGACGAGCGTCGTCCCCTGTGGGTGATACAACCGGGTGGTGAAAAAGGGATTCTGGAGCGAGAAGAGGGCATCACGCATCCAGCTCATCGACCACAACGTCAGATGGGGATCACCCGCCCCGCCGACCGTGCGCGTGGTGAACGTACGTGCCATCGGCCAGGTCAGGGCAACGGCGGAGCCGAAACAGAGGGCCACGTAGCAGAGCTCGAAGAGCGTCGAACGCCTGGTCGGACTCATCGGTCGGACGGGCCCATCATCCAGGATCACAGGGTCGGCGACTTCTTGCAGAGGTATCGGTAGACGACCACCTCGGGCCCGGGCCGCTCGACGCCGCTGAAGCCGGCGTACGGAACGAAGAACTGATCGAAGAGATCGAGCACCGCATCGCATGAGGGCGATCCGGGATGGAATTTCGCGACCTCCTCGAGACAATCCGCGGGAACGGGCGCCAACCACTGATGAGGCGCGCGCTCGCCGCAGCTCAGGAGCACGAAGCCGCGGGTCATATAGTCCGGATTCATGTCGGGGTTGGCCCCCCAGTAGTCGTCGAGGGCGTACTCCGCGACCGTTCCCCAGCCCGTGATCCCGAGTGGGACTTCGCGCTTCCAATCCCTGCGCTCTCCCGCGAGGCGGACGGTTCGCGTGCGAAGTGCCTCAGGGAGCGCTGACTGGCAGGCACGGGTGACCGCATCGTCGACGCCGTAGACGTTCGTATAGGCGATCTCCGGAACGACCGTTGCGCCGTCGGGCGTGTGCTCCAGAATCCATCGCGCCGCCAGCTCACGGGTATCGGATTGCGTGAGCAGACGATCGATCGAAACGAGCCGCACGGCGGGAGGGCCGGCCGCCGCCACCACGAGAACGACGAGCACGAGAGCCTGAAGGACTGGCCGGCTCCGGTTCCGTGTCAGCAGGGAGGCGGCCTCGACCAATCCTGCCGCCGCCAGAGCAACGACGATCGGAATGACCGGCACGCAGTAGCGCACCCAGAGCATGCGGATCGGCCCGAGCGCGACGACGTACAGGAACGTCAGGAAGAGAAGACAGGTCCACGCCGCCGCGCGCTTGCGTCGCAACGAGCACGCGAGGCCGAAGAGCGCGGCGCCGAGGCCGAGCCAGCCGCACGCGATCGGCAACGTGCTCAGCGAGTGGAAGACGATGCCGTACCCGAGATCGAGGCGCGGGTCCTGGGTATGGGTTCCGAACTCCGACTCGTAGCGCACCACGTGGCTCTTGAGACCCTGGAAGGTTTCGACCGGCTCGGTCAGGACGTGCGGATCGAGCACGAGGAACGCCACGAGGGCCGCCGCGAGCGAGGCAACGATGACGCGCGCTCCGATGTCGCGTCCCTGCCTTCGCCTTTGCCACGCCGCAAAGACGAACGAGCATCCGAGGACGGGAAGCATGGAAAGACCCGGCCACTTCACGGCCGTGGCGAAACCGACGAACAGTCCCGCGAGGATGGCGTGCCGGCGCTCGCCATCCTCGTTGAACCGCACGACTGCCCACACGCTCCACGCGAGCGCGAAGGCGAGCGTCGCGTCGGGCACACCGAAGTGCGAGTCGCGTCCGTGGAGATGGTTGACGGCGAGAAGGAGCGCCGCGACGATCGCGGCCTGCGTCGCCCGTGACGGCTCGACGAGACGCCGAGCGATGAGCGCCGTCGGTATGAGGGTGAGGGTGCCGGCGGTCGCGGAAAGGACTCGTCCCACGAGGAGCAAGCGTGTGGGATCGAGGGCGAACAGACACCCGAGGTTCACGTCTTGCGCGTACGACCAGGTGAGCACACGCGCATGCATACGAAAGAGCATGTGCAGGATCAGCGTGAACCCTTCCGTGAAGCCGTAGAGCGAGCAATCCCTGGCTGCCCCCGCTGCCGAACATCTTCAATGCGGGGAGAAGGTAGAGCTCCTCGTCGGGTCGGCCGCGCGGCAGGCCCCACGCGAAGGTGATGCCCCAGAGTCGGAGCCAGAGAGCGACCGCGGCCGTGATGCCGAAAGCGATGATCACCATCAGATGGCGCACGCGATCCGACCGGCCGGCCATGGCGCGGCACTATATTCGCGCGATGCCGTCCGCCAAAGGCCGGCAACTACGTTCGTCGCGACGCCTCGGTTGCGTTCGGCTCTGTCGTCTGTCACCTTCGCGGAGTGATGAGGGGCAGCATCGGGCTCCCCACGCGGGGTGTTGAGGGCAGGGGATGAAGGCCTTCCTGCAAGGCGCGCTCGCGCTGTTCATCGTCCAGGCCGTCCTCGTCATCGGCGCGTCCCGGCTGATCGGGCTCGTCGCCCGGCGCATGCGGCAGCCGATGGTGATCGCCGAGATCGTGGCGGGCATCATGCTCGGCCCGTCGCTGCTCGGATGGCTGGCGCCGGAGCTGTGGGCCGACATCTTTCCCAAGGAGTCGCTCACGTTCCTGAGCATGATGAGCCAGGTCGGCCTGATCCTCTTCATGTTCCTGGTCGGTCTGGAGTTCGACGCCACGCTGCTGCGCGGCCGCGGACACACGTCGATCGTCATCAGCCACACGAGCATCATCGTGCCGTTCGCGCTCGGCGCGCTGATCGCGCTCTATCTCTATCCCGTGCTCTCGGATCCGGCGGTGCCGTTCAGCGTCGTTCACGCTCTTCATGGGCGCGGCGATGAGCATCACGGCGTTCCCGGTGCTGGCGCGCATCCTCGTCGAGCGGCGCCTGCTGCGGACGAAGATCGGCGCCGTGACCATCACGTGCGCGGCGGTGGACGACGTCACGGCCTGGTGCATCCTCGCCTTCGTGGTGGCGATCGCGCGCGCGTCGAGTATGAGCGGCGCGGCAGCCACCACCGTGTTCGCGGCGCTGTACGTCGTCGTCATGCTGCTCCTCGTCCGTCCGCTCATCCAACGGCTCGCCGGCCGCAGCGCGAACCGGGAGGGCCTGAGCCAGAACCTCGTCGCCGCCACGCTGCTGCTGCTCCTGCTCTCGAGCTGGACCACCGAGATCATCGGCATCCACGCGCTCTTCGGCGCCTTCATCTTCGGCGCCATCATGCCGAAAGCGCAACGGGTTCGCGTCAGCTGCTCGCCGACAAGCTCGAAGACCTGGTCGTCGTCTTCCTGCTGCCGCTCTTCTTCGCCTACAGCGGCCTGCGCACCGAGATCGGCCTCCTCGATTCCCGCCAGGCCTGGAGCATCTGTGCGCTCATCATCGCGGTCGCCTGCATCGGCAAGTTCGGCGGCAGCGTCGTGCCCGCGCGGCTCACCGGGCTCCCGTGGCGCGAGGCGACGGCCCTCGGCATCTTGATGAACACGCGCGGCTTGATGGAGCTGATCGTCCTCAACATCGGACTCGATCTCGGCGTGATCTCGCCGACGCTGTTCACGATGATGGTGCTGATGGCGCTGGTGACCACCTTCATGACCACCCCGCTGCTCGAATGGGTGTACCCGGTCGGCGGAGCGCGGAGGAGCTGCCCGAAGCCGCGCGAGTCGCCGGCCGCGGCGCCGCGCCGACGGCTTCAACGTGCTGATGTGCGTCGCCTACGATCGCTCCGGGCCGGGCATGGTCACGCTGGCGGGGGCGCTCATCGGCGAGACCGGCGACGCGCGACGCCTCTACGCGCTGCGCCTGGTGCCTCCGAACGATCGCGCGTCGTTCGTTCTCACCCAGCAGGCGGCCACCCGCGAGGCCGCGGCGCTCGCCCCGCTCCTCGATCGCGCGCGCGCCATGGGGGTGGAGGTCCGGCCGCTCTCGTTCGTGTCGGCGCAGCCGGCGTCGCGACATCTGCAACGTCGCCGCGGTGAAGGGCGCCGACGTCGTGCTGCTCGGCTGGCACAAGCCGGTGCTCGGCAAGACGGTGCTGAGCGGCACCGTGCACGAGGTGATGCAGCGCGCGCAAGCGACGGTGGGCGTGCTCGTCGATCGCGGCCTCGGCTGGGTGAGCAACGTGCTGGTGCCCTACAGCGGCAGCGTGCACGATCAGGGCGCGCTGTTGCTCGCGCAGCGTCTGGCGTGGTTCGCGGGCGCCAACGTGACGGTCCTGCGGGTCGTCGGTCCGGGCGCCGACGCGCGCGCGCTGCCGACCGACGGCGCGATCAGCGAGCTACTGGAGAAGGAGACGCAGGAAGGTGAGGGGAAGATCACCGTCAAGGTCGTGGAGCACGCGAGCCCGGGACGTGCGGTGGTCGAGGAAGCGCGACACGACTACGGCCTGGTCGTGATCGGCGTCGGGCCCGAGTGGGGTCTCGAGCACCGCTCGTTCGGCATGCAGTCGGAGCTCATCATCGAGCAGTGCCCGACCTCCTTGCTGATCGTGCGGCAGTGGGAACCCGCGCTCGCCCGGCAAGCGTTGCCGCCAGGGCGCGACGCCGCTGGCTCGCAACGCCGCCGTGCGGCGCGTGAGCGTTCCTGAGCCTCTTTCGACGCGCTCCGTTCAGTAGGCGATCTGGAAGCGCGTCAGCAGCACGTCCTCGTGGTCGCGCTGCTTGCCCGCGAACGTCGGCTTGCCGTCGAAGTCCGTCCGCTCGTAGTTGAACTGCAGCTTGAAGTTCCGGTTGAGGTACCAGTTGAGGCCCGCGGTGTAGGCCCACGCCTCGTCGCTGCCGGTCGCGAGCCCGGCGTCGAAGGCGTCGTCGTCGAGCTCGACGTTGCTGACGCGCGCCGGCGATCTCGAAGGCGCCCCAGCGACCGTTGCGTGGATCGAACGGGTTGATCGGTGACAGCGCCTTGTAGGTCGCCTCCTCGCCGGTGATGACCCAGGAGGCCTGCGCGAACCAGCCGTCGGTCTTCTCGTCGCGCGCTCGCCGTCGTCGCCGCGTCGCCGGTGCCGACGGTGCCCTTCACGCCCGACTCCGTGTAGATGTACTCGCCCATCAGGCCGAACGGCCCCCAGTACCAGTAGCCCTGCGGGACTGATGCGCCACTGCGTTGCCCTTGCCGGCGACGTTGGCGGCGGTGACGTAGCGGAAGAAGGTCGAGCGCCCGGCGGTGCGGAAGTTCACGCCCGAGTTGTCGTCGGTGTCGGTTGCCGAAGGTGCCGGCGAGCCCGAAGCCGAGGCTCTGCGACCGGCTTCGATGTCCGTGGTCTTGAACGGGCTGCGCGAAGACACGGCCCGCGAAATCCTTGTCGCTGTTGCGGTCGTCGTCGTTGTTCGAGCCGCCGTCGAAGAGGCCGTTGAAGATGCCGACCTGGTAGCTCGAAGGTGCCGTCGGCGAAGTCGCCGGAGAGCTGGAAGCCGACGTCGCGGTTGGGGGCGAGGTTCTGCGCGATCGAGCGCTCGATGAAGAGGAGGTCGGCGCCCGACTGCAGCCGCTCGAGGCTGAACGGCTCCTTGAACTTGCCGGCGCGCAGCGACGCCCAGGGGAAGTAGGTGACGTCCAGGTAGCGCGTCCTGGAGCACCGTCGTGCCGCCAGCCCGAAGTCGGGCATGATGCGGAAGCTCGAAGTACTTGTAGACCGTGCCCTCGAAGATCAGACGGACGCGGCGAAGGAAGAAGCTGTCGTTGCCGGTATCGCCGTCCTCGAACGGGAAGAAGCGGGCGTCGACCTGCATGTAGCCGCGCAGCTTCAGCTTGAAGTCGCCGTTCGGCGACTCGAGGAAGAAGCCGTCCTTCCAGCCGGCGAGCACCTTCTGCTTCTTGAGCTTGTCGTCGACGATGGCTTCCACCGCCGGCTTGTCGATGACCTCCTCGGCCGGCTTTGCTTGTGCGGGCTCGGCGGCTCGGTGGCGGTCGGCTTCGCTCCCGCCGCTTCCCGCCGCGCGGCATCGCGCTCGGCGCGCAACAGACGGACCTCCTCTTCGAGCGCGCGCAACCGCTCCTCGATGCTCGCGTCCGGCTGCGGGCAAGGCACGTCCGCGGCGCGGGCGACGCCCGCCAACCCGAGCGTCAAGACCCGCAAAAGCGACGCTCAGACGCAAGTATACCTCGCAGATACACGATTTAGTCCCCCATTTCTAGCTGGCGGCGTGCCGAAGTGAGGGGGGTATAGACGTTCCGGGCTCTTGTGTCACGCGCGGCGGTGTCGTGGCGTCGGCTTCCGCTCTCGCTTCCACCCCGGTCGAGAAGCTGACGCCGATGCCCTCGGCGGCGAGCTCGGCGAGAAGCGCGGTGACCTCCGGGACACGCGCCCTCCTCGTCCTCGACGCCGAGGGTGAGAGCCAGGCGAACCTGGCCCTCACCCTCGCGCGCCAGCGCCCGCACGTGCGTGCGCAGGGTCTGGAGGTTGTACGGTGTCGGCGTCGCTGCGAAGTACAACGACCCGCGCGGAGACACGATCCACGCCTGCAACATCGCCGTCCTCCTAGTAGGAGATCTGGAAGCGCGTGAGGAGCACGTCCTCGTGATCGCGCTTCTTGCCGGCGAACGTCGGCTTGCCGTCGAAGTCCGTCCGCTCGTAGTTGAACTGCAGCTTGAAGTTGCGGTTGAGGTACCAGTTGAGGCCGGCGGTGTAGGCCCACGCCTCGTCGGTGCCCGTGCGCCAGCTTGGCGTCGATGGCGTCGTCGGAGAGACTGACGTTGCTGACGCGGCCGGCGATCTCGAAGGCGCCCCAGCGACCGTTGCGCGGATCGAACGCGTTGATCGGCGAGACCGTCTTGTAGGAGGCATCCTCGCCGGTCAGCACCCACGATGCCTGCGCGAACCAGCCGCTGCTCTCCTCGTCCGCGCTGACGGTGGTTGCCTCGTCGCCCGTGCCCGACCGTGCCCTTCACGCCCGACTCCGAACGGATGTACTCGCCCATCAAGCCGAACGGGCCCCAGTACCAGTACCCTTGCGGGCTGAACCGCCATTGATTGCCTTTGCCGACCACGTTGGCGGCGGTGACGTAGCGGTAGAAGCTCGAGCGACCGGTGGTCCGATAGTTCACGCCCGAGTTGTCGTCGGTACGGTTGCCGTAGGTGCCGGCGAGGCCGAAGCCGAGGCTCTGAACCGGTGTCCACTCCGTGGTCTTGAACGGGTGCGCGAAGACGCGGCCCGCGAAGTCCTTGTCGCTGTTCCGGTCGTCGTCGTTGTTGGAGCCGCCGTCGAAGACGCCGTTGAAGATGCCGACCTGATACCCGAACGTCCCGTCGGCGAAGTCACCGGAGAGCTGCACGCCGACGTCGCGGTTGGGGGCGAGGTTCTGCGAGATCGAGCGCTCGATGAAGAGCAACTCGGCGCCCGACTGCAGACGCTCGAGACTGAACGGCTCCTTGAACTTGCCGGCCCGTAGCGACGCCCAGGGGAAGTACGTGACGTCGAGGTAGCCATCCTGCAGTACCGTCGTGCCGCCGCCGAAGTCGGGCATGATGCGGAACCCGAAGTGCTTGTAGACGCGTGCCCTCGAAGATCGGGCGGACGCGGCGCAGGAAGAAGCTGTCCTGGCCGGTGTCGCCCTCGTCGAAGGGAAAGAAGCGAGCGTCGGCCTGCGCGTAGCCGCGCAGCTTGAGCTTGAAGTCGCCGTTCGGCGACTCGAGGAAGAAGCCGTCCTTCCAGCCGGCGAGCACCTTCTGCTTCTTCAGCTTGTCGTCGACGATGGCCTCCACCGCGGGCTTGTCGACGACCTCCTCGGCGGCCGGTTTCGCTTCCACCGCCTCCCGTCGCGCGGCGTCGCGCTCGGCGCGCAGCTGCCGGACTTCTTCCTCGAGGGCTCGCAAACGCTCCTCGACGTCGGCCCCCGGTCTCGGCGGACCGCCGCCGGCGGCGACGCTCGCGAAGCCGAGCAGCAAGCTCGTGAGGCCGATGGCGGCGCCCCATCTTCTGAATGCACGTGTCTTCATGGGAGTCCTCCTCCAGGTGTCGTATGCGCGTCCTCCGGTCGTTCCGGTTGGCGGCGTTGCAGTGGGTTTCGTGGTCTCCCGTCGGCGGGTCGACCGAGCGAATCGCGGCGGATGTCTCATGAGCGGACTCCAATGAGGTCGAACGCTGCCCAGGTGCCGTGATGGGTACGTGCGCGCGCGGCGCGTGCCCGCGCGTGTCCTCGCCGGCGTCTCCCATCAACTGGGTTGCTCCGGGCCTGAACGATCACGACCAGCTGGTCGTCGGCGAAGGGTGGGCACAGTGCTCGCACGCGTTCGACGGCTGCCGCGCCGCTGTCGAGCGGCACGATGACTTCGACGCGCGTTCCCCGACCGCCGGCGCGGGCCTCGGCGACGATCGCGTCGAAAACGTCCGCGGTCAGCCATCCGGCGCGCACCGTCGGCCGCGCGCCTCGAGGTGGCAGCAGACGCACCCAGACGAAGGGCGGTTGCTCGGGTCTGGGATGGCCGGCGTCGAATTTCGCGATCCGGTCGCCGCCAGAGAACGAGCGTGCTGCTAGCAGCTCGGTGACGAGGTTCCGGAACGCGACGCCGCGCAGCGCCGCGAGATCCAGGAGATCGCTCGGATCGACGGCGAGATCCTCGAGGAGGGCGTCGGCCTCCGAGGCGGTATCGAAAGACGGGAACGGCGCCGGTCCGGAGCGCCGGGCACCCGCGTCGTGTGTGTCGAAACCGGTGAACATGTCCTGCTCCTTCTCGTGAGCATCGGCATGCCTCCGGTCTCGCCGGTCAGCTGCGCGTCGGTTCTGTCAGTTGCCTCCCGCGTCGCGGGTCGGCGGGCTTCGTCGCAGGTGCCGCTCAGCGCACCCGCTCCGGGCGTTGCAAGCGCACCTTCTCGGTCCGCTCCACCTGCACGACCACGCCGTCCTGGACGACGGCCGTCACGGTGCCGAACTTGAGGCCGCGCAGTGCCGCTTCGATGCGGCTCGAGCGCTCTGTCGGCGCTCGGGATCCTCGTTTCAGCAGTCTCTTCTTCACGCATTGCAGTCTCTCCCCTTGGTCAGATCTGATAGTCCTGGACGAACACCCGCATCTTGCGCGGCGAGACGAACACCGTGTCGCCGGCGCGGAGCCGCAGCTCGGCGTAGCGCTCCCAGCTCGAGATCGACGTTCAGCACGACGCCGAACTCCTCGCGAGTAGAGCCGCACCTTCACCACCGGCCGGGCCGGGTTGATGTGCACCACTTGGCCGTCGAGCGCCGGCCGGCCGTTCGCGCGCGCGCTGGATCTCGAGCTCGTGCGAGCGGACGAACGCCGTCGCCGGCGCGCGACTCGTCGTGCGGGTACTCCGGGATAGGCGACGTCGAGGCTGCCGAGCGCGGCGCGGCCGCCCTGCGACGCGGCCGTGGAAGACGTTGACGTTGCCGAGGAAGTCCATGACGAACGGGTTGGCCGGGTGCTCGAAGACCTCCTCCGGCGTGCCGACCTGCTCGATGCGGCCCTGGTTCATGACCACGACGCGGTCGGCGACCTCGAAGGCCTCCTCCTGGTCGTGGGTGACGAAGACGCTGGTGACGTGGATCTCGTCGTGCAGGCGGCGCAGCCACTGGCGCAGCTCCTGGCGCACCTTGGCGTCGAGCGCGCCGAACGGCTCGTCGAGCAGCAGCACCTTGGGCTCGGCGGCGAGCGCGCGCGCCAGCGCGACGCGCTGGCGCTGGCCGCCGGAGAGCTGCGACGGCAGCGAGCGCTCGAAGCCCTCGAGCTGGACCAGGCGCAGCAGCTCGTGGACGCGCTCGCGGATCTCGGCGCTTCGGGCGCTTGCGGACGCGCAGGCCGAAGGCGACGTTCTCGAACACCGTCATGTGGCGGAACAGGGCGTAGTGCTGGAAGACGAAGCCGACGTTGCGCTCGCGGACCGCGGCGTCGGTGACGTCCTCGTCCTGGTAGAGGACGGTGCCGCGGTCGGCGACCTCCAGGCCGGCGATGATCCGCAGCAGCGTCGTCTTGCCCGAGCCCGACGGGCCGAGCAGCGCCAGCAGCTCGCCGGCGGGCACCTCGAGGCTGACGTTGTCGAGGCGACGAACGTCGCCGAAGCGCTTGGTGACGTTCTTGACGGTGATGCTCATGCCTCTCCTCCTGGCGTCAGCATGTCGCTTCGTTCTCCTCGAGCTCGCGGCGGGTCTTCCACTCGAGCGTCGTCTTCACCAGCAGCGTGACCAGCGCCAGCAGCGCCAGCACCGACGCCACGGCGAACGACGCCGGGCAGGTTGTACTCCTGGAACAGCTTCTCGACGCGCAGCGGCATCGTGTCGGTCTGGCCGGCGATGTGGCCGGAGACGACGTACACCGCGCCGAACTCGCCCATCGCGCGGGCGTTGCAGAGGATGATGCCGTAGAGCAGGCCCCACTTGATGTTCGGCAGCGTGATCAGCCGGAAGATCTGCCAGCCGCGCGCGCCGAGGCTGACCGCCGGCCACCTCCTCGTCGGAGCCGAGCGCCTCCATGAGCGGGATCAGCTCGCGGGCGACGAACGGGAAGGTGACGAAGCACGGTGGCCAGGACCAGCCCGGGCAGGCGAAGACGATCTTGATGTCGTGCTCGCGCAGCCACGGGCCGAAGATAGCCCTGCAGGCCGAAGAGCAGCAGCAGGAAGAGGCCGACGACCACCGGCGAGACCGAGAACGGCAGGTCGATGAGCGCCGTGAGGAGCGGCGCGGCCCGGGAAGCGGAAGCGCGCGATCGCCCAGGCCGCGGCGAGGCCGAAGACAGTGTTCAGGATCACCGCCATCGGCGCGACCATCAGCGTCAGCCGGATCGAGTGCAGCGTGTCGGGGTCGCCGACCAGGTTCTGCCAGTAGGCCGCGAGCCCGTCGGCGAACGCCTCGACGAAGACGTTGACGAGCGGGACGACGACCAGCACGCTCATGACCGCGAGCGGCGGTGGCGATCAGCGTCCGGCGCACCGCACGGCGGATCCTCGTGGGCGCGCTGCGGGACGGCGACGGATCGTGACGTCAGCCATGGTGGCGCGTGCTCCAGCGTTCGAGGAGGTTGATGGCGAACAGCGTGACGAACGAGATCGCCAGCAGCACGACGGCGATCGCCGTCGCCTCGCGCGTAGGCGAACTCCTCGAGGCGCGCGACGATCAGCACCGGCGCGATCTCGGTCTTGAACGGCATGTTGCCGGAGACGAAGACCACCGAGCCGTACTCGCCGAGCGAGCGCGCGAAGGCGAGCGCGAAGCCGGTGATGATGGCCGGCAGGATCGACGGCAGGATCACGCGCACGAACGGTCTGCAGGCGGTTGGCGCCGAGGCAGGCCGCCGCCTCCTCGACGTCGCGCTCGAGGCTCTCGAGCACCGGCTGCAGCGTGCGGACGACGAACGGGAAGCCGATGAAGACCAGCACCAGCACGATGCCGAGCCGCGAGTACGCGCCCTCGATGCCGAGCGGCACGAGGAACTGGCCGAACCAGCCGTTCTCGACGTAGAGGCTCGAGTAGACCAGCCCGGCGACGGCCGTCGGCAGCGCGAACGGCAAGTCGACCAGCGAGTCGAAGAGCCGCTTGCAGCGGGAACTCGTAGCGCACCAGCACCCAGGCGACGAGCACGCCGAGCGACGACGTTGACGAGCGCCGCGACGACGAAGGCGGTCCACAGCGTGAGCCAGTAGGCGGCGAGCGCGCGGTCGGACAACGCCGCGGCCCAGAACTCGTCGAGCGAGAGCGACGACGCCTTGAGGAAGCCCGGCCGCCATCGGGATGAGCGACCAGCAGGCTCAGGTAGAGCATGGTGTACCCGAGGCTCAGGCCGAAGCCGGGCAGCACGCGGCGGTTGACGTCGATCATGGCGGCGATGTCCTCCTGCGGCCGTGCGCGCTATCGCTTCGGCTTGTAGAAGCTGTCGAAGAGGCCGCCGTCGCCGAAGTACTTCGCCGTCGGCGTCGTCCCAGTTCTTCGCGACCGCGTCGATCGTGAAGAGCTTGATGCTCCGGGAACGTCGGCGCGGTGCTTGGCGAGCACCTCCGGGTCGGTCGGGCGGTAGAAGTTTGCGGCGATGATCTCCTGGCCCTCGGGCGTGTAGAGGAACTCGAGGTACGCCTTGGCGGCCGTCGGCGGTGCCCTTGCGTCTCGACGTTCTCGTCCACACGGCCACGTGCGGCTCGGCGAGGAAGCTGATCGGCGGATAGACGATCTCGACCTCGCCCCCGACCTCCTTGACCTCGAGGTGCGCCTCGTTCTCCCAGGTGAGGTGGACGTCGCCGATCCTCTTCTGGGCGAAGGTCGTCGTCGCGGCGCGCGCGCCGAGGTCGAGCACCGGCGTCTGCTCGTAGAGCTTCGTCACGAACTCGAGCGCGTCGGCCTCGCGAGCCGCCGCGCTGCGTCACCGAGCCCCAGGCGGCGAGGAACGATGAGCTTGCCGTTGCCCGAGGTCTTCGGGTTCGGGCGTGACGATCTCGACGCCGGGCTTGACGAGGTCGGGCCAGTCCTTGATGCCCTTCGGGTTGCCCTTGCGGACGACGAACACGATCGTCGAGGTGTAGGGCAGCGAGTTGTTCGGCAGGCTGCTCCTCCCAGTCCGGCGCGATCAGGCCGGCCTTGCGCGATCGCGTTGGTGTCGGGCCACATCGCGAGCGTCACGACGTCGGCCTCGAGGCCGTCGATCACCGCGCGCGCCTGGGTGCCCGAGCCGCCGTGCGACTGCCGGATCGCGAGGTCGGTGCCGGTCGCCGCCTTGTACTTCGGGATGAAGGCGTTGTTGATCGCGCGGTAGAGCTCGCGCGTCGGGATCGTAGGAGACGTTCAGCAGCTCGAGCGACCCGGCACGGGCCGGGAGCGCGGTCCCCAGAGTCGCAAGTATCGCCAGAGCGGCGACGATCGTCGTCTTCGGCATCGGTCTCTCCTCGTGCAAACGCTCCCGGCGCGCCGCCTGGTGGCGGCGGGCGTGAGCGGTCAAAGTTCGTGGATTGTCGGGGTGGAACGAACGACCGCGGTCAGGCCGCGGGACAACAACAGGAAGGACAGGGGCGACAGAAGGCGGGGCGCATCGTGGCGGGAACGGTCTGGGTAGGACGGCGACCGGACGTCGAGCGTCCGGGTCCTCGCGCGGGCGCGGCGAAGCGCAGACCGCGCTCGCCGCGCCTCTCGGGGTTCGATCTCTGTCGTGCCATTGCGTGTCTCCCTCTTCTCGTCGTCACTGTTTCGTCGACTGCTCGATCACGGCCAAAAAAAGGCCCGGAAGGCGTGAGCCTCCCGGGCCTGGGATCGCGTGGTTGCGTTCAGATCAGGTGCGAAGAGCGCTGAACGCGGCGCGACCGTGTGCGCGGGAAGCCCGTGCGGGCATCGCACAACAGCAACAACAGGTCGCGAAGCGATTCAGCACGTGATGCTTATGGACGACGCGATCGTTTCAGTCAAGAGGGAAATCGCGATTCGTCGCGCGGCGCGCGGCGCGTCGGTGCCGTTCTCGAGCCACGGGGTGCATTGGCGCTTGTGGAAACGCCATAGGCTTCCTCCAATGACGCGCTCGACGCTGACGGTTTCCCGACCCTGGCACCGTGGCGTCGAGCCCGGTAAAGAAGGCCCATGACCACGAATCACGGTTCCGACCAGCCCGCCGACTTCTTCGGCACCCCTGAGCACGAGCAGTTTCGTTCGACCGTCCGCAAATTCGTCCAGGAGGAGCTGGCGCCGCGCGCGCGCGAGTTCGACCAGAAGGGGCGGATCGACAAGAGCTCTGTTCAAGCGCATGGGCGAGCTCGGCATGCTCGGCCTGCGCTACGACCCGAAGTGGGGCGGGTCGGGGCTCGACTGGTCGTTCACGGCGGTGATGTTCGAGGAGGTCGCCCGTTGCGACAACGCCGGCGTCAGCATGGGCATCAGCGTGCAGACCGACATGGCGACGCCGTCGCTGCACCAGTTCGGAAGCGACGAGCTCCGCCGCCGCTACCTGGTGCCGGCGATCGCGGGTGAGATGGTGGCGGCGATCGCCGTCACCGAGCCCGACGCCGGCTCGGACGTCGCCTCGATCAAGACGCGCGCCGTCCGCGACGGCGACCACTGGGTGATCAACGGCTCGAAGATCTACATCACCAACGCCGCCACCGCCGATTGGCTCTGTCTGCTCGCCGTCACCGATCCCGACGCCGGCTACGGCGGCTTCTCGCAGATCGTGGTGCCGACCGACTCGCCGGGGTTCAGCTACCAACTGCTCGACAAGATCGGGAACTGGGGATCGGACACCGGGCTGCTGTTCTTCGAGGACGTCCGCGTGCCGGTCGCCAACACGATCGGCGACATCGGGCGCGGCTTTCAACAGCAGATGATGCAGTTCCAGGACGAGCGTTTGATCGCGTGTGTCAGCAGCAACGCCGGCGCGCTCGCGCTCTGGGGAGCGACCCGCAAGTACTGCGAGGAGCGCATCGTCTTCAAGAAGCCGCTCAGCAAGATGCAGGTGACGCAGTTCAAGCTGGTCGAGATGCTGACGCAGATCACCGCGGCGCGTGAGCTCACCTATCACTGCATCCGCAAGCGCATGAAGGGCGAGGACGCGACCATGGAGATCTCCATGGCGAAGCTCTTCAGCGGGCGCATGGCGCGCTACGTCGCCGACGAGTGCATCCAGCTCCACGGCGGCTTCGGCTACATGAAGGAGAGCGTCGCCGGGCGCGCCTTCGTCGATACGCGCCTGATCTCGATCGGCGGCGGCGCCGACGAGGTGATGATCCACTACATGGCGAAGATGCTGGGGCTGTGAGTGTCCAGGAGTCGGCGCGCCGACGAGGTGCGGCTGTGCCGACGGGCTCAACGGAAATTCGCCCGCTGGCACAGCCACACGCTCGTCGGCGCGCGGCCGCGCGTGAGCGCTCAGACCCCCCGCACCTCACCCATTCGATAGGCGCGCGAGCGTGCTTTGACGGGCACCCTCGTCATCGTGTAGTCCAGAAGGAATGAAGATGTGCGCCGCCGCCCGGTACTTTACCTGGCTCAACCATGGGGCCGCGGGCGGCTGCGTGTAACGTTTCCTGGCGCGCAGACTCCGAAGCCCCGAGAGCTCCTCGGGGCTTTTTTTTGGGAAGGAGCCGAACGATGGCCGAGAAGATCGAGGACCGGAACGTGGTGGGCGTCGCGCCGCTGGTGGCGCCGCGCACCGTCAAGAGCGAGCTGCCGCTGACGCCGCGGTCGGCGGCGCTGGTGCTCGAGACCCGGCAAGCGATTCGCGACATCCTGCACGGGCGGGACCGGACGCGCCTCGTGGTCGTCGTCGGGCCGTGCTCGATCCACGACCCGGCCGCCGCCTCCGAGTACGCCCGCGGGCTGGCGCGTGTCGCCGGCGAGGTGCGGGAGCAACTCGTCGTCGTCATGCGCGCGTACTTCGAGAAGCCGCGTACGACGGTCGGATGGAAGGGGCTCATCAACGACCCGCACCTCGACGATTCCTGCGACATCCCCGCCGGCCTGCGTCTCGCGCGCACCATCCTCCGTGAGATCAACGAGCTCGGTCTCCCGTGCGGCAGCGAGATGCTCGACCCGATCACGCCGCAGTACACGTCGGACCTGGTGAGCTGGGCGGCGATCGGCGCCCGCACCAGCGAGAGTCAGACGCACCGCGAGCTGGCGAGCGGCCTCTCCATGCCGGTCGGCTTCAAGAACGCGACCGGCGGCGACCTCGAGGTGGCGCTGCACGCGATGATCTCGGCCCGCCACCCGCATACTTTTCTCGGCGTCGACGCCGACGGCGCCACCGCGACGATCAAGACGCGCGGCAACCCGGACCGGCACGTCGTGCTGCGCGGTGGTGCGGGAGCGCCGAACTACGCCGCCGCGGACGTCACGCGCGCGGCGGCTTTCGTCGCCGGCGAGAAGGTGGCGCGGCCGATCATGGTCGATTGCTCGCACGGGAACTCCGCGAAGGATCATGCCCGCCAAGCGGGGGTGTGCCGCGAGGTGCTCGAGCAGGTGCGCGGCGGCGAGGAGGCGATCATGGGGTTGCTGCTCGAAAGCAATCTGCAACCCGGCCGGCAGGATTGGAAACCGGGCGTGCCGCTCGCGTACGGCGTCTCGATCACCGACGCCTGCATGGGGTGGGCCGAGACCGAGCCGCTGCTCTACGACATCGCCGCGGCGGTGCGCGCCCGCGCGGCCGCCGCTTAGTGCGACGCGAGCCCGCGCATGCGTCGCACTCGGCCCGTCTCGTTCTGGCGGCGTTTGTCCTGGTCGGCGATCATCGCCGTAGGCGGCGCGCTCACATGGGCTGCGCTCGAGTCCGGCGAGGTGGTGGTGTTGCGCACCTACGACCCGACCGGAGCTTCATACGAGACCCGGGTGTGGATCGCCGACGACGCAGGATTTGCGTGGCTCGAGGCAGCAACACCCGAGCGCGCGTGGTACCTGCGTCTGCTCGCCGAGCCACGCGGCGAGATCGTGCGCGACGGCGCCGCGCAGACGTTTCACGCCGAGCCACAACCCGGAGGTGATGGTCACGTGAAGATCCGCCGGCTGCTGCGTGAGAAGTATGGTTGGCGCGACTGGTGGGTGGGCTGGTTTCAGGACACGTCGCGATCGATTGCCGTGCGCCTCGACGTCGACCCGGCGCGGGGTAGCGGAGGTCGCCGTGGGGCGAATTCCGTTGAGCCCGGCGGCGACCTCCGCTACCCCGCGCCGCGCCTCGCGAACGAGCGCGCGCTTCGCAAACGATCAGAGCGGCTCGGTCGGATAACCCGGTCGCCCTGCCGCTTCCCAATCCTGCCAGAGCGCCAGGAACTCGGGACTCGCCATCGGATCGATGCCGCGAATCGGCATCGATCCGCGGCGAATCGTCCAATCGTGCGGCGCCAGCGCTCCGGCGCGCTCGAAGTGCCGCGCCGCCGCGTCGGTGCGCCCGGCGCGGTGGAGATGCCAGGCGAGCGTGAACTCGGCGCGTGCCATCTGCTGCTCGGGGGTCGGGAGCAGTTGCTGGGCACGCGCGCGCGTCTCGTCGAGGGCGCCGGCGCCGTCGCGCACCCAGGCGCGCACGGCCGCGAGGAACGGCGCCGAGGGTTTGCCGGTGAGCTGGACGAACATGTCGGTGCCGAACTGGGCGTCGTTCGGGCGCACGATGCGGCCGCGCTCGTCGATCCACACCATCGTCGGCACATTGATGATGTTGTAGAGATCGGCGACGCGATGCTCGCTGTCGATCAGGCTCGGATGCCGGGGAGCGGCGCGCTCGATGTACGGCCGGGAGTCTTCAGGGCTCTTGTCGAGCGCGACCGTGATGGGAGTGAAGCCTCGAGGCCCCAGCTCTTCGTATAGTGCCTGCCAGACCGGCAGGTCCTCGCGGCACCCTCACCAGGAGGCCCAGGCGATGAGCAGGACCTTCCGTCCACGATGGCCGGAAAGCGTGTGCTCGACGCCCGAGAGATCGGGAAGGGTGAAATCCGCCGCCTCGAGCGACGCCAGGCGCGCGCGCCGATCCGCGGCGGCGACGCCGAGCACGCCCGTGTGCTCCTCACTGTCGATGGCGAGCGGCCGATCGAGCACGCGTGCCAGCTCGGCGACATCGATCGCGCCGCCGCTTTGGAGACGTCCGCGCTCGCGCACCGGTACGCATTGCTCGCCGCGGCAAAGTCCCTGGTCCTTGAGCTCCCACCCAGGCCTTGCCGGAGGTCGACCGGCGTGATCGTGATACGGTCGCCCGCGGATGCCGCGCTGAGGGTAGCGAGCGATTCACCGTCGACGAGCGTGAAGGGCGCCGTCTCCACGGAACGCTCCATCGCACATTCGCATGCGCCTGTCGACGGAAAAGAGGAGAATGCCAATGACGTGTGGGCTTCGGATGGCGCTCGATGATCGTGGGGGCCGCGCTACTCGGATCCGTGGTCGCCGCCACCACGGCCGCGGGTGCGGAAGAGGGCGGCGGGGCGACGCTGGACGGTACGAAGACGGACGCCGGCTCCCGCGCGACAGCCACCTTCGCGGGCGGCTGTTTCTGGTGCATGGAGCCTCCCTTCGATGAGCTCGCGGGCGTGCTCTCGACCACCTCGGGCTACATCGGCGGCCGCACCGAAAAGCCGACCTATGAGGCCGTGTCGGCGGGCGCGACCGGGCATGCGGAGGCGATCCAGGTCGTCTACGATCCTTCCCGGATCGACTACGCGAAGCTGCTCGACGTCTTCTGGCACAACGTCGATCCGACGACGCCGCATCGCCAGTTCTGCGACGTTGGCAATCAGTACCGGACGGCGATCTTCTATCACGGCGAAGAGCAGAAGCGCGTCGCCGAGCAGTCGAAGGAGGCGCTGCAGAAGTCAGGCCGCCTGAAGGAGCCGATCGTCACCGAGATCGTGCCCGCCGGCACGTTCTACCCGGCCGAGGAGTACCACCAGGACTACTACCGAAAGAATCCGGTGCGCTACAAATTCTACCGCTACAGTTGCGGCAGGGATGCGCGCCTGAAGGAGTTGTGGGGCGAGGATGCGGGTGGGGACTCGCACGCGGGACCCGAGACGACGGCGACACCGCCCGCGCGTTGAGTCGCAATGCCGGGCGGCGGTGTGCCCCCGGCCGCGCGTCGAGGCTCAGCCTGCCCGCGGTGTCGTGAAGTGCGTGAGGGTGCGGCGTAGGGCGTCGGCGAACGGTAGCGGCCTCCAGCCGAGCTCGCGGCGTGCCCGGCCCGCCGACGGGCGCGCTTCGAGGCAGAGAAAATGCAGTTGCCCGCTCGGAATGAGCGGCGCCTTGCCGGTGAAGCGCGAGATCAACTCCCCCGCGGCCGACACCGCGCGTGCGGCCCACAGAGGGAGCACGGGCGGCACCTTGGCGGTCACGCTCGCCGCCGCTACCGCCCGCGCGATCTCGGCCAGGGTCAGGTAGGAATCGCTCAGGATGTAGCGCGCCCCCGCGGGCGCGCGCTCCTCGGCGAGAACGTGACCGAGCGCGACGTCGTCGGCGTGGACGACCGGCATGCCACCCGGCAGGAGCATGGGGATCTCGCGCCGCTGCAGGCGCACGAGGAAATCGTTCACGCCGGTGACGACGGGCGCCGGCCCATACACACCCGACGGGTGCAGAAAGCGCGCCGGCAAGCCGCGGGCGAGCGCCGCGGTGACCAGCCGATCGGCCTCCTGCTTGGAGCGCTCGTACGGAGTCGCCTTCGGCTCGGGGTCGAGCCGGCTTTCGTCGAACTCGACACCGCGCGGCATCACGAAGACGTCGATGGTGCTGGTGTAGATGAAGCGCTCGACGCCGAGCGCCAGGGCCGCCTCGACCATGTGGCGCGTGCCGTCGACGTTGACGCGCTCGAAGAGGGATGGATCGGGGAGCCATTGCTCGGGCAGGCCGGAGGCGTGATAGACGGCCCCGCATCCTTCCATCGCTTGGCGCACCGATCGGGCGTCGGTCACGTCGCCTTCGGCCAACTCGACCGCTGGCGGCAGGCAGGCGCGCGCCCGGTCGGCCGAGCGCACCAGCGCCCTGACGGCGCGCCCGCGGCTCACCAACAGGTGCGCGATGGCATTGCCGACGGTTCCGGTGGCGCCCGTCAGCAGAGTGGGCGACGGCGGGGGAGCGCTCATGTGATGCCGTCGCTGATCAGATCGGCGTAGGGTCGGTCAAGCCGCGCACCGGACCGCGCTGCTGTCCCGACCAGGACAGCGCCGCTCCCGCCTCCAGGCCGACAGCGGCGCGAGCGGGGGCTTCGGGACTCGCCAGCCGGCGCATCATGGGCTACCCTCCGGCGGACAATCCTCGAGGATCGAGGGAGGACGGGACCATGGCGGCAGCGGACAAGATGCACGCGGAAACCCACTTCGTAGAGCTCGGCCTGCGGCGCAAGCTTCTCGAAGATCTCGCGCTCAAGACCCTCTACGTCATGGGTGAGCTCACCCTGCGGGAGCTCGCGGACCACATGCAGGTCAACATGAAGATCGTCGAGGAGATCTTCCAGCGCTTGCGGAAGGAGCAGCTCCTGCAAGTGACCGGTATGGTCGAGGGCATTCACCGGGTCGTGACCACGTCCGAAGGCAAGGTGCGCGCGCTCGAGCTGCTGTCGCAGAGTCAGTACACCGGATCCGCTCCCGTCACGCTCGACGACTACATCGAGCGCGTCGAGGCGCAGACCGTGCGCCGCATGGAGGTTCATCCGTCGGAGCTGAAGAAGGCGTTCGCGCACCTCGTGATCGGCGACGAGACGCTCCACCAGCTCGGCACCTCGACCGTGTCCGGGAAGGCGATCTTCCTCCACGGTCCTCCGGGGACCGGCAAGACCACCGTCGCCGAGACGCTGTGGCAGGTGTTCAATCGCGACCCGGTGTGGGTGCCGTACGCCGTCGAGGTCGACGGTCAGATCATCACCGTCTACGATCCGCACGTCCACGAGCGCGCCGCGGGCCAGCCTCCGAGTGAAGCGGACGGCCGGTGGATCCTGTGCAAACGGCCGCGCGTCATGGTCGGCGGCGAGCTGACGGTGGAGATGCTGGATCTCCAATACAATCCGAGCACGAAGTACTATGCCGCGCCGCTCCAGATGAAGGCCAACAACGGCCTGCTCATCGTCGACGACTTCGGGCGCCAGCGCGTCCGTCCCGAGGAGCTGCTCAACCGCTGGGTGGTCCCGCTCGATCGCAACATCGACATCCTGACACTCGCGGGCGGCAAGAAGATCGAGGTTCCCTTCGACATGATGGTGGCGTTCGCGACCAACCTCGACCCCAAGACCCTGGTCGACGAGGCGTTCCTGCGGCGCATCCAGACCAAGATCCACCTCGACAACACCACACCCGAGGACTTCCACGAGATCACCCGGCGCGTGTGCGAGGAGCTGAATCTCGAGTACGACACCCGGATCATCGACCACCTCGTCGAGACCATCACCGTCGAGTTGAAGCAGCCGCTGCGCGCCTGCTACCCGCGCGATCTGATGAACCAGATCTGCTGGGCGGCGCGCTACGAGAAGCGACAGCCGGTGCTCAGCGACGGCGACCCTGACGCAGGCGTGCCGGAACTATTTCCTCGACGCCGTCTAGGCCCGTCCCGCTTCGTCCATGGCTCTCCTCGATCGCTTCCGGATGACCGACAAGGTCGCGCTCGTGACCGGCGCCGGGCGCGGCATCGGGCGTGGCATCGCGCTCGCCTTCGCCGAGATGGGCGCCGACGTGGTGTGTGCGGCGCGCACCCCCGACCAGATCGAAGCGACCGCCGAGAAGGCGCGCAGCTTCAGACGGCGCGCGCTCGCCCTTCCGTGCGACGTCACCGACGCCGCCCAGCTCGAGGCGGTGGTCGAGCGCACGATGGCCGAGTTCGGTCGCATCGACGTGCTGGTGAACAACGCCGGCGGCTTCCCGCCGATGAAGTTCCTCGATACCGACCTCGCCTCCTGGGAGTGGTGCCTGAGGTTCAACGTGACCTCGGCGTTCCTCCTGACGCGCCACGTCTTGCCGCACATGCTCGCGGGCGACGGCGGCGCCGTCCTCAACATCTCGTCGGCCGCCGGTCGGATCGTGCGCAAGGGCTTCGTCGCCTACGGCACGGCCAAGGCGGCGCTCTCGTTCATGACCAGGCAGCTGGCGGCCGAGTTCGCGCCGAAGGTGCGCGTGAACGCGCTCGCGGTCGGCGCCGTCGAGACGTCGGCGCTGAAGCCGTTCCTCACCGACGAGATCCGCGCGCAGATGGAGGCGCTGACGCCGATGCGCCGCATCGGCACGGTCGAGGACATCGCGCTCGCGGCGCTGTGGCTGTGCTCGCCGGCGGGCGGCTGGGTGACCGGCAAGGTCGTCGAGGTCGACGGCGGCACCGAGTCGACCAACTGGCCGTTCGACTGAGGGCGGGGCCGAGTGTCGTATCGCGTTGCGGGGACCAATGGAATCGCTTTTGAGTGAGAGGCTTTGCTGAATGTCGTAGCGCGTGATCCAGTGGAGCACGGGCAACGTCGGGCCTTCGCGTTGCGCTGCATCCTCGAGCATCCCGAGCTCGAGCTCGTGGGTCTCTGGGTCTCGAGCGACGCCAAAGCCGGGCAGGACGCCGGCGCACTCTGCGGTCGCGCGCCGGTCGGGGTCCGCGCCACGAACGATGCCGACGCGCTGCTCGCCCTCGACGCCGACTGCGTCTGCTACACGGCGACCGCCGATCTGCGGCCCTTCGAGGCGGTCGAGGACATGTGCCGCATCCTGGCCGCGGGCAAGAACGTCGTGTCGAGCTCGATCGTGCCGCTCGTCCACCCGCGTCGTTCATCCCCGAGGTGCGCGACAAGCTCGCGGCCGCGTGCCGCGAGGGCGGCACCTCGTTCTTCACCTCCGGCATCGATCCGGGCTTCGCCAACGACCTCCTGCCGCTCGTGCTCTCCGGACTCTGCGGGCGCTGGGAGGAGATCCGCATCCTCGAGATCATCAACTACGCGACCTACGACCAGCCCGAGGTGCTGTTCGAGACCATGGGCTTCGGCAAGCCGCTCGACCATACGCCGCTGCTGCTCAGCCCGGGCGCGATCAGCTTCGCGTGGGGCGGGACGATCCGGCTGCTCGCCGACGGTCTCGGCGTCGAGCTGGAGGAGATCCGCGAGCTGCATGAGCGCCGCCCGGCGACGCGCCCGCTCACGGTCTGCGGCCACACCGTCGAGCCCGGCACCATGGCGGCGTTGCGCTTCGAGGTGCAGGGGATCGTCGACGGCAAGCCGGCGCTCGTCGTCGAGCACGTCACCCGGCTCGACGACGAGCTCGCGCCCGAATGGCCGACGGGCAACGGCAGCTATCGCGTCGTCATCAAGGGCGTGCCCTCGATGCGCTGCGAGCTCGAGTTCGAGGACGAGCACGGCGACCATGCCGTCGGCGGCGTGCTGCTCACGGCGACGCGCATCGTGAACGCGATTCCCGCGGTGTGTCGCGCTCCGGCCGGACTGCTCTCCGCGCTCGACCTGCCGCTGGTCACCGGCCGAGGCCTCTACGGCGCGGCCGCGCCGGCGCGACGCTGAGAGATCGCGCCATGGAAGTCCTGCGCTCGCAACGTCGACCTGCGGTCCGAGACCTATCGCACCAACCGCGAGGGCTTCCTCGAGCAGATCGCGCTACCTGGACGAGCAGCTCGCGCTGGCGCGCGCCGGCGGCGGCGAGAAGTACGTCGCAGCGCCACCGCGCAGCGCGGCAAGCTGCATGGCGCGCGAGCGCATCGAGCTGCTGCTCGACCGCGACTCGCCCTTCCTCGAGATCTGCGCCGCTCGGCGGCGTGGGGCACGGAGTTCGCGCTCGGCGGCAGCATCGATCTCCGGGCATCGGCGTGGTGTCGGGCGTCGAGTGCGTGATCACCGCCAACGAGCCGACGGTGAAGGGCGGCGCGATCAACCCGTACAGCGCTGCGCAAGAGCGGCGCGCACCATGGAGATCTGCGCGCAGAACCGGCTGCCGATCATCAACCTGACCGAGTCGGGCGGCGCCGACCTGCCGTACCAGGCGAAGATCTTCGTGCCCGGCGGGCGCGGCTTCCGCGAGCTCACGCGCCGCTCGGCCGAGCGCATCCCGACCATCTGCCTGGTGTTCGGCTAGCTCGACCGCCGGCGGCGCCTACGTCCCGGGCATGTCCGACTACGTGGTGATGGTGAAGGGCGGCGCCAAGGTGTTCCTCGGCGGGCCGCCGCTGGTGAAGATGGCGATCCACGAGGACGCCGACGAGGAGACGCTCGGCGGCGCCGAGATGCACAGCCGCGTCTCCGGGCGTCTCGGACTACCTCGCCGAGGACGAGCGCGACGCGATCCGCATCGGGCGCGAGATCGTCGCGCACCTCAACTGGCGGAAGCTCGGCCGGTCGAAGCGCGTCGCCGGTCGAGGAGCCGCGCTACGATCCCGACGAGCTGCTCGGCATCGCCTCGATCGACGTGCGCAAGCCCTTCGACGTGCGCGAGGTGATCGCGCGCATCGTCGACGGCTCGCGCTTCCACGAGTTCAAGCCGACCTACGGCACCACGCTGGTCACCGGCTGCGCGCACCTCCACGGCTACCCGGTCGGCATCCTCGCCAACAACGGCATCCTCTTCTCCGAGTCGTCGCGAGAAGGGCGCGCAGTTCATCCAGCTCTGCAACCAGATCGACACGCCGCTCCTCTTCCTGCAGAACATCACCGGCTTCATGGTCGGCACGCAGCTACGAGCAGGGCGGCATCATCAAGGACGGCGCCAAGCTGATCAACGCGGTCTCGAACTCGACGGTGCCGCACGCTCACGATCATGATCGGCGCCTCGTACGGCGCCGGCAACTACGGCATGTGCGGGCCGCGCCTACGACCCGCGCTTCCTCTTCACCTGGCCGAACCACCGCATCGCGGTGATGGGCCCGGAGCAGCTCGCCGGCGTGCTCTCGATCGTGCGCCGCCAGGCGGCCGAGCGCGCCGGCGCAGCCGTTCGACGAGGACGAGGACGCGCATGCTGCGCGCAGATGGTGGAGAGCCAGATCGAGAAGGAGTCGCTACGCGTTCTTCGCCACCGGCGCGCGTCTGGGACGACGGCATCATCGATCCGCGCGACACCCGCACCGTGCTCGGCATCGCCTCTCGGCGGTGCACTCCGACGTGATCCAGGGCACGACGCGCTACGGCGTGTTCCGGATGTGAGGCATGCCGTTCCGGGTGCTAGGCCGACGAGCCCCGGGGAGGCACATAGCCGAGGAGCGGGTGGCGTGAACGAAATGCGCTCGCTACCGACGCGCACAGCGCTTGCCGCCGGCACGCCGCCCGTTACGGTAGCGCCGGCGGCAGCGCGTTCGAGTGCTTCGGGTCGTGAGCGTACATCGGCCAGTCCGCCAGCAGCAGCCCCGGAGTCCCAGGCACGTTCCACACGAAGATGCGGCTCGCCTCCGGGTCCCACCACACGATCTCCTTCAGCCCGTCACCGTCGAGGTCGGTGATCGCGGGCGTGGCGGCGCGCGGATCATCGATGAAGGCGGAGATGCCGATCCCGGTCGGGTCCTCCGACTCGTTGAACCACTGCGGTACCGGTCGCGGGAAGCCCGGCAGCAGCGAGCCGTCGAGCCGCTGGATCACCACCGCGCGTCGGATGCGCGTGGACGTGCAGACGTCGATGCCCGGGGGACATCCGTCCGCGACCATACCGCCGACGAGTTCCTGGACGCCGTCGCCGTCGACGTCGCCGATCGCCACCCCGAAGACGCCGTCCCGGAAGAGCGGGGCGCTGAAGACGCGATGCTGCAACGGGAGGAGCGGCGTGGGATCGAGTTTGGACTGCCAGGGTGCGAAGTGGCCGAATTCGTCCTCGAAGTAGTCGGGGCGCGCAACGCGGCCGTACTGCCACGCTTCGGCGAAGCCGTCGCGGTCGATGTCGCTCATCGCGATCGTGAGGCTCGGCCGCAACTGGGGTCCCTTCAGGCGCGGCTTGCGGAGCCTGAGGCGGAGCCCGTCGGCTGTGGCGGCGGATGCCGCGATTTTCTGTTTGACCGAGGTCGGCTTGAGCGCCGGCACGAAGAAGTCGCCACGGCCGTCGCCGTCCATGTCGGCGATGCCGACGCGCGTAAAGGTGGCGCCCCTCACCTTGCGCTGCGCGAGAAGGGACCCGCCCCCGGTAAACGCGTCGACGTAGCCGCGGCCCGTGAGGATGTCGCGGTCGCTGGCGGCGCGCCAGCGCGCGACCTCGGCGATCGGGTCGCCGAGCACCTGTCCGACGGCCGGCACGCGGCCGTAGAAGACGCTCGAGGTCCAGATCGTCGTGCCGTCGCCGCGAATCACGTCGAGGCCGCGGTTGCTCGCGCAGACCACCTCGTCCTTGCCGTCGCCGTCGACGTTGCCGGCGCTGATCCACTCGTTGCCGCCGTTCGCGAGCGCGGGGACCACCTGGGGAAAAGGGGCCTGCAGGACACCATCGGCCGACCAGACGAGCAGGTAGCGGCCGTTGGTGGCGATCACCTCGGGACGCGCGTCGCCGAGGACGTCGGCGACGAGCGGCGACGCACGCGTCTCGGTGAAGCCGTCGTCGAGGACGACCGACTGTGGCCAGCCGGGACGGAGGCTGCCGTCGTGCTCGAACACGACGACCTCGTGGACCGAGCCCACGAGGATGGATTGCGTCCCGATGCCGTCAAGATCCGCAACTGTCAGGTACTCACGGTCGGAACCGGGAATGACGTCCTGCGGCCAGCCGGCGCGCAGCGCGGGATCGACGGTGATTCCCTTGCGCTCGGCCGTGAGCGTGCCGGTGGCAGTGGTGACGCTCAGGCGGAAGTCGAAGCGGTCGCCCTCCGTGAGTGACGAGACGTCGACGGTGGCGAGCAGCCCGTGACGGACGGGCGTGCCCGGCGCGCCGGCGAGCGTGACGCCGTCCGTGTGCCACGTCGTCCCGTCGAGCGCCGGGCGGCGCGTCTCGACCGCATACGAGATGAATCCGGGTCCCGCGGCGGTGCCGCGGATCTCGACGGGCGCGTCGGCGCGCAGCGCGGAGAGCTGCGCCGGCGCCGCGATCTGGACATTCTGGACGCGGATTGCCGTCTCGTCGACGAACGTCTCGCCGGGGCGCTCGACGCGCAGCCGGAGCACGTAATCGCCGTCGGCGACCACGCTCGCGTCCCAAACCGTGAGGACGCCGCCATCCACGGGCGTGCCGATCGGCCCGGCGATCTGCGCCCAGCCCGTGGGATCGGCGGCGGGACGATAGTCGAGCGTGTACGACACGAAGCCCGGACCGGTGGCCGAGCCGATCACGTCGACGGTCGTCGGGCCGATGAGCCGCGTGTCCGCGGGTGCGGCCAGGTGGGCCTCGAGCGGCGCCGGCGCGGCGACGGCGGCGGCCGCGTCGACGAGACCGTAGCCGCTCGCGTCGTCGCGTCCCGCAGGCGGCAAATCGTCGGCGGTCGTCCGCAACAGTTGCCGCACCTGCTCGACGGTGAGGCTCGGGTCGTGGGCGAGCACCAGCGCCGCGGTGCCCGCCACGTGCGGCGAGGCCATGCTCGTCCCCGCGATGCGCAAGTAGGACGCGCCGCCGCTCGCGATCACCAACTCGCTCGGAGGCACCTCGTCCGGGTTCAGGTCGCCCGAGAGCAGCGACAGGATGCTGCTCGACGAGCTGCCGTTCGGCGGCGGCGCGTCGCCGCCGCCGGGCGCGCCGATGTCGATCACCAGGCCGAAGTTGGAGAAGCTCGCCGCGACGTCGGCGTACGTGAAGGCCGCCACCGCCACCGCGTGCGGATCGGCGGCCGGAAAGAAGTCCTTGGCGTCGCTCGCGGCGTTACCGGCGGCGGCCACGAAAACCACACCGGCGGCATGCGCGGCCGCGACCGCGTCGGCCAGCGTCTGCGAGGCGCCCGTCCCGCCCCAGCTCGCGTTGATGACGTCCGCGCCGTTGTCGACGGCGTAGAGGATGGCCTCGGCGAGGTCGCTGCTGAACCCGTAACCCTGGGTCCCGAGGCCGCGAACCGCCATGACGCGGCTCTCGTACGCCACGCCGACGACCCCCGCGCCATTGTTCCCGACCGCGGCGACGGTGCCGGCCACGTGCGTGCCGTGCAAGTTGTCGTCGTGGGGATCGGCGTCGTCGTCGAAGAAGTCCCAGCCGCGCACGTCGTCGACGAAGCCGTTGCCGTCGTCGTCGAGGCCGTTGGCTGCGATCTCCCCGGGATTGCTCCAGACGTTGGCGGCGATGTCGGGATGGGCGGCGTCGATGCCGGTGTCGACGATCGCGACCAGCACGCCTGCTCCGCGCGTCACGTCCCAGGCGGCCGGCGCGCCGATGCGCTTGGGACCCCAGAGGTCGTCGAACGGCTGGCCCCACGATCCCGTCGAGGCGAAGAAGGGATCGTCCGGAACGAGGGCGATCTCGAACGGTTGATCCGGCTCGCAGTACTCGACCGCGGGGTCGCCGGCGATCTCGCGCGCGACCGCCCCGAGGTTTCCACGCCGCTCGAGCCGGAGCACCCACGTGCGCTCGAACTCGGGCGCCCGGGCGCTCGCCGGCGCGCGCCGCGTCCGGACCGGGAAGCGCGTCCCGGCGGCGCCTCCACTTGCGGGAAGATGCCGGCGAAGCCTGCGGGCCGACCGCACGCCGTGGGTGCTGAAGAGCTGGTCCAACCGGCTCCCGGGCGCGAGCGTTCCCAGGCGCTGGCCGTTCGCGAGCCGGCAGCCGACGCAAGCGTCGGCGCCGGGTCGGAGCTTCATGACCAGCTGGCGCGCGTGCGGCTTGGGGCGCGCACGCGCGGCCGGCCGGCCCCCTTCGTCGACGGCGACGGCGGTCGAATCATGGTGCTGAATGGTCGCGCCGAAGGTCGTTGCGGCCATGGACAGGAGGGCGATCGATGCGAATGTCGCGATCCCCGCGTGCATCCGTGCCGCGTAGCATCAGGGCGCTCAGCCGGTCAACGAATATTTCAGTTGATCGGGTGGCGCTTCGTTGAACTTTCGACCGCACGAAGAGAGAATCGGCCCGTGAGTCCGCATCTGACATGAGCGCCCGCCTGCTCCTCGTCCGGCACGGAGAGATCGACGCGAACCTCGACCAGCGATGGCACGGCTCGACGGACGCCGATCTGACCGAACGGGGGCGAGACGAGTCGCGGCGGCTGGCAGCGCATCTCGCCCGCACCCGGCCGCAGATTGCGGTGGTGTATTCGAGCCCGCTCATCCGGGCGCGCGGCACGGCGGAGCTGATCGCGACCGCTCTCGCGGTGCCCCTCGTCCTCGAGCCGGGGCTCGCGGAGTACGGAATCGGCGTCCTCGAGAACGAAACCTTCGTCGACCTGGCCGGGCGCCATCGGTTCTTCGAGCAGGCTTCCGCCGACCTCGACTGGGCGCCGGAGGGTGGCGAGTCCCTGGGCGTGGTCGGAACGCGGGTCGTCGCCGCATGGCGGGCGATTGCGGAACGACATCCGGGAGCCGAGGTCGTCGTGGTGAGCCACGGAGCGGCCATCGCGGCCGGGCTCGCCGTCCTGCTGCACGGGGACCCGCGTGCCTGGCTGCGCTACCACTTGCGCAACACCAGCGTCACGGAGTTCATGGTCGAGCCGGTTCCGCAGCTCGTGACGCTCGACCTCGTCGATCATCTCGAACCCGAGGAGTGATCAACGTGGTTCCTGCGGGAACTAGCCGCTCCCGGCAGCAGCGCGCCGCGATCACCCACACGGCGATGAGCGCGAGCGTGAAGAGCGACAGCCAGCGCACGCTCGCGAAGTCCTGGAACCACGCGCCCATCGCGAGGCTCACGCCGACCGCGAGCGCCTTGGCGGCGCGCTGGACGAACATGTCGATGAACGCCTTCGCCTTGTACTTCTCGTCGGCCGACGTCGGCACGTAGAGCGCCTCCTTCGCCGACTGGTTGATCGAGTAGTTGAAGGCGTTGTCGGCGAGTGTTGAGCGCGCTCCCGACCATCAGCGAGGGCAGCGCGAGGAACGCGAGCGACCCCATGGCGCACGTGAGCGGCAGGATGAGCAACGCGGCGCCGAGCCCCCAGGCCTGCATCACGGTGCTGGTGACGAAGAGCTGGACCAGCAGCGAGGCGACGTTGGTGATGGCGAACACGCGCGAAAGATGCTGCCCGATCGCCGTCGCCGTTCAGGTAGTGCGCCACCGTGCTCGTGAACTGGAAGTCCATGACCGTCGAGACGATCTCGTAGAGGCCGACGATCGCCGCGATCGAGAGCAGGTAGGGCGAGCGCAGGACGAGCGCCGCGCCCTCGAGCGCCGCGTTGCGTTCGGATCGCGGCGGAGCGGTCCGCTGGCGATCGTCCGCGGCTGGCGTCGTCCGACTGCACGAACCTGCCTGCCGCCACGGCTACGACGATGACGACCACGCCGACGCACGGCACACGCATACAGCC
Organism: uncultured delta proteobacterium; assembly: GCA_963846105.1. Lineage (GTDB taxonomy): Bacteria > Desulfobacterota > Binatia > UTPRO1 > UTPRO1 > CAWJUT01. The sequence goes on from CAWJUT010000027.1 coordinate 45,400, forward strand.
ACGTCGGCGGTGTGAGTGACGCCGACGAATGCGCTGAGGACGCTGCTCCCCACGACGCCGCCGAGCACGGCGCCGAGACCGACGAAGCCATAGAGGCGTTTCGCGGCCTCCGGCGTGACGCTGTCGTTCAGGAAGGCGAAGAACGTCGCGACCATGAGCGTGCTGAAGAGATCGCCGAACAGGTAGAGTCCCCACACGGTCGGCGCGCCCGGAGAGCCGAGGAGCTGCGCGAACACCAGGTCGCCGAGGACGAAGAAGGCCATCAGGATCACGGTCAGGCGCTCGCGGCGCAGACGTCGCGCCAGCCAGGTGAAGACGGCGACGGCGACGATGGCGACGACCATGTTCAGCACCTTCGCCGAGCAGCTCCGCCTCGGCCGCGGCGAAGTGCCTGCCGGCGAAGGTCGAGGCCGGCCGCGTCGTAGTGCTCGATGAAGAGCGCTTTCTTGAGGGGCTTCAGGATCCAGAAGCTCGCGATCACCAGGAACACGAAGGTGAACATCAGGAGCGCGAACGGCCACTCCTCGCGTCGGACCGCGCCGATCGCCCCGAAGAGTCCGGGCGTCGCGGGTCGGCGTGCTCAGAAGACCGCGAGCTTGCCATCGTCGACCCGCGCGAGAAGAGCGGCGATGCGGTGTGCGACGGCGTCGATCTCGGCCGTCGTGAGGCCCATCTGCACACGACCATCGGCGACACGCACGCCCCGTTCCGGATCGAGCGGCAGGACCCGGGCTGACCGGAAGCAGCACGCCGGTCGCGTCGCTGCGCAGCTCCACCAGCGTGGCCAGCGACGCGAGCGCCTGTGCGGTCGACGGCCCGCAAGCGTGTCGACGACCTCGCGCCGGATCGCCGGCACGCGGATCACGTCCCAGTTCGTCGTCAGGAAGTTGTAGACCAGCCCGCCGAAGCTGATGCCGTTGTCGACGGCGAAGACACGGCGGTTGGCGTCGTCGTCCGCGACCAGGATGTTGCCGGGGCGGCCGTCCCGGTGCTCGCACGAGGTAGGCGAGGACGTTGAAGTTGGCGAGGTGGTAGGCGTAGGTGGGCGTCACTGGCGAAGCGGGCCGGCTCGATAGACGCCGTCGGGTTCGGTGACGTGCTTCAGCCACAGCGACAGCGCTCCCAGCACGCACCGCGTCCCTTCGATCGTCTCCGTCGCCGTCGGGCGCGAAACGGCGGTAGGTCGCGAGCGGCACGCAGCGGAGCGCCGTCGTCGGCACGACATAGTCTTTGCGGCTCGAGGAACCAGCGTTGCACGACGTAGGTGGCGATCTCCTTGCGCGGATTGTTGTTCCAGTGATCGAGGCCGCGCGGCACCGCCTTCCATTTGACCTGCGCACGCCGCCCGTCGCTCGCGGGAAGGTGATCTCGACTTTGATAGGCACCGGAGACGCCATGCTCGGTTGCCGCCATCGCGGTCGGAATCGACAGGCGCTCGCGACAGAAGCCGCTCGGCCTCCTCCGGGGGCAGCGACCAGTTGTTGCCCGGTGCTGGATCGACGACCTGCGCTGCCTGCGCCGGGAGGCGCAGCGCGGTGTCGAGCGCCGGGCGCGCGCATCCGACCGCAACCGCGAGCGACGATGGCGAGACCCGTGAGCAGGGCCCGCTGCTCACGCGCGCCCCCGCGCGGTCTCGCGCCAGGTGATCGCGAAGCTGGCTCGCGACGCTCGCGAGCGCGGCGAGCATCGCGAGGGCCGTGTCGGGATCGTCCTCCAACGCGTCGATGATCGCGGCGCGCGTGATCCGGAGGAGTCGAGACCTGCCCCTGCGTCACCGCTCCGAACCAGCGCGCTTCCATCGCCAGCGCCTCTTCCAGGCCGAGAATGCCCCGGCCGCCTACCGCGAAGTGCTGGCGCTCATCGGCGGTCGCGCAGGCGACGATCCCGCGCACGACCAGGATCGCGTGGTCGGCGGGATCGCCCTCGGCCCAGAGCCGCTGCCGATCGGGAAGGGACACGTGGTCGGCCTCCCGGGCGAGCTGGCCGAGCGTTTCGATCCTCGCGTACTGGAGCCACGGGTGCCCACGCAGAAAGGCGATGCGCGCCCCTTGCGTCCACGGGATCTTCGCCGCCTTCCCACGACGCCTTCCGCGAAGCCCGCCGAGGGAACGAGGTGGCGGCGCATGCGAAGCGTCGCGGCCGCCAATCCCTGAAGGGTCACCGAGAGGATGCCGAAGTTGTCCTCCAGCAGCGGTCGCAGGTCGTTGCGTTCGATCGCGAGCGTCGACGTGTCCTCCTCGGCAACCGCGGCGACCGTCGGAGCCGGCGAGCGCCAGGGCATCGACGCCTCCGACCACTTGCTGCGGGCCGTGCGTTCTGAACGGCCGGCCGCCGCGATGCTCCGTGACTCTGCCCTCGAGCACGAGATGGATGCTCGTCACCGGCGTGTCCGCGCCGGAGAAGAGCGTCTCGCCGCGGCGGAACGTGCGCACGTGCGCGTGCTCGGCGATGATCGCGAGCTCGTCGGGATGCACGTCGGCGAAAAGCGGCAGCGCCTTGATCGCCAGGAGGCGCTCGACGCCGCCCGCGCTGTCTTCAGCTTGCGCCACGAGAATTCTCCGTCGTCATGACAGACCCGCCATGCGTGCGGGCAACTGATGGCGGGCGATACTCGACAGCGTCGCGCTCCGATCCGAGAGCATGGCCTCTATCACTCCGGACAACGCCTCGGCGACACTCGAAGCCGGCTCGTCTTTGGCCGACGCTCCGCCACGCGCTCGAGCGCGATCTCTCCCACGAGGGACTGGAACCACGTCGCGCGACGGCCAGCAAGCGCTCGGCCGGCGGCAGGGAGTCGGTCAGCGCGAGGAGGGCGTCGCGACAGCCGCCCGTCGAGAACGTGGCCGATCACCTCGCGCGCGTTCGCCCGGACGACGGACGCCTCGTCCAACAGCGCCGCGAACATCGTCGCGAACTCCTCGTTCGTCTCCAGGATCTGGAGGATGCGAAAGACCCGCTCCAGCGCCCGTTGCTCCAGCTCCGCGATGAGCTCTCCGAGCAGGTCGGTTTCGTCGCCGGACCGCTGGCGCGACGCGTGCGGCGCTTCGGGCACGGCGGTCTCGCCACGATCGGTGCCGCGCACGAGATCGACGGCCACACGGTACGCGAGCAACTCGACCATGCGCTCGAGCGTCTTGTCGGCGACGTGGAGCAGCGTCGGGCCGTCCACCGGCAAGGAGGGATCGTCGGCGCGCAGTCGTCCGAGGCCGCGCAGGATCTTGACGATCACGCGGTCGTCCTCTTCCCGTGCCAGCTGAGCGACGAGGATCTCGACGGCTCTGCCGGAGCCGAAACGGCTGATGGTGCGCGGCAGATGGCGGCGGAGCACCGCTGGCGTGTGCACGTCCTCGAGCGCGCGCGCCGCGTGCTCGAGAGCCGGCGGTCCCAGAGCGCGGAGTCCCGCACGGGCAAAGGCCCGGCATTCCGGAATCGCCACCAGCTCCGTGAGCAGCGCCATCCGCTTCTCGTCGGGATCCGTGGCCAGGCTCCGCGCCACCTGGCAACGGACCGCCGGGATCGGGTCGGCGAGCAGCGCACGCGCCACCGGCAGAAGCAGATTGGCCGGCAGCTCTCCCAACGTGCGCGCCACCGCCAGGCGGGACTCGGTGTCCGGTTGGGCGACCAGATCGGCGACCGCTTCGTCGAGATCGCTCTCCGGCGCGTCCTTGGACCCCATCCAGATGACGAGCGCGGTGCTCCGGACGAGGGGCGACGGATCGTCACGCAGCATGGTGCGCACCGCCGCGAGCTCGTACCCGGCCGCCACGAGCTGCCGCAGCACCGCGGCCCGTACCGCGGGCTCGCGATGCTCGAGCAACCGGCGGCGGATCTCGTGCACGTCGTCGCGCGACGTGTCCTCCAACAGCTCGAGCGCACGCAGCACGACGCTGGGCGAGGGATGGTAGAGAATGAGCGGCGACACCAGCCGGATACGTCCGTAGCTCGCCAGCAGATCGAGCGCGGCGATCACCTCGGCATCGTTCGCGGCGCTCAGCGAGGTCACCAGTGTCTCGAGCGATTTCAGATCGAGGTCCGGGACGGCGGCGTCGCTCGAGACGCTCGACGCCCGCAACTGGGAGCGGAATCGTTCGACGTAGTGCGCCTGCAGGCGAAGATACCCGATGAGCCATACACCGCAGAGCACGGCGACACCCGCTGCGAAGTCGCGGGGGGCGGCCCCGAGCGCGATCGCCGCGAGGATGAGCAGCGACCCCGCGACCTGGCCGCCGCGCTGTCCGATGGACTCGGCGAAGGCCACGCATCGCGCTGCGCGTCGCCGTGGAGAGCGGCAGGAACAGGATCTCGGTCGCTGCACGATGCAGCGAGTGGCGCAGCACTCCATCCGTACCGCGCAAGATGATGGCCGCGGGGAGCACCGACGTCCCGGCGACGCCGGCGGCGACCAGGCCGAGCGAGCCTGGCAGCAGGCAGAGGTTGCGCACGACCCCGAAGCTTTGCAGGAGGCGCGGCGCGATCGTCACCTGGAACGTCAGCGCGGCCGCGTTCACGATCGTATTGAAGCGCGCGAAGAAGGGCCCCAGGTCGGCTTTCGACACTTCCCGAGAGACGATGCTCTTGAAGATGAAATCGATCCCCATCGCCGACCACGGGGCCGACGATCGCGAGCAGGAGAATGCGCCGCAGATAGGCGTCACGCCAGACGGCGCGCAACCCCGGGCGTTCGTCGTCGGGCGCCGGTGGCGAGATCGCGCGGCTCCACGACGTCGGTCGCGAGCGCCGACGAAGACCGGGCACGCCCGCCGTGAGCGCGAATATCGACGCGGCCAGCGGCAACAGCGCTTGCGGCCCCTCGAACGTCAGAGCCACCCCCGCGAGGAACGATCCCACGGTGGCGCCGAGCATCCCGCCGGCGGCCACGATCGCATACGCGCGCTTCGCCTGCGTCACATCCACCGCGCTCGCCAGCTGGACCCAGAACTGCGTCACCAGGACGGACGCGAGCAGGCCGGTCCAGACGTAGAGAGCCATCAGGGATGTCGCCGTCTGCATCGGCGACGACTTGCCAGAAGCAGCCGGTTCCGACAGCGCCGATCAAGAGGGTTCCCGCGAGCACGCGGCGGGGCGACCGTCCCGTGAGCACCCATGTGCTCGCGCCCCCGGCAACGAACGCGAGGCTGGCGATTCCGAGGTAGGCCCAGGGCAGCCTGGTGACCGGCAGGCCGGCGAGGAAGAGCGCGTCGCGCGCCGTCTCGAGCACGGCATGCGCGGCGATGATCATGAACAAGGTCGCGAACGCCGTCCATACGGTCCGCCGGTCCTCACGACGGAGGCCGAGGAGACGATTCATGGCCGGCGGCGAACGCTCAGAATCGCACCTGCAAGAGGAGCCCGCGCCCGTTCGGTTGCAGCGACCAGCTCGTGCGCGTTGTCGGCGCTGAAGCGGGCCTCGTACTCCTCGAGATCGCTCCGGCCCTTCCACGGGTGGCTCCACAACATCGCTTCCCCGACGGCGATGCCGATCGCCGCGTTGTCCCACCCCTCGTTTTCGTCGAACCCCTCGGTGACGATCACGGCTCCCGCCATGTTGATGGCGACGTTGGCGAGATGGGGCTTCCAATCCCACCGCCGACCCGACTCCTTGGCGGCCTGTTGCAGCAGCGATTCGCCTTGCCTGACTCGTTCGAGGCACGCCGCCTGATCGGAGAGCGGCTCGGCCCGGAGCGGATCAGCTCCCAGACGCGCCACGGGTCTCGAGAAGTAGAGTCGCGTGGTACCACCCGCGGCTTTCACGGCGCTGACGATCAGATCCGCCCGCTTTCCGCCATCGTCCTCGAGGCCGGCTCGCGTCGCCTGGACGACCGTGCCGATACCATAGAAGCCGAACCATCCCCGCCACCAGAGATCGGCGTAGCGTTCGCGCGAGTCGAGGCGATCGGTGATCCACCGCAGCCGAGCCTGGGTGTCGGCGTCACAGGCTGAGACGTCGGGCATGGATCCCTCATGACTGTCCGCCCGGGCCATCCCTGGATGCGAGAAGGGCAGCAGCATCGTCACGATGAGGGCGGGAAGGAGGAAGGCCGACGGCGTACGCGATGTGAGGTCATAGTGGGTCGCAATTGAGCAAGACTCGTACCCCTTAGCAAGCTTCGGGTGCGAAAGCGCTAGCAACCGGGTACCCGGGACCGGATCGGACAGCAGATTCTACAAACGGTCTCCGCGCCCGCCGGCCGCAGGTTCCGGACAGTCAGAAGACGCTCCGATGCCTGCTGCCAATCGGGAAACGCCGCCCGGGTCAGCCCCAGGCGATCGAGCGTAGAGCAGGAAAGGCGTTCGGTTGACGTCGAAGAGGACGACCTGTCCATCTCGATGAGTCCCAGCCCCTCACCCATCTCGGCGACGCCGCTCATCCTCTTTTTTCACGCTTGCTCCTCCCTCGGAGTGAGCGTGTCCGCGCCGCAGAGGTGGTACGCCAGTCGGCATGCGCACTCTCGCTTTGCTCGCTGTCTGGTGCTCGGCGTCGCTGGATCGGCGCAATCGTCGACCTTGCTCGGCAGCGATCACGGTGGACACTACTGGTTCAACTATTGCGAGGGTCTGCCCGATGAGACACCGCTGCCGCCGGATCCGCGTTCGCTGGTGACCCCGACGTACGACAAAGCGGTCGTGTTCAATGTCTCCTGGCATGCGTGCCTGGATCAGCAGCCCGCGACGTGCGGCGAGCTGCGCTCATTGCAGGCCGCCGGTGGCCGGCTTCTCGGCGGCAATGGTCACGCGCAAGCCGGGTGGCAATTCAGCGGCAACCAACCGTCGAGCACGTGGGCGATCCCAGCTTCGCAATACAACCTCCTATGGCTGCGCTGGGGCTTGCTCGGGCGTCCCTCCGATTTCGATCAGCTGGTCGCCGAACGCTACGGCACGCCGCTCAGCCCGGAGCGCAATCCCTACCCGTTGCCGGGCGAAGACCCGAATCTCACCAACGGCGGCTCCGGCCAGCTGCCGATGGCGCTGACCCAGACCCACAACGCCGACGGAAGCTGGAGCGGAAACATCGGTGTCACCTGCTCGATCTGCCACAGCGGCCAGGTCGGAAACGCGGCGGACGGACCCGGCCTCGGCCCTCTGCACGGCAACAACGGACTCGCCGACGTCAATTTGTTGCTGACCGAGGTCGGCACCGCGAACAACGGCTTCAACGTCATGAGCCTGAATCGTGCGCGCGGCAGCGGCAACATCACCAACTTCCAACTGTTCGGCATGCTCACGCTCTTCGACTTCCAGACCACCGTGCCGGCGATGGTGCTGAATCCCGAGCTCTGGATCTCCGGGACGACCGGCAGCGAAGACCCGCCGAACTGGTGGAATCTCGGCCATCGGCCCGCGAAATTCTACGACGCCGGCATGAGCAGCGACTCCACGCGCATCGAGCTCTCCTGGTACATGCCGGGCGCCGCGACGCCGCAGTATCAGCAGGGCTACGACTGGATCCTCGAGCACGAGTACGCGGCCAATACCTGGATGCTCGGCCTGCGATCGCCGCCGTACCCGCTACCGGTCGATACCAGGCTCGCGAAGAAGGGCGCACGCCTCTTCCACAAGCTCGATCTGTGGAAGTCGAAGCGCGCCAATCCCGTGCCGCGGCCGGAGGGCGGCAACGGCTCGTGCGCGAGTTGTCACGGAGCCTACGCGCCGCGCTACGTGAAGAGCCGGCGCTTTCTCGCGACACCGCTCCTGGCCGGCATGGCGGCGAACGTCACGCCGATCGCGATCATCAATACGGACCCTGCACGGATGACGGCGAACGACGAAGCCGTCGAGACGGCAGCCGAAGCGAGCTGGTTCACCTACTACGGCCAGGACGGGTGCGCGGAGAAGTACAACGGCATCGGCTATCTCGCGCAGCCGCTCTACGGCGTGTGGGCGTCGGCACCGTATTTCCACAACGGCTCGGTCCCGACGGTGCGCGAGCGTGCTCGAGTCGTCCACGCGCCCGCCGTTCTGGCGCCGAATGTCGAAGCCCGAGCGCGCCGGCGCCGTCATGGGCTTCGAGACGGATCTCGCGCGCGCCTACGACCCGGTCGCGCTCGGGTGGAGATACGACGACCTGCGTGTGCGGAACGCCGGGGCTCACGCCGTACCTGGAATGCGATCCAGCCGATCCCTTCGCGACGCCGCTGGTCGAGTCGTGGCTCACGATCCTGTTCGAGAACGGATCTCTGGCCTGGAACATGCTGGGCGGGCTCTTGGCGCCGAGCTTGACCAACGCGCAGATCGAGGACCGCAAGATCTACAACACGCGCATGTACAGCCAGTCGAACACCGGCCACGAATTTACCGACGTTCTGACGGACAAAGAACGGACCGCGCTCATCGAGTACTTGAAGACGCTCTGACTGACGACGCGGCGTCTACCGGATGCAGCGACGCTCACGGAAGTTCGCCGTCAGGACTCCTGGACGTTCCCGCGCTCGCATCACGGCGTCGCCGGGCAGGTCACCGGCGGCGGCGACTTCGATTCCGCCTGGAACTTGTCGACGCGATCGGACGCGGCGGTCGAGGGCGGATTGCCGCTCACCTTCGCGGGAGCGTTGGCGCAGAAGAGCACGCCGGTGCCGAGACGGAGCTGCAGCGCGATGCTGCCCTGCGCGGCCTCGTCGAGCGTGTACAGCCAGGCGCTCTTGCCGCCGCGCACCTTGATCTGGTTCGTCTTGACGTCGACCTTGGTGATCGCGTCGCCGGTCGCGCCGCGATACCGGTAGACGATACCGCCGCCGGTGGCGCGCACCGACCAGCCGGTTGCCGGAAGCGGCACGCTCACCGCCTCGCCGCTGCCGTTCGAGTTGTAGACGGTGAGGAGCGCGCCGCCGCCGGTTGCGCCATTGACCGTGGGGTCGCCGGCGCCGGTCGCGTCTGGCGGCACGATCTGATGGTCCGGGGCGTCCTTCTTGGTACTCGACTTGAAGGAGACCTTGCGCTTGTCGGGGTTCGGCGGCGTGGTGCCGTCCTTGAGCTTCAGGGTCGTCGTTTGCACCAACACCACCGCGGGTCCTCCAGGGAGGCTCGCCGGGTCGGCGGGATCGGTGCCGGCGTCGAGCTCGTTGCGGTCGAAGAAACCGTCTTCGTCGCGATCGACGCCGATGCGGCGACCCGACCCCGGGGGCACGCAGGTGAACGTCAGCTCCTGCCCGGCCGTGGCCGCGAGACCGCGCAGGGTCGCTTTGGCGATCAGCGGCGTCGGTGTCGCGGTCGGAATCGAAGTTGTTGCCGCTGACGTACACTGCGCCGCGGGACTCGCCGTTCCAGACGCCCTTGACGATGAGGTCGCAGTCGCCGGCGTCGTCGCGGGCGATCAGCAGGTCGATGCGGTCGATCACGTCGGTGTCGTTGACGCGTCGCCGGGGTCGCCGAGACCTGCTGGCCGACGGCGGGCTGCAGGCCGGTGTCGAAGCGCGAGCATGAACGCCTCGAGGTCGCGCCGCTGCGTGTCGGCGTCGAGGTTCTGGAAGACCGTCGCCGTCAGGAAGTTGAAGACGCGTGGCGACGGCGCCGTCGTGCAGGAAGCCGAAGCCGCGCACCTGGTCGCCGGTGTCGGGCTGCCCGGGGAGACCGAACATGCCGACCTTCTGGTAGAGGTTGCGCAGGTGCGGCGATCTTGAACTCCTGCGGCTCGCCCTCGAACGACGAGCAGGCCGTCGCGTGCCGAACGGCAGCGCGGTGGCAGAAGACGCAGGTGATGGCGCCGGCGTCCGTCGGTGTGTTGCGGAAGAAGTTCTCGCCCGAGCGCTCTGCGCGGTCGTGCAGACGTTGTCGAGCGCGCGGATCGGGTTCGGCGGATAGCGCGACCGTCAGGATGAAGTCGGTGAAGGCCTGCATCTCGGCGCGGTGCGAGCTCGCTGCCGCGGCCGAGCAGGCCGACGAACGCCGGGTTGAACTCCTTGAACGCCAGGTCCTCGTCGAGCGGATCGCCGCCGATCGGTGCCGCCGCGTGCGGTCGCCGCGCCAGTGCATCGGGCCGGCGTCGGCCATGCCGCGCAGGCTCTGCGTCGTCATCGGGCCCTTCAGGGGATGGAACGGATCGTGCCGGACTGCCGACGCGGAACGGGTTCGGGTTCGGCGACCGGTCGCGCCGAACGGATCGCCGAGATCCCACGCCAGGCTGTCGAAGTCGCCGAAGATGTGGCAGCTCGCGCACGCGGCGTCGCCGTGCCCCGAGGTGGCGCGCGCGTCGTAGAGGAAGCGGCGCCCGTCGCGTCGCCGCCGGCGGTCGACGGATCGTAGCGCAGCGGCACGACCGCCGTCTCGGCGCGCGGCAGTCGGGTTGCTCGCGTTCGGTCACGATCGAGATCGTGTGGTCGAAGCGGTTCATCACGTAGAGCCGGTCGCGCGCCTCGTCGAGCGCGAGGCCGCTCGGGCCGCCGCCGACCTCGACCAGCGTCGTCGCGTGACGATCGCCGCGCCTCGAGGTCGCCGGCGTCGAAGACGCCGACCTTGCCCGAGCCGAAGGCGGCGACGTAGAGCGTCGCGCCGTCGCTCGAGAACACCATGTCGATCGGGAACGCGAGGCTCTGCTCGACCTCGCGCCGGCGGGCCCGGCGGCGACGCCGTAGTCGATGTGCGGGTTCAGGTGACGCGGCGTCGGCGTCGTGCCGTTGATGACCGTGATGCGGCTCTCGGCGATGTGCCCTGCACGCCGCCGGTCGACGCGATGCGCGGCTCGAAGCGCACCTCGTTCCGCGCGTCGGGGTTGCGCGACGTAGACCTGCCCGCTCGCCCGGCCGCACCGCCATGTTGAAGAGGATCGTGCCGACGCCGGTCGACGTTGTTCGTGCCGCCGGCGAGCGCCGGCGGGTTGGCGTTGGCGTTGATCAGGAAGACGTCGCGGTCGGGCAGCGCGAACGGCACCGACGCCGCTCCAGTTGCGGTCGATCTCGTCCTCCCGAGCCGCCGCGCCGTTGAACTTGACGATCAGGCCGGTGCCCGGCGCGCCCGGCGTCGAGCCCGGCGGCGGCGGCGGCAGCCCGCCGTTGGCGGCGACGACCGGTCTCGAGGATCGCCGTCGTCGGTTGCCCGGAGTGGAAGGCGGCCGGCGTAGACGCGTCGGCGCCGTCGGGGCTCTGCGCGAGCGCGCGCGGCGTGTCGCCGAAGAGCCTGGATGATCGGCGAGCGGCGTGCCGCCGAGCGCGGCGCCGAGGTTGTCGGCGTCGAAGGCCCAGACACCAGCGCGCGGCCGATACCCTCGGTCGTGAGGTTGCGCGGTCGCCGGGGCAGTTCTGGCCGCGGCGCGCCGTGGTGACGAAGGCGCGGTTGCCGCCGCTGCCCGCGAACACGATGTCGCGCGGCTCGTCGCCGACCAGCAGCGTGCGCGTGACGCGCGAGAGTGCGACGTCGGTCGGGTCGATCTCGACGATGCTGACGCTGTCGGAGAGGTGGTTCACGACCCACGCCTCGGTGCGGCCCGCCAGGTTCGTGCGGCTCGCCACCGCCACCGGCTCGAGGCCGACCGGAACCTCGGCCGGCGAGCGTCAAGCCCGCCGGCGGTGACGTCGAAGATCGCGAGCCGGTTGTCCGGCGTGTTGACGGCGAAGAGCCGGCTGCCGTCCGGGGACAGCGCCAGCGGCCGCACGTGGCCGCTCTCGAAGTTGACGAACGACTGCGCCACGGCCGAAGCCGGCGCGAAGACGAGAAGCGCGAGGACGGTGAGAAGAGCGACGGAGCGCGAACGCCAAAGGGGGTACGGCACAGGAACCTCCTACGCGTGGGGTGCGGGAGTCGAGGGCGCTGCTGGCGAGGACTCGAATCACGGTATCCGACGCGTAGCACGTGCGACCGCGTCGACGCGAACGTTTTTCCGGCCCGATCGCTGGTTTCCCGGTCGCGATCACCATCGTCGTCGGCGCGCGACGGCGTCGATTTTCCTTGCAAATCGCCCGCTGAACTCCACTACGCTCCCGCGACTCGTATCCACATCTTGTGAACCTGGAGGAATCCCCCATGCTCCAGCACCTGAACCGGCTCCTGCGCCCCATGGCCTGCATCGTCGCCCTCGTTCTCGCCGCGCTGCTCGTGGCGCGGCCGGCGCCGGCCGCCTCGTCGTACACGCTCTTCGAGAGCGGCCAGGTACGACCGCTCGCCATCTCGCCTGACGGCACGCGTCTCTTTGCCGTCAATACTCCCGACAACCGTCTCGAGATCTTCACGATCGCGCCCGGCGGCTTGACCCATCTCGAATCGGTGCCGGTCGGCCTGGAGCCGGTGGCGGTCGCGGCACGCAACAACGGGGAAGTGTGGGTGGTGAACCATCTCTCCGACAGCGTCAGCGTCGTCGACGTGAGCGGCGCGACCGCGCGCGTGCGTGCGCACCCTGCTCGTCGGCGACGAGCCCCGCGACATCGTCTTCGCGGGACCGGGTGGCAACCGCGCCTTCATCACCACCGCGCACCGCGGGCAGAACACGCCGCTGCAAGCCACGATCGACGTCGGTGCTGACGACGCCCGGCATCGGGCGCGCCGACGTCTGGGTGTTCGATGGCACGAGCCTCGGCAGCTCGCTCGGCGGCGACCCGCTCACCATCGTGACCCTCTTCGGCGACACGCCGCGCGCGCTCACGGTGTCGCCGGACGGCAACACGGTCTACGCCGCCGTCTTTCATTCCGGTAACCAGACGACCACGCTCTCGCGAAGGCGTGGTCTCGGCGCACGGCGGCTCTGCCGCCTGTCCGCGTGCAGCGTCGGCGGTGTCCGGCGCCCCGAGCCGGGTTGATCGTCAAGTTCGACGGCGCGGCCTGGCTCGACGAGGGCGCGCGCGACTGGACTCCCTACGTGAAGTTCTCGCTTCCGGACGAGGACGTCTTCGCGATCGACGCCACCGCGAGCCCGCCGGTGCAGGTCGCGGGTCCGGGCGGCGTCTTCACCGGCGTCGGCACGGTGCTCTTCAACATGGTGACCAACCCGGTGAGCGGCGCGTCTACGTCGCCAACCTCGAAGCCCGGAACGAGGTGCGCTTCGAGGGGCCGGGCACGTACATGACGGCCTCTGCAACGCCAATCCCGGCGTCTGCGCGAACGTGCCGCGGACGGTGCGCGGCCACCTCGCCGAAAGCCGCATCACCGTGCTCGACGGCGGCGCCGTGCTACCGCGCCACCTGAACAAGCACGTCAACTACGCCACCTGCTGCGCGGCGCTCCCCAATACCGAGAACGCCAACAGCCTCGCGTTCCCGCTCGGCATGGCGGTCTCGAGCGACGGCGCCAAGCTGTACGTCGCCGGCTTCGGCAGCAGCGAGGTCGGTGTGTACGACACGGCGGCGATCGAAGGCGACACGTTCGTGCCGAGCGCGGCCGATCAGATCGCCGTGTCAGCGGCGGCGGCCCGACCGGCCTCGTCCTCGACGAGGCCAACCAGCGGCTCTACGTGCTCACCCGCTTCGACAACTCGATCCCGATCGTCGACACGACCACCGAGCTCGAGACTGGACACGTCTCGCTGCACAACCCCGAGCCCGCGAGCGTCACCGACGGCCGCCGCTTCCTCTACGACGCGCAGTCTCAGCTCGAGCCATGGCGACTCGGCGTGCGCGAGCTGCCACATCTTCGGCGACTTCGACAGCCTGGCCTGGGACCTCGGCGAATCCCGACGAGGTGGTGCTCGAACAATCCCGGCCCGTTCACCGATCGGCCCGCCGCTCGTGCCGTTCAGTCCCGACTTCCATCCGATGAAGGGGCCGATGACGACGCAGAGCCTGCGCGGCATGGCCAACCACGGACCCGATGCACTGGCGCGGCGACCGCACCGGCGGCAACGACGAGGACTCCCGTGCAACCGGATAGCGGTGTCTTCGACGAGGACGCCGCGTTCATGAAGTTCCATCCCGGCCTTCCAGGGCTTGCTCGGACGCAACATGCCGATCGCGCGTCGGCGACATGGAGGCGTTCACCGATTTCATCCTGCAGGTGACCTATCCGCCGAACCCGGTCCGGAACCTCGACAACTCGCTCACGCCGACGCAGCAAGCCGGTCGGAACTTCTTCTTCGGCCCGATCTCCGACACGCTCTTCAACTGCAACGGCTGCCATACGACCGATCCGGCCGGCAACGCCGCACTTCGGCGTCACCGCGCCCGGCTTTTTCGGCACCGACGGACGGTCGAGCTTCGAGCAGGAGCCGCAGTTCTTCAAGATCGCCCATCTCCGCAACATGTACCAGAAGGTCGGGATGTTCGGCATGGCGGCGGTCGCCGTTCTTCAACGCCGGCGACAACGGCTCCAAGGGCGATCAGGTGCGCGGCTTCGGCTTCCTGCACGACGGCAGCGTCGACACGCTCTTCCGCTTCCACCAGGCGCGAGGGCTTCAACTTCCGCCCCGGCAGCTTCCCGAACGGCAACCCGGGCGGCTTTCCGGCCGGCGCGGCCGGCGACGTGATGCGACGCAAGCTCGAGCAGTTCATGCTCGCCTTCGACAGCAACCTGGCGCCCATCGTCGGGCAGCAGATCACCCGGACGGCGAGCAACGCCGCCGTGGTCGATCCTCGCATCGATCTTCTCCTCGACCGCGCCGACGCGGGCGAGTGCGACGTCGTCGTCAAGGGCCGGATCGCGGGTGAGCCGCGCGGCGCGCTCTACACCGGTGGCGGCGTCTTCGTGACCGACCGTGTGGATGACGGCACGATGACCGACGCCGCGCTGCGGGCGCTGGCGAACAGCGCCGGACAGGAGCTGACGTACACGTGTGTGCCGCCGGGCTCGGGCGTGCGGATCGGCATCGACCGCGACCGCGACGGCTTCGGCGACAGCGACGAGATCGACGCCGGCACCGATCCGCTCGATCGCGCCGACGTCCCGACCGGTACGCCGGCACTCTGTGGCGACGATCGTCCCGACGACGTTCACGCGCGCCACGATCAAGGACGGGAAGGGCAAGGTCTCGCTCGTCCTGAAGGACGCGCCGATCGGCGTCTACGAGAACGACGCGGTGTCGATCGTGGTGCGCGACAGCGACGCCACCATCCTGCTCGGCTACGTGCCCGGCCCCTCGATCATCGAGAAGGGGCGCACCTTCAAGTACGTCGCGTATTCCGGCGCCACGGGGATCACGCGCGTGATCCTCAAGCAGAGCCGGCAATCACCCGGACTCTTCAAGATCACGCTCAAGACCAAGTATGCGTGGACGCCGCCGCTCGCCAACGAGACCGAGCTCACGACCGAGGTCCGGTTGAACGTCGGCGGTCGATGCTTCGAGGGCAACGCGACGAAGGTCAAGCCGTAGGGCGCCGTGCTCCCCTGTCGGGGGGAGTGCGATTTACAAGCTCGCCTGTAGTTCTTGCCCTGGCCGGCGTGCAGGCCCGTCGATAGACTCAGGGTTTCTCTCAGGCATCGTCCTTGCTCTGTCCGCAGCCGTGAGCCTCCCGAGGTCCGGACGTAGCGGTGCGCGCGCGCGATGAAGACCGCGCTCTGCCCGACGATCAGTTTGCAGACCCGATCGACGTGCGCTCGATCGCGCTGACGGGACTGTTCGTCCTCGCGGTCTTCTACACACTGTATGCGGCGCGGTTCTTCTTCATCCCGGTCGCGCTCGCGGTGCTGCTGAGCTTCCTTCTGGGCCCGGCGGTGCGCGCCTTGCAAAGGGTGGGTATGCCGCGATCGATCGGTGCGGCGCTGGTGTTGCTCGTGTTCCTCGGCGGGACCGGAACCGCGATCTATCAACTGGCGGCGCCGGCGGCAGCGTGGTTGGCGACGGCACCGGCCAGCGTCCAGAAGGTGGAATCGAAGGTGCGCGCTCTCCGCAAGCCCGTCGACCAGGTGAACGAGGCGGCGGAGACAGTCGAGCACTGGACCGACGGAGGCAACCCGACGGTCCCCACCGTCGCGCTCAAAGAGGAGAGCTTCGGCGAGAGTTTCGTCGGCCAGTCCCGCGTGTTGCTCGGCGCGGCGGTCGTCGTCATCGTGCTGCTCTACTTCCTGCTGGCGTCGCGCAGCGGGTTCGTGCGGAAGCTCGTGCGCCTTTTCCCCCGTCGCGAAGACAGGGAGCTCGCGGTCGAGATCGTGGGCCAGGTCGAAGAGCAGATTTCGCGCTACCTGACGTCGGTGACGCTCATCAACATCGGCCTCGGCGTCACGACGGGACTGGCGATGTTCGCGATCGGACTGCCCAATCCGGCTCTCTGGGGCGTGATGGTCGGACTTTTCAACTTCGTTCCGTACGTGGGGCCGCTCACCAGCATGTGCGTGCTCGGCGTGGTCGGATTGGTGACCTTCGACGACCTCTCCTGGGCGCTGCTCCCGCCGGCCGTCTACTTCTGCATCGACACCACCGAGAGCATGCTGGTCACGCCCTTCATTCTCGGCCGCCGTCTGGCGCTCAACCCCATCATGATCTTCCTGGCGGTCTTCTTCTGGGGTTGGCTGTGGGGCGTTCCCGGCGCGCTCCTCGCCGTGCCGATGCTGGCGACGTTGAAGATCTGCTGTGACGGCATCAAGCCGCTCAGCGCATTCGGGGAGTTTCTCGAGCCATGAGGGGAGGGCTCCGCATCGCCGTCGACAACACCCGTCGCCGCCAGGACCGCGCGCCGGCGACCCATGGCCCGAGCGCACCGCCCGTCGCCGTCGTCGGCCGCAACTGCTGGCGGATCGCGCCGGCGTCGCGCGTCACCTTTCTGGTCGATGCGGCCGCGTACTTCGCGGCCTTCGCCGCTGCCGCTGAGCGCGCCGAGCGATCGATCCTGATCACCAGCTGGGACATCGATACGCGCACCCGCCTCTGGGCCGAGGGTGATCCGGCGCCGGTCACCGATCCGACGCTGCCGCCGGCGCTCGGCGACTTCCTGAATACGCTCGTCGCCCGCAAGCGCGACCTCGAGGTGTACGTGCTCGACTGGGACTTCGCGATGATTTACGCGCTCGAGCGCGAGGTCTTTCCGATCTACAAGTTCGATTGGCGTACGCACCGGCGGCTCCATTTCCGCCTCGACGCCGGTCACCCGCTCGGCGCCTCGCACCACCAGAAGATCGTGGTGATCGACGATGCCGTCGCGTTCACGGGCGGCCTCGATATCTGCACCCGTCGTTGGGACACTTCCGAGCACCGGGTAGCCGATCCGCGTCGTGTCGATGCCTCCGGGCGCCCCTACGCGCCGTTCCACGATGTCCAGATCGCCGTCGACGGCGACGTCGCCGCGGCGCTGGGATGGCTCGCGCGCGAGCGCTGGTGGCGCGCGACGGGACAGCGTCTGCGCGCGGGCTCGAGCCGGGCGCGCCCGCCGCACACGTCTGATCCCTGGCCGCCGGCCCTGGTTCCCGATCTCCGGGACGTCTCGGTCGCGATCGCGCGTACCGAGCCGGCGTTCGCGGAACGCGTCGAGATCCGCGAGGTCGAAGCGTTGTTTCTCGACGCCATCGCGGCGGCACGACGAGTCATCTACATCGAGAACCAGTATCTCACCTCGGCGCGCATCGGCGACGCCTTGGCGGCCCGACTCAAGGAGCCGCGCGGCCCGGAGATCGCGATCGTCCTTCCGAGCGAGTGCTCCGGTTGGCTCGAAGAGCGGACGATGGGGGTATTGCGTGCGCGCGTGCTCGCGCGCTTGCGCGCAGCCGACCGATTCGATCGCCTGCACGTCTACCATCCGGTGGCGCCGGACGACCCGGAGGTCCGGATCAACGTGCACGCCAAAGTCATGATCGTCGACGACGCGTTCGTGCGCATCGGCTCGGCCAATCTCAGCAACCGCTCGATGGGTCTGGATACCGAGTGCGATCTCGCGATCGACGCCGAAGGCAGGCGTGACATCCAGAAGGGCATCTGCGGCTTGCGCGATCGTCTCGTCGGCGAGCATCTCGACGTCCCACGTGAAAAGGTCGAAGAGGCGATCGCCGCGACGGGATCGCTCGCGGGCGCGGTGGAGACGCTACGCGGACCCGCGCGACGGCTCGAGCCGCTCGAGTGCCCCGTCGTTCCGGAGTGGATCGACGCACTGGTGCCCGACGGCATCGATCCCGAGCGCGCCATGGATCCCGATCAGTTGATCGAGGAGTTCGTGTCACCCGAGGCGCGCGAGCCGATCCATCCCTCGTTTCTCTGGGGCGGGGCGACGCTTCTCGCTCTGGCGGCGGTCATTGCCCTCGGGACATGGTACGCGACCAGCGAGGCCGGCGCGGTCTTTTCCGGGTGGCTCGTGCAGCAGCGGGCGGCGTGGGCGGTGGCGGCGTTCGTCGCGCTCGGGTTGGTCGGCGCCCCGATCGTGTTTCCGACGATCGTCGCCGTGCTCGTGTTCGGTGCGGTGCGCGGCGCCGGATACGCGCTGATGGTGATCCTCGTCAATGCCGTGGCGGGGTATGTCCTCGGTCGCGTGCTCGGCCGTGACCTCGTACGCCGCATCGCGGCGACGCATGTGAATCGTTTGTCGCGCCGGTTGAGCCGGCACGGCATGAGGGTCGTGGCGGGCGCGCGTCTGATGGCAGTCGCGCCCTTCACGATGACCGGTCTGGTCGCGGGGGCATCGCGGGTCCCCGTACGCGACTACGTGCTCGGGACCATGCTGGGTGTGCTGCCGGGCACCGTCGCCGCTGCGCTCGGCACCCGTGCCGCGGTCGCGCTCGTCGCCCATCCCTTCCTTGCCGGTGCCGCTTCGTTGGCCGTGATCGGCGCGCTGCTGTCGAGCGCGGGCATGTGGCTGGCACGCCGGCGACGGCAGCGAGCGCTCGCGGGGCGCATCTGAGGCCCTACTTGCAACTCCCCAACAAGTCCGTTGCGATCGCGCCTGGTGATAACCGCCGGCGGGCACCGTGAAGCCAACAGCCGACATCCCGGGTAGCTCAACGACCGGGCTGCTCACGATCGCATCGTACAACGTGCACCGGTGCATTGGTGTCGATTGGCGTCCCGATCCTGATCGCGTCGTGCGTGTGATCCGGGAGCTCGATGCCGACGTGCTGGCGTTGCAGGAGGTCGAGTCGAGCCCACGCGCCGACGGCGGCGTCGACCAGCTCGAGTACCTCGCGCGGGCGACGGGCTACGAAGCCGTCGCCGGGCCGATGCTGGCGCGCCGACATGCGCACGGCAACGCCGTGCTCACGCGCCGGCGCGTGTGTGTGCTGCGTCGCATCGATCTCTGCATGCCCGGGCGTGAGCCGCGCGGCGCGCTCGACGTGGACCTCGAATGCGGCACCGAGACCCTGCGGGTGATCGCCACCCATCTCGGCTTGCGTGCCGGTGAGCGACGCCGGCAGATCGCCCGTCTCCTCGAGGTCCTCGCGGACGTGCGTGAGCCGGTCGTGATTCTCGGTGATTTCAACCATTGGCTGCCGCGCCCCGGCCCGCTTGCGTCGCTCGATGCGCGCTTCGGGCGCGTGCCGGTGCTGCGCACCTTCCCGTCGTGGCGTCCGCTGTTGGCTCTGGATCGTCTCTGGGTGTGCCCGCGCGAAGCGCTGGTGGCGCTCGGCGTTCACGTCACGCCGCTCGCGCGGATGGCCTCCGATCACCTGCCGCTGCGCGCATCATTGCGTCTGCACTGATCTCCACACCGCGCGTCCTTTGTACCGCCGGTTGTAAGAACTGCGCCGCCGACGCGTCCCGGCGTCGCAACGTATACACCCTGCGTGCCTCCGCGCATTGGCATGGAAGATGTACCTCCACTGGGTTGCGAGCGCTGGTGCCGCAGAAAGGAGGGTTCTCGTGCACACAAGAAAAATGACTGCGTGTGGTTCCGCTCTGATGCTGGCGCTGCTCGTTTCAACGGGTTGCGATTCCGCCCGTGACGAACGCACGAGCAGTGCAATGACTGGAGGCGAGCGCCTCGCGGCCGCAAAAGGCGCGGGCGCCGATGCGGCGATCGCGTCCGAGGTGGAGCGCAAGCTCGGCTCGGACCAGCAGACGAGCGCGCTCGGCATCGACGTCAAAACAACCGATGGCGTCGTGACGTTGTCGGGAAAGGTGAGCAACGAGGCGGAGAAGGAGCGAGCTGAAGATCTGGCGGACGACGTCGAGGGCGTGAAGCGCGTGAACAACAATCTCGTCATTGCAAGCGCACCGGCAGGCGATCTGGATCTGGTCGGCCTTCACTGATGGCCGACTGACTGACAAGGCCCCCAGAACGAAAGGAGAGAAAGATGAAGAAGTCGATCGTAGCACTCGCACTCGGAGCAGTATTGGTCGGTGGTCCCGCTCTCGCGGACACCGAGGTCATGGAGAAGACGACCACGACGACCTTCCGTGGGACCGTTTCTGAGGTGAACCCCACGTCTTCCACGATCATCGTCAAGCAAGACTCGGTGAGCGAGCCGACCACGTATGCGTACACCAAGCAGACGACCATCGTCGACCCGGCCGGCCAGATCGTGACCTGGGACGCGATCAAGAATGCTCCGGTCACCGTGTACTACACGAAGGAGGGCGATCGGATGGTGGCGACCAAGGTCGTGACCTCGAAGCCGCTGGCTGAGCTCCGCAAGGAGACCACCACCACGACCACGGAGCGCACCATCAACTAGCAGGATAGGAGATCGGCCCCCGGGCGTGCGATGCGCGCCCGGGGCTGGTCAATGTGACCCCATGTCGACATCACTCTGGTACTCCGAGCAGAACGGGAATCTTCCGTCGTTCGATGCGCTCCCCGACAGCACGACCGCGGACGTCTGCATCATCGGCGGCGGCATCGTCGGCTTGACGACCGCGTATCACCTGGCGCGCGAGGGTCGGTCGGTGGTCGTTCTCGATGCCGGGCGGATACCCTCCGGTGAGACGGCGCGCACCACGGCGCATCTCGTCACCGAGCTCGATCGCGGCTACGTCGAGATCGAGCGCTATCACGGCGAGGAGGGCGCGCGTCTGGCTGCCGAGAGCCACGCCGCCGCCATCGACCGCATCGAGGCGATCGTCGCTCGCGAAGCCATCGCGTGCGACTTCGAGCGTGTTGACGGATATCTCTTCTCCCAAGGAGGCGATCTCACGACGCTCGAGCAGGAAGCGGCCGCCGCGCGGCGCGCCGGCGTCGAGGGCGTCGAGTGGGCGAAGTCGCCGCTCGAATGTTTCGCGCCCGACCAGGCGTTTCTCCGCTTTCCGCGGCAAGCTCAGTTCCATCCCTTGCGGTATCTTGCGCACCTGACGCGCGCGATCGTGCGCGACGGCGGCCGGATCCATGGTGAGACGCGCGTCTGTGACATCGACAGCACCACCACGCCGGCCCGCGTGCGCACCTCACGCAATCTGACCGTGACCGCGGAAGCGGTCATCATGGCCACCAACGTGCCGATCGCGCACACGGTGAGTGTGCACGTGAAGCAAGCGTCCTATCGGAGCTACGTCCTCGCCGGGCGCATCCCGCGCGGCTCCGTGCCGCGCGCGCTCTACTGGGATACGGCCACTCCGTTCCACTACGTGCGAACGGTGAGCCTCCCGGCCGGCGAGCTGCTGCTCGTCGGCGGCGAGGACCACAAGACGGGGTACGACGATGGCGCTGAATTGGAGCACCACCGCTTGCTGGAAGGGTGGGCAAGGCGGACGTTTCCGATGCTCGGCGCCATCACGCACGCTTGGTCCGGGCAGGTGATCGAGTCGATGGACGGGCTCGGCTTCATCGGACGGATCGAGGAGCATCCAGACGTCTTCGTTGCGACCGGCGACTCGGGCGATGGGCTCACGCATGGCACAGTGGCCGCGATGCTGCTCACCGATCTCGTGCTCGGGCGCGTCAGTCCCTGGACGGACCTCTACGATCCGAACCGGCTGCGTCTGCGCGCGCTGCCCACGGTCGTGCGGGAGAGTCTCGGGGTCGCCGCGCAGATGACCCGCTGGATCACCGCCGGCGAGGTTGCGAGTCGAGACGACGTTGCACGCGGCACCGGCGCCGTGATTCGCGAGGGCGCCACCAAGGTTGCCGCCTACCGTGATGCTTCGGGCGCTCTGTACGAGTGCTCGGCCGTCTGCACGCACATGAAGTGCATCGTGGCATGGAACGGCGCCGAGCAGAGCTGGGACTGCCCCTGTCACGGCTCGCGGTTCGATCCCTACGGGCACGTGCTGCACGGCCCGGCACGACAGGATCTACGGCCGCTGCACCGGTTCGAGGAGCGCCGCCGCGCCGGCCGAAGGTGAGCGGCGCCGTTCGCGCATCGCCGCTCGAACTTTCTTCGCTGCTTTCGGTCCGTACTTCGCCATCGACGTTCTCCGTGTTTCAGCCGGGTCCGAAGATGTTGTCGCCGAGCAGCACCCACAGAACGAGAAGCAGCCCGACGGGTGCGCCGAGGAAATAGAGAACGACGTAGCCGATTCGTCCGGATTCGTTGCGCATGGTTGTGCCCTCCTGGAGTATCGCAGAGAGCAAGTTCGGGGCCGTTCGCGTGACGACGTGCGCGCTTTGCGGCGCGTCTCGATTTCGCACGCCCGACACGCGCTGCCTACCGTTTGTACCGCGGACTTGTAGAAACTTCCCCCTGAGCTCTCGCTGGAGCGCCGCGGAGACGCATCTTTCTCCGCTCATCGATGGCACGAAACATGAAGCGATACTCCATGAGCCGCGGTAGGCATCGAGGCATGTCGCACGCGGCTCGACTCGCTATGGAAGGGAGGACGCACTCGTGAACTGGGATCAGATCGAAGGGAAGTGGAAGCAGCTCAAGGGCAAGGCCCGGGAGAAGTGGGGCAAGCTCACCGATGACGACCTCGATGTCGTACAGGGCAAGCGCGACCGCCTGGCGGGCGTGCTGCAGGAAAAGTACGGCATCGCGAAGGGCGAGGCCGACAAGCAGCTGCGCGATTTCGAGCGCAGCGTCGATCGCGCCTGAACGCCCTTCGGCCGCACCGGTATCCCGCGCCGACGCTCTCCCGCGCCGGCGTGGGAGCCGGTCGGTCACCGACGCCATCGTCGAAAGGAGCGACATGCACAGCGTGGTAGGCATTTTCGAGGCGCGCGATGAGGCTGAGGACGCACGCGAACGGCTCATCGACCTCGGGATCAAGCCCGACAACATCACGTTCCTCACTCCCGGGGCCCGACAAACGGAGCTCGACGCCGTGCCCACGACCGATACCGAGCAACCCGGCATAGGCACGGCGCTCGGCGGCGTCGTCGGCGGCACGGTAGGGCTCTCGACCGCCGCGGCGGCGAGCGCGATCCTGGTGCCGGGAATCGGACCGGTGCTCGGCACCGGAATTCTCGCCACCTCGCTGCTCGGGTTGATGGGCGCACTCGGCGGCGCCGCGATCGGCGGACATCTCGAGCACGCGTTCGCCAACGGCTTGCCGAAGGACGAGATCTTCCTCTACGAGGACGCCTTGCGCCAGGGCCGAACCGTGGTCATCGCGCTCGCGGACGACGGCGTGCAGGCGGAAGCCGCGCGGCTCGCGTTCGCGTCGGCGGGAGCTGAAGGTGTCGATACCGCGCGCGAGGAGTGGTGGTTGGGGTTGCGTGATGCGGAAGAGGCTCAATACGAGGCCGAGAACGACGACAGCTTTCATGCCGATGAGGAAGATTTCCGTCGCGGTTTCGAGGCGGCCCTCCGGCCCGAAACGAGGGGCCGCTCGTACGATGAGGTCGCCGAGCAGTTGCGCGCCCGTGCCGGCGCGACGGTTCGCGAACAACCCTTCCGCCGCGGCTTCGAGCGCGGCCGAGCGTACTACCAGCAACGGGCCAAGTGCGAGGAGCGCTAGTGCGTGCTCCCCATCGCCGCTGGAAGATCGCGGCGGTCGTGCTGGCCGTTCTGGTCGCAGTCGTTTCGTTCTTAAAGAGCATCCTGCCGGGCCTCGACAAAGAACGCGCCCGGGCGTAGGCGAACGATGCTGAAGCTCCAGCATTCCTACGATCGAGGTCCCACGATGGATCAGCCGCCGGGCGCGGCAGCGAAAGACGGCGGCCCCCTGCGACGCGTCTGGCACCTGCTGGTCGCGACCATCTGGGCGTGGAACGACGACAACGCGATCCGGCTCGGCGCGGCGCTGGCGTACTATACGGTGTTCTCCCTCGCCCCGTTCCTGGTGATCGTGATCGCCGTCGCCGGACTGGTCTTCGGCGCCGACGCCGCGCGCGGCACCATCGTGGAGCAGATCCGCATGCTGGTCGGCACCGAAGGCGCGGAGGCAGTGGCCGTGCTGCTCGCGCAGGCGAGTCAGCCGCGCTCGGGCGTCCTGGCGACCGTCATCGGCATCGCAGCGATCCTGCTCGGTGCGACGGCGGTGTTCGCCGAGCTGCAGTCGGGTTTGAACGAGATCTGGAAGGTGCCGCCATCGGCGGGCGGCGCGTTTCGTCGGATTGCGCGCGCGCGCCTGCGCTCGTTCACGCTGGTCGTCGGCATCGGTTTTCTCTTGCTCGTCTCGCTGGTGGTGAGCGCGTTCGCGGCCTCCATGGACGCCTGGCTCAGCGAGGCCCCCGCAGCCTGGCGTCAGGCGCTCGCCACCGCGCAGATCATCGTTTCGTTCGGCATGAGCGCGGTGCTGTTCGCGATGATCTTCAAGGTCCTTCCCGAGGTGCCGATCGCCTGGAGCGACGTCGCGATCGGCGCGCTGGTCACCGCGGTGCTCTTCAACGCCGGCCAAGCCGCGATCGGACTCTATCTCGGACGCAGCACGATCGGTTCGATCTACGGGGCCGCGGGCTCGCTGGTGGTGATTCTGGTGTGGGTCTTCTACTCGTCGCAGGTGGTGCTTCTGGGCGCCGAGTTCACGCACGTCTACGCGTGTACCTACGGCTCCCACTGCGAGCGCACGTCGGTCTGAGCGTGCTCATCTGTTTCGCCGCCGCGGCTCTCCGGAATCTTCAGTCGCATCGCAACGCTCGGCTACCGGGAGCCGCGGAGAGAGCACGCCCACGACATGAGGTGGTGAGCGTCCGTCAGTCGAGGATCTCGAGGACCTTCTCCGGTGGGCGTGCGATGAGCGCGCGGGCTCCTTGCACGACCACCGGCCGCTCCATCAACTCCGGGTGCGCGAGGAGGAGCGTGAGCACCTGCTCGCGCGTCACGTGGTCGCTCTCGCGCAGGCCAAGCTCTTTGTATCGCTTGTCCCGGCGCACGAGATCGCCGGGTGGCCCTGCGAGCAGGGTGAGCATGCGCTCCAGCGTTGCGCGATCGGGGGCGCCTTCAGATACTCGATGACGTCACACTCGACGTCGTGTTGGCGGAGGATCTCCAGTGTACCGCGCGACTTCGAGCACGCGGGATTGTGATAGATGACGACACGGTCCATCGAACCTCCTCGGCCAACGGCCAACCCTCGTGGCTACTTCTTCAACTGCTGGACCCACGCTTGCAGCGCCGCGAGGAGCTTCGCAATGTGCTCGCGGGTCGGCGCGTGGATCAGTCGACCCTCGGCGTCGAACCGCTCCTGGAGCGTTGCCGATCATCACCTCTGGACGGTTGAGCAGACGCAAGTCCAGAAAGACGGCGGCCTGGCGCAAGTGATACTGCGCGCGCGCCGTGCCCGTGAATCCGGGGCTGGCGCCCATCACGGCCGCCGGCTTTCCGGCAAACGGCTGCTCGGGGGGGCGCGAAGCCCAGTCGATCGCGTTCTTGAGGACCCCCGGAATCGAGTAGTTGTATTCCGGCGTCACCAGCAGCAGCGCGTCGGCGCGGCGGATCTGTTCGCGGAACACCTCGACGGCGGGCGGAAAGCCGCGCTCCCGGACGTCCTCGTTGTAGAGCGGAATGGCGGAGATATCCGCGGTCTCGATCCGCATCCCGGGCGGGGCAAGCTCCTGCGCGGCGCGCAGCGCCGCCGTGTTGTAGGACTGGCGCCGCAAGCTCCCCGAGATTCCCAGTACGCGCAGCTCGTGCTCGGTCATCGAATCTCCCATCATTTCATTTCGGCCGCGGGTCGCGCAGCTCGTACTCTGGCGGCCGACGCTTCGTGCGGATGCTGGTGATCGTCGCCATCAGGGAGCGCGCGGCGTTGCGTACCTCCTCGAGCAGGGCAGGATCGTCATCCAGGGCATCGTGGCTGGTCGCGTACGGCTCGTAGTAGCCGACGTAGCGATCCAATACCGCCGGCGCACCCCCCGGGATGAGGTGCATATCGGTGAGCCAGTCGGAGAGCGAACGGCGCAGCGTCCCGGCGCCCGCGGCGTCGCCGTGCACCACGATCGAGAACGCGCGGCCCGCCAGGTGCTTTGGATACGACCAGCCCTGCAGCTCCAGTCGTTTGGCGACCCAGCGCGGGTAGATTTCGTTCATCCAATCGTTGACCTGACCGAGCGCATGGTTGGGATAGCAGGAGCACGGCCAATGGCACAGCGGCATGGCCGTCGACACGCATGCTTTGCATGGGAAGATCACGCGTCCGTACTCCGACGCGAGCGTGCTGAGATCCAGCAGGTCGACCTCGAAGTTGCCGGCTTGCAGCACGCGTTTCGCCGTCGATACCAGCCGGTAGGTCTTCGACATCTCGCCCGGGCAGGTCTTGTCGTTGCGCGATGCCGCGCAGATCAGCAGCACGCGCGAAGCGGACGTTGCGTCGCGATGACGGGCGGCCGCCCTCCGGATCTCCCTCCGGGTGTTCAGCCACTCGACCGACAATTCGAAATCGGGATCGGCGAAGCCCCTACCGGCCCTTCGCTTGCGGGGGCTTCGTCGATACTGGCGGTAGCTCTCCCAGGCCAACGCCGTCAGACGGTCGATGTCCGATCGGGTCGGCGAGAACGCCGGGTCGTAGAAGCGCTGGCGGTACCTGCGTTCGAACTCACGACCTGCTCGGTCCTTTCGAAGACGAGATCCTTCGCATACTCCCGGAGCGCGGCGCGCTCCAGTGTCTTCTTCTCGGGCATCGTGGGCCTCCCGGAATACGCGGTGGTGGTCTGAGGCATGCATGCGGCGCGCCAGGCTCGACGCGTGTCTCGCGCCTTTTCCGCCGCGGGAGACGCGGCGATTGGGAACGGGAGGGGTGTAAATTCTCCAATATGCCAGCGCATCGTCGAGCATTTCAGGCGGCGACCGTGCGGAAAACGCCGGCGACGACGTATACTCGGCCGGTGGCGAGCAAGGGCGAACGGGTGGTGCTCGACGTCGCCGGGCGAGCGGTCGAGGTCTCGAACCCGAGCAAGGTGTACTTCCCCGAAGCGCGCATCACCAAGCTCGAGGTGGTGCGCTACTACCTGGCCGTGGCCGCCGGCGCGCTCCGCGGCTCAGGTGGCCGGCCGAACGTGTTGGTGCGCTACGCCAACGGCATTCACGGCGAGTTCTTCTACCAGAAGCGGGCACCTACTTCGCGGCCGGACTGGATCGAGGTGGTCGACCCTGAGCTTCCCCTCCGGGCGCGACGGCGGAGGAAATCGTGCCACGCGACGCGGCCGCGCTCGCCTGGATGGCGAACCTGGGTTGCCTGGAGCTTCATCCGCATCCGGTTCGCGCCGAAGACCTCGAGCATCCCGATGAGCTGCGCGTCGACCTCGATCCGGTGCCGGGTGTCGAGTGGTCGCAGCTCCAGCGCGTCGCCGAGTCGTGAAGCAGGCTCTGACGACGTCGGTCTGGTGGGCTGGCCCAAGACTTCGGGCTCACGCGGCATCCACGTCAACGTCCGGATCGATCGCCGCTGGTCCTTCACGGAGGTGAGGCGCGCCGCGCTCGCCCTGGCGCGCGAGGTCGAGCGGCGGGCCCCGACCTCGCCACCAGCAAGTGGTGGAAGGAGGAGCGTCACGGCGTGTTCCTCGACTACAACCAGAACGCCAAGGATCGAACGGTCGCCGGCGCGTATTCCGTACGCCCAAACCCGATGCCCGGGTCTCGGCGCCCGTGACCTGGGACGAGCTGTTCGAGTGCGTACCCGAGGACTTCACGCTCCGCACCATGCCCGAGCGTTTCGCCGCGATCGGCGATCGCCACGCGGACATCGACCGGTTTCCCGGCTCGCTCGACGCGCTGCTCGAGCTGTCGGCACGACAGGAGGCGGCGGGCCTCGGCGACGCGCCCTGGCCGCCGCACTATGCGAAGCAGGCTGGCGAGCCGCCGTGTCGTCCAGCCGGCGCGCCGAACCCGCGCTTGCCCCTTCCAACGAGCCGCGCCGAAGGCGATCGGCGGGCGCCTGTCTGTGAAGCCGTTGATCGAGATCGGGCGCGCAGCCAAGAAGGAGGAGGCGCTGGTCGGGTTGGAGCGCTGGAAGAAACGTCACCCGCGCGCCGCCGCCCATCTCGAGCCCGCCGACGTCCTGGTCGACGCGATGCGCGGGCGCTCGTCGACGTGGACGCGCGTGCGCGTGAATCTCGAGCACGTGCCCGTGCGGCTGCGACCTCGCCAGGCGCCGCTCGACCCCGACTACGACCCCGGGCCGGCGCTACGAGCGAAGATCTCGGCGAGCTCGGCGGGAGGAGTGACCTCGAGCTGATCGTACCGGCAGTCCGCCGGTCGCTTGTCGGGACGCCAACGCACGAATACCGCCGCGTGTCGAAAGCGATCACCTTGCAGGTGGTCGTATTTGACCTCGCAGACGCGCTCGATTCGTAACGGCTCCCACGAAAGATCCTTGCCCGCGCTCCAGCGGCTCTGCGCGCCAGGCATGCGGACCGCGCCATCGGACACCTCTGCCCACTCTCGCCAGGGATGTGACGCGAGCGCGCGCTTGCGTAGCGGCTCGAGCTCAGCCGCGAGACGACGACGCGACTCCATCGTGAACGCGGACGTCACGCCGACGTGATGCAGCACCCCGGCGTCGTCGTAGAGTCCGAGCAGCAGCGAGCCGACCAGCGTCCCCGGACCCTGCTTGTGCCAGCGAAAGCCCGCCACGACGCAATCGGCGGTGCGCACGTGCTTGACCTTCACCATGACGCGCTTGCCGGGCTGATACGTGGTGCTCTCGTGCTTGGCCACCACGCCGTCGAGGCCGGCGCCCTCGAAGCGATGGAACCACTCGTCGGCGAGCGACCGGTCGCGAGAGCTCGGCGTGAGATGGACGCTTCCCGCCGCCCGCGCGAGAGCCTGCTCCAGCAACCGCCGGCGCTCGGCATGGTGGCGGGAGCGGAGATCGCTGCTGTCGCGCGCCAGCAGGTCGAAGGCGACGAACGAAGCGGGCGTCTCGGCGGCGAGCTTCTTCACCCGCGACGCCGCCGGATGCAGGCGCATCTGCAGCGCGTCGAAGTCGAGCCCGCGCTCGGTCGCGATCACGATCTCGCCGTCGACGACGCAGCGCGTGGGGAGACTCCGGCGGAACTCCGCTTCCAGCTCCGGAAAGTAGCGGTCGAGCGGCTTCAGGTCCCGGCTCTGGATGTAGAACCGGTCGCGGTCGCGGAAGACCATGGCGCGAAAGCCGTCCCACTTCGGCTCGAAGAGCCAGCCGTGGCCCGCGGGAGCTCGCTGGCGAGCTTCGCCAGCATCGGCTCGATCGGCGGCTCGATCGGGAAGCCGGAGGGCGCGTCTTTCCTTCCCATCGCAGCATCGTTGTAGCGCCTGCGCTCGCGATGGTGAAGGCGTGCATCGGGGATGCGGCTCTTTCGCACTCCCTTGGTGCCGCCGCGGCATCGATCCTGCACCGCTCCCGCGGTGGGGCATTCGAGCGACGGTGCGCCAGGGAACGAGGCGCGTCGGCGCTACGAGCTACACGCCCTTTGTAGAAAACGAGGAAGGGAGGACTTCAGATGGAACGACAAGACGAGCTGCACGCCTACCTGAACGACATGCTCGCGGTCGAGCGCGACATCCACGCGGCGTTGCGGCGGCACAAGAGTGACCGGGCCGTGATGCAGTTTCCCCAGGCGGCCCAACTGCTGCAGCAGATCGAGGACACCACCGACCAGCACATCGCCAGCCTCGAGCGCTGTCTCAAGCGTCTGGGAACGTCGACCTCGACGGTGAAGCAGGCGGTCGGCGCTTTCCTGGGCACGGTGGCGGGACTCTACGACAAGGTCCGCGACGACAAGGTGTCACGCATCCTGCGCGACGACTACACGGCGTTGTGCTTCGCCTGCGTCTGCTACGAGATGCTGCATACGACCGCGCTGGCGATGCTCGATCAGGAGACGGCCGATCTCGCGCTGCGCAACATGAGCGAGTACACGCCGGCGGTCATGGACATCGGCCAGCTGCTGCCGGCGATCGTGCTGCAGGAGCTGACGCGCGAAGGCAAGCTCTCGAACAGCGGTGGGTTCGCCGAGCAGGCGGCACGCAACACGCGCGACGCGTGGAGCTCCGGCGCCTGGATGTCGAGCCACGCGTGAACTGCGTCCCGGCCGGCGGCACCCCCACCGCCGGCCGATGGCGCGGGCCAGCTACTCCACTCAGGTCGCCGCGGTCATGATCGGCGGTCCGGGGAGATTGGCGACCGCGACCTCGGGAGTCGCACCCGCGGGCGGAACCTTCAGCTCGATCAGGATCTCGCGGAACGGAGTGTCGGTGCCGTTGATCGCGCGCTCGGTGTCGCCGGGAGGTACGAACAGCACGCTACCGGGCTGCACCGGAATCTGCAGATGGCCCTTGCCCACCAGATCGGCGTCGACCCGCGTCCCCTCGAGGATGCACATGACGTAGGGCCGGTCGTGGCGGTGCAGCGCCGACGTTTCACCCGGCGCGAGCGTCATTTCCCACACCTTGACGTGATCGTTCTCGAAGAGCAGGCGCGTGGCGACATCGCCGAGCGGCTCGGACATGGGGGCTCCTCCTTGCGACCCCGATAGCAGTGCCATCGGGACGGCACCAGCACCGAAGCGGCGTCGCCCGCGCTCCCATTTGCGCCGCATCCGGGGGACACGTAGCCTCATGGCCATCATGGGGTCCCACGCCGAGGTCGAAGCCGCGTTCATCCACTACTGGCGCTGCGGTGCCGTCGGCGAGGACTGGGATGCGTGGGCCGACTGCTTCACCGAGGATGTCGAGTACATCGAGCACGTGCTCGGCACGATGCACGGCCGCGAGACGGTGCGGGCCTGGATCAAGCCGATCATGGAGCGGTTCGGCGAGCTCTACACCGTCTACGAATGGCACATCGTCGATCCGACGTCCGGTCGCGTCTGCGTCTACATGCAGAACCGCCGCGACCATCCGAGCGGCACCGGAACGATCGACTTCCCCGGCATCACGATTCTGACCTACGGCGGCGACGGACGCTTTCGCACCGAAGAGGACTACTGGGCCGTTCCCCAAGCGCGGACTGCCGGTGAGGCGTACCAGGCGGCGTGTGCGAAGCACGATCCTGGTCACCCGCAAAAGCAGACGCGTCTCGACTGGGGCAACGGACCCGAGTGGACGCGCGGCGGGCCGTCGTACGCAAAGCGACGCCCGGCGCCCGGGCGTTAGCCGCTAGCTCACAACCACCCTGGCGCCTGCACGGCGGGTTGCTCAGCGCGACGTCACCTCGAAAAGCCACACGCCCCCCTCCCCCGATGGCGGGTTCGGGTACTTCCGCGTGACCTCCGCACGTACCGCGCTCTCCATCTTCTGCGTGACGGCGTCGTCGAGCTTGGTGAGCGTGACGGGATAGCGCTTGCCCTCGATGCGAAGAATCGAGCGCCCGTCCTTGGCCGCTTCCGTGTACCAGGTCTTGCCGGGCGGGAAGCCGAGGTTGCACGGCACGTAGGCTTTCTTGTCGAACACCAGGATCCAGGTGGTGCGCGAGCGCTGCTGCGACGCGAGCTGAAGCTCGACCTCGCCGACGTCCGTGGCGAACGACCAGTCCGCGACCGGCTCGCTCGCCATCTCACCCGCCGCGAGCGGTCCGCCCGGAATCGGGCCGATCGGCCCGTCGTGCAGGCGCGCGCCGAGGAACAACAGGACGAGCAGCACGACGAGACCGACGACGATACGGAACAACCAGCGAAGCAACGTCATCATGGGATTCCCTCCAGCGTAAGGCTGATGATGCTCCGGTGTGCGCGGCGGTGCTCATCGGGCTTGCGGAGTGTCGGCGCGGATCACACGCCCGGCCGCGAGCGCGAGCACGCTCGCCAATCCCATGGCGATGGCGCCCACGTAGAGGCCGAGGGTGAGGCTGCCGGTTGCGTCGGACGCGCGCCCGATGAGGAAAGGACCGAGCGCCTGGCCGATGCCGGCGAGGAAGAGGATGTTGATCGCGTAGGCGAGGCCGAGCCGTCGCTGCGGCACGATCTCGGTGAGCACCGTCTGCAGCGGCGGGAAGAACGCGTAGATGGCGACCGGGCCGAGAAGCCCGCCGATGACGAGGAGCGGCACCCACTTCGAAGCCAGGACCAGGATCACGAGCGGCATGGCGAGGAAGGCGACCATCGCCGAGAGGTCGAGCTCGCCGGCGAGGCGCCGGCGCCGGAAGCGGTCGGCGAGCACGCCTCCGAGTAAGCTTCCCGTGACGCCACCGGTCAGCGCCGCGAAACCGAAGAGGTATCCGGCCTGCGCCACGTCGAACCCTTGCACGCGCACGAAGAACGACGGCGCCCACGCGCCATACCCGAAGCCCCCGGTCATCATCACCAGGCCGGCGATCCAGAGGGTGAGCAACCGGCGGTCGCGGAGCAGCTCGCCGACGACACGAAGCGCCGGCTCGGGCGCCGCGTCGCCATGCGCGGTCGCGGGGGGCCTCGGGGACGCTCATGAGGACCGGCACGAGGAGCAAGCCGGCGGCACCATAGATGAAGAACACGTTGCGCCAGCCGAACGCTTCGGAGAGATAGCCGCCGAGCGCCACGCCGACGCCGCCGCCCACGGCCGCGGCCGCGCCGAAGATGCCCATCGCGCGGCCGCGCTTGGTGACGGGGAAGCGCTCGGCGATGAGCGACATGGTGGCAGGGTAGAGACTCGCCTCGCCCACGCCGGTGAAGAACCGCGCCGCGAACAGCGAAGCGAACCCGGTCGCGAGCCCGCTCGCCGCCGTGGCGGCGCTCCAGATGACGAGACCGACGATGACGACGTTGCGGCGGATCGTCCGATCGGCGGCGTAGCCGAACACGAACGAGGCGACGGCATAGACGAGTGAGAACGCCAGGCCACCGACGATGCCGAGCTGCGTGTCCGTGAGCTCGAGATCACGCTGGATGCCGGGGAAGAGGATCGGCACCACCTGGCGGTCGGCCCAGTTGATCGCGTTGGCCGCCGTGATGACGGCGATCATGTACCAGGGATTGTCGCGCCAGGCGGCGGCGCGAGCCGGGGCCAGGGCAGTGATCACGTCGCCGCGGGCGCCGTCCGCCACGCGACGCTCCTAGCACGTGGGTCGACATGCACCAAGTAGGACGCCGACAGGCGGGTACGCGAGCGCCTCGAGGACAGACCGGTGCCGCTCCCTCACGGTGTGTTCTTGACGGCTCCGGGCTGGGGACCTAAGGTTTGGTCAGAATTCAGACCACTTTCCACAGCCGATCGGAGGAACACCCATGAAGACACTGCCGCTCGCGGAAGCGAAAGCCCAGCTCAGCCGGCTGGTTGATCGCGTGGCGCAGACCGATGAGGAAATCCTCATCACCAGGAACGGTCGGCCCGCCGCGATCCTCGTGAGCCCCGACGAATACGAATCCTGGAAGGAGACGGTAGCGATCCAGTCTGATCGCGAGCTCATGCAGGAAATCCGACGAGGACTCCGGCAACTTCGCAAAGGCGCTAGGATCTACACCCTCGAGGAGCTTCTGCCCTGACGAGCTAGTATGGCTTCCTCGTATCGCCTGCGCGTCCCGGACTCGCTCGCCGAGCTCATCACCGGTCTTCACCCGGGTCTCAAACGAAAGGTTCGCGCTGGCCTCGACGTGATTCGAAACGATCCGTCCGCCGGGAAGGAGCTTCGTGACGATCTTGCCGGGCTGCGGAGTCTTCGACTAGGCAGGCACCGCATTGTCTACCGGATCGCCCCGAGACGCGTGATCGAGCTGGTGGCGATCGGTCCCCGCCGAAC
Organism: uncultured delta proteobacterium; assembly: GCA_963846105.1. Classification (GTDB taxonomy): domain Bacteria; phylum Desulfobacterota; class Binatia; order UTPRO1; family UTPRO1; genus CAWJUT01. The sequence goes on from CAWJUT010000027.1 coordinate 79,109, forward strand.
GATCTACGCAGGAGACGGCCCGACTCATCCGCCTGCGGTGAACCCGTCCGCGGCGCCGCCGGGCCCGGAACGCCAGAGCGGCTGGCGCCACGCCGTCGATACCGCTAAGAAGCGCGCGATGGACAGCCCGCGACCGCGACGCTCCACCTCGACGGCTCGCCCGGCACGGACGGGCGCGGCGCCCGAGGTCCGCACGATCACCAAGGTCCTGGTCGCCAACCGCGGCGAGATCGCCCGGCGCGTGCTGCGGACCGTGCGCGCGATGGGGATCGCGCGGCGTCGCCGTGTACTCGGACGCCGACGCCAGCGCGCCGCACGTCGCCGAGGCCGACGAGGCGGTGCGCATCGGACCGGCGCCGAGCCGCGAGTCGTACCTCGCGATCGACCGCATCCTGCACGCGGCGCGCGGGCGACCGGCGCCGACGCCATCCACCCGGGCTACGGCTTCCTCTCCGAGAACGCCGAGTTCGCGCGAGCGCTGCGCCGAGGCCGGGCTCGTCTTCATCGGGCCGCCGGCCGACGCCATCCGCACGATGGGGAGCAAGATCGAGGCGAAGGCGATCATGGCGGCGGCCGGGCGTGCCGGTGATCCCGGGCGTGTCGGGCGCAGGGCTCGGCGACGACGAGCTCGCCGCCGAGGCGCGCAAGATCGGCTTCCCGGTGCTCGTCAAGGCGTCGGCCGGCGGCGGCGGGAAGGGCATGCGCGATCGTGCGCGACGAGCCGGCGTTCGCCGAAGCGCTGGCGGCGGCGCGGCGCGAGGCGGCGTCGGCGCGTTCGGCGACGACACGCTGCTGCTCGAGCGCTACTTCGAGCGCCCGCGCCACATCGAGATCCAGATCTTCGGCGACGTGCACGGCAACGTCGTCCACTCTTCGAGCGCGAGTGCTCGATCCAGCGCCGCTACCAGAAGATCATCGAGGAGGCGCCGTCGCCCGCGGTCGACGCAGCGCTGCGCGCGCGCATGGGCGGGGCGGCGGTCGCGGCCGGCGAAGGCGATCGGCTACGTCGGCGCCGGCACGGTCGAGTTCATCCTCGACCAGAGCGGCGCGTTCTACTTCCTCGAGGTCAACACGCGCCTCCAGGTCGAGCATCCGGTGACCGAGATGGTGACCGGCCTCGACCTCGTGCGGTTGCAGATCCAGGTGGCGCAAGGCGCGCCGTTGCCGATCAGCGCAGGACGACGTCACGCTCGACGGCCACGCGATCGAGGCGCGGCTCTACGCCGAGGATCCGGCAGCGCGACTTCCTGCCCGCGACCGGGACGGTCGCGCTCTGGGAGCCGGCGGCGCTCCCCGGCGTGCGCTGCGACGCCGGCGTGGTCGCCGGGCAGCGAGGTCGGCGTCCACTACGATCCGATGCTCGCCAAGGTGATCGCGCACGGGCGAGACGCGCGAGGACGCGCGGCGGCGTCTGGGCGCGCGCTCGCGGCGCTCGGCGTCGGCGGCGTGACGACCAATCGCGACTTCCTGCTCGCGGTGCTCGACGCACCCGGCATTCGCGGCGGGCGAGCTCGACACGCACTTCATCGAGCGTCACCTGCCCGCCGAGACGCCGCCGTGCCGCGCGCGACCCGGCGCGCCGACCGCGTGCACGCGATCGTCGCCGCGCTGCACGGTCACGAGCAGCGCCGCCGCGCCGGCGGCCCGCTGCCGGCGAGCATCCCGTCGGGCTGGCGCAACAACCGCTGGCGCCCGCAGGACGTGTCGTTCCGCGGTCGGCGACGAGACGCATCGAGGTGGGCTACGTCGCGCGAGCCCGGCGGGCGCTTCACGGTCGAGGCGGGCGGCGTGTCGCTCGGACAGCCGTGCTCACGCCGCCGACGCGCATCGGTCTCACGCTCGAGATCGACGGCGTGCGCCGCCGCTTCACGGTCGCGACCAGCGGCGAGGCAGCGTTCGTGCACACGGCTCGCTCGGCACCGGCCGAGCTGACCCTGCTGCCGCGCTTCCCCGCCGCCGAGCGTGAGGAGGTCGCCGGCGGCTGCGTGCGCGCCCATGACCGGGCGTCGATCCGTGCAGGTGCGGGTCGCGGCCGGCGACCGCGTCGAGAAGGGCAGGTGCTGCTGGTGCTCGAGGCGATGAAGATGGAGCACCAGATGATCGCCGCACGACCGCCGGCGTGGTGAAGCGAGGTGCGCGTCGAGGTCGGGCAGATGGTCGACCCCGACGCGGTGCTGGTCGTCGTCGACGGCCGACTGAGGAGAGCGTGATGGCGACCCGGACGTGCCGAGTACGAGGTGCGCGGACGCGCCGCATGGATCACGCTCGACTCGCCCGCGACGCGCAACGCGCTGTCGGCGCGCTCGATGCGCGAGCTCGGCGCCGCATTTGCACGCGCGCGATCGCCGATCCGGCCGTGCGCGCGATCGTGCTCACCGGCAACGGGCCGGCGTTCTGCGCCGGCGCCGACCTGAAGAGCGGCGGCGCCGCGGTGGCGCCGGGCGCGGCGCGCAGCAATCCCTTCGTCGAGATCCTGAAGCGCATGTGGGACGGGCCGAAGCCGGTCATCGTCGCGGCCAACGGTCACGCGTTCGGCGGCGGCGTCGGGTCTGGTCGCGGCCGCCGACGTCGCCATCGCCGTCGACAGCGCGACGTTCAGCTTCAGCGAGGTGCGCGTCGGCGTCATCCCGGCGATGATCTCGGTGGTCGTGCTGCCGAAGCTCGGCGTCCACCAGACGATGCGGCTCTTCCTCACCGGCGCGCGCTTCGACGCCCGCGAGGCGCTCGGCTACGGCCTGCTGCACCGCGTGGTCCCGCCGGCGGCCTCGCGGCCGCCGTGGAGGAGGAGGTCGATGCCATCGCGCAGGGCGGCCCGATCGCCGTCGCCGAGGCCAAGCGCCTCGTCCGCACCGTGGCGCGCCTGCCGATGGACGAGGCGTTCGCGTACGCCGAGGCGAAGATCGCCGAGCTGTTCGCGTCGCCGAGGCGGCCGAGGGCATGACGGCGTTCGTGCAGAAGCGCAAGCCGAACTGGGCCGAGTGAACGCGGCCCGGTCCAAGGGTACGTCCCACGATTGCCGCGCGTTCTGACGTTTGAGCCGAGTCATGGTAGTCAGCGCACGCGAGACCAGACGCGATGCGCTGCCCCTCCTGTAACCACGACAACCGCGCCGGCCGGAAGTTCTGCGCGGAATGCGGCGCGGCGCTGGCGCTAGCCTGCGCCGCATGTAGCGCACCGTACGAAGCCGGCGAGAAGTTCTGCGGGGAGTGCGGCGCAGCGTTGGGTACGGCTGCTCCCCGGCAGCCCGTTGCCGGAGACCAGGAAGACTCGACGGGTGCCGCGTCCGGACGAGCCGCGGCCGACGCCGGCGCGCGCAAGGTCGTCACCATCGTCTTCGCCGACCTCGTCGGCTCGACCGCGCTGCACGAGCGGCTCGACGCCGAGTCGGCGCAGCGCGTGATGGAGCGCTACTACGCGGCGCTGCGCGCTGCCGTCGACGCGCATGGCGGCACGGTCGTGAAGCTCCTCGGCGACGGCGTGATGGCGGCCTTCGGCCTCCGGCAGGTGGCCGAGGACGACGCGCTCCGGGCCGTGCGCGCCGCGGTCGCGATGCAGGAGGCGTTTCGCGCGCTCGTCGGCGCCGAGGCGGCGCTCGGCGCGGCGGGACTGCGCGTCGCCGTCAACACCGGCGAGGTGGTGGTGAGCGGCGCCCGCGACGACGTGATCGGCGATCCGGTGAACGTCGCGGCGCGCCTGCAGGAGCAGGGCAGCGACGGCGACGTGGTGCTCGGCGAGGCGACGCGGCGGCTGGTCGCGACGCGCGTGACGCTCGCGCCGCTCGGCAGCGTCACGCTGAAAGGGCGGGCGGAAGCGGTGGCCGCCTATCGCGCTGGTCTCGCTCGAGCCGCCGGCGGGCGCGACGGCGGCGCCGTTCGTCGGTCGCGACGCCGAGCTGGCGCGCCTCGAAGCGGTGTACGACGCGGCCGTCGCGACCCCCGCGACGCGGCTCGCCGTGCTGCTCGGGTCGCCGGGTCTCGGCAAGTCTCGCCTGATCGACGAGCTCGCGCGCCGGCACATGGAAGACGCGACGATCCTCGACCGCGCATTGCGACGCCGCCGGCGGCGCCACGTTCGCGCCGCTCGCGCAGGCGCTGCGCGCGCTCCTCGGCCTCGACGACGGCGCCGTCGGCGAGCCGGTGCAGGGCCGCGGTCGCGGCCGCACTCCCGGCCGCGAGCGACGAGAGCGAGCGCGCGCGCATCGCCGGCGGGATCGACGGTCTCCTCACCGGCGCGCCGCACGTCGCCCGAGGAGACGTTCTTCGTCGTGCGCCGGTTTCTCGCCGGGCTCGCCGGCGCGAAGCCGCTGGTGCTGGTGATCGACGACCTGCACTGGGCCGAGCCGCTGCTGCTCGACCTCGTGGAGCACCTGGTGCAGTGGGGCAGCGGCGTGCCGCTCTTCGTGCTGGTCGGCGCGCGGCCGGAGCTCCGCGAGCTGCGCTCGTCGCTCGTGACGCCGGGCGGGCTCGTCGCCGACGTGGTGACGCTCGGCGGCCTCGACGCCGGCGCCGCGATGCGGCTCGCGGCGAACGTGATCGGCGCCGCCGATCTGCCCGCGGCGGTCGCGGCGAAGGTGCTCGCCACCAGCGAGGGCAACCCGCTCTTCGTCGGCGAGCTGGTGCGCATGCTGGTGCAGGAGGGCGCGCTCACCAAGGAGGGCGAGCGCTGGATCGTCGGCGCCGGGCTCGCCGCGCTCGAGATGCCGCCGACCATCCACGCGCTGCTCGCCGCGCGCATCGAGCGCCTGCGGCCCGAGGAGCGCACCGTGCTCGAGCGCGCGTCGGTGGTCGGCCGCCACTTCTCGCGCGAGCGCGGTGGCCGCGCTGCTCGGCGCGCAACGGCACCGAGCTCGACGCGCGCCTCGAGTCGCTGCGGCGAAGCGAGCTGATCGAGCGCGACACCGGCTGGCTCCTCGGCGAGCCGGCGCTGCGCTTCCATCACGTGCTGATCCGCGACGCCGCCTACCGGCGGCTTCTGAAGGGCACGCGCGCCGAGCTGCACGCGCGGCTCGCCGACTGGATCGAAGGGCAGGTCGGCGATGCGCCCGAGCACGACGAGACGATCGGCTGGCACCTCGAGCAGGCGCACCAGCATCTCCGCGAGCTCGGCCCGCTCGATGCGGCGGCGACGGCGCTCGGCGAGCGGGCGGCGCGCCGCCTCGCCGCCGCCGGGCGGCGGGCGCTCGCGCGCGACGACGTGTCGCTCGCCGCGGGTCTCCTCGGGCGCGCCCTCGATCGGCTCACGCCCGAAGCGCCGGAGCGCGCCGATCTCGTCCTCGACTGGTGCGAGGCGCTGCTCTCGGCCGGCGACGTCGGGCCCGCGGCCGACGCGATCGCCGAGCTCGAACGCGTCGCCGCGCCGATTCGCGCGCGCCTCCGCGCCTGGCACACCTGCTTCGCGGGTCAGCTCACGGTGCTGACCGCGCCCGAGGCGTTGCACGCGACGTCCGATCGGGTCGGCGCCGCGGCCCGCGAGCTCGCCGCGCTCGACGATGCCGCCGGCGAGGCCAAGGCGCACTTCGTCCACGCCCAGGCGCTGGCGCGGCTCGGCAAGGTCGGCGCCTGCGAGGCCGCGCTCGACCAGGCGCTCGCCGCGGCGCGCCGCGCCGGCGATCGCCGCCGCGCCAACGCCGTCCTCGCCGGCGCGCCGCTCGCCGCGCTCTGGGGACCGAGCCCGGTCACGCGCGCCAGCGGCCGCTGCCTCGACGTGGTGCGCGTGCTCCGCATCACGCAGGGCGCGCCGGCCGTCGAGGCCGTCGCGCTCAGCTGCCAGGGCGTGCTCGAGGCGCTGCGCGGCCGCACCGAGGCGGCGCGCCGCATGCTCGCGTCGTCGCGCACGATGGTCGAGGAGCTCGGCATCAGCCATCGCCTCTACGAGACCGACGTCTTCGCCGGGCGCATCGATCTCCTCGAAGGCGACGCGCCCGCCGCCGAGCGCGCGCTCCGCGCCGGCTACGAAGGGCTCCGCGACCTCGGGCTCGGCATCGACGCGGCCCGCGCCGCCGCGCTGCTCGGCCGTGCGCTCCTCGCCCAGGATCGCGCCGCCGAGGCCGAGACGCTCTCGCACGAGAGCGAGCTGCTCGCGGGCGACGATCTGCAGGCGGCGATCGCGTGGCGCGGTGTCCGGGCCGAGGCGCTCGCGCGGCGCGGCGACCACGCGGCGGCGATCGCGTTCGCCGAGGCCGCCGTCGCGATCGCGGCCGCGACCGACGCCTTGCTCGACCACGCCGACGCGCGCCTGGCGCTCGCCGCCGCGCTCCGCGCCGGCGGCCGCCGCGCCGAGGCCGACGCCGAGGAACGCCGCGCTTTCGAGCTCTGGGAGGCGAAGGGCGCGACGGTGCTCGCCGAGCGCGCGCGCCGTGCCGCCGAGCGCAACGTCTCCGCCGCGACGCGTCCGGAGACGCGTCCCGCGCAGCCGTCCGCGGTGCAGCGCCGCGTCCGTCCGAACCTCGCGACCGCGACGTGCGGCGCGCTGCGACGCCGCGTCGCAGGCGCGCGATGTCGACGACCGTCGCGGCGCTTCGACGACGACGTTCGAGGAGATCGATCACCCGACGGGGGCTACGTATGGCCGCGAGGCAGCGATCGCTTCGATCGAGCGGCTGATGCGCTCGCGCGACGTGCGGCTATCGCGTCGAACCGCTCGCGACGCTCGGCGACCGCGCTCATGCTCGGCCGGCGCCGCATCCACGGCGAGCGGTACGACCGGGGCCATCGGTTCGACGTCGGCGAATACGAGAACGAGGCGCTCGTCGCTGCTCGAGGTCGACGAGCAGGGACGCCATCTGCGCCATCGAGGTCTTCGCCTGCGAATCGCCTCGGCGACGCGATCGCCCGCCTCTACGAGCGCTACGCCGAGGGTCTGCCCGAGGGTCCGGAGCGCGAGCGTGCCGCGGTGACGGCGCAGGCCGTCGCCTTCATGCTGATGCCGGGGGACGCGCCCGATCTGATGCAGCTCTACGCGCCGACCTACGAGGACATCGACCATCGCAGCGTCGGATACGGAGCGCTGTCGCTGGACGAGGCGAGGACCAAGCTCCGCGAGTCGCTTTCGCGATCTCGTCGACGGCTTGCGCTTACCGCGTCGACGACGTGCTGGCGCTCGAGCCCGAATGGGTTCGTCCGCAAGACCACGACCTCTGGCGTCTGGCGAGAGCGGCGGTGGCCGTTCGAGCGCACCGTGTGTACGCTCTCGGTCTTCGGCCCCGACGGCCGGGTGACGCGGCACGAAACCTTCGACGCCCGACCGCGAGGCCGAGGCGCTCGCGCGCTTCGACGCGCTCACCGGCGCCGCCGTGCCGCGCGCGGACCGGAGGCGACGTCGCGTGCCGCGCCGCGTCCGGCCGAACGCGGTCACGCGCGCCAGCGCCGAGTTCGAGGCCATCGTCGCCGCCCGGGACTTCGCTGCCCTCGCGACGTACTTCGCGGAGGATGTCGAGTGCATCGACCACCCGACCGGGGCGACCTACGGCGTCGAGGGCATGCGGCACGGCATACGGCGGCTGATGCAATCGCCCGACGCGCGCCTCCGCTTCATCCCGCTCGCCACGCTCGGAGACGTCGTGGGGTCTCGTGCGTCGCGAGATGTCGGCGAGCGGCGCGGTCGGCGGCCGCTTCGACGTCGGCGCCTACGAGATCGTGGACGTCGCGATCTAACGGCACCGACGAGCGCGGCCGGCTCCGGCACTTCGAGATCTTCGCCGCCGAGCGCCTTCGCGCCGCCATCGTGCGTCTCTACGAGCGCTATGCCGAAAGTCTGCCGGAAGGCCCCGCGCGCACCCGCGCCAGCGGGATCGCGCGCTCGCTCGCGGTCGCTGGAGGGCCGCTCGACGCCGATCGCATCGCGACCGCCTCGCTCCGTCCTTCGAATGTGTCGACCACCGAACCCTGGGCACCTGGTCCGCGCAGGGACGGGAAGAGTGGCTGACGCACTGGCGCGGGCAGGCCGACCTCGCCGACGGCTTCACGCGTCCGCGACGACGACGTCCTCGCCCTCGAGCCCGCCGCGCTCGTCGTGCGATCAACCTTCTCGGCACCAGCCGCGCGAGCGGCGGGGCTTTCGAAAACGTCATCCTCGCGCTGAACGTATTCGGCGCCGACGGTCTCATCGCGCGCGTCGAGGTGTTCGAGCCCGACCAGGAAGCCGAGGCGCTGGCGCGCTTCGACGCGCTCACTGCGGGTCGCGGCGCCGAAGCGCGCCCGTCCGGCGCCGCGTACGTCCGAACGCTGGCGACGGGAAGCTTCGAACGCTTGGCAGCCGCAATCGCGAGCCGCGACATCGATGCCGTCGGGCGGCAACTCGCCGACGACTTCGAGCTGGTGCACCACCCGACCGGCTCGTCCTACGGACGACGTGGAATGGTCGCGACGTGGCGGTCGCTCCTCAGGGCAAAGCACTTCGCGTATCGCCCGGAGGTACTCGCGACCCTCGGCGACTCGCTGGTGCTGCATCGCCACGCGCTTTCGGCCGACGGATTCACCGAGGAGCGTCTGGCGGCAGCCGGGCTCATCGAGATGGAGGAGCTTGTCGTCAGCGAGGTCGACGAGCACGGGCGATTCCGACACATGGAGCTCTTCGCCAGCGATCGCCTGGGCGCCGCGTTCGCCGGCCTCTACGAGCGCTACGCCGAGCTGCTCCCCGACGGCCCCGCGCGCGAGCACGCGACGGCGATGGTGCGGTTGGTGAATGCCGTCGTGCGGACCGCTCAGTTTCGATCGCATCGCGGCGACTGTTGGACCGAACCTCGAGTTCGCGGATCACCGACGGCTCGGGTTGCCAGCGTCGTACGGTCGCGAAGGCTACCTGCGAACGATTGGCGCGCTGTTCGAAGCCTCTGACGACCTCGTCAACCGACTTGAGGACGTCCTCGCCCTCGGTCCGGACGCGTTCGTCTTCCGGCTGACGAACTGCGGCGTGGACCGCAACAGTGGGGGCGCCTTCGAGCGACCCCTCTGTCTTCTCGCGGCGTGCGGTGCGGACGGTCGCGCCTCCCATTGGGAACTCTTCGACAGTGATCGCGAGGCCGAGGCGCTGGCGCGCTTCGATGAGCTCGTCGGGAAGTCCGGCGAAGCGACGGCGCCCGCGTCGTCGGAATCGCCCTGGGCCAACGCTGCCACCGCGACGGTCGACCCAGTCATGACCTGCGTGGTCGCGCAGCGATTGGCAGGGTTTCGCGCAGCTGTTCACGGACGACCTTCGAGTGTCCGACCGCCGGCGCGTCGTGCAGCTCGAGCTCGATCGCGATCAATACGTCGCGTTCACCCGCGAGATCGCCGACGGGCGCACGGTACGCGCCGAGTCCAAGCTGCTCGCGACGCGCGGAGAGCGGTTGGCGCTCGGCGCGCGCTCTGATCGCGAGCGTCGCGGACGGCGACGTCGGCCCGAGCGAGATCGCATTCCTCATTCTGACCGAGGTGGACGAGCGCGGCCGCATCGTCGCATACGTGCGCTGGGACGTGGAAGACCTCGACGCCGCCTACGCCGAGCTCGATCGCCGTTTCGAAGCGGCGGACATTGCCGCATACGGTCGCCGGACCAGCCCAGGCGCCTACGCCCGCGCCTTCTCGAGCCGCGATTGGGAGGCGATGGCCGCGATGTGTACTCCCACGTTTACGGAGTACGACCACAGGGCCGTTGCCATGCTCGGGACACGGCACGGCCCCGAGGCGTGGGCGGAGACCGAGCGCGCGCTCGTTGATCTCGCGCCGGACAGTGTCGTCCGCTTCGACCACGTCCGGTCCAGCTCACGGGGGGCGCTTTGTCAGCTCATCTTCCAGGGCGCGCGCGACGGCAGCAACTACGAGATCCCGTTCCTCACCGTCGCCGAGTTCGGCGCGGGGGGCAAGCTCGAGCGCAGCGACATTTACGACCACGAGCAACTCGACCAGGCGCGCGCTCGCTTCGCCGAGCTGGCGGCGCCGTCGACGGCGGGCCGCTTCGCCAACGCCGCGACGCGCGCGCTCGACCGCGGCGCGACGGCGCTCGGCGCCCGTGACTGGGCGGGATTCGCGGCCCTCTTGGCGAAGGACTTTCGCATCTACGATCGCACGTCGTTCAGTCAGTTGGAGGCCGACGGTCCGTTGTGGCTCGCGGGATTCCGCCAGATGGTCGAGATGACGTCCGGAATCCCGACCCCGCAAGTGCTGGCGACGCGCGGCGAGCGCCTCGCGCTCGGCCGTGCGCTCTGGCGTGGGGCCGCGGGCGACGTCGGCCCGAGCGAGGTCGAGTGGCTTCTGATCATCGAGGTGGACGAGCGCGGCGACTATCGCGCCGTCGTCTCCTTCAACCCGAACGACCTCGACGCCGCGTACGCCGAGCTCGACGCGCGCTACGAGGCGGGCGAGGGGGCCGCGTACGGTCGCGTGTCCAGCGCCGGCGCCTACGCCCGCGCCTACGCGAGCCGCGACTGGGAGGCGGTATCGGCGATGTGTACTGCCACGTTCGCAGAGCACGATCATCGAGCGGTTGCCGTACTCGGGATCCGGCACGGCCCCGAAGCATGGGCGGAGACCGAGCGGGCGCTCGTCGAGCTCGCGCCGGATAGCGTCGTGCGTTTCAAGCACGTCCGGTCCAACGCGCGGGGTGCCCTCTCTCAGCTCACCTTCGAAGGTTCCCGCGAAGGCAGCAACTACGAGATCCCGTTCCTCTCCGTCACGGAGCTCGGCGCGGGGGGCAAGCTCGAACGGAACGACCTGTACGATCCGGAGCAGCTCGACCAGGCGCGCGCCCGCTTCGCCGAGGTGTCGCTACCCGCGCAGGCAGCGGACCGCTTCGCCAACGCCGCGACGCGCGCCTCGGAACGGATCATCGCATACTGGCGCGCGCGCGACTGGCAGGGCCTCGCGCAGATGCTCCCCGCCGGTCTCCGGTTTGAGGACCGGCGGCGGATCGCGCAGCTCGATGGCGACCGCGAGCAGTACGTCGAATGGTTACGCGTGACCGGCGAGATGACATCGACGGAGATCGAGGTAGAGCTGCTCGCGACGCGGGGGGACCGGCTCGCACTCCAGCGCCGCCGCGTGCAGCTCGCCGGAGGCGACGTCGGGCCGAGCGAGATGGCGAACGTCACCGTGGTCGCGACGAACGAGTGCGGCGATCCGGTCGCGATCGTCCACTTCGATGATGATGCGCTCGACGCCGCCTACGCCGAGCTCGACGCGCGCTGGCGGGCCGGCGAGTGCGCCGAGTACGGCGTGGCCGCGACTATCCATGAAGAGAACGTGGCGGCGCTGGAGCGACGAGAATGGGACGCTGCGGCCGCGTTCTTCACACCGACGCTGGTCGTTTGCGATCGTCGCTTAGTGAGCTTCGGCACGCTCCACGGTGCGGCCGCGTTCCTGGAGGCGGTCGGGACCATGGACGAGCTCGCGCCGGACGCCCGCTACCGCGCGGACCACGTGCGCGCGACGGGGCGCGGGCACTTCGCCGACTGCGTGTGGGTGGGGACGCGCGACGGGGGCGCGTTCGAGAGCCCGTTTGTCGTTGTGACCGAGCTGGACGCGAGCGGCCGGATGGAGCGCCTCGATTTCTACGACCCGCATCACCTGGATGCGGCGCTCGCGCGCTTCGAGGAGATCAAAACCATCGCTCCGCTGCCCGCGAGCGCGCCATCCGTTCCACTTCCCGCCTGGGCGAAGCCCAACGCCGCGGCCGCGACATTGGAACGCTGGCAGGCGGCGTTCGCCGCGGGCGTCGACGGCGGCGATTGGGAGCCGATGCGTGGGCTGTGCGCTCCCGGAATGGTCTTCGAAGACCGCCGCCGTCTGGCACTCCTCTCCGGCGACCGCGAGTTGATGATCGCATCCGCACGCGAGCGGGCGAGAGTCGGCGCGCGACCCGAGGGGCGGCCGGTGGGAATCGCCGGCGATCGCGTCGCCGTCGCACGGACGCTCTGGACGGGCGGTCCACCCGATGGCCGCTTCGAGATCGAGTATCTCTCAGTGGTCGAGGTCGACGAAGCGGGACTGTTCACCGCCATCATCTTCTTCGACGCCGACGACGCCCTCGCGGCGCAGCGCGAGGCGTGGGCGCGCTGGGCGGCGATCGAGCCGGACGTGGCGGCGAACCTGGCGCTGCTCGGGCGCCAGGTGGATGCGTTCAACGCTCACGATCTCGGCGCGTTCCTCGCGACGGTGGCCGACGACGTCGTTGTCGTGGACCACCGGCGCACCGGCATGGGCCGGCTCGAGGGCGCCGGCGCGTTCGCCGCGAGCATCGAGGCGTTGTGGAGCCTCGCGCCCGGGACCACGGCAGCCGGTTGGCATTGGCCGGCGTACGACCGGCACGGTGTGCTGACCTGAGTCCACCGCCACGGTACGTTGGTGGACGGGGGCGCGTACGAGAGCGAGTACCTGCAGCTCTTCGTGCAGGCGCGCGGTCGCTTCACGCATATCGAGATGTTCGAGCTCGAAGACTCTCGACGCGGCGCTGGCGCGTTTCGTGGAGCTCCGTCCCGATCCGCTGCGCATCCCGCCGAACGCGGCGACGCGGGCCTCGGACCGTTGGGAGGCGGCTGGACCGGTGGGCGATTGGGATGCCATCAGCGCGCTGTTCCACGAGAGCTTCCTATACGAGGATCGCCGCCGCCTCATGCGCATGAGCGGCGGACGCGACATCGGGATTGCGAGCGATCGGTATACCTGGGAAACGGGTTGGCGTCCGACGCGCACCGTGCTTGCCACCGCCGGAGATCGGCTGGTGCTCCAGCGCGTACTGTGGAGCCTGCGAGAGGGTGGAGCGGCTTCCGAAGTCGAGCTCCTCGATGTCAGCGAGGTCGATGCCGGAGGCCGCTTCATCAGCGGCTGTTTCTTCGACCCCGGCGACCGCGCCGCCGCGAGCGCGGAGCTCTTCGAGCGCTACGTCGCCAGCGGCGCCGAGGGGATGCCGCACGGGGCGGTCGAGTACTCACGCGGGCTGAACGGGCGCGACCTCGTCCGAGCGCGTACCGGACTCTGCGACGACTTCGTTCTCGAGGATCACCGCCGCACTGGTATGGGACACCTCGAGGGCGGCGACGCCTACATCCGCTCGGTCGCCGCCGCCTATGAGCTCACGCGCGACCTGAATGTCCACGCCTTGTACGCAGCCGCCGTCGCGCCGCACGGCCGCGTGTTCATGGTGCGCGCGGCGGGCACGAACGCCGAGGGCGGCGAGTTCGAGACCGCCTACGCCGCGCTCGTGCTCTACCGCGGCGAGCGGATCGCATCGTTCGAGTTCTTTGAACCCGAGGACCTCGACGTCGCGCAAGCGCGTTTCGACGAGCTCTGCGCGGCGAGGGCGAAATGAGCGGAACGCTCGGTGGTTGCTTCTTGGCGCCGCTGGCGCCATAGTGGCGCCATGCCGAGCGTGCAAATCAAGGATGTTCCCGAGGAAACCCACGCGGTTCTCAGGCGGCGGGCAGCCGAAGCGCGACAATCGCTTCAGGAGTACCTGCGCAAGAAGTTGATCGAGGAAGCGAGTCGTCCGACGGTGGACGAGGTGCTGGCTCGCGCCGGCGCCCGCGCCGGCGGCTCCCTCTCTTTCAAGACCGCCAGCCGCCTCGTTCGATCCGACCGTGCTCGTCGTTGACGCGAGCGTGCTCGCCACCGCGCTGGCGGACGATGGCGCCGACGGCGACATGGCACGAGGATATCTCCAGACGCAGGAGCTCGCGGCGCCGGAGCTGATCGATCTCGAGGTGACCTCGGTGCTGCGCCGGCAATTGTCGACCGCGAGGCTCGACCGGCGTCGCGCGCAGCTGGCTCTCGAAGACCTCTTCGATCTCCCGATGCTTCGCGCTCCGCACCGCCCGTTGCTCGGGCGTTGCTGGGAGCTGCGATCCAATCTCTCCGTGTACGATGCCGCCTACGTCGCGTTGGCGGAGGCGCTCGGCACGTCGCTCCTCACCGCGGACACCCGACTGGCCAAAGCGCCGGGCATCAAGTGTCCGGTCGAGGTCGTGAAGACTGGATCGCGGCGCCGCTAGTGCTTCGCGGCGCGCGCCGGCTTGACCAACGCCTGCCGCGCGGCGTAGCGACTGCTTGATGCTTTCACTGCTCATCCATGCCGCGCTCGGCGCCCTCACGCTCGCCATCTTCTTCCGGGTGAATGCTCATCTCTATCGGCGCGACTGGGCGGGCTCCCGCATGACGGCTGCTCGAAGGCCTCTACTACGTGCTCGCGGGCGTCTCGGTGTGCATCGGCTGGTACTTCAACGTGCGCTACGTCTTCGACGTACCCGGCGGAGACAGCTGGATGCACTTCACCGCGATGCTGTTCGACCAACCCGGCGTCGGGATCGGTCGGGGCAGGACGTGATCATCACGAACGTCGCTCCTCTTTCCGCTCTGGACGATGATCGACGGGCCCCGCCGCGGCCTGCGCGGCACGTGGATCTACTTCACGATGAGTCTGTTCACGAGCTTCGGCTTCGCGATGGGCCTGTATCTGGCCGCGCAGGAGCGCCAGGTGCGCTGGCTCGCGGTCGCGGGGAGCTCCGATTCCGCGACCGATCGACGTCATCGTCGTCGGCGCCGGCCACAACGGCCTCGCGGCGACGGCGCTCCTCGCCGCGCGCGGCCTCCGCGTGCTCTGTCTCGAGAAGAACGCCTACGTCGGCGGCATGGCGGGCACGCGCGAGATCCTGACGGGCTGCCGGAACGACGTCGGCGCGAGCCTGCTCTTCCCGCTCGCGAAGGGCCTCGCCGAGGAGCTCGAGCTCGCGCGCTACGGCGTCGAGCTCATCGACCTGCCGATCATGGCGTCGAACCTGAACTCGCGGAGCTCGCCGCCGGCGATCTTCTACGCGAACCCGCTGCGGATGGCGCTCTACGTGCTCCGCCATTTCGGCGTGCGCGCCATGATCGGCTTCGTGCGCCTCATGGCGTTCTGCAAGTACCCGGCGAGCCTGATGCATCGCTTCACGCCGCGCAGCCTGCCGCCGACGCTCGACGAGCTGCTCGCCGCGCGCGCCGAGCGAGCGCAAGCGCCGGCAGATCGACGCTCGCGTTCACCGGCAGCGCGATGGACCTGGTCGACCGCTTCCTGCCCGACGCGCGCCGGCACCGGACGCTGCGCGCGCTGGTCGCGTTCGCCGCCGTGCAGTCGACCTACAAGGGGCCGTTCACGCCGGGCAGCGCGCTCTGTCTCGTCTACACGTTCGCGCAGAACGAGGGCGGCGGGCTCATGCGGCGCGTGAAGGGCGGCATGGGGTCGCTCTCGGAGGCGCTCTGCCGGTCGATCGCCGACAAGGGCGGCGAGGTGCGGCTCGAAGTCGCCGGTGCGGCGCGTGCTGATCGAGGACGGGCGCGCCGTCGGCGTCGAGCTGCGCGACGGCCGGCGCATCACGGCGCGCGCGGTGCTGTCGAACCTCGACAAGCCGGCCACGCTCTTCGGGCTCGTCGGGCGCGAGCATCTCGACGCGGCGACCGTCGAGCGGATCGAGCGCATCGAGCACCGCGGCGCCTACATGCACCTGCTCTTCAAGCTGCGGCGACTGCCGCAGCTACGGTCCGCCCGTTCGAGCATCTGAACGCCGATCCGCGCACGCGCTTCAACACGACGCTGGTCCCGGACCCCGAGCTCCAGCAGGCGAGCTACGAAGCCTGCCGGCGCGGCGAGGTGCCCGAGCATCCGCCGGTCGGCATGCAGATCCCGACCGTGATGGATCCGAGCCTCGCGCCGGAGGGATTCCACATCGCGACGACGTACGGGTTCTTCTTCCCGTGCGAGGCGCCGAAGGAGGAGCGCGGGCGGCTCCGCGACGAGATGGCCGAGCGGATCCTCGACCGCTCTGAGCGAGTTCCTGCCCGACCTCCGCGACTGCATCGTCGAGCGCGCGGTCTTCTCGTCCGACCACTTCGCGGCGATGCAGGGCGCGACCAACGGCGACTTCACCCACGGCCTGATCCATCCCGAGCAGATGATCGGCGGACGGCTCCTCGTGCCGGGCTCGGCGCACGCGACGCCGATCGCCGGGCCTCTATCTCTGCGGCGCGTCCTGCCATCCCGGACCGGGCGTGACGTTCCTGCCCGGGCTACGGCGCCGCGTACGAGGTGGCGGAGGCGCTGGAGCAGCAGGACACGAGAACCATGGAGGGCGTGCACGCTCATGCTCCGAGGATGCGAGCATGATTGATTTTGAGGGTCCGCCGCGCTGAACGGCGGCACGCCTCAACGCAGATACGTCGAGGTCTGTCGCAGCGCGGGATCGGGATAGTAGGCGAAGACGAAGGTGCCGTTCTTGATGGTATTGATGAGACGGGGAGCGACCTCTGGTCGGACGGCCGGGCATCCGTGGCTGCGTCCGAGGCGACCCAGCACCTTGGCGACGTCGTCGTTCACGTAGTCTGCCGCGTGCACCACGATGGCGCGTTCTTCCGCGCGGTCGTTGATGCCGGGCTCGAGGCCCTTGAGGCGCAGCGAGAGCCCGTGCCGGCCGTCGTAGGTCTCGCCCGTGAGGAAAGCGCCGAGACTCGACTGGTGGCTACCCGGCCGGTTGGAGAAGGCGTGAGCGAGATCGTCGCCGCTGCTTTGGCCGTGCGCGACCAGCTCGCGGAAGAGCAGCTCACCACGACTCAGGTCCATGACCCACAGGCGCTCCTGCGTGGAAGGGAGGCTGTAGTCGATGAGGGTGACGATCGAGCTCGCCGTCTGGCCGAGCCAACGTGCATGCTGATAGGCGCGCAGCGCGAGCGCGAGCACGGAGGGCTCGAGCCCGGGGGCGCTCGCGACCAGGCGCTCGGTCAGCGTGGTTGCCGCCGCCGAGACGCTACAATCGGGCGCGCCCTCTGCGCCCGTCGATCGGACGTCGATCCCCAGCGCCAACGCAGATGTCAAGACAAGCGCCGCTGAGAGCGTCCGTAGCTTCGTCACCAAGCCGTCATCGTCCTTCGCGAAAGTACCCCGCCCGAGTCTGGCGGGGCAAGAAGTATTCTGACGGTCTGGAAAGAATTCTGACGGTCTGGAAACGGACCACCGCCGCCGCCAGCGTGCCGGCAGACGGACGTCGCCTACTTGTCAGCCTCGTCAGCCGACGTCGTGAGGATGCGGAAGTCGGAGGTGGTGCCGTGGGTATCCGCATTCACCGGCGCATCCGTGATGATCAGCGACGTTCCCGGCACGATCAACGCGCGCGTGCTGGCGAGGATGCCGGCGTCGACCGTCATCCGGTCCGCTATCGCCTTCAGATCCGGCGTCGCGCCGCCGACGCTGGTGACCGACAGCCAGTCGCGCCGCCCCTTCTCGTCCACCTTCTCCAGGGCCGAGAACGCGTGCGAGCCGGAGACGCCCTTCAGTCCGCCGACGGGCGCGCGACCGATCTCGACGCCTTTCCGGTAGATGTAGGCCGCGCCATCGGCGGCGCTGAGCACGATCGATACGGGACCCTCCGGCGCCTTCTCGGGCTGCCATACGAGGGCGCCCGCTGGTGCCTCGCCGCCCTGGGTTCCTGCGAAGAGCAGCCCCGGGTTCGTCGTCGTGCTCGGGGCGGACTTGTCGTCCGCGACGATCACCGTCGTGCCGATCTCCGTCACGGTGTAGAGCTTCTCGGCGAAGTCCTCCGGGATGCGCACGCACCCGTGCGACGCGGGATAGCCGGGCAGACGCCCCGCATGGATGGCGATGCCGTCCCACGTCAGCCGCTGCATGTGCGGCATCTTCGCGCCCTTGTAGATGCTCGACTCGTGGTCGACCTTCCGTTGGAGGATGGTGAAGACGCCCGTTGGCGTTCCATGACCCTTCTTGCCGGTGCTCACCGTCGACCGCCCGATGCGTACGCCGTTCCGGAACACGTACAGCTGCTGGTCGGGCACGCTGATGACGACGACGACGGGCCCCGCCGGCGAGATCTCGGGATGCCAGATGTAGTCGCCGGGTTTGAACTCCTCCGGAAACGGCGCCACCTCCTTGCCCTTGGTGAAGTTGGAGGCGTCGGCGAGGGGCGAGGCGAGCAACAAGAGGAGCACAGAGACAATGAGGCGGCGGCGAATCACGGACCTGCCTGCAATGACCATCGGTTCCTCCGCGGCCGGACCGATGCTCTGGCCGTAACGGCCGCCCGTAACGCCGCGTCGACCGCAAGTCAAACGCGGCAAGCTGCGGAGCGGCGGTTCCCCCGGTTTGGCTTGACGCGCTTGGGGTCCGCATGATGGTGACGGCCCAAGCGACGCGCGGACACGGGATCGACCTCACGGCGCGCTTCGAGAGGAGGATCGCATGGCGAAGCGGGACGAGTTCGACGTGTGCGTGATCGGTACCGGCGCGGGCGGTGGGGTGATGATCCAGGAGCTGACGGCCGCGGGCTTTCGCGTCGTGGCGTTGCAACGCGGCCCGTTCCTCAAGCCGGCAGACTTCGAGGACGACGAGCTCCGCACCGTCATCCGCGACGAGGTGTTCTCGCCCGACCAGGTCGAAACCTACCGCTACGACGACCGGAGTCCGACGGAGACCGGCAAGTTCAACTACACGGCGAACTGCGTCGGCGGCACCATGACGCACTGGGCGGCGTGGTCGTGGCGCTTCCGGCCGGACGACTTCAGGGTGCTCTCCACCGAGGGTCCGGTTGCCGGCGCGAGCCTCGCCGACTGGCCGATCACGTACGACGAGATCGAGCCTTTCTACGAGCGCGCCGAGTGGGACTTCGGGGTCTCGGGCGATGCGGAGGGCAACCCGTTCGGCGCGCCGCGCAAGAAGGGCTATCCGAACCCGGCCCACCCGGGCCGCAGGGCGAGTGACCGGCTCGCGAAGGGGCTACGGAAGCTCGGCCATCACCCGTTCCCGACGCCGGTCGCGATCAATTCCCGGCCGCACGGCGACCGCCCCGAGTGCGCCTACGGCGGCGCCTGTCTCGGGTACGGCTGCCCGATCGGCGCCAAGGCGACGACGCTCTCGGTGTGCATTCCCGAGGGCGCTCGCCACCGGGAAGCTCGATCTTCGTCCGAACGCCGTCGCGCGCGAGATCACGATCGGGAAGGACGGGCGCGCGCGCAGCGTGCGCTATCTCGACGACAAACGGCAGGAGCACGAGGTCTTCGCCCGCCACATCGTCGTCGCCGGCAACGCCATCGGCACGCCGCACCTGCTGCGCATGTCGACGAGCGGATCGTTTCCGGACGGCCTGGCGAACTCGAGCGGCCTCGTCGGCTGCAATCTGACGCTCCACCACATTGCCGGCGGTCGCGTTCACGATCGACGAGTCGGCGCGCGGCTTCACCGGGCTGCACAGCCATCGTCGCCTTCGACGACTTCCACCCGAGCGACCCGAAACGCGGCTTCATCCGCGGCGGCGTGGTCGGCGAGGCGAACAGTCCCACCAACCAACCGCTGTCGTTCGGGCTCATCACCTACCTGGGCTACCCGGCGAAACGCACCTGGGGGCGCGAGCTCAAGGACTATCTGCGCAAGTTCCCGCGTTCGGTCGCGCTCGCCGCGGTCCTCGAGGATCTGCCGATGGAAGCGAACCGCGTCGATCTCGACCCGACGGTGAAGGACCGCTACGGCCTGCCGGCGCCGCGCATCACCCACCGGCAGCACCCGAACGACTTCGCGATGAACCGCTGGTACACGCAGAAGATGCTGGCGGTCGCCGATGCCAGCCGGCGCGATCGACAAGTGGGACGCGCAATTCTACTCGCTTCCCAACGAACGCGCGGCCATGAAGGGATTCATGCATTTCCACAGCACCTGCCGCATGGGGGACGACCCGAAACGATCGGTCGTCGATCGCTGGTGCCGGAGCCACGACGTCAAGAATCTGTGGATCATCGACGGCAGCGTGTTCCCCACCTCGGGCGGCTACAACCCGACGCTCACGATTCTCGCCAACGCCTATCGCGTCGCGGACCACTTCGTCCGCGAAGCGAAGCGGCAGAACGCGTAACCAGCCGGAAGGAGACTGCGCATGTCGCAACTGTCACGCCGTGAGTTCTTCTTGCAGAGCGCCATCTACGGCAGCTCGCTCTGGATGCTGCTCAACGCTCCCCGGCCACGCGCCCTCCAGGCCGCCCAGGAATCGACGAGCCGTGCGGTCCTCAGCGAAGCCGAGTGGAAGACCGTCGAGGCGATCACCGGCCGGATCATCCCCACCGATCACGAGCCAGGCGCCATCGAAGCGGGCTGCGTCAACTTCATCGACAAGACGCTCGCCCACGAGGAGGCGGCGATGGCGCCGGCCTACCGCGCCGGTCTCGCCGGCGTGGACGCCGTCTCGCAGAAGCGTTTCTCGAAACCGTTCGTGGAGCTCACGCCCAAGCAGCAGGACGAGGTGCTCGCCGCCCTCGAGTCGGGCAAGGCCGAGGGCTGGCCGGCGGGCGCGGAGCTCGCCCTCGTCGAAGTTCTTCGAGGCGCTGCGCGCGCACACCATCATCGGCTTTCTCGCCGACCCGAAGTACGGCGGCAACCGCGACTACGCGGGCTGGAAGGTCGCCGGCTACCCCGGCGGGGGTCACCACCTCGGCGGGTACTCGCCCGGTCAGATGTTCGGCAAGGAGAAGGTCAAGACCGCCTGGGGCGAAGAGGTGTGAACGAATTGGCCGACATTGCCCGGTCTGCTAGGTGTCTCCGCCATGAGCGACGTACTTCGCATCGCGAACTGCAGCGGCTTCTACGGCGACCGCCTGAGCGCGGCGCGCGAGATGGTCGAAGGCGGGCCGATCGACGTGCTGACCGGCGACTACCTCGCCGAGCTCACGCTGATGATCCTGCTCAAGGATCGGCTGAAGGATCCGTCGCTCGGCTACGCGCGCACCTTCCTCCGCCAGCTCGAGGAGATCGCGGTCGACCTGCAAGGAGCGCGGCATCAAGATCGTCGTCAACGCCGGCGGCCTCAATCCGGCGGGCTGCGCCGAGGCGGCGCGCGCGCTCTACAAGAAGCTCGGCGTGAACGCCGTCGTCGCGCACCTCGAGGGCGACGACCTGCTGCCGAAGCTCGCCGCGCTGCAGGCGCGAGGGCGAGCCGCTCACGCACCTCGACAAGGGCATGCCGCTCGCCACGCTGCAGGCGCCGGTGCTGTCGCGCCAACGCGTATCTCGGCGGCTGGGGCATCGCCGCGGCGCTCGAGCGCGGCGCCGACCTCGTCATCTGCCCGCGCGTCACCGACGCGGCGCTGACGCTCGGTCCGGCGGCGTGGAAGTTCGGCTGGAAGCGCGACGACTGGGATCGCCTCGCCGCCGGCGTCGTCGCCGGCCACGTCATCGAGTGCGGCGCCCAGTGCACCGGCGGCAACTACGCCTTCTTCCAGGAGGTGCCGGGCCTCGAGCATCCCGGCTTCCCGATCGCCGAGATGCGTCGCCGACGGCAGCTTCGTCATCACCAAGCATCCCGGCACCGGCGGCCTGGTGTCGGTCGGCACGGTGACGGCGCAGCTGCTCTACGAGATCGCCGGGCCCGCGCTATCCCAACCCCGACGTCACGGCGCGCTTCGACACCATCCGCGCTGACGCAGGAGGGCCCGGATCGCGTGCTGCGTGCGCGGCGTGCAGCGGCGAGCCGCCGCCGCCGACCACCAAGGTCTGCATCAACTACTTCGGCGGCTACAGGAACAGCATGACGTTCGTGCTCGCCGGCCTCGACATCGAGGAGAAGGCGCGCCTCGCCGAGCGAGACGCTCTGGAAGCTGGTCGGCGGACGCGAGCGCTTCGCCGAGACGCCGCGTCTCGCTGCGGCGTGCCGACCGCCCCGATCCCGCACAGCAACGAGGAGGCGTTCGCCTACCTGACGATCGCCGTGAAGGATCCCGACGCGCAGAAGGTCGGCCGCGCGTTCGTCGAACAAGGTCGTCGAGATGGCGCTCGCGAGCTACCCGGGCTTCACCATGACCGAGCCCGCCGAGCGGCGAGTCGCAGATCGGCGTCTACTGGCCGGCGCTGGTGCCGTCGGCGGCGGTCGAGCAGCGCGTCGTCGATCGGCGAGGAGTCGATCGCCGATCCCGCCCGACCGAGGCTGCCGCGAGCGTTCACGCGTCCGGCTGCGCCACCGGCGATCACGGCCGCGCTGCCGAGCGGTCCGACGCGCGACGCTGCCGCTCGGCACCATCTGCGGCGCGCGCTCGGGCGACAAGGGCGGCAACGGCAACGTCGGCGTGTGGGTGCGGACGCCGAAGCCGCCTACGCGCTGGCTCGCCGACTTCCTCACCGCCGAGCGCATGCATGCGCTGCTGCCCGAGGCGCGCGACGCTCGAGGTCGACCGCTACGAGCTGCCGAACCTCCTGGCGCTGAACTTCGTCGTGAAGGGCCTGCTCGGCGACGGCGTCGCCGCCTCGCTGCGCAGCGACCCGCAGGCGAAGAGCCTCGGCGAGTACCTGCGCGCGAAGGTGGTGCCGATCCCGGTCGCGTTGCTGGATCGGTAGCGCCGCCGCTCGCGCGACGATCGCGAGATGCGGTGTCGGCTCCAGGGCGCGCGTGCGAGCTCGCGGCCCATGGCCTCGCCACGACGAGGTGCGCGCCGAGACCGCAAGCGATCCCGAGCGCCAAGCCCGCGACGACATCCGAAGGGTAGTGCGCGCCGAGGTACACGCGCGACGCGCCGACGGCGAGACCGATCCCGGCGTGGGCGAGCGCGAGCGCCAGGCGGCGACGGCGCGTCGTCGCCGCCGCGATCGACAGCAGGGCGGTGACCGTGAGCAGCGCCGCGATGCCCGAGGAGTGCCCGCTCGGGAACGAGAAGCCGCCGACGGGTAGAAGCTGCGTGATGATGGGCGGGCGCGGGCGCGCGAACGCGAGCTTGAGCGCCGGCGTGAGAAATCCCGCGGCGACGGATGAGGTCACGACCTCGAGCGCCGCCGAACGCCTGCCCCTTCTCCAGAGCGTGACGACGATGGTCGCCGTGGCGACCGCGAGCGCGGGACTCGTGCCGAGAAAGCTGATGCCGGTGACGAAGGCGCTGAGCAGCGGCGTGCGATGGCCGATCGCCCAGTCGAGCGCGGCGTGGTCCAGACCGTCGAGCGCGCCGCTCGTGGCCAACCGTGCCAGCGCCAGAATCCCCGCCACGCAGACCCCGATCCAGAGGATGAGCAGGCCGCTTCCCGAGCGGGATCGGGCGGACAGACGCGCCAACCACGTGTCGAGTCGCACGGCATTCACGCTAGGGAGGATTTCGAGCGTTGACAACCAGGAAACCACACGCCTAGATGGCGGGGTACTCGACGTCCTGTGCCGAGCGGGGTCGTGCCGTGCCTTCTGCTGTCCTGCTAACCATTCTGTTGCTTCTCGCACCGATGGGCGCCTTCGCTGGCGAGGGTGTGCAGTTGCCGTGGACCGACCCGCCACGGATCGTGAACGGGACACTCACCGCGGAGGACCCGAGCACCGGCGCCTTGCTTTCGCCCGGCAACCCCGCGAGCGGGGGGCTTCTGTGCAGCGGCACCTTGATCGGTTGCGAGACCTTCCTCACCGCCGCCCACTGCGTGTGCGACACGATCGGCCTCGGTTGCCAGGGCGTGAACGCCCCCGATCCGTCGGACTACGTCGTCTTCCTGCAGCACGCCGGCTTCTTCTCGGTCGCGAGCATCAGCGTGCACCCTGATTTCGACTTCCCCGTCGCCGACGTCGCGGTGCTGAAGCTCGCGACGCCGGTCACCGGCGTCGCACCGGCGCCGATCAACGTCGCGCGCGACCCCGCGGCAGGCACGACAGGCACGATCGTCGGTTTCGGCCGCACCGCCGGCGCCTTCGACTACGGCATCAAGCGCCGGGGTGTCGTCGAGTTGGCGCCGTGCACGGACGGAATCTCGGGGACGACCTCGGTGTGCTGGGACTTCCTCGACCCGATCGGTCTTCCGGGTGAGGATTCGAACACCTGCAACGGTGACTCCGGAGGACCGCTGTTCGTCGACTACGGCTGCGGGAGCACGGTGGCGGGCATCACGTCCGGCGGCACCAGCGCGACCTGCGACGCGACCGACCACAGCTATGACGCCAACGTCTACAACTACTAGGGCTTCATCCAGGCCGAGGGCGGCGCCGATCTCGCCAACGGGTCGTGCGGCGCCATGCCGCAAGCGGGCGACGCCAACACGACGATCGTCGGCTTGTCGGGTACGGTCGACACCTTGAACCCACAGGCGATCCATTCCTTCGAGGTCCCGGCGGGAACGACGCGTGTGCGAATAGCCCAGAACGCGTCCGATCCCGGGAGCAACGACTTCGATCTGTACGTGAAGCAGGGCAGCCTGCCGACGACGCTCGACTTCGACTGCGCCGCCAACGGCGGCGGCCAGTTCGGTTTCTGCGAGTTCGTGACGCCCGCCGCGGGAACGTGGTTCGTGCTCGTCAACCGTTACCAGGGGGCGGGGATGTATCAGGTGACGGCGACGATCTTCGCTCCCGGCAGCCCGGGTTCCGGGACGGACGGCCAGTCCTGTGACGATCTGAATGACTGTACGGCGAGCGACGTCTGCGATGGTGGATTGTGCGGCGGCGCGGCGGTCGCCGACGGCACGTCATGTGACGACGACAGCGCGTGCACCAGCCCCGACGCCTGTCAGGCCGGCGTCATGCGCCAGCACGGCGGCGCCGCTCACAGGCTGCCACGCGCCGTTCGTTCCGTTGAAATCGATGCTGTACCTGAAGGACAAGCAACCCGACACCCGCGACCGGCTGACGTGGCGTTGGCTCAAAGGCTCGGCTACGCAGCGTGCCGAGTTCGGCGATCCGATCACGACCACCGAGTACGAGCTGTGTGTCTTCGACGAGCTCGGCGGTGTTCCCTCCGTCGCGCTCGAAGCCCACATCCCGGCTGGCGTCGCCTGGAAGACGACGACGCGCGGCTACAAGTACAAGGACAAGAGCGCGCTGGCTCGGGGCGTGCACTCCATCGTATTGAAGCAGGGTGTGGACGGGGCATCGAGCATCATCGTCAAGGGGAAAGCCAGCAATCTCACGATGCCCGCCTTGCCTCTCAGCCAGGACACCAAAGTGACGGTGCAGTTCAGCAACGAGAACGCCTGCTGGGAGGGGAACTACAGCACCAACACCAGCAACGAAGCGGGCCAGTTCAAGGCCAGATCCGACTGATCGAGCGGCGGTGGGCCGCGGTCCGGTCCACGGAGAGCACGGATGCGATACTACGAGGACTACCAGATCGGCGCCCGCGATCGTTCACAAGCGCGCACGCTCACCGAAACCCACGTCATCCAGTTCTGCATGTTGACCGGCGACTGGTACCCGCTGCATGCGGACAAGGAGTGGGCGGAGAAAGAGGGTCCGTTCGGCCGGCGCATCGCCCATGGCTTCCTCGTGCTCTCGTTCGCGTCGGGCCTGATGCCCCTCCAGGAGATGGCGATCGTCGCGTTCTACGGCATGGACCGCGTGCGCTTCGTCGCGCCGACCTTCATCGACGACACCCTGCACGTCGAGTCCGAGGTGGTGGCGCTCGACGACAAGGGCGACAAGGGTGGGGTGGTCACGACACGGACGCAGGTCGTCGACCAGGGCGGGCAGGTGAAGGCCGACTACCTGGTCAAGGTCTTGCTGCGTAAGCGGGCGCGCTGAGCGCGGCCCGCCCAACGCTCCGCCCAGTCATTCAACGGCGCCAGCGCTTGCAACAGGGCGCCACCGGTCTCGGTCACGCGGTAGCCTTCAGAGCCGCCGCGCTCGACGAGCCCAGCCGCACGCAGCTCGCTCAGGCGCTGGTTCAGGACGCTCGGCGACATCGTATCGCAGCGCGTCCGCAACGCACGGAAGGCGAGCGTGTCGACGCGCAGCTCCCAGAGGATGCGCAGCGCCCAGCGCCGCCCGAGCAGATCGAGCGCCGCCATGATCGGCCGCCCACTGCGCGAGCCGCGGACCGGACGACCGGGCGTCGGCGGGTGGAGCGAAGCGCCTCGTCGGCGTTGCGTCGCGCGGGTCACCATGGGGACCATACTCGTGCGGGAGGGCGACGATCGTCAATCGATAGGCGTGAAAGATTCGTTCACGAGCCGCGTCATGAACGATGGTGACGATGCGGCGATTCCGACGAGTTCTGATCGTTCTGGTGCTCTTTGGCGCGGGCTACGCATGCGGCGGCCACGGCCGCGACGCGCTGGTCGCCGCGACCACGCTTTTCGAGCTCGGCGGCGGCTCGCTCGCCGAGCAGTTGGCGAAAGCGGGGCCGCCACCGATCAGTCCCGGTATTGGCATTGCCGAACGGGTGCCCGCCGACGGCACGCGACATTTCACACTGACGGTGGCGACCGAGAACCGCGCCGCCGAGACCGACACCGTGGCTCTGTACGCGCTCATGGATGGCCATGGCCCGATCGGTGGGATCTGGGGCGCCAACGTGCTCGCGTTCGCACACCGCGACATGACCTCCGGAGCGGTGCAGGGTCTCGAGGTGGACGTCGGAAACCTCGGCACACCGGGCGACGTGCCGGTCACGGGTCTCAACGTGTTTGCGATCGGTCCGCGGCCCTCGGACGTCGGCGTCGGGATCCTGAACGGTCTGGCCGCCGGACCGGGCGGGTTCCGCGAAGGCATCGCCTTTCGATCGAACCCGCCCGGCGTTGCCGTCACCGAAGCGCTGATGCGCGTGCACCCCGGCTTTGGCACGGTAGCGACCGGCATCGATCTGCGTGCCGCAGAGTTCGTGGGCGCCGCGATCGCGACTCCAGGCTTCGCGGTGGATGCGGTGGGCGGGATCACCTCGGCGCCGCTTGCGACCGGCGAGGTGAGCTACGCGTGCGTCAGCAGGGATGGGGCTCTCTTCGCAAGCCGCTCCCCGTGCGTCGAATGACGGGTGCTACAACCCCAGGACGACGTTGACGATCAGCCCGAGCACGAAGAGCCCGCCCGCGAGCCGGTTGTGGTAGAACGCGAGCGAGACGAACCACAGCGGCCAGAGTGCGGTAGCCGGGCGGCGGCGCCGCCGGCTTGGGCTGCGAGTAGGCCTGCAGCACCTGCACCAGGCGGGGCAGCGCGAGCGCGACCAGCAGCACGCCCGACGCCGAGCGTGCCGGTCACCACCAGCCCGACCACGATCGGGTAGAAGGCGATCATCAGCGCCTGGTTCAGGCGCAGCGAGACGCCTGCTTGCCGAGCAGGACCGGCAGCGTGTGGATGCCGCGCGCCGGTCCTGCTCGTACTTGTCGACGTGCTTGCCGATCAGGACCGTCGTGACGATGATCGCGTAGGGCAGCGACGCGAGCCAGACCCACGACGGCATCGTGCCGGCGGTGACGTAGTAGGTGCCGCCGATCATGAGCGGCCCCCACACCACGAAGACGCCGGGCTCGCCGAGGCCGTGGTGCTTCAGCTTGAGCGGCGGCGCGACGTAGAAGACGCTGATGAAGAGGCCGGCGAGCGCGAACGCCGCCACCGGCCAGCCGCGCGCCGCGAGCAGGAGCGACGAGCCGATGGCGAGGTCGACGAGGTTGACGGCGGCGATGGCGGCGACGCAGGCCGTTCTTGCAGATCAACCCCGAGAGCAGCGGGTGGGGCGCGTAGAGCGCGCGCGTGTACTCGGCCGTGTCGACGCCGCCGGTGGTGTCGAAGTAGTCGTTGATCATGTTGTTGGCGGCGTGCGCGAGGACGAGGCCGATGAGCGCGAGCGCGAAGTAGCCCCAGTCGGGCGCCGGCGCGGTCGCGGCGGCGAGCAGACCGCCGATCAGCGCCGACGTGATCGTCATCGAGAAGACGCAGGCGCGCGTGATCAGCAGCCAGCGCGAGAC